>CAVQGD010000028.1:0-464085 GCA_963711935.1 uncultured Actinomycetota bacterium
GTGGTGGCCGGGCTGGCCGACTCGGAGTGCTTCTCCTTCGTCGCGAGCGACGGCGACTATCTGCGGCACCGCGACCTCCGTGCCCGGGTGGACGCCTCGGACGGTTCGGCGCTGTTCAAGCGGGACTCCACCTTCTGCCCCCAAACGGGGTCGGGGAGCGGCTCGGTCTCGTGGGAGTCGTACAACTACCCGGGCTACTTCCTGCGGGCCGAGGGGACCGAACTGTGGCTCGACCCCTACGAGGACACGGCGGACTACGCAGCCGACAGCTCCTTCCTCGTCACGGAATCCCCAGGCTGAGGGATGTCCTCGCCGAAGAAACCGACCACGCCCCGCGCGTGCTCAAACCGCCGCAACGGTGGCTGGCGCCCCGGCACCGCCAGGATCACCTGGGTGCCGACCGACAGGAACGACCGGATCATGGTCAGCAGCGTGGTGCTGCGGCCGGACCAGGCCGGTCCCGCGATCACGAACGCCGGGGTGCCCATTGATCTCCTGTCCGTAGGTCTGGAGACCTTCGGTATGTTCCCGCCCCTTGTGTGCCTCTGCGAACCAACGGGCCTGGACCAGCAGTCCACCAGCCCCACAGCACGGGTCGTACACCCGCCCTTCGTACGGCTCCAGGATCTCGACCAGTAGCCGTGCCACGCACCTCGGCGTGTGGAACTCCCCGCCCCGCTTCCCTTCAACGCGGGCGAACTCATCCAGAAAGCTCAGGAAGTACTCGTACAGCTCGCCCACATCATCTCGCGCTGTACGTCCTCCTCGTCCGATGAAGCGTTCGTCGCCGAACAACGCGAACAATTCCTGGACACGCTGGTTGTCGACACGGCCGGCAAGCCCGAGGCCGTTCGGAAAGACATTGTGGAGATCCCGGTTGCTCCACATGACCGCGCGCAGCGCCTCGTCGAGTGCCTCACCGGCATGGCATCCGGGTTCCCCCATCTTCTCGGACAGCGTGTCCCAGCGGGCAGCCTGCGGTATCCAGCGCAGACCATCGTCAGCGTATGCGTGCGGATCGTCCACGAAATTCTCGCCAAGCTGCCGGCGGGACTCCTCGAACTCGGCAGACAGACAGCGGAGATAGAGAAGTCCGAGGAGTACATGCTTGTACTCAGCCGCGTCCATGCCGCCGCGCAGCTTGTCCGCGGCCTTCCCCAGCAGTTCCTTGCCCTCTGCGGGTGTTCTCCTGCGAGGCGGCACCGGCTTCACCTCTTTCCCTTCGACTGCTCGGCCATCTCCGTCAGTTCGGTCGTGATCAACGCCTCGAGCACCCGATTCTCCTCAAGTGCCGCGTCCGCCCTCTCATGTCCGCCCTCTCATGGAGCGGCATCGCGATACGGGCGAACGGTTCCCGCACATCGGAAGAGTCCGGCCAGGACACCGTGAAGCGGGAGAATGCCTTCCGGCTCATCTCGCGCCCTTGCTGCCCTGCGCCGTGGATACGAGTTCCTTGCTCCTGGACCGCAACTCGTGCAGCAGCCACACCCGGTCCGACTCCGCCGCGGTACGGATCGCCAGCATTCCGCGCCCGGGAACCAGGGGAATCCGAGACACCACCGTTTCCACCCCGCCGGGCCTCGGCGCGACCAGAATCGTCCCCGGAGCACATACCGCGTGGGGAGGCGCCAAGATGGTCTGATCGGTTCGGTCGAGAGGGGTGAGCCTGTGCCGAAGAACTTCAGCCGGTGCGGCCCACGCCACAGGGACACCACCTTCGATCGCGTCGGACCGCCGTATCCCGCCTACTACCTCACCCACGTCGGCAATCGCTGCGGTTGACTCCGTCACGTTCCTCTCCTTGTTCTCCTCCTTGTTCTCCTCCTTGTTCTCCTCCTTGTTCTCCTCCTTGTTCTCCTCCTTGTTCTCCTCCTTGTTCTCCTCCAGACATTTGGCGAAGTGTGCGTCCGCGAGTTCTCTCGCGCACGCGGCGATCCGGGTGTTCTGCACCATCCGTCGCTCGACGAGGCCCATCGTGCGAAGAAGTCGCGTACAGAAGTCGAGAGAAGGCAGTGGTACGGGAAGCTGTGCGAGCGTGGAGATGGTCAGTGTGGAGTGCGCCGAGCCCGCCGAACTCTCCAAGCACCGAGCGCGAGCTTCCGGTGTCCTCAACCACCAATTGAGCCACGTGCCGATGCCGTGCTGCTGCCCCGCTTCGGTGAAGCGGAGGACGCCCACCGACCGGGCGGCGTTCCACCCGTGCTGTTCCGCGCCGACGACTGCGGCATCCCCGATCCGACCCACCAGAACGACGACAAGGTCGCCTACGACGAGCGAGGTCCGCTGGTGACGACGGTGCACAGCCGCGTCGATCATCCTGGGATCGGTCTGGTCCACCATGCCACCTACGATGTCCCCCGCCTGGAGCAGCGGCACTCCCAAAGGATGGTGCGGGCCAGGCGTGACGATGCCGTACGTCACCGAATCGACACCGGGAAGCTCACCCAGGGGGTGGAGACCCCAGGCCTGGGATGCGAGTTCGGCCTCTTCCTCGTACAACTCACGTCTCCCTCAACACGGACCGGAGCAGCTCATTGATTCGCCCGACCTCTTCAAAGCATCTGACGAAGCGTCCGGCGACGCTTCTGACACAACGAACCTAGCTGCCGGGGACAGCACGTGGGCACAGCATGCAATTTGGGTTTTGGATAGGCAGGGAGTCCGCTCAGAGTGAGCCGGGTCATCGCAGTACAGGGAGGCTCGGCCGGTCGACCCGCAGTAAGCGCGAGGGGCGACCGCCCACGCGTTCCGGCCACCCACCCATGACGTCCGCCGAAGCGGAACGAACTCACTCGGAGTCGGACTCCGCCTCAGTCAGTTCACGTCGCCACTCCATGAAACGGCGCCGTAGCTCCGCGGCCTCGAACGAACCGAGTCCATAGACAGCAAACTGCTTGTCGCTGTACCGCTGGATGCGAGCGAGGGCATCAGCGAACATGCGCTGATCGAAGCCCGCGTCATTCTGTGCCGCGAGCTCGATCAACCGCTCCCAGGTATAACCCGCCCGAAGCAGCCCGTCGACGTCGATCGCATCCCGAGCCTCGGCCCGGCTGAACAGTGCTCCGGTCTTGCCCGCAGCCACGTCGTCTCTGTGCAGAACTGGCCCAAGTTCCGATTCAACCGGCGGATGGTGCAGAAACTCGGCGACCAGCTCGACCTTGCTGTGGCGCCCAGTGGACGGGTCCGTGACACTCAACCGCGAGTATGTGGGGACCTGTTGAGTGACCTCAACCTCATACCCGGCAGCCGTGTACGCCCCGGTGACCCGTTCCACCGCGGCTTCCATCTCACCAGTCGCCCGATCGATCGGCGCGAACAGATCCACATCATCACTGACTCGCTGGGTGATGCGGTGCGCCTGAACTGCATAACCGCCGGCCAGCGCGTACCCGTAGTCCTTCGCCAGTGCATCCAGTCCGATCCGGATCAGTTCACGGTGCAGCTCGTCCACTATGCCGCAGCCGCCGTCGTAGCAAGCTCCGGAAAGCGGGCCTCCCAGGCAGCGCGCACCGGCATCGGCAAGAACAGATCGGCCCAATGGCGACGCAACAGGGCGACATTCACATACGCATGAAGATCGTCCGGCTCAGGAGCCTCACGGATCACCCGCTCGTGCATCAGCAGTACATCGGCTTCGTCAGCGAGGTCATAGACGTAACGCGGTCCCCAGTCCAGATGACGGGGCAGCTCGACCAGACCGCTCGCCGGACCGGCCAGATCAGCGAGCGACTCTGGCAGTGCGTACGGCTTCGCCTCTGCATACCTGCTGCTCATGCGTCCAGCATGCCGTACCCGGGCCCCGCCGCGCACCACAAACTGCGCGTGCGAACTCCCCCTTGTCGACTAGGCACAAAAGGCAGGGCCTCTCCCAGCCTCCCCTCAGAGTCCCTCGGGCTCCTCCGGAGCACTGCCGCTGCACAAATGGCCACCCCCTGGCCACCCCCGACCGTGCGGATACTGACCGATCGATCAGTAGAATCCCAGGAAACAGCAGGTCAACGGCATCATCCGACATCAACAACGCATCCATGATCCCGGAGCGTGAAACCTTTGACCTACGCATTCCATGCACAGCCCAAAGAAGCCCACTGAAGACACATTCCAAGGTCAACGAAACGAAAGAACCGCAGGCCAGAGGCCTGACCTGCGGTTTCCCTTGGAGCCGCCTTCGGGATTCGAACCCGAGACCTACGCATTACGAGACCGTGAGCGTTCGTGCTGCGTAGTGCCTGGTCGTGCTACTGAGTGACGTCTTGCCTGATCAGAGCACGTGCGGCCAGTTGGTCTGTACTGCCTCGTAATACGTCGTCCAAAGGCGTCCGGCCACCGGCTGGCCACCGGGACGGGTTCAACTGGTGACAAGAGGCGGGGTCACCGAGGTTGTCGGCCTCCCACAGACCCTCCTGCGGGTGTCGCGTGCTCCTGAAGCGTAGCCGGTGCCGCCCACGCCGGTCGGCTGTTCCCTGGACTGCTGGGACAGCGGCTGGTCGGCTCGGCTGGAGATTCAACCCATGCTCAACATCAATCCCAAGATGCTGCCTCGCCTCGACGAGATCGAGACCGATCTCCCGGCTCGCCGGGCCCGTGACGAGCAGGAGGGTTGGCTCGGAGAGATCGAGGGCATCGACCTCACCCTCACCTTCCTCCGTCAGAAACGCGAAGAGAGCCAGCGGCCGGCTCGCATCGCACCGGTCAACCTCGGCATGCCGGGTCTCCGGCCCACAGGGTCGTGACCCACTGACAATTGGGCGCCAGGCCCACCGGCTGCTGATCGGCACCCGTGAGGCTCAGATGCGTTGCCACGCCGATGTTGGCTGACGTGACAGGCGCGGCCGGCGCCGAGACCAGCCGCTGATACTGACCGCCGGGGCCGCACGTCCAGGCCGTCGATCCGCCACCGCCCGCATCATCACGCACGAGCCCCTGTCACTCACCGATCTGACCTCCGGCCAGGACCGGAGCGTCACCTGGCGGCTCCAGGCCGCCGGCTACGACCTGGCCTCGGACCACCACCTGATGCTGGTCGTCGGCAGCAAGGACCAGCTCTACTCGGATGCCGGCATCGACGGCAGCACCACAACGATCAGCTCGCCCGACGGGAGTGCGGCACACCTGACGTTGCCCCTGGGCTGACCTGGGCGCCATGGGGGCGGTCAGCCCAGGGGCACCCGCCCTCTGCCACGGCATCGTGACACCGTGTCCGGAGCCGCGTCCTTCGAGACCGGCCGGGGTGTCTGGCTGCGTGGGGTCAGGTGAGGGCCTGCAGACCAGCGGGCCACACGAGTGTGGTGGCTGCCCAGGTGAATCCGGCGCCGAAGGCGGCCACCAGGACTCGTTGGCCGGCGGTCAGTTGTCCGTTGGCTGTGGCATGGGCCAGCAGCAGGGGGATGGAGGCTGCGGAGGTGTTGCCGACGCGCGCGATGTTGGACGGCACCCCCTCCGGCGGAATGCCCAAAGCGTCGGCAACCGCTGCACTGATGCGCGCGTTCGCTTGGTGGACGATCAGCCGGTCGATGTCCTGCACGGTCCATCCAGCCGCAGCGGCTGCGTCCCGGGCTACTTGGCTCATGTGGCGTACCGCCTGGCGGAGCACGACGTTGCCCCGCATGTGTACGTACCGGCCCGCTTCGTCGCCCGTCAGGTGACTTGGGAGTCGGCGGGAGCCTCCTTCGGGGACGTAGATGGCGCTGGCGTGCTCGCCGTCGCTGCCCCAGGCGACCGGCCCAAGCGTCCCGGGTTCGCCTGTCCGTCCTGCCTCCAGGACGACCGCGCCCGCTCCGTCCCCGAAGATCGGCGCCGTTGACCGGTCGGCCGGGTCGATGATGGCCGACATTGTCTCTGCTCCCACGACCAGGACGGTATGAACGGTGCCTGCTTGAATGAGCGCTGCTGCGACGGATGTTGCGTAGACGAATCCTGAGCAGCCGGCGGCGACATCGAATGCGGGTACTTGGGGCAGGCCGAGTCTGTGGGCCACCGCCGGCGCGGTGCTGGGTACCGGGTGGTCGGGTGTGGTGGTGGCCAGTACCAGAGCATCGACGTGTTCCACTCCCGCCGATTTCATAGCGCGCAGACCTGCTTCCGCTGCCATGTCGCTGGTCGCCGTAGCGGGGCCGGCGATGTGTCGTGTGGTGATGCCGATGCGCGTTTGAATCCACTCTGCGGAGGTGTCCAGGCGTGAGCACAATTCCGTGTTGGTGACTTGGCGTGGTGGCAACCAGCTGCCCAGGCCGATCAGTCGGGCCGCCCGTAGGGGCAGTGGGGACAGGACGTCAGGTGAACTCACGAGGCTCACGGTAGAGCAGGCAGGTGCGGACGCAATCGGTCGTTTCATCGGTGTCACCCGATCGTGGTGGCAGATCCGTACAGGAGGCTTGCCTGGCTCTGGGTGGTCTCCGGAATACGGTGATTGCTGCTGGCGGCAGGACGGATGTGGTCATCAGCTGGGCTGGGAAGCGGCGCGTTGGGCTACGAGGTCGACCAGGTTGGCGACTGTGGGGGCTTGCGCGAGGTCGTGTTCGGTGATGAGGAGGCCCAACTGATCTTCGAGGGCCATGGAGAGCACAGTTACTGCCATGGAGTCGATACCGGCCTGCGTCTGGGTGGCGTCCTGAGTGATCGGTGCCGCAGGCAGGGCGGCATGGTGCACCAGGACGCTCTTGATGAACGCGAAGTCGACGACGGCTGAGGTGTCCTCGCTGGCTGCTGTGAGCGAAGAGCACTGCATTTCAGGGACGTGTGACTGATTCGGCAGTTCCGGCTGTTCGCGGTCCTTTGGCGGGGAGAGTTCCTCCGCGGCGTCGCTGAACAGTTCGGAGAGCCGGTGGAGACCGGGAAGAGCTGCGTCGGTGACAAAGCAGACGCTCGTCGTGCCGTTGTAGCTGCAGGCGACGATGGACGCCGGCTGGTTGCGCGGGAGCCAGTTGAACGGCTGGATGTGGGTGACAGGGTGGTGGCCGTAGTGCAGCAGCCGGTGGATCGCGACGTATGAGGTGATGATCGCTGCCCGGTCGGGTGCGGTGAGGAGGTTGGCCACGCTGTAGAAAGCTTGAGTCGGGGTGAAGTCCATCAGGACGCGCATGGCCCTGAGCTGGGCAGGGTCTTTGGTGGCCCGGGTGGCGTCGATGACGCGGTCCAGGCGGCTGGCGACTGCTGGGTCGTGGCACGGAAGCGGGGCGGGAGCGAACGTGATCAGGTTCCCAGGCCGTTGATGTTCCTCGGCTCGGCGCAGGTTGACCATCGTGAGGGCGGGCAAGGGCCTGCCGACGCCTCGGGGCCAGTTCTCGGAGGACCACGTGCGCAGGGCTCCGCTCAGGACGGCCAGGAAGGCATCGCTGGTGTCGCCGCCGCGCTGGGTTGCCGGGCCGCGCAGCCGCTGTGTGGGCAGGTGCGCCCAGTTGACCACACGAGTGCCGTCGAGGGGGCGCGCGGCATCGTTCCAGATGTTGTTGGCGGCGCAGGCGGCGAGGGTGCTGCGCACCGTGCGCAGGTAGGTCGCGGCAGTGGGTCGGGCGACGGCTCTGACGGCGGGCGGCGCTGCGGCACCGAACAGCGTGTGCAGCGTGTTGATGAGGCCCATGCCGTCCTGGGTGCTGTGATGTGCTCGCCAGCAGATGGCGTAGCGGTCCGGGGCGTAGCCGCTCAGCAGCCACGCGTCCCAGAGGGGGCCCTGGTCGGGCAGCGGATGTGACATGAGGTCGTGCAGGGCGGCGTCGAGGTGAGCGTCGCCGGTCGGGATGCGGCGTTCACGGACGCGTCTGTGTAGGTCCGGGGCGGGGTCGTGTTGCCAGCGTGCTTTGAGCCCGGGGCCGTGGAGATAGTGGGTGAGGCGAGGCTCGAGGTGCAGGTGGTGGGCGATGTGGTCGCGGAGTTGGTCGACGGTGGGCGGGGTGCCCTCGAGGTGGAGGAGCACTCCGATGGTCTGGGAAATCGAAGGCTGGGTCTGAGCCATATGGTGCATGGTCAGATCCATGGGGGTGGGTGGCTGAGAAAGGTTCACGTGGTGTTCTCCGTGGAGTGAGCCGCAAAGCGTCATGGTGCCGGGCTGGGTCGGTGTCGACGGATTTCGGGCCGCTGTGCCGGCGGCCGCGGCGCGGCGGCTCGAGAAGGCCGGATGCGGCGGCTGAGGTGGCCCAGCGCGAGCAGGGCGAAGGCGTCGGCGAGTACCGGGACGTGATAGGGGAAGGGGCGAGGGCCCAGTATGTCGGGCGGTGATGTGATGCTTGCGCCGCTGTTGCGGTGCAACTGAGCGAGCAGGTAGCGGGTGGCGCGGGCTACCGGGGCGGGGTCGTCCTGGCCGGTCAGAATGATCAGTCCGTAGGAGGTGCTGATCGCGTCGCTCTTGCTTCCCTCCTGCTGTCCGAAACCTCCATCAGTCCGCTGGGCGGCGAGCACCAGGGAATGGATTCGCTCGTTCATGTCGCGGATGGGAGAAGGAGGCGTCCGGAAAGAGTGGTTGGCGGCGAGGTGTGCCCGAAAGAGGGTGTGCAGTCGACTCCTGCTCCAGCCGGGCGGGAAGGAACCGTCCGGGAGCTGACTTCCTGCCAGGAAGTGAAGGGACGACTGGATGATGCCGCGGTGCAGGCGGCCCTGCGTGCTGAGCGCGTTGACGGCCGCGGCGGTCATGCACGCCTCGGAAGGAGTGCCCGCGCCGTAGGTGGGGAATCCTCCGTCGGCGCCGCGCACGGCGAGCAGGGCATCCAGGCCACGCCGAATCGGTTCGCGGTAGGCGTATGGGTCGAGTTGGTGCAGGAATTCGAGCGCAACGGTGGTGCAGTCGGTATCGGGCAACTGCGCGCGGTCGGTGTACGACCAGCCGCCGTCTTTGTGCTGAACATGCCGGAGGTGACGGCCGATGCGGTGCAGGACACGGCGCGGTGCGGCGGCGGCGTGGAGGGCAAGTCCCGCGGTGACCGTGGACCAGGTATCGGTGTCGGTGACGAACGGCATGCCGTCGTCACGCTGGTACATGAGGGCGGTACCCAGACCCTCGTCGACCGTGGCTTGCATGCCCGGCACATCTGCTAGGGCGTGCAGGACCAAGAGGTGGATGAAGAGGTTTCCCTCCCACACGGTGCCCCGCCGCTGGGTGGATGCCAGTAGGGCGAGTTCATCGGCGCCTAGCGGAGCTTTGCCGGCGGCCCGGCCAAGAACGGCCTTGACTGCAGTGACCTGCACGGCGGCCCAAGGGTGCAGCGCATCCACGGCGAAAGCATCCGGGCCCGAAGCGTCGGAGGCGGGATCTGCACCAAGGATGATGAACACAGCGTGGAGCAGGGCTCGCTTGCGGACCCCGGCGAACTCCGGCACCTGGGCTGCTGTCCCCGCGAGCACCTCGTGCCGCACCGGCACGTTGTTCCGTCCCAGAGCGGTGTCGGCCAGGGCCGCCTCCAGCGGGTTGCCGGAGTGCCGGTGGCGCTCCAGGTAGCGCATGATGCGGAAGCGAGCGACTTGATGACCCTGCCCGTGCCGTATCACGAGCGCCAGGGTGAGCGCGGATTCGAGGACCCGGCTGCGGCAGGCATCACGAACGGCGCCGTCGGTTCCGACCCGATTCAACAGGCCTGTCAGGAGTCGGTTCTGTCCGGCCGGGAGCTCGGCGGGCAAGAGTGACGCCGGCCACCTGGTGGGCAACTGCTCGTAAGCGAGCGGTCTCATCAGCAGTACGGTCCTTCGGGAGACGGGCAGAGGGGTCAGGTCAATCCAGGTGGGGTGGGCACGCCGTGGCGGTCCGGCATCCATCGCGCTTCGAATCGCCCCGTGACGCCGAGCCAGAGCAGCGTCGCGGACACGAAAGATCCCAGCCCCCTCACATAGCGCCGCACCACAACCCGATCAGGGCCAGGCACCCCTTCACCCGCAGCCAGTGCCGCCGCCAGCATGTGAAAGTCCCGTAGCCGGTTGTCCCGCATCCGCACCACGCGCTCCCGCGCAGTAGACAAGGAACAGCCGTGCTCACGCCCCCATACGGTCACCAGGTTCTCCTGCCCTGTCCGCAGGTCCTCCTCGGCCGATACAAGGTCATTGGTCCAGCCCGCCACATCAGCCGCAGCCAAACGCAGAGTCCTCAACCTGGTGTCTCCGTCAGGCAGGTCCAACCAGGGAGCGCCGGCGGTGCACTCCACGATGTCCGCCATCGGCAATGCGGTGATGGTCCGGCGGCGCAGCGCAAGGTAGTCGCCAAGCGCCAGCCGCCTCCGGTCGTTGCGGCCTGTGGCCTCCTCATACGTGGCCAGAGCGAAATCGCGGTAGTCGGCGACGAACCGCTCCCGCCACTGCGGGGGCATACGCGAAGCCGTACGCTGCCACAAGTCGTCCAAGGCCGCCGCGGGCCCACTGCGCACGTCAGCGGCACCGCCCGCGGTGAGCACTCCCAGCAGCCGCCCGAACAGCGCACGAACCTCATCGGGCCGGGAGCCGAGCCCGCTACGGTCCAATCGATCGTCGACCAGGCAGATGAACGCAGCCCACTGCGCCGTCAGGTCCCGCTCCGCCACATCGGCCCCCGGCACGATGAAAGAGGCGAACTCCTCCAGCCGCATGGCAGCCAGACGTTCCTCCTCGCCGACGTCGACGACCAAACGCAGATCCCGAGCCCATGCCAGCACCGGACCGCTCTCCTTATGACCCCGCGCGTCAGCCGAAACCACCAGCACCGGCCAAGCTTGAGCCGACACCTCGTAACACGGCACTCAGCCCAAGGCCGGAACAACGTCGACACGGCCCGCGACTGTGGCCGGGCTGTCTCCGGTGGGCACTGGCGGTGCACCGAACGCCTCGGTGAAGGCAGCCGCACCGTCTGCGGTGAGCACGGTGGCAAACGGCTTCGCCTCGACAGAACCAGGGGAGCTGAGAGACGGCATGGTGACCGTGATGTCCTTCATGTCGATCGAATATGTGGAGAGATCGACAGACCGTGCCGCTTCGCCTCCGACCGCTGCCTCTACAGTCATCGTCCGCTGCGCCAAGTCACCGTGAGCCTGACTGAGACGCAGACTGCGTCCGTCCGATGCCCTGGTGAAGGAGACGTTGCCATCCGACGCCCACGGCCCTGATGACACATCGAGGCTGATTTTGCCCTTCATCGGCCACTGCACGCACGGCGTCGGCCCAGAGGAGTCGAGCACGGCCGGGGCACCGGCCGATACCACGACGCCGTCCGCCGCCAGATGTTGCGCAGCAGCTGGAGACAAGCACCAGATGACCGTTCCGGCAACGGGCAACTCGGCGCCTGCGGCCACAGCGATGGCCGCTGCCGAAACAACGGCGGCCGCTGACACAAGAGTGGCGATCACGGCACGACCCGGCATGGGAGAGCCTTTCGTCGATGGCCCACCAGCATGAAGGCTGACCGCAATCCACCCATGGGAAGAGACGTTTCCGCTGCTCAAGTTCACCCGAAGGCATGTGTTCAACTCCAGGCGATACAACCGGGCATGTATACACGAGCCGGGGAGTGTCATGAATCAGGTAGGGTCGGGGACTGGCGCGGTAGCTGACGCTCCGTTTCCAGCCCCCGCCACTTCAAACCGTGCATGCGGTTCTCCCGCACACGGCTTTCCGACACCGTTCACCGGCTGGCATGCGCCGTCCTCCAGTGCACGTTCCCGCTGAGGCGGAAGACTCCGAGCCGGGTTGCCCATTCGCAGGTGTAGCGAGTGAACCAATTCCGGCCCCTGAACCCGTGTTTCCTGCTGGCGAAGATCGCCAGCCGCTCGTGGACGTAGCTGTCGACCGCGTTGAACTTCCTCCCGGAGTGCCCATTGCGGAAGTACCCCGCCCAGCCCCGCAGTACGGGGTTGAGGTCGGCCACCACAGCTGCCACCGGCCGTTCGGTGTGTGAGCGTGCGGTCGCTGCCCGGATCTTGTCCCGCAGCACCCCCATCGCTCGCGCCGAGGGCCAGCGTTGCAGGTAGAACCTGCCGCGCCACTTCCACGACTCCACCTTGCGGTGATGGAAGCCGAGGAAATCGAAACCCTGTCCGCCCCGGGTGAGGCAGACGATGCCAGACTTCTCCGGATGCAACCGCATCCCGAGCCCGCCCAGCACCTCCGCAGCCAGCTCACGCGCCTGCTCGGCCCGCTCCCTGGTCGGCGACAGGACCACGAAATCGTCACAGAACCTCACCAACGTCCCCAGCCGTCGGCCGTGTTCCTGCCACGCCTCATCGAGGACATGCAGAGCCACATTGGCGAGCAACGGGGATATCGGTGAACCCTGTGGGGTTCCCGCCCCGGTCGGAGAGGTCACCCCGCCCTCCAGCACACCCATCCGCAGCCACGCCCGGATCAGCTTCAGCATCGACCGGTCCACCACGCGCCTCGCCAGCTGAGCGACAAGGGCGTCATGCCCGATCGTCCCGAAGCAGTCCCGGATATCGGCCTCGAACACCCACTCCCGCCGCTGGTTCGCCGCAACACGCACAGCCTCGCACGCGTCGATCGCGGACCGTTTCGGCCGGAATCCATAGCTCGCGTCGGTGAATCCAGCCTCGAACACCGGCTCAAGAACCAGTTTCGCGGCGGTCATCACCACCCGGTCCGCCACGGTGGGGATCGAGAGCGGCCGGAACTCGTCCGGCCGCCCCGGCTTGGGGATCATGACCCGCCGCAAGACTGCCGGACGATACGTATGCGTCCGCAGCTGCTCCGACAGGTCCTGGAGGAACTCTTCCACCCCGGCGGCAGCCACCGCGTCGACGGACACGCCGTCCACGCCGGGAGCACCCCGGTTCGTACACACGACCGACCATGCCCGCCACAAGACGTCCATGCGGTGGACGTGGCCATACAGGGCATGGAACCGTCGTTCGGGTTCTTGCTTGGCACAGCGGTAGAGCGTCCACTGCAAGGCTCGGACCTTGTCCAAAGGCCGCACGTCCGGTCCTGCAACGCGGTCCTCCCGGCGGATGGATCTAGCCGAAGCGGCACTCATCCGGGCACCTCCTTGATCGTGTCGCGCATCGATGAAGCAGGGGCCCTTCGCTCCTGACGGGTTGTGTTGTCCCGCCGATCAGCACTACTACTGCCCCCTCCGACTTCCTCTCGGCAGCCCGCCACTTCCCGGTTCCGCCGGTTATAGGCGGGCTCACGCTCCCGGGCCGCATGCCCGGGGCCGAGGAGGATCTCTCCAGTTCCCAGGACAACCTTCCAACCGTTCCACGCCCCCTACGCCGGGAGGTTCTTGAGCACCCGCTCCAGGTTCCCAGGTGCCTTCCGTGGCCTTCGCCGTAAGAACACCGGCTCGGCTCCTCCTTGGCCCGCCTCACGGGCGGGGAATCTTTCACGACGCTGCAGGCTTCACTTGATGTTGCGGACCGGTCGGTCGCACGCCCCCGAGGGGCGCTTGTCACTCCACTTCGACGCCGTCCTCTCGAACAACGCCGGGAGCCAGCTACCGGGGACCCTGGCGTCTCCCCGGACCGGACTTGCACCGGCTGGCTGCCCTGAACTTGACGCCCGGTTACACCACTTCCACCTCCTTCGATCCGGGTCGGTGCCCGGGCTGCTGGACGTACGCTCTTACAAGATTTTCGTAGTCGGTGATCGACTTCGTCGTTCCGTCATCGGTCGGGTGCGGGTGCCGAAAACTCCCTCCATGGCCTAGCCACTTCGTCTGACCGCGGCGCCATGCCGGTGGCGCAGGGGTCCGGCCGCGGAGCGCTCCGGACGACCGGCCCCATGACCTTGAGTGAGGGGTGTGTCACTCGTGAAAGCCTCGCGGCGTCGCAGCTCCGCCTCGCTCGGGTCGGCGGGGACGAACGAGCCCAGGGGAACCTCGCCGACCCGCTCGTACCGCGCGATCGCCACACCGCTGGTGGAAGTCTCGCACTCGGCCAGCCAAAGCCCGGCCGGCGTGGTCCCGGCTCCGAGTCCCGGCTAGTCCCGGCTCCGAACAGCCGCTTGCCGCGCCCGAGGAGCACCGGGAAGGTTCAGCGGGCCTCGCGGAGCGCCGCCGCACCCGGGCCGCCGGGTACGACTGTGCCTGACCACGGCATCCGATGGGTCTGGCAGATCCGGCTGCCCCGCCACGGATCTCGCGGCCTGCGCCTGTCAGTGACCTGACCATCGGCCGTCACGCGGGCTTGTCAAGGACCAATGCGTTGTACCCCGTGGCTGTGCTTACCGCTCGGTGGGCGTGGACGGCTTTAACGAAGTACTGCCAATCGCGGGCACTGAGTTCTCGAAGCCCCTGCCAGCGCAGGCACAGCATCTCCCGGCCCGCGCGGGATGCCGCCAGGGTCGCGGCCCAGCTGCTCACCCGCGCGAAGCGGTCGGTGACGGCGCTGGACCAGTCCAGGGCGCCCTCCACGCGAAAGCCGACCGCGAGGGCGTGCTCGAGATAGCGGTCCAGGGGCTCGAATTCGTCGAAATGCCAGGCATTGCGTACCAGGCCTGCCGGGTCCAGCTCCTGGATCGTGTGCGGGTCCGCGGTGCGCCATGTGAAATCGACGAGGACAAGGCGGCCACCGGGACGCAGAACGCGCCAGCTCTCGGACAGGAAGGCCCGCCGGCCTGCCGGACCGAAGTGGAAGGCCGCTTCGAGACAGTGCACCTGATCGAACGAGCCGTCACCGAGGTCCCAGCCGGCTGCCCGCGGAGGCAGAGCGGTCACGTCGGCAATCGCGAACGCGACATTCGGGAAACGTCCGAAACGCATCCGTGCCTGGCTGATCTGCTCGTCGCTGACGTCCAGTCCGAGGACATTACAGCCGGCTTGGCCCATCGCGGCGGTGGTACGGCCTCGCCCGCAGCAGGCGTCGAGCACCCGTTGCCCGGCTCGCGTCTGCAGCAGCGACATCGACTGCCGCGCCAGACGGCGTTGGAAGAAGGCCAACCCGCCCAACAGCGCCGGCAGGGTGGGAACGGTGAAGTACCCGAGGTTCACCAGATCGCCCCACCCCATGTGCCTGAGGACGTGGAAGAGCACGTTCTCGTCGCTGTAGGCATCGGAGATCCCACTGTCGTCCGGCATGGCGAAATCCTTCTCTCAGGGCGCTGTGGGAACGCCGGCGGGCGCCCGTCGTCACGCAGCAGCCTCACCGGCCAGGTCCGGGGCTGTGGTCGGCAGGCGGTAGTGCGCGCAGGCTGGTGGGATGGTCACGCCGCTGAAACGCAGTTGGGCGACGCGGCTGCTGAAGGCCGCCCCCCGCAGCAGGTGGTGTGCGACATCGGCCACCAGGCGGTGGGCGGGATCCATCAGACGGGACCCGGCGACCCAGCCGTTGAACGCTCCCATCGCCGGTCCGCACCAGACCTGAAAGTCGCTCGAACGGCCCTGCTCACCGCGTGCTGCCCACTGGGAGGACTGGCCGAGGTACCAGCGGAAGGTCAGCGCCATCCGGTGCCTTGGGTCGCGGGCGGCACGCGCCAGCTGGTCGGGATGGTGCCGCGCCAGATACTCAGCCGTCTCCTGCCATACCTCGTCCACAGAACGCTGGAAGATCTGCTGCTCCAGACGGCCACGATCCGCAGCCGACAGGTCGTCAAGGCTGCGGTAGGCGCGGTACAGCTCGGTCAGGCGCGACGCACGGCCCGGGAAGAGGGTGCCGCGCCGCAGGACCTGGACCTCGGCACCGGCCTCGAACATGTCGGCGGCAGGCGCCATCGCGTAGTCGGCGTGGCCTGCGGCGGCCAGCAGGGCTTTCACTTCAGGTGAAGTACCGGCTTCCAGGCAGGACTGGTTGACCGATCCGGTGACGATGTACGCCGCGCCCAGGCTGAATGCGGCAAGGGCGGCCTGCGGGGTTCCGACACCCCCGGCGGCGCCGACACGGACCGGCACCGGGTACCCGCAGGCCCGGGCGATCCGGTCGCGCAGGTCGAGCATCGACGGCAGCACGGTGACGAGGGGTTGGCGGTCGGTGTGGCCGGCGGAGTCGGCCTCGACGGTCAGGTCGTCGGCCATCGGGACGAGCTGGGCCAGGTCGGCCTGTTCGGCGGTCACCAGTCCACGGGCCAGCAGTTCACCGACCACGGTGTCCGGAGCCGGGCGCAGGAACAACTCAGCCACCTCCGCCCTGGATACCTTGGCGATGAGCCGGTTCTCGGCACGGACGCCCGCTGTCGAGTCACGGCGCAGGCCGGCCAGCCGGTAACGCACCACATCCGGGGTGAGCTGGACGAATGCCGACGCCTCGACGCACCGCACCTGGTGCCGGAGATACAGGTCAACCGTCGTGCGTTCCAGATGGGGCGCATGCGGGCTGTGGATGAGGTTGGCCGCGAAGGGCAGGCCGGGAATGTCCCGCGTCAACCGCAGCAGGGCCCGCTCAATGCGGTCCGGGGAAAGTCCGGCGGCGCCGAACGAGGCCAGGCAGCCGGCCCGCGCCACCGCGATCACCAGTTCGTCCGAAGCGATCCCCCGGGCCATGGCTCCCGTCATGTACGGGTACTGGACGCCGTGGTGACGCAGGAAGCCGGAGGAGCCGAGCCTGGCGACCGACATGGGCGCGGTGGCGGTCAGCAAGGTCGCCCCGCTGCCCGGTCGGGGCGGTTCACCGCAGGCGCCGATCCGGCCGTCAGCCCGTACGATGTAGCACGGCCTGTCCAGCGCGGCCAGTACCGCGTACACCTCGTCGGGATCGTGGCGCACGGTCATCGGCGCCCGCCTTCCCCTGGCCGGGCCTCCACGGCGATATTGTCCACCTGGTAGATCCGCAAGTCATCCCGCCACACGCTGCCGTCGGCGATCACGATGATCCGCTCCGCCTCGCGGCGTACCTCGCGCAGATGGACCTCGCCGCGCATCCGCTGGTGCTCGGGCAGGATCTGTCCCCGGTATTTCCAGGCCAGTTCGACGCCGACCGCCGGGCGGAGTACCGGGGCGCGCAGGCCGTCAGTCAGTCCGCTGTGCAGCAGCCAGGCGCCCACCGCCTGGAACAACGACTCAACGCCCACGGACCCGGGCATCACCGGGTCGTCGAGGAAGTGGTGGGCCATGAACCAGTCGTCGTCCGGCACACGTCGCTCCCACACCACGTATCCGGCGCCGTGATCGCCGCCGGCGGACAGCAGGTCGACCTCGTGCAGCAGCGCGAGCCGTCCACGGCCCAGCCGGGTGTCGCCGGACAGGTCGAGGCGGCGTACACCGCCGGGCCTGGTCCCCTGCCGTTCCAGCCAGGTCGGCACGCACCGGCCGCCGTCCAGACCCTGCTGCTTCGCCAGCACCTCGGGGGTGAAGAAACCGTGCACGGTCTCACCGGCGTACACCGGCTCTGCGTCCACGCCCACTTCGAAGGCGTAGCGGTGCAGAATCGCGCCGGGCAGCGGCGAGTGGTCGAGAAGAGTGGTGTGCTGACGCAGCGTCCGACCCCGGGGATCGGCGTCCCGCAGGAGTGTGGCACGGCCTTCGAGGTTGCGGCAGACGAAATCGGACTCGGGATACTCCAGCACGATCCCCTGGGTGGCGCTGATCGCGGTGACGCTCTGCAGGGCGGATTCCAGGTACACCAGGTTCGGCATGGTTCCGCTGCCGTTCTCACGGCAGTACCAGGGCTCCTGGTGCACGTCGAATTCGCTGATCATGACCGTACCCCGCCGGTATTCGCCGAGGCGGGCGTCGGTGTGCAACCCACGGTCCACCATCAGGAAATCCCCCCGGGGCAGCCGGGGCCGCGCCACGGCCAGGGTGCCCGTTCCTTCCCTCAGCACCGACAGGTCGCCCTCGCTGGAGTAGGCCACATGCAGTTCGTTCATCGGGGCCGGCTCCCCTGCGGCGTTGTGCCTGCACGGCTGAACGCCGCCGTCGAAGGCCGATCTGGGAGTCACGTCCTCGCCGGGCTTCTCGCGCACGACGACGCCGATCCGCTGCAGCCGTGCCACCAGGCGTTCCCCGGCGCGCACCAGGACATCGGCCACCGCGTGAGGGCGGGGTACCAGCCCCAGCTCGGCTACGTCGATCTCGTACCGCAGCGGGCCGGTGAGGGCGGTCGGGTCGAGCACCTCCACGTCCGTCTCGCAGCCGCCCCACGGCCGGAAGCGGCTGTCCGGCATGCACAGGTGGAGTCCTCGCTGGAGGACGTACGCCTGCAGGGCTCCGAAGGCGGCCTCGGTCAGGAGGGCGGTCGGGTCCGTGCAGGATGCGGTGTCGTCGTGACGGAGGGAGACAGACGCCACCAACCGGCCCTGGCCGAAACGACCGCCTTCGGGCGCGATGTCGATGTCGAGCAGCAGCCGTGCCGCCTGCCGGGACATCCGCAGCGTGGATGCCTCATGCGCGAAGGCCGGCCCGAATACGGTGCTGATGTATCCGCCGGCCAGGCCGAAAAGGTCCTGAGCTGTGAGCCGGGACCGGTGGGTGGCCGCCAGCGGTCGGAACTGGCGGGGGTACCGGGGGACGTCACGTTGCGACCGGACGGTCTCCGCGCCGAGCGGTCCGCCCGCGTGGGCGGGTGCCAGGAAACCAGCCGAGCCGGTGGCTTCGGCCACGAGTCGGCCGCCGACGTGCACCCGCCAGGTGAACGCGTATGTGGTTCCCCGCTCTCCCCGCTCGACGGAGTCGACGGCGGCCCGCACCCGCAGCGTCCTCCCGTCTTCCGGAAGGTCGTCGGACCAGACCAGCGTGTACCTGCCGGGGTGGTGGACGCAGCCCGCGGGCGCCAGACCGCCCTCGGCCAGTCGACGCAATGCGGCACTTGCGGCGTCGAACACGAACGCAGCCGGATCACCTGCCTCCCCACCCGGTTCCTGGGCGGCGGGGATCGTGTACTCCAGGTCCACATGGGTCGGTGAGTCGGGTACGCCGACGGGGGCGAGCGGTGCGGTGGCCGGCAACGGCGAGAACGCGTCCACGCGCCGCTCGGTCCGCTCCGGCAGCCGTGCAGTCACAGGAGGCTGTGTCGACATCGGCGCCGCCACCCGGGTGTCCCGGTGTTCGTGTGCCAGCAGCCAGTTCTGGACGGTGCCGTGAGCGGCGAGAACCGCCGTGTGCGCGCGCCGGACCTGCTCGGCGATGTCGCGGGCGAGAGCACCGGCCCCAACCGGGGCCGGGAGCGTGACCAAGGGCGGGGCACCGGCCACGGGAGCCAGTGGCGGAACGAACAACTCCCCCTCGAAACCGAGTTCCGCGACCTCGGTGTGCACCTCATCCATGCCGCACCTCCGGAGGAACGAAGCCGATCTTCTCGGCCAGCTCCGGCGCGCCGACCAGCATGGAGATCTCGCTCCACCGCTGCAGTACCCGCCCGTCAGGCGTACACGCCGTGACGGTGATCAAAAGGAGCAGGGGGCTCTCGCTGACCGACTCGGCGACCAGGAGGAAAGGAACGTCGTCGGGCAACGGCTCAAACAGTTCGACCCGGGTTGCCCCCATCGGCAGGCACAGCGCACCGGATCGCTGCCGTGCGAGCAGAGCCGCAGCCTGCAGCAACAGGTCGGCGAGAGCCGCGGAGTACAACGCGCCGGAGAAAGCGCCCTGTGCGAACACCGGCTCCGCCATGCGTGCGGCGACCACCAGCCTGCCGTCTTCCTTCTCCAGCACCGGGCCCAGTCCGCGCAGTACGGGCCCGTGGAACAGAAAGTCCCGGTACGCCTCGTGCCTTTGCGGGTCGAACGGCGGCATCTCGAGGGCAGGCAACTCGATCGGGGAGGTGCGGGGCGCCTCCTCGGCGAGCAAGAACGTGCCCTCGAACCGCGGCGTGCGCCGACCGGCCTCGTCCTCGCTGTGGACCGTCACTGTGACCTGCGAGCCTGCCGCCTCGGCGGCGGGCAGCGCCGTCAGCAGGAACCGGTCGGACTCGGACCCGTCGAAGACCACGCCCCTGCCGATACGGAATTCGCGGCACTCGACCACCGGCTGCCCGCCGCGTGCCGACTCGACGGTGTGCACGCACCAGCCGACCGCCGCGGTGATGGGCAGCACCGATGTGCCGTGGATGCGATGGTGGTCGAGCACCGGTTCCGCGGCCAGGTCGGCCATCCGCCGCTCGACGACCAGGCCGTCCTTCGGGAGGGCGTCGCGGCGCCGGTACACCGGCTCGACGGGGCCGATCACCGTCACGAGGTCATCGGCGTGTCGCGGGCTCATCTGCTCGACGAAGTACCCGGTCCCGGTCTCCCGGGTCAGCAGCGGCACACCGTGCTGGACAAAGATCTCCTGGACGCCGGGGGTCGCCATGCCACCGGCCCAGGGCCCCCAGGCCAGGGCGGCGACCCTGCACGCCGGGTAGCGGGCCTTCCAGGCGCACGCGAACCGGTTCAGCGCCTCGTTGGCCATCGAGTAATCGGTCTGCCGGGCGTTGCCGTGGATGCCGGAGACGGACGTGAACAGCACCAGGTGACGCAGCCGTTCCGGGTCGAGCACCGTCAGGACGTTGTCCAGGCCGGTCAGCTTCGCCGACACCACACGTGCGATGTCCTCGGGGCCCTTGTCCGCCATGAACTGGTCGGCGAGCACGCCCGCGCCGTGGATGACCCCGCTGACGCGGTCGGCGTACGGCGCGAGAGCGGCGCGCACCGCCTCGGGGTCACCGACGTCCGCAGCCACGTACTCCACGTCGACTCCGGCGGCACGCAACTCCTCCAGCGTCGACCGGATTTCGCGAAGGGGGCCGCCTTCGCCATGCTCCTGCCCGGCTGGTGCCTCGCCCTCGGAGTGGGCCGGGACCTCAGGGGCGCCGGTCAGGGGTGTGCGCCCAAGGAGCAGATACCGGCAGGGGTATTGCGCCGCGAGGGCCTTGACACACCAGGAGGTGATGCCGCGGGCTCCCCCGGTGACCAGCAGCAGATCGTCCCCGGTCACTTCGGCGGTGGTCGTCCCCGCAGGCGGCTGGACCGGATGCGGCGGTGCGACGAGGAGGTCGGGAGTGCGGCGGCCGTCACCGTCGTGGCCGACCTCGCGCAGGTTGGTGGCAGAATCCGAGATTTCGGCGATGACGCGGTCGCCGGATTCCTGGGCCGACAGCTCGGGTGCGAGGTCAAGCGCGCGGCAGTACACGTCGAGCGCCTCCAGCGCCAGGGACTTGACCAGGCCGCCGAGACCACCGGACAGGGCGAGTGGAAGATCAGCGCCCGAGCCGCTGTAGCCGAGCGCGCCGTCGAGCTGGGTGACGGTTACGAACCCGGCTCGCAGACCTGCGGCGGCCGCAGCTTCGAGCGGTTGCCGCACGTGCTTGGCGATGAGGACGGCATGGGCAAGGCGACGTACGGTCTCCGGCGTGCCCAAGCCGTCCCTGCGGCTGACCGGCAGAACACACAGGTCAAGGCGCGGCACGGCAGAGCCGATCTCGGCCAGCCGCTGCGCGAGCGTCTCCTCCGCCCAGTCTCCCAAACTCCAGCTGTCGTTCTCCTCCGCACCGGCACCGGCGCCCGGCAGAAACAGCCGGCAGACGCGCCATCCGTGTGCCGCCAGGGCACCCCCCAGCGCGCGGGCCAGTTCTCCCCCGTCATCGACCAGCACGGCGGACGGATCCGTCCCGTACGCATCAACAAGGACGTCGGCGCTCGGCAGCTCGCGCAGTCCCACATGTCGCCGTCCGAGCGGTACGGGCCTGCCGAAGGTAAGCAGCGGACCCTGACTGGTCAGCACCTGGGGCAGGAGTTCCGCGAGATCACGCACGGTACGGGCCCCGGCGAAGCGGAAAATCTCCTCCCGCGAGAACACCGGGTAGCGCTGCCACAGCGCGGCCGCGATCTCCACCTGCTTGAGGGAGTCGATGCCCAGCTCCCTCTGCAGGTCGGCGTCGGGGTCGATCATGTCGACCGAGTAGCCCGTCTTCTCGGCCACGATCTCGCGGAGCACCTCTTCGGCTTCCTCGCTGTCCATCCGTGCGAGAGCGGCGCGCAACTCGGGGTTCTGCGCCACGCTCATGTCCGCGTCACGCAGCAGCGCCAGCGAGGACTGCGCAGTCGGCTCGGCCCCCTCGGCAGGACTACTCCGCGGGTCCTCTTCCGAACTGCCGGCGCCCTGCCCCGGCTGTTCCCGGCTCGCGCTGTCGCTCTCCGCCACGGGCGGCGCCTCGGCCGACCCGGCGTCGAGAGGCTTGGCGGGAGCGGCGACGGCCGGCACGGCGGTCGCGGCGCCTCCAGTCTCCAGACGCAACAGATCGCTGAGCACCTCGTTGGCCCGGACATGGGCCTGCCCGAGCGCCAGGCTGTGATCCCGAGCCGCATTGACCCCGGCCAGGATCGCGTCCGCGCGACCCTTGTGGGCACCCTCGCGCAGCAGGTCCACCAGGTGCTCGGCGGTGCGCAACTGGCCGTCGAGGTAGAGCGTGTGCATCGCCAGGTGCTCGGCGGCAGCGCGGGACAACAGGTCGTCACCGCTCGCGGAGGCCACCGGTTGCGGAGCTGCTGCTTCCGGACCTGCCTGCCCCGGGAGCGTCTGCGCCGCCGCCTGATACGGCTTGTCCAACGCGCGTCGGTAAGCCTCTTCGCGGGCCGCCATGGCGAAATTGGGTCCGTCGAGGGTACGGGCTACCTTGGAGGGAGCGGGGCGCTCGGCCGCCGGGGGCGCGTCGTAGCGGTCGATGCCCTCGATGGGCAGGCCCAGCACGGCCAGACGAACCGCGGCCTGTTTGAGACCGAGGGCGCTGTCGCCGCCGGTTCCGATGTCCGTGGCGATGGCCTCCACATCATGTCTACCGAGTGTCCGCGCGACGAACTGGGAAAGGACCTGCTTGGGGCCGAACTCGACGAAGATCCGGAAGCCGTTCGCATACATCTCCTCCAGTCGCTCGCGGAAGTCAACGGGGTGGAGGATCTGCTCGGTCAGCACCCGTCGGTTCTCGGCTGGGTCGCTGCCGTAGCGCGCGCCGCGAGTGTTGGCGTAGACGGTGAACGCCGGTGCGTCGAAGGGCACGTCGGCGATGGCGGCGGCGAAGGCGTCCACGGCGTGCTGGACGAGCGGGGTGTGGAACGCGGCCGCGACAGGCAGTCGCTGCGCGGAGATCCGCTGGGTCGCGCATGTCGCGATGAGGCGCTCGATGGCCGGCGTCGGACCGCCCACCACGCACTCGTCCGGCGTGTTGCGGGCGCAGACGGCCAGTTCGGGGAAGCCTGCCAGAACCGCCTCCGCGGTGGCCGCTGACGTCCGTAGAGCGACCATCGCACCGGCATCGCCCCCGTCTCGCTGCGGGGCCATGGCCGCGCCCCTCGCGTGGGCGGTCCTCAGGAAGTCGGCGTCGTCGAAACACCCCGCGGCCCACAGCGCGCTCAGCTCGCCGAAGCTGTGCCCCAGTGCGCCGTGCGGAGCGAACCCGCAGTCCGCGAGGTACCGGTACTGGCCCATCGTCAGGGCGGCTATCGCAGGCTGGGCGTATGCGGTGGCGCGCAGCCGTTCCGTCTCGCGGCGGGGGTCCCTGCCCGCGGGATCCGGCACCGGGTAGACCACGTCGGCCAGCGTG
The DNA here is from genome assembly GCA_963711935.1 of uncultured Actinomycetota bacterium. Taxonomy (GTDB): domain Bacteria; phylum Actinomycetota; class Actinomycetes; order Streptomycetales; family Streptomycetaceae; genus Streptomyces. Next base: position 23,343 of record CAVQGD010000028.1, read on the forward strand.
TCGCCTTGCGTGAACAAGGCGTTGGCGGCGTCGAAGGCAGCGCGCACCGGAGGAATCGCCAGCACGGCGTCGCGCCCCATGCCGACGTACTGGCTGCCCTGGCCCGAGAAGAGCGCCGCCACCTTTGCCTCGGGCGGGAGGGCCGCCGCGCGATACCAGATCCCGCGTGCGTGGCTCCAGCTCTGGTGGCCGGGATTGGACCGGAGTTGCGCTACCGCTGTGGCGAGGAGTTCGGCGTAGGCGTCGTCGGCGTCGGCGTCGGCGGAGGGAAGGACGAAACCCAGCCGTGCGTGGTCGGCGGGAACGGGTCCGGCGCAGTCGGGCGGAGCACCGTCCTCGAGAAGGGCGCGTAACCCCTCGGGGCTAGGAGCATGCCACAGGCAGGCCCGCGGCGTGGGATGGAGCACGCTCAGGGAACTCTCCTGCGGTGCGTATTCCTCCAGCACCGTGTGCAGGTTGACGCCACCGAAGCCGAACGCCGACACACCGGCCCTGCGTACCGGACGGCGCGGATCCCGGATCCACGGGCGGGTCTCGGTGTTGACGTAGAGCGCCGCGTCTGTTCTGCGCGCGGGGGCGCTGGGAGTCCGTACGTTGATGGTCGGCGGTAGCAGCTTGTGGTGCAGCGCGAGCGCGGTCTTGATCAGCGAAGCAGCCCCGGCCGCCGCCTTGGTGTGGCCGATCTGGGACTTCACGCTGCCGACCGCGGCGTACAGACGGTCACCGGGTGTGGCCATCAGCGTGTTGAGTGCGTCGAGTTCCACGTCGTCGCCCGTGCGGGTGCCGGTGCCGTGGGCCTCGATGAGCCCCACGGAGTGGGGCGGACAGTCGGCGTCCTCGTATGCCCGGCGCAGCGCCGTCAGCTGCCCGGCGCCACTCGGCGCGAAGATGCTCTGGGCCCGTCCGTCGCTCGAGGAGCCCAGGCCGCGGATGACCGCGTAGACGCGGTCCCCGTCGCGTTCGGCGTCCGCCAGCCGTTTCAGGGCGAGAATCCCGATGCCCTCACCGACCAGGGTCCCGTCGGCATCCTCGTCGAAGGGGCGGATGCGGCTGCTCATTGACAGCGCGGGGGTCTTGCTGAAGCACATGAACGCGAAGATTGTGTTGTCCGTGTCGCAACCGCCGGTGAGCATCAGGTCGGCACGGTGCTGCGCGAGTTCGTCCACCGCCATCCGTAGCGCGGCGAGGGAACTGGCGCAGGCAGCGTCGACCGTGCCGTTGTACGCACCCAGATTCAGGCGGTTGGCGATCCTGCCCGCGACGACGTTTCCCAGAAACCCCGGGAAAGAATTCTCCGTCCATGGCGTGAACGCGGCCGTGTATCGCCGCGCGATCTCTTCGGCGTCGGCCTCGGACAGACCGCAACTGCGGACGGCCGCCTTCAGCTGGGGGGTCTGAAGACGCGCGGCGAGCGGCATCATGCTCGAGCTGCCCCCGCACACGCCGAGGACCACTCCGGTGCGCGCGGGACGGTACCAGTCCGATTCCTCGCAACCGGCGTCGCGCAGCGCCTCCTTGGCCACCTGGAGACTGAGCAGTTGTATAAGTCCCGTGGCATCCACCGTGGTGGGTGGCATGCCGAACACCAGCGGGTCGAAGACTGCGGCAGGCAGAAATCCACCGCGGCGGCAGTAGGTCTTGTCCTGTGCGAAGGGATCAGGGTCGAAATGGTCATCGAGCCTGAAACGGCTCGCCGGCACCTCTTCTGTGCAGTCGGTGCCGGTCACGATGTTGCGCCAGAATTCCCGTACGTCCCGGGCCGAGGGAAACATCCCCGCGAGCCCCACGATGGCAATCGGATTCCGGCTCAGCCGATAGTCGAAGGTATCGTCCCCCACGCGGCACACCCCTCGTTCGCTTCTCACAAGGCGAGCACGGCGTACGCGCAAGGCGCGTCACCGGCACACAGCGTGGCCCAGGCAGGACACTGTGTCGACACCGCCGTCGATCACATGGTTTCCGTCTGGGTGCGGTCCGGCCGGTGAGCTGCAACATCGCGGTGGGTACTGAGATAAACCTCTGACAATTCACCCGATCGAGTGGCTGTCTACCCATTTCGGCGCCCATAGGTAAACGTTCACCGGGCGTGCGGTGGGTGATGGTTTTGGTCGTGGGGTGACGGCCGGTGACTGGTGGTCAGCGGCTGGCGGAGCGGGGGTTTCAGGTGAGGGCGGTGGCTGCGGGGGGCAGCCAGATCTTCCCGGTGAAGGCGTCGTGGAGCACGGTGAGCGGGTTGAGCAGGTGCTTGGTGGCGGTGGAGAGGACTCCGCAGATGCTGTAGCGGTGTGTGGATTTCCTGGAACCAGCGGAAGCACCCTCATGGCCACTGTCAGCACCAGCAGCGCGGCGAAGGCCACCAGCCAGAAGGCTACTCGCCAGCCCACAGTGCCGCCCAGCGCAGCGGTCAGGGGCACGCCGAGGACCAGTGCTCCCGAGTTCCCGGCGAAGACGACCGCCGTTGCTCTGCCCGGTCGCTCCGTAGGGGCGAGGGCTGCGGCGTAACCGGCCACGATGGACCAGAACACGCCGTGCGCGGCACCGCAGACGAGCCGGGCAACAGCCAGCAGCGCAAAATTCGTCGCCGCACCGGAGAGGACCGCACCCACAGCGAAGATCCCCACGACCGCGAGAAGGAGGCGCTTCCTCGGCCAGCTCGCGGTCCAAGAGGTCAACGCTGTCGCAGTCATTGCCACCGTGAAGGCATAGGCCGTGAGCAGCATCCCCGTCTGGGACTCGGACACCTCCAGACTCGTGCTGATCGCGGACAGCAACCCGACAGGGAGCATCTCCGTGGTGACCACGATGAAGGTGGCCAGGGCAAGGACCGCCAGGCCGCCGCGGTGCTCTCCCATGGGAACACGCGGCGCGACGGCCTGGCCCTGCGCGTCCTTAGTGGTCATGCGGAAATAGGGCCAAGAGACGCCACGAAACGGCGTACGTGGCCGAGCCAGAGCGCCCGGTTGTCCGCGTCGAGGATGTGTCCTGCTCCGGGCAGTTCGATCAGCGTGGCCCCCTGGATTCCCGCAGCGAGGCGGCGGGAACTCTCCGGAAGCACCAGACGGTCTCCCGTCGGCGCGAACACGAGGGCGGGGGCCGTCACGCCGGTGAGGTCGCCGCGGACGTCCACGCGGGAGACAAGGTCGAAGTGGTCGAGCATGCCGGGAGGCATCGACGCCTCCACCTGCGCCACCGCCTCCTCCACCTCGGTCGGCGACAGCCCGTTCAGCTGGCTCTCGGACAGGCACGCCAGGAGAGCCAGCCGGGCCACCTCCTCCCACTCGCCCGCCTTGCCGAGAAGGGCGATCAGTTGGGAGGCGTGTGCGAGGACTGGATCGGCCACGGGAAACCCTGCCGTGAGCACCAGTCCTGTCACCCGTTCGGGATGGCGGGTCGCGGCGCGCACCGCGATGGCGGTTCCCAGGGACTCTCCGAGGATGGCGAACGTCTCGTGCCCGCGTGCCACAGCGGAGGCGACAAGGGCGTCTGCGAGCTCGTCGGGATCGAGCGGTTCAGTTGCGACCGGTGTGCCGCCCGCTCCTGGGGTACGGAGCAGGGACGGGCAAGTGTGCCCACCGGCCGGAGCTTCGGCGCTACGCTGCCTCGGACAGCGGTGCGAACAGGGAAGCGGGGGGCGCGGATGCCGGCTACGGACGACCCCGGTGCGCTTGCGGACGGTTCCGGTGCTCAAGCCGCCCTTTCGGCGCTCGGAGCCTCGCTGCGTTGTGCGGCGGAGGCGCTCGCGGAGATACGGGACGACGACGGCGTCGCCGCACTCGAGGGGCTGTTCGGTCTGTTCGACGCGCTGGAGGAGGTCCCTGCGCTGGCCGCCGAGGTTCCTCGTCTCGTGGCAGCCGCCCGGCCCGGACAGCGGCTGGCCGAGCAATTGGACAAGCAACTTGCCGAGCTCGCCGCGCTCCATGGACAGGTTCGGGACGACCGAACGGTACTGAAACGGCTTGCCGACACCGAGGAGGAACTGCGCCAACGCCTCACGGAACACGCGGAGTTGCGGGAGCGCATCGAGGAGCTGCGCCGCCTCGAACGCCTGGTGGACGCGCTGGACGCGCTGGACGGACAGCGACAGGTGGTGGACGAACGCCTGGAGGTGCTGCGCTCCCGGGACACCTCCGCCGAGCAGGATCTGGCCGCGGGCTGCGGGGCGTTGGTGCGGCTCAGCGAGGATCAGCTGGACGCGCTCGGTCCGCAGACCCGAGAGGCGGTGCGCCTGGCCGAGGAGAGCGACGAGCGGCTCACCGCGAAGAAGCGGGAGCTGGCCCGGGTCACCGCTGAGCTGGCTGAGTCGCACCAGAACCTCGAAGCGGTCCGTGCCGAGCTCGGGGAGCGGATTCCGGAGTGGGAGCGTTACGCGCGGGCGAACCGGGAGTTGGCGGAGGCGTTGTCCGCGTGGGAGGGCGTCGAGGGCGACGACACCGGCGACGGTCTCGGGGACCGGCTCGCCAAGGGCAGGACGGCACTTGAGCGCGCGCGCCGCGTCGCCACCGATGTGGAGCGGCGCCTCGCCGAGATCGATCGGGTGCTTCGGGAGGCGTTGGAGGAGAGAGACGGAGACGCGAACGCCGGAGCGGCCTGATCTTCCGGCGATCAGCGTTCAGAGGACGGGACGTCGGCGGCGGTGAACGTGGAGCGGTCGGTTGCGGTCGGGGCGGTTCGCAGGCGGCGGGTGAGTCGGACCTCCATGGCGGGGACGAGGCGGCGTACCTCGCGGGCATTGCCGAACCTGTCGGGGTTGGCGCGCCGTCGGGCGTCGAACCATAGCCCGGCTCGCTGGGCGGCCTCCGGTGTGAGGACGTAGCCCTGGGCCACAACGCTCCGGCGCAGCACCTCGACGAGCTCCTCGGTGCGGTACGGCCGAAAGTCCACGCGCGTGAAGCGGGAGGCCAGACCGCTGTTGCTGCTCAGGAACACGTCCATTTCGCGGGGATAGCCCGCGGCGATCACGACCAGCCGGTCGTTCCAGTGCTCCATCTCTCTGACCAAGGTGTCGACGGCCTCCCTCCCGAAGTCGGCGCCCTGGATTCCGGAACCGGCGGTCAGGCTGTACGCCTCGTCGATGAAGAGCACCCCGTCAAGGGCCTCGTGCACGGCTTCGACGACTTGGGGCGCGGTCTGGCCGACATACTGGGCGATCAGGTCGGCGCGTGTGGTCTCGACGACATGGCCCTTGCGCAGCAGTCCAAGGTCGCGGAGCATCCCGCCGACAGCCCGCGCCACGGTGGTCTTGCCAGTGCCGGGCGGCCCTATGAACAGCAGATGCGGGGGCGCGGGCAGACTCCTGCCGCGGGCCTGGCGGTGCCGGATGAGGTCGGCGAGGTCGATGAGCGTCTCGCGCACCGAGTCGAGGCCGACCATGTCGTCCAGCTCGGACAGCAGGGTGGCGTTCTCGGGGGCGGGCCGGGACAGGAGGGCGCGGTACTTGTCCGGCAGGTCTTCGACGGTGAGTGGTTGCTCGGTGTCGCCGTCGATCCGGTTGGCCCACTCGGTGAAGATCTTCGCGCCGATTTCGCGCATGGTGCCGGCGTTGCCGAAGTCGGGGCGGCGGGTGACGTACAGCTCGGTGGCGACCTGCAGCAGCTGATCGGCCAGCGACTCGTCCCAGCGCAGGCCGGTATCTGCCAAGAACCCCAACAGGATGGCGTGCAGCACGTCCGGCGGGTAGTCGTGAAAGGGGATGCGTTCGCCGAACCGGCGGACAAGGCCGGGGTCGGCGGCCAGGAACTCGTCGATCTTGTCCGGGTATCCGGCCGCGATCACCACGAGCTGGTGGCGGTCGTTCTCCATTCGGGTCAGCAGGGCCCGGATGACCTCCGGGAGGAAGCTGGCGCCCTCGCCGCTCAGGCCGTGCACTTCGTCGAGGAACAGCACCCCGTTCAAAGCCTGGTCCACCACGGCGTTGGCGTGGCCAGCGGTCTGTCCGACAAAACCGGCGGTCAGGTCCTCGAGCTTGGTCTCCACCACATGGCCTTGGCTCAGCACGCCCAGGTCCCGGTACATTTCGCCGACCAGCCGGGCCACCGTGGTCTTCCCGGTACCGGGCGAACCGGCGAACAGCAGGTGGGGGGAGGCCGTTTCGGCGTCCGTGCCGCGTCCCTGCGCGCGCAGCAGCCGTTCGGCGGTCACCCGCTTGCGCAACCGTTCCAGATGGTTCTTCACCTCTGCCAGGCCCTTGAGGCCGGCCAGCTTCTCGTGGGCCGGGCGTGTGTCCCGGTCGGGCGCCCCCGGCCGGGCGGATCGGGGCAGCCAGCCGCGCTTGGCCAGTTCCTTGCCGCTGAGCGGAGTGTCGCCGAGGGAGAGCAAGTTGCTGCGCCAGTTCTTCACGGTGAGCTGTTGGGCCGCCATCGCGCGTACCACGGTGTCCAGTCCCCGCCAGTCGCCGATACGGAGGCCGTCGCGCAGTCGCAACCGCTGGACGAGGCGGTGCAGTTCGGTCTCGTCGGGATAGCCGACGCGGATGGAGGGCGTGGCCCGCCGGCGCAGCCGGTCGGTCAGGCCTGGGTAACCATGCAGCGATTCGACGTATTCCACGCAGGCGTCGAACGTCGGGCGGGCGAAAACCAGGACGACCGGGTGGTCGTAGTCGCCGTGCCGCGCCCAGTCACTGAAGAAGGTGTTGAGCGGGCGGGTGGCGTCGGTGTGCCGCAGGGTGCCCTCCGCCTCGGTGAACACCACGGCCGTGCGGTCCGGGGGATTCGCCAGATATCCGGACAGAGTCATGACGGTGAACGGGTCGGAGAGGGCGCGCGGCGGCCCGGACTCGGCGGGCGAACCGGTCCGGTCCGCGGCGAAGGAGACGTTCCGTGTCTCGGCGGGCCCGGTGTTCCGCTCTTCTGCGGGCGGGCGGACCACCGCCCGCCCGAGTGGGCCGCGCAGTTGGGGATGGCGCATGAGCTCCGGCCCCGTGGAGCCCGCCGATTCCGTCGACGTCCGCGACGGAGCGTCGGCCCGGGCGCGGCCGGATGGCCGGGAGCGTTCCTCGGAGTCCGGGTCCAGGAAGTACAGGGGCCGGCGCTGGGAGCTGTAGGCCACATACGCGCAGGACTGGGCGCGCAGCAGATGCCACAGCACCGTGTCCAGGTTCCGTTCCCGGTAGTCGGCGCCGATGAAGGTATCGTCCACGCCGGGCCCGTACACCACGGTGAACGGCTCGCCGACGCTCAGCCGCAGGTCGGCGAAGCGGGAGCCGAGCCGGCCGGTCATGAGACGCCGTCGGCCGGGCGCTCGCCACCGCCCTTGCGGAACCGGTCCAGGTCGGGGGCCTGCCGCTCCGGGACGCCGGGCTCGCTCGCCAAGGGCCCGGTCGGGTGCCCCTCCTCCCCGAGGGCGTGCTGTACCGCCTCGGCCCGGTCCCGGAGTTCACGTTCCGAGACCGTGTCGTAGTCGTAGGAGAGGACCCGCAGGATCTGCCCGGTCTCACCCTCCGATGCGGGCAGGACCTGCACCACGATCTTGTTGCCGTTCGCGTGCTCCAGGACGGCGTGGAACGAGCGACGCTCGTCCTCGTCCTCGTACACGCCGTCCATCAGCTCGTAGCCGCCGATCCGGGAGAGCGTCCCGGCCACCGAATCGGCGAGATTCACGCGGAGCTGTGAGGCGAGCAGCTGCATGCCGGCCCGGTCCACGACCTCGCCGAGCCGCTCCTCCAGGACCGCCGCCTCGGCGAGCAGTTCGCGCTGCTCGTCGGCGGTCGTGGCATCCTCCCTGGCCCGAGAGAGCCGCTCGGCCACCTGCCCCCGCAGCTCTTCGTGCTCGCCCTCCGACCAGCGGTCCACGTCGAGTTCGACCCCGGGCAGCGGTCGGCCGTCGGGGCCCACGACCGGCCTGATCTCGTTCTGCGTGATCAGGGTCTCGACCAGGACCAGGGCGTCGGTGGCGGCGTCCTGGGCGAGCCGCCGCTCCAGCTCCCGGTGCTCGATGTCGAGGCGTAGTTCGCTGAGGTTGAGGTAGGCGCTCTGCGAAAGGGCGAGTGCGGCCTCGTACTGCCCGGCGTCGCTGTTGCGCCGCGCCGTGTCGAGGTCCAGGCGGAGTCGGTGGAGCCTGCCGGGGGCGTGCCGTTCGTGCGGCAGGGTTGTCGCGATGAGATCGGCCATCGTGGCGCCGTCGGCGAGCCAGTCCCGGGCGGCGGCCGCGGCACGGTCGCGGTCCCCGACGATCTTGTCGACGCGTCCGGTCAGATCGGCGATGTCGCGGCGGCGCTGGTCGCGTTCGGCGGCGAGCTCGCGTTCCAGGGCCGCGCGCTGTTCCGCGAGCATGGTACGGGTGTCGCGTTCGAGGCGGTCCGCGGTGCCGCGCAGCTCCTGCCGCAGGCGCTCGGACTGCTCGCGCAGCCTGCGTCCGGTGTCCCGCTCCAGTCGCTGGGTGTGGGCCGCGAGGCCGGAGAGCGCCTCTTCGGTCCGGCGGGCCCGCTCCTCCAACTGGGCGCGCGTGCGGGCCTGGTCGGCCTCGGTCTGCCGCCGGACCTCCTCCAGCAGCCTGGGAACGTCGCGCCGGACCTGCTTGAGGTTCTGGGCCGCCCGTTGGGCCCGGTACCACTCGGTCTCGTCCACCAGGATGCGCTTCTTGCCACTCATGGTCAGTCCTCCTTACCTGGTCGGTTGGCCGCGATCCGCGCCCGGGGGCGCGGGGGCGTCGCGTCGGGGGTCTCGGGAAGGGGCAGCCGCGAACGGGCCTCCTCCACCGCGGAGTCGAAGGCCGCGAGCAGTCCCGGAGGGGGGACTCCGACCAGCAGGGCGGTGGTCCCGTCGACGGTGATCTCGGCGGTACGAGGCCGGCCCGTGAAGTCGTATCCGCATCCGGCGAGCCGGGGCGTGAGGTGGTGGACGCCTTGGTTGCTGCTGCCCCGCAGCCCCTTGCCGTCGTCCAGGCCAGCGACGTACTGGCCGTCGATCAGCACATCCAGGAGGCCGAGCAACTCGGTGACCCCGGGTGCGGGCGGGCGGGATCGCAGCCGGTCCAGGCGGTAGCCGGTGAAGCAGATCACCGAGAGGTCGCGCTGTACGCGGGCTGCGCGGACCAGCGCGGCAAGCCCGGCGGCCTGGGCCATCGGCTCGCCGCCGGAGAGCGTCAGACCCGTCACGCCGGGATCGGCGAGCAACTCCTCGGCCAGCTCGGCAGGATCCACGTGGCGGGCGGCGCGGTCCGGGATCCACTCCGGTGCCAGACAGCCCGCACAGTGGAACGGGCAGCCCTGCACCCACACCACCGACCGGCGTCCCGGGCCCAGGGCATGGGTGCCGACCCGGGTGGCGGCGACGTTGAGGTCCTGGCCGCTCACGGCAGGTCCCGTTCCGAGGGGGCGGGTCGGTCGGGCCGTGCCGTCGGTCGTGGCGGGGCGCTGCTCCAGGGCCCGTCCTCGTCGGGAGGGAACGAACCGGGCCGCGGGATCGGCAGGGGGTCAGGCACCCCACCAACTCCCGGTGCTGCCGACGGCTGCCCGTCGAGGTCCTGCCGGTAGGCGAAACTGATGCCGTTGATCATGATCTCCTCACCCGGTCGGCAGACGGCGTCCGCGCTGCGTGCCGCAGTGCCGTCCGGGCTGTAGCGCAGGTGCAGGGCGATCCCGCGCCGGCCGTCGGCCGCCCGGAAGCGTCGGCCGTACACGCGGCCGCTGCCACCGATCTGCGGCGGCACAAGTGCCAACTGCCGCCCGCGCAGCACGATGTGGTCCTGCGGGCCGTCGCCGCGCGGGGGCGACAGGACCAGTACGCCGCTCAGGACCGCCCGGTTGCGCCGCAGCCACAGCAGCAGGGCCGCGAGGAGGGCTGCCAGCGGAACGCCGATCAGCAGGGGCAGGGTCAGCGGCGAGCCGACCTCGGCCCGCAGCCGCAGCCCCTTCGCCGGTCCGTCCACCGCCGCCGGCACCTCGAACTTCACGTCGTCGAGCGTGGCCGCCCAGGGCGTCGCGACCTTGCCGTGCACGGTGAGGCCGACCTCGTCCTCCCAGGTCCGCCAGACCGGCGGCCAACCGGAGTCGGGCTCGCCGCGCACCTGGACGTCGAACTGCTGTGCCGCGCCCGGTTTCAGGGACACCTGGTCCGGCAGGCCGGTGACAGTGAGCGGCTGTCCGTTCAGGGTCGCCCTGAGGCCGGTCACGGTCAGCGGCAGCCGCCTGGTCGTGGCGGTCAGCGTCAGCGTGGCCGCCGCACCGCCGTTGTCCAGGTCGAGTGCCTTGGTGGGCGACAACGTGGCCGTGACGCCCTTGCCCGTGTCCTGTGCGATCAGCCGCGCGGCCTTACGCGCCTGGGCCCGTTCGGCGGCCCGTCCAAGGTACTCGGCGAGGCTCTGTACCGAATCCGGCCGCAGCTCGCTGGTGTTCGGGATGACGCGGGCCAGCTGCGCGGTGCCGGACTCGTCGGTCGCGAGCGGCAGGGAGTAGGCGGCCAGTGCGTGTCCGTCGGCCAGCTTGTCGGCCCGGTCCCGCAGCGCGTTCCAGGCCGGCCCGTCGGACTTGGGGTACTTGGAGCCCTTCGGCGGCTCGTGCTTGCCGTCCGTGAACATCACCACGGAGCCGACCTCGGCGGCGTCGGGCCGCTCCAGTTCGGCCAGAGCGCGGTCCAGGGCCGCGCCGATGTCGGTCCGCACGCCGGAGGGCCCCGCCTGGGCGGGCAGCTTGCCGATGATGCCCTTCGGGTCGGACGGGTGGCCCAGATAGACCGTCTCGGCCTTGTCTCCGAAGGTGAACAGCGCGACGTAGTCCTGCGGCGAGAGGCCCTTCAGGAACGGCAGCAGCGCCGACCGGACCGACGAATACCGTCCCTTGTTCAGCATCGAACCCGAGACATCCACCAAGACGACGTAGTCGGCGGGGACCTGGTCAAGGCCGAGCTCGGAGTAGATCTCACTGCGGCTGGGCGCCGATCCGGCCCGTGCTGGATCGGCTGCGGTACGGGCGAGCGCGGGATTCGTCCCGGACACCACGGCAGTCACAGTGGTGAACACCAGGGCGGCGAGCCCGGCGGCGGCGCGGTGGGCGGCACGGGCGCGCACTCGTCCCGGCCTCGGGCGTGGCTGCGGTTCGTTCATCGAATGAGGGCTCCTCGGGCGCGGCACTGGTCGGGTCGGTAGGAACGGGTCAGGTTTCGGGCAGGACGGGCAGCGGGCCGAGCGGAAGGCGGGTCTCGGTGTCCGGGCCTTGCGCGACCGGGCGCAGCACCAGGGCAGCCGCCCCGTCCGCGCCGACGTGGACACCGACCCGGCAGAGCCCGTCCGGTGCGTCGGCGGGCAGCGCGACGTCCGGCAGCCGGACCGGGCGGCCGTCGGGGGCGACGGCCTCGACGCGCAGTGGGCGCCTGGCCGCCGCGTCGGCAAGCACCTCGGCCGGCCGGCCGTCCCGGGCGGCGAACACGGTGTCGCCGCCGGGCTCCAGCGTCCCGGGGGCGGCCAGTTCGAGCTCCTCGGTGTGCAGTCGTCCGGCCGTGCGGCTGTGGGTACTGATGCGGACGGCGTACGGGTAGCGGTCGCAGGGGTCGGCGAGGCCTGCCGCCACCAGGGCGCCGCCGGCCGCCGCGGCGTACCCGGCGTCCACGTCCGCGGGCAGCGGAACCAGCCGGTGGCTCTCGCCCAACCGCCGGGTGAGCGGCTCCAGCCGGGCCAGGCCTCCGGCGAGCAGCAGTGGCGGTCGCTCCGTGGCGCCGGGTGGCGCGGCGACCTCGGCCAAAGCCCGCCGTACGGCGTCGATCAGCGGCGGAAGAGACGTCCGTACGGTCCCCGCGGTGATGTCCCGGTCACCCAGGCGGTAGACCAGGGTGTCGTCGAAGGGGTCGGGGCGGCTCATGGCTCGGGCCACGGCGAGCCCCAGTCGGCGGCCGCCGGGATCGTCCTTGCGCGCGGCGGCGAGCAGGAGGTGCCCTTCCTCGTTGTCGGGCAGACCGGCGGCGGCGAGGAGTGCCGTGTCAAGTGCCGTTCCCAGAAGGCCGCTTGGCCCGGTCGCCTCGGCGGTGGCGCGAAGGAGAACCGAGGGGCCGCTCCGTGTGCAGCGTGCGGCGTCGACGGCGCGGGCCCCGGCATCGCACACGAGGTATTCCCCGCTGTCGGCCGCCTCGCCCGCGGTGTGCCGGGCCAGGGCGAGCAGGGCGTGCGCGATGCCGATCGCCCGCACCCGTGGGCAGCCCTCCTCGGCGAGTGCGGCCGTCGTGGGACCCGCCAGCGCACGCGCGAAGCGACGGGGCAAGACGACCACGGCCCTGGCGGGCGGACCATAGCGGGCGAGGTAGGCGCCGTATGCCTCGCGCAGCGCGGCGACGAGCCGGTCCCGTACGGCGGGCCGGTCGCGTACGGCGGCGGAGAGCGGCTGTCCCTCGCCCGGCACGTCACCGGGCAGCGGTACCGGACGCGGCGGCCCGGCGCCGGGCCGCGCGGTGGCGAGCCGCGCGTAACGGGTGCCGATGTCGAGGGCGAGGGTGTGCGGCGGGTTCATGGGCGGTCATCACCTCGGCCCTTCCGCCACGGGAGCCAAGACTTGGTGCCCTGGTCGGGATCGGTGGAGGTGCCGAGTACCGGGCCCCTCGGTGCGTCCTGCGGCAGGCCTGCGGAGGACTTCGGCTTCTGGCGCATGAGTTTGATCGCGCGCTCGACGCTGTCCTTCAGCTCCTCGTGGCGGTCCAGCGCCCATTGCCGGACCAGGTCACCGAACCGCAGCTGGGAGATGGAGTAGTAGAGCAGGTCACCGAGCGCCTGCTGCGGGGAGCTCCGGTTGAGGTGCCCGGCCAGTCGATGGACCGTGTCGCCCCGTCCGGCGTGATCCTGGAGCCAGGGCTTGATCGCCTCGAGCACGGCAAAGGGGTACTCGATGGTCTGCGCGTGCCTGGCGTACCGGGAGTTGGGGCTCGCCCGCACGATGGCGTCGCCCAGCTGCTCGGGGGCGGCCGTACGGGTGGCGACGAGCCGGCGGATCTCGGAGGTGTAGGCCAGCCACTGGAGGTCGGGGCGCCCCCTCAGACGGTTCTCCCACTGCGCGGGCATGCCGTGGGTGATCCAGTCCCCGGCGTCTGTCAGCAGCTCGGCGATACGGCTGAGCAGGGGTCCTTCCAGGCTCTCCAGACCGCCTGCGACCGGATCGTCCTGAGGGTGGGTCAGCTCCCACAGGACCGGATAGGGGACCTGGTCGAGCCGGTCGCCGACCAGCGCCGAGACGACCGCCTTTCGCTCTTGGCCCGGCAGCCCCAGTCGCCACAGCTGACGCCTGAGGACTCTGGCGTATTCGGCAGCCGCCTTGCCGTCGTCCGCGAGGAGTCGGGAACGTGGCAAGTCCCACCCGAGCAGGGGGAGTTGGATCAGATCGGCCCAGGCGGCGGGCGTCCCCGCAAGGCCGGGCCGCCTCGGTACGAGGATGTCGATCCGGCGGAGCAGGAAAACCCGGTCCTCATCGGTGCCGCGCTGCCCCGTCGCAACGTCGTACAGCTCTGGTTCGAGCCAGGCGAGCACGTCCGGATTGCGGGCGTGACAGGCGAGGTGCAGTCCGGTGCGCCAGGCGGTCGCGGAGACCGCGGCGAACGCCTGGATGCTCTCCTCGTCGCGCGGGGTGGCCGGCGATGCGCGGTGGATCAGGGCGACGCCGCGCAGCCAGTGCGGCGCGTTCGGCTCGCTCACCGTGCCGGGCCGGCGCAGCAGTTCCCGGACCAACCGGTCGTCCAGGGTGCCCCGCTCGGCGTTGACGTCGAGCCAGGCCAGCGCCAGTTCCGGACGGCGGACGAGGACGGCGTGCACGGCGGCGGCGCTGTTCGCGTCCAGATCCTGCTGCATGGCCTGCAGCAGCGCGCTCCGCGACCGCAGGCCGTCCGGTGTTCCGCCCGTCCCGCCCCCGTCGAGGTAGCCGGTCAGGACCACGGTGTGGGCCCGCCGGTCCCGTGGCGCCGCGGCGGCCGCCAGGTCGAGGACGCCACGCACCCGCTGCGGGGTCTGGCTCTCGGCGGGCCAGGAGTTGAGCTCGTCCGCGAGGGCCTCGCCGACCCGGGGGGACCAGTGCTCCAGGAGCAGGCTCCGGGCCTGTTCGCGCTCTGCCTCGGAGCGGGCGCCGGGCAGAGCGCGGCACGCCAGATGACGCGCGATCTTCGCGGCCTTCGGCTCGATCAGGCTCTCCAACGGGGACCGGCTCAGCAGCCTGGCCACATCGCGCAACTGGCTCGTGCCCCGGTCGATGTCCCCCACCACCATCGCCTGGAAGTCGAGGTCCCGCAGATGCCGCAGCGCCTGTTCAGCGTCGTGTGGGGGGAGCGGGGCCCGAGGGGACAGCAGGTGGGACAGCACCGCCTCGATGCCCTTCTTCTGCCGCAGCCGCAGCAGCTCCGCCAGATAGGCGCGGCCCTGACTCGTGCCGGGCTCCTGCGGCGGCTGCCCGGCCAGTACGGCATGGCACTGGCTTCCCCGGGGCCGTAGCGCGAAGGTCAGCCGCAGCTCGTGGTCGGCGCCGTGACCGGCCCAGGTCGCGGCGGACAGCCAGGTGCGGCTGCCGTACGGCAGCAGGGCGCAGATCCCGTCGAGCACGGCGACCCGGGTGACGGCGTTCAGACCGGCGTGCTCCGGGGACAGCGTGATGACCACGTGCCGCCCTTCGAGGAGCAGCGCGGCGGACCGCGCGGCCCACTCGAACCCGATGTCGTGCTCGATGTACCGGGCCAGCTTCGCGACCGTGGTGGGTGCCGCGTCGAGGACGATGTGCGACGGGTGTCCGTCGCCCGAGTCCGTGGTCGGCCACTCGGTGTTCAGGGCGGCGTTGTAGAGCGAGGACCAGGTCAGCCCGGCATCGCTGGTCGACTGCCAGGAGAGGAGCAGCAGGCGGGCCGAGTAGCTGATCCGGCCGGTGGCGTCCCGCCCGCCCGACCAGGTGGTCTCCACCAGGCCGGTCACGGGCCGGCCGGCCTCGGTGCCGCCGAGGAACGCCACCCAGGGCAGCGTGTCGGGGGCCTGGGCGCGGTCGGCGCGTGGCGTCTCCGTGGACGCGGCCCAGAAGTACTTCTGGGCGATGCGGGGTTCCACGCTGCCCGCCTGCACGTCGTAGGCCACCTGCCCCGGTGCCTTGCCCTGGAGGGACCAGGCGGCGTGCACCGAGGCCCCGGCCGGTAGTCCACTCACTTCCGCCCCCACCAGGACTTGCCCTCGCGTGGCTGCCGTTCGGCCGTACCCCGTAGACCTCCCTCAAGGGCCATCAGCGGCTCGATGACGTTGATCGGGGTCGGCGGAGAGCCGCAGATCCGCTGGCCGTCCGGTTCCACATTGACGTAACTGCGGTAGTCGAACTGGTTGTTGGCGTTGAGCCGGAAGCCGATGGCAGAGCTGGCGTGGTAGGACATCCGGTCGGGGGCGAAGAAGTTGCCGAGGGCGTCACGGACCAGGCGGGCGCTGCCGCCGCGGAAGCTGTCGCAGATCCAGTCGAAGAAACCCTGCGCCTGGGCGTCGGGGACCCGCGGGATGTCACCGACCCGCTCCTGGGTGACCCAGCGGGCCCGCAGCGCCGGCTCGAAGACGTCCGGGTGGTCGAACTTGGTGACGCACACCGCGACGTGGTGCGGCAGCCGGCCATTGCGGAGGAGCCGGCCCTCGTCGCGCACCCGGGCCGCCATCTGACTGGCCATCCCGAAGAAGTAGTTGATGCTCGCGGTCTGCTGGTTCGCGTCCAGGAGGGGGTCGAACAGGTAGACAAGGCCGCCGCAGCTCGTCAGATGGGTCACGGCCTGCTCGTGCAGATCCTCGGCGACCTGGTTGGACCTGGGGTTGAACGCCTCGCCCGGGAGGTCGAGCACCTCCAGCGCGAACGACATCTGCCGAGAGGCAGGACGGCCCCGGGCGCCCCGTGTCTCGCCGTTGAAGGACCATCTGAGGTCGCGCTGCGCCCGGGTCGCCTGCGGGAACCGCTGCTCCGACACGAGCTGATCCACGCTGTCGTGCAAAAACTCCGTGGAGGACGGGTCCATCCCGGCGACCACCCAGTTCACCCCCTGCCGCCGGTGCTGCATCGCGGCGATCGGTACGGCGCCCAGGAACGTCGTCTTCCCGGAACCGGAGGCTCCCCACACGCCGATCCGGACACCGACGGGAGCGGCGCCGTGCAGCTGGGGTAGGGCCTGCGGTGGCTGGATCCGGTCGGCCACGGTGTGGCTGTCGAGGGCGGCGAACTGCGGCGGCTGGTGTTCGGGGCGAGGCGGCGGGACGGGGGCCGGTGCGGGGGCTTCGGGCTTGCCGTTGAGGGCGAGCGACTGCCAGTCGCGTTCCGTATTCGCGTGCCCGTTGCGGGACTGCCCCTGATCCGGGGAGCCTGCCTCGTCCCCGTCGTCCTCGGAATCCGGGCCAGGTCGATACTGCGGTGTCGTCATGGACTGGGTCAGCTCCTCGAGGGGTCGGATTGCCGTGGGGAGAGGAGCGGTGCGGCGAACGCGAGCGGGCTGCCGTCGGTGTCGCGGGGCTGCTCGGCGGCGAGGGACAGCGCCACCTGCTCCGCCGAGTCGACGCCGGGCCGGAAAGGGAGGCCGTCCGTGACCGCCAGCTCCTGCCAGGCCCGGGAGAGGTAGCGGCGCAGCTGGTCCCCGCTGGGTACGCCGGGAGTGGTGGGCGCGGCGAAAGGCTCGGCGCGGACGCCGACCCGCACGCCCCGGTGACGCAGGGTCCACAGCTGCTCCTGCCAGTCCACGGCGCCCGGGCAGCCGGGGACCAGGCCGACCTGCTTGGGCAGTGCCGGCGGCCGGCCCCCGACCACCAAGAGCACCCGGTCGACCGACCTGGGGGGCTGCCCCTCGGTCATTCTGACGGCGGCCCTGAGCGCGTCCTCCAGCGAGGAGGTGAGGGTGTCCCGGGGCAGTACCTCCAGGGGCAGCTCCCGCAGTTGCCGCAGCGCCCGGCCGGGTGGCCCCGGCGGCACGAACCGGATGAACTTCCGGTCGGGCTGGTGCTTGTTTCGGGGGTCGTGGTCGTAGTAGCCGATCACGGCGACCCGTAGGCCACCGCCCGCGCCGGCATAGCGTTCCGCGGCGCGCATCAGGTCCCTCGCGAAGCCGACGCGCTCGGCGACCTCGGCCCGGTCGGTGCCGGACATCTCGACCGCGCAGATGAGTTCCAGAGGTCCGGGCAGCCAAAGGTGCCGCGGCACGCGGTGGATCACGGCGTACGGGCTCGGTGCGTGTCCGTCCGGCGCCTCGGCCAGGAGCGGGCCGTCTTCTGTGCGTACCTCGATCTCGCCCGGCCCGTGCAGGACGAAGGTGAGGCGGGCGGAGCCGAATACGGGCAGTTCGGCGCCGGGCATGCGGATGAGCGGGGGGCGGTGGTCTTCCGGGCGACAGTGACCGGCGAGTAGCGGCAGTACGACCGGCAGGGTCTCGGACGGCGCGGCGGGGCCGCCCGCCGCGGGCCGCCGGGGCAGCACCGGCGGGCCGCCGTACACGGTGACCGAGGCCGTCCGGGTCTCACCGGGCGCGAGCCGAAGACCGGCCTCGAACAGGACGTGGTGGTGGAGTTCCACCCGAACGTGGTTGCCCACGCGGGTTCCCGTCCGCGCCAGAAGCAGGGTGTGCGGTTGGCGCAGTGGCGCGCCACGCAGCAGTCGGCGGACCCGGGCCGTGGTGGCGAACGCCGTGCCCGAACCGGGTGCGGCCTCCGGGGTGCTTTCGGCACTCACCGCGCAGGACTCGTGCAGCACGGCGGTGGCCCGGTCGAGGAGGGTCCAGCCGGGGTCGCCGCGCAGCAGCACCACCGCAGGGGGACGGGGGCCCGTCCCCGCGCGGGCATGGGGCACGACAGTGTGCAGCCAGTCGCGCACGGCCTGGTCGAAGCGCAGGCGGTCCACCGGCCGGGCGGTGCCCACGCCTCCGCCGAGCTGGAAGCGGCGCAGGGCGCCCGCGGGGGCGAGCCCGGGGACCACGTCGGTCCAGGACGCCTCGGCCTGCGAGTGCGCGTGCGGCAGGCCGGCGGCGTCGGCGCCCGCCCGTACCACCGTGGCCCGTTCGGTGCCGAACTCGACGAACAGCACCTCGGGCACCTCACCGGTGGTGAGCCGGTGCAACAGGTCGGCCAAGGCGTGCGGTTCGGCGGCCGCCTCGGGGGCGGGGGGCGCGACGGGGCCGGGGCTGTCGGCGGGGTGCGGCATGCCGGAGGGGTGCGGGAAGCCGGAGGGGTGCGGGAAGCCGGAGGGCGCCGGGCGTAGCAGCCCGGCGATCTCACCCCGCTCGGCCGGATCGCTCAGCGTGCGCCGGGCCGCGTCGAGATCCCAGGCGTGCGCGGCGGCGGCCAGCCCGGCCGCCGCGGACCGATGGTCCTCCTCGGTCGCGGCCCCCAGGACCGGATCCCCGTTGAGCAGAAATCCGCAGGCCCGGCACCGTCGTTCGCCCCGCCCCGGGTGGAGGCAGACCGGACAGGGCACCGCCGGGCCGGACCGCTTCTCGTCAGCTTCGGGAGAGAACAGCACGTTCGCGGCGTCCTCTCAGAGCAGCCTGGAGCAACATCCGCACCCGGCACCACCCTTGATGGATGTCACATCTGCCCCCTTGCCCCTGCTTTGCTGCGGCTTCCCCCTCGCAACGGCACAGGGCGGTGCCGCTGCGAGGCCAGAAGCCCGGTCCGAGATGAGCCCGAGGAGCTATCCAGTCATACCGGGCTCTGTAGTCAACTCCTAGACGCCCGGCTTGATTTCTTCGGTTCCCTCCATCGGAGGGCCTATTGTCGCGAGAGCGTTCCCACGCCGCAACCGGTCCTCTGCCTACAGGCGTCTCGTGAGCGCACTTGTGGGCGCCTTGGTGCGCGTCCTCGTACGCGATGAGCCCCCTCACGCCGTGTCGTACAACATGGACGAAGGCCTTCTTCACCCGGTCAACCACATGATCGGCAATCCGGACCCGAGAGCCGGGCGCGCTGCGGCGGCGGCCCGGTCCCGTACGAGACCCGCGAGGAGGCCGGACAGCCGCCCCGCTGCTCCATGGCCGGCATCCGCACCGCACACCGTCGCCGCCGTGGCCGACTACCACGGTGGTCGGCTCGCCGTCACCCTGCCGCACGGCCTCATCGCCACCGGGTGAAGTTGTGAGACTGTCTTCGGACAGTGCGTGTTGTGTGGATTGTCGTGGCCGAACGGCCGTACGGGGAGAAGGGGAAATGGCCATATCGAAGGACGACGTCGACGGACTTGTCGCAGCGGCTCGGAAGTTGAGGCACGAGGGTTCGCTGAAGGACTGTGCGGCCGTGGCCGAGGCCTGCAACCACGCCATGGACGCCGGAGCTCCGCTGAGCATCACGCAGCCGACCGTGGAGCTTCTGGCCGCCTGCCGTGCCCGGATTCCCCAGGACGACAAGTGGCAGGCCGATCTGCTTGGACTCGAGTCCGTGGCCTGGCATCACCGGTACCGCCGCACCGGAGTGGACGAGGATCTGCGCCGGGCGACCGTGGCAATCGACATGGCCTGCACCCTCACCGGCCCCGGCCATCGCTCCCACCATCGGCTCCGGGCCCAACAGGCCCTCATTCACTCGTTGCGGCCGGGTTCGGGCGCGGTTCCCATCGACGTACTGAGGGAGGCGGTGGAGGCCGGCGACCCCAATCCGCACAACCACGCGGTCAACATGCTCAACCTCGCGGGCCAGTTGAATCTGCGTTACCTCGCCACGCGGGATTTCTCCGCCCTGGACGAAGCCATCGGCCTTGCCGAGCGGGCCCTGGCTCTCGACACCCGCACGGACGACGACGACTACTCATGGCGTCTGCTGTGGGCCGGGCAGCTCTACGTCCAGAAGGGACACGACACCAGGAATCCTCCGGTACTCAAGAAGGGGGTGGACCTGCTCCAGAAGGCCGTCACACAACTGCCGCCCGGTCACTCCTTCCTGCCCGGCCTGCTCAACCAGCTCGGAGGTGCCATGCACGCGCACTCCAGGCTGAGCGGTCCGGGAGACGCCGCACGCAGCGAACTCACCGTGGCCGTCCACATGATGCGGGCCGCGCTGCGCGAGACCGACCCGACGGTGCCGGACTACCCCACGTTCGCCTCCAATCTGGCCATGGCCCTGGGGGGTCTCTCGAAGGAGACCGGGGATCTCTCCCTGCTGGACGAGGCGATCGACGCGGCCGAGAAGGGAAGGCGGGCAGCCGCCGCCAGCCCCACGGCCCGGGACGCGGAGACCCTCACCTCGGTGGTGGGGCTCCTGCGCAGCATGCGGGACCAGGACGACCCCGCGGCGATCCAGGCGCTCTCCACGACCTTCGACGGATCCCACCGGCTCGACGCGGTCATGGCCGGACAGCTCGGCGCGGGCCTCGCTGCCCGGGCCGGCGACTGGAAGACTGCCGTCCGGCTGACCCTGCGCGCGGTGGAGATCCTTCCGCACGCCGCCTCGGAGGCGTTGAGCGTGGAGGACCGCGAGAAGGGTCTGTCCAAGATGGCCACCAGTCTGGCCCGTGACGCCTGCGCCCTCGTACTCCGGACGGGCGGTTCGGCGGACCAGGCGCTGCAGGTCCTGGAGACGGCCCGGGCGACGCTGGTCGGCCAGGCTCTCACCCGTCGCAGTGATGCCGATCTCGATCCGGTTCGTGAGCTCGCTCCGCACCTGGCGGAGCGCATGCGGGACATCCGGGCGGACCTGGCGCAGGTGGAGGACGCACCCTACGGCCCGGCCGCCGACCGCCGTCACCGGCTGACCAACGCCCTCCACGAGGTGACACGGCAGATCCGTGCCGTTCCCGGTCTGGAGGACTACCTCCGCGCACCCGGCACGGACGCGCTGCGCCGGCGGGCAGGGGCAGTCCCGGTGGTCACCCTCAACGTGAGCGACTACCGGTGCGATGCGCTCGTCCTGCGGGCCGGCGAGGAGACCGGTGTCATTCCGCTGTCCGATCTCGTCCTGCACGACGTGACAGAGAACGTCCGGCGGTTCACCACCGCGACGGCCGAGCTGACCCGGTGGCCCGCGCCGGGGCCCGCCGCAGCGAAGAAGCACCAGCAGGTGGTGCGGGAGGTTCTCGCGTGGCTCTGGGAGGCGGTCGCGGAACCGGTGCTCTTGGCGCTGGGCATCACGTCCGCTCCGCAGGACGGCCATCTCCCATCCCGCCTGCGCTGGTCGGCGACCGGCCCGCTGACACTGCTTCCCCTACACGCCGCCGGGCTGCCCGACGTACCCGGCGCGTGCGTGGCGGACCGTGTCGTCTCGTCGTACACGCCGACTCTGAGGCTGCTCGGCGACGCTTCTTCCCCGGTCCCGGGGACGAGTCGCCGTGAGGGGCACCTGGTCGTTCCGGTGCCCCGCTCCTCGCTCATGCCGCACCGGCCGTTGGAAGGTGCCGGGAGGGAGGCGGCGCACGTGGTCTCCACCGTCCCAGGGGCTCTGCCGCTGCCCGAGGAGGCGGTGTCGGCGCTTGCAGTGAAGGCCGGTCTACGGGGCGCCCGGGGCGTCCACTTCGCCTGTCACGGGCAGAGCGACGCGCAGCACCCGTCACGCAGCCAGCTGGTCCTGCGGGACGAGACCCTCACCGTCGCCGACCTGATGACGGAGCGACTGGACGGCCTTGAGCTGGCCGTTCTCTCGGCCTGCAGCACGGCACACGCCGGTGAACAACTGCCCGACGAGGTCCTCCACCTGACCTCCGCCTTCCGTGCCGCGGGGGCCCGCCATGTGGTGGGCACCCTGTGGGAGACCGGCGACCGGTCCGCGGCCGAGTTCACCAAGGGGTTCTACACCTCTCTCGGCGCACTGCCGTACGACGGCACCCGAGGCACAGCGGACGACAGGGTGGCTGCGGCCGTGCACAGAGCGGTGCAGCAGGTCCGCGCGCAGCAGCCGTCCCCGCGGGCCTGGGCACCCTTCGTGCACGTGGGCTGACCTGTCGCGGGCCGTTGCCCCCATGCGACATCAGGGGCGTCGTGTCACGGGCCGCCGGATGCGGCGCCACGCCTGCGGACCGGCAGCCCGGACGGAGCCTGCCAGCGCTGCGGCGCGGGAGTAGCGGGAGGGGCAGTAGTGGCGAGCCGCTTGTGGAACACGGGGGCCAGCTGCAGCCCCACCTCGGCAGGGGAGGCTGCCGACGGAAGCGTGATACCCAGCGAGCGCGCTACGGGACGTAGGCCGACGTCGACGGCGCTCTCCACTAGTGCGGCCAACTCCACCGTGTGCTGCCGGGCAAGCACCCATCCGGCGCACAGCACCACCACACCGATCACTGCGGCCGGCCACCACCAACAGCCCAGGACCAGGTAGCCCAGGCCCCAGGCACCCACGATGGTGGCGGACTCGACTGCGGTGATCACGGCCCGCAGTTCCTTCCGCACGTGCGGAGCCAGGACGAGCCAGAGCCGGGGCCAGAGCATCTCCAGGTCGACCTGATAGTAGTCCGACACCCGCTGTTCGACGTCCCGCATGTGCCGTCCCAGGGACCCCGGCCACCGGGCGAACCACAGGAGCATCACCACCTGTCCGGTCATCCTCGCCATCAGTCCGGCCAGTGCCGCCAGCACGATCAGCCCGGCCGCGATCGCCCCCAGGGTGCCGGGGCGAGTGTCTTGCGCACCCTCATACCAGCCGGAGACGGTATCGGCCAGGTGATTCCGGTCCGTGGCATGGCTCTGGCCCAGAGCGGAGGCCACCCAAGCGGCGGTGACGAACAGGCAGCCGGGGAGGGTGAGCAGGGAGAGCCAGCGCTCGACGACTTTGCCGCCGAGCCCGGCGAGGAACCCCGTCACGACGGCGATGTCCACTTCTCGGGCATCACAGCCCCCTGGACCGAGCAGCGCCGTTGCTCCTCAGGTGCGCCCGCCTCGGCGTCGCGCGAGCAGACCCCGTTCGGACAGACGGCCCGGAGGACCGCGCCCATGTCGCCCCGCAGTCCTGGGATCATGACGTAGCCCCCGCCGCGGGAGGCCTCGACCTCCTGGCCCATGGACCGTAGGACGGCACCAAGCCGGTCCGTACAGTCCTCACCCCGGGCCGCGGCAGCCACGCATGCCTCGAGTTCGGCCCGCTGGGCCTCCGTCTCCGCAACGTCTCGCAGTTCGTCCAGATAAGTGCAGCACCACGCGATGAGGTCGGATCCGGCCACTTGTGCTTCTCCCCTCGTACCGACCGTGCAGTCACGGCCGTTCCCTTCGGTCCCTGGGCAATCTTCAAGAATCATAGGGAAGTTGAAGATCCGACGGACTGGCCACTGGGCGACTCTGACACGAAAAGTTGTATGCCTGAGTCAGGCGGTCGCGGTGATGGGTGGCTTCGACAATGTGAGTCGACAGCTTGGGATTTGGCCCCACTTGGTGATCTCTCGGGCATGATCTGTCACTGCTCTTCACGTACAGAGCCACGACGTTGCACACGGGTCAGTCGACCACGCAGTCTGTGCAAGTTTGCCTCGGGTCACAAACATCCCGCCACGCGCTACGGGAAACTGCTCACCCTGGTCTTCCAGGGGCGGCGGGTGCCATAGGGTGTGAGACTGCCGTCGGTTGAGTGTGTATGAGTGTGTATGACCTGACTCTAGTTGTGTTATGATCTTCACGTGAATCTGACTGAGTGGGCACGAGCGCAGGGGGTGAGTCCCCATACCGCGTACCGGTGGTTCAAGAACGGGACACTTCCGGTGCCCGCCCAGCGGGTTGGGCCACGCACGATCCTGGTGAACGTCGAGGCCGCCGCAGCGCCGGAGGCGATCGGCGGTCTGGGCCTGTATGCCCGTGTCTCCTCCCATGACCAGAAGACGCGACCTGGAACGCCAGGTCACCCGGTTGTCGGAGTGGGCGGCGAAGGCCGGTCACCGTGTCGTGCGTGTGGAGGCGGAGACCGGCTCCGCAATGAACGGGGCCCGCTGCGAAGGCGAAGCGGCTGCTGGCCGACCCTGCGGGTGACCACGGTCGTGGTCGAGCACAAAGACCGCCTCGGCCGGATGAACGTCGAACTGGTCGAGGCCGCCCTGTCCGCACACGGCCGTCGCCTCGTCGTCCTGGACGACGGTGAGGTCGGAAGACGATCTGGTGCGCGATGTGGTGGATGTGCTGACATCGTTCTGCGCCCGCTTGTACGGGCGACGGTCGGCGAAGAACCGCGCCAGGAAGGCGCTGGAGGCCGCCGAGCATGGCTGAGCCGCCAGCGAAGAAGCCGTTGCGGAAGATCGCCCGGCCGTTCGTCGCCGACGGCCCGTACGGGTGTCTCGATCCGTGACCGGCTCAAGGGGCTGACCGCCGAGGATGAGAAGGTCTTGCGGGCCGTGGGCGAGCACATGGGGCGTCTGGCCTCGCGTGGATCTGGCCCGGCGGTGCCGTGACGGCCTGGACCACTCCACCGACACGTGGGCGGCGCGCAAACGGGACCTGACGGCCGCCTCGTCGTCGCGGTGGGCCGGTTCGGTCACCTCCCACACCCACGATCAGTGGGGCTTGTCCCGCCGCGCCCAGCACGCAGCACCTGCAGTCCCTGGACGCTGGTATCCGCACGATCCGGCACCGGCTGTCGCTGCCGGTCGGGGAGAAGGGCAGCCGCGGCAAGCCCGGCGGCTACCGGTCGCGGCACGAGTGGTTCGCAGAAGACCCGCCGCCTGGCGATCCTCGAAGACCGCTACGACAGGTACGCGCCGAGCGAGAAGCCGGGCAGGTGTCGCGTGGTACGCGGCGGGAGGCGGCTGCTCACACCAGCGGCACAACCTGGACCGCGGCGGGCATGACCGAGGACGCAGTGGCGGCAGCGAGTGGGAGGCGGCCCGCTGGTTCCTGACCGCTGACGGCGAGTCCGGCAAGCGGCACGGCAACGAGACGATCCGCGTCACCCCCGACGGCGAGGTCAGCATCAAACTCCCCGCCCCGCTCGCGCACCTGGCCAACGCCCGGCACGGCCGGTACGTCCTCGCCGCCCGCGTCGCCTTCCCCCACCGGGGCGCGGAGTGGGCGCGACCGCATCGCGGCGAACCGGGCCGTGGCCTACCGCATCCACCACGACATCTCCGCGGCCGCTGGTACCTCGACGCGTCCTGGACCCGCAAAGACCTGCCCGATGATCCCGCTGGACGCGCTGCGGGCCGCAGGGCGTCATCGGTGTCGACACCAACGCCGACCACCTGGCCGCGTGGCTACTCGACGAGCACGGCAACCCGACCGGCAACCCGCGCCGCTTCGACTACGACCTCACCGGCACCGCCACCCATCGCGACGCCCAGCTTCGCCACGCTCTCACCCGGCTCCTCCACTGGGCCACGGCCACGGGCGTGCAGGCCATCGCGATCGAAGACCTCGACTTCACCGACTCCAAAACCCGGGAGAAGCACGGCCGGCGCAAGAGGTTCCGGCAGCTCATCTCCGGCATCCCCACCAGTAAGCTCCGCGCCCGGCTCGTGTCGATGTGCGCAGAGGCCCAGATCAGCGTGATCGCTGTCGATCCCGGCCTACACCTCGATATGGGGCGCGGAGCACTGGCAGAAGCCGCTGACCAGCAAGAAACGAAAGACTTCCCGACACGCCGCCGCCTCGGTGGCGATCGGAAGGCGCGCCCTCGGACATGCGATCCGGCTGGGGGTACCTCCAGGCCCTTGAGGCACTGGGGGAGGACGGCACCGCCCCGCGACGACCAGAGTGATCGTCGTGGGCATCGGACCGCCCAGGCCGGACCACGTGACCGAGGGCGTGAGGGAAACCGCCCCCGCGTACCCGGACCACGCCCGTCGGAGCGTGCCACCGGACGCGACAGGAACGCGGTCGACCAGAACACCCAAGACCGTTCGGGGTGTTCGGCTGAGTACATGCAACTCATGCTCAGTTTCTAGGAACGGTCAGCGTGATGTGCTCGGCCACCACCTGGCCGTTCGCGTCCGCGGGGCGCTCGGTGCCGCCTGGCGTACCGCCGTGGCGCTCGGCGTTCGTGGTGAGTTCGCTGACGATCAGGACCGTGCGGTCCATCAGGTCCTCAAGTCCCCAGGCCGACAGCATCTCCCGCGTGAAGGTTCGTGCCGCCCCGGGTGCCCTGTTGTCCGAGACCATGGTGAGGCTCACCCGGTACTCGGGGGACTCGATGACGGACTCCAGGCTCCAGATGGGCATCATCTCGGTCTCCTCACAGTGTCCGCCGGAGTCCGTCAAGGACTCGGCGGCAGGTCTCGGTGGAGGCGTCGAAGCTGCGGAGGTGCGCGTCGACCGCCGTTCTCGGACCTCCTTCTCTGGCCTGGGCAGGCTCGGAGACATGGCCCTGCCCGCCCGGCGGCATCCGGTCTCCAGAGCCGTGCGTCTGGATTGCGTTCACCGAATTCCTCCCGGGGGAAAGCCCGTTGGTGGTTTGGTTGACCTTGAGCGAACCGTGAATCACGGTGGGTTGGTATCCCCCACCGGTCGGCGATGCCGTCAAACCCGTCAAAGATCATCTTGTGGACAGGGGCGCACGATGAGGCGCGAGCGGAACGAGAAACTGGCCGCTGCGATCGCGGAAACCGGCTGGTCGCAGCCGAAGGTCGCCGCTGCCCTCGTACGGGTTGCGGCCGAGGTCGGCGCCGACGAGCTGCTCGGCACCAGCCGCTCGCACATCGCGATGTGGATCGCGGGAACGGAACCCTCCGGGCGGGCGCCCCTTATCTTGAGCGAGACGTTGTCCCGTCGGCTCCAACGCCCCATCACGCCCGCCGAGATCGGCCTCACCCCGCCGAAATCGGGTGTGGTCATGGCATCCGAATGGCACGTCGATACGGTGAGTGCGTTGGTGGATCTGGGGAGAAGCAACGTGGATCTGGAACGACGCCGAGTGCTGGCCGGCACTGCCTACTCGGTGACCGGACTCGCCCTGCCTGGACAGGCGTGGTGGGACGAGGCCCCCGAGCGTGCCCGATCGCGCCCCGCTTCGACGAGCCGGAGGATCGGGACTGCCGAGATCAACGCGGTGAAGGAGATGACCGAGTTCTTCTCGAAGCGTGACCAACGCCAAGGCGGAGTAGACGGCCGGACAGCTCTCTACCAGTACATCTACGACGACGTCGCGACGTACGTCGGCGGTGTCTTCGCCAGTGACGAGACGCGCTGCCGCCTCTTCGCCGCCGCTGCCGAGCTGGTGTACGTCGCCGGCTGGATGAGCTTCGACGCGTCGCACCATGAGGGCGCCCGGCGGTACTTCACCCTGGCGGTGAAGCTGGCGGCCGAGGCCGAGGACGCACCGCTGGCCGGCCACGTCCTGCGAGCCATGGCCCACCAGGCGACAGATCTCGGCCACCCCAAGGAAGCCGTGGACATCGCGACGGCCTCGGTCGAACACAAGCGGTACACCCTGGCGACTCCCCGCGAACGAGCCCTGCTGGGCGTCGTGCGGGCGCGGAGCCTGGCCACGGCCGGACGGCGGCGAGAAGCGCGTGCAGCCCTCCTCCGGGCTGAGGACGACCTCGCGGCGGCGAAGCCCGGGGATGACGAACCCGCCCGTGTCTGGTTCTTCTCCGAGGCCAGCCTGGCGCACGAAACAGCTCGCACGCTCTGGGCTCTCGGCGACCTCCAGGGAGCCCAGGACGAGTTCTGGCGCAGCGTCCACACGAGGGAGACCGGTGCCTTCGGTCGCACTCACGTCGTGACCTTGGGATACCTGGGCGCCGCGCAGGCGAGTCAGGGCAACGTCGAGGCAGCGTGCGGCACTTGGGCCCAAGCCCTGGACGCCATGAACGGCGTCCATTCCGGCAGAGCCCGCGACGCTGTGATCAACATGCGCCGGGTTCTCTCCCCGTACCGCAACCGCGGGATCAGCGCGGCAGCGGAGATCGACGAACGAGCCAAGGCCGTGCTCAGGCGAGTAGCCTGACCGCGCCATGACGAGGGGGTGCACGGTGCGGACACGTACCGGACCATCCCCTCTGGACCATCCCACCTGGAGGGAAAGAAGGGGCAGTTGTGACCGCACAGTCCATCGAGGTGCCGATCGTCGCCACGGTTGTCGGGGGCCATCTGAAGGTCGGCGACGACTTCCAGGGCGGCGTGGAATCCATCATCCGGCTGCGCCCGGACTACCCCCTCGACACGTTGCAGGGGATCGAGGAGTTCTCGCATCTCCAGGTCACCTGGTACTTCTCCGAGGGCTCACCCAGCGACGTCGCGCTGCACGCCCGCAGCCCTCGCAACAACCCGGAGTGGCCGGCGACCGGAACGTTCGTACACCGCAACCACCGTCGCCCCGCCCGGATCGCGACATCGTTCCCCCGCCTGCTCGGAGTGGACGGGCGCGACCTCCACGTGACGGACCTCGACGCCGTCGACGGCACACCGGTCATCGACCTCGTGGCCGTGTTCAAGGAGATGCTCCCCCGCGGCCCTGTCACACAGCCTTCGTGGCCGACCGAGATGCTCCATGACTACTGGAGGGATGCGCGCGAGCGGTGAGCGAGTGCCGATGGAGGGCTGGCAGCCCATCGGCTCCCTCCTCGTACGGCTGTCGTTCAATGAACGGCTGGATCTCCGTCGAGCTTGGTGGCGTCGTCGGCCACATCAGCGACGGCGTCAACCGCTAGCTCGGGTCAGCAACGCTTCTATGCGGGAGCGGACGGACGTGGCCCGGGGGTCGGTATAGGGGGTCAGGTGGGTCAGGGCGTCGATCCAGTGGCCACGGGCAGTCTCGGGGTCCTCCGGGTGAACGGCTGCGGCCAGGTGGTCGAGTTCCAGGGCGAGCTGCCAGGTGTCCCCCAGGTCGCGGTGAACGGCCGCGGCCTGGCGGTGGAAGGTGGCGGCCTCGTCGTGGCGGTCCATCGCGGCATACGTCTGGCCCGTGCCGCGCCAGGCCAGGGCCTCGCGGCTGCGGTCGCCGAGGCGGCGGTGGAGCATGGCGGAGCGCTGGTAGGAGGTCAGGGCGTCGCCGTGCTGGGCGGCGGTGCGCTGGATGTCGCCGAGGGTGAGGAGCCAGAAGCCTTCCCGGGTGTGGTCGCGGAGGGCGAGCGCGATGTCGAGCGCCTCGTCGATGGATCGCCGGGCTGCATCCGTGTCGCCCTCTTCGAGTCGCAGGGCGGCTGCGATCCGAAGGAGGTTGCCTTCACCGCCACGATTGGCCAGGGCCCGGTGCGCGGCAAGCGCCTCGTCGATGACCGAGGCGGCCTCGGGCAGGCGGCCGGCGCTCAGGCGAGTGCTGGCGATGTTGGACAGCGCGGTAGCGGCTCGTTGACCATTTCCCAGGTCTCGGAAGACGGACATCGCCTGCCCGAAATGCGCGTCCGCCAAGTCGAGTTCGCGCTGTCGTAGATGGATCAGGCCCATGAGGTTGAGGGCCTGGGCCTCGTCGAACCGGCTCTGCGAGCTGCGAGCCAACGTGACGGCTCGCTCCAGAGCGTCCAGGCCCTCGGAGAAATTGTTCAGAGCCCTGTGCGCGATGCCCGTGTTGATGAGCAGCCGTGTCTGCGCTCTCTGGTCCTCTCGTCTTGTCGCTGCCTCCCATCCGATTCGGCCCAGTTCCAGCCAGTCCCGCTCCGACGAGGAGGCGGGACGTGCGAACCACAGGATGGTGGCCAACTGCCAAGCCATCTCGTCCATTCCGTTTCGGGCGGCGTCGCGCACGACGGGGAGGAAGTTGCCCTGTTCCCGTTCGGACCAGTCGACGGCGGCGTTGTAGTCGGTGAAGACGAGGGGCGTGACGTCCGGCAAGGGTCCAGGCAGTGGCAGGTGCTCCTCTGACGGATAGAGCCACGTCTGGGCGGCGTCGGCGGTGTGGAGGTACCAGCTCAGGACGCGTCGTCGCGCAGCTTGCCTCTGGTCGGACAACTCCTCTGCCTGCGCAAGGTCGGTGGCGTACGCGCGTAGGAGGTCGTGGAACTGGAACCGGTCCGGAGCGGTCTGCTCCAGCAGGTGGGCCCCGACCAGATCGTCGAGTAGCTGGCGTGTTCGGCTGGGTGTGGCTTCACCGAGGGCGGCGGCAGCGGGGAGGCTGAACGCCGCTCCAGGGTGCAGGCCAAGGAGGCGGAAGAGGCGGGCCGAGTGCGTGGGCAGAGCGCGATAGGACCAGGTGAAGACCGAACGGATGGCTTCGGCCTCGTCATCGATGCCAGTGCTGAGGGCGTCCCAGAGGGCGGACTCGTCACGCAGATCGCTGATGAGATCGTCGAGTCGCATGTGCGGGTGGCTGGCGGCCCGTTCCGCGGCGATCCGCAGGGCAAGCGGCAGACGGGCGCACAGGAGCGCCAGTTCTGCGAGTTTGTCGCCGTCGTCCTCGGGTCGATAGCCCCTCGTGACCGCGCGCAGCAGAGCGACTGCCTCCGGCTCCGGAAGCGTGCCAAGGGTGATCCTTTGGGCGCCGTCACGCACTGAGAGACCCGCCAGGCGGCTGCGGCTGGTGACCACTACGAGGCTGTCTCCTCCGCCGGGGAGCAGCGGCCGGACTTGGCGAGCCGTGGCCGCGTTGTCCAGGAGGATCAGGACCCGGCGGTCGGCGATCAGTGAGCGGTACATCGCTGCTGCGTCGTCGACGTCCTGAGGAACCTCGGCCGGGGCCACGCCCAAGGCCCGCAGGAAGCGCTGAAGTGCCTGCGCGGCTGTGACTGGTTCTCCGGGATCGTACCCGCGGAGGTTGACGAAGAGCTGGCCGTCGGGGAACTGGTCCTTGACCTGGTGCGCCCAGTGCAGGACCAGCGAGGTTTTGCCCGCGCCCGCCGTGCCGGCCACCACGTGAACGGAGACGACGACGCGCCCGCCGTTTCGGTCGGCAAGCACCGCGTTCAGCTGTCCCAGTTCGTCCAAGCGGTTGACGAAGCTGTTCACGTCGGCTGGGAGCTGGCGTGGGACGGACCCCGATGGCCCCGAGGCGGCGGCGTGGTGGAAGTGGATGTCACCAGTGACGCTCCCAGCCTGTACGACATCGCGAGACGACCCGGAAAGGTCGTTCTGCGCGTCTCCGGGTCGCCTGTTGCCCTCTGTAGGCACGTCGATCGATGTGCCCTGGTCAGGCCGCGGGCGGCGGAGGCAGGTCGGCCACGGCACGGTCGAAGTACGCCTGGACGTCCTCCGCAGCCGCGTACAGTTCCCGCAGATGCTCCGCCCAGTTCCTCACGGTGCTGGGATCGGTGAAGCGCATCGCCCCGTCCGGTTGGCCGGCAGCGGTGTACAGCACACGGTAGAGAACCCGACTGTCCAGAAGGTTCAACTCCGGCAGCAGCGCATCGCCCTCCGCGGCGGCGACCGCGGAAGCAGGCAGGACGCGAACGGAATGCCCGCATTCCGCGCTCAGTCGTAGCCAGTGCAGCTCCCACTGCACATACGGCGTCAGCGGCTCCTCAACCACACGAATACGATGAAAGACCGCCCCGCGCGACACTTCATCCCTGGCCCTTCGAACCAAGGCGTCACGGTCGGCCTCGAACAGCCGCAACACTGCTGGCCAGTCCCCCTGACGCAGCGCCTCCCGGCTGTCGTCGTTCGTCTCCTCGAAGTGCTGCAACCGCTCCAGTTTCCAGGACTCCCCCTCGCGGATCGCGGCGCGCCGCTCCCGGAAGTCCCGCTTGTAGTCCTGGCGTGTGAGCCGCTCACCTAGCTCGTCCGGGAGCCCAGGAGCGAGGAGATCAAGCATCGGGAATGTCCACCTTCGCCGCACTCAGCATGTTGCCCGGGATGACGACCAACCGCTCGTCCGGCCCCAGGTTCACCTCGCTCGGCAGGCGCGACCGGTAGTGCGCGGTGAGATCGCGGCCGATCACGGCAACGTCACCGTTGCTCAGCTGCCAGATGTCCGGGCACTCGTCGTCGTCCTTGGAGTTGCCCAGCTCCGCCGCCGACTTACCGAGGCGCTTGACGAATAACGCGGACGGATCGGCTTCCCACGCGCGGGCCACGACTGCCTCCGGTATCCACAACATCACTGACAGTGGCCTCGACGATACCGGGCACACCTGGATGCGTACATCAGGAAAACCGCCAGTCCACGCAGCACTCCCCCAGCGGACGCGCGGGCGTCCTGAGCTACCGCTCAATACCGCACGGGTGATCCGAGTCATACAGATGAGGGGACGCAACCCCCGAACAGACCGCCAGGTTCCTCGACTCGGTCGCCGACAACCGCCTGTACCTGTTCTGGCGGCTCATCGCCTTCCGGGGTACCCGGCGCGGCGAGGCATGCGGCGTCCGCTGGCAGGACCACTCGGCGAAAGCCCGCTCCCTGGCCATCGCCACCCAGCTCGTCCAGGACAACTGGGAGGTCCACGAAGGCGCGCCCAAGACCGACAGCGGCGTCCGTCTCATCGCCCTCGACGACGAGACGCACCAGCTCCTGCTCGCCCACAAAGCCCGTCAGGAGCAGGAACGGGAAGTCTGGGGCGAGGGCTGGCAGGAGTCCGGCCGGATCTTCACCCAGGAGGACGGCTCCCTGCTCCACCCAGGCAAGGTCAGCGACCTCTTCGAGCGCCTCGTGGACGCCGCCGGCCTGCCGCCGATCCGCCTTCACGATCTTCGTCACGTCGCCGCCACGCTCATGCTCGCGGCCGGGGTCGACGTCAAGGTCGTCTCCGAAACCCTCGGCCACTCCGACACTCGCATCACCCGCGACACCTACCAGTCCGTCCTGGACGACCTCGCCCGCGACGCCGCCGAGAAGGTCACCCAGCTCGTCCCGCACACCCGCAAGACTCTCTCCGTCGTCAAGGACCAAGAGCCGATTACCGGCACCCGCAGGCCCCGGATGATCCCGCCCCGCAAGGGCAGCCCAGCAGAAGACGAACGCACCGCCTGACTACCACCAGGCAGCAAGGAGCCCCGGCCAGCAGGAATCTGGCCGGGGCTCCGGCATGTGAGGCACATCGCTTATGCCAATCGGCGGCCTCATCACCATCGCACAGCGTGACAGCGCAGGTCGCGCCCCTGTGGCCGGCTCGCTGCGCGGCGGCCCCATCGCGGCCCGGGACAACGCACGTTGCGCCCTCGACGGATGACCACACCCGGTCTTCCCGCAAGCACCACGGCCACCAGCCCCCTCAGCCAGTCCAGCCCGCTTTCCCAGGAACGACCGGCTCACCGATCACCTCCTGCTCGTTCAGCCACGGCGGAGGCGGGCCGCTTCTGCTCCGCGACAGCTAGGCCGCTCAGGCTGCTGCGGACCGGCACCGAAAAAACTCTCGTCCAGGCACTTTGTAGGAACCCGACAGCATCTCAGCCCCGCTCCACATGCGCCCCGGCCACCGCCGCTGCACGCCCGCTGCACAAATGGCCACCGCTCGGCCACCGGAGGCCCCTGAATGCTGCCCCGCGAGGGGGCCAAGGACAGCCCAGAGGCCGCAGAAAAGGAAAAACCCCAGGTCACGGCGAGTGAGTCCCAGGGTTTTCCGGAGCCGCCTTCGGGATTCGAACCCGAGACCTACGCATTACGAGGGCCTGCAGGGTCATACCGAACGATGCTTCATGATCGCCTTGGATCCCATCATCCCTGGTCAGCGACACGTTGACTGATTCGTACCTGTCGCTGAGTCCATCGTGTGCCGCGCCGTCCGCTCACGCATTGCTCACGCACGACGAGCCGCTGGGCAGCAGCTTGCCAGGCTCATCCCACTAGCCGGTGGGCACCCTCATCGCCCGGAACCGCATGGATGGTTCACTTCCCGCCGGTGTGGTGCGGCGACACTTTGATCAAGCTAAGCCAGCGGGCTGTCCGCCTGGTTCCGCGGAAGCCCCACGGCAGCGAGGCAATCACGGTAAGAGGGCAGCATCCCGGCTCGCCGGGCTTGTTCGAGGGGTGGGGCCGCGGCGTCTTTGTCGGACAGGACGGCCGTCATCCCGGCGGGCCACTTGATGCCCAGTGTGGGATCAAAAGGGTGGATCGCATGTTCGCGGTGGGGCGCGTACTCGCTGGAAGTCAGGTAGACCACGGTTGTGTTCTCGGCAAGTGCGAGGAAAGAGTGGCCGAGTCCCACCGACAGGTACAGCGCCTGCCTGCGCTGGTCGTCGAGCCGGACGGCTTCCCAGTGGCCGAAGGTGGGGGATCCGGTGCGCAGATCGACAACGACGTCGAGAACCGCGCCGTGGACGCAGGTGACGTACTTCGCCTGCCCTGGCGGCACGTCGGCATAGTGGATGCCACGGAGCCCGCCCCGCTGTGAGACCGAGCAATTGGCCTGGGCGAGGGAGAAGGTCACTCCAGTGGCCTCGGTGAACTCGGAAATCCGGAACCACTCGTGGAAACTGCCGCGACTGTCGCGGTACAGCGTCGGCTCCAGAAGCCAGGCGCCCTTGATGTTCAGCTGGCGCACAGAGCCCTCCCGAAGGTGAGAGAGGCGGTGACAGCAGGCAGCGCCTCTCGGAGGGCGCTGCGCCACTCCCGCAGCGGGCTCATGCCTTCGAGGGCCCAGCGCCGGTGGCCGAGGACACTCCAGGCCGGACGGACTGCCACACACCCGAGATCCGCACCGACGACAGGGCTGACGAGAGCGGGGTCACGGCCCAGAAGGCGGTAGATCTCACAGGCGAGTTCGTAACGGTTGGTGCTGCCCGATGCGGTGGCGTGGTGGATGCCGGGGCGAGCCGGGCCGCTCCCCAGGACGAGGAGCCGCTCCGCGACGTCCCGGGTCCAGGTGGGCTGGCCGTACTGGTCGGTGACCACCTTCACGGTCGCGTCGCTCAGGGCGCGCTCGGCCATGGTGCTCACGAAGCTGCGGCCATACGTCCCGTAGAGCCAGGCGGTCCTGACGACGACGCCGTTGTCCGGCAGTGCCGTCAGCACGCCGCGTTCGCCGGCCAGCTTGCTGCGCCCGTAGGCGGTGTGCGGGTCGGGCACGGCGTACTCGTCGTAGGGAAGGCCGTCGGCTTGGAAGCCGCTGAAGACGTAGTCCGTGGACACGTGCAGGAGCCGGGCGCCGATGCGGGCGCAGCCGACCGCCAGCCGGGACGCGGCGAGCCCGTTTACGTCCAGTGCCGCGTCCTCGTGCTCCTCGGCTCCGTCGACGTCGGTCCAGGCGGCACAGTTGGCTACGACGGAAGGGCGCAGTTCGGCGAGCGCCTCATCGACCGCGCAAGCGTCGGTGAGGTCCAGTTCCTTACGGGTGAGCGCCGCAGTCGTGTCGGCGGGGAGCAGGGCGGTCAGCTCGCGAGCCAGCCGACCGCCGGCTCCGGTGACGAGCCAGCCGGTCATGCCCGTGCTCCTGCCGGCGACCCCCACCACGCGGGGTTGTCCCGGTACCAGGTGATGGTCTCTTCCAAGCCCTCTTCGAAGGAGCGGCGCGGCGCGTATCCCAGCTCCCTGCGCAGCTTGGACCAGTCGACGCTGTAGCGCTCGTCGTGGCCTTTCCGGTCGGGTACGTGCTCGACGCGGTCCCAGTCCGCGCCACAGGCATCCAGCAGCCGCTGAGTGAGCTGTCTGTTGGTGAGTTCGGTGCCGCCGCCGATGTGGTAGATCTCGCCGGGCTGCCCGCCGTGCAGGACCAGCCACAGAGCCCGGCAGTGGTCTTCGACGTGCAGCCAGTCCCTGACCTGGTGGCCGTCGCCGTAGAGCGGCACGGTGCCTCCCGACAGCAGGCCGGTGAGGAAGCGGGGGATCAGTTTCTCGGGGTGCTGGCGGGGCCCGTAGTTGTTGGAGCAGCGGGTGATCCGCACGTCCAGGCCGTGGGTGCGGTGGTAGGCCAGCGGGAGCAGGTCGGAGGCAGCCTTGGAAGCGGAGTACGGGGAACTGGGGCGGAGGGGCTGCTCCTCGGTCCAGGATCCGGTGGCTATGGAGCCGTACACCTCGTCCGTGGAGACGTGCAGGAAGGTGTTGATGCCGGCGCGCAGGGCCGCCTCCAGGAGGGTCTGGGTTCCCAATACGTTGGTGGAGACGAAGTCACCCCCCGCCGCGATGGAGCGGTCGACGTGTGATTCGGCGGCGCAGTGGACGACGACGTCGTGACCGGGCAGTAGAGCCTCGACGAGTTGCGCGTCCCGAATGTCCCCGTGCACGAAGCGCAGCCGTGAGTCGTCTGCGACCGCGCACAGGTTGGCCCGGTTGCCCGCGTATGTGAGCGCGTCAAGAACGGTGACGGACGACGCCGGAGGGTCCTCGGACGGCCGCGACGACGCGGCCTGGCACAGCACCGACTGTACGAAGTGGGAGCCGATGAATCCGGCGCCTCCGGTGACGAGGAGCTTCATGCGTACATGCCTTCTCTTACTTGTTGATCCGGACCTCGCTGTGGTCCCCGAGGACGAGCCGATGCGCGTGTGCCCGTCGCTCCGCCCCGATGACCCGGACCGACCGCCCGATGAGGGAGCCTTCGACACGTCCGGCGTCCTCGATCCGCGAGTCCTGCAGGACTACTGAGTACTCCACCGCACTGCCGCTGATCACACAGTCGTCGGCGACGGAGGTGGAGGGACCGATATAGGAGTCGAGGATCAGGCAGTTCTCCCCGATGACGGCGGGCCCGACGATGCGTGATCGTTCCACCCATGCTCCTGGCGCGATCCGGACCCGCCCGATGAGCTCGCTGGTTTCGTCGACCGATCCCTCCACGCAGGACTCGATGCCTTCGAGCACGGACCGGTTGACTTCCAGCATGTCGGCGACGTTGCCGGTGTCTTTCCAGTAGCCCGTGATGACGGTGGAACGCACTGTGCGTTCCGAGTCGATCAGCTTCTGGATCGCGTCAGTGATCTCCCATTCACCGCGGACTGAAGGCTCAAGAGCGGCGACGACGTCGTGGATGGCTGCCGAGAAGAGGTAGATGCCGACCAGGGCGAGATCGCTGCGCGGATGGCGCGGTTTTTCCTCTAGGGCGATGACCTGCCCGTCGGGGCCGAGTTCCGCCACTCCGAACAGCGAGGGTTCCTTGACCCGGGTGAGCATGATCCGTGCGTCGGGCCGCTCGGCGCGGAACTCCTCGACGAGCCCGGTGATACCGCCGACGATGAAGTTGTCACCGAGGTACATCACGAAGTCTTCGTCGCCGAGCCAGTCGCGGGCGATGAACACCGCGTGCGCGAGACCGAGCGGGCGCTCCTGAGGCAGGTACGTGATACGCGCTCCGAAGCGCGCGCCGTCGCCCAGAGCGGCCTTGATCTCCTCGGCCGTCTCTCCTACGACGACTCCGATTTCGGTGATGCCCGCCGCGACGATCGCTTCGATGCCGTAGAAGAGAACGGGCTTGTTGGCCACCGGTACGAGCTGCTTGGCCGCGGTGTGCGTGATCGGCCGCAACCTGCTGCCGGTGCCGCCGGCCAGGACGAGAGCCTTCACAGGGTGCACTCCGCGGCGATCTCGGCGATCAGGTCCAGCTGCCTGCGCTGGACGCGCCGCACGAGTTCCTCGATGCGGCGGGCATGCTCGGCGGTAGGGCACCACAAGGGCTGAGCCAGTACGAAGCGCCCTTGTCCGGGTACGACGACGAGATCGGGCCAGAGCGGGCCGGGTTTCTCGGCCGCTCGCGCGATCTCTGCGCTCAGGTCTCCCTGCCAATCGAGCGGTGCAGTGAACTCCGCCGTGGCCTGCATCCGCTCGTACCAGGCGATGGTGTCGGCGGCGTAGGCTTCGCGGAACGCGGCTTCGTGGCGTTCGTGCCGAAGCGCTCCGAGCGCCGCGCGGGCGTGGCGCGGGTCGTCGAACACAGCGAGCGGCAGGCGGTGCCTGCGCACCGTGCGGTGCCGGCGGGTGCCGCTGTCGTCGAGGAGGAGCGCGCTGCGGTCACGCACGGTACTGAAGCGCACGCTGTCATCCGCCATGCGCAGCCACAGGTCCCAGTCCTCCAGGCCGTCTCCCGGACGCCAACCGCCGACCCGGTCGGCGAGCTGGCGGCGGTGCGCCACCCTTGAGGGCTCAAACATCGGGCCGAGCACCTGGATCTCCGGATGCCAGCAGAGGTCGAGGACATCGGAGCGGGAGGTGACGCGCTCGGACATGTCCCTGCATTCGAAGCCGGTCGCCACCAGATCGGCCCCGGTGCCGAAGACGGACAGCAGGAGCTGAAGGTGCTCCTCGCGCCAGCGGTCGTCGTGGTCGAGGTAGGCGACGAACTCGCCGCGTGCTTCGGCCAGCCCGATGTTGCGGGGGCCACTGGGGTGGCCGTGCCGCCCGGCGCGTATCAGCCGGATGCGCGCGTCTTCGTCGGCGGCCCGGCGTACCCAGTCGTCCGTGTCGTCGGTGCTGCCGTCCGAGACGACGAGCAGTTCCCAGTCGGTGACGGCCTGAGCCCGTACCGAGTCGAGCGTGCTGGTGATCGCCCGGGAGCGGTTGTAGGTGGGGCATATCACCGAGATGCGGGGGGCGGATGGGGTCTTCGTCACTGCTCGGCCCTCGGCCGGCCACCGGGCCGGGGCGTCAGGAAGGGCAGTCCGAAGTCCTTGCCGCCCAGGACGGCGTCGACCGCGAAGAGCACTCCCGCCGCGCCGGTGGCGAGGTCCGTCGACAACCGCAGGCACTGGTCGCCGAGGAACGCGGGGTTGCCGGCGTGCGGGATGGCGTGCCAGCCGAAGGCCGCCAGGTGCTGTCGCAGGGTGTCGTCCTGCCCGGCGGACCTGCGCAGCTGGTGTTGGGCAAGTACGGCACCGGCGCGGCCGGTGAACAGTGCCGCGTGGGCGAAGAAACGCGGGGCGATCGTCTCACGCAGGTCGTCGAAAGCCTTCCCCAGCTCCGGATCCGGAGCATGCGCGAGCAGTTCGTGAAGGACCAGCGCCATCCCCGCACCGCCGGTCAGGACGGGCGTACGCCACGGAGCGTCCTGCGCTGCGGACTGCCCGGAGGCCCAGCCGCTGTGGGCAAGGTCGTGCCTGAGCGCGTCGACGGCCTGGTCCAGGTGCTTTCGGTCCTGTGTCTGTTCGTGCAGGCGCAGCAGGAACAGCGCGCTGCCCGAGCCACCGTGCATCAGGCCCGGCCGCTGCCGTGGCCCGGAGGCGTGCTCTGCCTGGCCGGTGATGCGATCGGCGAGGCGAACGGCGCGCTCCAGGAGGGCGCTCTCGCCATCGCGGCGGGCGAAGTGCAGGAGGGTGAGCCCGATCCCGGCCCTGCCGCTGAAGAGGCTGTGGTCGACATCCTCGTCGGGCAGGTCCGCGACGCGGCCGAGGAGTTCTCGTGCCTCCTGGGTGCGGCCGAGCCGGTCGAGGGCGTAGGCGACACCGCTGAGGCCGTCGTAGAACCCCGGCCGTGGTTCCGTCAGACGACCGGTGGAGTTTGTGAGCCAGTCGATGTGGTCGTCAGGGACGGCGAGACCGGCCTCGACCAGTGCCCAGAGGACACCGGACGCGCCGAAGGCGAAGTTCGCCCCGCCTCCCTGGCCGTGGAACTGCTCGATGTCTCCGGGAAAGAGCCGGTCGTCGCGCTCGGGAGTCGCGGCGGCGAGGATGCCCTCGGCGATGCCCGCGCGCAGCGCGGGCCAGTCCTCCTGCCCGGGGCCATCCACGGGCCAGAGCGGCTGCGGCGCGAAAGCGGGTTCGGTGCGGTCAGGGCGGGCGGCGGGGCCGAGGTCACGCCGGACCTGTTCGGCGTAGTCCGCGGGAACCGGGAAGATTCCGGCGATCAGCTCGATGAACTGATCGGCCTTGACAGGGCTCCAGGGCAACGCCTGCGTCAGCGGAAGGAAGACGCCCAGGCGCAGGCAGCCCAGGGCGTAGCGGTCGATGTCCGGGCCGCTGTAGCCCGCCGGGGCCTGGAAACCGGGTGCCGCCAGCGCCTGCTGAGCGGCAGAGCCGGACTCCCTGCTGGCCTCCAGGTCGATGAAGGCAATCGTTCCGTCGGGGCGTATGAGGACGTTGCTCGGGTGCAAGTCGCCGAAGACCACTCCCCGTTCGTGCAGTTCCTGGATGCCACGTTCGACTTGGTCGAGTACGGACTGCGCCCACTGCGCGTAGTCGGCGAGGTCGTCGGCGGTCGGCGTGCGTGGGACGAGGAGGGGATTGCGCTGCTGCATCTCGCGCGCCAGGGGCTGTCCCTCGACGAACTCGCGGGCCAGGAAGTAGTGCTCGCGCCCCTTGCGGAAGTCCACCAGCGCGGGCATGCAGTCCAGCCCTTCGAGACGCTGAAGAGCCCAGTACTCCTGGCGCAGGCGTTCCAACGCGTCAGCGCCCTCGGCATCCAGGCCGGCGAGCGGACGAGCCTCCTTCAGCAGCACGGTGTCGCCCGACCTGATGTCGGTGGCCTCGTAGACCCCTCCGCCGTTGGAGAAGTGCAGGGCCTTCGTGGGACGGAACGGGAAGTCGTCCAGGGTTCCGGCGTTGCGCGCCGCCAGCGACTCTTCGAGGCAAGCGGGCAGGGTCACCCATGAGGGAGGGCGGAACCCGGGGCCGCGGACATCCGGCACCCACTTGCCGTCCGGGTCCTGGATGCAGTGCACGAGTTCACCCGACTCGGAGCGGACGAGGTGGGCCACGAATCCGCCGTAGCGCACGTACAGCGGGCCGGAGCGCCAGCGGAGGTCGCTGAGGATGTACGGGCCGGGCTCACCGTCGAGGAGTTCGCCGAGCTCGGTCAGGATCTCGGCCAGGTGCGCCTCGTCGAGCGGGTAGACGGTGACGAACTTGCCGCTGCTGCCGCGATCGCCGTACTTGCTGTTGCGGCGCATCAGGACGCCGCTTCCGCGGATGAACTTGAAGGTCACCTTGCGTGGCAGGCAGTACTCGCTGACCACCTCGATGATCTTCTCGGCGTTCTCGGGGGTCGCGGATACATGGATCTTCCAGCCCTGGAAAGGGAGTTGAACGCCGGGGGGCGTGAGTACCACCCAGTCGTCGTTGGTGCTCCTGCGCCAGCCGGCCGGGAGAGAGGCGCTCGCGGCAGCGAAGTCCGCTTCCGAGGAAGCGGTGTCCGGCACGTCGTAGAAGGAGCCGCCGGGCTGGCAGAAGTTGAAGTACCGGAAGTCCATGCGTTTTTCCTTGCCGTTCTCTCGCTCGTCTACCAGCGCCAGGCCGGAGCGACGTACCTGGCGTACAGCCACGCCCCGACTGACCTGGTCCCGGCATCCACTTGGGCCACACCCACCCGGTCCTCGGGGGTCTTGCTCGTCGTCAGCGGATAGCTGACAGCGGGCGCGGGCAGCTCGTCGGTGCGCACAGGCAGGAACACCGACAGGGGTGCGGTCGTGTCGGTGCCGTCGTCGCCGGCGACGACGGCCTGGCCGGTTTCCGTTCGGGCGGCCACACCCGCCCGGTACAGGCGCACTGTGGTGTTCTCGCGAATCACCGATTGGTCGGCCGAAGGGGCGAGGATGAGCTCTACCTGCCCGCCGTCTCGCACGAGATAGCCGCCGCTGACGGAGTACGGCACCTTGACGAACGTGAGTGCCGCTCCGGCCACGGCCACGGCCAGCGTCACCACGGCGCCGATCCGCAGGGCATGGGCTCCTCCGGTCCTCGCCTCACGGACCACGCGCACCAGACCGCGCACCAGGTGATAGGCGAGGTAGCAGATGCCGCACAGCACCAGCGACGCGCCGAAAGCCCCGAGGCGCTGCAGCGAGTCCGCCCACAGCCGCATGGCCGTGGCGACCATGTAGAGGGGGAAGGCCATGCAGGCGAGGCCGAAGGGAATCGCCCACAGCTGAGGAAGTCGGCGTTCATAGCGTCCGCCGAACAGGATCCGGGCTGTGAAGCGCCGTGCGTCGTCCAGGGCGCGGTCCCGCAGGTGCGGGATGTCGAGATGGCTCATCAACGCGATGTAGCCGTCCAGCTTGACGAACGGAGTCAGGTTGAGCAGCCCGGAGATGTAGGTGACGACGGCGAAGACGATCAGGCCGTCCCGTACATGCGCCTCGGCGAACAGCGAGGCCATGGCCGCCGCACCGGCGATGACCACCTGTGTGGCGATCCCTGCCAGGGCCACCACGACACGCTGCTGCCTACGAGGGAGCCGCCAGCCGTCGGAGACGTCGCAGAAGAAGGCGGGCGACATGTAGAACAGCATGACGCCCATCCGCCCAGGTCGGCCGCCGTGGTGGCTGAGGACGGCGCCGTGACCGAACTCGTGGACCGCTGTGGTGGCGAGGACTCCGCCGACGACGGCCAGGTACGTGGACAACGGCAGCGGTTGCCCCAAGGCCATCCTCACCTGGGGTGCCTGAGAGGCCAGCGCCAGCAAACCGCACAGCGCGAGCGCGACGGCCGCGGCCACCCCCGCTCCGCTCGTCAGGAGCCTGACGAGCGGCGAGAACCGGCGCAGCAGGCGCTCGGGTCTCAGCACGGTGAACTGCACGGTCAGGGGCGGGACGAACTTGACCCACCGACCGCGTTGCCTGACCCGCTCGCCATTGTCGAGCAGCCGACCCTCTGCGAGTTTGTCGACGGCAGTGCCGACCGCCTCCACGGTCCACTGCGGCCCCAGGATGTCTGCCAGGCCGGCGTGATCGCGTGTTCCGTTGACGGCGAGCGCCAGTCGAGCCAGGTCAGGCTGGACACGAAAGTACTTGTGCTGGCCGCGTTGGATGACCCAGGGGGCTCCTTCCTCGGCAGGCTCGTGCACCGACACGTCGGCAGCGAGCCTGGGCCGGGCCAGGAGCTCAGGGGCGATCTCGACCGACGGCGCGGTCTTGGAGGACATTATGGTTCGCCTCATGTGATGTCGCGGGAGCGGAACAGCCTGTGCGCCGCGAACCCGGCCGCGCTCAGCCAGCCCGCTATGACCAGGAGGGCGATTCCGGGGGAGAGCAGATCGGTGTGCACATCCCGGTAGACCGAGCTCATGGCGATCGTGAGCAGGTACTTCGCGAGATCGGGCACCAGGCGTTGCAGAGCGGGGTCGAGGAGCAGGGTCAAGGCCATCAGTGCGCCCACGGCGCCAATCTGGTGCCGGATGATCCAGCCGATGAAGACACCCCACGGGGCGGCCAGCACATTGCAGGCGAACACACCGAGGGCGACCAGCAAGGTCTCCGAGGTCCACTCAGGACTGCGGTCGTACCCGGCGAGCGTCACCCAGCTCGATACGGCCGCCAGCAGGACGGCGAGCAGCCCGGACAGAGCGCCCACGGCGGTGCCGACCAAGAGCTTCGCGGTGAACAGGCGGCTTCTGCCGGTCAAGAGCACGGAGCGGCTGACGGAGCCGGAGGAGTACTCCCGGGTCACCAGAAGCGCGCCGAACAGCGAGGCGAACAAGAAGGTCATCATCCACGAACGCACCACGTCGTCGGTGACGGCCGCGATGTCGGTCTGGCCTGTGCCGATCCTCTTGTCGCCCTCGGCCGCGTAGCCGAAGCTCGTCAGCAGGGACATGAAGACGGCGATCGAGGTCAGCACGGCCCAGGCGCGGCCGGTCCATGCCTTCGTCCACTCGCCCCACAATGCCTCACGCATGCGTATTCCCTCCGCTGCCCGCTCCCGCCAGCTCGAAGAAGCGGTCCTCCAGACGCTCCGTGCCGCTGGAGGTCAGGGCGCTGAGCTCGCCCGCATAGCGCAGGGTGCACTGCAGGATCACCACGTCGTCCACGGTCTGCTCGACCTCGGCGAGCAGATGGCTGGAGAGCAGAACGGTGCGTCCCTCGGCGGCGAGGGAGCGCAGCAGTCCGCGCAGCCACCGAATGCCGTCCGGGTCCAGGCCGTTGACCGGCTCGTCGAGTACCAGCAGTTCAGGGTCGGCCAGCAGTGCCGTGGCCAGGGACAGCCGCTGTTTCATGCCGGTCGAGTAGCCCTTGACCTTGCGATCGGCGCTGTCGGTGAGGTCGACCAGGTCGAGCACTTCGTCCACCCGGGCCGTGGGCAGGCCCAGCGTTCTGGCCCAGACCAGGAGATCGCGGCGGCCTGTGGTTCCCGGGGTGGGCCCGATCGCGTCCATGCTGACACCGACCCTTCGGGCGGCATGAGGCAGATCGCCGTAGGCGTGGCCGAGTACGGTCGCGCTCCCCGCGGTGGGTCGGGTCAGCCCGAGGAGCATCCGAAGCGACGTGGTCTTGCCGGCGCCATTGCGGCCGAGCAGGCCCACGACCCGTCCGGGCCGGACGGTGAAGGACAGGTCCTCCACGGCCGAGACCGGCCCGAACCGTTTGCTGACGCCGTGGAACTCGATGACGGGAACCTCACTCACGACGGCTCCGTGCCACGGCGGCGCCGACAACGGCCATGCCGCCCGCCAGCGCGAGGAC
Organism: uncultured Actinomycetota bacterium; assembly: GCA_963711935.1. Taxonomy (GTDB): domain Bacteria; phylum Actinomycetota; class Actinomycetes; order Streptomycetales; family Streptomycetaceae; genus Streptomyces. Next base: position 67,234 of record CAVQGD010000028.1, read on the forward strand.
GAGCACGGCGGTGACGCCGATACGTACCCCTCCGGACAGGTTCATCGTGGTCATCACCAGTCCCAGTACGATTAGCGCACAGAGGCCGGCCATCGCCGAGACGATGCCCAACTGACTCCTACTGTTCATGCCTGCTCCTCATCCACCGCTTGGTGCTACTTTCTGTGTGGCAGCCAGGAGTCTGTGGTGGCGGATGCTGCCCGCCACCACAGACTCCCGGCATCAGTTCCCGTACCTCATCACGTGGCGATGCTGACGGCCACGCTGACAGCCGCGCTCGCGGCGGCGGTACCGCTCACGGCGACGCCGTACGAGAAACCGGTCCAGAAACCGGGGGCCTCCATGGCCTCCAGCTCCTGCATACCCAGCTCCAGCACCGGCTGGATCTTCTCGATCTCCTGCATTAATGACACCCCCTCACAGTTCAGGTCCGAACGTTTCTTACGATCGTGTCGTCACCGGTTGCTCCGGTGACCTGACAACAACCGGGATCAGGTGATCGCCGCGGCCGAGAGCGCGGCGCTGCCGTAGGCAGCGGAAGCGCTGACGATGATTCCGGCGCTGACACCGGCGGCGGTCCACCAACCGGGCGCGTCCATGGCCTCGAGCTCCTGCATACCCAGCTCCAGCACCGGCTGGATCTTCTCGATCTCCTGCATTTCCCCTCCTTCTTTTGTTGTCGAAGTTCTTCACTTCCCCCGCTTCGAGCCCGCTGGACTGCGGACCGAAACGGAAGTCCTCAATGAGCGCACGCGGCGCTGTTCAGGCTGCCGGAGGCAGCTCCTGGACCGTAGGTTCCGGTCCGGCGGCCTCGCGCAGCAGGCTCAACAGGTCGTCCGCGGCAAGACCACCGAGCATGGGCAGCCCTGCACCCCAAGTCCGCACGATCCGCAGCGCAATGGCCTCGGCCTGGCCGGGCGTCAGGAGGACGCTCCGGTCGATCCCCCACGAGTCGATGAGTGCGGCCACCCCAGAGGCCGGGTCTGCGGGGAGTTGCCCCGGGCCTTCCGACCGGAGCAGGGACCACAGCCGCCGTAGCCGCCGGGCCGAGCCCAGCCGCCCCTCGCCGGCGTCGATCGCCCGCCACAACGGTGGCAATAGGGCGGCCACCGCTGTCATCTTGCGGATGACGAGTGCCGAGGAAAACTCGTTGGCAACAAGCCAGCCCTTGACTGCGTACGGATCGCGGCCCGAGTGGAACCACTCGTCATGGCTGCTGCCGCTCAGCTCGGCGATCTCGAGCCGAAGCCCGTCGGAGCACCGCTGTCCGGCCCGTGCCGCGTCTCGCACCTCGTACCCGAGCCGCACCAGTCGCCTGGCGGCGTCCTCTACGCGTGCGTCCTGGGGCGGCAGGTCGCCGTGGTCGCCGACATACGGGCTCACCAAGCGGAACGCCGCTTCGAGAACGCCCTCGGCAACCAGTTCCTGCGGCAGCGTGACTGTGGCCTCAGGGTCGATCACGGCGATCTCGGGCCGCAGCGCCTTGCCCATGACCAGCCGCTTTCCCTGCGGGTATGTCAGGCATGCGACAGCGCTGGACTCCGATCCCGTGCCCACGGTGGTGGGTACGGCGATCAGCGGCACAGGCCGGAATGGCTTGGGGGCGAGCACGATCAGGCCACTGCGCTGGGGCACCGTCAGCCGGGCGGACACCTCCGGGCCCCCCACCGCCAGCGTGGCCAGCTTGGCCTGATCGAGCAGGGAGCCACCACCCAGCCCGACGACCAGTTCCGCACCGGCCAGACGTTCCGCGAGAGCGAGCACGCTGCGCAGATCGCCGGATCCGTGGAACACGAGGGTCTCGGCATACGCCCCGCCCAGGGCGCCCGCAACGCGCTGGTGGATCACGCTGTCACGGACCGCGTCATCGACGAGAACCGTGACGTTCCGGCCACGGATGGCGGCGTCGTTCCTCAGCAGCCGCGCCAGTTCGTCCGTCCCGCTCAGCGGCTGCCGCTTGTTGTCGCCCGTGGTCCTCATCCCCGGGCTTCCGCTCGCGCGGCGACCCGGTCGGCATACAGGCCGAGACCCGCCCGGATACAGGCGAGGAGTTCGTCCAGTTCGGCGTCGGTGTAGGTCAGTGCGGGGAAGAGCTGCATGCCATGCAGACCGGGGTGCACGATGGCACCCGCCTCCCGGACCGCGGCGACGAGCGAGGGGACCTCGGACTGCGGCAGCGGAGCTCCGCTCCCGTCGGCCGCCGTGACCCGAACCGACCGGAAGCAGCCCACGCCCGTCGTGCCGGTCACCAGGGGATGCTCGGCGACAAGCGTGCCCAGCTCCTCCTCCAGTCGGCCGGCCAGCCTCCGCCCCAGGGCGACCGCATCGAGCCTGCGCATCTCGGAGATGGTGGCCAGGATGGTCGCGCAGGTCACCGGCGTTCCGGCCTGCGTCTCGCCGTGGCTGAGGACCACGCCCGTATCGTCGAAGACGTCTGCCACCGACTGTGCGGCCAGCACCGCGGCGGCGGCGCTGGTGCCGTTGGTCAGGCCCTTGGAGGTGATGAGGAGGTCGGGCTGGGCCGGCCACCGCTGGGAGGCGAAGAAGTCCCCGGTGCGGCCGAACCCGGTGGCCACCTCGTCGGCCACCAGCAGGAATCCGTGCTCCTCGCGCAGCCGCAGCAACTCGGCGACGTACTCCTCATTGAGCGGCACGGCTCCCGAGCCCAGTACCGGCTCGACCACCACCGCCGCGACCTGAGCACCCTGGCGGGCCATGAGCGTCGCCAGTTCCCCGGGCTCGTTCGGGGTGACGTGCCGGACCAGCCGCTGGTCGACCCCGTAGACCTGCTGCCCCAGGTCCTCACCGGTCAGGGCGAAGCCGCCGAAGGTCAGACCGTGATAGCTGCCGCGCAAGCCGACCACGACCTTGCGCCCGCCCCTACCACGCAGTGCCTGGTATTGCCGGGCGAGCTTCATCGCGAGATCGTTGGCCGCGCCGCCCGAGGTGGAGAACAGCACCCGCCCGTAGTGTCCGGCACCCGCGAGCTCCACCAGGGCATCCGCCGCACGTCGGGCGTACTCGTTCTCGTAGCGGAAGACACTCAGATACGAGGCCGTGCGCAGTGCTTCGGCAGCGGCCTCGGCGATGGCCTGATTGCCGTATCCGAGGTTGGTGTTCCACAGGCCGCTGGTGCCGCAGAGCAGTTCCCGCCCGTCGGCAAACCTCACGCGCACGCCTTCCGCGGACACCGCGCACAGGTCGTCCCGGCCGTGCTGATCGGGTGTGAGCAGCGAGGGCCACAGTGCGTTCCGGTTGGAGGTCACGCGGTCACCTCCACCTCGATCAGCACGCTGTGATGGCGCGCACCGACGTCGGGCAGCAGGCGCCGGGAGCACACGGCGAACCCGCTCTGGCGCAGTTCCTCTTCGAGCTGATCGGCCGGCAGGACGCGGATACTGGTGGTGCACACGTCGACCTGTCCCTCTCCGATCACCGCCGGGAACACCGTGACGGTGCGGGCCTCCGCTCCGGGCGTCCAGTACTCGAACATCCGGTAACTCCGGCCGCTGTCGGCGGTGAACTCGACTTCGGTCTCGGTCGGCGCCTTGTCACCAGCCGCCAGGTCCACGGTGGACAGCAGGAAGCGGCCACCGGGTGCGAGGTGGGCACGTACGGAGTGGTACAGGCCCTTCCGGCCAGGGGCGTCCAGCAGCGAGACGGACGTCGTGCCCAGGACGATCACACCGAACTCCCGCCCGAGGGCGAAGTCGCTCATGTCGGCCTGCACCGTTGTACACCGGTTCCGCAGGGCCTCGGGCGCCTCGGCGAGCCGTGCGCTCAGCAGCTTCAGCATGCTGCCGGAGAGCTCCAGTGCGGTGACGTCCCGTCCCGACGCCAGCAGGGGCATGGTCAGGCGTCCGGAACCGGCCGCCAGGTCGAGCACCGGCCCGGGTACGGTCCGTACCAGGGTGAGCAGTTCACGTACCTCGTGTGTGTCCTGCCCCGCCAGGTCGTGGTAGACAGGGGCGCCGACCTCGTCGTAGAGGTCACAGCACACCGCTCTGTCGCCGAGCTCAGCCAGGAGCGCGCCGGCGCGGCCGGGGACCAGTGGCCTGTTCAGTGTCGTGTCCATCATCACGTCCTCGCAGCACTGAGAACGCGGGAGCCGAGTTCGATGCCCGCACGGTCGAATAGCAGTCGCACCTGTTCGAGGTTCTCCCGGTCGGCGAAGCGGGCCGCGGCCTCCACCGAACCGCACACCAGTAGAGCCTCCGTCACCTCGGCGGTGGCGTGGTCCAGTTGAAAGCTCCGCCCGTGGGATGCGCTGTGGGCGTACACCGAGTCGTCTGTCCACAGGAGGAGCGGCAGTGCGGGATCGACGGCGTCCGCCGCATCGGGCAGCTCACTCAGGGCGGGCACGAGGCGGCCGCCGAAACCAGACACCCCGGTGATGTTCAGACCTCGCGCCCGGAGGTCACGAATGCCGTGCAGGGCAGCGAGATATCGTCCGAGCCATGGCCGTTCGGCCAGCGCGGAGGCCCGGGTCGGCTCCGGCAGCGATCCGCCCAGGCACACCGCGCAGGGCTGTGCGCTCTCGGAGTTTACGCGCGCCCACTCGGCGGCGACCTGGTCCAAGCTGTCACCCACGGTGCCCAGTCGCCTGCCACCCGGGGAAGTCGACAACTCCCCGGACCGCCCCACGTGCAGTCGGAGCACGGGGCCGTCGCCCTGCGGACCCGCTCCCAGGGCGGGAAGATCCGCGAGCTGGATCGCCGGGTTGGTCAGGAACTCGGCGAAGACACCCTCGTGGCGTGCGCGGTCGGCATCGCGAAGATAGATCTCGAAGTCCGTACCGACCGCTACCCGGATCAGGGTGGGGCCGACCACCGACATGTACTCGCTGATGCCGTATGCCTGGATCTGTAGGTAGAAGCCGGGGTCGTGGGAGAACTCCGCGCCCGGTTCACTGAGTGAGCCTTCGTAGCCGACGACCACCGGACTGTCCGTGCCGCCCGCATGACCGGGCGCGAAGACCATCGTCCTGGCGTCCACCACGTCGGAGGCGAGCAGAGCCGACAGGTGCTGGGGATCCTCGAGGACCACCGTCAGGGCAGACTCCCGCCCACGAGGAAAACGCCCCGCGCGGCCGGTTGCCCAGCTCATCAGGTGCTCTTTCACCGCAGACATGCATTTCCCCTGTTCACACACTCAGTTGAAAACTCGAATGATCCGAAGCATCCGATGGCTCGGATACAAGCTGAACCGTACCTGCTCTGGCCAGGCTTGGGCCCTGGACCAGGGCAGCACTCATCGATGCACCGACATCCGTTGTCGACGGCGCGCCTTGTGAGCTGGAGCGGCTACGTACTTACTGGGCCAGAGCAGTCAGAAGCGTCTTCAGGTCGGCCATCGCCGCCTGCGCACCGACCAGGTTGTACACGCCAGTCAGGTTCAGGACGACCTCATCCACGCCCGCTGTCTCATACGCCTTGAGCTTTTCGAGCAGTTGGTCGGTGTCACCGCTGAGGAAGGCCCCGCCGTCCACCAGGGCCCTGGCGCCGGCCGCCGGGTCCCCGCCCTCGACCTCCACACCGGCCCGGCGCAGCATGTCGATGTAGTGCGGCCCCTTCAAGTGGGCGGCGTTGCTGGCCAGCGCCAGATCCGCCGGCTCGTGACCAGGGTGCTTGAGCGCAACCGGCACCATCGCGGTCAGACGCGGCACCGGCCGTCCCGCCGCTTCCGCCCCAGCACGCATCGCCGGAAGCACAACGTCCCGCAGGTAGACAGCGGGCGTCAGCCAGGTGATGGCAACATCGGCGATCTCTCCGGCGAGCCTGGCCATGCCCGGTCGCAGAACTCCGAGTCCGATCTCCACCGGTGGAGCCGGAAAAGGCGGTAGAGAGCCGTGGCAAGAGACGTACTCGCCCTTGACGTCGACGATCTCGTTCGCCAACAGCCCGCGTACAGCGGTGAGATACTCCCGAGCCGCGGTGAGCGGGCTCGCGTAGGGCGCGCCGAGCAAGCTCTGCTGGAGGGACTTCGCGCCTGGGCCGAACCCGGCTGTCACGGGCTGACCAGTAGTCATCGCCAGCGACCGAGCCTGCAGAGCGGCCTCGAAGGGATGACGCAACGGCATGAGGGTCACCCCTAGCCCCGTGGGCACCCTGAAACCCGAGCCTGCCGCATGTGCAAAGCCCTGGTGAGGCTCCACCAGCAGTGCCTGGCCTTGCCACAGCCGCTCTGCCTGGGTCCAGTGGACAAGACCCGCGTACGGCAGCAGTTGCTCGGGCCGACGAGGCAGGAAAGGTACGAGAACCGAGTACGACGTCATACCGGAACCGCGCCCGTACATGCCACGACACCCTCGTGGAAGGGCGTGAAGTTGTTGAACCTGAGAGATGCGGCGTTGGTCAGCGCCGCAAAGCCACCCAGGCGGATGGTATGGCTGTACATAAAGAAACTTCCCCGTTGTTGACACACAGTCCTGCTGGTCCAAGGTTGCTGTCCACCGCAGTTGTGCGGTGCCGCGCACGATCATGGCGCAATGTGATCGGTCATGTAAAGACCCTGTCCGACCTTCTGAAGAGTCCGGGTCCAGGCACATGCCCAGGACCGGATCGGTCCCATCGCCGGGTCGAGACCCGGCAGGTGGAGGTCGCAGCGTACGGTGCGCATGGCCTGCTCGATTAGGGCGGGCAGCGGGCGCTTGGCGATGATCTCGTTCACGTGCTGGTTGCGCAGGTCGTCGAAGGTGAGGGTGTTGTTCAGGGGCTCTTTCACCGGCGGCAGCGGGGCGGGGGCCGGGCCCTCGCCGATGCGCCTCAAATCCTCTGCGTGGCGGGGACGTCGGCGAGGGCCATTGACCGGAGGACGACACTCACGCCGTCCTCTTGTATGTCGCGTCCAGGTACTCCTTCACCGGATCCGCCAGCTCCTTGTAGAACGGCGTGCGGTCGGCGGCCTGGAGTACCTGGGCGCAGATGGTCAGTTCGGCCACGCGTGCGGCCGGGGAGTCGAGGATGTGGGCGAGGGTCTGGCGAACGTGTGCGGCCGTGGCGGGGGTGTGGAGGGAGTAGGGGTAGAGCTGGGCGGCGTCGAAGGCGACCGGGGCTTGCCCCAGCCTTCCCGGTCGAGTCGCAGCGCCAGATCGGTTTCCGTGCGGAGCCGTACGAAGTCGGTGGGTGTCAGGCGCAGAGTGCGGATGGTGATCGTGCCCGCGGTGCGCGGGGCACGGCCAGCTCCACGCATCGCTCCGGATCGGCGACGCCCGCCAGTTCGCCTTCGGGCAGCAGTCTTAGCGTCAGCACGCCGGGACCGCCAGTTCAGCCCAGACGGTTTTGCCCCAGCGCATTTCGTCGTAGCCCCAGCGGTGTGACAGCGTGTCGACCAGTACCAGGCCACGGCCGGTCTCATCACCATCGGCGGCCAGATCCATTTTCGGCAGGGCGTGGGATTTGTCGGTGACGCCGATCCTTACGAGATCGTCCGTGACGCGCCGGACGGATACCCGGACCAGTCGGCACGGGGTATGGCGGACCGCGTTGCCCACCAGCTCGGAGACGATCAGCGTGCCCGCATCGACCAACTCTGCTATGCCCCAGGTGTTCAGTGCGGCCGAGACGAGCCGCCGGGCACGACCGGCCGACTCGGGCTGGCAGGGGAGGGTTTCGGTATAGCCGGGCGGTCCGACTGGGGTGGGTCTGGTCATGACGCTCACGGGGTCGTCTCCTCGGGGTTGGACGTCCCGCCCGCAACGGGGGAATACGGGCGGGACTCTCCTCCACTGCCGCCGAGGGGGAGCCTGGGCCTGCCCGGCGACGCCAACGACCGTACGGAGGGCCGGAGTTTCGCCTCAACGAAATTGCGGAGAATTGCGCAACGTCATCCGAGGGAGTCGATCGCCGTCTCGATCAAGGCGCGGGCGGTGTTGCCGTGCACGGCCATCTTGGTCAGCTCCCCGAACGCCTTGCGGTAGTCGGCAAGTTCGCGCGGCTGCACCACGTTGACCTCGGCTGTGAGGGTTTCCACGACGCTGTGTGTGCCGTCATGGAGGTAGAACGCCTCCAGCGGCCACATGGTCCTTTGGGCCGTGAAGGGGATGACGCCGAGGAAGGGTTCCACCCACCGCCGCTGCTACTGCCGCGACGCCCACACCGGTAAGCCGCTCGGTAAGCAGTGCCCGAAGCTCTCCAGCCGCAAGCACGGCTCGTACTCCATACGCCAGGAGCTCCCGCCCCGCGAAGACGGCACCCGCCGCTCCTTCAGCCGCGCCGGCTACGAGAGCCTCAAGGCGGCCCAGGCCGACCTCGACCACATACGCGCGCTGCTCGGCCTCGCCGACACCGACGACCCCGAGGGCATGGCGCTGATCGCCTCCATGCTGGAGGAGGTCGGCGACGAGAAGTCGCCACTGCCGGATGTCGAGGAGACCCGGCGGCGCCTGAAGTCCGGTCAGGACCTGATCGGACGCCTGACCGTCGGCGAGTGGCTCGACCGGTGGCTCGACGGCAAGCGCATCCGCAAGTCGGGACTCAGCCGCTACGAGACCGATATCCGGTTCCACTTGAAGCCTCGGATCGGCCACCACCGTCTCGATCGGCTGCGCGTGAGCCATCTCAGCGAGATGTTCACGGCCATCTCCGACGCCAATGCCGAGATCCTGGAGCAGAACGCCCAGCGCCGTGCCGCGGTCGAGGAGTTGGCCACCGTGCCGTGGAAGGGCACAGACAACCGCGCCCACCGCAAGGTGATGAAGACGGCGATCGATGCCATGCCGCCGTTCCGGCGTGTGACCGGCCCGGCCACCCGGCTGCGTATCAAGGCCACGCTGCGGTCTGCGTTGAACGACGCGATCGGCCAGCAGATCCTCACCTTCAACCCGGCGGCCCACGTCGAGCTCGACCCTGTGCGTAAGCCGAAGGCTCTGGTGTGGACGGACGCGCGGGTCGCCAGGTGGGAGCAGACGGGTGAGAAGCCCTCCCCCGTCATGGTCTGGACGCCCGAACAGACTGGCGCGTTCCTCGACTTCCTCGCGGAGGACCGGCTGTACGCGATGTGGCACCTGATCGCCTTCCGCGGCCTGCGGCGGGGCGAGGCATGCGCGCAGCCCTGGTCGGAGACCAACCTCGATGACCACTCCCTGACCATCTCCGCCCAGCTCGTCCAGGACGGGTGGGAGGTCGAGACCTCCGAGCCCAAGACGGACAGCGGCTTCCGCGTGGTCGCCCTCGACGACGACACCGTCAACGTCCTGAAGCGGCACCGCGAACAGCAGGACGCGGACCGCGAGGAGTGGGGATCAGCCTGGGTCGAGACCGGCATGCTCTTCACCCAAGAAGACGGCTCCTGGCTCCATCCCGGGAAGCTGACCGACCTCTTCGAGCGCCTCGTCGCCGCCTCCGGGCTCCCGCCGATCCGGCTGCACGACCTCCGGCACGGAGCGGCCACGCTCATGCTCGCCGCCGGCATCGACGTGAAGATCGTGTCGGACACACTCGGGCACAGCGACACCCGCATTAGGCGGGACATTTACCAGAGCGTCCTGCCGCAGGTCGGCAAGAACGCGGCCGAGGCCACCGCCAAGCTGGTCCCGCTTCAGCGCAAGACCGAGGCGGAGGAGGCCGCCCGTAAGGCCGCCAAGAAGGCCAAGGACAAGGCGAAAGCCGAGGCCAGGGCCAAGAAGAAGGGCAAGCGGAAGAAGCCCAAGAAGTAGGGCACCGGACCGCTCCGCTCACGCATCGCTCACGCAAGCCATCTCGCGGCACCCCGGCCGTGTGACGCGTCATGCCCCGAGCAACACAAAAGGCCAGGTCACGGGCTATGTGACCTGGCCTTTGCCGGAGCCGCCTTCGGGATTCGAACCCGAGACCTACGCATTACGAGTGCGTTGCTCTGGCCATCTGAGCTAAGGCGGCATGCTGCCCGCACCATGGTGCGATCAGCAGCGTCGGTAAGTCTACACAGTTTCCGGGGTGCTCCGTGCCAAGTCCCGGAGCACCCCGGAACGGTCTGTGATCAAGGCTGCGCTGATCAGCAGCTGTGATCACTGCTGTGAGCAGCGCTTTCCCTGGGTCGGCGGGGTGCCGCGGAGGAGGTAGGTGTTGATCGCGCGGTCGATGCAGGCGCTGCCGCGGCCGTACGCCGTGTGGCCGTCGCCCTCGTAGGTGAGGAGCCGTGGCCGAGGACAGCTGGGCGGCCAGGGCGCTGGGCCCAGCGGTACGGGGTCGCCGGGTCGCGGGTGGTGCCGACCACCACGATCGGGGCGGCGCCCTTCGCCTCGATGCGGTGCGGGGCGCCCGTGGGCTCCACCGGCCAGTACGCGCAGTTCAGGGAGGCCCAGGCGAGGCCGCGGCCGAAGACCGGGGAGGCCTTCTCGAAGGCGGGGAGCGCCTGCTCGACCTGCGTCGGGGTCGGAGAAGGCCGGCGGGAGGTCGAGGCAGTTCACGGCAGCGTTGGCGAACATCAGGTTCGTGTAGTCGCCGTCCGTGTCCGCGCTCGTAGTAGCTGTCGGAGAGGGCGAGCAGGCCGGCGCCGTCGCTTGTCCTCGATGGCCGCGGTGAGGGCCTCGCGCAGCTGGGGCCAGGCGCTCTCGTCGTACATCGCCGCGATCACGCCGGTGGTGGCCAGGGACTCGCCGAGCTCGCGGCCGTCCGGGTCGCCGGTCGGAAGGGGCTCCGCGTCGAGTCGGCTGAAGAAGGCTCTTCAGGTTCCTGGCGACCTGCGTCGGTGGTCGCGCCGCGGCCGCCCAGCGGGCAGTCCGGCTGCCGCACGCAGTCCTTGGCGAACGACCGGAACGCCGTCTCGAAGCCCGCCGTCTGGTCCTCGGTTCATCCTGCGGGCAGGGCAGGGACGGGTCCATCGCGCCGTCCAGGACCAGCCGGCCGACACGCTCGGGGAACAGCCCCGCGTACGTCGCGCCGAGGAACGTGCCGTACGAGGCGCCCACGTACGTCAGCTTCTCGTCGCCCAGCACCGCGCGCAGGATGTCCATGTCGCGGGCCGCCTCGACCGTGGAGACGTGGCGCAGCAGCCGCCGGAGCGCTGCCGCGCAGCCCTCCGCGAACTCCTTGAAGGCGTCGACCAGTTCAGTCGGCCTCCCGCGGGTCGTCGGGGGTGAGGTCCGTCTGCGTGTACGCGTCCATCCGGCGCCCGGTGAGGCATTCGACCGGCTCGCTGCGGGCAACGCCGCGCGGGTCGACGGCCACCATGTCGTAGCGGGCGCGGACCGCCGCCGGGTAGCCGACGCCCGCGTACGCCTGCAGGTAGCCGACCGCCGAGCCGCCCGGGCCGCCCGGGTTGACCAGCAGCGAGCCGAGGCGCTTGCCGGGTCCCGTGGCCTTCTTGCGGGTGACCGCCAGCCTGATGTCACCCTCGGACGGCTTCGCGTAGTCGAGCGGCGCCTTCATCGTGGCGCACTGGAAGCCCGGGCCGCCGCAGCCGCGCCAGGTCAGCTTCTGCCCGTAGTACGGGGACAGCGCCGGGGACGGCGAGCCGGGCAGCGCCTTCAGAACCGCCGCCTCCGGTTTCGTCGTGTCCGCCGCCGACATCGCCGATGCCGCGGACGCCGAAGTCGAACCGCCCGGCGAACAGGCCGAGATGAGGAGCGCCACGGCAGTGGCGAGCACTGTGGCGGTCGTACGGAGGAGGGGGTGGCTCAGACGGTGGATACGCCTCTGTGCGCGACCGCGGGTACGGCTGTGGGTGCGCGTGCCGTCGGTGGGGGGGCTGAGGGGGCGCCTGGTGTGCATTCCGCGAGCGTAACCCCGCACGTCAGAATGGTCACTATCTGCGACGCGCGTGGCTCGTACGAGTGACCGGCCTCAACCGGCGTCACTCACGCGACCGCCCGGCGTCACCCGGCGTCACTCGGCGCCGCCACGCTCTCAGCCCGCCCGCAGCGCCATCGTCATCGCCTCCACCGCCAGCAGCGGGGCCACATTGCGGTCGAGAGCGTCGCGGCAGGCGGCGATCGCGTCGATGCGGCGCAGCGTGGGCTCCGGTGTGGTGCCACGGGCGAGGCGCTCCAGCGTGTCCTGGGCCTCGAGGTTGGCGAGGGCGACGCGGGAGCCCAGCTGGAGGGCCAGGACGTCGCGGTAGAAGCCGGTGAGGTCGGTCAGGGCCAGGTCGAGGCTGTCCCGCTGGGTGCGCGTCCGGCGGCGCTTCTGCTTGTCCTCCAGCTCCTTGATCGACGCCCGCCGTGCCGCGCGGCAGCCGCCCGCCCTGGGCCGCGCCGAGCGCCGTCTTCAGCTCCTCGGTCTCCTTGGTGTCGAGCTCCTCGGCGAGCTGCTTGGACTCCTCCGTGGCGGCGTCGACCAGCTCCTGCGCCGCTTTGAGGCAGCCGCCGATCGTCCTCGACGCGCAGCGGCAGCCTGAGCACGGCGGCCCGCCGCTCCCGCGCGCGCGGATCGGTCGCCAGGCGGCGGGCCCGGTCGATGTGCCCCTGGGTGGCGCGGGCCGCGGCGGCGGCCACCTCGGGCTCGATGCCCTCACGCCGTACGAGCATGTCGGCGACCGCGTCCACCGAAGGCGGGAGCAGACTCAGGTGACGGCAACGGGAGCGGATCGTGGGGAGGACATCCTCGAGCGAGGGGGCGCACAGCAGCCAGACCGTGCGGGGAGCGGGCTCCTCCACTGCCTTCAGGACGGCGTTGGCCGATTTCTCGTTCAGCCGCTCGGCGTCCTCGACGAGGATGACCTGCCAGCGGCCGTTCGCCGGCGCGGTGAACGACTTGCGGACCATGTCCCGCATGTCGTCGACCAGAATCTGCGAGCCCACGGCGGCGACCGTGGTGACGTCGGCGTGGGTGCCCACGAGCGCCGTATGGCAGCCGTCGCAGAATCCGCAGCCGGGGCTTCCGCCGAGAGCGCGGTCCGGGCTGACGCACTGGAGGGCCGCCGCGAAGGCCCGGGCGGCGGTGGTACGTCCGGCGCCGGGCGGGCCCGTGAACAGCCAGGCGTGGGTCATCTTCGAAGCCCCGGGCAGCGGGGCGTCCGCAGTGGCCGCCAGTGGCCGCAGTGACGGTCGCGTCGGCGTCCCGGGCAGCGGCCTCGAGCTGCGCGCTCAACCTCTCCTGCCCCACCAGGTCGTCCCACACAGGCATGCGGCACCGCCCCTTCCGTCACACTCTGCCTTGTCGCAACCCATTGTGCGCGAGGCCACTGACAGTCGGGCCCGGCGACTGGCGGAGCGCTGATCCTTCCCTGGTCGGGCACTGATCCTGCCCTGGTCGGGCACTGGCCCTGCCCTGGTCCGGCGGGTCTCGGCACCGTCAACGGCGCCGTCCGCCTCGACCCCGCCCCTGGTCCCCGGCGCCCCCGCCGTGTCCGTCGTCCCGGCTGCCGTCCTCATACTCCTCACGGGGTCCCAGCAACTCGTCCGCCAGGGTCGGCAGGTCGTCCAGCGGGGTCTCCTCCGCCCAGTCGGAGCGGACACGGCGGCGCGGGGCGCCCTCGGCATCCACCTGGGGCAACTCGCGCGTGCGGTCGTTCGGGCCATCGGGCGCCGACGGCTCGTCCCGGAAGAAGCCAGGTGGCACGCGGTCCGCCGGGGCACCCGAGTTCCCCGCCGTCCCTGCGCCCGCGTCACGCACACCGCTCGCGTCACGCACACCGCTCGCGTCACGCACACCGCTCGCGGAAACGGCACCCTCCTCCCGTACGGGAGGAGGTACGGCCGTCTCCTCGGCCGCCCTCGGCGCCACTGGAGGCAGCACCGCAGTCTCGTCAGGCACCCCTGAAGTCACGGGAAAGAGCACCGCCGTCTCTTCGGCCGTCCCGTCCGGAACCGGTGGTTTCCGCAGCACCGTCGTCTCGTCCCCGGCGCCCGGAGGCACCGGCGGCTGCGGCAGCTGGGCGGTCGTCTCCGAGTCGGGACCATCGAGCCGCACCGGCCGCAGCACGGTCGTCTCGTCCACTGGTCTGCCCGACGCGTTCGGCAGCGGCACCATCGGTGTGGGGACAGTCACCTCGTTGTCCGGCACGGACAACGAGGACGACGGCGAAGGCGACGGCGAGACGGGCGACGAGAAGGAGGGTATTCCGGACGCCCCCTCAACGGCCCGCTGCCCCGACGCACCGGCCTCAGGAGCCGCAACGTCGCCAGCAGTCCCCGAGCCTCCAGCAGTCCCAGCCCCAGCCCCAGCCCCCGCCCTGGACGCCGCAGCGGCCGAAGCGGCGGCCGCAGCCTCCGCCGCCACCCGCCGCGCCTTCTCGGCCCGCAGCAACGCTTCCTCGGCCTTGCGCTGCTTCTCCAGGCGCCGCTCCTCGGCCTCGGCCCGCAGCCGCGCCTCTTCCTCGGCCTGCCGGCGGCGACGGTCCTCCTCGGCCTTGCGGCGCGCTTCCTCCTCGGCCCGTGCCCTCTCCTCCGCCAGGAGCCGGGTGCGCTCCTCCTCGGCGCGCCGACGTGCTTCCTCGGCCCGCTGCCGGGCCTCCTCCGCCTGCCGCTCGGCCTCGCGCCGCTGGGCCTCCTCCAGCTCGCGCCGCTTGCGCTCCTCCTCCTCGGCGCGCAACCGCGCGAGCTGCTCCTGCCGCTCGCGCTCCCGGCGCTCCTCCTCGGCCTTGCGCGCGGCCTCCTCCTCGGCCTTCCGCCGCGCTTCCTCCTCGCGCCTTGCGACGGGCCTCCTCCTGGGCCTTCACCTCGGCCTCGGAGAGCGGCAGCATCCTGGTCGAGCCGGTGCCGGACGACGGTGGTGACCGCCTCGGGCTCCTGGCCCGCGTCGACGACCAGGTAGCGCCCCGGGTCGGCGCGGCCAGCGTCAGGAAACCGGACCGCACGCGCGCGTGGAACTCGGCGGGCTCCGACTCCAGCCGGTCCGGCGCCTCGGTGAACCGCTCCCGCGCGGTCTCCGGCGACACGTCCAGCAGCACCGTCAGATGCGGCACCAGTCCGTCCGTCGCCCAGCGCGAGATCCGGGCGATCTCGGTGGGCGACAGGTCCCGGCCGGCGCCCTGGTACGCCACGGACGAGTCGATGTAGCGGTCCGAGATGACGATGGCGCCGCGCTCCAGCGCGGGCCGTACGACGGTGTCCACGTGCTCGGCGCGGTCGGCGGCGTACAGCAGCGCCTCCGACGCGGTGCGACAGGCCGGCCGACGACACGTCCAGCAGGATCGACCGCAGCCGCTTGCCGACCGGCGTGGCCCCCGGCTCGCGTGTCACGCACGACCTCGTGGCCCTTGCCCCGGATCCACTCCGCGAGCGCCTCGGCCTGCGTGGACTTGCCGGCCCCGTCGCCGCCCTCCAGGGCGATGAAGAAACCAGAGGCCGCGGGCGCCGCCTCTGGGTCGTCTCCGCCCCGCAGCGCGTCCCGCAGGTCGTGCCGCAGCGGCACGCCCGGACCGGTCGTCCGACCTTGGCGAGCACCAGCGCGGCCACCGGCAGCAGCAGCGCGCCGACCAGCATCAGCGTGAACGCCGCGCCGCCGTGCGCGAACACGAACTTGCCGTTTTCCAGCCGGTGCGGCCCGATCAGCGCCGGCCACCACTGGGGCGATCAGGGCGCCGAGCGCCACAAAGACCCGTACGACCGCATGCAGGTGCTCGGTCATGCGCGCGCGCCGGGCGTCCTCGGTCTCCTGGTCGAGCAGCGTGTGCCCGGTGTTCGCGGCGACGCCCGCGCCGACGCCCGCGAGCGCCGACGATCAGCAGCACGCGTGGTGACGTCCGGCACGAGCCCGGCGACGAGCAGCGCGATCCCGGTGAGGGCGATCGCCAGGGCGAGCAGCCGGCGCCGCGACAGCGCGGGCAGCATCGACGGCGCCCTGCGGATGCCCATGACCACGCCGCCGGTCAGCGCGGCGACCAGCAGCCCGTACATGACCGGGCCCGCCGCCCAGGTCCTTGGCGTGCAGCACGGCGACGGCGACCGCCGACGGCGATGGCGCTCGGCGACGGCCGCGCAGGCCAGCACGAGCAGCGGGATCGCGCCGGTACGACCCTTGTCGACGCCCGTGCCCGCCTTGGGGCGGCGCAGGCCCTCGAGCGGCGACCGCGCGCGCGGGGTGCGTGTGTCGGGCAGTTCGAGGAAGTACAGCGACCGAGAGGGACGCGGCGAACAGCCCGGCCGCGACGTACGACGCGAGAGCCGCCTGGTGCTGGCCGAACCAGTCGATCCCGGCGCCCAGCAGGTTGTTGAGCAGCGATGGCCACGACGAGGGCGGCCGCCGCGAGGGGAACCGCCACGAAGCCCGTACGCAGCGACAGGCGCCGCAGCGCGTCCATGTGGTCCGGCAGCGGGCGCACCGTCGCGCCCTCCAGCGGGGGCGCGGGCAGCAGCGCGGGCGCCGCGCTCTCCGCGGCACACCGTCCAGAAGCGCTCGGCGACACCGGTCACGAAGGCGGTGACCAGGAGGATCGCGAGCGCGTTCTCCGGCGTCCAGTCGATCCACAGGGGCGCGATGATCAGCAGCGCGGCGCGCAGCCCGTCCGCGCCGACCATGGTCCAGCGGCGGTCGAGCGGCCCCTCCTGGGAGGTGAGCGAGGTGAGCGGGCCGAGGAGGACGGCGCCGAAGAGCAGCGTGGCCAGAACGCGCGCCCCGAAGACGGCGGCGACGGCGAGGGCGACCCCGCGGTAGCCGCCGCCGAACGCCCCCTCGGCGACGGCTGCCTGGAGGGCGAGAAGCACCAGGACCAGCAGGGCGAGGGCATCGCCGATGCCATCCGACGAGCTGCGCGCTCCACAGCCGCCTGCAGCTGCGGCCCGCGCAGCAGGGCGCGGACGGCGCGCTCGCGGGAGTCCGCGGCCAGGGCGTCGTCGGGGTGCCGGGTTGTGGGCCGTTGGCTGCTCGGCTCGCGTCATGCTGTCAGCCTATCGGCAGCCACTGACACGCCGGAAAGCCGCCCTCCGACGCAGACGCACACCCGACGCGCGTGCTGGCCGGGACGGCCTTCCGCGGAACGCTGAGTGCAGGATCCCCAGCGTCCGAGATGCCACGCCCGTCCGGTCCGAGGCGATCCGCGCCCGCGCGGCGCTCACCCGGGCGCCGGCCGACCGGCACTCAGCCCTCCGACGCCGCGCGCCTTCTTGGCCGCCGCACTGCGGTCGCCTTCTTGGCCGGGAGCCTTCTTGGCCGCTGTCTTCGAGTCGTCGTTTTCTTGCCGGCCGTCTTCTTGGCCGCCGTCTTCTTCCGCGGCGGTCTTCTTCGCCGGCGGCCTTCTTGGCGGCCGTCTTCTTCGCCGGCGCCTTCTTCGCGGCGCCTTCTTCGCCGTCTTCTTGGCGGGCCCCTTCGCCCGCTTCTCGGCGAGCAGCTCGAAGCCGCGCTCCGGCGTGATCGTCTCGACGCTGTCGTCCGGCCGCAGCGTCGCGTTGGTCTCGCCGTCGGTGACGTACGGCCCGAAGCGGCCGTCCTTGACGACCACCGGCTTGCTCGCTGACCGGGTCCGTCGCCCAGCTCCTTCAGCGGCGGCTTGGCGGCGGCCCGCCCGCGCTGCTTGGGCTGGGCGTAGATCGCCAGCGCCTCGTCGAGCGTGATCGTGAAGAGCTGCTCCTCGGTCTCGCAGCGAGCGCGAGTCCGTGCCCTTCTTCAGGTACGGGCCGTAGCGGCCGTTCTGCGCGGTGATCTCCTCGCCCTCGGCGTCGGTGCCGACGACGCGCGGCAGCGACATCAGCTTCAGCGCGTCCTCCAGCGTCACCGTGTCCAGCGACATCGACTTGAACAGCGAGGCCGTACGCGGCTTGACGGCGTTCTTGCCGGTCTTCGGGGTGCCCTCGGGGAGCACCTCGGTGACGTACGGGCCGTAGCGGCCGTCCTTGGCGACGATCTGGTGGCCGGTCTCCGGGTCGGTGCCCAGCTCGAAGTCGCCGCTCGGCTTGGCGAGCAGCTCCTCCGCGTAGCTCGACGGTCAGCTCGTCCGGCGCCAGGTCGTCCGGGACGTCGGCGCGCTGGTGGTCCTCGGCGTCCTTCTCGCCGCGCTCGACGTACGGGCCGTAGCGGCCGACGCGCAGCACGATGCCGTCGCCGACCGGGAAGGACGAGACCTCCCGGGCGTCGATCGCGCCCAGGTCGGTGACCAGCTCCTTCAGGCCGCCCAGGTGGTCGCCGTCGCCGTTGCCGGCGTCGGCGGCGCTGCCGCTCGCCGTTCGCGCCGTCGCCGAAGTAGAAGCGCCGCAGCCACGGCACGGCCTGCGCCTCGCCGCGCGCGATGCGGTCGAGGTCGTCCTCCATCTTGGCGGTGAAGTCGTAGTCGACGAGCCGGCCGAAGTGCTTCTCCAGCAGGTTGACCACGGCGAAGGACAGGAAGGACGGCACCAGCGCCGTGCCCTTCTTGAAGACGTAGCCGCGGTCGAGGATGGTGCCGATGATCGACGCGTACGTCGACGGGCGGCCGATCTCGCGCTCTTCCAGCTCCTTGACCAGCGTGGCCTCGGTGTAGCGGGCCGGGGGCTTGGTGGCGTGGCCGTCGGCGGTGATCTCCTCGGCGGTGAGCGCGTCGCCCTCGGCGACCTGCGGCAGCCGGCGCTCGCGGTCGTCGAGCTCGGCGTTCGGGTCGTCGGCGCCCTCGACGTACGCCTTCAGGAAGCCGTGGAAGGTGATGTCTTGCCGGACGCGCTGAACTCGGCGTCCCGGCCGTCGGCGCGCCGTGCCGCCGATCTTCACGGTGACCGAGTGTCCCGGTCGCGTCCTTCATCTGGGAGGCGACGGTCCGCTTCCAGATCAGCTCGTAGAGCCTGAACTGGTCGCCGGTCAGGCCCGTCTCGGCGGGCGTGCGGAAGCGATCACCCGAGGGGCGGATCGCCTCGTGCGCCTCCTGCGCGTTCTTGACCTTGCCCGGCGTACGACGCGCGGCTTGTCCGGCAGGTAGTCGGCGCCGTACAGCTGCGTGACCTGGGCGCGGGCGGCGGCGATCGCGGTGTCGGACAGCGTCGTGGAGTCCGTACGCATGTAGGTGATGAAGCCGTTCTCGTACAGCTTCTGCGCGACCTGCATGGTCGCCTTCGCGCCGAAGCCGAGCTTGCGGCTGGCCTCCTGCTGGAGCGTCGTCGTACGGAACGGGGCGTACGGCGAGCGGCGGTACGGCTTGGACTCGACCGAGCGGACGGCGAACGCGGTGTCCGCCAGGGCGGCGGCCAGCGCGCGGGCGTTCGCCTCGTCCAGGTGCAGCGCCTGTGCGCGCTCTTGAGCTGCCCGTGCGAGCCGAAGTCGCGGCCCTGGGCGACGCGCCTGCCGTCGACGGCGTTCAGGCGGGCGACCAGCGTGCGACGGGTCGGACGGCGTCCCCGGCGCGGCCGGTGGCGAAGGTGCCGGTCAGGTCCCAGTACTCGGCGGAGCGGAACGCGATGCGCTCGCGCTCCCGCTCGACGACGAGCCGGGTCGCGACGGACTGGACGCGGCCCGCCGACAGCCGCGGCATGACCTTCTTCCACAGGACCGGCGAGACCTCGTAGCCGTAGAGGCGGTCGAGGATGCGGCGGGTCTCCTGGGCGTCGACCAGCTGCTGGTTGAGCTCGCGCGGGTTGGCGACGGCGTCCTGGATCGCGTCCTTGGTGATCTCGTGGAAGACCATCCGGCTGGACCGGGACCTTGGGCTTGAGCACTTCCTGGAGGTGCCAGGCGATGGCCTCGCCCTCGCGGTCCTCATCGGTGGCGAGGAAGAGCTCGTCGGAGTCCTGCAGCAGCTCCTTGAGCTTCTTGACCTGGGCCTTCTTGTCGGCGTTGACCACGTAGATGCGGCTGGAAGTCGTGCTCGACGTCCACGCCGAGGCGGCGCACCTCGCCGTTGTACTTGCTCGGGCACCTCGGCGGCGCCGTTCGGAAGGTCGCGGATGTGCCCGACGCTCGCCTCGACGACGTAGCCGGGGCCGAGATAGCCCTTGATCGTCTTCGCCTTGGCAGGCGACTCGACGATGACGAGTCGGCGGCCGCCCTTTGCGGTCTCGCTGGTCGGGGACAACTTCGCTCTTCTCTCCGGTCGACGCTGGGGGCACCCCACGGCTGATTCCACGGGGTACGGGAGGGTCACGTGCTGACGCTGCGGAGTGTGACGGTACATCCCGCCCCCGTGTCAAACGGGAAAAGCCCGCAACGGCCACTCGAACGGTAACCCGACAACCGTCCATTCCTGCCGCCTCGATGACTGGACCCGGGTCCCCGGAGCGACCGAGGCTCAGCCGTCAATCCGCTCGCCGAGTCCGTAGCGACATCGCGCCGTGACAGGAGTGCACGACGCGACACCGCGCTGTCGGGATCACCCTGCGCCACCGGCTCAGGTCGCACGGCGGCCGCACCGGGTCCACGTGCACCAGCCCCGCTCCGAACAGCGCCGGAACACCGCCGGCGAAGATCGCCGGTCCGCTCTCCATGCCGCGATGCATGGCGCGGACGCTGGCACCGCGGTATACGCCGGGTACGAACGGCGGTGATACCGCGGGCAGCGCGCCGACGCCGGGCATCCGGCCACCGGGGCCGTGCGGCGGGCGGACCGGCCCCTCACGGAGCCGCTGTCCACCCGGCCGGTTCGAGGAACCCCTGCTCCACCAGCAGCCGGATCTGCGCCGGGCGTCCGGTCGCGCAGCAACACCGGGTCCTCGCCGACCAGCTGGGCGATGGCGTCCAGGATCCGGCCCGCGCTGAGCGTGCCGTCGCACACCCCGGCGAAGCCCGCGCCGACCGTGTCCACCTTGGTGGCCCGGCGCATCCCGCGGTTCTGCCGCAGCACCACGTGCTCGGGGTCCTCGGCGCCGGGCAGCCCGACCTGCTCCTGCACGACCTCGTCGGCGAGCCTGAAGTGCGCGGCGAGCAGGGCCGCGTCGTCGTGCGCGCGCAGGTAGTCCTGACGCGGTCGAAGTGCGCGCGCACCGTGTCGCCGAGCGGCTGCTCGACCGGATGCGGCCACTCCTCGACCGTGATCGACGGGCGCGTCGGCGCCCGTGCTTGCGCAGGGTGATCCAGCCGAAGCCGACGGCCTTCACCTTGCGCGCCTCGAACTCGTCGAGCCACGCGTCGTACCGCGCCTGCGTACTCGGCCGGGTCGCGCGCGGTGGTCGCCCGCGTCCCGCAGCCACAGCTCGGCGTACTGCGTGACGTCCTGCACCTCGCGCTGCACGATCCAGGCGTCGCACCCGCGCGGCACCCAGGAGCGCAGCCGGTCCTGCCAGTCCTCGCCCTCCACGTGCTGCCAGTTGGCGAGGAACTGCGCGAACCCGCCCTCGTTCAGCCGCTCCCCCGCCTGCTGGACGAGCGTGCGGCACAGGTCGTCGCCGCCCATGCCGCCGTCGCGGTAGGTGAGCCGGGCGCCGGGAGAGATCACGAACGGCGGGTTGGACACGATCAGGTCGTACGTCTCGTCCTCGCGCGACCGGCTCGAAGAGGGAGCCCTCGCGCAGGTCGGCCGCCGGGGCGCCGGAGAGCGCGAGCGTGAGCGCGGTGATGTGCAGCGCGCGCGGGTTGACGTCGGTCGCGGTCACCCGCGTGGCGTGCCGCGCGGCGTGCAGCGCCTGGATGCCGGAGCCGGTGCCGAGGTCGAGCGCGGAGGCGACAGGCGTCCGTACGGTGATCCCGGCGAGCGTGGTGGACGCCCCGCCGACGCCGAGTACGACACCTTCCGCACGGCTGCCGATCGCCGCCGGCCCCGCCGACCGCGCAGCCCAGGTCGGACACGATGAACCAGTCCTCGCCGCCGGGCCCGCCGTACGGCCGCACGTCGACGGTGGCCGACGGACCTCGGCCTCCCCGGCGTCCTCGCCGCGTGCACCAGCCAGCCGGCCTCCAGGCACGCGTCGACCGGCAGCACGCCCGCCACGCGCGCGTGAGGCACGGGCTGCTGCAACAGGAACAGCCGGACGAGCGTCTCCAGCGGCGTGTCTCCGCGGGTCGCCCGGAGCGCGGGCACGGTCTCGCTGCGTGCCAGCGCCGCGTACGCGGACGCGCCGAGCAGGTCGAGCAGTCCGTCGGCGGTGAAGGAGGCCGCGAGCAGGGCGTCCCGGAGCCGTGCGGCGACGTCGGGGCGGTCGGTGGAGGGAAGCGAGGAGGGCAGGGGCGACAGGCTGGAGTTGCTCACGCTCCCATTGTGGCTGCTTCCGCCGACAGGGCACGTACGCCGGTGGACGGCGCGTGGACGGCGCACGGCGCACGGAAAGGGTCCGGCATACGCGCGCGTACCGGACCCTCGTTAGGTTGACGAACGATCGCCCTCCCTGGGGACAGAGATCGGCCTCCCTGGACAACGACCGCCCTCCCGAGAACGACCTGCCCCACGGACGTCAGCTCTTGGTCGTCTTGGTCGCCCCGGTCGAGGCCGACGGGCTCTTGCAGCTCGCCTGCTTGGCCATCGCCTGCCCCACGTCCCCCTCCTCGAGCTTGGCGAGCGCGTTGCTGCCACTCTTGCTCAGCTTCTTCAGCTCCGTGGCGACGTCCTTGAGGCCATCGGCGAACTTCGCCTGGTCCTTGGTGTCGAGGGCGTCCGACTTCTGCTTCAGCTCGGCATAGGCCGCGGAGAGGTCGTTGAGCTCCTTGACCGCGTTCTGCTGTTTCTTCTCGCCGTCCTCGACATCCGGCGGCCCGGCCTTCCGCACGGCGGTCGCCATCGCCTTGTAGGCGTCGGAGATGTCCTGGAAGGCCTGGGAGTCCGCCTTCTGGACGTCCTCCGGTGCGCTGTCGTCCGAGGTCTCCTTCTGGATCGCGGCGTTGGCTGCCGCGATCTTCTTGGTCTGCGGCTGTACAGCGTCACAGACCTGCTTGGCCCAGGAGTTCAGCTTTTCGCTGTTGTCGTCGCTGCCGCATCCCGACAGCGCCAGTACCAGTACCGCACCGCCGGACAGTGCGGCCGCGAGCTTCTTGTTCACCGGATTGGTCCCTTCCATGGCTCTCGGCCCCGGAACATACACGCCAGTAGGACCGACCGCCAGAAGCCGCACGACCTCTATGACACTGATTACGACCCTTTGCGCCAGGCGAGAGAAGGCTCACGAACAGAGCGCGCACAGACGCGGGGCGGGCGGACGGCACGTCAACACGCGCCGTCCGCCCGCCCCTTGACGCAGGCGCTTTGGCAAGACCGCCTACGAAACCACCGCGGGATCCACCGGCTTGGCCACCTGCTCGGAGTTGCCTTCGTCACCTACGGCGATGCCGCGCCGCTTGGACACGTACACCGCCCCGACGATCACGGCGATCGAGAGCACCGCGATGAGCACACGCACGCCGACGCTCTTGTCCTCGCCGTAGCTGAACTTGACGACCGCGGGCGCGATGAGCAGCGCCACCAGGTTCATCACCTTCAGCAGGGGGTTGATGGCGGGTCCCGCGGTGTCCTTGAACGGGTCGCCGACCGTGTCGCCGATAACGGTCGCCGCGTGGGCCTCGCTGCCCTTGCCGCCGTGGTGGCCGTCCTCGACGAGCTTCTTCGCGTTGTCCCAGGCGCCGCCGGAGTTGGCGAGGAACACCGCCATCAGCGTGCCCGTGCCGATCGCGCCCGCGAGGAACGCGCCGAGCGCGCCGACGCCGAGCGTGAACCCGATCGCGATGGGCGCCATGACGGCGAGCAGACCTGGTGTGGCCAGCTCGCGCAGCGCGTCCTTGGTGCAGATGTCGACGACGTTGCCGTACTCCGGCTTCTCGCTGTAGTCCATGATCCCGGGGTTCTCGCGGAACTGCCGCCGCACCTCGTAGACCACCGCACCGGCCGACCGCGAGACCGCGTTGATCGCCAGCCCCGAGAAGAGGAAGACGACCGCGGCGCCCGCGATGAGGCCGACGAGGTTGTTGGGCTGCGAGATGTCCATCATCAGGTTCATCGGCGCGCCCGCGCCGGAGACCTGTCTCGCCCACGTCGCGCGCCGCCGTGATGATCGCGTCGCGGTACGACCCGAAGAGCGCCGCGGCCGCGAGCACGGCCGTGGCGATGGCGATGCCCTTGGTGATGGCCTTGGTGGTGTTGCCCACGGCGTCCAGGTCGGTGAGCACCTGCGCGCCCGCGCCCTCGACGTCACCGGACATCTCGGCGATGCCCTGCGCGTTGTCGGAGACCGGACCGAAGGTGTCCATGGCGACGATGACGCCGACCGTGGTGAGCAGACCGGTGCCGGCCAGCGCCACCGCGAACAGCGCGAGCATGATCGACGTACCGCCGAGCAGGAACGCCCCGTACACGCCGAGGCCGATCAACAGCGCGGTGTAGACGGCCGATTCGAGACCGATGGAGATACCGGCGAGGACGACGGTGGCCGGGCCGGTGAGCGAGGTCTTGCCGATGTCCCGGACGGGCGTCGGGTGGTCTCGGTGAAGTAGCCGGTCAGCTGCTGGATCAGCGCGGCCAGCACGATGCCGATCGCCACCGCGAGGAGCGCGAGGATCCGCGGGTCGCCGTCCTTGTCGACGATCGCCGCGTCCGTGACGCCGTCCAGGTCGGCGTACGAGGACGGCAGGTAGACGAAGACGGCGATGGCGACCAGCGCCAGCGAGATCACCGCGGAGATGAAGAAGCCGCGGTTGATGGCGCTCATCCCGCTGCGGTCGGCGCGCCGCGGAGCCACCGCGAAGATGCCGATCATCGCGGTGATGCACGCCGATCGCGGGCACGATCAGCGGGAAGGCGAGCCCGAAGTCACCGAAGGCCGCCTTGCCGAGGATCAGCGCGGCGACCAGCGTGACGGCGTACGACTCGAAGAGGTCGGCCGCCATGCCCGCGCAGTCGCCGACGTTGTCGCCCACGTTGTCGGCGATGGTCGCGGCATTGCGCGGGTCGTCCTCCGGAATGCCCTGCTCGACCTTGCCGACCAGGTCGGCGCCGACGTCGGCGGCCTTGGTGAAGATGCCGCCGCCGACGCGCATGAACATCGCGATCAGCGCGGCGCCGAGACCGAAGCCCTCCAGGACCTTCGGCGCGTCGGCCGCGTACACCAGCACCACACAGGAGGCGCCCAGCAGACCGAGCCCCACCGTGAACATGCCGACGACGCCGCCCGTACGGAAAGCGATCTTCATGGCTTTGTGCGAGACGGCGGTGAGATCCTTTTCCGGCTCTCCTTCCGCCGGCGTCGCCTCCCGCGCCGCGGCGGCGACGCGCACATTGCTGCGTACTGCGAGCCACATGCCGATATAACCGGTGGTCGCCGAGAACGCGGCGCCGATCAGGAAGAACACCGACCGTCCGGCGCGCTGATTCCAGTCGTCCGCGGGCAGCAGCAGGAGCAGGAAGAACACCACGACGGCGAATACGCCGAGCGTGCGCAACTGCCGGGCCAGATAGGCGTTGGCGCCTTCCTGGACCGCCGCCGCGATCTTCTTCATGCTGTCGGTGCCCTCGCCGGCCGCGAGCACCTGGCGCACCAGGACCCCGGCGACCACGAGCGCGGCCAGTGCGACGACCCGATGACCACCACGATGAGCCGGTTGTCGTCGGTCAGCACCGCGGCTGCGAAGGTTGTGGGATGATCAGACTGTTGAGGGGTAGAAAGCCCCGCCATTCGTCCTCCTTGACGCTTGGGCTGAGCTCAAGATGTGGACGGATTCTAGGGATCGGAACCTGATCAAAACAGTGCGCGGTAAACGGAATTGGCCTTCCCTTGCCGTGCAGCAAATGCTCTCCGGGGAAGCATGGAACCCGAAAGCAGTAATGCCTCAAAACCATTGACCTTGATCAAATGATCGCGCTGATTGATCGTGAATTCCTTCACGGATTCTAGCGCCTCATCGGAAAATCATCGCGCGGTGACCGGACCAGGTGATCAGGCCAGGTGACCGGACAAGGTGACCGGAAAAAGCCAAGGGCCCTGCTGAGCAGGGCCCTTGCGAGAGCTACAGGGGTGTGAGGCGTACGACGGTGAGGCGGTCGTCAATGCAGCGTGGCGGCGGACGGCGTGGTCGGCCAGCTCATCCGGATCAGGCCGCCGTTCTCGCCGGCGGTGACCTCCACGTCGTCGACGAGGCCGCTGATGACCGCGAGGCCCATCTCGTCCTCCTCGGCCTCCACGTCCGCATCGTCGTGCCGGCGCCCGGCGTCGTATCGCCGGGCGCCGCATGCGGCGCCTCGTCGCCGACCTCGATGGAGAACTGCTTCTCCTCCTCGATCAGCAGCACCCGCACCGGCGCCGAGATACCGCCGCTCTGATGCAGTCCGACGGCCCGGGTGCAGGCCTCGCCGACGGCGAGCCTGACCTCGTCGAGGACGGCCTCGTCCACTCCGGCCCTGCGCGCCACCGCTGCCGCCACCAGGCGGGCGGTCCTGACGTGCTCGGGCAGCGCGCTGAAGCGGAGTTCAACGGTGGCCATGCATCCCCCTCGGAACTACGGGCGTGCTGTCAGGGGGCCGGGCCGCCTCAGGCCCGGTCCCCCTTCCGTTGTCTCTTCCGTCACGGGCGCTGCGGCCCGGTCGAACGCGGTCAGTCGGTGGCCGCCACCGCTTCGTCGACCGAGGTGTGGATCGGGAACACCTTGGTGAGACCGGTGATGCGGAAGATCTTCAGAATGCGCTCCTGGTTGCAGACCAGGCGCAGCGAGCCCTCATGGGCCCGTACCCGCTTCAGGCCGCCCACCAGCACGCCGAGCCCGGTGGAGTCGAGGAAGTCCACGCCCTCCATGTCGACGACGAGATGGAAACTGCCGTCGTTCACCAGCTCGACCAACTGCTCGCGCAGCTTGGGCGCGGTATATACATCGATTTCGCCACCGACCTCGACGACCGTACGATCGCCGACGGTACGGGTCGACAGGGACAGGTCCACGGATCCTCCAGCACCTTGCTATCGAGCGGTCGTCCCCACGGGACACCTCGGCGGAGCCCCCAGGACGGTTCGCCAGCCGCGATGGCATTCAATCACTTACCGGCAGGCGTGCACGACGCCTTGGGACCATTGTCCGTCACGCCAGTGACACACTCGGTGCCGATGGCCAAGAATCACCGATCCGATCGATCCCCGACGGACGCCGCCTCCCGCCCCTCGACCGGGCACGGTCCTGGACCGGCTCGCCTCGGGGCCGGGCCGGGCTTCGCGCATCACTCATACGGAGCACTTGCCCCCGCGCGAGGGCCGCCATGCCGTCTGGCCCGACCGGATCCGCTCGGAGGTCATCGCGGCCGTGCAGGCCGCGGGCATCGAACATCCCTGGGCCCACCAGGCACGCGCCGCCGAGCACGCCCTGGACGGCGAATCGGTGGTCGTCGCCACCGGCACCGCCTCCGGCAAGTCGCTGGCCTATCTCGTCCCGGTCCTGTCCTGCCTCCTGGACGGCTCCGAGAGCCGCCCGAACGGCCGCGGCGCCGACCGCCCTGTACCTGGCCCCGACCAAGGCCCTCGCGGCGGACCAGTGCCGATCGCGTGAAGGAAATTTCACATCCCCTGGGCAACGCCGTCCGCCCCGCCGTGTACGACGGCGACACCCCCGTCGAGGAACGCGAGTGGGTCCGCCAGTACGCCAACTACGTCCTCACCAACCCCGACATGCTGCACCGCGGCATACTGCCCTCCCACCCCCGCTGGTCCTCCTTCCTGCGCGCCCTGCGGTACGTCGTCATCGACGAGTGCCACACCTACCGCGGCGTCTTCGGCTCCCACGTCGCCCAGGTGCTGCGCCGCCTGCGCCGCCTGTGCGCCCGCTACGGCGCCTCGCCCGTCTTCCTGCTGGCCTCCGCCACCGCCGCCGAGCCCTCGGTCGCCGCGTCCCGGCTCACCGGCCTGCCGGTGGTGGAGGTCGCGGACGACGCCTCCCCTCGCGGCGAACTGGTGTTCGCCCTCTGGGAGCCCCCGCTCACCGAGCTGCACGGCGAGAAGGGCGCCCCCGTCCGCCGTACCGCCACCGCCGAGACCGCCGACCTCCTCACCGATCTGGCCGTCCAGGGCGTGCGCTCGGTCGCCTTCGTACGCTCCCGGCGCGGCGCCGAGCTGGTCTCGGTGATCGCCCAGGAACGCCTCGCCGAGGTGGACCGCTCGCTGGCCCGGCGCGTCGCCGCGTACCGCGGCGGCTACCTCCCCGAGGAGCGCCGCGCCCTGGAGCGCGCCCTCCACTCCGGCGAACTCCTCGGCCTCGCCGCCACCACCGCCCTGGAGCTCGGCGTCGACGTCTCCGGCCTGGACGCCGTGGTCATCGCCGGCTATCCGGGCACCCGGGCGTCGCTGTGGCAGCAGGCGGGCCGGGCAGGGCGCTCCGGGCAGGGCGCCCTGGCCATCCTGGTCGCCCGCGACGACCCGCTGGACACCTTCCTCGTCCACCACCCCGAGGCCCTGTTCGACCAGCCGGTGGAGTCGACCGTCCTCGACCCGGACAACCCGTACGTCCTGGCCCCGCACCTGTGCGCGGCCGCCGCCGAGACTCCCCCTGACGGACGAGGACCTTGCCGCTGTTCGGCCCGCGCCGCCGAGGACCTGCTGCCCCAGCTGGAGGCCGCGAAGCTGCTCCGCCGCCGGACCAAGGCCTGGCACTGGACGCGCCGGGAACGGGCCGCCGACCTCACGGACATCCGCGGGCAGGGCGGACGGCCAGTCCAGGTCGTCGAGGCCGGCACCGGGCGGCTGCTCGGCACGGTCGACGCGGGCGCCGCCCACACGACCGTCCATGAGGGCGCGGTCCACCTCCACCAGGGCCGTACCTACCTGGTGCGTTCGCTGGACCTGGAGGACTCGGCAGCCCTGGTCGAGGAGGCCAATCCGCCGTATTCGACAGTCGCCCGCGACACGACCTCCATCTCCGTCCTGGAGACGGACATCGAGGTCCCGTGGGGTGACGGACGCCTGTGCTACGGCTCCGTCGAGGTCACCAACCAGGTCGTCTCCTTCCTGCGTCGAAAGCTGATCACCGGCGAAGTGCTCGGCGAGACGAAACTCGACCTCCCTCCTCGTACGCTCCGCACCCGTGCCGTGTGGTGGACGGTCACCGAGGACCAGCTCGACGCGGCCCGGATCAACCCGGAGATCCTCGGCGGCGCCCTGCACGCCGCCGAGCACGCGTCGATCGGCATGCTGCCCCTCTTCGCGACCTGCGACCGCTGGGACATCGGCGGCGTCTCGATCCCCCTCCACCCGGACACCCTCCTCCCGACCGTCTTCGTGTACGACGGCCATCCGGGCGGCGCGGGCTTCGCCGAGCGCGCCTTCCACACGGCCCGCTCCTGGCTCACGGCCACCCGCCAGGCCATCGCCTCCTGCGAGTGCGAGGTCGGCTGCCCGTCCTGCATCCAGTCCCCCAAGTGCGGCAACGGGAACGATCCGCTGCACAAACGGGGTGCCGTACGGCTGCTCACCGAGTTGTTGCGAGGTGCGTCTGCCGGTTGAGGGACGGGGTGCGAGGGGCGGGGGCTCATGCCCCGGGGCGGGGGCACCTGGCGCTCACAGCCCGGGGACGGGGGCACCTGGCGCTCACGCCCTGGGTGCGGGGGCACCTGGCGCTCACAGCCCGGGGAGGGGGATACCTGGCGCTCACGCCCCCGGTGCCTTTGGCACCGTGATCGGCCCCACCGGTCCGGCTCTCGATCTGACCTCGGCACTGAACGGTCCTCTCCCCGACGCCGCCGTGACCTCCGAAGTGTCGCCCTTGATCACGCACAGCACGAGCCGGGCGCCCTGGGCCCGCGCGACCCGCTCCGCCGTGGCGCAGGCCGCGTCCGTACCCTCCGCCCAGTGGTCGGCGGCCGCGAGCGCCGCGAGGTCGGCCGCCCCGGCCGCATGGTGCCGGATCACGGTCGCCTGGCCCATGGCCAGCAGGGCTCCGAAGACGACACACAGCACGGCGACGGCCCCCACAGCCCAGACGGTTGCGGACCCTCGGTCCGAGCAGCGGCCTGTCCAGCGCGATCCGCCTTCCTCCCGCCCCGGCGGTCTGCGCGACGATCTGTTCCTCTCTCGCATCGACGCCCAGCGTGATCCGCCATAGGTCCTCGCGAACACCCAGCATTTCCTCTCGTACGCCCCACGTGATCCGCCGTACTTGCTCACCGAAGCCCAGCGCCATCCGCCGTACTTGGCCGTCGGCGCCCGGCGCAGGCCACGTAATCCGAGTGACAGCGGTCCGGAGGTTCGCTCGCACGGTGCCGATGCCCGCTCGTGTGCTTCTCCCGTCACCTGCTCACCCCCACCGTCTCCTCAGCCAACGCCACGGCCTCATGGCTCAGGTCGAGGCTCAGTGCGTCCGGCCCCGGCGGGTTCGCCACGACCAGCACATGCACGAGGTCGTCCTCCCGCCGCACGGTGACCCTCGCGCCGTCCGGCGCGATCCGGCGGGCCATCGCCACAACCGCATCCGGCGGATCCTGGCGAGCCGCCGCCCGGGCGCCCGCCCTCGCCGCGTCCACGCACTGGATCTGTGCACACGCGGCGAGCAGCACCCATACCAACGCCATCGCGAACAGCACCAGCACAGGCAGGGCAACCGCAGCCTCGGCGGTCACGAAGCCACGGTCACAACTCCGCGCGACGGCCGACCTGAACGGCCCCCGGTCACCCCCCGAACCTCCAGTCCGAGGCCTCCAGTCACCCGCCGAACCCACAGCCTGCTGCTCACGCCCCACCATCGAGCGCCTGCTTCACGATGTCCTGCAACTCCGTCTGTACCTGCCCGCTGGTTACCACCTTGTAGAGCACCGCGGCAAAGGCCACAGCGGCGATGATCCCCACGGCGTACTCGGAGGTGACCATCCCCGCGTCCCTCGGTGCCTGGCGCACCCTGCGTACCAGGGCGCGCATCCGTCCTCGTAGCACCTCTACCGCCCGTACTGCCTTGTACATCTCAACCTCCGTAAGAATCCGTTCCGTTCACTACTTGCGCTGTCATCCAGCGATGTGCTGTCGCCTCCGGTCACCCCGTCAACCGCCACCGCCTCCCAACAGCCCGTCGGCGAGCCCGATCACCACCGGCAGCACCCCGACCGCGATGAACGCGGGCAGGAAGCACAGCCCCACCGGCGCGGTGACCATCACGGCGGCCCGGCGCGCCCGCTCCGTCGCAGTGCGTCCCCAGGCTGCGCGGGACTCGACCGCCAGCCGGGCGACCTGGGCCGCCGCCGGCACGCCGGACTCGTCGGCCCGCTCCAGGAGCCGCGCCAACGGCCCGGCACCGGGCAACGAGGCCAACGCCCGCCACGCCTCAGCCGGTTCACCCCCGAGCCGTGCCTCCGCCGCGCCCCGGGCCAGCCGCTCTCCCACAGGCCCTCCCAGGGCTTCGCCGACAGCCCGCGCGGCCACCACCGGGCCCGCTCCGGCAGCGATACAGGCGGCCAACAGATCGGCAGCGAGCGAGAGTTGTCCCGCCACCTGGGACAGGTCGTACTCCTTCTCCGTCGACCCGCGGCCTCGGCGCCGCTGCCGCCACCACCAGAGTCCGAATCCGGCTGCCAACCCCAACAGCAGCCCCATGAGGCCTCCCGCCAGTGCCCACCCGGCGCACACCACGCCAGCGACAGGCAGCCACCTCCGCGCGGCATCCCATGCCTCGAAGCCGCCGCTTTGACGGCACGCTTTCCAGGAGCAGCACTGCGCCCAGCCGTCTGCCCAGCCTCCGTTCGCGCCGGGCGGTGTCGAGGAACCGGACCAGCCACCACAGCCCCAGGGACACGCACACGAACACCCCCAGCCTGTGGACAACCTCCGCGCTCATGCCGCCTCCGCTCCCCGTACGATCCGCAGCGCCCACCACAGGCCGACGCCCTCCAGCACTCCGCCGACCAGCAGGCATCCCAGACCGGCACCGCTGTGGAGCACCACGTGCAGCGGGTCGGCGCCGAGTGCGGTGCCCAGCAGCAGGCCGAGCAGCGGCAGCCCGGCGAGCATCACGGCCGTGGACCGGGCGCCCGCCAACTGCGCACGCAGATCAGCCCGTTGGTCCCGCTCGGCGCGCAGGGCGCCCTCCAGCCGGTCGAGCCCGGCCGCGAGGCCCGCGCCCCGGTCCACGGCCACCCGCCAGCACGCGGCGAGCCCCAGCAACCCGTCGGCGCCCGGTTGCCGTGCCGCGTCCGCGAGCGCGCCCGGCACGTCCCCGCCGAACCGCGCCGCCGCGAGCACCACTGCCTGGGCCTCGCCGAGCCCGCCGGAGTCCCGCGCGGCCCGCAGCAGCGCCTCACCCGGCTGCCGACCGGCGCGCACCTCTCCGGCGAGCGCCCCGCAGAGCGCGATCACGGCGTTGTCCAGCCGCTCGCGCGCCCGCCGCGCCTCCCGGGCCCGCCGCACCCGCCGCAGCAGCGGCACCCCGAGCGCGCCCGCGAGCACCGGCAGCACGGATGTCCCCAGCACAGCGACCACGACCCCGATGGCCGGTGCCCACCACTCGGTCGGCAGTCCCCGGACACGCCGCACCGCTCTCTCCCAGGGCGGTGGCCCCACCGCGCCACCGCCGGCGAGCAACAGCTGCGCCCGCCGGGCTCCGCCACCCGGCCCGCCCAGCAACCAGGCCGCTGCGCCGGCACATGCCACGGCCGCCCCGCTCATCCCCGCCGACATCTCATCGATCCCTGTCACAGCTCTCTGCTCCCTTCCTGGAGCAGCCTCCGCAGCCCCTCCCAGCCCCGCTCGTACGTGAACGCCTCGGCGCCCCACCGCAGTGCGGGCACCGTCACCACCAGCCCCGACGGATCCCGCTCCAGCACGTGCACCTCGGCGATCCGGCGCCGCCCGTCCCGGCCCCGGACGAGATGGAGGACCACCGACAGTGCAGCCGCCAGCTGGCTGTGCAACGCTGCCCGGTCGAGCCCGGCGGCCGTGCCGAGCGCCTCCAGGCGGGCCGGCACCTGGGCCGCCGCGTTGGCATGCAAGGTGCCGCTGCCACCTTCGTGGCCTGTATTCAGGGCAGCCAGCAGACTCACGACTTCCGACCCCCGCACCTCGCCGACGACCAGTCGGTCGGGCCGCATCCGCAGTGCCTGCCGCACCAGGTCCTGGAGCTCGACGAGTCCCACGCCCTCCTGATTGGCAGGTCTTCCCTCCAGCCGCACCACGTGCGGATGGTCGGGCCGCAGCTCCGCCGAGTCCTCGGCGAGCACGATCCGCTCGCCCGGGTCGACCAGGCCCAACAGCGCGCTCAGTAGCGTGGTCTTGCCTGTCCCGGTGCCTCCGCTGATCACGTACGACAGGCGGGAGGCGATCAGGGCCTTCAGCACCCGGTCCCCGCCCGGCGGCACCGTCCCCGCCGCCACCAGTTCGTCGAGGGTGAATGCCCGGGGCCGTACGACCCGGAGGGACAGACAGGTCGAGCCCACGGCCACTGGCGGGAGCACCGCGTGCAGGCGTGTACCGTCCGGGAGACGTGCGTCGACCCACGGCCGGGCGTCGTCGAGTCTGCGGCCAGCCACCGCAGCCAGGCGCTGAGCGAGGCGTCGTACGGCCGCCGCGTCCGGGAAGGAGACTTCCGTCAGCTCCAGCCCGCTGCCCCGGTCCCTCCACACCCGGTCGGGCGCCGACACCAGGACGTCGGTGACCGAGGGGTCGGCGAGCAACGGTTCCAGCGGCCCACTGCCCACCAGCTCGGAGCGCAACCGCTCGGCCGCACCGAGCACTTCGGCGTCTCCGAGCACGCGGCCCCGCTCCCGCAGTGCCTGGGCCACGCGCGCGGGCGTCGGTTCGGAGCCGCTCTCGACGAGCCACTGCCGTACCCCGTCCAGCAGACCGCAGTCGGCCCCCACCGCCGAGTCCCAACCGCCACTCATACGGCCTCACCCCCTGGCGGCAGCCAGGCCGCCACTCCGGTGCCCACCACGGTCGGCAGCCAGGTCACCGCGCCGGCACCCACCCCGCCGGGCAACCGCGTCACCGCACCGGCACACACCCCGCTCGGGAGCGCAGCGCCGCCACCGGTATCCGCCTGTGTCGTCCGATCCCGGCTCACGCGCCCTCACCCCCGGTCAGTGCCCGCTCCCAGAAGCTCGTGCAGAAGCGTGCGAGTGGTCCCCGGGCAGCT
This sequence comes from uncultured Actinomycetota bacterium, assembly GCA_963711935.1. Taxonomy (GTDB): domain Bacteria; phylum Actinomycetota; class Actinomycetes; order Streptomycetales; family Streptomycetaceae; genus Streptomyces. Next base: position 100,986 of record CAVQGD010000028.1, read on the forward strand.
CCCCCTGGAGGTGCTCCCCCGTCCAGCAGGCCGCTCTCGAGGGGTACTTCGCCGACGAGCGGCAGCCCGAGCAACCGCGCTACCTCGCGGTCGTCGAGGCCCGGCGCATACGGGCCCCGTACAGCCACCCGCAGATCACGCAGAACCATTCCGAAGGCGGAGGCCACCCGTGCGGCCGCGGCGACTGCGCGCAGTTCCGAGGGGACCACCAGCAGACCGAGGTCGACCTGTGCGAGGGCCTCGGCGACGCCCTCGTCGATCCGGCGCGGCAGGTCGACGACCACCGCGCCGCCACGCCGCCGGCCGGCGGCGAGAACCGCTCGTACGGCCTGTGGCGGGATGGCGACGGCGTCGCCACGGTCCCAGCTGAGGACCCTGAGGGAGTGCAGTTCGGGCAGCGACTCTTCCAGGGCTCCGCCACCGACCCGGCCGCGCGAGGCGGCGAACGCCGGCCAGCGCAGCCCCTCGGCTGCTTCGCCGCCCAGAAGGACGTCGAGTCCGCCGCCCAGCGGATCCGCGTCCACCAGGAGGGTGCGCCTGCCCTGCCGCGCGGAGGTGATCGCCAGCGCGCAGGCCAGTGTGGACGCCCCAGCACCGCCCCGGCCGCCGATGACGCCGACGGTCAGGGCGGGCCTGCCCACGCCCTCGGCCACATCGGCGATGCGGTCGACGAGCCATTGCTCGCCGTCCGGCAGCATCAGCACGTGGTCCGCGCCGATCTCCACGGCCCGCCGCCAGACCCCGGAGTCGTCCTGGTCTTTGCCGACCAGCACCACCCCTCGTCTGCGCGCGGCCCCGCGCACGCGCCGTGCCGCATCGTCGCCGACGAGGACGAGCGGCGCCGCCTCCCAGCTGCTCCTGCCCTCCGGCACCCCGTGGTGGACCTCAGGCTCTGGCACCCGCGGCCGCGCACAGGCGCAGCAGGTCGTCCAGCAGTTCCGCGTCCTCAGTGACGATCAACGGCCTGCCCTGCCGCCCCTCGGCGGTGGGTGGCAGGTCGTTCATGATGGCTCCCGCCACGATCTCCAGCCCCCTTCGCTGCTTCTTGCGCGGAGCCCCCGGGAAGCCGTGTACGGACCCGCGATTCCCGCGCCTGTTGAAGATCTGTGTGAAGAACCGGCAACCGGCCTTCATATCCACGGCCGGCAGAAACCGGCCAAACACGCACCGACAAACCGAACCGGCCATGAACTCGCCGCGAGCGGAGCGCGCTGGAATCACAGTGCAGCGATCCCGGAAATCGTGTGGATCTTGGTCGATTACTGTGGACAACTCAGTGGTTGTGGATATCGTCGTCACCCATACAGGCGACCCGCACACGGCTTCCCCAGCACAGCTCGATAGCTACGCACAGTGATGAATCATGTGTGAGGGCTGAGGAGTCGCCGTGCGGGCCCGCAGACGGCCCGGCGATCAAGGGAGAATCAGGGAAAACCCACCCGGACATGCGACGACCCCCGCCGGGGGGGAGAGCGGGGGTCGTCCCCACGGCCGACTCGGGGGGGAGGAGTCGGACCGGGTTAGCACGGTCGCGAACGATCCGTGACTTCCATGGTGTACCCGAGAGCCCTCTCAGGCAAACCCACGCGCCCCACACTAGCCCGAATGGTGGGCGCATATGCTCGGGCTCGTGGAAAACCACTCCTTGCCCCGCACAGCGGCCTTCTTCGATCTGGACAAGACAGTCATTGCGAAGTCGAGCACGCTCACGTTCAGCAAGTCGTTCTACCAAGGCGGCCTGATCAACCGCAGAGCCGTCTTGCGTACCGCATATGCCCAGTTCGTCTTCCTCGCGGGCGGCGCAGACCATGACCAGATGGAGCGCATGCGCGAGTACCTGTCCGCGCTGTGCCGCGGCTGGAACGTCCAGCAGGTGAAGGAGATCGTCGCCGAGACCCTTCACGACCTGATCGACCCGATCATCTACGACGAGGCCGCGTCCCTCATCGAGGAGCACCACACCGCCGGGCGCGACGTCGTCATCGTCTCCACTTCCGGCGCCGAGGTCGTCGAACCGATCGGGGAACTCCTCGGCGCGGACCGCGTGGTGGCGACCCGCATGGTCGTGGGCGACGACGGCTGCTTCACGGGCAAGGTGGAGTATTACGCCTACGGCCCGACCAAGGCCGAGGCGATCAAGGAGCTGGCCGAGTCCGAGGGGTACGACCTCGCGCGCTGCTACGCCTACAGCGACAGTGCTACGGACCTGCCGATGCTGGCAGACGGTCGGGCGTCCGCACGCGGTGAATCCGGACCGCGCGCTGCGCCGTGAGGCCCTCGCGCGCGGGTGGCCGATTCTGGATTTCCACCACCCGGTACGACTGAAGCAGCGGCTGTCCGTACGGCCACGCCCCGCGCTCGTCGCGGTCGCCGCCGTAGGCGCCGCGGCGGCCACGGCGGGCCTCGTCTGGTATGCGAGTCGGCGCCGACCAGCCGCCATATGATCTCCAGTCGACCCCAGGAGTCCGCTTCGCATCTCTTTGAATCCATTCACGCCTATTGAACCTAAAAGTAAAGAAGTGCATCCAGGGCTTCCGCTTGCCCCAGTCCTGGAGTACAAAGGACTCAACGGCCCGCGAGACCAAAGGACATCCGAAAGGATCACCTTTAAAACGCAAATTTGGCCCCACGGACCGAGCATGAACATTGGGCACCCACGCGACGTCGACCCGTCGATTACGGGCCAGCCGCACCAGGTGACGGGCAGCAGTTCCCGACCTGATGGGCAGATATCGAGGACGCTTGGTAACCCGGTGAACATGCCAGCGGCGGTACGAAAATTCGTACCGCCGCAACTCTGTATCGGCCCCCAAGAGGGCCATTTCTCCTACCCGGGGCTACACCTACCCAGGGCTACGCCGCCCCGCGTTGCAGCGCCTCGCACACCGCCGTCGACTCACGGGCGCCGAGTTCCACCGCCCTGCCACAGTGGGCGATCCAGGCGGCCATCCCTTCCGGAGTGCCGGAGACATAGCCCTCGAGAGCGGCGAGGTAAGCCGCGCGGCCGAGCTCCGCGTGGCCGAGCTCCGCCGGACAGACCGACTTGGGGTCGAGGCCACTGCCCACCAGGACGATGCGCTCGGCAGCACGTGCAACGAGGCCGTTGTGGGAGCGGAAAGGGCGCAGGGCGAGCAGTTCGCCGTGGACGACGGCAGCAGTCACCGGGGCAGGGGCCGAACTGCCCGCGATGATCAGTCCGGAGAGCCCTTCGAGGCGGCCGGAGACGTCAGCGGCGTCCGGCAGCGGCAGTTCGACGAGCGGCTCGTCGACCGGTTCGCCGTTCTGCCGCGGACGCCCCACGCGCGCGTTGTCGTCGGCCGCAGCCACCAGGTGCAGCCGGGCCAGTACCCGAAGGGGCGACTGCCGCCAGATGGACAGCAGTTGGCCCGCCTCGGCGGTCAGCCTGAGGGCGGCACCGATGACCTGAGCCTCGCCGTCACCGCTGAAGTCGGTGCGGCGGCGCACCTCTTCGAGGGCCCAGTCAGCTCCGGCCAGCGCGGCAGAACCTCGCGCGCCGCGCAACGCCGCCTCGGAGGTGATCTCGTTGCTGCGGCGCCGCATGATCCGGTGCCCGTAGACCCGGTCCATGGCCTTGCGCACGGACTCCACGGACTTGGCGACGCCGGGGAGCGATCCCAAAGTGGCGAGTGGATCGGCGGTCGCACCTGTCGTACTCATGAGTACGACCCTACGCGTGCCCTGCCGCGCAACCGCCACCCCTGCCGGGCCTGACGCATCCCCCGCCCACGCCGGAGCGGTCCCCCTTGCCGCCCCAGCACCCTCGGCAAGGGCGTCGTGGCCACGGTCCAAGCCGGGGCCCGGGCGGCAGCATCCGGGGGAAACGAAGCGCTGAAGGGTTACTGCATGACTGTCGGAGCACCCGGGACGCCCTTCGGGGCCGGGGCGGGACCGTCCGCCAGGAAGACGGTCCAGCCCTGTTTCGGGGCCTGGCCGACCTTGAGGGTGCGCAGCCTGTCCAGGATCTCGAGGTCTTGGGCGTCGAGCCAGTCGACGAGTTGCCGGAAGGAGACACAGTGCACCTCGCGCTTGGTGCAGACTGCCTCGATGGTCTCCTCAACGGCACGCATGTAGGTGCCGCCGTTCCAGGACTCGAAGTGGTTGCCGATGATCAGGGGTGCGCGATTGCCGTGGTAGGCGCGCTCGAAGCCCTTGAGCAGACCGTCACGGAACTGGTCGCCCCAATACGTGTGCCCGGCCCGGTCGCCGGTGCGGGCTCCGGACTGGTTCGCGTAGAAGTTGTAGTCCATGGTCAGCGTCTCGAAGGCGCGGCCAGGGAAGGGGATCAGTTGCATCGACAGGTCCCACAGGCCGTTCTTCTTCCTGGGCCAGACCTGGTCGTTGACGCCGCTGGTGTCGTAGCGGAATCCCAGATCCCGGGCGGCCCGCATGAAGTTCTCCTGCCCCTCGAGGCAGGGGGTGCGGGCCCCGATCAGCTCTCTTTCGTAGTCGAAGGGCAGCGGTGCCGCCTCCTTCATACCCGTGTTGGTCTTCCAGGACTTCACGAACGCCTTCGCCTGGGCGATCTCGCTCTTCCATTCGTCCACCGACCACTCGCCGACTCCGCCCCCGGGTCCGCAGAAGTGACCGTTGAAGTGGGTCCCGATCTCATTGCCCTCCAACCATGCGCCGCGTAGCTGGGCCACAGTGTCACTGATACCGCGGATGTTGTTGAAGCCGATGTCCGAGCGGCCCGGCGCGTGCCGCGGCGGCCAGTACAGCTCGCGCCTCCCCTCCGGCAGCAGGTACACACCGCTGAGGAAGTACGTCATCGTCGCGTTGTTGGCTCTGGCCACTGCACGGAAACGGGAGAACAGCCTCTGTGAGTCCTCGCCGGCGCCGTCCCAGGAGAAGACCACGAACTGCGGCGGCTTCCGGCCAGGTGCGAGTTTCTCGGGTCCGGGTTGGTGGGGCTGGAATCCGGTGTACGCGGTGGAGCCGTCGCCGATCAGGCGCACGGCGTTCCTCGGCGCCGGGGCCGGATCGGCCTTCTTCGAGCCATGCGCCCTCTTCTTGGAGAGGGCCTCGTCGGTCCGGGAGCCGGTATCACCGGTGGAGCAACCGGCGAGCGCCGCGGCGCAGGCCGCAGCGAGTGCGACACCCGCGGCAACCCGCTGGGGGGCAACCATCATCGGCCCACCTTCTTCCCTCGGTTCAGGGCAACGCTGATGACGGAGTTCGCGGCGCCGGGCGAAAAGGCGCGGTGACTCCCCGGCGCGGACAGGGTCGCACGCCCACAGAAATGAATTTGTATGACAACCCGACGAAAAACATCATTCACTCGACGGAGTGATCAACTCACCCATTTGCCCCATTCATCCCGACACCTCCTTTACTCTGCATTACGATTCATTTACTGATTGTTGAGATATCCCGCCGCTGTACGCCGTGACCCACGGCCGCGACCCGACCCGCCCGAGGGCGGGGACCACCTGTTCCGCGACCGCGCCGCCCCGGAGGAGACGGGAAACATGTCGACCTACGTCCCCCCTCACACCACCGACCCGGCTGGAGCACATCGCTCCCACCCGCCCCACAGCCCGCCACCGGTCTCGCACCGGCGGTTCCGCATCGCGAGCGCAGATATCTCCGCCTCGCTCGCGGTCTTCCTGATCGCCCTTCCCCTGTCCCTCGGCATCGCTCTCGCCACAGACGCGCCCCTCCAGGCCGGTCTCGTCGCCGCCGCCGTCGGCGGCCTCGTCGTCGGACGCCTCGGCGGCTCGCCGCTCCTGGTCAGCGGTCCTGCCGCCGGGCTCACCGTCGTCACCGCCGAGCTCATCCAGCACTACGGCTGGCGGACCACCTGCGCCATCACGGTCCTCGCCGGACTCGCCCAACTCGGCCTGGGCTGCCTGCGCGTGGCCCGTACGGCGCTCGCCGTCAGCCCCGCCATCGTGCACGGCATGCTCGCCGGTATCGGCGTGACCATCGCCGTCGCCCAGCTGCACATCGTGCTGGGCGGCACCCCGGAAAGTTCGGTGATCGACAATGTCGGTGCGCTGCCGACCCAGTTGGCCGAGCTGCACCCAGCGGCCCTGTCCGTGAGCGCGCTGACCCTGGCGGTTCTCCTGACCTGGCCCCGTATTCCCGGGCGGGTCGGCCGGATCGCCCGGCAGGTCCCGGCTGCCCTCGTCTCCGTGGTCGCGGCCACAGCCGTAGCCGCGCTCGCCGGGCTGCACCTGGCCCGGGTGGACCTGCCCTCGTGGTCCAGCCACGCTCTGCCAGGACTGTCCGACGGGCCCGTGCTGGGTATCGCGGCCGCCGTGCTCACCATTACTCTGGTCGGCAGCGTCGAGTCCCTGCTCTCCGCAGTCGCCGTCGACAGGCTCGCAACCAGCCGCGGCGGGCCCCCCGTGCCGCGCTCGGACCTGGACCGCGAACTGCGCGCTCAAGGCGTCGGCAATGTCGCCTCCGGAGCGCTCGGTGGTCTGCCGATCACTGGTGTCGCGGTGCGCAGCGCGGCAAATGTACAGTCCGGCGCCGTGAGCCGGAACTCCACGATGCTCCATGGCGTTTGGGTAGGAGTAGCCACACTGCTGATGGTCCCCGCCCTCGAGCTGATCCCCCTCGCGGCGCTCGCCGCCCTGGTGATGGCTGTCGGCATCCAGATGGTGTCTCTGCACCACATCCGCACGGTCACCCGCCACCGTGAGATGCCGGTGTACGCCGTCACCACGCTCGCCGTCGTCCTCCTGGGCGTTCTGGAGGGTGTGGCTCTGGGCGTAGCCGTGGCCGTCGGCGTCTCCCTGCACCGCCTCGCCCGCACCCGCATCACACACGACGAGAGAGAAGGAGTCCATTACGTACAGGTACGAGGCCAGTTGACGTTCCTGGCTGTCCCGCGGCTCAGCCGAGCACTGCATCTTGTGCCTCAAGGAGCCGATGCTGTCGTGGAGTTGGACGGGTCGTTCATGGACCACGCCACGTACGAGACACTGCAGGACTGGCAGAACGCGCACACCGCGCAGGGCGGTTCCGTCGAACTCACCGGGCGCACAGGCACCCGTATCGCCGAGCCCGTCGCCGCCTCGGGGTGCCGGTGCCGCCCATGGACGCCCTGGCGCAACCACCACTGCGCGGACCCACGGCCTACGCCTCGGGACGGGCAGCCCGGGAAGGCCACCGATGGCCCTGGTGAGCCCAGCGGGAACCAACTGGCGCGCGGCATCATCGCGTTCCAGCGGAACACTGCTCCGTTGGTGCGCGGTGAGCTGGCCCGGCTGGCCCGCGAGGGACAGCAGCCCACACAGCTCTTCCTGACCTGCGCGGACTCACGGCTCGTCACGTCGATGATCACCTCCAGCGGCCCCGGCGACCTCTTCGTCGTCCGCAATGTGGGGAACCTCGTTCCCCTGCCCGGCGAGGAGTGCGGGGACGACTCGGTGGCGGCGGCGATCGAGTACGCGGTGGACGTACTGAAGGTGCGCTCCATCACGGTGTGCGGGCACTCCGGCTGCGGCGCGATGCAGGCGCTGCTGAACACAGAGCCCTCAGGGGCGCAGACGCCGCTCAAGCGATGGCTGCGGCACGGGCTGCCGAGCCTGGAGCGCATGGCGGAACAGGGTCGGCCTTGCGCGCGGCTGGCCGGGCGGGCACCGGCCGACGCGATCGAGCAGCTCTGTCTGACCAACGTGGTCCAGCAGTTGGAGCACCTCCGGGCACACGAGTCCGTGGCGCGAGCCCTGCGGGAAGGGGTGCTGGAGCTGCACGGGATGTACTTCCACGTGGGCGAGGCACAGGCGTATCTGCTGACCGGCACCGACGGGAGGGAGGTGTTCGACCACGTGGGCCCCGTGGCCGCGTTGGGCGAAACGGCCACGGGGGAGGACGTACATAGCTCCGTGTGAATCCGGGAGGAACGGGTGTGCGATCCAGGTCCAGGGGAGCGCACACCGCAGTTCAGTCGCCTCGCCCGACCGCCCCGCACACTGTCACCGCCTTGGTCCGCGGACAGCCGGAGCCCCGCCCGCGCGGTGGACCCCCTACATACGCCGTCCGTGAGCATGGGTGACACCGCCGCGGAGCCGCCCATCCATAGGTCTAAACCAATTTTCCGACGGCCCTTGTCATCGGGGCCCCGGTCTGATGAGCTGTGGCCTGGGACACAACGGACACCCTGGGAAAGGGAGATGTCGTGAGCAACGAAAGCCTGGCCAACCTGCTGAAGGAAGAGCGCAGGTTCGCGCCGCCCGCCGACCTGGCCGCGAACGCCAACGTCACCGCGGAGGCGTACGAACAGGCCAAGGCTGACCGGCTCGGCTTCTGGGCCGAGCAGGCCCGTCGGCTGACCTGGGCCAAGGAGCCGACCGAGACCCTGGACTGGTCGAACCCGCCGTTCGCCAAGTGGTTCAAGGACGGCAAGCTCAACGTCGCGTACAACTGCGTGGACCGGCATGTCGAGGCCGGGCACGGCGACCGGGTCGCCATCCACTTCGAGGGCGAGCCCGGCGACAGCCGCGCCATCACCTACGCCGAGCTCAAGGACGAGGTCTGCAAGGCCGCCAACGCCCTGACGGAGCTGGGAGTTCGAGCAGGGCGACCGGGTCGCCATCTACATGCCGATGATCCCCGAGGCCGCGGTCGCGATGCTGGCCTGCGCCCGCATCGGCGCCGCGCACTCCGTCGTCTTCGGCGGCTTCTCCGCGGACGCGCTCGCGACCCGCATCCAGGACGCCGACGCCAAGGTCGTCATCACCGCCGACGGCGGCTACCGGCGCGGCAAGCCGTCCGCGCTCAAGCCCGCCGTCGACGAGGCCGTCGCGCGAGTGCGACAACGTCGAGCACGTCCTCGTCGTACGCCGCACCGGCCAGGACGTCGCCTGGACCGAGGGCCGCGACGTGTGGTGGCACGAGATCGTCGACCGGCAGTCCGCCGAGCACACGCCCGAGGCGTTCGACGCCGAGCACCCGCTGTTCATCCTCTACACCTCCGGCACGACGGGTAAGCCGAAGGGCATCCTGCACACCTCCGGCGGCTACCTCACCCAGGCCGCGTACACCCACCACGCCGTCTTCGACCTCAAGCCGGAGACCGACGTCTACTGGTGCACGGCCGACATCGGCTGGGTGACCGGCCACTCGTACATCGTGTACGGGCCGCTGGCCAACGGCGCGACGCAGGTCATGTACGAGGGCACGCCGGACACCCCGCACCAGGGCCGCTTCTGGGAGATCGTGCAGAAGTACGGCGTCACGATCCTCTACACCGCGCCCACCGCGATCCGCACGTTCATGAAGTGGGGCGACGACATCCCCGCGAAGTTCGACCTGTCCAGCCTCCGCGTGCTCGGCTCCGTCGGTGAGCCGATCAACCCCGAGGCGTGGATCTGGTACCGCAAGCACATCGGCGCGCGACAGGACGCCCGATCGTGGACACCTGGTGGCAGACCGAGACCGGCGCGATGATGATCTCGCCGCTGCCGGGCGTGACCGAGACCAAGCCCGGCTCCGCGCAGCGCCGCTGCCCGGCATCTCCGCCACCGTCGTCGACGACGAGGCGAACGAGGTGCCGAACGGCGGCGGCGGCTACCTGGTCCTCACCGAGCCGTGGCCGTCGATGCTGCGCACCATCTGGGGCGACGACCAGCGGTTCATCGACACCTACTGGTCGCGCTTCGAGGGCAAGTACTTCGCCGGCGACGGCGCCAAGAAGGACGACGACGGCGACATCTGGCTGCTCGGCCGCGTCGACGACGTGATGCTCGTGTCCGGCCACAACATCTCCACCACCGAGGTCGAGTCGGCGCTCGTCTCGCACCCGTCGGTCGCCGAGGCGGCCGTCGTCGGCGCGGCCGACGAGACCACCGGGCAGGCGATCGTGGCGTTCGTGATCCTGCGCGGCACGGCCTCCGAGAGCGAGGACCTCGTCGGCCGAGCTGCGCAACCACGTCGGCAAGACCCTCGGCCCGATCGCCAAGCCGAAGCGGATCCTGCTGGTGGCGGAGCTGCCCAAGACCCGCTCCGGCAAGATCATGCGCCGCCTGCTGCGCGACGTCGCGGAGAACCGGCAGCTCGGTGACGTCACCACGCTGACGGACTCCACGGTGATGGACCTGATCCAGGCGAAGCTCCCGGCCGCACCGAGCGAGGACTGACAGCACCGAGGACTGACAGCACCGCGCTTTCTCGCAGACCGGCCCCGCACAGGCCACCGACAGCTCCAAGGGGGCACCCAGCGGCGCGCCGGGTGCCCCTTCCGCGTTCACCCAGCGCTCGCGCTCTCCAGGCGTTCCTCCAGCGGCCAGTTCGCCTGTAAAGCGGCCCTCGCCCGATAGGTATCGCCAGCCTTAGGTAAGCTAAGAACCACATCGACAACACGACAAGATCCTCAAGGTGCGCCGGGAAGTCTGGTCGGCATGTGCTCTGCCCTGCCCACCGACCGGAGGTTCTCTCACGTGGCCGCCCCCCGCACCACCACCAACGACCGCAAGCTCCTCGGACGCCTCTCGCTGCCCGAGCGGACCTTCGTCGCGGACGCGCTGCGGACCGAGACCGTCGGTGGCGTACTGCTCCTCGTCGCCGCGGTCGCCGCACTGATCTGGGCGAACGCACCGCCCTGCACGACAGTTACGAGAGCGTGCGGCGACTTCCACGTCGGGCCCGGCGCGCTGGGCCTCGAACCTCTCCCTCGAGCACTGGGCCGCCGACGGACTGCTCGCGGTCTTCTTCTTCGTCGCCGGCATCGAGCTCAAGCGCGAGCTGGTCGCCGGAGACCTCCGCGACCCACGGGCCGCCGCTGCTCCCCGTCGTCGCCGCGCTCTGCGGCATGGCCGTGCCCGCGCTCGTCTACACACTGGCGAACCTCACCGGCGGCGGCTCGCTCGCCGGCTGGGCCGTGCCCACCGCCACCGACATCGCCTTCGCGCTCGCCGTCCTCGCCGTCATCGGCACCTCACTGCCGTCCGCCCTGCGCGCGTTCCTGCTCACCCTCGCCGTCGTCGACGACCTGTTCGCGATCCTGATCATCGCGGTCTTCTTCACCGACGACCTCGACTTCGCCGCGCTCGGCGGCGCGTTCGTCGGCCTCGCCGTCTTCTGGCTGCTGCTGCAGCAAGGGCGTACGCGGCTGGTACGTGTACGTCCCGCTCGCCCTCGTCATCTGGGCGCTGATGTACAACAGCGGCATCCACGCCACCATCGCCGGCGTCGCGATGGGCCTGATGCTGCGCTGCACGACGCACGAGGACGAGAAGCACTCTCCCGGCGAGCACATCGAGCACCTCGTACGGCCGCTGTCGGCGGGACTTGCCGTGCCGCTGTTCGCCCTGTTCAGCGCGGGTGTCACGGTCTCCGGCGACGCGCTGGGTGAGGTGTTCACGCGGCCCGAGACCCTCGGCGTCGTGCTCGGCCTCGTCGTCGGCAAGGCGCTCGGCATCTTCGGCGGCACCTGGCTGACGGCCCGTTTCACCCGGGCCTCGCTCAGCGAGGACCTCGCCTGGCCGGACGTCTTCGCGGTTTCCTCACTCGCCGGCATCGGCTTCACCGTCTCGCTGCTCATCGGCGAACTCGCCTTCGAGGGCGACCAGGCGCTCACCGACGAGATCAAGGCCGCCGTGCTGACCGGCTCCCTGATCGCGGCCGTGCTGGCGACGCGTGCTGCTGAAGATACGGAACGCCAAGTACCGCTCGCTGTACGAGACGGAGGAGCGCGACGAGGACCTCGACGGCATCCCCGACATCTACGAGCAGGACAACCCGGCGTACCACCTGCGCATGGCCGAGATCTACGAGCGCAAGGCCGCCGAGCACCGGAAGCTTGCCGAAGTGACGGGCAGGGCAAGCGAGGGGGACGACGGTCCGGCATGATCTGACACGACACGCACAAACGACGAGCCCAGGACCGTACGAAGAACCGTCAGGCAGCGACGACGACTCAGGCAGGTCGACGCGACGCAGCAAAGAGAACAGGGAGACCGCGATGAGCGCACCCGACGGCAGCCCGGTCGGCGCCGAACGCAGCATCGGCCAGCTGTTCGCCTCGGCGACCACCGAGATGTCCGCGCTGGTGCACGACGAGATCGCGCTGGCCAAGGCCCAGCTCAAGCAGGACGTCAAGCGCGGCGCGATGGGCGGCGGGGCGTTCGCAGCGGCCGGCGCGGTGCTGATCTTCTCCCTGCCGATGCTGAGCTTCGCCCTCGCGTACGGCATCCGGACCTGGAGCGACTGGAACCTCGCCGTCTGCTTCCTGCTGTCGTTCGCGGCGAACGTCCTGGTCGCCGGGCTCCTCGCGCTGATCGGCGTCGTCTTCGCGAAGAAGGCCAAGAAGGGCAAGGGCCCGCAGAAGGTCGCCGCCTCCATGAAGGAGACCGCGGGCGTCCTGCAGAACGCCAAGCCGCACCCCCGACAGCCGACCCCGGCCGACGGCCGGCGGTCGTAGGCTGTGGCACGCTCGTCCTCATGACGGACCCCGCCACTCCCTCGGCCATTCCCCTGCCGGCGCCTCCGGCAATCGTCACCCCGGCGGCGCAGCCCGCCTCGGTCGTACGGCTCGACGTGCCCGGCGGGAGAAAGGTGACCCACCGGGACGTCGCCGCCAACGGCGCGCGCTTCCACATCGCCGAGCTGGGTGACGGGCCGCTGGTCCTGCTGCTGCACGGCTTCCCGCAGTTCTGGTGGACCTGGCGGCATCAGCTGGTCGCGCTCGCCGACGCCGGCTTCCGGGCCGTCGCGATGGACCTGCGGGGCGTCGGCGGCAGCGACCGTACGCCCCGGGGTTACGACCCGGCCAACCTCGCCCTCGACATCACCGGGGTCGTACGGTCCCTCGGCGAGCCCGACGCCGCGCTGGTCGGCCATGACCTGGGCGGCTATCTGGCGTGGACGGCGGCCGTGATGCGCCCCAAGCTGGTACGGCGGCTCGCGGTCGCCTCGATGCCGCACCCGCGGCGCTGGCGCTCGGCGATGCTGTCGGACGTCAAGCAGACAGCCGCCGGCTCCTACATCTGGGGGTTCCAGCGGCCCTGGATCCCGGAGCGGCAACTCATCGCCGACGACGGCGCCCTGGTGGGCCGTCTGATCCGGGACTGGTCCGGGCCGCGGCTGCCGGACGACGAGGCCGTGGAGACGTACCAGCGGGCGATGTGCATCCCGTCGACGGCGCACTGCTCGATCGAGCCGTACCGCTGGATGGTGCGCTCGCTGGCCCGGCCGGACGGCATCCAGTTCAACCGCCGGATGAAGCGGCCGGTGCGGGTGCCGACGCTGCATCTGCACGGCTCGCTCGACCCGGTGATGCGCACCCGCAGCGCGGCCGGCTCCGGGGAGTACGTCGAAGCGCCGTACCGCTGGCGGCTGTTCGACGGGCTGGGCCACTTCCCGCACGAGGAGGATCCGGTGGCCTTCTCCACCGAGCTCATCAACTGGCTGAAGGATCCCGAACCGGACCGGTGAGCCGTGCCGGATGCGCCCGGCCATCCGAGCCACGGGAACACCTGTCCTACGAACGGCCACATGCCTGGCGCATAGGCCAATTGGGGAGCTCGGAGGCGGTTACCGACCTTGGGGCAGGGGCACACGTCGGGGTATGGGCTGGACGCACGACTACAGTGACGCAGCACGCAACCGCCGCTCGGCCAGCGGGCCTGAGCACCCACCAGAGGGGCGCCCCGCAGACTGCCGGGCACGGACCCCCGGCTGGGCATCCCGCGCATTCTGCGCCGCCGGGCCCGCTGGGTCTCGGCGCGGCTGCGCCACTCGCGCGCCTGACCATCCCGTCACCGGCTCGCGCCGACCACCCGCGTCAGCGGACCAGGGCCCCGTCGGGTCCCTAGAGCGCGCAGCTGTCGCTGTCCACCTGCTGGTTGGCCGTACGGCCCTTGGTGATGTCCTCCTGGACCTCGTCCACGGTGAGCGCGTACCCGGTGTCGGGGTCGTCGAGGGACTTCGCGAAGACCACGCCGTACACCTTGCCCTCGGGCGTGAGCAGCGGGCCGCCGGAGTTGCCCTGGCGGACGGTCGCGTAGAGCGAGTAGACGTCGCGGCGGACGGTGCCGCGGTGGTAGATGTCCGGGCCGTCGGCCGTGATACGGCCGCGCACGCGCGCGGCGCGCACGTCGTACGCGCCGTTCTCCGGGAAGCCCGCGACGATCGCGCCCTCGCCGCTGCGTGGCGTCCGTGGTCGGTGAACTGGAGCGCCGGCGCCTTCAGGTTCGGGCACGTCCAGTACGGCGATGTCGCGCTGCCAGTCGTAGAGGACGACCGTCGCGTCGTACTGCGGCCCTCGCCGCCTATCTGGACGGTGGGCTCGTCGACGCCGCCGACCACGTGCGCGTTGGTCATCACGCGGCGCTGGCCGAAGACGAAGCCGGTGCCCTCGAGGACCTTGCCGCAGCTCTCGGCGGTGCCCATGACCTTGACGATGGACCGCTTGGCGCGCGGCGGCGACCGGGCTGGTCGGCCAGCGCCGGGTCGGGCGGCTGGACCTCGGTGATCGGCTCGTTCGAGAACGGGCTGAAGACCTGCGGGAAGCCGTTCTGCGCGAGGACCGAGGAGAAGTCCGCGAACCAGGTGTCGGCCTGGTCGGGCAGGGCCCGCGACACGCCCAGCAGCACCTTGGAGTTGCGGACCTCCTTGCCGAGCGTCGGCAGCGTCGTCCCGGCGAGCGCGGAGCCGATCAGCCAGGCGACCAGGAGCATCGCCACCACGTTGACCAGGGCGCCGCCGGTGGCGTCCAGGGCGCGGGCCGGGGACCAGGTGATGTACCGGCGCAGCTTGTTGCCCAGGTGGGTGGTCAGGGCCTGGCCGACGGAGGCGCAGACGATCACGACGACCACCGCGACGACGGCGGCGGTCGTGCCCACCTCGGCGTCATCGGTCAGCGCGTCCCAGATCACGGGCAGCAGATAGACCGCGACGAGACCGCCGCCCAGGAAGCCGATCACCGACAGGATGCCGACGACGAAGCCCTGGCGATAGCCCACGATCGCGAACCAGACGGCGGCGACCAGCAACAGGATGTCCAGCACGTTCACTGCTTCAAGCCTCGCCTCGTCACTTCGCGGTCGCCAATCCCTGGCCGGGGGGTCGGGCCCGCCGCACAGCGGTGTACGGACGTGGCGTCCCACGGAAGAACACAGCACGGGCGCCACCCTGTCATGCGCGCCAGTCGAGCGGGACCTGCTTGTCGCGGTCCCAGGGTCGCTCCCAGCCCGCGAAGTGCAGCAGACGGTCGATGATTCCGGCCGTGAAACCCCCAGACCAGGGCCGATTCGACCAGAAATGCCGGACCTCTGTGGCCGCTGGGGTGCACGGTCGTGGCGCGGTTGGCCGGATCCGTGAGATCCGCCACGGGGACGGTGAAGACGCGGGCCGTCTCGTTCGGATCGACGACGCCCACCGGGCTCGGCTCGCGCCACCAGCCCAGCACGGGCGTGACCACGAAGCCGCTCACCGGGATGTAGAGCCTGGGCAGCACGCCGAAGAGCTGGACGCCGCCCGGGTCGAGCCCGGTCTCCTCCTCGGCCTCGCGGAGAGCGG
Source organism: uncultured Actinomycetota bacterium (assembly GCA_963711935.1). Taxonomy (GTDB): domain Bacteria; phylum Actinomycetota; class Actinomycetes; order Streptomycetales; family Streptomycetaceae; genus Streptomyces. The sequence continues at coordinate 116,478 of CAVQGD010000028.1, forward strand.
CCCGCAGCGGCCCGTCGCCCTTCGGGTCGCCGTCCTCGGGGTCGAGGGCGCCACCGGGGAAGGACGGCTGACCGGCATGCGAGCGCAGGGAGCCGGCCCGCTCCATGAGCAGCAGCTCGGGCCCGCGCTCTCCCTCGCCGAACAGGATCAGCACGGCGGACTGCCGCCCCGCGCCGTTCGCCGGCGGCAGGAAGCGGCTCAGCTGTGGCGGCTCCACCGTCTCGACGGCGTGCACCACCGGATCCAGCCAGCCGGGCAGGCCGTCCTTGCTCAGCTGCAGCCGCCCGTTGCGCGTGTTACTCGCTTGTGTCATCGCCACCCCCGTTGCTCTGCCGATCCCAACGCCCGCGGCCATCGTTCCGATCGGTTCCGTCCATCGCGCGGATCCGTACGTCCGGCGAGAGTCGTCCGGCTCGCGCCGCGGCCGTCATCCGGCCCCCAGCGGGGGAGCCGGGATGCCGCCCGCGTCCAGGTACGCCTGCGGGGGCTTGAGGCGCTGGCCCGGGAAGCCGCCCTTCTCGTACTTCAGGAGCTTCTTCGCCTTCTCCGGGTCCGTCTCGCCCTCGCCGTACGCCGGGCAGAGCGGGGCGATGGGGCAGGCGCCGCAGGCGGGTTTGCGGGCGTGGCAGATACGGCGGCCGTGGAAGATCACGTGGTGCGAGAGCATCGTCCACTCGCTCTTCGGGAAGAGCGCGCCGACGGCCGCCTCGATCTTGTCCGGGTCCGTCTCGTCGGTCCACTGCCAGCGCCGCACGAGCCGCTGGAAGTGCGTGTCCACGGTGATCCCGGGCCGCCCGAAGGCGTTGCCGAGCACCACGAAGGCGGTCTTGCGGCCCACGCCGGGCAGTTTGACCAGGTCCTCCAGCCGCCCGGGAACCTCGCCGCCGAACTCCTCCACCAGGGCCTTGGACAGCCCCATGACCGACTTGGTCTTGGCCCGGAAGAAACCGCACGGCCGCAGGATCTCCTCGACCTCCTCCGGATCGGCCGCGGCCAGGTCCTCAGGGGTCGGGTACTTCGCGAAGAGCGCCGGCGTCGTCTGGTTGACGCGCAGGTCGGTGGTCTGGGCGGACAGGACCGTGGCCACGATCAGCTGGAAGGGGTTCTCGAAGTCCAGCTCCGGGTGCGCGTACGGGTACACCTCGGCGAGCTCGCGGTTGATGCGGCGGGCACGGCGGACGAGGGCGGTATGCGACTCGTTCTTCGGCGGCTTCCTGGCCGCCTTTGCCTTTTTCTCCGACTCCCCAGACTCCTGTTCGCCCACAGCGGAATCGCGATGTACAACCACCCGCCCAGCCCCCTTGGCCTGTGCTCTCACCGGCGTTTTGGACACCTGGCCAGCCTAAAGCCCGCCACCGACATCCGTCCCCGACCGAGAGGATCAGCTACCAATCGGACCCCTGCTGGACACTCTGGCACATCCGTACGGCATCCTTGTGACAGATCACACTGTTTGGATCGTCCGGCAAGATGGGGAGCACGGTCCCCTGGTACCACGGGGAGCAAGATCCCCTGAGCAGGTCGACAAGGAGAAAACTCGTGGACGACGTTCTGCGGCGCAATCCGCTCTTCGCGGCGCTCGACGACGAGCAGGCCGCGGAGCTCCGCGCCTCCATGAGTGAGGTGACCCTCGCGCGCGGCGACGCCCTGTTCCACGAGGGAGACCCGGGTGACCGCCTGTACGTGGTCACGGAGGGCAAGGTCAAGCTCCACCGCACCTCCCCCGACGGCCGGGAGAACATGCTGGCCGTCGTCGGCCCCAGCGAACTCATCGGCGAGCTGTCGCTCTTCGACCCGGGCCCGCGTACGGCGACGGCCACCGCGCTGACCGAGGTCAAGTTGCTCGGCCTGGGCCACGGCGACCTCCAGCCCTGGCTGAATGCCCGCCCCGAGGTGGCCGGGGCCCTGCTGCGCGCCGTCGCCCGGCGCCTGCGCAAGACCAACGACCAGATGTCCGACCTGGTCTTCTCGGATGTCCCCGGCCGCGTGGCCCGTGCGCTCCTGGACCTCTCCCGCCGCTTCGGCGTGCAGTCCGAAGAAGGCATCCACGTCGTCCACGACCTCACCCAGGAGGAGCTCGCCCAGCTCGTCGGCGCCTCCCGTGAGACGGTCAACAAGGCCCTCGCCGACTTCGCCGGCCGCGGTTGGCTCCGCCTGGAGGCCCGCGCGGTGATCCTCCTGGACGTGGAGCGCCTCGCCAAGCGCTCGCGCTGATCTCGGCGGCGGCTCATATGGTCACGCCTTGCCTTTGCTCAGCCTCATCGAGCCTCCCGAGGCCAACCACAGTGCTGCTGAGTACTCTCCCCGCGTCAGATCAGCCCGTGCTCCCGCAGATAGTCCAGCTGCGCGCGCACCGACAGCTCGGCCGCCGACCACAGTGACCGGTCCACGTCCGCGTACACGTGCGCCACGATCTCGCCGGACGTGCGGTAGCCGTCCTCGACCGCCGTCTCGATCTGCGCGAGCCGGTGGGCGCGGTGGGCGAGGTAGAACTCGACGGCACCCTGGGCGTCATCGAGGACGGGACCGTGGCCCGGAAGGACGGTACGGACGCCGTCGTCGACGGTCAGCGACCTCAGCCGCCGCAGGGAGTCGAGATAGTCCCCGAGACGGCCCTCAGGGTGGGCCACGACCGTCGTTCCGCGCCCCAGTATGGTGTCCCCCGTCAGGACCGCCCGATCGGCCGGGAGATGGAAGCACAGCGAATCGGCGGTATGCCCGGGCGTGGGTACGACCCACAGCTCCAGGCCGCCGACCGCCACCACGTCACCCGCGGCCAGCCCCTCGTCCCCGAGCCGCAGCGCCGGATCCAGGGCGCGCACCCTGCTCCCTGTCAGCTCGGCGAACCGCGCCGCGCCCTCCGCGTGGTCGGGGTGCCCGTGCGTGAGCAGCGTCAGCGCGATCCGCTTCCCGGCCCGCTCCGCTGTGCCGAGGACGTTCCGCAGGTGTCCGTCGTCCAGCGGCCCCGGGTCCACGACGACCGCCGACTCGGAGTCGGGCTCGGACAGGATCCAGGTGTTCGTGCCGTCGAGGGTCATCGCGGACGCGTTGGGCGCAAGCACGTTGACGGCACGCGTGGTTGCGGGGCCCGAGAGGGCCCCGCCCCGCGGCTGGCCGGGAAGCTCGGCGGCGTCCGTCATGCGAGGAACCCTTCCAGAACGTGGCTCATAGTGGGGTGCCTTCCCGAACGTGGCTCCTAGGAGGACACACGCCGAAGCGCACTCCTAGGAGGAAACATTCCGAACCGCTCCACCAGTGCACTTTGTGTACTCTCCCAAGCGGCGCTCACGCGGAATCTCCTCCCGCCGGGATGTGCTTGGTGAACTCGTCGTGACCGGGCCAGGAGAGCACGATCTGGCCCTCCTGGCCCAGGCTCGCCCGCGCCAGGACGGGTGTCAGGACGCGGTCGGGCGCGGCGGCCAGCACCTCCGCGGCCGTGGTGTACGGGACAAGCTGGCGCAGCGTCGCGATAGTGGGCGGCATCATCAGCAGCTCCCCCTTGTCGTACGCCTCGGCTGCGTCCTGGGGGCGGATCCACACGGTGCGGTCGGCCTCTGTGGAGGCGTTACGGGTGCGCTGGCCCTCCGGGAGGGAGGCCACGAAGAACCAGGTGTCGTAGCGGCGGGGCTCGAACTCCGGAGTGATCCACCGGGTCCAGACGCCCAGGAGGTCGGAGCGCAGCACGAGGCCCCTGTGTTCCAGGAACTCCCCGAAGGACAGGTCTCGGGCGGCCACAGCCGCCCGGTCCGCCTCCCAGTCCTCGCCCGTCGTGTCGCCGACCACGGAGTCAGCGGTCGGGCCCGCGAGGAGGACGCCCGCCTCCTCGTACGTCTCCCGTACGGCCGCGCAGACGATGGCCTGGGCGCCGGTCTCGTCGACACCCAGCCTGTTCGCCCACCACACGCGCGGGGGACCCGCCCAGCGGATCTGGTGCTCGTCGTCGCGCGGATCCACGCCGCCACCCGGGTACGCGTACGCGCCCCCGGCGAAAGCCATGGAGGCGCGTCTGCGCAGCATGTGCACGACGGGGGTGCCGCCGGTGTCCTTGAGCAGGATGACGGTGGCCGCCCTCTTCGGGACGACCGGAATGAGCGTGCCCTCCGCCAGCGCGCGGATGCGTTCCGGCCACTGCGGTGGGTACCACTGTCCGTTCGCCATGGCCGGAGGCTATCCCGTAGTGCGCTGATGTTCGAGAGGCAACAATCGGTTGCTCCAGAGACCCGTCTTACGCATCGATGCCCTTGGGGCGCGCGTTCCCGCACGAACCGATGCCCCTGGTCACGCGTTCCCCGACACGAACCGATGCCCTACAGCCAGGCCACCGCTGCCCCTGTGCTCCCGCTCACTCCTTACGTCAGCTCCACCTGCACCTCGACCTCCACCGGCGCGTCCAGCGGCAGCACCGCAACACCGACCGCGCTCCGCGCATGAACGCCCTTGGCGCCGAGGACCTCGCCGAGCAGCTCGCTGGCACCGTTCAGGACAGCGGGCTGGCCCGTGAAATCGGGAGCCGAGGCGACGAAGCCCACGACCTTCACCACGCGCGCGATGCGGTCGAGGTCACCGGTGACCGACTTGACCGCGGCCAGCGCGTTCAGGGCGCAGGTGCGGGCCAGCTCCTTGGCCTCCTCCGGCGTGACCTCCGCGCCGACCTTGCCGGTGACCGGCAGCTTGCCGTCCACCATGGGCAACTGGCCTGCCGTGTACACGTACACCCCCGACTGCACCGCGGGCTGGTACGCGGCGAGCGGCGGAACGACCTCGGGCAGGGTCAGCCCGAGCTCGGCCAGCTTCGTCTCGACGGCGCTCACGCCTGCTTCTCCCGCTTCAGATAGGCCACCAGCTGCTCGGGGTTGTTCGGCCCGGGCACGACCTGGACGAGCTCCCAGCCGTCCTCGCCCCAGGTGTCCAGAATCTGCTTCGTGGCGTGGACGAGCAGCGGTACGGTTGCGTATTCCCATGTGGTCATGCGGCCGACTTTAGCCGCTGCCCACATGCGTCATGAGGCCCACCACAGCGGTGTTATCCACAGCCTCCCGTGTAGCCCGCACGCGGACTGGTTAGGCTCGAAGACGTGAGCAGGCTCCAGGTCGTCAGCGGCAAGGGCGGCACCGGCAAGAGCACGGTCGCCGCAGCACTCGCGCTCGCCCTCGCGACTGAGGGAAAGCGCACCCTCTTGGTCGAGGTGGAGGGCAGACAGGGCATCGCGCAACTCTTCGAGACGGAGGCTCTGCCGTACGAGGAGCGGAAGATCGCCGTGGCCCCGGGCGGCGGCGAGGTGCACGCGCTCGCGATAGATCCCGAACTGGCCCTTCTGGACTACCTCCAGATGTTCTACAAGCTGGGAGGCGCCGGCCGTGCCCTGAAGAAGCTCGGCGCCATCGACTTCGCCACGACCATCGCGCCGGGCCTCAGGGACGTACTCCTGAGCGGCAAGGCGTGCGAGGCGGTGCGCCGCAAGGACAAGAGCGGCCGGTTCGCGTACGACTACGTGGTGATGGACGCGCCGCCCACGGGCCGCATCACTCGCTTCCTGAACGTGAACGACGAGGTGGCGGGACTGGCGAAGATCGGCCCGATACACAATCAGGCCCAGGCCGTCATGCGGGTCCTGAAGTCCCGCGAGACCGCCGTGCACTTGGTGACGCTCCTGGAGGAGATGCCCGTCCAGGAGACCGTGGACGGCATCGCGGAGCTGCGCGCAGCCGGGCTTCCGGTGGGCCGGATCATCGTGAACATGGTGCGTCCCGCCATACTCGACGATGCCGAGCTTGCGTTCATGAAGGCTGCTTCCCGTCCCGCCATCGCCAGGTCGCTGTCTGCGGCCGGGCTCGGCGGAGCGCGGCGCGGCGGTCACGCCGAGCGGCTCGTGGGGCCGCTGCTGGAACAGGCCGAAGAGTACGCCGAGCGCTACACCCTGGAGCACGAGCAGCGAGCCGCACTGCGGGAGCTGGGCCTGCCGCTGCACGAACTCCCGCTGCTCACCGAGGGAATGGACCTGGCGGGCCTGTACGAACTGGCCAAGGAACTGCGTCTGCAAGGGATCTCATGAGTCCAGACCCGGCCCTCCCGCATGACACGACCTCTCCGCACGACATGGCGCCCGCGCGCGGCCCGGCCGACCCGCACGGCTCGGCCCGCGCACACGACCCTCACCGCGCGATCGACGCCGCACCTCTCCTGGAGATCGATCCGCTGATCGACGACCCGAAGACCCGCATCGTGGTGTGCTGCGGCTCCGGGGGCGTCGGCAAGACGACCACGGCGGCGGCCCTGGGCCTGCGTGCCGCCGAGCGTGGCCGCAAGGTAGTGGTGCTCACCATCGACCCGGCCCGCAGGCTGGCGCAGTCCATGGGCATCGACTCGTTGGACAACATGCCGCGCCGGGTGAAGGGCATCGACGACACCTCCGGCGGCGAACTGCACGCCATGATGCTCGACATGAAGCGCACCTTCGACGAGATCGTCGAGGCGCACGCGGATCCCGAGCGGGCGGCCGCCATCCTGGGCAACCCCTTCTACCAGTCGCTCTCGGCGGGCTTCGCGGGCACGCAGGAGTACATGGCGATGGAGAAGCTGGGGCAGCTGCGCGCGCGGGACGAGTGGGACCTGATCGTCGTCGACACGCCGCCCTCGCGCTCCGCACTGGACTTCCTGGACGCCCCGAAGCGGCTCGGGTCTTTCCTGGACGGGAAGCTGATCCGGGTGCTGCTGGCGCCGGCGAAGATGGGCGGGCGGGCGGGGATGAAGTTCCTGAACGTCGGGATGTCGATGATGACGGGCGCCCTGGGCAAGCTCCTCGGCGGCCAGCTCCTCAAGGACGTACAGACGTTCGTGGCCGCCATGGACTCCATGTTCGGCGGCTTCCGTACACGCGCGGACGCCACGTACAAGCTGCTCCAGGCGCCCGGCACGGCGTTCCTGGTGGTGGCGGCCCCGGAGCGGGACGCGCTGCGCGAGGCCGCGTACTTCGTGGAGCGGCTGGCCGCCGAGGACATGCCGCTCGCGGGTCTGGTGCTCAACCGGGTCCACGGCAGCGGCGCCGCCCAGCTGTCCGCCGAGCGCGCGCTCGCCGCCGCGGAAAATCTTGACCTCGGCGCCGCATTGTCGATCGACGACCTGGGAACGGCCGATCCTGCGGCAAATCCCCGAGGCCCGCATTGTGGATCAGATGGACGGGAAAGTAGACTTCGTAACTCTCCCGACACGCACGGCAGTTCAGTATCTCCCGCATCCGAAGGTCCAGGTTCCGAAGTCCAGGTTCCGAAGCTCGCGCACCCGAACCAGGCTCCCCCGCCGCAGACCGGGCCACCGCAGACCGGACAGACCGAAGCATCGACCAACTCACCGCAGGCCTGCTGAGATTGCACGCCGAGCGTATGCAGCTGCTCTCCCGCGAGCAGCGCACGCGTGACCGCTTCACCGCGCTCCACCCCGAGGTGGCCGTGGCCGAAGTGGCCGCGCTGCCCGGCGACGTCCACGACCTCGCGGGACTGCGGGACATCGGGGACCGGCTCGCGACCGTACGACCGGAGCTGCCCACCACCGGCAATTGAACATGCGTCCGCCCCTAGGAAATTTCCTAGGCCTCAGCGCGACGGCAACCACGCTGACTCATGAGCACAATCGAGACGCCGAACAGCCCCGACACTGCGTCGGCCTCGCGTCCCAGGACGACACACCGGCTTGGACGACCCAACCCGGCGCCTGGAACACCACGGCTGCCTGAGAAAAGAACCGCCCTCAGCCCACCGCCGCGTAGTTCTCGTACACCTCTTCCTCGTCGAGGGGCAGCATGCCCGCGCCGCGCTCGTACTCCGTACGCGCGGTCTCCAGCAGCCTGCGCCATGAGGTGACGGTTGGACGCCTGCGCAGCAGTGCGCGGCGCTCCCGCTCCGTCATTCCTCCCCACACGCCGAACTCGACGCGGTTGTCGAGCGCGTCGGCCAGACATTCCGTACGCACCGGACATCCGGTGCACACCGCCTTGGCCCTGTTCTGCGCTGCTCCTTGAACGAACAGTTCATCCGGATCGGTAGTGCGGCAGGCAGCCTGCGCACTCCAGTCGGTTACCCAGCCCATACCGGCGCCGTCCTCTCCCGAATCGAGGCTCCCCCACGGCGGCAGCGGCATATTCACCGCCGCCAGTTGAGGACGTTACGGAAGGTGGGCACAGCGCAACACCCCCTTCGGGCCCAATCTTGAATGGCCCGAACGGACTATGCGTACGCGGCAGATCACCCAGCGGAGTGACCCGAGGGACATACGTGACTTTCCCGGCAGAAACGGGATAGTTGAGGTGCGTCACAACGGACGCCGGATGACACACGAGGCGGATTCGGACACGGCCCGCGAAAAAAGTTGGGGAGAACGTCGGAACGATTCGGGGTCGCCAGACGTACTTGATACGTGGGCCTCACTGCTGTGACAGTTGAGAGCAGCTTAGGCCAAGGCATATACGCGTGTCCGGCGAATGAGAACGTAGACACCTCTGGCCCCTCAGACACCTCGGATTGCCGTGCGCCACCACGCCTCGGTACCGGCAGGCCGCGCGACCTCGCGGTCTCCTCAGGAGCTCGAAGTAGCCTCGAAGCAGCTCGGGCATGCCGAGATGTCACGATCCGGCACTCGACCATTCCAAGGAGGACCTGCTCCTTCGGAACGTTCGTCACTACGGATTAGGCTGCCCCCATGCCAAACAAGCGCTCGGGCGGAGGTCTGTCGTCGACGCAGCAGGCCGCCAAGTTCCTCGGTGTCAGCGTGCTCGCGGGAGCCGTCCTGGCGGGCATCGCGCTGCCCGCGGTCGGCGCCCTCGGCCTGGCCGCGAAGGGATCGGTCGAGGGGTTCGACGAGATCCCCGCCAACCTCAAGCGCCCGCCGCTGAGCCAGCGCACCACGATCCTGGACAGCCGAGGGCGGCCAGATCGCCACGGTCTACTCCCGTGACCGCACGGTGGTCGAACTCAAGGACATCTCGCCGTACATGCAGAAGGCGATCGTCGCGATCGAGGACTCGCGCTTCTACGAGCACGGCGCGGTCGACCTCAAGGGCGTCCTGCGCGCGCTCAACAGGAACGCGCAGAGCGGCGGCGTCGACGCAGGGCGCGTCCACCCTGACGCAGCAGTACGTGAAGAACGTCTTCGTGGAGGAGGCCGGCGACGACCCGACGAAGGTCGCCCAGGCCACCCAGCAGACCATCGGCCGCAAGATCCGCGAGCTGAAGTACGCGATCCAGGTCGAGGAGGAGCTCGGCAAGAAGAAGATCCTCGAGAACTACCTCAACATCACGTTCTTCGGCCAGCAGGCGTACGGCGTCGAGGCCGCCGTCCCAGCGCTACTTCTCCAAGTCCGCCAAGGACCTGAACCTGGAGGAGGCCGCGCTGCTCGCCGGCATCGTCCAGTCCCCGACGCCGGTACGACCCGGTCAACGACGAGGCACGAGGCCAAGAAGCGGCGCAACATGGTGCTCCAGCGCATGGCCGACACTGGGCGACATCTCCCAGGCGGAGGCGGACAAGGCCAAGGAGACGCCGCTCGGCCTGGACGTCAGCAAGCCGAAGAACGGCTGCATCACGGCGGTCAAGGGCGCGGGCTTCTTCTGCGACTACGTGCGCGAGGTGTTCCTGAACGACCCGGTCTTCGGCAAGACGAAGGAGGCCCGGGCCAAGATCTGGAACCAGGGCGGCCTGACCATCCGGACGACGCTGGACCCGCAGGCGCAGAAGTCGGTCGCAGGCCTCGATCAAGGACCACGTCAACAAGAGGGACAAGGTGGCGACCGCCGCCACGATCGTCGAGCCCGGCACCGGCAAGATCCTGGCGATGGGCCAGTCGCGCCCGTACGGCTTCGGCACCAAGAACGAACAGACGACGATCAACCTCTCCGTGGACAAGAACATGGGCGGCGGCGCCGGCTACCAGCCCGGTTCGACGTTCAAGCCGATCGTCGCCGCGGCCGCGCTCGAGAGCGGCATGCCGCCGACGAAGGCGTACTCGTCGCCGTACGAGATGGACTACCCGAGCCCGGTCGCGACCTGCGGCGGCAATAGCTGGGTGAACACCGACGGCGCCAAGCTCGAGAACGAGAACGAGTCGGAGGTCGGCCCGTACGGCATGAAGGAGGCGACCGCGAAGTCGGTCAACACCTACTTCGTGCAGCTGATCGGCGACATCGGCATCTGCCCGGTGACGGAGATGGCGGAGAAGATGGGCGTCGAGCGGGCGGACGGCGAGCAAGATCGGCCAGGTACCCGTCGATCGCCCTCGGCACCCAGGAGATGTCGCCGCTGACGATGGCGAACGCGTACGCGACCTTCGCCTCCGCGGTATGTACTGCACGCCGGTCGCCATCGAGTCGATCAAGCAGCAGGCCGGCGGCAGGACGAAATCCCTGGAGGTGCCGAAGACTCGACCTGCTCGCGCGCGATGTCGCGAGACGCACCGCCGACACGGTCAACACCCTGCTCAGCGGCGTGGTCGAGGACGGTACGGGTACGCAGGCGGGTCTCGAGCGGCCGCGCCAGCGCGGGCAAGACCGGTACGACGGACTTCCGCTACGCGGCCTGGTTCGTGGGCTACACGCCGAACATGGCCGGCGCCGTCTGGGTCGGCGACCCGGCGCACAAGCGGCAGCATGGACGAACATCACCATCGGCGGCGTCTGGCACGACAAGGTCTTCGGCGGCCAGGTCCCCGGCCCGATCTGGCGCGACATGATGACCGGCGCGCTGGAGGGCAGGCCCGCGCCCGACTTCAACCTGGTCGACATCCCCGACCCCGACGGCGACAAACGCGACCGCGACCGTGGCCCCGACGACAGGGAGGGTGACGGCAACAACGAAAACGGCGGTATCGGCGACAGCGGCAACAACGGCGGCCTGATCAACGGCGGCGCCGATGGCGGCGCGTTCCCCGACCCGCCCTTCTCGATCCCGGAGAACTTCTTCCAGGGCCAGGGGAACGGCGGCGGCAACGGGAACGGCAGCGGCAACGGCGGCGGTTTCGGCTGATCGGTCGCCAGGTCATCAGGTCATCAGCCTCGTCAGGTCACCAGCAGTACGGCGGTGGGGGTGCCCCCTGAGTCAGGGGGCACCCCCACCGCCGTAGCCGTTGGGAGGCGAGCGTCGCGGGGAGGCCTCTCAGCCGCCCGCGAGGAGCTGCTTGACCACCGCGGCGACGCGGCCGCCCTCGGCCTGGCCCGCCACCTTCGGGTTGACGATCTTCATGACCTGGCCCATGGCGCGCGGTCCCTCGGCACCAGCGGCCTGGGCCTCCTCGACGGCCTGGGCGACGATCTGCTGGAGCTCCTCGTCCGACAGCTGCTTGGGCAGGTACGTCGGCGAGGAGCTCGCCCTCCGCCTTCTCCCGCTCGGCCTGCTCGGCACGGCCGCCCTGCGCGAAGGCCTCGGCGGCCTCGCGGCGCTTCTTCGCCTCCTTGGTGATCACTTTCAGGACCTCGTCGTCGGAGAGCTCGCGCTTCTCCTTGCCCGCGACCTCCTCCTTGGTGATCGCGGTGAGCGTCAGCCGGAGCGTCGAGGAGCGGAGCTCGTCGCGCTCCTTGATCGCGGCGTTGAGGTCTTCCTGCAGCTTCGACTTGAGCGTGGTCATGGGGTTGATTGTCGCAGGTGCTCCTGGGCAGCCGCCCGTTGATTTCACAGGGGCGCGGCCCGGGTGCGGCAAAGACGCGACCCTCGTCCCTTCCCCAGCCCTTGGCCCTTCCCGGACTTTCCCCAGCCCTTCCCGGACTTCCCCAGCTCGTCCCGCTTGTCCCCAGGGAGATGGGAGGTGACTTGAGGGCTGTCCGCGGTCGCCCACGGTTATCCACAGGCATGGTTATCCACAGGCTGAGCCAGTGGCCGTACGGGTCTGACACGATGGACGCATGCGCGCGCGATACGGAGTACCCCTGGGGATCGCGGCGGTCGGCGCCGCCGGTCTGTTGTACGCGGCGGGTTTCGAGGCCCGTTCCTTCCGGCTGCGCCGGGTGACTGTGCCCGTGCTGCCGCCGGGTATGCGGCCGCTGCGCGTACTCCAGGTCTCCGACATCCACATGGTGAGCGGACAGCGCAAGAAGCAGCGCTGGCTGCGCTCCCTGGCCGGTCTGCGTCCCGACTTCGTCATCAACACCGGCGACAACCTCTCCGACCCGGAGGGCGTCCCCGAGGTCCTGGACGCGCTGGGCCCGCTGATGGAGTTCCCGGGCGCGTACGTCTTCGGCTCGAACGACTACTACGGGCCGCAGCCTGCGCAACCCCGCCCGCTACCTGCTGGAGAAGGACCAGGGCCGCCACGGCCTGAACGGCAACGCGCCGGCCGTCGGCGCCGATCCACAACCCGTGGGAGGACCTGCGGGACGGCTTCGACACGGCGGGCTGGCTCAACCTCACGAACACCCGCGGCACGCTGAAGATCGAGGGCATGTCGGTGGAGCTGACCGGCCTGGACGACCCGCACATCAAGCGCGACCGGTACGCGCGCGTGGCGGGCGGCCCCTCCGATTCGGCCGACTTCTCCATGGGCGTGGTACACGCCCCGTACCTGCGCGCCCTGGACGCCTTCACCGCCGACGGCTATCCCCTGATCCTCGCCGGCCACACCCACGGCGGCCAGCTCTGCATCCCCTTCTACGGCGCGCTCGTGACCAACTGCGACCTGGACACGGACCGGGTGAAGGGCCTGTCGACGCACACCGTGCGAGGGCCAGACGGCATACCTGCACGTCTCGGCGGGCTGCGGCACGAACCGCTACACCCCGGTCCGGTTCGCCTGCCCGCCGGAGGCACGCTGCTGACGCTGGTGGGGCGGGAGTGACGTACGACCCACAGGCCTCCCAACGGCGCACTTCATGGAACCACCGCATACGGATCACCCACACGGATCACACCATTTAGCCCGTTTCGCCGGTGCGATTTAGCGTGAACGCATGATCGCACGGATACCCAGGGACATCCCCGGCCTGCCCGCAATACCGGGCATGCCCGCACCGCTCCCCTCCTTCGTGCCTGCGAGCGCGGTGGTGTCACCGACCCGACGCGCTCTGGCAGCCGCCTTCCGCCTTCTGGTGGCACTGACAGCAGCAGTGGGCGTCGCCGTCGAGCTACTGCTGGGCAGCCCGCTCCAGGTCCTGAGCTACTTCACGATCCAGACCAGCGTGCTGGTGGCGGTGGTCTTCGCCTTCTCGGCGTCACGGGCGTGGACGGCCCACCGCCCCCTGCCGCCCCTGGTGACGGGCGGCACGCTGCTCTACGTCTCGATCGCGGCCCTCGTGTACCACGTGATCCTCACCAGAGAATTCACCGTCCTCCTCATGACGGAAGCGGAAGCGAGCGCGAGACCAGGTGAAATCGCCGCACTCACAGACTGGCACGCACTGACGACCCCACTCCTGCACACGGTGATCCCCGTCGCGGTGGCGGCGGACTGGCTGCTCCTCACCCGCCCGGCCCCCCTGCGCCCTGCCCACGCGGCGACGTGGCTGCTCTACCCTCTCGCGTACCTGGCGTTCACACTGGCACGCGGCGCACTGCTGCCCGACGGCTCGTCGGCGCCGTACCTCTACCCGTTCCTGAACGTGGACCACCACGGCTACAAGAGCGTCCTCGCCAACGCCCTCCTCCTCGGCCTCGCCTTCTACGCCCTGGCCCTCTTCCTGGTGGCCGTCGACCACCTCCGCCCCAACCCGGTACGCCACCGCCACGACCGCCGCGACTGGCGCGACCTCTGACGCCACCCCCGGAAAACCGGATTTCTTCTCCGGCTACCGGTGGGCTAGAGTAAACGACGTCGCCGCGATGAGCGGCGACAATCGGGGTGTAGCGCAGCTTGGCAGCGCGCTTCGTTCGGGACGAAGAGGCCGTGGGTTCAAATCCCGCCACCCCGACAGTGAAGTACCAGGTCAGGGGCCTGATCCGCAGTGCGGGTCGGGCCCCTGAGTGGTTCCTGGAGATCGCTTGGGAGAAATCTGGGAGAAGATCTTGGTCGGCTTCTCCCAGGAGCAGTCTCCAGTGCCGCAGGAACAGCGGCGCCCGCGCGCCCGATGACCTGCGCATTCGCGAATCCCGGGCTCGTAGCTGACCAGTAATACCGTGCGGGCCGCCCCAACGGTCGTTAGGAACACCGCATATGGCAGGTCATCGCTCAGCCCCTTCTCACGACCGGGCCCGTGCGCTCGCCCAGCGGGTACGTGCGTTAAGGGAAGACCGTGGGTGGACGCGGGAACGGCTGGCGAAGGAGGCAGGCATCGCCGTCGGGACGCTGGGCCGCCTGGAGAGCGAGGGAGCGATCCAGCCAGGTTTCCTGACCGTTGGCGCAGTGGCCGAGGCTCTTGCGGTCTCTCTCGATGATCTGTTCCGGGCGACCCAGGTCGCGCCCGTCACGTCCGGTCTGTGGTCCGCCGGATACGAAGGGCGGGACATCGACTCGTTCGTCGCCGCGCTCGTCGACAGCCGCATCGGTGTCGTGGCGGATGTACGGCTCACGCCGATCAGCCGCAAGAAGGGCTTCAGCAAGACCCGCCTCGGAGATGCCCTGGCGGAGGCCGGTATTGAGTACACGCACCTGCGTGGCCTGGGCAATCCGAAGGACAACCGGGAGCCCTTCTGGGACGGCCGCCTCGAAGTAGGGCGGGCACGCTTCCGTGGCCTGCTGCAGTCCGAGGAGGCCCAGTCCGATCTTGACCGCCTCGCGGAGCACGCCCGGCAGTCGCGGGTGGCGGTGCTGTGCTTCGAGAAGGACGAGAGCCGCTGCCACCGGCAGGTCGTCCTGGAGACGGTTCGCAAGCGGGCCGCCGTGCCGGTAATTCCCCTGGCCTGACTTCGCCCCTTGCTCCTGCACGCGCTCTTGCCCGTAGCGCATGCCTCTCCTCCAATCAGCAGATCGGGAGATCTGTGGAGGGGGCAACCATGGGATCGGGGAGTCGACAGCGCGCACGGATCATGATCACGGTCAAGACCTATCCGGAACTGTCCGCGAAATACCACGAGACGAGCTGCGTGGCCGGCATACGGCTCGACCAGGGAACGCCCCAGCATGTGCGGCTCTTCCCGGTTCCGTTCCGGTTACTGAACGAAGAAAGCCAGTTCGCCAAGTACTCGATCGTCGAGGTCGACGTGCAGCGACACCATGGGGACCGCCGTCCCGAGAGCTTGCGCCCCAACCTGCAGACCCTCAAGGTCATCGAGCGCCTCGGGACAGCGGACGGCTGGCGCGAACGCTTCTCGCATGTTCAGCCCCTCGTGGCGCCGTCCCTGTGCTCCATAAAGCGGGACCAGGAGCTGCGAGGGACGTCGCTTGGTGTCTTCCGCCCAGAGGAGTTCACCGGCTTCCGCTTCGCTCCTGCTGAGCCCTGGCCAGCTTCGAAGGCGGCCCTGGCAGATCAGTTGGATCTACTCGCGCAGGACCTTCGCCAACTGGAGTGGGTGCCACTTGAGTTCCGGTACAGCTTCCGATGCGCGGATCAGGAGTGCGGTGGTCACGACATGGGGCTGAGGGACTGGGAGGCGGGCGAGTCGTACCGCAAGTTCGTTCGTCACTACGGGAAGGACGGCGTGGAGGAGAAGCTTCGCGAGCGCTGGTTCGACCGGATGGTCACTCCGGAGAAGGCCGTGCACTGCTTCGTCGGGAACGTCGCGGCCCGCCCCAAGACGTTCCTGCTGCTGGGCCTGTTCTACCCGCGACGGGATATCGTCGAGAACTTCCAGGAGAGCCTGTTCGACCTGTGAGGGTGAGTACGCAGAATGGGGAACCCGTGGCCACCGTCCCCTGACCGAGGCCGTCGGCTCAACTGCCGCATGCCGGATGCGGCCTGCGGACCTGCCTGAATGTGAGCGTGCCATGCTGTCGTCAACGGAGCTTGGCTTGGCCTCAGTTGATCGTCAGGGGGAGCGGTGGCAGGGCGGGACCTTCGAACGCTGTTCAGCTCGAACGACCGGAGCATCTCCGCCAGTGAGGCGTTCACGAACCGGCAGGCACAGTGGCGAGCGGTGACGGCCGGACTCGCAGAGCACATACGGCACGTGAACAGCGCGAGTTTCGCCGTGGAGGACCTGGAGAGTCCCCGCCGCAACATCCTCGTCTTCCACGGCGTGGGCGGGATCGGCAAGTCCACGCTCTCCCGCAAGATCGAGGCGTCGCTCGCCCGCAGCGAGCACCGCCCCGTGCAGTGGGAATCGCCGTCCCACCCCGAGGAGCGGACGCTGCCCGTCCGCATCGACCTCGCGCGCACCGCGGGCATGGACTTCGAGCGTGCCGTCCTCACCATCCGCCTTGCCGTCGCCGCGCTCGGCCGGCCGATGCCCGCCTTCGACCTCGCCCTGCGCCGCTACTGGGAGCACAACCACCCGGGCGAACCGATCGAGGACTACCTGCGCCGGGGCGGGCTGCTGGGCCGCTTCAGCGCCGCTGCCGCTCTGCCCCAGCAGATGCAGTCCGCCCTCAGCGACGTCGCCCAGGCCCTGCTCCTGCCCGGCACCGTCGGCAGTGCGCTCGGTCACGGGGCCGAAGCGCTCATCAAGGCGTTACGCGAACGGCGCCAGTCCGTACGCGCCCTCGCCGGCTGCTCCCGCCTGGCCGACCTCCTGGAGGCCGAGCCCGACCTGGAAGCCCTCAGCTTCTACCCGCACCTTCTCGCCTGGGACCTCGCCCAACTCTCGGCCGACAAGGGCGCACTGCCCGTGATCCTGCTGGACACCTTCGAGGACACCGGCGACCGCACCCACCGCGACTTCGAACGCCTGCTCCAACGCATCGTGTGGTTGATGCCCAACGCGTTCTTCGTCATCACCGGACGCAACCGCCTCCAGTGGGCGGAGACGAGCCTGGAGGGGCAGCTCGACTGGACTGGGCCGCACGCATGGCCCGGTCTCGCAGCCGACACGGCACATGTGGGGCGAGCTGTGTCGGGCCGTCAGGTCCTGATCGGCGACTTCTCTCCCGAAGACTGCGAGGACTACCTGGTCCGCAGACTGAGCCGCGACGGGCAGCCACTGATCGACGAACCGGTCCGCCGGATCATCACCGAGCGCTCCCACGGGCTGCCCCTGTACCTAGACCTGTCGGTCATGCGCTACCTGGAACTCCGACGCGGCAGCAGACAACCGCAGGTCACCGACTTCGACCACGACTTCCCCGCCCTGATCGCCCGTACCCTCAGCGACCTGACCGCCGATGAGCGCCACGTGCTCCGCTCGGTCAGCCTGCTCAGCGCGTTCTCCGTGCCCCTGGCCACCCAAGCCGCCGGCATGGACCACGACGCGCCCGCCCTGCGGCTGACCGAGCGCCCCTTCATCCGGGAGTCCACCGCCGGTGTGTGGCCCTTCCATATCCACGACCTGATCCGCTCCGCCATCCGCAACGCGGACGACGGCAGCGACGACCGCTGGTCGGAGCAGGACTGGCAGCGCGCGGCCCAGCGAGCCTTCCGCGCCCTGGAATCACAGTGGCGCCAGGACCTACGACGCGAGCGCACCGTCCTGGTCGGCTGCCTCCAGCAAGGGCTGTTCCTCGCGCGGGACTTCCATCTCGATCTCGACTGGCTCGCCGATGCCGCGTTCCAGTACGTAGGAGACTCGATCTGGGAACCGCTGGCACTCCCCGCCGCCGACGACACGTCGTCGAGCGGCCTACAGACTGCCGCGGACGCCCTGGTGGAAACGCTCAGCGCCATCGCCAGGCGCCAGCACGAACACCGTGAACGCACAGCCAGCCGCCTTACGGCCGTCCTCGCGTCGGAGCTGCTCCCCGATGGCCTGGTCGAACTGGCCACGTACTACCTGGCGAAGGCCCAGCGAGACCTCGGACTGACCGATGAATCGCGTCGCGGCATGCAGCGCGTCGCCTCCGCCGACGGTCGGCTCGCTTCCGCCGCTCGGCGCGGCCTGGCACACCTGAGCCGACTGTCCGGAGACTTCCCGACCGCGGTCGAAGCCGCGGGGAGGCTGGGCTGGGAGGGGCGGCGCCATCGGGTGCTGGGAGACGTGTGGTGGGTGCAGGGCGACATGGAGCGGGCGGTAGCCGCCTACCTGGCGGGCCGGAGCGAAGCCGAGGAGCACGGTGTGGTCGGCGAGACCGCCATGGTGCAGGCGCATCTCGCCTTCGCCGTCTCCTTCTCCGATCCGCTTCGGGCCGATGACGAACTCGATCTGGCGGAACGGCTGTTGTCCCACCTCAGCCTGCGCTCCAGCGAGATGACCGCTCGCATCGCCGTGCTCGTACGCGACGCCGGGTTCGCCGCCGACCTGCCCGGCCGGGCGGCCGTACTGCTCGCCGAAATCGGTGTCTCCGGCATTTCCTACGCCGCGGCGAAACTGCAACTGGCCCTGTGCTTCCACCACGCCGTCCTCGACGCCCAGGACGACCTCGCCACCGCGATCACACGCCTGCGCGAACTCACGCAGAGCGGCGACTACGTCTACTACGTCGAGATCGCGCACTTCATGGCCGGCCTTCCGCTTCCCGAGCACACCGCGCGAGCACGGTGGATCGACGGAGAACAACAGACCCGCGAACGATGGCGCCGCCTGGTTACGACACGTCGCAATCACCTCGCCACGACTCGTTAGGCTTTCCACACATGCGCAGATCGCTGGTCAACGAGGCGCGACTACGATCGCCGGTCATGGACTGGCTGGAGCGCACCGCGAAACTGAGGCAGTGGACCAGAAGCGGGACCCGCGCTCCGCACAAGCCGTTGCTGTTGCTGTACGCCCTCGGTCGGTTCCAGCAGGATGCCGCTGGCGAACTGCGGTACAGCGCGGTGGAGGAGGATCTGCAGCGGCTGCTGACCGAGTACGGTCCGCCGAACAGGACGACTCCGGCCTACCCGTTCCACCACCTGGTGAGCGACGGCGTGTGGGAGGTGCGCACCGATCGCGGACCGGGCAGCCCCGGCAGCGGGATGCGGGAGTTGCGGGCCGCGGAGGCCGCTGGGCGGCTGGCGCCGGAGCTGCGGGCGGCGCTGCGGCGTGAGCCGGAGCTACTCGGCCGGATGGCACGAGTCCTGCTCGACCTGCACTTCCCGCCTTCGCTCCACGCCGACCTGTGCGAATCTGTCGGCCTGGAGCTGGAGCCGGCGGAGACCGGACAGCTCTCGGCCGCCGTGCGGAGGCGGCGGGATCCCCAGATGCGGGAGCGGGTCCTGACGGCCTACGAGTACCGGTGCGCCTTCTGCGGCTACGACGGCAGGATCGGCGCGGTGCCGGTCGGGCTGGAGGCCGCACACGTGCGCTGGTGGGCGTTCGACGGCCCCGACGACGTCGACAACGGACTGTGCCTGTGTTCCCTTCACCACAAGCTCTTCGACAAGGGCGTCCTCGGTGTCGGCGAGAGCCACCGCATCCTGGTCTCCCAGCGCTTCGTCGGCCACAGCCCCGCCGCCCGCGAACACGTCATCGCGCTCGCCGACCGACCACTCGTCGGACCTCAGCCCGGCGCCCACCCCGTCGCCGCGATCCACCGTTCCTGGCACACCAGCCAGGTCTTCCACGGCAGCCCACGCCCCGCCACGGCCACCTGACCGTCGAATCGTCGACCGCGCCCCACTGGTAAGGAGTGCGATACCAAGAGTATGGTCTCTTATATGGTGACGAAGAAGGTAACCGTGACGATCCCCGAGGATCTCCTGGACGAGATCCGCGCGGACGCGGCCGAGCGGGGCCTGTCGGCGTACGTCGCCGAGGCGCTGCGCTTCAAGCGCGACCGGGACCGGCTCCTGGAACTGGTCGACTGGCTGCAGGAAGAACACGGCCCCGTGACTGAGGACGAGCGTGTGGCAGCCCTCGACGAGCTGGAGGATCTCGACGCCGAACACGAGCGGCGCCGCGCCTCCGGACAACACAACGCCGGAGAGGCTGCGTGAAGAAGCGAGTTGGTGAGCACGGGCAGAGGCCGCTCCGTGTCTTCGTCCTGGACTGTGAAGCCCTCTCCCTGGCCGTGCGCGGTGATCGGACGATGATCGCCTGGCTCGACCTCGCGGCGCGAGGGGAGGCCGAAGTGGTGACGTCGCCAATGACCCTGGTCGAGGCGTACGACGGCAGAACGACCGAACAGCGCTGGGACTGGGTACTGTCCCGGCTCCAGGTCGCCGACATCGGGAAGGACGAGGCCCGCCAGGCCCGCCGTCTCCTGGCCGACGCCAAGTTGCACGGCCACAAGTACGCGATCGACGCCGTGCTCGCCGTGATCGCGCGACAGCAGAAGGGACAAGTCACCATCTTCACCTCGGACGTCGACGACCTGGAGAAGCTGGTCCCGGACACCATCGTCGTCAAGAAGGTGTGACCCTACCCGCGCCCCTCAAGGGCCCGCAGCTGGGATGGCACCAGCCCGGGAGTGGGACATCCCGCACGGCTTCAAGCCCCGGATCCTGGCCAGGACAGACGCGTCAATCGCCCTACCTGACCGGGCTCTCATCACTCAGTGCCGCGACAGCCTTCGCGACCTCGGACTCGCGCGCTTCCGTGCATCCTGCGCACGGTCTGCTGCCCTTCTGCTCACGTCCAGGAAGCCGAAGAGCGCCGCCAAGACGCCAGCGATCACTGCACTGTTATGAGCCCAGCGGGCGACCACGCCGGCGTGTCGCAGGTTCAACCGGGCGCGGTCGAGGCGTTCATCTCCCTTCTGGCCAAACTGGTGATCTGTTTCCGCCTCCTTACGCCAATTGGCACCGGGAACGGGAGCCGCGCCACGGCCGAGGATCATCCGTCAGATGCCGTTGATCTTTCGGCCGTTACTACCGGCGCCCTGGCTGAAGCTGTCGTGTGCGCAGGATCTCGAAGGTCCTGCGCACACAACGACGCCTCCATGGAAAACCGAGTCCCTTTTGAGGCCCGTTCAGACGGCCGGAGGGATCCCTGGGGCGCTCAGTTCATCCGCTTCAGGTCCCGGACGCTCATTCCGAACAGGACATTCGGCTGCGCGTACTTGAAGGTGTAGCCAGCGACGAGAGCGGCGGCGATGAACTCGCCATTTGTGACGTACCTGCCAGTTGCCCGCTCCATCACGTGTTTCACGCTGTAGCTGCTGGCGGCAGGGGTCTTGATCGGCGTGACGTTCTCGCGCAGCCACTCGGCCGTCTCCATCACCATGGCCACGCCTCCGGCCAACTCCTCACGGCCGGCGGCGAGGTCGGTCCGGCGCTGCTCGGCCGTCTTGCGAAGGGGATCAAAGACGCCGATGCCGAAGGAGTTGAGCCGCGGATGCTCCTGCATCACCTCGGCCAAGGCAGCGATCTGTCGGCGGGCCACCAGATACGCCATTCCTGTGGCTGCCCGGTGGGCGTGAATCTCTGCCTTGCTGCGACGGTTCCTGGTCATCGTGTGCTCCATCGGACGGGACGCCCCACGTCCACCCCGCCGCGGATACTTGGATGACCTGGCGGAACGCTGCTGCGCGATTCGGAGAACCTTGTCTTCGCCGTCACGATGGACGTGGGCCACCATGACTCGGAGCGGGCAGGCGCGATCTGCCATGCACAGCATACGCCCCAGCCCAGCCCCGTCCCGGCACCTCGGGGAGATCCGCCGACGCCAAACCAGGGCCAATACCAAGGCCACCGAGCCGCACACGTCGCGCGCTAGACGGGCTCCATTCGAGGTAACCGGATCCCGTCTCCCGACCATCAGGCCATCGTCGTGGCACGAGCGCGCAGCAGCCGATCGAGTACGGCGACCGGCGAGCGTGGATGCAGGCCCCGCCGGACATCGAGCGCTGCCTCCCACTGCTCAGTCAGGCCGACCTTGAGACGCTCGCGCATGCCGGGGGTCACGTGGGCGTAGCGGGCCGAGACCGAGCCGTCGATGTGGCCCATGCGCT
This sequence comes from uncultured Actinomycetota bacterium, assembly GCA_963711935.1. Lineage (GTDB taxonomy): Bacteria > Actinomycetota > Actinomycetes > Streptomycetales > Streptomycetaceae > Streptomyces. The sequence continues at coordinate 138,286 of CAVQGD010000028.1, forward strand.
CGTCCATCAGCACCTTCTCGGTGCCTAGATCCTCCATGTGCGTACGGTGGGAGTGGCGCAGGCCATGCGGGGTGAGTCCTCTGGCGATGGGCAGCCAGCAGGCGTCGGCCCGGCCTTGGGCGTTACGGCCGCGGACCGGGACACCTGGCCAGGGCTCGCCGAGCAGCGGGACCGGCCGGGTCTCCTGAGGTGCCTTCTTCGGGTACCACCCGGAGGTGGCCGGAGCGAACAGCCAGGTGGCGAAGCCGTTGCGGCGCCAGTGGGCCGCGTTCTCCGTCGGGACGCCTCCTCGGACGAACTTCAGCTCGGCTACGGTGCGTTCAACACGGACGCGGGTGTCCTCCCGTACCCGCTCGGGGTGGTTGAGGACATTGGACACGGTGCCGCTGGAGACCTCCGCGCGGCGAGCGACGTCCACAAGCTTGGCGCCCGTGTGCCCACCGGTGCGAGCGGTGCCCTGGCCACGGAACACGTACCTCTTGCCGTGGCAGGCGCACGGCGTCGGCTTCGTACGGGCGATGTAGTCGGCGACCAGGGCCGACAGCCAGTTCGTCACGTCGATGGTGCGGTAGCTGTCGTCCTTGGGCGGGCAGCGGATGAGCTCCCCCGAGTCCAATTCGTACAGCTGGTGCTCCACGCGTACGGCGTCCGGTCGCGCGAACTCGGTTTCCAGGCCGACGATTTCGCCCCACCGCATGCCCGTGTATCCCTTGAGGATCACGGCTATGAACTCGTCGTCGCGCCCGGACAGCAGGGCCGCGCGTTCGGCGATGAGTAGCAGGCCGAGCGGATCAGTGATGACCTTCTCGGGTCCCCGGTCACGGGAACGGCCGGCGCGCTTGCCGCGTCCGCGTCGTTTGGTGGCCGGGTTGGCGGCGAGGAGGCCCTCGTCCACGGCGTCGGCCAGGATGAGGTGGAGCGTCGAGCGCCAGGTCTTGACGCTGGATGCGGCGTAGACGGACTTCTCCCGCTTCTCCCAGGTGTCCACGTCTGTGCGGAGGATGCCAGCGAGGGCCTTGTCCTGGAACTCGGGGAGCAGGTGCTCCTCGATGTGGCGCCGGTAGTTCTGCATGGTGGATGCGGCCAGGTCCTGGGCGTCGTACCAGCGGCTGGCGTACTCGCCGAAGGTCTCCTGTCCGGCGGCAGGGTCGCGCCAGGTGCCGCGCCGGACCCTGGCCTCTTCCTCGTCTGCAGCCTGCTTCGCCTCGCGCTTCGTGGCGAACTTGACCACCGCACCCGTCGGGTCGGCGACGGTGCCGTACTTGCCTTCGCTGACCTTGTACCTGCCGCGCCAGTAACTGCCGCGTTTCTCGGCGAAGCCCATGCTTCGTGCTCCCTCCTTCCTGTGGTCTGCTGTGTCGTGCTAGGCCGCAGTGCCGTATTGGGACCTGCGGGGCGGTCGGGCCTGGAGACGTCGTGCGGAGGGCATCGGGGACTGGGGCGGTCGCCCCGTACGCGATGACGCAGTGGTCGGCGCAGGCTGAGGCGTCCGGGAAGGGGTGCGCTGCGCGGACTGCGCGGCCGGCTCTTCGTGGATGCGGATGATCTCGGCGAGGTGTCCGGCGGTGAAGCGGTATGCGCGACCGACCCGTGTGTGCGGTATCAGGCGCCTTCGCGCACGGTCCTTGACCCACCAGGCAGAGCAGCCGAGCGTCTCGGCGATCTCCTCGGGGCGGTAGAGGCGGGGCAAGGCTGCTTCGCCCTCGGTGCGGGGAAGCAGGCGTGTGAGAGCAGGGGGCGTTGCGGTGTGGTGCAAGAGGGGTGGGTTCCTAACTCTGTGGCGGGCGTACTCGATCAGCGGCGCTGAACGAAACTCGTCACGGGGCGCTCGGCCTCCTGCAGCAGCACGAGGGGCGAGACGAGGAGGGCCTGGGCGAGGGCGACGAGGTCGTCGATGTCGCAGCGGCGTTGGGCGCGTTCGATGCGGGACAGCATCGTGTTGGTCATCGGACGGTCGAGGGCGGTGACGCGGGCGGCGAGCTCGCGCTGGGCGAGGCCGCGTTCGGTGCGGAGGATTTCGATGGTGCGGGCGGCCCGTATTCCGGCCGGTCCGATTTCCAGGGATCGTGCTGCCATGGCTCCATTTGTAGCTTCCATTCGCCGGTTTGGTTAACCGGCGATCGTCGGCTATGTTGCGCCCGCCGGACGGCCGGGACTTACCTTTGGGCTGGGTTCCGGGTATCCGTTCGGCGATGCCTTCACCAACCCGATGACATGCTCTGACGTGGGGTGTTGTGTTGTAGCTTGCGCCCGCAGCGGGAGTCAACGGGTTCCCGATGTGATGCTTCTGCCTTCACCTGACGGTGCATTATTTCGGCAACCGCCGATCCGGGTTTATTCTTTTGGTGATGCTGCGCAGCACCCGTTCGCCGTCAGCTGACTGATTTCCCGGCGGAATACTGGACTTGTGCGGCATGGATGTGGCTGTCTTGGCTATACGACGCCACCACCCCTCCCCCGTGCATCGCCCGACAAGGGCCCACTGCACCTCCACGCCCTGATCTAGGAGCCGCCTCCCGATGAGCTACGACGCCCGCGAATGGGTGTGGGACCACAGCCACAGCAAGGGCACCGCCCGCATGGTCCTCGCCCTGATCGCCGACCGGTGCCGCGACCGGCACTGCGTCGCATACGCGTCCGTGCCCACCCTCATGAAACGCGCCAACGCCTCCCGCACCGCCGTGCGCGACGCCCTGGCCAAGCTGATCGCCAGCGGTGAGCTGGTGCAGCTTCCCGACCGCAAGGGGCCACGGGGAGAGACGTACTACCTCCTCCCGGTCGCCGCCCGGTTCCTCGCCGATCAGCTCCGGGAGGGGGAGCGGAATCCGACCCCACAAGGGGGTCAGGTTCCGACCCTCGGGGGGTCAGAATCCGACCCTGCCGAGCACGTCGAAGGGGGATCGGAATCCGACCCTGGGGAACAGAATCCGTCCCCCAGGGGGGTCGGATTCCGACCCGAGGGGGGTGCAGATTCCGACCCCCAGAACAGAAGAGAACCGAAGGTGAACGGTAAGAGCAGCAGCAGCTCTGCTCCGCTCATCTCCGCCATCGAGTGGCAGATCGACGACGACGCCCGTGCCTGGCTGCAGCACCACGGCCACCTCGACCGACTCGGCGAGCACGCCCTGCACACCGCCGACGAGAAGTGGCGCACCTACCGGAGCCCGTGGGCACCCCGCACCGCCGATGCGTGGGCCGCCGACTGGCGCGCGTGGATTGCCCGGGAACACACCCCCGCCCCTGGCCGCCCCAACCTCTACGCCCTGCCCGGCGGCACCCCCGCCCCGACCGCCGGCATGACGCGCTCCGAGGCACACATGGCCGCCCTGCTCGCCGCCCTCGACGAACCGACCGGAACGGAGTAGCCCGCCTTTGGACCGACGCGAAGTCGCCGCTGCCCTCGCCTACATCGGGCGCCTCGACCCCCGCACCATCCACACCGGCACGGGCGACGCCCGTGACCAGATCGCCCAGTGGCAGGAGCTGCTCGACGACGTACCCTTCGCCACCGACCACGGCTGGGACGTCCGCCAGGCGATACGGACCCACGTCCTCGACTCCCCGTACCCGATCCTGCCCGTGGACGTCGCCCGCAGATGGCGTGCCCACCGACGCGACCGCCTCGACCGGCACACCGACCCCACTCCCGCCGCCGACCCCGACGATCCGGCCGCCTGGCGAGCCGAGCTGCTCCGGTCCCGGAACGCCGTCGCCGCCGGCATGGCCGGTCCATCGACGCACCGGCAGATCACCAGCGGTGGCCGGCCTCGCGACGTCGAGAAGCGCCTGCGCGAGATCGGGTCGTGCATCCCGCCGGCAGTCCGCGCCGAACTGGCCCGCTACCGTCCGACCCGCGCCGCGCGCGAGGCCGCCGTCGCCGAGGGCGTCCCGGATACGCTCGGTGTCCGGTGTGACTGGTGCCACGCACCCGTGGGCTCCCCGTGCCGTCAACGCAAGGCGAGCCCTGATGGAACCGCCCGGGGCAATGCCGTACGTGCGACTGCCCACCCGTCGCGCGTCGACCTCGCCGCTGCCCGGATGAACCGACACCGAGCTGCATGACACGGCCCGGCGTCGCTCCTCGCGGCAGCCGCGGGAGCTACGGCTGTCGGTCCCCGAACCGGTTGCACACGGTCCCGGCAAGCATTTCGGGGACCGCGTCCCGAGGGCCGTGCCGACCATTTTCGGGGACCGGTCCCCTCTGACACCGCAGCTCAGAGAGCCTTTTCTGCCGGTCCCCAGAGTGTTCCCAGCAACGGGGACCGTCCCCGCAGCGGCCCCTTCGGTCCCTCGGGGACCGGGACCGCGCGGAGGGACGGGACGGTCCCCGTGACGACGTGTCAGGGGGACCGTCCCCAATGAGCCTCCCGTCCCGGTCCCCAAGCGTCTGGGGACCGTGCACCGCAGCGCTTCGGGGACCGGTCCCCTTGCCCTCCTCACAACGACAGCCCCGCCCTGACGGCGCCCACCGCGACTCCCACAACCGTCGAATCGCCCCGGCCACTGGCCTCATCTGCCATCGCTCAGCGCCTTATCCCCCTACCGACCACACCCCCGGAGAACCACACGTGCACGACCGACACCACGAACACACCAACCCGCGGGAGACACCCATCGCCCCAGACAACCGCACAGCAAGTTGGAGGTTCGGACACTCCCCCGCGGGGGGAGCGCCCGAACCCGACCCCGCCCCGGGGGTGGCGGGGCCCGTCCGGCACCAGGGGGCGCCGGACGGGAAAGCTGCGACCGAGGGCGGATCGCAGCCAGGAAGGGGCGTCGGCGAGCGCCGGACCAAGATCAAGGGGAAGGCGCGTCCGCGCGCGAAGAAGCAGCGTCCCGCCCAGAGCGTTCGCCTCAGCGATCACGAGCACGCGATCATCCAGGCCGGCGCCGATGCCGGCGGCATGAGTCTGGCCGGCTTCCTCGCCCACTCCGCGCTGGCTGCCGCCCGCGACCAGTCCCGCACCGCCGCCACCATTGCCACCGAACGCGATGTGCTCACAGAGCTGTTCGCCATGCGCCGTCAGCTCGGCTGGGCTGGCAGCAACCTCAATCAGGTGGCCAAAGCCCTCAACTCCGGCGGCGATGTGCACCACCTCAAGGAAGTGGTCGCCGACATTCACCGCACGGCCAACGCCGTGAAGAAGGCCGCCGACCGGGTCACCAACCGCCAAGAGCAAGAGGGTGAGGCGGCTTGATCCCCAGCATCCACCAGCAAGGCAGCAGCACCCTCGGCCTGCTCCACTACCTCTACGGCAAGGGCACCCACGAGGAGCACATCGACCCGCACCTGGTCGCCTCCTTCGACCACATGGCCCCCGACCCAGGCCGCGACCCCGCCGCGACGAAGAAGGACCTCCAGCAGCTCCTCGACCAGCCCCTCCATCTGCTCGACGCCGACCAGCGACCCGAGAAGCACGTGTGGCACTGTTCGGTGCGCGCCGCCCCCGACGACCCGATCCTGACCGACGAACAGTGGGCCGACATCGCCCGCCGCATCGTCGCAGCCACCGGCATCGACCCCGGCGACGGCGCGGGCTGCCGCTGGGCCGCTGTCCGCCACGCAGACGACCACATCCACATCATCGCCACCCTCGTACGCGAAGACGGCCGCCGCCCCGACCACCATCGCTCCGGCAAGCGCGCCCAGGCCGAAGCCCGCCTCATCGAAGCCGACTTCGACCTCCACTGCGTCGCCCCCGGCGACGGCACCGCCGCCAAGCGCACCACCAGCGCCGAGCGGCACAAGGCCGAACGCCAGGGCCGGGACCGCGCCGCGCGCGAGGAACTGCGCGAGACCGTCCGCCGCGCCGTGGCCGGCGCCGCCTCCACGGACGAGTTCCTCGGCCGCCTCAAGGACGCCGGCCTTCTCGTACGCACCAAGGTCCTGCCCTCCGGCGACCTGAAGGGCTACAAGGTCGCCTTGCCCGACGACCGCAACGAGGACAAGGAGCCGATCTACTACGCCGGATCCACCCTCGCCCCCGACCTGTCCCTGCCCCGCATCCAGCAACGCTTCACCACCGACTCCGCCCCAGCGGAGACCACCGACAGCGAGCGGCCGGAACGCCCCACCGTGCCCTCGGCACCCGCCGCGGCACGGCGCACCACCGCCCACGCGGCCTGGGCAGCACTGCTCGTCCTCGACCACAACGGCGACGACGGCGCAGCTGCCGCCCAGATCGCCGCCACCGGCGAGGTCCTCGATGCCCTCGCCAAAACCTCCGCACTCCACACCCGCAACGAACTGCGCCAAGCAGCCTGGGAGTTCGAGCGGGCCTCCCGATCCCACACCCGAGCCGAGTTCCGCCACGCGCAGGACCTGCGCCGGGCAGCCCGCGACCTGGTTTACAGCGGGCCCGCGTTCGGCCGGGGCGAGGACGGGGCCGGCACCGCGATGGTCCTGGACACGCTGGTCTTCCTCGCCATCGCCGCCGCCCACTGGCACGCCCAGCGACAGCACGCCCAGCAGGCCGAGGCCGCCCGCCGGGCCGCCGAGCACCTGCGGGCCGCCTACCAGCAGGCAGCCACCGAACCCCTCACAGTGCTGCGCGAACGTGGCCGCCGTATCGCCCCGTCTCTGCGCCGCCACCACGCCACCACCGTGCGCGCCGTCCTGCCCGAGCTCGCCGAGACCGTCCTGACCGAGCCCGGCTGGGATGCCCTGGTCGCCACCCTCGCCGACGTCACACGGGCAGGCCACAACCCGCAGGCTCTCCTCGCCGAGGCCGCCACCCGCAGGGAACTGGACACCGCCGACTCCATCAGCGACGTCCTGGTCTGGCGCCTGCGCCGCATAGCCGACCTCCTCGCCTACGTCCCGGCCACCACCCAGGCCAGCCGCATCACGGACCGCCAAGCCATGGCACCGCGCCTCGCCACGCCTTCGGCATCACGCGCACCGCGCCGCTGATCCTGGCGAAGGTCCGTAGGCGACATCGCCGCTCATGTCACCGACCGCGCGTAGTACGACGGGCCCGACCGGTTCTCACGGTCGGGCCCGTCACGCACCTGCACCAGCATCGACCGATCAGGCACGCACATGCCTTGCAACACCCCACGAGTCCCAGCCCCGCTATCGGCGGCAGTGACATCCATCACTCGGTGCGTGACCGACGTCACATCGAAATCTCGGCAGCATCGCCAGCCTGCTCTCGCCGCCTTGTCTGCTCGCGCTCAAATGCTGTGTGCCCATCTGACGGCCTCTCTGATGCCCGGAGGCCAAAAACGACCCCTGCGCGCCGAGAGGTTCCTAAATAAGTACGCGCATAAGTACTGCCGATATTGCGCGACGGGCCAGCAGCGCCCAAGTCGCCGCACAGGGCAGCCAGTTAGGGCGCTAAGCTCATGGCGCTGCTCATCTCCCTCCGCGATGTCCCGGCCGACAGCCGGGTCGGTTGGAGCTCCCCAACATGGGGTGCCCTGGGAAGAGAGGGGCAGTAATGAGGGACCGATCGTTCAAGAAGGCCGGGAAGCGCTGGCCTGGCCCGGACCGCTGGCAGGTAATCCTGTCGGCACTCAGCCTTCTCGTGGCGGTCGCTGCTCTCGTGGAGCAAGTAACGCGGTGAGTCCGGCCGTGAAGTAGACGGCCGGACTCGACCGCCGCTCCGCGGGCACTGGTCCGGTCTGGGTACGACCAGGCCGGACCGTGTCCGGGAGCCGCCCTCGCGAGATGCGCCGCTCGGATCACAGATTCAAGTTGAACTACAAGTTGGCCTACAACTTGTGGCACACCCAAGCTACACGGGATTAAGTACAGCGCACGTCACCGCTGGTAGTTCGCGGCATTCCGCGGAACGGGTACCAAGGCGACAGCGTCACAGTGGGCGAGGGTTCAGTAGCCGAGGTGCCGCAGGCCCTCTTCGAGGGTGGGGTGGAACCGGTCGACCGGACCGGAGTTGCGGCTGTATCAGGCGGCGTCCAGGCGGGTTCCTTCGTCTCGTGGCCGCCCCGGCAGCGCAGCCACACCAAGTCGTCGCGCAGGGCAGAAGACGATCCAGTCCCGGTACACACCGCAGCCCGGACACGTCGAACTTCGCCGTCGACGACGAGCGGCTGCTGCCAGCGCATCATGAACCCCGCCGCCTGGCGCGACGGCATCCGCAACTCCGGTGGCAGGAAGGTGGGCGCTACCCCATCCGGCACCGGCGGAGCCGGTGTGGTCGGCGTGGGAGCATCTGGCCACGGCTGCGTGGCCCGCAGCTTCTGGAGCAACTCGTTGCCCGCACGCCGGACTTCACGAAATGCGCGGTCCTCGCCGCCACCTCGGAACAAGAACAAGACCTTCTTCCTCTCTTGCTATTGATGGGCGCGAGGAACGCGCCTCAGGTGTCCGGCCCGCTGCCGCTCGGGGAGAACGGCGGCAAGCCGCTCCACAGAGGCTCCTCGGGAGAAGTCGTCAGCCACGGCGGATGACGGTCACCCGGCCCTCGGCGCTCTCGGGCACCGTGCGGCGGGATACCGGAACCGATGAGGCGAGCGACGTGGCGAACGCCGCGACCAGATCATGAGGAACGCTGGCGCTGAAGCTGGCGCACCACAGGTATGCGGCGCCAGGGACGGGTTCCGCCCACGCCTGCCAGCCCAGCAGGTCAGGGCGAGGATCGGCGTCCTGGACGAGCGGCGGCAGCATCTCCAGGGACACGCTGGCGGAGAACCCGGGATCCATGGCGGTGGTCCGAGGCCGGTCCACGTCGCGCACCCAGCCTTGGGCGCTGAGCGCGTCGACGACCGTCTCCGGCCCGTCCAGGCCGACGTCGGGAGTCTCTCGAGCATCGATCGCCAGGAGGAGGTCGGCGAGCACCTCGTAGGGGATGCCGGTGGTGAAGTACGCGTTCCACTCCGTCATCACGGACGTGGCATGCGGGCGGGCGCTCAGCTGCCAGGCAACGGGCAGTCCGCCCAGCTCGAACGGGTAGGCCGCGAGGATCCACTCGGCGCCGCGCAGCTCGTCCGGGCTGACATACAGCAGGGTGTGGCGGGAGGTGGGCCACATGCGCCAGCCGAGGCCAGCGAAGGTGTCGCCGATCCGCTCGGCGAGAGCGCCGTCGTCACCGGCAAGGTGACGCGGGGTGACCCAGTACACCGGGTCCCTCGGGGAGGGGAGGGAAGGGTCTGTGGGGTGGTGCGGGTGCAGGGGCGCCTCCATGGGCTCGGGGCAGATCTTCCGGCGGAGCGTTGTACGTTGACATGCCGTGCCGCGGCATGCCAGTCATTGCGGGATGTTTCCTGTCTGCCGTCGGCGAACCGATGCGGTGACCCCCTGGCGTCAGGGCAGGCGACAGGAGCAGAGCACCTGGGCGCCATCGGTGGTGCGGGCGCAAAACCCCGTGCGCGGTGCGCACAGGGTGCCGATAGTTGCAGCATGGACGCGATTGACGCCGCATGCGCCGTTGTCGAGGAACACCACCCTGACGCCCGGGCGGCGTTCCTGGGAGGCAGCGTCGTGACGGGCCGCCGCACGGTGATGTCCGACCTCGACATAGTAGGGCTTGGTTAGGTTTGGGTGAGTGCGTCGTGTCGGGTCCAGGGTCTTCGGCAGGTGGGGCATGTTCCTGCCCAGCAGGCGAGGAGGACTTGGAGCTCGGCTACGACCTGGTAAGTCGTCAGGCCGTGGCCGCTGCTGGCGGGCACAGCCGCTCCAGGGTGCAGAACGCCTGCGCCACCGAGGCCAGGGTGACATGTCGCAGGAAGCCGTTGAAGGTACGGCCTTCGAAGTGGCCCAGTCCCAGGGCGGTCTTCAGCTCCCGGTAGTCGTGCTCCACCCGCCAGTGGATCTTCGCCGCACGCACCAGGCGCCGCAGCGGGGTACCGGCAGGCAGAGTGGACAGCCAGTACTTCGTCGGCTGCTCCTCCCCGGCGGGCCACTCGGCCAGCAGCCAGCACACCGGCAGGTCCTGACCGGGGTGCGCCCGGCGCAGCCGCACCCCGGCCGGGCGCACCCGCAGCGCGGCGAACCGCCCGCGCAACAGCCCCCTTGCTGCCCTGGCGCCAGGTGACCGTGCGCAGCGCGCCGCGCCCGCCGTGGACGGCCAACTCCCGTACCGAGGTGGGCGCCTGCCGGTAGCGGGGCTGTGGCTTGCGGCCGGTGCCCGACCAGGCCGGAGCGGTGCGCAGGACGGTCTCGGACACCGCGGTGTCCGAGCGCACCCCGACCACGTAGCCGATGCCGCGCTCGGCCAGGGCCAGGCGGAAGGCGCCGCCGCTGGCCGTAGCCCTCATCGGCCACCACCAGCGGCGGATCCAGCCCCCAACAGCGCAGCTCATCGACCATGTCGACGGCCGGCTGCCACTTTTCCACGTGCCCGGTCCCCTCGGGGATGCGGGCCCGTCCGCGCCGCCGGGCGGCCCGCTCGGGCTCGTCGGCCCGCGCCGGGTCCCACTGCCTGGGCAGGAACAGCCGCCAGTTCACCGGGCACGAGGCCGTGTCGGTGACCAGGTGCACGCTCGGCGCGACCTGGCAGTTGGCGGTCTTGCCCAACGCGCCGCAGTACTGCGCGGCCACTCCGGGCGAGGCGTGGCCGTCCTCGGGGAAGGACACATCGTCGATCACCCAGGCGGCCGGGCGGATGAGCGGCTCCATGCGCCAGGCCGGCTCGGCCAGCACCATCTGAGGGGACCACGGGGAGTCGGCCAGGAACTGCTGCAGACCCTGCCGGTCCACCCCCAGCCGGGCGGCCATCGGTTCCATCGACTTGCGCCGCCCCTCAGCCAGCAGCCCGCGCACATACCGCTCGCCCCACCGCCGTTGGTCGGACCGCCCCAGTGGGGCGAACACCTCGGCCGCGAACGCCGTCAGCCGGTCCTGGGCCTCCACCAGCTGCTGCGGGGTCATGGCCCTCACCTCCGCGAGGTCAACACGCCGTTCCCCCTCCAAGATAACCAAGCCCTAATAGAGGTGTGCCACCTGGGCTGCGCGATTTGTACCGGATGTGGCCGCTGGCCCTCCATGATGGTGAAAGATGCGCCAGAATGGCAGACCAGTTTCCTGGCTGAACGGCATGAGGGGTGGCAGCGGGAATTCGATAAGCGCAGCCGTGGTGTGGCCGGGATGAGGAAGTACTGTTCCATTCCAGCCTTCTCGCGAGCACGACGGGAGGACAGTATCCCCGCAGGGTGTTCGCCGCACCGCAGAACCACCGGCAGGCGCCGTTCCGATTCCCTCGGTCCGATGGTTGAGTAGATGGTGGCCGTCGGTGGGGAGGGGAAGGCACCGGAGCTCCTAGAAGGACCAGTCTGGAGCCGTCCGGGGCTGGACGTCGCCGCGGGCCGTTATCCGCTCTCGGTGGAACGGCACGTGATGCGTATGGTCGACCATCTCGTGCCCGGGGTGACCGCAGTGACTCCGCACGCGCGCTACTACGCCCTGCACGGCCTGGTCGCAGCGCGAGCTGACGCGGATGGCCTAACAGTCCCTGTCGCCCAGACTCTGCTGCGCCGCGCAGAAGTGACGCTGGCAGCCGTGTCGTTCGCGCATCATCCACAGGCGCTGGAGTGGCTCCCGCGCGCTCATGGGGTCGATGCCCTTGCCCGGCGGCTCCACGCCGGGGCACTCACCGTGGCCGAGGCTGAGGTCCCCGGCAAGGATGGGTACGTACGCAACTCCTGGGGATTCTGGGGGCCGTACGCCGGTTCAGAGATCACCCTTGGCATCCTCAGTCATGGTCCGATGCCGACGCCCGGGCCGCGGCTCAACAGGACGGCAGTGGGTGCCGGGCTGGGCGAGTTGCTCGAACTTGCCGTCGAGGACACGCTGCATGTGGACGACCTCGCCTCTCTCGGCGACCGGCTGTGCGTGTGTGTGGGCGAGCATCCTGACGGGGCATGGCTGGCGAACCTAATGTGCGAGCCTGATGGGCCGGCCGAGGCAGGCTCCCGCTCGACGACACGTCGACAGACGATTCAGCTTCTGGCTCGTGTGGTCGCTACACATCCCGTCCACCGCTTCACCCGCGACGTCGGCCATGTGCTCGCGTTCGGTGACTTCCTGACCACCGATGCCGTTACCAGCGGCATCGACGCGGCTGGTGCCTGGCGCGGAGTGGTGCTGCGGAACTACTCCGTCGGAGCGTGGCGCCGTCTGTGGTCCTGGCTCGTGGAGCAGGTTGATGGGCTGCTACCGATCGAGGAAGTGGCCGACCGCTTCGCCGCGGACTTGCCCGACATGACGGTGGACGCCTTCCTGTCCTCCCTCCCCGCGACGCAGAGCACGACCGGAGCGCCGTTGCCCGCCGAGCACGACCTGCGGTGGGCGGGTGATCCCTTGCCCTTCGCCGAGCTGCGGGTGCTCGCCGCCGGCGCCCGTCGAGTGGACGAACTCTCCGGTCGGGTCCGGGACGCATTCCTCGGCCAGCGCGGTGTCGAGCTCGGCCCGGAATGGGTCCAAAGGCGGCTTGACGAAGCCCGGCCCATGAAATTGCGCGACGTCGCCCGCCGACTCACCTACGACCTGGTGGCGCGGTCGCAGCGGATCGCGCTGGCCAAGGCCCGCCGACGCACCGACGGCACGCTGTGGCTGCCGACTCGGCTGCACGAGCGCGGCGGGCTGCTGTACCGGACCAGCAAGGAAGGACGCGGTGACGTCGGCCTGCGGCTGGACCAGCTCGGGACCGTCCTGGCCACCTGCGGCGTACTGGACCATCACGACCAGCACTGGTCGGTGACCAGTAGCGGGAGGGCTCTCGTTGACTGAGACCGCACCAACACCCGGAGTGGAGCCACCGACCGCGTTCGCCTCGCCTCTGACCCTCATACTCGACGAGGAGCGCACCAGCGGACACGGCCTGGAAGAAGCGCTCTTCCTCAGCTTCACCGCCGATCTCGGCTTCTTCGAGGAGGTCGCCCTCGGCGTCACCCAGGCCACCGGCGCACGCGTCACCGTGGCGGGTGATGTCTCCATGGCCCGGAATGATCCCCGGTCCGTCCGGCGGGCAGGCCGCAGCTACCTCGCCGGTCTGGCGTACGCCCACGGTGCCGCGTTCCACCCCAAGCTGATGGTTCTGGCCGGACCGGAGCACGCCACCATCGCCCTAGGTTCCGGCAACACCACCCTGGCAGGCTGGCAGGCCAACGCCGAGCTGTGGACAGTACTTCGGGTAGATGGCGACCAGAGTCCCACCGCGATACCGGACCTCGCGGCATGGCTGCGCGACCTGCCGGAAAGGGTGAAGTTTTCCGCCGGTGTGCCACAGGCACTGGGTCGGGTCGCAGCGCTATTGGACCGGCTCCACCGCGACAGGACACCCACGGAGCCACAGGTCCGCGTCGTCAGCAGCCTGAGTTCACCCATCATCGATCAGCTGCCGCACGGGCCCGTCGACGAGCTGGCCGTGTTCGCGCCCTTCTACGACCAGCGCTCCCGGGCGCTGCGGCAGCTGCTCGAGCGCTTCCGTCCAAGGCGGTTCACCCTCGCCTACCAGCCCGGACTCAGCGATCTCGACGGCCCGTCGGTCGCCGCCCTGGTGAAGGAATACGACGGACGCGTCATCAGCGACAACGACCAGCGGTACCGCCACGGGAAACTCGTCGAGTGGGCCTCCGGCGGGCAGCGGTGGGCCCTGACCGGCAGCCCGAACCTTTCCGCCGCAGCCCTGCTGCTTTCCCAGGGAGAGGGCGGCAACTGCGAACTCGGCGTCATCACCCCCATCACCTCCACCCTCCTTCCGGACGGCACCGACGAACCCGCCGCCCGACTGTGCTCGGCCACGTCTCTCCCTCGCCCCACGGCTGGCAATGGGCCGCTACTGCTCGGCGCTCTACGCGTAGCGGACGGCCTGGAGATCAGCGTGGCCCGGCCCCTCTCCGACAGCGCTCACCTGGAGTTGTCTCAGGCGGCAGCACCGCCGGAGGCATGGGAGCGCATCGCCGACATCCCGCCCGGCCGGGCCACGCTGACGGTGACGGCTCCGGCGGATGCGGGCAGCCGAGTACGCCTGGTCGTCGTCGACAGCGACGGCGTACCGAGCTTCGGCAACATCGTGTTCGTCGTCGACCCCGACCGCGCGCTGCGCCGCATGACCCCGGCCCCATCCCAGATTCCCACGACACAGCCTGCGGAGCTGTTCACGGACCCCAAGCTCGCCGAACGGATCCTGGGCGATCTGGAAACCCTCCGTACGGAACTGATCCCCGTGCCGGCGGGCGCCTCCGCGAGCCGGGGCAGTGACAGTAAGACCGCGACGGCCCGGCTGGACGGCGACGAGGACGGATGGGAGCGTTACCTGGACGAATGCGCCGGGCGCATCGGGCACCCGCTCACGTGCTTCGCGCTCGGGCTCCCCCTGCCCACGGTCGCCGGCACGCCCTTTCAAGACCTGCTGCCAGTCTCCTGGGACGAGCGGTTCACTGACGACATCGAAGCCGCCCTCGACGAGGACGACGCCGAGACCCTGGCAGCGGAGCACGACCCCGCCGCAGCCGGTGCCGAAACGGCCACCGCCACGCTGCCCGACCTCCGGCAGGTCGACCAGGAAGTCCGCCGCAGATACCGGCGCTTGGTGGAACGCCTGGTGGCCTTCGCCTCCGCTCCCAAGCGGGGCCCTGTGGAATGCCTGCTCGTCGTCCGGCTGACCCTGTGGTACGTCGCGGCAGGCGCCTGGCCTCCGACCCATACCGGCTGGATTCCCCTGCTCTCCCGCGCGGTCCGGGCCCTTGGCGAACGTGTACTCGGGCGCGTCGAGCCCCAGGTCGGCAGCCTCGCTGCAGTCGCCCTCGCCGTGCTGCGAAGTCACGCCCCACGCTACGAGATCACCCCTGAGACGCTCGCTTTCAAAGAAGCTTCCCAGGCAATCGGCCACCTGCTTCCCGCGGTGGACCCCGCGTACGTCACCGAATACACGGCGCTGCTCGCCACAGCCGTCGGCCCGGCCGTCGACCAGGCCGCCGTGCTCGACGTGGCGTCGGACATCGTCCAGGACGATCCCCTCGCCGACGCCGTATGGTCCCTCACCGAGAAGGGACGCGACGTACACCGCCACGGACAGCTCCTGCTCCACATCACCGGCCGCTTCAGCAACCCAGCGCTGATGGCACTCGAAGCAGTCGGCGCCGCCGAAGACGCGCCCCTGGTCGGAGCCTGGGCTGACTCGGGCTCCGACTCCGACGGGGGAGCCTGGGCGCTGGTCGTCTGGCGTCGGCCCAACCTCATCGTGGTCGATGCCCGCCGGTCCACTCCCCTCTGGCGCCACCACCGGCTCACCGGCCTGGTCGGGCCCAGAGCTCTCGCAGCACAGCGCAGCTTCGAATCGGCTGCCTCCGTACCCCACGGCCCTCGCAACCAGCCCTTCGAACTGGCTCACCAAGTCCTTTCGGACCTCCGCCTGGCCGGGCCCCGACCACCGCAGTGTGGGCCATAGCCTGGGAGAATCTTTGCGTGCCCGTCTCGGAAGATCCGTGTCACGAACACCCGATCACCGCGCACGCGCGTCCAGTCGTGGGCCAAGGTGCTCGCGGCATCGGCAGCGATGTGCACGTCGGTGCCGCGGCTCAGTAGCCGCGGCACCGCCCGCTTTCAGACCCCGGCGTGCAGGTGGGCCGCCCAGAGGTAGGGGGACTTTGGATATCGATCACGGACCTTACGCACGGTGTGGTGCAGAGCACGAGCCGCTGCATCCGTGTCGAGGCCACCATGCTGGTCGGTGTCCCCACCGAGCTCAGCATAGAAATCAGCTGCCATATGCGAGGCCACCTCGTCGTTTATCTCCCAGAGGGTGCCGATGACGTGGGGAAAACCCGCGAGCTGAAAGGCCGATGTGAGATGGATGGCCTCGTCGATCAGCTCCACGGACTCCATGAACGCTGTTCGGCACGCTGACAGGTAGGCCAGTTGGGCCGAGTCCATCCTCATTTCTGCAAGGCTCGCCACCGTGAGCGGATCACGTTCGTGGTCGTGCAGAAGCAACAGGCTCTGGGACGGGTCGTCGGGGTCGTGGGCACCGTGGCACGCGAAATGAACGATCCCGCAATCGGAGAGGGTCTTCAGGACCCGAGCCTTGGTCGGTCGTGTCTCCGGCCCGGGGACGGTCATGCCGTCTTCAGCCCCTGCATCCGGCTCCATAAGGAGCGTCGGCTCAGGCAGCAGGCCGCACAGCAGTGCGGCTTCTTCCGAGACGTGGTCCAGGCGGCCTTGGACGCCCGGGGTTGTGGGCATGGCCACGATCAGTGATCGGCTCACAGTCGGCGCGGAGGTGAGGTGACGGCGCGCGTGGTGCAGTGCGCGGATAGTGGTGGTGTACGAGGAGACGACACGGTCCATGACTGTCGGCGGTTCCCTGTCTCTCAAGCCCGCCCGGGGCGGCTCGGAGTGACGGCCGGCAGCGTGCAGGGGTAGCAGTGAGAGGAGCCCGCCAGGTGCCCACCAGACGCGGGGCCACAGCTCTCCGGGAGAGGGCTCACCGGTGAAACCGAGGCTACGCAAGACCGGTTCGGCCGCCGCGTCCCACAGCCACTCCAAGACAGCGTGAAGCGTCGATTGCGCCTCTTTTCGAGTGAGGGGTGATGTGCGCGGATCCGCAACGGTTTCCAGGGCCCTGTGGAATGTCTGTATCTGGTCGATGACGAGGTCGTATGTGAGGTCGGGCAGGTTCAGGGACTCGATTCCATCGGACGTCAACAGCAGTGCGTCGCTGCGGTAGTGGCTCACGTTGAAGCTCACCACTGGGCCGGAGGTGGCTTGTGCCAGGAGCTCACTGACGGCGGGGGGACGAGCGAAGCTGGCGAATCCGTCCTGCGTTCGGATGCTGGCCAGCGTGGCCTGAAGTTGGTCGGCGCGGCTGCGTCGTTGCTCCTCGGCATCGACCGCACGTACGGCGGCGCTGGCTTGCCCCTCGGGCTCCGTGGGGGAGGCCATTTCCATCGGCCGGTCGAGCTCGTCCCGAAGTACCTCGAAGCGATGGGCCAGGTCGGGATGGCACTCGCGAAGCTCTGCGAGATCACTCCGCATGTCCAGCGCCTGGCTGTGGAGGACGCCGCGGCCCACCTCGATCACCTGCAGTGCCCGCACTGCCCGATCAGCGGGTGTGCCTTCGTGAGAAGCAAGAGCCAGTGCCGCAGCGTCTCCGGCCAGCCCGGACCACTTGCCCATGGCGTGCTGCTGGTCACCGCGGCTCAGCCGGCGGTCTGCCACTTCAGGCAGCAGGTGTACGGCACCTGCCAGGAGATCGGCTGCGAGATCAGGATCCTGCTGTCCGGTCATTGAGGCCGCTGCGTGAGCGGCCCGAATCCGAATCGAGGGCCTGGCCCCGTCGGCTCGGGCGCCTTCCATGTGGACGGCCACGGCGCGATCGAAGACGTGTCGCGAGTGAGTCCGCTGATACCGGCGACGCAGGGCCGTCCCGAGCTGGAACAGGTAGTCGGCGCGCTCCGGATGTTCCGCGGTCGAGATGTCGAGCGCGGTCTGGCACGCAACCACCGCGTCATCCAGATCCACTGCAGACCCGGTCTTCTCGAACCTGGCGGTCAGCACACCTCCCAGCAAGGACAAGTACCTCGGGCGCTCAGGGTGGTGGGACGGAACGGTGGCGGTCGCATCATGTCCCGCCGCGACCGCGCCGTCCAGGTCCTCAAAGCCTCCAGTGCGCTGGAAACGGGCGTGCAGGGCGGTGCACAGATTCGCAAGGAAACGAGGGCGGTCAGGACTGCTTGCATCCACAATGCCTAGGACCTCGCGGTTTCTTCGGATCACTTCGTCGAGGTCTCGAAGGTCCCCGTTCCGTTCGTAACGTTGCAACAACACTGTGCCGAGATTGGACAGCATCGCCGCCAAGGCGGAGTGTTCACGGGGTGCCGTCTTCACAGCTCCGTGCGTGAACTCAATCGCGGCGTCCAGGTCCGACAACGCCCCGGTGTGCTTGAACCGAGTCCACAGCATCAGACCGACGTTGGACAGACGGGTCGGCCGGTCGACGTGACCGTCCGTGGTGGCCTGAGCGGAAGCGCGACTGGCACTGATCGCCTCGTTCAGGTCGGCCATATGACCAGTGCTTTCGAAACGCTGCCCGAGAGAGATGGCCAGGTTGTTGAGGACCGCGTTGAACTCGGTCTGGTGCGGGGTGATTTCCCGGGAGGCAGCGCGGTTCATCTCGATCGCCGTATCGAGGTCTGATCTGTCGCCGCCGAGGCGGTATCGCGCCAGGAGAGCTTGACCCAGGCCGGAGAGACGAAGCCCACGAGCCCGGTGCCCCGGCGGGAGCATCTCCAGAGCTTCCCGGAACGCAATGACAGATCGGTCCAAATACGCTGTTCCACCGGTGCGCTGGAATCGAGTCAGCGTGACGGTGCCGAGCCCAGACAGGAACATGGAGCGCGCAGGATGTTCCTCGGGAGCCGCCTCGACTGCGGCCTGGCAGCACTCGATCGCGTTGTCCAGATCCGCCAGCACGCCGGTGCTTTCATATCGGCCGTGCCAGGCGGTCCCCAGATTGTGAAGAACCCCCGCCTTGTCGTGGTCCTCGGTACAGAGGTCTGACGCTTCCTGGAAGGCTTCGATCGCCGCGTCCAGGTCCGACAGGATGCCTCTCTCGGTGAACCTGGTCTTCAGCGCGGTGCCCAGGTTGTTGAGTCCGCCAGCCCTGCTGGCAGGGGATCCCACGGAGGCTTGGACTGCCAATCGGCCGCTCTCGATCGCATCGTCCAGGTCCGCCGCCGCACCTGTATGGGTGAAGCGCTGCATCAGCACACCTGACAGGTTGGACAGCATGACCGGCTGGTTCGGGTGCTCTGTTGCCGTGCTTTCCACTGCACCCTGGGCAGCGTCGATCGCCGCGTCCAGATCCGCTGGTTCGCCACCGGCGTCGAAGTGGGATTTCAGGATGACAGAAAGATTGGACAGCGTTTCCGCGTGCTCACTTGCTCCACGTGGAATAGCTCCTGCGATGCGCCGCAGGAGATCGGTCACTCTTGCGCGCAGCGCCGGGTCCGGCGAAGTGTTCATCCCTTGCTGGATCCTCCAGACGAAGGCGAGCGCGCGCTGGGCCACGTCTGGAAGCAGTTCGTCCGGCAATTCCTCCTCACCGGCACCGAACAGGAAACAGGGCGTGAACTTGGCGACGGCCTGCTCTCTGTCCCGCTGCCCAGCCTCTTCGGGAAGTGCCCGGTACCTGAAAGCGTGCAACCAGCCGAGGACGTAATGACCTTCCAGGTCGGACTCGTCGTTTCGGAGTATCGCGGCAAGTTGGCGTGCCTCGACCAATGCTTCCGGCTCCAGCACCACAGCGAGGTCTTGTTCGCGGGCCATCCGTTCCAGCCGTAAGCCCACTACAGCAATCCGCTTCTCCAGTTCGTCTTCCCTTGCGAAGTCCTGCTCACGACCCTGCATAAATCGCCCTGTCACTTCCCGTTCCTCGGTAGATCTGGTTGCTGCGCCGTTCAGGCCCGACGAGGTGAACCTTTACATTCGATGGAGCTCACAAAACTGGTTCCGACACGGGCGCCGGACTGTTCAGCCGTCGCATGACCTCGCCACCCAGCAAAGGTCCTATCGGTTGTTCCTCGATGCGTAGCTTGTCGGCCAGGTCCGTCAGGTGAAGGCGCACGGATGCCTCGAGCAGCGCGGCATAGGTGTCCGCGGCCGTACGGAGGCGACGTGACGAAATGGTCAGGAGCGTGGCGCTGAGCGGCGCCGCGGGCCACCACCACCAGGCCAGAGGCAGATAGAGCAGGGCCCACCCACCGAGAACGGCAGCCCGTGTCAGTGCGGCGCGGCCCCTTCCGATCTCACCGCGTATCTCTTCCGACAGCAGGATCCAGAGATGTGGCCAAACAATGAGGAGATTGACGTGCGCGTCTCGGTCCAGCCGGACCGTCGCAGCATGGATTCGGTCACCGCTCCAGGTCGGCCGTTCAGGCCGTTCTACGGAGATGCGCTCGCACTTGCGCGCCGCACGATGACGCTCCCGGGTCTTGGGCCGGTCAGCCGGACGCGGAGCGCGTTCCCGAAGCATCAGGGCTTCGTACTCCGCCCGCGCCTCGTCCCAGCGATGCTGCCTGCGGGCCACGCTGTACTCGGCCAGCTCGCCGAACGGCCACGGCCAGACACCCCAGCCGGCGGCCAGGGCGACACGTTCGACGACGGAGCCGAGAGACTGGGCGGCAAGTCCGGCGGCGGCCGCACCGGCCAGGACGCCAGCCAGCAGCACGACCTGGCCGCCCACCGTGGTCACTTGGGGAGAGCGGGCGGCATCCGAGATCGCGTGGATGAGTCGGCCAACGTCCAGCGCGGCACTGTGCCCGAGGGTGTGTCCGGCTGCGGCGACCGCCAAGTACAGCGCGCCTGGCAGTACGAGCAGGGTCAGCCACCGCTCGGCCAGCTTCTTGCCGAGTTCGCCGAGGAGTACTCCCACTACGGGAGCCTCTCCCGGATCAGCGCCGTCTCCGCGGGGGCGAACTGGCAGCGTGGCACGTCGTCGTCCACTTCATGACCGGATCGACCGATGCACAGTTGCAAGGGGCACCGGTACACGACGTCCAAATCAGCAACACCGGCCGGCATCGCGCTGCGGCCCGTTCCCCCATACACCCCCGACGGGTCGTCTGCGCGTCGAACCGCTGCGTGCAAGGCGTCCAGAAGCGCAGTGAGCGAGACGTCGTCCGCGGGCGGCCTGCCGACTGCGGCTTCGACAGCACGCAAGGCGGCGTCGTCCTCGTCGAGCAGCGCGGCGAGTTCGTCCCGATGCCCACACACGTACGACAGCGCCTTGGCGATCCTCAGGCCGACTACTTCCACCTGGCTCGTCATGCAGAACTCAGCCCCCTGTTCCCTGTTGATCCACCAGGCAGCCATTCTTGCTCCAAATGTGAAGGTGCACGCCCTGGTTGGGCCAACTCCCTCTGGCAGAGCAGGGAGGCGTCGAGGTCCTTGAAAGGACGGTTCAGCCAATCTCCTCTGCGCGAGCGATGCGTAGGCGGCGGTGCACCACGCGCCACGCGGCCGCTGACACCGCACCACGTCGTGCAAATTCGCCTTCGTAACGCGGCGTGCTGAAGCGGCCGTCACGCTGTCACCCCGCCGCTTGGGAGAAATCTGGGAGAAGATCTTCTCCCAGAACCCCCGCAAGACCACCCGAGACCAACCACCACCAACGCGCTGACCTGCGCAGATACCACCCACAGCAGGTGGCCAACATGATCGAACCTCATTCGGGACGAAGAGGCCGTGGGTTCAAATCCCGCCACCCCGACTGTGAAGTAGCAGGTCAGGGCCGGTTTCCCTCACGGGAGACCGGCCCTGATCGCGTTTGGCCCCTGTTGTCAGGCACCCCGCTCTACCTGCGGAAATACCTCCTGGCTACTTCTCACTTCTCCAAAGCCACACCCAGCTCACACCCAGGTTCGCCAGAAGTACCGCAGAAGTAAGTGCAGGTCAGGCGGCGTACAACGGTGCGCGCCGGACCGGGGTGTGGGTCGCTGACACCCAAGTTCTGAGCCCCTGCAAGGCGCCGGTTGGAGGCTACCCGGAGCAGTAGGAGGCCCTACGGTCACCGGCAGCGGGAGACGGCGGGGCGAGTGCCGGCCTGGCGGCGACGGCGTCGCGCAGGAAGCTGCGCTTGGAGTAGAACGTGCGCTGCTTTGCCCAGCCACGAGCGGAGAGATAGCTCCCCAGCCATCCGTCGATGCGTTCCATCTCGCGCAGCACCTCATCCTCGTCGTAGTCCAGGACGCTGCGTGAGC
Organism: uncultured Actinomycetota bacterium; assembly: GCA_963711935.1. Lineage (GTDB taxonomy): Bacteria > Actinomycetota > Actinomycetes > Streptomycetales > Streptomycetaceae > Streptomyces. The sequence continues at coordinate 159,949 of CAVQGD010000028.1, forward strand.
GCCGGTACTCCAGCTCGCACTGGGACAGCACCACGTTGGGCGATGCCAGCAGGGAACAGCGGTCGAAGAAGATGCCGTAGACGTGGCCGGTGCACATCGATTCGCACTGGACGTCGTAGCGGACACGCTGGAAGGGCGGCATAGCACGGACATCGAGGCCCAGCTCCGTGCGCAGGTACCCCTCGAAGCCGTTGGGGGCGACCTCGACGCTGGAGGTCAGCTCCTCGCGGCGGGCGAAGGTGTCTTCGGCGAACCATTTCCGCTTGAGCACGTACCCGGCGGACACCGTCGGGATGAACGAGGCATAGCCGATTTCTTGCTCAGGCCCAACGACGTCGAACAGGTGGTTCTCGGTGTGGTGGATCTGAAACTCCTCCCGGTACTCCGGGCGGCAGCCTTCCAGCTCGCCGTTACGCAGGGCTTTCAGAAGCTCCAGTGACACGGCCCAGATGTCCGGCGCCGGATCGAGGGTGTACTTGTACTCCAGCTCCGTTCCCGCGAAGTGGGTGCGGAAGTACCGCAGGTGGTTGTTGAGCGCCCTGCTCGACTCGGCGTGCGCGGAGAGCACAGGATCCAGCCAGCGCAGGGCCTCGACGGGACCGTGGCCGACCGGCTCGCGGGTGGTGCGCACGAAGCAGGCGTCCTCGGGGTAGAACCGGATCTGCGCGTATGCGTGATACCCGCCGCCAGGATGCTCGGCCAGGTAGCACAGCGGCACGAGCCCCGGGGCAGCGTTTGCTCCGACGAGTTCGCGCAGAGCGACGCCAGCGATGGCGTCGGGGAACAATGCGCCGCCGTCGATGAGGGCGGAGCCCAGCCGGGCGCCGCCCGTGCTCAGGGCGTCGACCGGGCAGGCCCCGAGTGCGTTCCACCGGATGGCGACCGTAGTGCTCGGCAGGCAGACCTCTTGTGGGGGCACCCGGACGAGCACGATTGGCTCGTCCGGCCGGCGCGGTGCGGTCTGGTTGAGGAGGTGGATTCCGCCCAGGGCAACCCAGGTACCTCGTTCCGTCCCGTTGTCACCGCTCATGTTCTGAGTCCTTCCTGTGGATCGGCGTGCCGACGGGGCACGACGACATGGCCAGCAGCGAGCCGTCTGTGCCGCGTGTGCGTGGCGTCCGCCTAGGGTGTGGCGGGTGAGTCATGGCGAACTTGGTCAAATGATCTTTGAGGAGGCGGTGTCCGACGCCCGCCTCGCTGCGCTGGAGTTCGACGGCGCCCTGGTCTGGCTGGATGAGGCCCGGCGGCATCCGATGGAGCCTTTTGCGGCCGAGGTCTGGGTCACCGACCTCGGCTTCGGGTACGTCCTGCTGGTCAAGCACCGCGTGCGCGGATGGGTGCCGCCCGGCGGCAAGGTCGAGCCGGGGGAGACACCACGGGAAGCTGCGGTGCGTGAACTGCTGGAGGAGACCGGCCTGCGTGCAGAGCTGCTGCCCGTGCCTGCGGCCGTGGCGGTTCGTTCCTACCGGGCCGACTGGTCCCCGACGCTGGGGCTGTCCTACGCCGCTGTGGTCGATCGCGAGGTGCCTCTCGGCGGGGAGAAGGGTCAGCCTGCGGCGTGGATCGGTCTCGACGAGGAGTGGGAGAGCGTCTTCCCCGACGACCGTGACCGCATCCGCGCACACGTGCGGCACCTGGCGGCGGAGCGCGCGGTCGGCGCTGGCTGAGAGCTGCTTCGGGCCGCCCGTCAAAGGACCGTCTCGATCCGGTCGAGGGCGCCAGCGGGCACGGTGAGCAGATGGAGGTCGTGCAGGAAGCGGACCCATACCGGTTCCAGGCTGGGCTCGTGCTCGAACCCCTCCCTGTCCAGGTGCCCTTCGGCGTAGGCGACGGTGCGCAGCGCGTACTGCTGGAGTCGGTCGGGGTGTATCCATCGGGGGCTGCGTACCTCGCGATCGGAGGGGCGGAGGGTTCCGGATACCTGGGCCTGGAAGATCCACCATTGGTGGCCGATGGGGCCGGTGGGTACGCGACGGCACTTGTTCGGGCGCCCCTGCCTCAGCAGCGGGTGCAGGTGGGTGACAGTAAGGCCGACCTCCTCGGCGACCTCCGCGTGGGCCGCCGCCTCGGGGCCGCCGTGCGGGGCGAGGTGGCCGGCGACCGGCGCGATCCCGGCGGGCGGCTGCGCCCGCTCGAACACCAGAAGCCCGTCCGGCGAGGAGATGAGTACCCCGACGCTGGCGTGGTCGCAGACTTTCTCTGCGGAGGAGGACGGAGCGGTCACGGCGTGCCGTCCGGCCGCTGGGCAACGACGACGAGCCAACTCGTCACGGTCGGGGTATCGGGGGTGGCCAGGGCGTAGGCCGCGTCCAGGATCTTCATGCGCTGAGCGTGGGTGAAGGCGCCGTCGGGCCGGGCGAACACCGGGATGGACAGCCACGCCTTCTTCTCGGCCATGGTGCTGTGCTGAGCGGTGATCTCGGTGTCGAGGATGTCCAGCCCGGCGATGGCCAGTTGCTCGGTGACCTTCCGCAGCGGCAGCTTCGGGGGTGTGTTGGCGCCGGGTGGCGGGGTGTATCCGTGATCGCGGGCGGCGATCTGCCGGATGAGGGTGTTCAGTGACGGCCCGGTGCGTGCGTTCTGCTCATCTGGGTGGCGGACGTCGGCGAAGCCGCCGCCGACGTTGAAGACGAACCGCCCGCCAGGGCACAGGATCTTGGCGACCGCGGCGAACACCGCGGCGGTGTCGGTCTTCCAGATCGCCGAGTTGCACACCACGGCATCGGCGCTGCCGGTCGGCACGTGATCGGCCAGCCGCTCTGCTGGGCTGGTGATCCAGGTCAGGCGAGGATCGTGAAGGGCACGGCGGCCGACGCGCTGCATCGCGGCGGCGCTGTCCAGGGAGATGACCCGAGCCTGGTCCGGGACCAGTTCGAGGATCGCGCGGGCGGTTGCGCCGGCGCCGCCGCACAGGTCCATCACGAGGCGGGCGTCGGTCAGGTCCGCACGGTGGGCGAGGTCGCGGCTGGTGGCGCCGTACATGGGGAATTCGTGGGTGAAGGCGGCGTACGCCTCGGCGGTGGCGTCCTCGTCCCAGCCGAGGACAGCGTCCTGGGGTGCCATCGTGGGGTGCCTCACTTCACGGACGGGGGCTCCGGCCTCCTCGGGCCGGGGCCTTCGGGGCAGGGCTAGAAGAGTGCGGACTGCACGGCGGTTTCCGGCGATGTGAACGAGCCGAGGGTGATGCGGCGGCCCTTGAGGGTGCCGAGGTCGAGCAGGTAGCGCAGATCGTCGTCGCCGTCGAGGACGGTCAGGACCTGGGAACCGGCGCAGGCCAAGATGTCGAATCCGTGCTCTCCCTCGCGTGGATCGTGCGGGTAGAGCGCCCGCTCGGTCCCGGCTGTGCGCAGCAGGTCGCCTTCGCCGGGCGGCGTCCATGGCTCCAGGACCGTGGGAACGTTCATGTCGGCCAGGGCCTCAGTGGCACGGGCGAGATCCTTCTCGTGCGAGGAGCGGGCCGGAGCGAGGTCGCGCAGCTCGGCCAGGGCCTGGAGCTTGGCCGCGGCCCGGACGGACTGGGGCAAGCCGAGCCGGTGGGTGAGCGCGTCTTCGAGGAACCGCACGGCGCGGCCGTCGGGGCTCTTGGTGAGGTAGGTGGCCACCAGGACGCCCTGCTCGTCGAGGCGGGACCGCTTGCGTGGCTCGGCCGCGGTGCCGACCTTGGTGGTGCCGTCCGCGAACGTGGCCAGGTACAGCCAGTGGGGCTGCGCCATGTACGCGGTGAGGGCTTTGGGGGCGTGGCCTCCCTGGTGGAACTGGTGGGCGAAGCGGAAGTCGTCCTGGCGGGCGCAGCGGGCGCACTGCCCGCTCTGCTCGGCTGGAGCCCTGTCGGGGCAGGCGACGGCTTCGACACGGCGGATGTCGGCGAATCGGTACCGGCCGGTGCACCACCGGCCGGTACCGCTCACCTGGTAGCCGAGGCGCTGGTTCATGATCTCGGCGTAGGCCAGTGGCCCGCCGGGCAGCGGGGCGAGCAGGAGACGGGGGTCTCCGGTCGCCCAGGTGAGTCCGTGGCACACGTACGTGCCGCTCGGGGGCAGGGTCTGCTGCATGGTGCGTTCCTCGGAAGTGCCGGGTCGGATCAGACGCTGAGGTGCAGGCGGTCGGCCAGCGCGTCCGCGGCGGTCTTGAAGACCTGGTCGCGGCCCATGTCGGTGACGTCCAGCGACAGCCAGCCGCCGCGCTGCTCCTGCTCGCGCAGTTGGTCCAGGACGGTGTCCTGGTAGCGGATGAAGTGCTCGTCGCCGCCGCCGGAATGACCGGTCTCCAGGGAGGTGAACGAGCCCTTGCGGGCGAGTGCTTCGCGGGCGCTGATCCGCAGGAAGATCACGAGGTCGGGCTCGGTGAGGTGAGCGAAGACCTGCTCGGCGAGGCGGGTGGAGACCTCGGGGTTGACCGCGTACCGGGCGAGGATCTTGTGGGGCGCATTGTCGAGGATCACGTGGGTGCCTTCGGCGAGCGCGGGCCGGATCACGAGCTGGTCCTGGAGGGTGTACCAGGCGGCCAGCGCCAGCAGCCAGTAGTGGTCGCCGCATGCCTGGGCGACGCGGGCGTCACGCCGGTAGACCAGCGCGTTGAGGCGGTCGACGTAGTCGGACAGCTCCTCGTCCATGGGGACTTCGGTGCTGTGCTTGCCGACGAGGATCGCCTGGTGGCCGGCGTCGTTGAGGGCCTGGTGCAGGCGGGTGGCGAGGGTGGACTTGCCTGCGCCGTCGATTCCGGTGACTGTGATCTCCCGCCCTCGCGCGGGGGCCGGGTGTGCTTGGGCCGTCATCGGTTTCCTCCAGGAGTGCGGAGCGGACGGTCGGTCAGACGGTCCGCGATGATGGAGCGGATTCGGTCGACCAGGACGGCGCGCCTGCGCAGGACTTCGCCGTGACGCTCATTGGACAGGTCGGCGGGGTAGTAGCGGGCCAGGTTGTTGGAAATGACGTGGAGGTAGCCGAATCTGATCCCTGCCTGGCGCGCTGCCGCCCCCATGGGGCCGATTTCCGGGTCGACGAAGGCGTACTCGGCGTGCTTCGCGAGCCAGTCGCGGTTCTCCAGCAGGATCGACGCGGAGGTGACGTGCAGCCCGGCCTGCACGTCGACCTGGTGAGCGGCGAAGTCACCGAAGAAGTCGTCCCAGGTGACCAGCGCGCCGCTGACAAGGCTCTCGTTGCCGGTGGCCAGCCACGTGTTCGGCTCAATGGCGGGGTCCAGCGCGCCGACCTTGCCGACGTAGACGACATCGTGGGCGCCGAGTTCGGCCAGGCGGGCGACGACCCGGCCGGCGACGTCGCCCCAGATGCTGTGAAGGAACCCGAGGTAGATGACGCGGCGGCCAGCGACCTCGGCGCGCTGCCAGGCGTATCCGGGCCCGCGGGTCCACACGCCGCCCTCGGGGGCGAGGTACTGAAGGCCCCAGCCGACGATCACAAGATCGCCGTCCAGTTCGAGGCTGAGCCCTTCGACGGCCGCGCGACACTCCTCCTCCCCGGGCGGCTGGTAGGTGACGGCGTCGGCTGAGCGGCCGGTCATGGCCAGGTAGGTGGCGATGATCAGCGCGTAGTGCTGGACGTAGTCGGCGCCGGGAAACGCCTTGATGACCAGGTCCCGACCGTGGACCGTGGCGGTGGGCCGCTCGATGTTGAACAGCTTGCCGGTCTTCTCGTACCGGGAGACGACCGCCGCTCGGTCGTAGCCGCTGACGACGCGGATGCTGTCCCAGTCCTGGCCCTGGATGAAGTGGTGGACCTTGATCTGGAGGTAGCGCAGCAGGCTGTCGTGGCCCATGGTGTGCCCATCGGCGGGGATCGGGGCCGCGCGCAGCAGCCCGTGCACGGGCTCGGCGAGCAGGGAGTTCGGCGTCAGGCTCATCGGCGGGCCTCGGCGATCTGCACGCTGCTGCCAGCCGCCGCCCGGATGACGGCGATGTTCCGCCGGATCAGGCCGAAGCGATCCTCGGGAATCGGGCCGAGCTTTTCCATACGGGGTGTGGAGGGCTTCTTGTACAGCCCTTCGGGCAGCAGGGCGATGCCCATCGCGCCGAGGATGACTGGGGCGGCGCCATCCACGGAGGAGATCCACTCGTGCTCGCGTTGCTCGACCAGCTCCAGGTGGCCGGTGCGGCCCAGGCCGAGGAGCCGGTAGACGATCTGGTCCTCGACCATCCCGCGATCCTCCAGATAGGCGGTGGCCGCCCAGCGGGTGCGGCAAAGCTGTCCGTCTGGGTCGGGACGGCGCGAGGCCGGCAAGGCGATGGCTCCGGCGTAGTCGCCGGTGACCAGGGAGTCGTAGGTGCGCAGCCACTCCTCGTCGTCAGCGGCGTGCAGGACCGCGCACAGTCGGAAGGCGTCGCTGGCCAGATCCCGGATCTCCCGGGCGGCCTGCTCGCTCGCCTTGAGGGTCGCCGCCCCGTCCCGCATGACGTCCGGCAGGATGATCTCCCTCGCCCCCACCGCGTGTCCCGCCGCGACGAGGTCGGCGGCGGGCAGGGCGTGCCCGAGGTCGAAGACGCCGTTGTCGACGATGATCTCCGCGCCGTGTTCGGCCTCGCGTGCGAAGAACGCGCGGTAGGTCTCGTCGGACAAGACCCGCTGAGCGGCCACGTGGTGGACGCGGGCCGGGGCCTGGGCGACGAAGGTGTCCAGGTAGGCGGGCGGGGCGATGACGGAGAAGTCGATGCTCTTGGCCATCACATCTCCCCCGACTGGCTGGCTGCGATGGTGAGGAACTGCTGGGAGAGAACGGCGTCGGTGCGGAAGCGTCCGCCGGTGTGCACCGTGGTGGTCCGGGCGGCCTCCATCCGTACACCGCGCATGCTCATGCACAGGTGTGTCCCGCGCACGGTCACGGCGACGTCCTCGCGTCCGATCACGGTGGTGAGTTCTTCGGCGACCTGCCGGGTGAAGATCCTCCAGGAAGACCGGGTTGTGGGAGGCACGAGGCGGGTGGAGAACCTGGCCATCGAGCTTGGTACGCGGGTCCAGTCCGCCCTCACCACCGGAGCGGTCTCCAGTCGCGTACGGGACATGCTCCATCGTCTTGCTGCCGAGGCGAGGGCGGCTGCGGCGTTTGCCGCCCTCGACGCAAGCTCCCCGAAGCGGGCTCGTGCACACCTGGACAAGGCCATGACCCTGGCCGGCCTGTCGCGGGACAGCCAGACGATGTACCGCGTGTGGGATCACCTGATGCTCGCGTCGAGTATGCGAGAGAACCACGCTGAAGCCGCTGCTGGTGCCGAGGTGATGAAGCGCTCGACCGCAGCACGACGTGATCCTCTTTTTGCCTCTCTCGGGCACATGCGCAACGCCAACGCGCTGGCCCGACTGGATCAGCACACAGACGCCCTACGCGCTCTCGACCTGGCAGAGAAGCACTTCGGCCGCAGCACTCGAACTGCGCGTACTGCGCGTACTGCGCGCTCAGACTGGATCAGCTTCTACGGGGCCGCCGAGTTCGACGCCTTGTCCTCGTACGTATGGACCGCGGTCGGGGAGCACAGCCGGGCGGAGTTCTGTCTGCACCGAACACTGTCGGCCCTCCCCGAGGACATGGCCCGCGACAGAGCGCTGTTCACCGCGCACCTGTCTCTGACGCAGGTCAGGCAGGGTGAGCTTGAACTGGGCTGCGCCACCGCGAGGAAGGCATCAGCCCTGCTGCTTCCCGAGTCCGGGTCACGAAGGACTGCCAAGACCTTGGCCAGGGGGCGTGACCTGCTCATCGCCTCCGGATCGAAGGCGCCTGAAGTAACCGGGTGGATGGAGGAGTCTCGCCAGTGGATCTGAGGCGGTACGGCCACGCCGACGCTCAAGATGTGCGTTCGATGCTGCTGGACATCCACGATGAGGTGTACGCGGACAACCCCGACCCGTTCCACTCTCGTGAGCGCTTCACGTCCTTCCTGGACCTGTGGTCCTCACGGAAGAACTGGAGGTGCGTATCCGGCTGGGAGAACGGCGGCCCGGTCGGCTACGCCTACGGCTCAGTTCTCGCGCCCGGTGGCTGGTGGCAGGGCAGCACCCGGCCCCGTGCTCTACGAGGCCCCGTGTTCGCGCTGTCTGAACTCATGGTGCTACCCAAGTGGCGCGGGACTGGCAGAGCCCAGAAGATCCACGATGCTCTGATAGCCCCCGTGGAGGCGAGGATGGTGTCGCTTCAGGTGGAGATCGCACACAAGAAGGTCGTGCGGCTCTACGAGAGCTGGGGGTACCGAAAGGTGGACGAGTCCACCTCACACGACTCGCCCCAGTACGCGGTGATGCTCAGGGATCTCCGGTAGACGACCTGTCGAATCCGGTGGCGCCCGCGCCAGCCGTCTCACGCACCCCTGAGCAGGCCTCTTCCGCTCGTCCTCCTCCTGTCAGTGGGCGACCGTACGCTCTCGGTATGGCCTCCCCGGACGCGCTGATAGATCACGCCTGCCGTGATGTGCTGAACGACCGCATCCGGCTGCTGATGTCCCGCCCGGGTGCGGACGGCCGCGCAGGCGAGTACGCCCGCCTGGTCGCGCTGTGGAACGCCGCAGACCGTGCGCACAGAGAGAAGACGCCCCGCCCGCGTTCCGGGGGTGAGGCGTCTTCCTCCAGCACGCCAGCAGCGGTGTCCATGGATGAGGGACAGGGTAGGGCCAGCGGCCTCTGCTCGGCTGCGCACCGGACATGAGAGAGCCCGGCCATGCGGGGGAACATGGCCGGGCTCGTCTCCTTGCCGCACGGGGGGATGCGGCGCATTCCGGCCGGGAAGGCCGGTTCCTCCCTCAGTGTCCACCACAGACGCCTTTGTCGTCTGCACAACGGCGGGAATCATTCGGTGCGGCTGAGGCGGAGGAGGCCGCCCGCCCCTGGAGCCGTGGGGCGGGCGGCCGGTCAGGGAGCGGCCGGAGGAGAGTCCGGCGGCGGATCGGTCTGCGGCGGCTCGGGCCAGTGCCAAGTGCCTGGCACCGTCCCCGCCTCGTCGAACTCGACGTTCTGCCGGAACCTCACCTTCGTCTCGGCGAACACCGCCAGCGATACCTTCGGGTTCCTCTCCGCCGCCCTGCGCGCCGACCTGGTCGGACCCTCCGGCAGGGGCGCGACCGCGGTGATGAGGGCCGCGAGGTTCGTCACCGGCAGCGGCGTGTCCGCGCTGCCCTCCGGGACGTCCTTGACCGACGTCCTTGACCGCCGACACGAAGTGCACGACCCGCCCCACAGACGGAATCTGGGCAGTAGACATGTAAGCCTCCTCTAGGCGTCGTTGATGACGAGCTTGAATTCGGCGAGGACCAGCGCCCTCGCCTGGCTGTCGTTGTGCGCGATCCGCAGTGACAGCGGCACGGCAGGATCGACGAAGATGCCGTGGGTCTTGGTAAAGCACTGCATCCCCACCGGCCGGTGTGCGGTGGCCGGCCACGCTGGAGTCGAGCGTGCGGAAGCGGATTCCGCCACCGCAGTCGCGGAACTGCACGCCGGAGATGACGAGCGATTCCCAGGTATAGGCACCGATGGCGAACTGGCCGCACCCCCGGGCTACCGGACTACCGGGCTACCGGGCTACCGGGCTACCGGGCTACCGGGCTACCGGGCTCGTCGGCAGTGCTCCGTCGTTTACGGCGGAGGTGAAGCCGACGAGCCCGGTAGCGGTGGTCAGCTCGGGCAGGTCGGTCTCAAAACGCCGTTACGAGGTGGCGCCGCGGGTGCGCAGTTCTTCGTTGATGCGCTGGGCTTCTTCGAGTTGGTCTTCGAGGATGATGATGCGGCAGGCGGCTTCGATGGGGGTGCCGGCGTCGACGAGTTCGCGGGCGCGTGCGGCGATGCGGAGCTGGTAGCGGGAGTAGCGGCGGTGGCCGCCTTCGGAGCGCGGCGGGGTGATCAGGCGGTGTTCGCCGAGGGCGCGGAGGAAGGCGGGGGTGGTGCCGAGCATCTCGGCGGCCCGGCCCATGGTGTAGGCGGGGTAGTCGTCGTCGTCGAACTTGTCGACGGGGCGGGAACTGCGAGGGGGCATAGACCTCTTCTTTCAGGGACCGCATCGAGGGGCCCGGGTGCCGTACTGGCACCCGGGCCCCGAGCTTTCAACACCATCTACCGGCTGACTGCGCCGGGCTTCTTGTTCCGCTGGCTCCGCCTGGGAGGGCGGAAGTGCGGGGATCGCGGCTGCGTGACCGGGGACCACCTTCCAATCCGGGGCCTGCGGTACCCGAGCGGCACTGTTCCCGCCCGGGCGATCCTGATGGCGTCTGCTCCTTACTTCGTTCGGTTGCTCGGTTGTACTGCTGGATACCGCGGGTACTGCATGCGGCCCCTGGGGCCGCTCGGCCCGGCAGCCAGTGAAGGAACCCACCACTTCCGGCTCCGCCACTCCACTGCCGTTCCGCATCCTGCCTGACCTGCTTGCACGGCAGTTCATTTCTGCCGTGCCCTCTTCGACTTCTTGGCTACGAGGAAAACACTAACCCCCGCACGCACCCATGTCTACTCTCGCCGTGACAGATTTTCTCCATGGGCAGCGAGGGGACTTCTGTCTCATACACATAAAGGCGGCTCCCCCTCCCCCGTGAACGGGGGAGGGGGAGCCGCCTGTCCCGGGAACGGGGGAGGTGGAGCCGCTATCCCCCATAGCCGAAGTGCTGGGTCCACCACGGTCCTTGTCCCCGTCGGGCGGGATGGATGCCGACGCCGATGGACTGGAAATCAGGGCGGAGGATGTTGGCCCGGTGCCCCGGGCTCTCCATCCAAGCGGTCACGACGACCTGTGGCCTTGGCTGTCCCATAGCTATGTTCTCGGCGCCGGGCTGTGGATGGCCCCAGGCCCGCATGCGTGCCGTAGGAGTGGTGCCGTCAGGCGACTGGTGAGCGAAGTATCCCCGTGCAGCCATGTCCTGACTGTGCGCTCGAGCAGAGGCGCGCAGCCGCTCATCGATGCGCAAGCGCGGCAAGCCGCGATTGAACCGCTCGCGGTTGACGATCGCCACCACGTCGTCCTCGAGGCGTTTGAGCCGCACGTTTCCCACGCTCCCGGCCACAGGACGGGACGGTGTTGGGGAGGGCTTTGGGGAGGGCTTTGGGGAGGGCTTTGGGGAGGGCGTTGAGGAGGGTGCCTCGTTCCGGGCGAGCGTTTTCCGCTCCGCTTCCGACTCCGGGGAGCGTACGCTCGGACGCGCCTTGGGTGGGGTCCGCTGCCGATGAGGTTCGGCGTGTACGCGTCGCTTTTTCTTCCCCACGGTATCCGGCTTCCTTTCCGTCGTGTACATCACGTGCGTCGTATGCGTCATGTGCTTCGCGTGCGTCATGGCGTCGGTGCGTCGCGTGCGTCGCGTGCTTCGCGTGCTTCGCGTGCGTCGTCATGTACGTCGTTCACGCCACGCCCTGCCAGGCGTCCGGGCCGAAGGAGCCCTTGATGTCGGAGGCGATGCTGTTCGCGTCCACGGTGGACTGAAGCTGGTAGACGATCGTCTTCCTCGGCCCTCGTACCGAGACATGGACCGGGTTCTCTCCCGGGTGAGCTCCCACGATCCGCTTGAGTTCCTTGACGGTGGGCTCGTTGATGCGGTGGTAGGGAAGGCTGAGCCGCACGGGCGCCGCGCCGGTGCGCTCCGCTGAAGCCACGTCGAGTACCCGCAGCTCCTGGCCGAAGATGCTGAGGGTGCCGTCCCGGTCGTTGAGGCGGCCCTGCACGGAGACGACGCTGTCCTCGACCAGCGCGCCGACGACCAGTTGATACGTGGCGGGGAAGAACAGCACCTCGATGGTGCTGTCACGGTCGGCGAGGTTGACGATCGCCCACGCGTTGCCCTGCTTGGTCATCTTGGGCTGGACGCTGGTGATCAGTCCGGCCAGGCGGACCGTGCCCTCCGTGCGGCCGGAGGCCACCAGTTCGGCGATGGTGGTGTCCCGGTTCGCCGAGAGGATGTGTTCCGTGCCGTCCAGGGGGTGGGCGGAGACGTACATCCCGAGCATCTCCCGCTCCGTGGACAGGAGTTGCTTACGCGGCCATTCACTCTCGTCGATCTTCACGTCGAGGCCGAACCCGCCCTCTTCGCCGCCGCTGTCGCCGCCCATCCCCGCGAACAGGTCGTCCTGGCCGTACGCGGCTGCTTTCTTCAGTGGTACGACCGCGTCGATGGCCGTTTCGTGAGCGGCCGTCAGGCCCTTGCGGGTGTGGCCGAGGGAGTCGAAGGCACCGGCCTTGATCAGCGATTCGACGGCCCGCTTGTTGCAGCGCGGGCAACTCGGCCTTGTCCAGGAAGTCGGCGAACGAGGTGAACTTTCCCTGGGACTTGCGGGCCGCGATGATCGTCTCGATGACGTTGTCGCCGACGTTGCGCACCGAGCGGAGGCCGAAGCGGACGTCGTCGCCGATGGCGGCGAACTCGCGCGACGGACTCGTTGACGTCGGGCTGCAGGACGGTCACGCCGAGCTTGCGGGCATCAGCCAGGTAGATGGCCGCCTTGTCCTTGTCGTCGCCGACGGAGGTCAGCAGCGCGGCCATGTACTCGGCCGGGTAGTTCGCCTTCAGGTAGGCGGTCCAGTAGGAGACCAGGCCGTAGCCGGCGGTGTGGGACTTGTTGAAGGCGTAGCCGGAGAACGGGAGCATGACGTCCCAGATGGCCTTGATGGCCTCCTCCGAGTAGCCGTTGCCCTTCATGCCGGCGTGGAACTTCTCCCACTCGGCGGCCAGCACCTCGGGCTTCTTCTTGCCCATCGCGCGGCGCAGCATGTCGGCGCCGCCGAGGGTGTACCCGGCGAGCGTCCGGGCGATGGCCATGATCTGCTCTTGGTAGATGAGCAGGTGGTAGGTGGAGCCCAGGATCGGGTCGAGGGCGTCCTTCAGCTCCGGGTGGATCGGGTCGGGTTCCTGCTTGCCGTTCTGCGCAGCGCGTAGTTGGTGTGCGCGTTGGCGGCCATGGGGCCGGGCCGGTACAGGGCGAGGGCGGCCGCGATGTCCTCGAACCGGGTCGGCTCCATCAGCTTCAGCAGGGCGCGCATGCCGCCGCCGTCGAGCTGGAAGACACCGAAGGTGTCGCCTCGGCCAGCAGCTCGGTAGGTCGTCTCGTCGTCGAGGGGGATGACGACCGTGTCCGGGTCGCCGTCCATCGGGTCGACGGAGGCGAGTTTGACGCCGCGGTTCTCGCGGATGTTCTGGATGGCGTGGTCGATGACGCCCAGGTTCCGCAGCCCCAGGAAGTCCATCTTGACCAGCCCCATGTCCTCGCAACTGGGGTAGTCGAAGCCGGTGATCTTCACGCCGTCCTTGGCGCGCATGTGCAGCGGGATACGGTCAGTGAGCCTGGTCTTGGACAGGATGACCGCGGCCGCGTGCACGCCGGTGCCCCGGGTCAGGCCCTCGACGCCCTTGGCGGTGTCGATGACCTTCTTCACGTCCGGCTCGTTCTCGTACATCTGCCGGATCTCGCCGGCCTCGCCGTACCGCGGGTGCTCGGAGTCGAAGATGCCGTCCAGCGGGATCGACTTGCCCATGACGTCCGGCGGCAGCGCCTTGGTGATCCGCTCGCCGTGGGAGAACGGGTAGCCCAGGATGCGCGAGGAGTCCTTGATCGCGTTCTTGGCCTTGATCTTGCCGAACGTGTTCACCATGGCGGTGTACTCGTCGCCGTACTTCTCGGTGACGTAGCGGACCATCTTGTCGCGCTGGCGGTCGTCGAAGTCGAGGTCGACATCCGGCGGGTTGATGCGCTCGGGGTTCAGGAACCGCTCGAACAGCAGGCCGTGCTCCAGCGGGCACAGCTCGGTGATGCGGGTGGCGTACGCGACGATCGAACCGGTGGCCGAGCCACGGCCCGGGCCGACCGGCGATGCCGTTGTCGCGGGCGTACTGGCAGATGTCCGCGACGACGAGGAAGTACGAGGAGAACCCCATCGGGCCGATGACGCTCATCTCGGTCTCGAACCGCTCCAGCACCTGCGCCGGGACCGGGTCGCCGTAGCGCATGGCGAGGCCCCTGCAGGCACTCCTTGCGCAGCCACGACTCCTGGGTCTCGCCCTCCGGCACGTCGGGGAACTGCGGCATCTCGTCGACGTTGTCGAAGACCTCGTCGTACGGCTCGACGCGCTCCGCGATCAGCAGCGTGTTGTCGCACGCCTCGGGCAGCTCGGAGAAGAGCTCGCGCATCTCGGCGGCGGTCTTGAGGTAGTAGCCGGTGCCCGTTGAAACGGAACCGGTTCGGGTCGTCCTTGTTCTTGCCGACGCCGATGCACAGCAGGTTGTCGTGCGCGTCGGCCTGGTCCTCGTGACGTAGTGCGCGTCGTTGGTGGCCAGGAGCGGGATGTCCAGGTCCTTGGCCAGCCGCAGCAGCCCGTCCCGGACCTCGCGCTCGATGGCCAGGCCGTGGTCCATCAGCTCCAGGAAGTAGTTCTCCCTGCCGAAGATCTCCTGGTAGGCGGCGGCGACCTCGCGCGCCTCGTCGTACTGGTTCAGCCGCAGCCGGGTCTGCACCGCACCGGAGGGGCAGCCGGTGGTGGCGATGATGCCCTCGGCGTGCTCGCTGATCAGCTCCCTGTCCATGCGCGGCTTGCCCGCGGGGAACTGGCCCGTCGTACGACGCCTCCGTCGAGAGGCAGAAGAGGTTGCGCAGGCCCCGCACGTTCTCCGCCCACATCGTCATGTGGGTGAAACGGCCGCCGCCGGAGACGTCCTTCGACCCCTCGCCGTCGTCCGACATGGCGCGCTGCCCGCCGGGCCCCCAGAACTCCTGCTTGCGGTTGCGCCGCGAGGACGGCGCGACGTACGCCTCGATCCCGATGATCGGCTTGACGTTCTGGAAGCCCTTGGCCACCTGCTGGAACTCGTACGCACCGAACATGTTGCCGTGGTCGCGACATCGCGACCGCGGGCATGCCCTGCCGCTCGACCTCGGCGAACATCGGCTTCAGCTTCTGCGCGCCGTCGAGCATCGAGTATTCGGTGTGATTGTGCAGGTGAACAAAGCTGTCAGCCACCGGGCAGCACCTCCGAAGGCGGTCGTGGGAAGCCTCCACCCTATCCTTCGGACTTCTCCTGCAGACGAAGATCAGATATCAGTTCTGGCGTCTTGAGTCGTCGGTTCTGGCGTCTTGAGTCGTCGGCTTGTCCAGCTGAACCCTCGTACCCTCGTACCTCGCGGACACCGCCACGCTGGCGGTGGACCGTCGCTCGTCAGAGCGCCGCAAGCGCTTCAGAGCGCTTCCGCGACGCGGAGGAGCAGCAGATCGAACTCAGGGCCGTCGTCGGTGTTGCGGTACAGGCCCGCGTACTCGTACCCCAGGCGCGCGTAAAGGTCCTGGCCGCGCTGGTTGGAGGGCAGCGCGAGCAGGGAGGACCAGCGCGGGGCGATGGCCTGGAGCAGGGCCTCGTGAAGCCTGGTACCGATGCCCTGGGACTGCCACGGCGGACGCACGGCCAACTCGCACAGCCCCATCAGGCGCTCGGTACGGGCACCTTCGGGAACCTGGTCGACCAGGCCGGGGCCGAACCAGTACTCCGCACCGCACGGAAAGGCGTAGCCGAAGCCCACGGGAGTACCACCGGCGTAGCCGACGACCAGAATGAAGCCGGGACGCTTGAGGTGGCCCTCGATCTGACGGTGAAGAGCGGCAACGGACAGCCCCCTGGCCTCGGCGCCGGGATTGTCGACCAGCTCAGGATGGGCGTCGGCCCAGATGTCCGCCAGCACGTCGAGCATCGGCGGCACTTTGCCGGGCCCGTAGATACGGATCACCACGTCGGTACGGGTGCTCGGGGTGGTCACCGTCTCCTCCTCAGATGACGTCGGCGATGGTGGCGATGGTGCGGTACTTCTCCAGCCAGTCGGCGACTGCTCGGACAGCGGCATGCCGCTGGAGCGCGCTCTCGACGTTGGAAAGCTGCTGGAGCAGTCGATCGGAGCGCACGGCAGGCAGATACGCCAGGACGCGTCCAGCGGCCTCGGCCGCGGCTTCCGGCTCAGGCCGGTCCCTCACCGCATGGTGGACGGCCACGTCGGCCTGGTACAAGGCCCGGTTGCGGGCGAAGGCGTCACCGTGGAGCAGAACGGCCTGCTCGGCCCCGGCAGCAGCTCGTTCGTGCTGGTCGAGGTCGGCCCGCGCGAGAGCCTCAAGTCCGGCCAGCTCGGCAGGTGTGTAGAACTCCAGCCACGCTGGATCGGCGTCACTCGGCCCCCGGAGGGCGGAGCCCCGTGCCGCCCGTTCCGCTCCCTGAGTGCCGCCCCGGCCATACCCTGGCCGGGGCGGCATTCCCTCTCCCCGAGCACCCGAGGAACAGCGCGTGTCCATGTCCCGTATCCCCTTCGAGCAGCTTCCCGCCGACGTCCGCCAGGCTGTCGCCGACAAGACCGGCGCCGTGCACCGGACGATGACGGTGCGCGGCGGCATGAACTCCGGTATCGCCTCCGTCCTTGAGACCGAGAGCGGCAGCGTCTTCGTCAAGGGCATCCCGGCCGACCACCCCCAGGCCGGCGCGCAGCGCCGTGAGGCGGCGGTGGCCCCGCACCTTCCGGCGTCCTGCCCGCGCCTGTACTGGCACCTGGAGCTCGACGGCTGGGGCCTCCTCGGCTACGAGGTGGTCGACGGCCGCCACGCCGACTACGCGCCCGGGTCGCCGGACCTGCCGCTCGTGGAAGAGGCGCTCACCGAGCTGCAAGAGATCACGGCCCCGGCCGATGTCGAGATCAAGGACGCCGTGGACCGGTGGGCTGACTACGCGCCACCGGGCACCATGCGGCACTTCGACGGCGACACGCTGCTGCACACGGACTTCGCCCCGGACAACGTCCTGATCGTCGGCGACCGGGCGCGGCTCGTCGACTGGGCGTGGCCTACGAGGGGCGCGGCGTGGATCGACCCGGGCGCCCTGGCGCTGCGGCTCATGGACGCCGGCCACCCGGTGGATGCGGCCGTCGACTTCGCGGGCCGCTTCTCGTCCTGGCGCGGCGCGGAGCCGGAAGCGCTCGCCGCGTTCGGTGCGGCCACCGCGGCACTGTGGCGGGAGATCGCCGAGGAGGACGGGACGCCGTGGAAGCTGGGGATGGCGAAGCGGGCGGCGATGCTCGCGCACGCCCTCGACGGGGGCCGGTAGGCGCTCTCGTTTCCGGTTGAGCATCTCGTCGGTGCCTCGGGTAGCCCCACTCCTCCATGCACCGGACGGCGAGATGTCGGGCGAGCCGCGCACCTCGACGTGAGGAGGCGAACTGCTCCGCGAATGAGGGGAGTTCGCGTGCTTCGTCGGCGAGCGCGACGGTTTCCGCCGTAGCCGTAAGGGGCGCCGTAGCCGTGGGCGCCGTAGCCGTAAGGGGCGCTGTGGCCGTAGCTAGGGGCGCGGCGCTCCGCCGTGGCTCGTCTGCCGGGGTGGTCGTTCCTGTCAGCACGGATTGTCCGTCCTTGTCTGTCGAGCTGAGGCATCGTGAAGGCATCCCGTGACGTACTCGTGACGTACGCGGGTTGTCACGTTCCGTGTCCAAGGGTCGTCCGATCGCCCTACGCTCGGAAGGTGACACAGCCTTACTTTTCAGCCTGTAAGGAACGGAAGTGACGCTTTGGCCAACGGAATTGACCCCAGCGCGTCGATGGCGGCGCTGTTCGGCGCGCGGGTCCGCAGACTCCGTACGGCGGCCGGACTGACCCAGGCCGAACTCGGCGACAGAGTCCACGTGGTGAGCACGCGGATCACACAGATCGAGCGGGCCTCCGGAGCGAAACCGACACTGGAGCTGGCGCGGGCGCTGGACGTGACGCTCGGTGCGGACGACCTGCTGGTCGACTTGTGGCCGTACGTGTACCGGGAGGCGTTTCCGGACTGGTCGCGGAAGTTCATGGAGTACTCGGCGCGGGCGGTGACCATCCGGCAGTACGCGGCTCATGTGGTGCCGGGTCTGTTGCAGACGGAGGACTACGCGCGGGCCGTGCTGAGCGTCGGCCGCACGCTCGGCGGCGAGGAGCAGTTGGAGGAGCGCGTCGCCGCCCGCATGGGGCGGCAGGAACGCCTCGAGTTCGCCCGACCGGCCCGAGCTGTGGGTGGTCCTGGACGAGGCGGTGCTCAGGCGTCCGGTCGGCGGCCAGCCGTGATGCGGGAGCAGTTGGCGCGACTGCTGGAGACGATGCAGCGGAGCGTCACATCACCGTGCAGGTACTGCCGTTCGACCAGGGCGAGCACGAGGCGATGGGCGGCTCGCTGACCGATTCTGACCATGCCGGACGGCTCGGAGGTCGCCTACACAGAGGGCGCGCACTACGGCCAACTCATCGAGGAACCGGCCGAGGTCAGGAGTTTCAAGGTGACCTACGATCGGCTGCGGGCGACAGCCCTGCCCCCGCTCATGTCACTCGACATGATCCGATCCGTGATGGAGGACAACTACCGTGGCGCGAATGTCCCGTCCCGATCTGAACGGCGCCGCCTGGCGCAAGAGCAGCTACAGCAATCAGGCAGGGCGGCAACTGCGTGGAAGTGGCCGACAGCTTCCGCCTGAACAGCACCGCCTGGCGCAAGAGCAGCTACAGCAATCAGGAGGGGGGCGACTGCGTGGAGGTGGCCGACGGGTTCCGGGCCGTCGTCCCCGTCCGTGACAGCAAGGCCCCGCACGGTCCGGCGCTGTGCTTCGAAGCCGCCTCCTGGGCCGCCTTCATAGGCGAGTTGAAGGCCGGGGGCCACCGTCCCTGAGGCGGCCGGGCCCCGGCCGCCGTCCGCCTGCCGGGCTCACCGGGCCCTTGTCCGCGAGGGCCCGGCGGGCCACTGACCTCCCCAAAGAACCGGGAGAAAGAACTACCCGCCCACCCACCCTCCCCGCCCAGAAAGCCCCCGTCACCCGTCCGGGTGAACGGCTTGCAGGCGCGGGATGCGGGCAGTTACGTTCGCCGCGAGAACCGCACACGGACGACCACACACGGACGACCGCACACAGACGACGGCCCCCGCCGGGACTGGCATCCCGAACGAGGGCCTGACCGATCAGGAAGACAGCAACCTTCCCAATGGATAACCCGCAGTCTAACGCGCACCTGCGCGCCGCCCCCGGAGCCCCGACCTCCGGCGTGATCCACGTACGCACCCGGCTCACCGCCGACTTCACCATCCTCTCCAACGCCCTCGCCCAACGACGCGGCAGCGCCGTCACGATCGGCGTCGCGGCGTACATCCTCTCCCTGCCCGACGGCGCCCCCGTGAGCATCGCCGCCCTGTGCGAGCACTTCAGCGAGGGCGAGATCCTCATCTCGCGCGCGCTCAGGGAGCTGGAATCCGCCGGATACCTGGAACGCCGCCGCGAGCGAACGCCCACCGGACAAGTCCGTACCCGGACGTACTTCTACGACCTCCCCCACGGCTACGACCTCCCCCACGGCTACGACGTACCCCACGGCACCCCGGATCCGGACGGGCCTCCCGAGCCACCGAAGCCCCGTCGGCCCCGGAAGCAGCCCGCCACTGCGGCGGCCACGCCCATGCCCGCACCCACGCCCGCGACCGCGACCGCGACCGCGACCACGCAGGAAACAGCGCACGCGCCTACGCCCAGGCGCAGGCGCAGGCGCAGGCCGGGGCGGAGACGCCGATCCCGCTCGCCGCCGCAGACCCCCTCGCCGACACTGACCCGCAAGCCATCGCCGTACTCGCCGCCCTGCGCCGGGTCGACCCCCGCCTCGTCCTGTCCGCGCAGGAGGCCGCACGACTCGCCCCGGCCGTCACCCAGTGGCTCGCGGCAGGCCTGCTGCCCACACAGATCACGGACCACCTCACCGCAAGACTCCCGGACAACCTCCTGGTCCGCCCGGCCGGCATCCTCGCCTACCGACTCAAGGAGACACCCCTGCCCGTACCAGTGCCCGTACCAGCCAGAGGCACGGAACCCGCAGTACGTCCGGCGGTCGTACCCCTGCGCAACTGCGACGGCTGCGACCGGGGATTCCGTGCCGCGGAACCCGGACGCTGCCGCGACTGCCGATCCGGGAACCGTCTCCGTGCGGCCAGTTGAGCTGCCAGTGGGTGGGTATGCGGTCCGCCCGCAGGTGGGAGGCTTGATGTGCGACGATGCGAAACTCAGCGCCAAGAGGAGGTGGGGCATGGTCGACAGGTTCAAGGACGGGCTTCTGACACCCACGGAGACCGCCTCCTACCTTGAGATTCCGCAGTCGACTCTCACCTCGTGGCTGAAGGGCAAGGCCGCCGGAGCACCACTGGTCCACCAGGTCGAGCCGGTACGGAAGGGCCAGCCCTCGGTGCCGTTCATCGCGGTGGCCGAGGCGCACGTCCTTCGTTCCCTTCGTTCCCTGCGTTCCCTGGGGCTCCGCATGAGCGAGATCAGGGAGGCGGCTGCTGCCGTACGGGACGCCTTCGACACCCCCTATGGCCTTGTGTCCCAACGGATCGCCACGGACGGCGTGGACATCTTCATCGAGCACGGCTGGGGGGATCTCCGCAGAGCCCGCGACGGCCAGGTCCCCCTCCAGGAAGTGGTCTCCGACTATCTCCGCTACCTCACCTGGGAGCCGGGCGACGACTTCCCCTCCAGCCTGCGCCTGAGGCAGTACCCGGACTCTGTCCCCGTCGTGCTCGATCCCAGGTACGGCCACGGTCTCCCCGTAGTCGCCGCCAACCGCGTCACGGTCAAAGCCATCACCGACCTGTGGGAGGCCGGGGAGACCGTCGAGGACATCGCGTACGACTACGACATGACGCCTGAGCAGGTGGACGCGCTCTGCCAAGCTGACCGCTACCGGAGATCCCTGAGCATCACCGCGTACTGGGGCGAGTCGTCGTGTGACGTGGACTCGTCCACCTTTCGGTACCCCCAGCTCTCGTAGAGCCGCACGACCTTCTTGTGTGCGATCTCCACCTGAAGCGACACCACCCTCGCCTCCACGGGGGCTATCAGAGCGTCATGGATCTTCTGGGCTCTGCCAGTCCCGCGCCACTTGGGGAGCACCATGAGTTCAGACAGCGCGAACACGGGGCCTCGTAGAGCACGGGGCCGGGTGCTGCCCTGCCACCAGCCACCGGGCGCGAGAACTGAGCCGTAGGCGTAGCCGACCGGGCCGCCGTTTTCCCAAGATCTGGTCCGCGTCCGCGTCGTAGATCTGGTCCGCGTCCGCGTCGACGTGCTCGGCGTCCGTCGGCAGGGATTCAGCCCCGGCCTCCAGGGCGGCGGTGGGGAAGCAGATCACCCGATCACGTCGCCGGGAGCTGGTACGACAGCACGTACGCGTCCGCCGCCCTCACCGTAAGGCCGGGGAGCAGGGCCGGGGAGCAGGTCAGAGGTCGGACCAGTTGAGGGTGTCGAGGTAGCTGAGACCCGCACCGTCTCCGGCCACCGGGTCCGGCATCTCAAGGTCAGGGAAGCCCATGGCGGGGAAGTCCATGGCAGGGAAGTCCATGGCGGGGAAGTCCATGGCAGGGAAGTCCATGTCGAAGTTCATGTCGGGGTTCATGTCGGGGAGGTCGCTGTCCAGGGCCATGGGAACGGCCTCCGCCGGGACTGGTTCCGGGTGGGGGGCCGGGTGGTCCAGTGCCCCGGCCCGGGTCAGCCGGGCGAAAGCACCGGGGTCCGCCGGATAGGCAGGCGGCAGCGTGAAGGACTCCAGCGCCAGGACTGATTCCGGGTGGGGGACGGGGTGGTCCAGGTGGTCCAGGGTCCGCCTGGCGGACAGCCGCCACCGCGGGCCAGTCCCCCCGGCCACCGGAAGCTGACCGACCGTCACACTACGGTCCTCCTCGTTCCGCAGCTTCCAACCGGCCGGCGGTTTCCCGCCGTCCCGTGCCGCCAGCCGCACCGGGCGCCCCTCGTCGTAGCGCACCTGAAGGTCGCTGCCCGGCAGGTCGACCCTCCAGCCCCCGACCTGCCCCCCACGGAACTTAAGCCCCACACGGAACGTAAGCGTGGTACCCATACCGAAGACGACATGGAAAGGCTGCCTACCCGAGCCTGCTTCGATGCGCCAGTTCCTGATGTCCTGCGACGCCAGGTAGGCCGCAATGCGCACCCGCCACCGGAAACCCGCAGTCGGGTTTCCCATCCAGGCTGTCAGGTTTGCACCGGTAACTCCCAGGATTCTCGCCACATCGTGCTGTGCGGTTATACGGTGGGCCTTCTTTATGGTTTCCAGGGAGTTCTTCCAGTCCTCCAGGGCCGGTTCGCCCGGGGTGCGGGACCCCGAGTTGAGGGACCAGTCGGAGAGCTGCTGCGACAGCTGCTGGGCCGGGTCCGGCCCGCTGTCGGCCGTCCGCTGGTAGCCGCGTACCGCCCGGTCGGCGTCGAGCGTCCACTCCCCGTCGCCATGGCGCACCCGCAGGCCACCCCCCTCAGCACTGACAGCACCGCCGGGAAGGCCGCTCACCCCGTCGGCGCCCACCAGCCGCGGAAGGCCCCCCGAACCGTCGAACCGCAGCCGGTGCCCGTGTCCGGGCAGGGCCATCACCCAGTGCGCGAAGGTGCCGTCGGGCCGGAAATGAGCGATGCTCCCACCCTGCCGCACCGCGACAGCGAACCCGTCGTCCTCGGCGGACACCAGCCGCCAGTCCGCCTCCACCGGCGCGATCTTCTCCAGCACCCTCAACCGCGGCTGCCAGACACCCCCGTCGTGCTCTCTCGCGAGCAGCTTTTCCAGTCGATCATCGTTGAGTCGATCAACGTTGATCAGCAGGCGCCGCGCCAGCTCCGCCCTGTTGTCGTTCAGCAGGGCAAGGAGCGCACGGGCGCTCTGCCCGCTCCGGCCCCCGTCGGACATGTCCGACGGGGCAGGCGGAGCGGGCTGGGCGGGTGCCGACCGCCCGGCACCGTCGCCGGGCACGTCGGGGAAGGCGCTGTCCGGGGTTCCGGCAGGCAGCGTGAAGGACTCCAGCATCCGCCCGGCGGACAGCCGCCACCGCGGGCCCGTCCCCCCGGCCACCGGAACCTGGACGACCGTCACACTACGGTCCTCCTCGTTCCGCAGGTTCCAGCCGGCCGGCGGTTCCCCGCCGTCCCGTGCCGCCAACCGCGCCTCGCCCCTCTCGTCGTAGTGCTCGTAGTGCACCCGGAGGTCGGTACCCGGCAGGTCGACCCTCCAGTCCATGACCTGCCCCCCACGGAACGTGAGCGTGGTACCCGTACCGAAGACGACATGGAAAAACTGAGGAGTCGGGTCTGTTTCGATGCGCCAGTTCCTGATGTCCTGCGCCGTCAGGAAGGCCGCAATGCGCACCCGCCACCGGAAACCCTCAGTCGGTTTTCTCACCAGGGCTGGCACGCCCCTCGTGTCAACTCCCAGAATTCTCGCCATATCGTGCTGTGTGGTTATGCCGGGGGCCTTCTTTATGGTTTCCAGGGAGTTCTTCAAGTCCCCCGGGGCCGGTTCACCCGGGTTGCGGGACCATGCGGAAAGCTGCTGCGAGAGCTGCTGGGCCGGGTCCGTTCCGCTGCCGGCCGCCCGCTGGTAGCCGCGTACCACCCGGTCGGCGTCGAGCGTCCACTCCCCGTCGCCATGGCGCACCCGCCAGCCACCCCCCTCGGCACTGACGACAGCGCCGGGGAGGTCGCTCACCCCGTCGGCGCCCACCAGCCGCGGAAGGCCCCCCGAACCGTCGAAGCGCAGCCGGTGCCCGTGTCCGGGCAGGGCCATCACCCAGTGCGAGGGGGTGCCGTCGGGGTGGAAATGAGCGATGCTCCCACCCTTCCGCACCGCGACAGCGAACCCCTCGTCCCCGGCGGACACCAGCCGCCAGTCCGCCTCCACCGGCGCGATCTTCTCCAGCACCCTCAACCGCGGCAGCCAGACCTCCCCGTCGCCCTCTCCCTTGAGCAGCTTTTCCAGTGGATATTGCTTGCTTCCGATCAGCAGGCGCCGCGCCAGCTCCGCCTTGTTGCCCTTCAGCTGGGCAAGGAGCTCATGGGTGATCTGCTTGCTCCGGTCCCTGCCGGGTACGTCCGCTGCGGCAGGTGGAGCGGGCCGGGCGGGTTCCGATGACCTGGCGGGTGCCGATGACCTGGCGGGTGCCGATGACCCGGCGGGTGCCGATGACCCGGCCCCCTCGCCGGCCATGTCGGGAGTCCGGTTGCCTGACCCGGTGTCCGGTACCCCGGCAGGGGCCAGCCGGCTGGGCACCCTGCCCCCCGCCCGGCCGACGGACCGGGGAACGGAGGGATTGCGCGTACCCCTCCGTACCGGGTCCAGCAGCCGCCGGGCGACCTCCGCCGCCGTACCCTGCCCGCGCCCGGCATGCTCCCCGCCCGCCGCACCGCTCAGCACCCCACTGCCGGCGATCCGGCCGAACAGGCCCCCCTCCACCGCACCGGCGGGCCGGTTGAAGGATTCCAGCGTGCCGTCGGCGGACACCCGCCACACCGGCCCGCCCCCACCCTCCGGGGACCGCAAGCCCACCCGCACCCCCCTGTCCTCCCCGAACACCGTCTGCCACTGCTGCGGCGCCGGGCTGCCGGAGGCGGTCCTCAGCTCCGGCGGTGCCCCCGGTGGCCGGGAGAGCAGATGCAGCTCAGAGCCCGGCAGGTCGGTCCTGCGGGACACCACCTGCCCGCCGGCATTGAACCGGAGCGAGGTCCCGGTGTCGAAGACGACATCGAACTCGGTGGCAGCAGGAGAAGGCGAGGTGATTTTCCCTCCCTCGACTTCCTGGGTGGCGAGGTGGTGCAGTACCCGCACCCGCCACCACAGCAGGCCACCGGGGCTTTCTGTGTCCAGCAGCGCGCCCAGCTGTTCGGGGCTGCTGCCGAGGGTTTCCGCCAGCAGCAGGGGGTCCTCCTTCAGCCGGGGGTAGGTGTGCTGGACGAATTCCAGGGAGGCTTTCCAGATGTCCCGACCGGGCCCGGCGGGGGCGCCGGGTCCGTCGGGGGCCTGGGACCAGGTGTACAGCTGGTGGGCGGGGTCGGGGCCGCTGCCGGCGGGTCGCTGGTAGGTGTGCACCACACGGTCCGGGCCGACCTGCCAGATGTCCTGGCCTGCCACCCTCACGTGCAGGGTTCCGTCAGGGTCGCGGGTGACGCTCCCCGCAGGAACCGGCCGGCCGTCCCGGGCCACCAGCCGCGGAAGGTCCGCTGTCCGCGGGAACCGCAGGAAGTGTCCGCTGCCGGGCAGTACCGTCGCCCACTGCTGGAACGCGCCGTTGGGCTGGAAGAGGACGGTGGCCTCACGCCATCCCATGGTGACAGCGAAGCCGGTCCGGAGGGGTTCGAGGTGCCAGTTCTCTTCCACCGCCGAGATCTTGTCCAGTACCGACAGCGGCACCCGCCAGGCGTCCAACCGCGAGTTCCGACGGATCCAGTCCTTTATCTGCTCTGGCGTGACTCTCAGCCGTCTGGCGAGCTCGGTGTTGGCGGTTATCTGGTTTGTTCCCGCCCCTTGCGCCTGCAAGATCCTGTCCCGGAGCCTGCGGGCGACAGTTCCTCCGTGCTCAGGGCCCGGGTCGGCCATGGCCGGTGCTGTGGGGGTGCTGGGCGGGGCGGGCGTGGACGGCCCGGCTTCCCCGGTCACGGCCGAGGTGTCCTGCGCCGACCGGGGGTTGTCGGGCGGGGGGCTGTCGGGCCGGGGGCTGTCCAGCCAGGCCGGGTCCCAGCCGGAGAAGTCGATGCTGCCGGCCGGGCTGCCTGGCCCCCCGGGATCCTGGCCCGGCTGGTTGACACTGCCCGCCGGGCTGTCCAGCCAGGCGGGGTCCCAGCCGGAGAGGTCGATGCTGCCTGCCGGGCTGCCTGGCCCCTCGGGAGCCTGGCCCGGCTGGTTGACACTGCGCGCCGGGCTGTCCAGCCACGACTCCCACTCCGAACGCGCCACACTCGACACCGCACCCCCCACCCCCTCGGGATCCTGACCTGGCTGGTTGACACTGCGCGCCGGGCTGTCCAGCCACGACTCCCACTCCGAACGCGCCACACTCGACACCGCACCACCCACCCCCTCGGGATCCTGACCTGGCTGGTTGACACTGCGCGCCGGGCTGTCCAGCCACGACTCCCACTCCGAACGCGCCACACTCGATACCGCACCCCCCACCCCCTCCCGGTCCCGGCCCGGGCCGGGATCGGCGGGTTCCCGGTACAGCCGCAGGTCGGCCGGTGCGGGCAGGGCGGACGGCTGCGCCGCGGGGACCGTACCGGGCCCGGCGGCGGGCATAAGAGTGGAGGGGACAAGGGCGGTAGGCACCAGGGCGGTGAGGTCGTCGGTGATCAGGTGCGCCTGGCCGGTGGGATCGGTGAAGTACAGGTAGGTGCCGTCGAAGTACGGGCTGTGGCCGGGGAGGAGCTGCCCGAAGGCGTCGACCAGGTGCAGTTCCCAGCTCGCCGGGGCGGAGCCGTCGCCCAGGTGGCCCAGGGCCCAGATCCCCACGGTGTCCATGACCTGGAGATACAGCGGGTGGGAGGGGTCGGGCCAGTGGCCCAGCAGGGAGCCGTCGAGGAGGAGCCCGGCCGGCAGGTACCGCTCGCGGGCATCCTGGCGCAGGGCGGCGGTGGCGTCCGGGGTGGTGAAGGTGTCCTGGTAGCGCAGCCGTCCCGTGGCGTCGAAGTGCCGGGCACCGCCGTGGTCGGGGAGGGTGAAGCCGCCGGGCAGCCGGCCGGCCAGCGACGGCGGCAGCTCCTGCGGCGGTTCCCGCAAGGGCAGGTCGCTGCCGGACTGCCACAGGTCCCCGAGCAGGTGGTGCAGGCGGTGGTAGCCGCCGGGCACCAGGGAAGGGTGGTAGGTGGTCTCCACCAGCATGCCGTGCACAGGGCCGAGGTCGTCCCCGGTCAGCCGGACCAGCCGCCGCAGCGGGTGGGCCAGCGGGGGGGCCGCGGTGTCGAACACCCACCGGGCTCCCGCACCGGCAACCTCCGGTACCGGCAGCTCGACCACCAGCTGCCCGCCGACGGGGCCGGGGTGGAGCCGGGCGTCGGGCACCAGCTGGCCGTCGGCCTCCCGCAGGCCCGGCGGGGCGGCGGCATCAGGGTGCCCGGTGGGGGTGTCGGGCCAGGACAAGCGGTAGCCGGCCAGCTCCGGGACACCCTGCAGCGGGACGTCCGGGAACGGGACGCCCTGGAGCTGGGGGTCCGGGAACGGGACGCCCTGGAACGGGGGGTCCGGGAACGGGGGGTCCGGGAACGGGGGGTCCGGGAACGGGGGGTCCGGGAACGGGGGGTCCGGGAACGGGGGGTCCGGGAACGGGGGGTCCGGGAACGGGGGGTCCGGGAACGGGGGGTCCGGGAACGGGGGGTCCGGGAGCAGGGCGTGGAACGCCTGCTCCGGCTGCGGGTGCCCCGGTGGCGGGGCTTGTGCCGCCGGTGTCCCGGTGCCGGGCAGACCGGTGCCGGGCAGACCGGTGCCGGGCAGACCGGTGCCGGGCAGACCGGTGCCGGGCAGACCGGTGCCGGTACGGGAGCGCTGGGCCGGCGGGCCCGGGTCGGTGGGGAACGCCTGGGACGCAGTCCGGGAACGGCCCCCCACCGTCACCTCGGAAACCGGCCCGGACCCGGACTCGGGCGCGGGCGCAGGCACGGACGCGGCCCCGGACCCGGACGGCCCGGCACCCCCCACCAGTACCCCGCGCGGGCCCTGCGGGCCGTACGCACCCGGCAAGCCCCGCAGCCGGGCCAGATCCCGGGCGGCCCTCACCCCACGGTCCCACCCCCGGTCCGGGCCCCCGTGCGCGTGCAGTTCCTGTGCCACCCGCAGGATCTGCCAGAACTGCTCCGGATCACGCTGCCGCAGCGAGGAAGCCTGCTCACTGATCGTCAGCGGGAACGGGTTGTGCTGGCTGGTGATGCTCGCCGCCGCCGTCCACAACGCCCGCGCCCCGGCCTCATCCAGCCCGGACCGAGCCGCGAGCTCCCGCAAACTGTCCGGCGCCGCCTTCCCGGCACCGGTGCCCTCCACCGGAACCGGGACCCTGCCCTCCACCGGAACCGGGACCCTGCCCTGTGCCGGAACCGGGACCCTGCCCTGTGCCGGAACCGGGCTGCTGGCCGACGCCGGGACCGGGCCGCTGTTCTCCGCCGGGGTCAGGCCGCTGTCGGTCCCGGGGGCGGTGCCCTCGCCGCTGCCCGGACCCCTCAGTGTGGTCCCGAAACCGGCAAGGCCCTGGGCCGGGCGGGCCGCCGCGGTGCCCGGCACCTCGTCCGCCGGGGTCCTAGGCAGAGCCGGGGTCCCGGGCGGCAGTGTCACGGTGCCGCCCGGCTGCGCAGGGACCGCCCCCCGGGCGAACCGCCCGTCCTGCCCGTCCTGTTCGTCTTGTTGCCGCTCCGTGCGGTCCGTGCCGTTGCCGTCGCCCTGGCGGTTGCCGGTGTTCCGGGCCGCACCCGGGGCAGGCGGCGTATCCGCCCCGGACACCGGCGCCGGGATCGCACCCCTGCCCCCGCCCGCACCCGTGCCCCCGCCCGCACCCGTGTCCGCACTCGCGCCTGTGCCCGCACCCGCGCCTGTGCCCGTCTGCTGCGTACCGGAGGCCCCGCCACCGATGCCCGTGGTGCCCGTGGTGGGGGCGGGGGCAGGCGGCCCCTCGGACGGAGCGGATGCGGTGCCGGGCGGCCCGTCGGACTCGGTGAGCTGTCCGCCCCCGCCCGGCCTCCTGCCCCCGCCCGGCCTCCCGCCCCCGCCCGGCTGGTCCAGCAGCAGCGGCAACGCATCGCTCTCCAGCTGGGACAGGTCAAGATCCGGCAGGTCGGGGAGCTTCACTTCCAGGGAGTTGACGTCCATCCCCGCCGACTTCTGCCACCGAAAACGCCGCCCGCCCCCACTGAGCGCCTCGGTCATCCCCGAGGTGAACGCCCCCGCCAGAGCCGAACTCCCACCCAGCAGCACATCCTGCGCCACCGTGGTGACCAGCCCCGTCACCCCACCCACGGCGAGCTTGCCCACCAGCGAGTCGGCGAACTTCGGCACCCACAGGTCCCCCAGCACCGGAAACAGCCCCCCGATCGCCCCACCGATCGCGCCCGCCTTGACCATCCCCAGGGTGTTCTGCGCATTCCACCGGGTACGGTCCCCCAGCATCATCTGGAACGTCTGCACCGCCACATCCATGCCGACCATCAACCCGACACCCGCCACCATGGATATCAGCAGCCGGCGCAGGATCATCCGCACCGCCGCCCGGCCCGCCGCCACGATCGCGGGCACCACCTGCGGCGCGTACAGGGCGAACTGTGAGATCTCGAACGCCATCCAGGCCAGCTGCACGAGGATCATGTACTTCGCGTACTGCAGCTCCACCGCCGAGGTCCGCGCCAGCCGCGCCAGCTGATCCGCCGACTGCGCCGTCTGCGGCAGGTGGCGCAGGAACGTCCCGACGAACTCCCGGAACTGCCCCACCACCGGCCCGGCCATGCTCTCCAGCACCCCGGCGACCGAGGGACCCACCTCACGGCTGATCGCCAGCAGTTCCCCGGCGGCCTCTTCCCAGGCCTCGCTGAGCTCGCGGAGTTTGTCCTCGTCGCCCTGAGGCCAGTCCTCACCGACCGCCAGGTAGGCCACCCAGCCCAGCGCCGGGGGAAGTTCAATACTCATGCTGTGCCGGAACCTGTCCAGAGAGGAACTGGGGGGCTGCCAGGCGCCGGGCGCCGGCTACTTGTGGACGCGTTGGGCAAGCCGCAACACCTCGGGGCCGCCTTGGCGAGCGCGTCGGTGTCCACCGCGAAACAATTGCCGGACATCTGGGCACATGGGCACGGGTGCGCTCGGGGCGGCACTGCGGATGCGCGACGCTGCGCGGTCACAGAAAGGAAATCGCGGTCACAGAAAGGAAATACGGAAGGAAATACGGGAAGGGACGCCGGGACAGTGGCGCGCGGGCTCCTACGGCATACGACAGAGCATGGCGGCGATACGGCACAGGTCGATTACCCGCCGCTTCGTGAGTTCCGCCTGTCGCTTCATGGTCACGATCGTAGGGAGACGGCCGGACGGTGTCACCGACGTTCTGCGATACGAGACAGAAGCATCCATATGACGATACGGCCAGGCAGCGCCAGCGGTACGGGACAGCAATTCCGCCGGGGCGGTCAGCGCCGCAAGGACACGACCGCCACAAGGACACGACCACCGAGCTTGCGATTTTAGCTTCCGCTGTCACTCTGTGTGCTTGGTGGTGGTCGGTTCGCTCTTGCGGTAGGGCGGTCGCTTGGATTTCGGGCGGTTCTTCGAGCCTTTCGGGCGGCCTGGGCCGGGGTGGGTGGGTTTCGGCGAGTCGGCGGGTGTGCCGAGGCGTGCGCGGAGTCGGCGGAAGCCGAGCCGGACCTTGTAGGGGCTCAGCGGCTTGCCCGGGTCGGGCCGTGGCTGCCAGGGGCGGCGCAGGTCGTCCACGAGGTGGCGGGCCAGGCGTAGTTGGGCGTAGGCGGCCATGGCCAGGGACACCCACCGGTCGGTGGCCGCCGTCGAGCCCAGGTGTGCGCCGGCCAGGCCGAGGCAGGACTTGGCGAAGCGGTGGAAGTGCTCTTGGCCGAAGCGGCGCAGGTAGGCCTTCCAGAGCAGGTCGGGGTCGGCCGGGACAGGGCCGGCGTGCCATAGCCACAGGTCCTTGGGTGGTTTGCGGCCGTCGGGCAGGTGGTCGACGACGACCTGCCCGACCGTGCCGCGCACGATCGGCAGTTGCTTGTGCGCGGCCAGTTGGCCCAGCACCACGGGCGACACAGGCCGTGCCAGAGACCTGCTCACGCGTACGACGCCGGGCGACCCGTGGGAACAGCGAGTCGCCGCCTGCCTGATGGTGCTGTGCCGCCTCACAGCGGGCGAATCGGCCGGTCAGCACGTCGCGGACGTGGCCAGTGCCTACCTCGGAGCACAGACCGGCCACGGCACAACCGTCTTCGACATACGACTCGGCCTCACGCTCCTTACTGCCGCACGAGCCGCCGGTCACACCGTCGCCTACGACCTCGTAGAGGGCCTGCACCATCGCACGGTGCAGGCTCGGGACGGCTACGCGGCTCGTGAGGTCCTTGCCGACACGCAGTTCACCGAACTCGCCAGCGCCAGACAGGTGCAGCAGTGTCGCGAGCTGCTGCGCGCTTGTGCCCTGGGCGCGGGAGACTTCCCGGACGATCTGCTCGGTGACCTTCTCGCGGCGATACGCACGGGCGACCGAGTAATCCGGAGCAGCCTGGTAGAAGCCGCCTCCAGGCATGCTGGGTGAGCCGCGCCGCTGAGGGTCCCGCCCGGCGCCGAGCCCCCTTATCTGGTCGAGTTATCTGGTCGAGCGCGTCAGCCTGTAGGGGTTCAGAACTTGGGTGTCAGCGACCCACACCCCGGTCCGGCGCACATCGTCACAGGCCGCCTGAACTGCACTAACTTCTGCGGTACTTCTAGAGCCCAGGTCCGAGCGTCCCAGACTCGGCGCCGCTTTGGCGTCACCCGTAATTCGGGGCGAAGAGGAGGCGAGTTCAGGACGCCAGGCGTCGCAGCCGGCTGGCTGCCTCGTGGAGGACGTCGTCCTTCTTGCAGAAGGTGAAGCGGACCTGGCTGCGGCCGGCGTCGGGGTCGTCGTAGAAGACGGAGTTGGGGACGGCGACGACGCCGCAGCGTTCGGGGAGGGCGCGGCAGAAGGCGTAGGCGTCCTTCTCGCCGAAGGGGGCGATGTCGGTGGTGATGAAGTACGTGCCCTGGGGCTGGTAGACCTCGAACCCGGCCGCGCGCAGGCCGTTGCCGAGCAGGTCGCGCTTGCGGTGGAGGTCGGTGCGGAAGCTGTCGAAGTACGCGTCCGGCAGGCGCAGCGCTTCGGCGATCGCGTACTGGAAGGGGCCCGCGCTGACGTAGGTCAGGTACTGCTTGGCCGTCCGGACGGCGGCGACGAGCGGGGCGTCCGCCATGACCCAGCCGACCTTCCAACCGGTGAAGGAGAAGGTCTTGCCGGCGGAGGAGATGGAGACGGTGCGCTCGCGCATGCCGGGCAGGGCCGCGAGGGGGCGGTGCGTGCCTTCGTAGACGAGGTGCTCGTAGACCTCGTCGGTGACGACGAGCAGGTCGTGTTCGACGGCGAGTGCGGCGAGGGCGCTCTGCTCTTCGGCGGTGAGGACCATCCCGGTCGGGTTGTGGGGGGTGTTGAGGAGCAGGAGGCGGGTCCGCGGGGTGATCTTGGCGCGCAGTTCGTCCAGGTCGGGGCGGAAGGACGGGGCGCGCAGGGTCAGGGGTACGCGCTTTGCTCCGGCCATGGCGATGCAGGCGGCGTAGGAGTCGTAGAACGGCTCGAAGGCGATGACCTCGTCGCCGGGTTCCAGCAACGCGAGCAGAGCCGCGGCGATCGCCTCTGTCGCCCCCGCGGTGACCAGGACCTCCGTGTCGGGGTCGAAGCTCAGGTCGTAGAAGCGGCGCTGGTGGTCGCTGATGGCCGTACGCAGCTCGGGGATACCGGGCCCCGGCGGGTACTGGTTGCCGCGGCCCTCGCGCAGCGCCCGCACGGCCGCCTCCCGGATCTCGTCGGGGCCGTCCGTGTCGGGGAAGCCCTGGCCCAGGTTGAGGGAGCCGGTGCGGAGGGCCAGCGCCGACATCTCCGCGAAGATCGTCGTTCCGAACCCGGCGAGGCGGCGGTTGAGCAGCGGACGGGTGCTGGAGGAGCTGGAGCTCATGGGCGTCATGGGCGCCATCCTGCGCCGAAGCTCTGGAGTTCCTCAACTCCGCTTTGACCCGTCGGTTACCCGGGCATCCCACCCTCACGCAAGAAGCGACAGAGAGCGGTTCCGAGCCCACGGGGGGCCGCGAAGGGACCGCCGCTTCGGGGGAACGGAAGGAGGGTGACGCCATGGACGTGGTCTTCGGCATCATCCTGGCGCTCGTGGTTGTCGGCGTTGTCGGCGTGGTGGTGGCGGTCATCGTGGCCGCCGCCAAGAGCCGCAACAAGAAGACGGTGCGGTCGGGGGGCCGCGCCCGGCGGTCGAGCTCGTCCGACGGCGGCGGCTGGTGGGCAGGTGACAGCGGTGCTTCCAGCTCGTCGGACGGAGGCGGTTCGTCGTGCGGGGGCGGTTCGTCCTGTGGCGGCGGGGGTGGATGCGGCGGCGGAGGCGGCTGACACGGGGCAGCTGAGTTCCGCGCGGGGAACCGCACCGAACCGCGATACGGCGACGCCCGCTGGGAAGTGACATCTCCCGGCGGGCGTCGCCGTGCGTCGTGTGCGGCTTTGAAGCACCTGCCCCAGTGCCTGCCTCAGGGCCGCGACCGGACAGGTCTCTGTCCGGGGTGAGCACTCCCCATGATCAGAATGGTCAGAATGGTCAGAACAGGCCGAGCTTGAGCATCAAGGCCCGGTCGAGTTCTACCAGTTCGCTCGCATCGAGGGCACCTTTGAAGTC
The DNA here is from genome assembly GCA_963711935.1 of uncultured Actinomycetota bacterium. Classification (GTDB taxonomy): domain Bacteria; phylum Actinomycetota; class Actinomycetes; order Streptomycetales; family Streptomycetaceae; genus Streptomyces. Next base: position 193,132 of record CAVQGD010000028.1, read on the forward strand.
GCCGAGGCGTTCGGGGGCGACGGAGTAGATCTGGTCGGTGAGGATGCGTGTCGACTTTCCGTCGAGCTCGATATCCGGACGGTACACAGCAGGACCGGCGCTCGCCGACGTCAACGCGACCGTGACCGTACTTGTCGAGAAGCGGTCGGACTGGATGACGACAGCGAAACGCCGTCCTTGGCTGCTCATGGCCCCGCGCGCCGGGCGCGGCCTTGATCTCGTAGAGGGCTCCCCGGAAGATCACTCGGCGACGCCCATGAACCGCTGGATGGCGAGCATCTCCGCCCGGTCGTCCGGGTCGTTGGCCAGGCGCTCGGCGTCAGCCTTCGCCCGCTCGATCAACTTTTCCTTGTAGGTGCGCAGAAGCGCGTGGCGCACCGCCTCCGTACGGGAGCCGTATTCCTCCACCAGTGTCCTTATGGCTGTCTCCATGGCGTCGTCCGTGCGGACATTCAGAGTTCCCATGACGACAGCGTATCGCAAAACGTATTACAGCGTCTTTAGCGTCTTTCCTGCCGCCCTCCCCACAATCGGCCCGCCACCCTCCCCACGATCAGCCCCTCGCCGCCGCCCCCACAATCAGCCCGCCACCGCCGCCCACACGATCAGCCCCTCACCGGAGCCCCCACGATCAACCCGCCGTCAAAGCGGTCCACCCGGACCGTGTCGCCGTCCTTGATCTCGCCCGAGAGGATCTCCTTGGCGAGGCGGTCGCCGATCGCGGTCTGGACCAGGCGGCGCAGGGGGCGGGCGCCGTACGCCGGGTCGTTGCCCTCGTCCGCGAGCCAGGCCAGGGCCCCGGGCGTGACCTCCAGGGTGAGGCGGCGCTCGGCGAGCCGCCGGGCGAGGCGGTCGATCTGGAGCTGGGCGATCCTCTCCAGCTCCTCCTTGTCCAGCGCCGAGAAGACCACCAGGTCGTCCAGGCGGTTGAGGAACTCCGGCTTGAAGGAGACCCGCACCACCTCCAGCACCTGCTCCTTCTTCTCCGTCTCGCTGGTGAGCGGGTCCACCAGGAACTGGCTGCCCAGGTTCGAGGTGAGGATCAGGATCGTGTTGCGGAAGTCGACCGTACGGCCCTGACCGTCCGTCAGGCGCCCGTCGTCCAGTACCTGGAGGAGGATGTCGTAGACCTCTGGGTGGGCTTTCTCAACCTCGTCGAGCAGGACGACGCTGTACGGGCGACGGCGTACGGACTCCGTCAGCTGGCCGCCCTCCTCGTAGCCGACGTACCCGGGCGGGGCGCCGACCAGCCGGGCCACGCTGTGCTTCTCGCTGTACTCCGACATGTCGATGCGGACCATCGCCCGCTCGTCGTCGAAGAGGAAGTCGGCGAGGGCCTTGGCGAGTTCGGTCTTGCCGACGCCGGTCGGGCCGAGGAAGAGGAAGGAGCCGGTCGGCCGGTCCGGATCGGCGATACCGGCACGGCTGCGGCGTACGGCGTCGGAGACGGCGCGCACGGCCTCGCCCTGCCCGATGAGCCGCTTGCCGATCTCCTCCTCCATGCGCAGCAGCTTCTGCGTCTCGCCTTCCAGGAGGCGTCCGGCGGGGATGCCGGTCCAGGAGGCGACGACGTCCGCGATGTCGTCGGAGCCGACCTCCTCCTTCACCATCGTGTCCCGGGCGACCTCTTCCTCGGCCTCGGAGGCGGCCTCCAGGTCCCGCTCCAGGGCGGGGATCTCGCCGTACAGCAGCTTGGAGGCGGTGTCGAAGTCACCGTCGCGCTGGGCGCGTTCGGCCTGGCCGCGCAGTTCGTCCAGTTTCTCCTTCAGCTCACCGACGCGGTTGAGGGACTGCTTCTCCTTCTCCCAGCGGGCGGTGAGCCCCCTCAGCTCCTCCTCCTTGTCGGCGAGATCGCGGCGCAGCTTGTCGAGGCGTGCGCGTGAGGCGGCGTCGGTCTCCTTCTCCAGCGCCAGCTCCTCCATCTTCAACCGGTCGACGGCGCGCTGGAGTTCGTCGATCTCGACGGGTGAGGAGTCGATCTCCATACGCAGCCGGGAAGCCGCCTCGTCGACGAGGTCGATGGCCTTGTCGGGCAGGAACCGGGAGGTGATGTACCGGTCGGAGAGGGTGGCCGCGGCCACGAGCGCGCTGTCCGCGATCTGCACCTTGTGGTGGGCCTCATACCGCCCTTTGAGGCCGCGCAGGATCGCGATGCTGTCCTCGACGGTGGGCTCGGCGACGAGCACCTGCTGGAACCGCCGCTCCAGCGCCGCGTCCTTCTCGATCCGCTCGCGGTACTCGTCGAGGGTCGTGGCACCCACCATGCGCAGCTCACCGCGGGCGAGCATGGGCTTGAGCATGTTGCCCGCGTCCATGGCGGAGTCACCGCCGGCGCCCGCCCCCACGACCGTGTGCAACTCGTCGATGAAGGTGATGATCTGCCCGTCGGAGTCCTTGATCTCGGCGAGTACGGTCTTCAGCCGCTCCTCGAACTCACCCCGGTACTTGGCCCCGGCGACCATCGCGCCCAGATCGAGCGCGACGAGCCGCTTGTTCTTGAGGGACTCGGGCACGTCCCCCTTCACGATCCGCTGGGCGAGCCCTTCGACGACGGCGGTCTTGCCGACGCCGGGCTCGCCGATGAGCACGGGGTTGTTCTTGGTGCGGCGGCTGAGCACCTGCACGACCCGCCGGATCTCCTGGTCCCGCCCGATGACGGGGTCGAGCTTGCCCTCGCGGGCCGCGGCGGTGAAGTCGGTCCCGAACTTCTCCAGGGCCTTGTACTGCCCCTCCGGATCAGGTGTGGTCACCCGGCGTCCTCCCCTCGCCTTCTGGAATGCCTCCTGGAGCCGCTTCGCGCCGGCCCCCTGCCGGGAGAGTACGTCGCCGGCCTGGCCGCCCTTGGCCGCGATCCCGATGAGCAGGTGCTCCGTCGACAGATACTCGTCCCCGAGCTTCTCGGCCCGGGCCTGCGCGTCGGCGATCACGGCGAGGAGCTCGCGGTTCGGCTGCGGCGGCGCGACGGTGGACCCGGTCACGCTGGGCAGTCCGGCGAGAATCTTCTCGGCGCCGGCGCGCACGGAGGCCTGGTCGGCGTCGACGGCGGCCAGCAGGTCGGTGATGTTCTCGTTTTCCTGCGGGCCTCGCCCCTGGAGCAGAGCGAGAAGCAGGTGGGCGGGGGTGAGGTCTGGGTGCCCCTCGGACACGGCCCGGTTACCGGCCGCGTTGATCGCGTCCCGGCTCCTGTTGGTCAGCTCGGCATCCACGGTCGCTTCTCCTCCTTACGTCAGCTGTCATCCCCACAGGGGCCATCCCCCCCCCAGGCTGACAGGCTGACTTGGGCAGCGTATGCAAAGTTGAGTCTAATCCACTCAAGGCGGTACGCGGGAGGATGCGCGGAAGGGTGCGGGCGGGGAGGGTTCGCGGGGCCGGGTTCACGGGGCCGGGTTCACGGGGCCGGGTTCACGGGGCCGGATTCCCAGCCCATGGCCTCCCATGTCACCAAAACCCGCAGCGGCGTCACCGTGTTCAGGTCACGGTGACGCCGCTGCGGGGGAAGCACCTGCGCGATCTACAGCGACGGGGGTATCGCGTCAGGCACTACGGGGAGTGACTGAGGTGATCTCAGGCACTGCGGGGGGTGGCTGGGTGATCTCAGGCACTACGGAGATCAGGCAGTACAGGGATCAGGCACTACGGAGATCAGGCACTACGGAGATCAGGCAGTACAGGGATCAGGCACTACGGGGAGTGGCTGTGGTGGTCGTCGTACGTGTCGGGGCCTCCGCCTCGGCGAGCTGGTGATCGAGCCGGTGGTCGAGCTTGTCGAGGTTCACGAAGATCATCCCGTATCGGATGGCACACCGCACTGGCTGCGGCGCGCCGCGCGGGCGCCGCAGACACCGGTACGCCCGGATGTCCTCGTCCTCGTCCCGAGTGACCACCACCGGATCGCCGAACACCGTCACCATCAACGAGTCACCGCTGTGGGGGAGGGCGGTGACCAGGTCGATGAAGTGCCAGCCGGAGCGGTAGGCGGTGGCCATTTCCCGGCGGAAGGAGCGGTCGTCGGGGGGAATGGTCACGTCAGCTCCCGGCTCCGTCTGCGGCAAAGCTCCACAAACCGCCCTCGCTCACGATGTCGGCACCCGTAGCCATTGACGGCCAGACACTGTTCGCCCGGACATCAACCTTCGCATCGGAGAAGCCCCCCAGCACACCGAGGGCCGCGACAGCGGAGAAGGCGGCGACAAGCACCGAGCGATGCATTCTGTTACGCATAGTCGGCTTCGTCCTCACTTGAAAGTCCCCTTTTCCCCCGCCGAGTACGACGATGGCCCATCCAAGCACGTCATGGCCACACGATCAGTGCATCATGTTCCTGCACATTCAGGACCCTGGGGGGTGGAGAATTGACAAAGAATCACATGAAAGCGACACATCCTCACACAATGAGTGAGCTGTGTGAGGAGGGACGTCGACTCTACGCCACCGCCCTACGCGGGGGACGTATTGCCCGCACGGATACGGAACCCGCTCCCTGCCTGAGGGAGTTCGCTCTGCTCCGCCCCGATCCCGATGACCCGGACTGGCTGCGTCCCGTCACTCCCGCGGTCGCCCTGGCTCGACAGCTCGGTCCCCTGGAGCACGAAATCGCCGAGCGCCGACGACGGACGATCGAACTCGCCGCCACCTTCGAGCCGTTCATGGCCCTCAGCGCTCAGGCCAACAACGCGAGCAGTGATTCCCTCACGGTGCTGGAGGGCGGTGACCGGATCAACACCGCGCTGAACATGGCCACGTCCCAGTGTCAGACCGAGATGCTCACTGTCCAGCCGAGCGACCGTGTCTCCGAACGCAGCCTCCTGCTGGGGCTGGAGCGCGACAGGCCGTTGATACAACGTGGCGTGCGGCTACGGACCGTGTACCAGCACACAGCCCGGCACAACCCCGAGCAACTGGCCTACGCCGCCCGGCTCTCCGACGGCAAGGCGGAGTACCGCACCCTCGACGAGCTGGTGTCGCGCCTGATCATCTGCGACGAGACCGTCGCTTTCCTTCCCCTCCGCGACGACCAGCAGGCCGCCCTGGAAGTCCGCCATCCGGGGCTCATCCGCTACCTGATCAAGGTCTTCGAGTTCATGTGGAACCGCGCGGTTCCCCTGAACGTCGGCACCCCCTACAGAATCGACCCCGCCGGCATCACGGAAATCCAGCACTCCATCGCCAAATTCCTCGTGGAGGGCCACGTCGATGAGGCCATAGCCCGCCGCCTCGGCATGAACGTACGCACATGCCGCGCCCACATAGCCAAGCTGGCCACGGCCCTGGGCAGCGGCAGCCGGGCCCAACTCGGTTACCTCATCGCACAGTCCGGCATCCTGAAACAGGAGGGATCCGCGCGGTGACCACAGCGTCACCTCAGTCGCCTCAGTCACCTCCATCACCTCCATCACCTCCATCACCTCCATCACCTCCATCGCCTCCATCGCCTCCATCGCCCGGGGTGCCCGCTCGCCGGGGAAGGTACGCCGAGGCGTCGAGGCGCGTGGAGAAGGTGCGGGGGTCGTTGACCATGCCCGGGTCGAAGTGCGGGTTGTCGATCCAGTCCCCCTCGAAGAAGAATTGCCCGTACTCCTGACCACCGCTGCTCGGCCAGGCACCCTTGATGTAGCGCGGGTGGACGCCGCCCGGGAAAGCGATCTCCTGCTCATCAGTTTGGGCGTCCCCTGGCAGGGTCGCGTTGACGTCGATGCCGCCCGGCGCGTGGATTTCGTACTTGTAGGCCTTGACGAAGCCAGTCACGTGCCTGTCGCTGGTGGTACTGACGAAGGCCGAGGGCCCGCCGTACTGGGCGTAGTCGAGCAGCCCGGTTTCACGGGGGTTCTTCGGCGCGAAGCCCTCGGTGAAGAGGGTGCCGGGGCCCCGGTCGTCGAACCGGTAGAGCGGCTCGGTGGTCTCGCGCCAGACGGGGCGCGGGAAGACGGCGTGCACGTTGACCGACCGGTCCACGGCGGCGGCCAGCCGGTCCGGAATCGTGTGGACCACCATGTCGCCGACGAGCAGCCGGGTTTCGCCGGAAGGGAGCCGTTCGATCCTCGCCGTGTCGAACCGGCCGGTCAGCACGTGTCCGTCGGCGTCAAGACGGAAGGCGTCACCCGACCGGTAGTCCAACTGCCAATACCGGCCGGACGGGGACGCGCCCGATTCGCTCCCGTGGAAGATGACGACGGTCTCCTCGTCGACCCGGCCGCTTTCCGGATCGACGAGGAGTTTCTCCCATGACCGGGCTTCCAGAGGCTCCTCATAGGTCAGCGTGACCCGGCCGTCCTTGGCGAGCGAAGCCTGGAGGTAGTCCCACGGACTTCCGGCCGGGTCCAGCAGCTGCGGGGCCTTGCCCGGGGCGTGGTTGATCCGCAGGGTGCCGAGATTGCGCTCCAGCCGCACGTCGGTCACGGCGAGAGTGCGGTCGGCGGCGAAGTGGAAGCGGCGGCCCGTGGTGGTGTCGGTGAGGGCGAACCCGCCGGCCAGACCGGCACGACTGAGGGCCGGCGGTGAGATGCTCAGCGAAGCGGTGCGCTCGGAGGGCCCGACGAGCTCCAGCCTCGTCCCGCCCGATGCGCGGCTGACACCCACGTGCAGCCCCTCGAAGGCCGGATGGCCGGTCAGCGGCATCTCCTGACGGACCAGAAGCCCACCGCCGTCGAAGCGCCACACCGCCATGACGCCGTCGGGCGCGCCGTGCACGGGAACCCTCACGGTCAGGCCCTGCGGGTCATGGGCCAGCCGCGCCCCCTCAAGCGGCTGCTGGTCCGGGTCGAGAACCTGCGTGTCGCCGTCGACACCGGTGGGCGAGGACAGGCGCAGGGTGTGCACGGAACCGGGCAGCACCAGCTCGCGGTAGTGGAAACGGCCGCCCGGGTCGAACCGCAGAGCGCCGCCGAGACCGGTGACCCGGAAACCACCGCCGGAGTCGGGCAGCACCCGCGCTCCCGAAACCGGCTTCCCGGCCGGGTCGACGAGCTGCGTCTTCCGGGAGGCGGGGCCCACCGGGGTCTCGGGCAGTTCGCTTATACGCAGCCGGTATCCGGCCAGCCGCGGGATGCCGTGCAGGGGTTCCTCGGTGATCCGCGGCGTCACTGCGCCGACGCGCATGCCCTGGGCCATCGTGGGGCGCTCGTACAGCAGGTCACCGGTAGGGGTCACCAGCCTGATCCTGCTGTTGCCCGGCAGGTGGACCAGCGCGCGGGCGGTGGGATGGGGCTGTCCGGAAGGGGTGAGGGGTACAGCCAGTCCGGTGCTGTAGTCGATCCGCCAGTACGACGGGAACCTGGGGTCGCGGACGGTCTCCTCCAGTATCCTGCCGCTGTCCGCGGCGTACACCGTCCGCTCCTGAACTGTCCGCTCCCGTACGGCACTCGTCTCGCCCGTCTCCAGGGCCTCCAGCAGGGCGACCCGGCCACCGCCGACCGGCACCATACGCATCCCCTCCACGACCTGACCCGACGGACCGACCAGGTGGTAGCCACCGCCCCGCTGTCCGAAGTCGTACCGCAGCCGGAGCAGACCGTCCTCCAGAGGCACATCGCCCGCGACCAGGGTGCCCTCCCCGCCGAAGAGGAACCGGCTACCTGTGGTCCCCTTCTCGGCCACGGTGAAGTCCCCGCGCGGTCCGGCTCCCGTCGCGGGAGCCACAAGAAGCCGCGAGGTCACGCTTTCCGTGCCCACCAGCTGGTACGTCATGCCCAGCGGCCCGCGGCCGACAAGCACTTTCAGCCCGAGCATGGCCTCTGGCGCTTCACCGAGGAACCGCTCGTGGTACGTCCACTCCTTCCTCTCGTCGAACCTTGTCCGCAGGCCGGTCGGCAGATGGACCGCATCGAAGTGCCCCGACCCCGTAGACGTGATGCGGAAGCCACCGACGACCCATCCGCCGGCCGGCGCCGGCCTCCCCGCACCACCCAGCGCATCGAGCAGGGCACGGCGGGCGTCATCCAGCATCGTCTGGTAGGCACGGGCGCGCATCTCCCGCAGCGGGCCGTGCAGCACCTGCGGATCCAGGCGACTCTCCTCGGCGGCCATCCTGGCCTGCGCCACCAGCCGCTCGACCTCGCCGATGTGGAACGCACCGGCATCCGCCCGCAGCACACGCTCAAAAGCCTGCTGCCGTGTCTGCGACCCGTCGGCCTCCGGTGCCTGCGACCCGTCGGCCTCCGGTGCCTGCGACCCGCTGGCCTCCGGTACTTGCGACCCGCTGGCCTCCGGTGCCTGCGACCCGTCGGCCTCCGGTGCCTGTGCCTGGCTGTCGGCGGGCGGCGCGTCCGCGTCCCCGGGCGCGGAACGCTTCCTGGTCGGCGCCTCGGAGAGGGCGTGCCCGGAGGAGTCGTCAAGGGGGACCGGCTGGCCTGGGGGGACCAGCTGGCCTGGGGGGACCAGCTGGCCTGGGGGGACCAGCTGGCCTGGGGGGACCAGCTGGCCTGGGGGGACCGGCTGGTCCGGGCGTGCGGTGGTGCCCGCCGGTGCGTGGGTCGATGTGTGGGCCGGTGTGCCCGTCGGTGTGCCGGCTGGTGCGTCGGCTGGCGTGTGGGGTGGTGTGCTGGCGGACAGGGGATGGTCACGGACGACGGGACCGGAGTCGGTGGCGGTCTCGATGGCCTCCAGATAGCGCCTGGGCACACCGGTCCCGGGAGCCGCGGTGATGTCCGCCATGATCCCGGTACCGGCGGACTTCCCAGCGGTGTCACGGAACACCGACCGCGGGTCGAGGTAGGTGTCCGGCAGCCCGGCGAAGTGGCCCAGCTCATGCAGGCCCAGCAGGTCGTTGCGCAGCCGCAGGGCCTCCAGCCGCGCCGGATCCGCAGCCGGATCCGAGCCGGTCCGCAGCCGGGTTCTCGGCCGGGTTCTCGGCCGGGTTCTCGGCCGAGTCCTCGGACTCCAGGCGGAAATGCAACTGGTCCGACCTTCCCGGCGCCGGGGACATGCTCAGCTCGATGGCTTCCCCGCCGTCCAGAACCGGCGTCAGCCGCAGACCGACATGCAACTGGTCACCCGATCCGGGCAGCACGAACCCGGCGTTGAAATACCGGTCCAGCGCGGCACGCCAGCGCTGCTCGAACCGCGGCAGCATCCCGGCGGTGACCCCCTCACCGAAACGCACCGGCAGGTGCAGGGTCAGCTCCCGCACCCAGCGGCCGTCCTCCGCCTGGATCCGCCGGATCTCCGCACGGATCAGCGTCGTATGCCCGGGCAGCCTCCCGCCCGCGGCCGGTTTGCCGTGCAGCGGGTCGAACCGCTCCGTCCGCAGCTCACTGCCCGGCGCGGCCTCCCGCCGGTGCTGCCACTGCTCCGGCCGCACCGGATCCGGTACCGGAAACACCAACTCCCCCGCCTCACGCCGGACATGGCTGTCTGGGGACATGCCCGGGACCGATTCGCCGGGACGGCCATCGCCTCCCCGTACCTCGTGCCCGGAGGAGCCGTCGAGGGGGACCGGCCGGTCCGGGCGTGCTGTGGTGCCAGAGGAAGCCGTGGGAACGGGGTCGCTGTCGGCCTGGGGAGCGCTGTCGGCCTGGGGAGCTATGACATCGTTGCCACCCGGAGTAACCAGCACGGTCTCGAAACCGGAAAGGCCCTGGGCCGGGCGGGCCGGCTCGCCCGGCACCCCACTCCTCGGCGTCCCGGGCGGCAGCGTCACAGTGCCGCCCGGTAGGTCCAGCTGCGAGGGCGCACCCGTCTCCAGCTTCGACAGGTCGATGTCCAACAGATCCGGGAACTTCACATCGAGGGAGTTGACCTTCATCCCCTCCGGCTTCTGCCACCGAAAGCGACGGCCGCCCCCGCTGAGCGCCTCGGTCATCCCCGAGGTGAACGCCGCCGCCAGAGCCGAGTTCCCGCCCAGCAGCGCATCCTGCACCACCGTGGTGACCAGCGCCGTCGCCCCGCCCACCGCGAGCTTGCCCGCCAGCGTGTTGGCGAACTTCGGCAGCGCCGCGCCCACCGCCAGGGGAAGCGCACCCCCGATCGCCCCCCCGATCGCCCCCGCCTTGACCATCCCCAGGGTGTTCTGCGCATTCCACCGGGTACGGTCCCCCATCATCATCTGGAACGTCTGCACCGCCACATCCATGCCGGTCATCAACCCGACAGCCGCCCCCATCGACACCAGCAGCCGGCGCAGGATCATCCGCACCGCCGCCCGGCCCGCCGCCACGATCCCCGGCACCACCTGCGGTGCGTACACCGCGAACTGCGCGATCTCGAACGCCAGCCAGGCCAGCTGCACGAGGATCATGTACTTCGCGTACTGCAGCTCCACCGCCGTGGTCCGCGCCAGCTCCGCCAGCTGCCCCGCCGACTGCGCCGTCTGCGGCAGGTTCTTCAGGAACGTCCCCACGAACTCCCCGAACTGCCCCGCCACCGGCCCGGCCACGCTCTCCAGCACCCCGGTGACCGAGGGCCCCACCTCACGGCTGATCGCGAGCAGTTCCCCGGCGGCCTCCTGCCAGGCCTCACTGAGCTCCCGCAGTTTGTCCTCGTCGCCCTGGGGCCAGTCCTCCCCGACCGCCAGGTAGGCCACCCAGCCCAACGACGGGGGAAGACGGATGCTCATAGGGTGCGCTCATAAGGTGCGCTCATAGGGTGCCGGAACCGTGCCGGAGGAGAGTCGAGCAGGGCGTCAGGAGGAGAGCGGACAGCCCGACCCGTACAACCGGCACGACCGGAAGGAAGACTTCCTGTTCGCGCGAGTCAATACGCGTCCCCGCGAGGATGTCCAGGCCTTGCTGCCGAACACAGCCGGTCGTACACGAAGATCTGCCCGCAGAACCAACGGGGCCAGGCAGGCCAACGGGGCCAGGCAGGCCTTACTTGAGCCCGATGTTCTGGCAGTCCAGCGCGTACGCGGGCGTGCAGATCTGCTTGACCTTGTAGATGCCGTCCTCGATGACCGTTTCCTCGACGTTCTCCTGGGTGAGGGCGACCACGGGGACCAGGTGGGCGGGGATGTCCTCGGTGGTCGGGGAGTCGATCGTGTCGCGGGTGAGGGCGTCGAACTCGATGCCGCGGCCCTGGACCTTGGCGACGGCCATCTCGGCGGCGGCGTTCGCCTCCAGCGGGTACGACTTGTACACGGTCATGTACTGGTCACCCGAGACCACCCGCCGCACCGCGTCCAGTTCGGCGTCCTGCCCGGTGACGGGCGGCACCTCGGAGACACCGGCGGTCTTCAGTACGTCGATGACGGCACCCGCGATGCCGTCGTTGGCCGCGTAGACACCGGCGATGTTCTCAAGGCCGATGGCCTCGATCGCCTTCTCCATGTTGACCTTGGCGTTCGCCGGGTCCCAGTCCTTCGTGTCGTACGTCTTGGCGATCTTCACGCTGTCCTTGAGCCCGAAGCGGGCGCCCTTCTTGAACTGCGCGGCGTTCGGGTCGGTGGCCGAGCCGTTCATCATGACGATCTTGCTGGTCCCGTCCAGCTTCTCGGCCAGGGCACGGCCCTGCACCTCACCGACGAGCTCGTTGTCGAAGGAGATGTACGCGTCGATCGGCCCCTCGGCCAGCCGGTCGTACGCGATGACGGGGATCCCGGCGTCCTTGGCCTTCCGGATGCTGCTCGCGATGGCCTTGGAGTCGACGGAGTCCACGACCAGGATGTCGACCTCGTCCTCCACCATCTCCTCGAGCTGACGGCTCTGCCGCTCCGCGTCTCCCCCGGCGTTGGCGTACTGGACGATCCCCTTGTCATTGGTGAGCTCGGCGACCCTCTTCTTGAAGATGGGGTAGTCGAAGCCTTCGTAACGCTGGGCCGCCCGGTCCGGCAGGAGAAGGCCCACCGTGATGTCGTTGCCCTTCGGGGGCTGCGCCCCGCCCTCGGCACCGACGCCGTCCACGACGCCGCAGGAGGCGAGCGAGAGAGCCGCGGCCACGGACGCGGCCACGGCGGTGACGGTACGGCGTATACGGGTGTGGGTGTTATGGCTGTTCACATCACGTGCCTTCCGGTGCCTTCCGGTGCCTTCCGGGCGAGGACCCAGCATTGCGACCCAGGTGGCTGAAAGCCAACGCTGTGCTCCCCCCCGACGTCAAGGATTACCCGCTTAACGAGATGACAACAGCGACCTGCGCACCCCGTGCGAAGAAGGCAGACCCCGCAGGCCAGGAAGGCTTCAGCTCCCCCACGCCCGTGACCGGCCCGGAGGGGACCACACCCGACTCCGCAGGCGATATCAGACTTTCTCCTGGCAAACCGGTCTTGTCCGAGGCCAGACACGATCGACCCACTCGACACGATCAACACGCTCGGCATAATCGACACGATCAAGCCACGCCACGCCGCGGTCCCCTCCACGTGGCGTAGGAGGCGTGCGGGGCCGGGCCCGTACGGCGGTTTCCCGTACGGGCCCGGTCCCCGCACGGCGGTTTCCCGTACGGGCCCGGCCCCGCACGGCGGTTTCCCGTACGGCGGTTTCCCGTACGGCGGTTTATCGAGAGCGCCTTGCGCCCGTCGCACGGAGTGAATCCCCGGGCTCCCGCTCCCCGACTCCCCGACTCAGGGTCCCTCTCCCCGCAAGCCCCGGACCGCGCGCTGGACCTCGCCGACTCGGTCGGCGAGGCCGGCTGTATCGGTGTCCTTGTGGTCGCGGAGGAGGACTTCCACCGTGGTGAGCAGGCCGGCGACTTCCCCGAGGGGGTCTTCGGAGGGGGCCGGGTTGGTCCACAGGCGCCGCAACTGCGCTGCCTGCTCGGAGAGTTGGCGGTTCTTGCGGTGCATCTCCAGGAAGATGTCGACCTTCATGCGCAGCACCCAGGGGTCGATGGGCTTGGTGAGGAAGTCGGCGGCGCCAATCGCGTAGCCCCGGTAGGCGAAGTCGGAGCCGGTGTCCTGTCCGGTCAGCAGGATGATGGGGACGTCCTTGGTCTGGTCGAGGCGCTTGATGTTGGCCGCGGTCTCGAAGCCGTCCATGCCCGGCATCAGGACATCGAGCAGGACGACGGCGAAGTCCTGCCGCAGCATCGCTTTCAGCGCCTCTTCGCCGGAGCGGGCCCGGGTCGATCTGCTGGTTGAGCGGGCTGAGAACGGCCTCCAGCGCGATCAGGTTCTCCTCCATGTCGTCGACGATCAGGATGCTGCCCTGGCCGGATGCGCTGGACCTCATACCGTTCCCCCTGCCGTTCCCTATGCCGTTCCCTATGCCGTTCCCTGTGCCGTTCCCTGTGCCGTTCCTTGTTCTGACGAGCCCGTGACCTCATCGCTCATGACGGTGTCAACGCCCCCGCTTTCGGGTTCCCTCTCTCCCACGACGGGGTCCGCCCGGCTCTCTCCCGTGACAGGGTCCGCCCGGCCCCCCGCCGGGACTGTGTCCGCCCGGCCCTCTCCCACGACGGGGTCCGCCCGGCCCTCCCCCGCGACGGGGTCCGCCCGGCCCTCCCCCGCGACGGTCCGCGGCTCCGCAGCGCCGGCCCTCCCGCGTGACAGGGTCCGCCCGGCCGGGCAGATCGAGCAGGTCGCAGAGGGAGGACAGCAGATTGTCGATGTCCACGGGCTTGGGCACGTAGTCGTCGGCGCCGCTGTCGAGCGCCTTCTGGCGGTCGCCCGGCATGGCCTTGGCGGTGAGCGCGATGATCGGCAGGGTGGCGAGGCGTGGTGTGTTCCGGATGGCCCGGATGGTCTCGTAGCCGTCCATCTCCGGCATCATGATGTCCATCAGGACCAGCGACACGTCGGGATTGCGGTCGAGGGCGTCCAGGCCTTCGCGGCCGTTCTCCGCGTACCTGCACGGTCATGCCCACGCCGGCCCAGTACATGGGTGAGTGCGAAGACGTTGCGGATGTCGTCGTCGACGATGAGGATGCGGCGCCCGGTCAGTACGCGGCGGGCCCGTCCCGACTGGCCACTCGTCCAGCCGCGTGCGTCTCCGGCCAGCCGTCGTCGCGGCCCTCGGGGCTGTCCCAGGGCCCCAGGCCGGCCAGGTCGTCCTTGTTCCCGTCCCCGCGGTCCCCGCGGTCCCCGCCGCCCCCGCCGCCCCCGCGGTCCCCGTAAGTCCCGTAGACCCCGTAAGCCCCGCTGTCCCCACCGTCCCCGTAGTCCCTGCCGTCCCCATAGTCCCCGCTGTCCCCGTAGACCCCGCTGTCCCCATAGTCCCCGCTGTCCCCATAGTCCCTGCCGTCCCCGTAGTCCCCGTCGTCGCCGAGTACGCCGTTCGGCGCGTGGTCGGTGGTGTCCGGCAGCGGTCCGGCCGGGCCGGGGATGCGCGGCCGGCCCGGCGGCTGTGGCGAGCTGGGGGGCGGAAGGGTCGGGCGCCGGGACGACACCGTGGTAGCGCGACGGGACGTAGAGGGTGAAGCAGGAGCCGACGCCGACCTCGCTCTCGGCGACGATCCGGCCGCCGAGCAGTCCGGCGATCTCCCGGCTGATGGACAGGCCGAGGCCGGTGCCGCCGTACTTGCGGCTGGTGGTGCCGTCGGACTGCTGGAACGCCTCGAAGATCACCGGCGAGTTTCTCCGGCGGGATGCCGATGCCGGTGTCCTTCACGGAGAAGGCGATGACGGCGTCGGCCTCGCGCAGCGTCTCCTCGGTGAACTCCGCGTCCGTGCACCCGCTCGACGCGCAGCTCGACCCCGCCGGACGAGGTGAACTTCACGGCGTTGGACAGCAGATTGCGCAGGATCTGCTGGAGGCGCTGCTCGTCGGAGTACAGCTCGCGCGGTACGTCCTCGCCGACCGCGATCTCGAAGGCCAGCCCGCGGTCGATGGTGAGCGGCCGGAAGGTCGCGTGGACGTAGTCGAGCAGCTTGATCAGCGGCAGCTTCTTGCGGGCGGACGTCCATCCGGCCCGCCTCGATCTTCGACAGGTCGAGGATGTCGTTGATCAGCTGGAGCAGGTCCGAGCCCGAGCGGTGGATGGTGGCGGCGAAGTGCACCTCCTGGTCGGAGAGCCGGCCGTCGGGGTTGTCGGCGAGCAGCCGGGCCAGGATCAGCAGCGAGTTCAGCGGCGTGCGCAGCTCGTGCGACATGTTGGCCAGGAACTCCGACTTGTACTGCGAGGACGGTCGCCAGCAGGGCGGCCTTCTCCTCCAGCTCGGCGTTGGAGCGCTGGAGTTCGTCCGAGCGCTGGCGCAGCTCGGTGGTGAGCCGCTGGGACTCGGAGAGCAGGGACTCGGTACGGGCGTTGGCGATGATGGTGTTGATCGAGACGCCGATGGTGTTGACGAACTGGTCGATGAAGGCCAGGTGGACCTCGCTGAACCTGCTGAACGAGGCCAGCTCGATCACGCCGAGCACCTGGTCCTCGAAGAGGATCGGCAGGATGACGATGCTCGCCGGGGGCGCGGCGCCGAGCCCGGAGTTGATGGTGATGTAGTCGCGGCGGGGCGTCCTCGATGAGGATGCGCTTCTTCTCCAGCGGCCGCCTGGGCGACCAGGCCGCTGCCGCGGCGTCCCCGAGTGCGGCAGGGTCCTGCGCCTGCCTGCGTCGGTGCCGTATCCGGCGATGAACTCCAGGCCCTCGCCCGGCGGCGGTGCCGGGCGCGGCCAGGAAGAACGCGCCGAACTGGGCGTTCACCAGCGGAGTCAGCTCGCGCAGGATCAGGTCGGCGACCTCCACCAGGTCGCGGTGGCCCTGCATGAGGCCGGCGATACGGGCCAGGTTGGACTCCAGCCAGTCCTTGGCGCGGGTGGTCTCGCGCAGGTTGGCCACCATGAGGTTGACGTTGTCCTTCAGCTCGGCGACCTCGCCCTGCGCCTCGACCGAGATGGAGCGGGACATGTCGCCCTGGGCGACGGCGCTGGCCACCTCGGCGATCGCGCGGACCTGGGTGGTGAGGTTCAGGGCGAGCTCGTTGACGCTGGTGGTCAGCCGCTTCCAGGTGCCGTAGACGCCCTCGACGCGGGCCTGACCGCCCAGCTGGCCCTCGCTGCCGACCTCGCGGGCGACGCGGGTCACCTCGGAGGAGAACGAGGAGAGCGTGTCGACCATCGTGTTGATGGTGGTCTTCAGCTCCAGGATCTCGCCGCGCGCGTCCACGTCGATCTTCTTGGACAGGTCGCCCTGGGCGACGGCGGTGGCGACCTGGGCGATGTTGCGGACCTGTGAGGTCAGGTTGTCCGCCATGAAGTTGACGTTGTCGGTCAGGTCCTTCCACACGCCCGAGACGCCGCGGCACCTGGGCCCGGCCGCCGAGCTGTCCCTCGGTGCCGACCTCGCGCGCGACCCGCGTGACCTCGTCGGCGAACGCCCGCAGCTGCTCGACCATCGTGTTGACGGTGTCCTTCAGCTGCAGGATCTCGCCGCGGGCGTCGACCGTGATCTTCTTCGACAGGTCGCCGTTGGCGACCGCGGTGGTCACCTGGGCGATGTTGCGGACCTGGGAGGTCAGGTTCAGCGCCATGAAGTTGACGTTGTCGGTCAGGTCCTTCCACACCCCCGACACGCCGCGTACCTGCGCCTGGCCGCCCAGGTTGCCCGTCGGTGCCGACCTCGCGGGCGACGCGGGTCACCTCGTCGGCGAACGCGGACAGCTGGTCGACCATCGTGTTGATCGTCGACTTCAGCTCCAGGATCTCGCCCTTGGCGTCCACGTCGATCTTCTTGGCCGAGGTCGCCCTGGGCGACGGCGGTGGCGACCTGGGCGATGTTGCGGACCTGGGAGGTCAGGTTGTCCGCCATGAAGTTGACGTTGTCGGTCAGGTCCTTCCAGACCCCGGACACGCCGCGGACCTGCGCCCGGCCGCCGAGCTTGCCTTCGGTGCCGACCTCGCGGGCGACCCGGGTGACCTCGTCGGCGAACGCGGACAGCTGGTCGACCATCGTGTTGACGGTGCTCTTCAGCTGCAGGATCTCGCCCTGGGCGTCCACCGTGATCTTCTGCGCTGAGGTCGCCGTTGGCCACCGCCGTGGTGACCTGGGCGATGTTGCGGACCTGCGAGGTCAGGTTGGACGCCATGAAGTTGACGTTGTCGGTCAGGTCCTTCCACACCCCGGACACGCCGCGGACCTGCGGCCCGGCCGCCGAGCTCGCCTTCGGTGCCGACCTCGCGGGCGACCCGGGTGACCTCGTCGGCGAACGCGGCGAGCTGGTCGACCATCGTGTTCACGGTGAGCTTCAGCTCCAGCAGCTCGCCCGTGGCCTCGACCGTCACCTGCTGGGTGAGGTCACCGCGGGCGACCGCGGTGGTCACCACGGCGATGTCCCGCACCTGCGCCGTCAGCCGTGACGCCATGGTGTTGACGGCCTCGGTCACATCGCGCCAGTCCCCGGACAGCCCCCGCACCTTGGCCCGGCCGCCGAGGCGTCCCTCGGTGCCGACCTCGCGGGCGACCCTGGTCACCTCTCCGGTGAACAGCGAGAGCTGGTCCACCAGTACGGTTCACACCGCGTCCCAGCCGGCGCAGATCACCGTGCAGCTGACGGCTGCCGTCATGCAGGTCGACGTGTTGCGTCAGGTCCCCGTCCGCGATCGCGTCCAGCACCCGCGTGGCGTTGGAGACCGGCGCCGGCCAAGGCGTCGACCAGCTGGTTCGCCGCGTCCACGCTCGTGGTCCACGCCCCCTGGCCGGGGCTCGCCGCGATGCGCTCGTCCAGCCTGCCGTGCCGCAGCCACCTCGCGGCGCACCCGCTGCAACTCCGTGGTCAAGTGGGCGTTCCGGGTCACGATCTGGTTGAAGACTCCGGCCATTTCACCGACGAGACCCTCGCTCGCGATATCCGCACGCACGGTGAAATCACCGTCGCGCAGCGCATGCATCGCCGCCAGCAGGGAACGCAGGCCAACCGCACTCACCTTTTCCTCCCTCACCTTCTCTTCCCTCACCGGCCCTACCGGGCCCACCGGGAAATCAGGCGGGGGGGCGGATTCGGGAGATCGCTGGGCCTCGGGAGATCGCTGGGCCTTGGAGGAGTGCGGGGCCCCGGGAGATCGCTGGGCCTCGGAGGAGTGCCTGGCCTCGGAGGAGTGCCGGGCCTCGTGGGAGTCGAGCGTCTGCTCTCTCCGCTTGACAAGGGCGGGATCCGTTTGAGTTGGATCAATGGCCATTAAATCGTCTCTTATATGATCATTTAACACATTCGGACTTACCCTAATATTGCACCTAAACGACTAAGTTGCCCAAAGCGGCAGGAATCTCCCGTGGGAGCGCCGTCGCCGATCCCGGATCAGTCGGAGGAGTCGGATCAGTCGGATCAGTCAGATCAGTCAGAAGAGTGGGAAGAGTTGGAAGAGTCCGCCTCGCGTATCACACTGCCCGGAAGCGTGCACGCTCCCACCGCGGCACGCGATTTCATCCGCGCGGCGCTTTCCCCGCCGGGCGCGCCGGCGGTTCGCGGGCCCCATACGGCAGGTGACCCACTGGTCGAGCTGGTCGAGGACGCCGTGCTCCTGGTGAGCGAGCTGGTCACCAACGCCGTCCTCCACGCAGGCACGCCCGTCGAGGTCACCTGCCGCACAGTGGCCGACAATCCGGGCGTCGTCATCGAGGTGGCGGACCTCCATCCGGCCAGCGTGGTGTACAGCGCCCCGGACACCGGGCGTCGCGGCCGCGGGCTCCAGTTGATCGGCGCGCTCGCCGAATCCTGGGGCGTGACGTACCAGCGCACCCGCAAGATCGTCTGGCTCCGGCTGAACGTCACCGCGTACCGCCCCGAGACCGCGTACCGCCCCGAGGCGGACGCCGCCCACGCCGGCACGCTGGGCGGCACCGGCACGCTGGGCGGCAACGGCACGCTGGGCGGCAACGGCAGCGGCACCCTGGGCGGCGCCGGCAACGGCACCGGCACGCTGGGCGGCAGCGGCACCCCGAGCGGCGAGCCGCGCTTCGCCAAGGCCCCCGCCTCCGCCCCGGCCCCGGCTCCGCCGCGGGACCGCCGCCGCCGGACCGCCGAGTGGGTCGACCGCGCCGGTCCCTCGTTCCTCGCGGAAGCCAGCGAACTCCTCGCCGGACAGCTCGACGAGGACATGGTCGCCGCCCTCGCGGGCCAGCTCCTGGTGCCCCGGCTCGCCGACTGGTGCGCTGTGTGGCTGAGTACCGAGAGCGGCGGGCTGCGGCTGTCCCGCGTCTGGCACACCGACGAGCGCCGGCTCGACGCGCTGCGTACCGCGCTCGAGAGCCATTCCCCGCCGACCGGGCTCGGCCACGCCGGCATCCCCTGGCCCTGGGCCGGCCTCGCGGACGCCTCCACAGCCGTCGGCTCCACAGCCGTCGGCTCCACGACCGTCGGCCCCACGACTGTCGGCTCCGCGGCCGTCAGCTCCACGACCGTCGGCTCCGCGCTGGCCTTCCCGCTCACCGCCCACGGCCACGATCACGGGGTGCTGCTGCTCGGCCGTACGGATGTGGCGCAGCTGACCGACAGCGTGGTGCGGCTCCTGGAGAACGTGGCGCGACGAGTGGCCCAGGCCGTGGCCACAGCCCGGCTGTACACCCGGCAGGCGACCATCAGCCTGGCGCTCCAGCGCCGGCAGCTGCCACCGTCCCTGGCCCGGATACCCGGTATCGACACCGCGATCGTCTACGAGCCGCACGGCGAGGGCCAGACCGTCGGCGGTGACTTCTACGACCTGTTCCCGATGGGCGAGAGACGCTGGTGTTTCCTGCTCGGCGATGTGTGCGGCAGTGACCCGGAGGCGATGTCGATCACCGGTCTGGCCCGCCATCTGGTCCGGCTGCTGGCCCGCGAGGGCCACGGTGTGGAGTCCGTACTCACCCGGCTCAACGAGGCACTGGTGGAGGAGGACGCCGAGGCGGAGGCGGTCAGCGGCGAGCAGTCCCTGCCGCGCTTTTTGAGTCTGCTGTACGGAGAGCTGGAGCCCGACCCGGCTGCGGGCGGCGCGCGCTGCAGGCTGGCCAGCGCCGGGCACCCGCCACCCCTCCGGCTGACCACCGACGGTTCCGTGCTTCCCGCGGCGTCCCCGCAGATCCTGCTCGGTATAGACGAGGACTACGAGTTCCACACGGACACCTTCGTCCTCGCGCCCGGTGAGACGCTGCTGTGCGTCACCGACGGCGTGACCGAACGGCGCTCTGGCAAGCGGCAGTTGGACGACGACGACGGCCTGGCCGACATCCTGCGGGGCTGCGCGGGCCTGGGCGCCCATGCCGTAGCCGAACGGATCAGGCGTGCGACATACGACTTCAGCACCGACCCGATCGACGACGACGTCGCCATCCTCGTCCTCGAGGCGGAACCGACCGCCGAGATGGACCCGCCGGACCCCCGTCACGGCTGGCCGCCCTACTCCTGAGCCGTGCCGCGACCGGTACCCAGCCGAAGAGCAGCGCAGGTCCTCGAGGAATTGTCCTCGATGCCTTGTCCTCGATGCCTTGTCCTCGATGCCTTGTGCGCGGTCGGTGGCGGAGCGTGCGCTGGAGAAGAACTCCAGCTCGGTGAGAGGGCAGGTGGCGAGGCATGGGGCTGCGAACATGACGACAGGGCCTCCTGGCACCCGAAGACTTCAACAACCTACGAGCCACCAAGAGGCCCTGGTGCATCTATGTATCCATGCGACGACCGCTCCGCGGTCAGCTACCGCTCCGCGGCATCACAGGATCAGGTCGCGTCGGTGCTGTCGTAGCAGTTCCACCAGGTCACCCAAGCGGACTGATCATCAGGATTTTCCTTCAGAACGCTCTGTCCTGACCCATCCAATCGACCTCGTCCCTGGGTAAGCCTTCCGGCAGGCGTCCCAGCCGGCACCCCAAGTGTGGTTGCCGGTGACCGTCGCCTCCTGCCCGATTTGAGTTGCCTGGGTGGGGGCGGCGAGGGCGATGCCGCCAAGAGGCCGACGGCTGCGCCAAGGGCAACCATCGCGGTCTTGCGGCGAAGACGAAGCATGAGCATGTGCCAATCTCTTAGGTGGAAAAAGCGGGCTTTTCCAGCGGACGGATATAACGAAGAGATCTTCACATCCATCCACCCAGGAGCGAGTTGCTGGAAGCGGGCGCCAGCGTAGCCGTTTGACGAATCCACGCCAGGTGGGGCCCCGGACACTTCTGTCACGTAAGGACCCCATAAGTCTCAACTGCCAGGGGATTCCTGGCCAATGACGGTCATTGTTTTTTCCTGTTCTCACCTACAGCGCCCTCGAAGTCACCGCCTGGCGGCGGGCCCCAGCTTCCAGCCCTCACCTGACAACCGGTTACCACCATGACGACACCGGAGAGACGACACCGGAGAGGAGAGCACCGCACCACCCTCGGGCCCATGGAACCCGCCGCCCCCGCGGCGTCACGCGCCTCGTGCGGTTCCTCGGTTGCGGCTCCTGGCTGTGACTGGTCCGGCAGGCGCCCGCATCGCACCTGCCGGGCATTACCTGGGGCGTGGGGCCCCTGCGAACATCTGCCGTCCGCGGGGGCCCCGCGTGTTCTCCTGGACGTCTGCCGACGACACGGGAAGGTTGCTCGGGTCGTAGTGCGGGGGCAGGGACGGCGTCGGGGCCGGGGTCGGGGGCGGGGTCGGGGGCGGGGGCGGGGTCGGGGGGGGGGCGGGGTCTCAATCCGGAACGTGACGCGCATCCCTTGGACGGACACGCGCAGTTCGTAAGCCTCGCCCTTCCAGAGCGCCATTCCAACGGACCGGTAATTCCGGTTGTTGTACCAGCGCTCAAACGCCCTGCGCTCACCATCAGTTAAGGGCATCTTGCGGACGATACCGGCCATAGCCCTTGTCGCATGCCCGCGGCTTTCGTACGTGGCTTGGAAGCCGTTGTATTTCAGGAGGTGCATGCAGGCCCCTCCGCCAACTTGACTTCTATCCATACGGTTTTGCCGACGACTTCCGGCTTGACGCCCCAGTTGTCAGACAGTTCCCGTACCAGGCGCAGGCCCCGTCCGTTCTCGTCATCGGGGCCTGCGGTGAGGGGCGTTACTTCCTTCTCACCGCGCGCGTCGCGGACGGACGCGCGGACCGTTCCGTCTTCGTGCTCGACAGTGAACGCGACCAAGCGGCCCCATACGCGCCCATGCGTTACCGCATTTGTCATCAACTCACTGACCAGGGTCACTACGTTGTTCACAGGTTCCTGGTTGAGCGGAATTCCCCACTGCCTCAAGGCCTTACGGCAGTCGCGACGTGCGAGCCCTACGGCGCGTGCATGGGTGGGATACTGATAGTGCGTGGCCTGCTGGTTGGACATGGAAAACCCCCATGGGGTGCGGACTGTACGCGTCCGACTACGGGGCGCGCAGAGTGGGAGTCTGCACAGCAGGGCGGTCAACCCGCAAGTCTGCACGGCAAGTTACCCCTCGTGAGGGACTGTTAGATTGTCAGTGCGAGTAGGGGTGGGCATGCTGGTAACCGCAGGTCAATCGGTAGGGGAGGGGACGCCGTGGCGGTACGAGAGCCAACGATGCGTCAGCAGTGGCTAGGGAAGACACTCAGGCGCCTCCGCGAGGCAGCCGAGCGCGGTACGCAGCAAGAGGTAGCCCGGGCACTCAAGTGGTCCGACTCCAAGGTGAGTCGCATTGAGCTGGCTCGCATCAGCATTAGTGAGCATGATCTGGGCGAACTGCTCAACTATTACGGGCTTGCAGACGGGGCGGAGCGCCGGTACATCTTCAACCTGCGGAAACGGGCATACGGCAAGGGCACTTGGGATGCCAGCATTCGCGGTTTCATCAATTCAAGCGCTGCCGATTTCATTGCCTTTGAGCAGGATGCACGCGACGCCTATTCCTTTGAGCCTGCCCTGATTCCAGGTCTCTTGCAGACGCATAATTATGCGTCTGCAGTATCTGATCAGTACATGCCCGAATTGGAAGAGAAGAGGCGCCAGGAACTGCTGAACATCCGGCGCGAACGGCAAGAAGTATTCGACAGGCCGACGCCACTTGTTCTGTGGAGCGTCGTCAGCGAGTCCGTCTTCCGTCACTGCATCGGTTCGCCCGAAGTTATGGCGGAACAGCTGGAACACCTGTTGACCATGTCCAAAGAATATCCGGATGTGATCACTTTGCGCGTACTGCCGGAAGCCTCGCAGGCGCACGCGTCAGTGTTCGGCCCGTTCGTCGTCCTGTCGTTCCTTTCCAGGTGGGAGCAGGACATCGTCTTCCTTGAGGGATTGACTGACAGCACCTTCATCGAAGATGAAAAGAAAGTTGACATTTACGCGCAGCTATTCCGGCGCTACGCAATGAAAGAATCATTGGAGCCGGAAGCATCCTTGAGGCTGGTCAAGCAATATCTAGACACATACCGGAAGGTATAGGCAAAAATGCACTCTGAGTACGTGATCCCGGACGCCTCCGCACTGGAAGGCATCACCTGGGTCAAGTCGCCCACCAGTGGACCTGAGGCGAACTGCGCAGAGTTCGCGGCACTTCCGGATGGAAGGGTCGCCATGCGGCAGTCCAAGGCGCCCGCAGGCCCCGCGCTGGTTTACAGCCGCGACGAAATCCGCGCGTTCCTGGAAGGCGCCCGCCTGGGCGCGTTCGATCACTTCGCGGAGTAACCTTCGCGGAGTAACCAGCGTCCACTCGCGCGCACCCCTTGCAGGTTCTCTTAGCGCCTGCCCCTAAAAGCGCCCCCTGCCGACAGACGTCCGTCCGGCAGAGGGCGCTTCTGTGTGTCCCCACCGGCTTTTCGGAATTCCGTGACCCTGACAGAAAGGCCGCGTTCCCGGGATTTTACGCCACCAATAATTCCTGCACGGGCTACTCCCCGAGATGCCCAAAACCGGAAGGGATCACCGCGTTCAAGTCGGGCTGAGAGATCGCCGGGTGGCTACCCTCACCCGGCGAAACCCCGTAGGAGAGCGCGGCCCGCATACATCAACTTGACACATGGACCACTCTTGGTACATGTCCATGAAGCGCACGAACGTCTACGCCGATCCCGAGGACCTGGCGATCATCAAGGAGGCCGCCAAGCGTCGAGGGATCAGCGAGGCCGAGATCATCCGTCAGGGAATTCACCTCGCGGCCATGGCGAACCGCGTCTGGGAGGAGCCGCTGTTCTCGCGGACTTTTGAGGGGGCGGGGCGTACGCCGTCCAAGACCGAGGTGCGCGACACGGTCGCCGACGCAGTCCGCCGCGAGAGCGACTCCGCACCTGGAACCACCGCGTGATCACCGTCATCGCCGACACGTCCGGCCTCTTGGCGGCTCTGGACTCGACTCACCCGGAGCACGGGGCGGCCAACGAGGCGATCATGACGGCCGGTCTCCTGATCATGTCCCCCCTCCTGCCGACCGAACTTGATCACGTTGCCACGCGCGAGCTCGGGCGGGAGGCCGCCCTCAGCGCGGTCGACGACCTCCGGCGCTGGATGAGCCGGGACCGTGTCGTCATGCCGGAGATCACGGAGGAGCATCTGGGCGCCGCCCAGTCGGTCCGCGCTCGCTACAGCGCGCTGGACCTCGACCTGACCGACGCCGTGAACGTGGCGTTGGCCGCCGACTACGACACCGACGCGATCCTCACCCTCGACCGGCGCGACTTCCGAGCCGTACGCCCCTTGGGCCGCCACAAGGCATTCCGGGTACTGCCCGACGTACTGCCCGACGACCTGCCCCTCTGACGGAAGCATCCCGGTTTCGAAGTCCCGTCCATCAGACAGGACTTGGGCAGTCACTGCTTCTGCCTGGACAGGACTGGACAGGACTGGACAGGACTGGACAGTGAGGAACCACCCCGCGTACTCAGACGGGATAGGCATGCTCAGACGGGATAGGCGTGGGTCTGTGTCGCCTTCACCGTCGCCCAGATCTCCACGCCCGGGTGCAGGTCGAGCTCGGCGGCGGCGACCGTGGTGAGGTCCGCGGCGAGAGGAAGCTCTCCGGTGAGGTCGGCGCGGATCTGGTCGCCGTGGGTCCCCATGCCCGCGATATGGCTTGAGGAAGCCGGTCTCGGTCGGGTCTGGTGGGTCCGGCGGGTCCGCAGGGTCCGGCACGCGGTACGGGGCATCACGGGTCCACTCCCTCCGGTCTCGTCCACCTGCGCCGACACGCCACAACTACCACACGCTCTCGAACAGGTGAGAGCCCGCTCTACTCCTTACTCCCTACTCCGGCGACGCACCCTCCCCCTGGCCCGGAAGGTCGTGGAAGGGCACGGCCGCCGCATGCTTCGGGTGGACTTCCCGGGGAACTCGTCGATCCGAACGACCTCCGAGGCGAGCGAGGCACTCTCGGATGCCCCCTCCGCAACAAGCCAGAACAGCTCAACGGCAACCAGACAACCAGAACAGCGACGTAGACACAGGAGGACGTAGACACAGGAGAAAGGAGTGGCACCATGCCGGCCGGATCGAGCCCCAAACGGGAGCGCCAGTACGAACACATCAAGAAGAGCGCCGAGGACCGTGGCGAGTCGTCGAAGCGGGCCAAGGAGATCGCCGCGCGGACGGTCAACAAGGAACGGGCCAGGTCAGGCGAGTCGAAGACCGCCAGCAAAGCCTCGACCAGGGACCCGAAGTCGGCGTACCAACGCGGTGGGCAGCGTTCACACAGCGGCTCGGAGGGTCCGACCAAGGACCAGCTGTACGAAGAGGCCAGGAAGCGCAACATCCACGGCCGCTCCTCGATGACCAAGAAGCAGCTGGAGAACGCACTCGGCTCCTGACGCGAGGGCCCAGGGCCCTCGCAGGAGTCCGTCATGCACAGGAGGGCGTCCCGCCCGGCCCACCCGGTACGCCCGGCGCGGCCGACTCCGACGAGGACGCGGCCGACCCGACTCCGACTCCGACTCCGGCGAGGAGCGGACCAGAGGAGCGAACCAGGAGGGATCAATGAGCACGGTCAAGGAAACGGTCGAGGTGGAGGTCCCGCTCCGCGCGGCGTACGACCAATGGACCCAGTTCGAGGAGTTCCCGAACTTCATGGAAGGCGTCGAGGAGGTCAGGCAGCTCGACGACCGGCACAACCACTGGACCACCAGCATCGGTGGGATACGGCGCGAGTTCGACACGGAGATCGTCGACCAGCTGCCGGACGACCGGATCACCTGGCGGACCGTCGGCGGTGAGAGCCGGCAGCGCGGCTCGGTCCGGTTCGAGCGTCTTGACGACACGCACACCCGGGTGGAGCTCACGATGGACGTCGAGCCGACCGGTGTCGTCGAGAAGGGCGCGGACGCGCTGGGCGTGATCGACCGGCGGGTGAAGGGGGACCTGCACCGTTTCAAGGACTACGTCGAGGGCAGCGGCGGCCCCAGCAGCGGCTGGCGCGGACGCATCCGCCCCGGAGACCCGGGCGCCGCCCCCTGACAGCCCCTGACAGCCCCTGACAACTCGAGACGCTCACCCGCTGACGCGGAGCCGGACTCCTGAGCCGACTCCGCGTCAGCGGACCAGGCCGAATGACCGTGCGTGTGTCGGCACGGCTGCGGGAACAGGACTCACTCGCTGTCCCCCTGCCCACGATCTCCCAGTGTCGGCCGAGCCGGGTATCGCCGGACACCGCACCCTGCGCATGCCGGCGAGTGGAGACCAGGGCAGCGCGGCGGCGTAGTTGGCCCGACCGGCTCAATTGACGCACAGGTGGTCCGGGCCGCGTCCTGGGCGGCTGCCCGACCACGCTGCCGTGGCTCTGCCTCAGGAGCGCGTCTGTCGGCCAGACCCGGGATCGCTTCGTCCAGTTCGAAGGCCCAGCGGTGGGACGGCGCGCAGCCGAACGTCTTCGTGGCGAGCTCCGACAGGGACCGTGCGGCGGAAGCCGCGCTGTCCCACAGCCGGGCCGGGCCCTGCCGGTCGGCTGCCGGATCGGTGAGCCAGCGGCTCGTCCGCAGGCCTGGGAACTCGTCGGCGGCGGAGGAGCCAGGGCCGAATCCCTGCTGGCGGACGCCGAGCACATCGACGCGGACGCGGACCAGACCTACGGCGCGGAGCCGATCTACGACGTGGACGCGGACCAGATCTACGGCGTCGGGCGGCGCATCAGACGGAGAAGCTGCCGCTGCCCGGGGCGACATGCGTCCCCTGGCCCGGCGGTACCGTCATGCCGGGAGTGAGGCAGAGCGGATCCCCGTAGATGTGAACGGGCTCGTTGGTGCGATTGGTCAGTACGTGGGCGCTGAGCGGCAACTTGTAACAGCCAACTGTGGGGTTCTCGTAAACCTTCAGCGGGACGAACTCCGTCGCGAAGACGACGACTTCACCAGTGGCCGCGTGTGCGGGAGCGGTGGTCGCTCCCAGGGTGACAACCGCCGCCGCCAGAGCGATGAGTGTGGAGCAGGTCCGACGCATTCGCTTCCCTCTCATAGATCTCAAGGAATGCTTCCGCTCCTACCTTGTCCACAAGCCGCGCACCTCAATGTTCGCGTCCCTTGAATAACCCGAACCAGCGATATCGGGAAGATGATCACACAAGGGATGTGCCATGACCCTGACCCCTGCACGGAATCGAGTCTTTGAGCGAGCACAACGTCCACGACGTCGCCTGAGGCACCCCCGCCTACCGACAGGTTGTGACGAGGCACGCCGCTGCCGTCTCGTCGGAACGGTACCCGCCCGTACTCTCCTCGTCATTGCCTCGGCCGTTCACCGCAGTCCTGTTCCAAGGGGCTGCTCCAACCGGCACGATGACGTTCAGGTGACCACGTCCGAACGCAGACGGAGACAGGGGGCGCGATCGATAACGAACGGACCAGCCGCAACCCGTGCAGCATCAAGGACGCCGGCAAGGAATCGCCGAACGTCGTATCGCCCCCGCCGCTCACCGGTCTAGACAACAAAGAACCCCCGGGTCTCTGACCTGGGGGTTTCGTATGGAGCGGGTGACGAGAATCGAACTCGCGCTCTCAGCTTGGGAAGCTGATGTTCTACCATTAAACTACACCCGCGTAAGACACCGGTCGCTGCCGGTGTCGGAACGCTTGGTCACTCTACCTCATGTCGGGCTTTGATGCTGAAGCCGTGAGGTCCGCTTCTGTTGCGATTCCTGCTTCGATTCCTGCTTCGATTCCTGCTTCGATCCCTGCTTCGATCCCTGCTTCGATCCCTGCTTCGGCTTCCGTTTCGGGAGGTGGACGGGGCTGCGGGGGGCGGGAGTTGGGGCGTACGGTGGGGCGGGAAGAGGGCCCGGTGCGGAGACCGGAGTGCCGCCTGGAGGGCCGTCCCTTTGATCCCGTAATGTGGCTTCCGTCGTCAGGTCAGTCGTCAGGTCAGTTGTCAGGTCAGTCGTCAGGTTCAACAGCCGGACGCGGCTCGTGGGGAAGGGACTCTTGGACTTGATGGAGCGCACCGTCGTCCGCTGTGCCGATGGGCACGTGTTCAGCACCGCTTCGTTCCCGATGCAGCAGGCCGAGCGGCTCGGCCCCGGCCGGCTGATCCGCTGTCCGCGGTGTGCCCGGCTGCGCAGTGTCGTGCCGGTGGAGGTCGTGCCGGTGGAGCTCGAGAAGCGGTAGTGAGCGGGCGCGTGGGGCGTCCTGGTTGTGGGCGGTCCACGCGCCTTGCGTATCCTCGGGGCGTGCTTCTCTCAGACAAGGACATCCGGGCCGAGATCGACGCCGGCCGGGTACGGATCGATCCGTACGACGAATCCATGGTGCAGCCGTCGAGCGTCGACGTGCGGCTCGACCGGTTCTTCCGGGTGTTCGAGAATCACCGCTACCCGCACATCGATCCCGCCATCGAGCAGGCCGACCTCACGCGGCTGGTCGAGCCCGAGGGGGACGAGCCGTTCATCCTGCACCCCGGGGAGTTCGTGCTGGCCAGTACGTACGAGGTCATCACGCCTGCCCGACGATCTCGCCTCCCGGCTCGAGGGGAAGAGTTCCCTCGGGCGGCTCGGGCTGGTCACCCACTCCACCGCCGGGTTCATCGACCCCGGGTTCTCCGGGCACGTGACGCTGGAGCTGTCCAACCTCGCCACGCTGCCCGATCAAGCTCTGGCCGGGCATGAAGATCGGGCAGCTGTGCATGTTCCGGCTCAGCTCGCCGGCCGAGTTCCCGTACGGCAGCGAGCGGTACGGGTCCCGTTACCAGGGGCAGCGCGGGCCGACCGCCTCCCGGTCCTACCTCAACTTCCATCGGACCCAGGTGTGAGCCCCGAGCCCCGCACGCCCACCGGAAACACCGGGCCCCTACCGCCGAGCTGACCGGCGGTAGGGGCCCGGGGGCTCGGGGGGCCGGGGCCCGACGAGCCGCCCCGCGGGCAGCCCAGCTCCTGGAACTCCTGGAACGGGAACCCCTGGAACCCGGGACGTCCCCTGGAACCTAGAACGTCCCCAGCTTGATGATCGACAGGATCGCGATCAGCTGGATCGCCGAGGCGCCCAGTGCCTTCGGCCAGGGCAGGTCGTGGGACTTCGAGACCATCAAGGTCAGGAGGGCGCCCGCGGCGACCCAGGTGGCCCAGCCGAGGATCTGCACGAACGGGGCGTCGCCGCCCGCGAACATGGCCACCAGCAGGCGCGGTGCGTCCGTGAGCGACATGATCAGCATGGACAGGCCGACCGTGGGCTGCCAGGCGCCGTCGCCGCCGAGCTGGCGGGCCAGGGTGTGGGTGACCACGCCCAGGACGAAGGAGCTGATCACCATGGCGACCGCTGTCGTCAGGACGATCGGGATCGCGTTCGAGAGCGTCGCGTTGATCGCGTCCTCGCGGGCGCCGTCGAAGCCGAAGACGGCGAGCAGGCCGTAGAGGAACATGACGATGAGGGCCGGGGCCCCACACCGTGTAGTCGCGCATCGACCAGGAAGGTCTGTTCGGGCGACGTCACGAGGCCGCGCAGCAGTTCCTTCCAGTGCAGCCGCGGGCCCGCGGGCGAGGCCGGGGCCTGGCCCGCGCGGTATGTGCCGCCCTGGCTGTACGGGTCCTCGTCGAGCGAGAACGCCTGGGTGTGACCCGGGTTGTTCGCGGCGTACGGGTCATGGGCCGGGCCGGAGCCGTGGCCCCGGGAGCGGCCGGGGCCATTGCCGGGGCCGTTGCCGGGGCCGGGTACGTTGCCCTCGCCGTCGCCGAAGTACTCCGGCTCGTCGTGGTTCCCGCCGCTCGTCTGCGGCCAGCCCGAGGGGCCGCCGGTGCCGCCCTGAGCGCCGTACGGCCGACCGCCGCCGTACTGAGGTTGCTGCGGCGCCTGAGGTTGCTGCGGCGCCGGGGGATAGCCGTATGACGGGCTGCCCTGCGGGGGCCGCTGTCCGTACAGAGGGTGTCGCGGTCGCGCTTGAGGAGCGCCGTTGTCCCGGCCGCGTCCGATCCTGAATCCAGCCACGTCTTCGAACGTACCTGGTCCCGGGGTGGGACGTACTGGCCGCCGGAGAACGGGTACGGCTTTGCGGCCGACCTGTGACATCCCTTACCTGTGCCCCTTACTTGTGTCCCTTACCTGCGTCCCTTACCTGTGCCCCTTACCTATGTTCCTCACCTGTGTCCCTCACCTGTGACATGAACTTCCCCCTGGTCTTCCCCTCGCTGGTCTTCCCCTCCCGTCAGCCCCGTCTGCACCAACGGGTTCCCCAGCCTCCGCGAGACGAAGATCCCCCGTCCCGGCGGCATCGGACGCGGGCGTACGGTGCCGAGGATGTCGCCCTCGTTCGGATCGCCGGAGAGTACGACGCCCTGCGCGCCCAGCTCCTTGATCCGCTGCATGAAGGGTTCGTACGCGGACCGGCCGGCGCCTGCGGTGTTCCGGGCGGCGATGAAGCGGACACCCACATCGCGCGCGAACGGGAGGAGTTCCGTGAGAGGGGCGAGGGGGTTGCCGCTGGAGGTGGACACCAGGTCGTAGTCGTCGACGACCACGTACACCGTCGGACCGTTCCACCAGCTGCGTTCCCGCAGCTGGTCGGCTGTGACGTCGGGCGCGGGCGTGCGGCGCCGTATGAGGTCGGCCAGGGCCTCCACGTGGTGGTCCATGGCGTTGGACATGGGCACGTACTCGGCCAGGTGGGACGCCGGGGCCGCGCCCAGAAGGGAGCGGCGGTTGTCGATGACGAAGAGTTTGCAGGAGTCCCCGTCGTGCAGAGCGGTCAGCTGCCTGATGAACAGGCGCAGCAGGTTGGACTTGCCGGACTCGCTTTCGCCGAAGACGAGGAAGAAGGGGTCCTGGTCGAAGTTGACGTAGACGGGTTCCAGGTTGTTCTCGTCGAGGGCGAAGGCGACGCCACGGTCCGGCTCCGTAAGGGCCGCGGGCAGGTCTGCGAGGGGCAGGTGGCGCGGCAGGAGGCGGACTGCCGGCGCGCCGGGCTCTGTCCAGTGGCGGGCCACGTTCCGGCCCATGGCGGCACTCGCCGCGGAGAGGTCGTCGTCGGAGGGGGCGCCGTCGATGCGGGGGACCGCTGTCATGAAGTGCAGTGCTTCCGGGGTGAGGCCCCGGCCGGGCACCCCTGCGGGGACGTTTCCGGCTGCCTTGCGGTCCAGTTCGGAGTCCATGGGGTCGCCGAGCCGCAGTTCGAGACGGTTCATCAGCAGGTCCTTGAGGTGGGCGCGGACCTCCATGGGGCGGGAGGCGGTGAGGACCAGGTGGATGCCGTAGCCGAGGCCTCTCGCGGCGATGTCGAGAACGGCTGCTTCCAGGGCTTCGTACTCCGCGCGGAAGTTCCCCCAGCCGTCGATGGCCAGGAAGACATCCCCCCACGGCTGGTCCGCCACCGCGATGTCCCCGTGGGCCCGCATCCTTCGGAAGGTGGCGATGGAGTCGATGCCGAAGCTGCGGAAGTACTCCTCGCGGCGCGTCGTCCCCGCCCGCGCGCGGGTCCGGCACCGGCTCCTGAGGGTCGGGCTGTACGTGCTGTACGTAGTGCACCGGCACGGGGGCCGCGGTGAACGGCACGGGACGGCGGTTCACCGGCAACGGGCCGTCCACTGCCGTGGCCCGGGCGGAGGCGGGCCGGTGCGCGCCGGATACGTAGGCCGCCTTGAAGCGGGCCGTTTCGTCGGTGCCGTACTTCAGATAGCCCGAGCCGGGGATGTTCGGCAGGTGGTAGGCGTCGGGGACGCCGAGGGCGGCGCGTGACTCGGCCTCGGAGAACGTCCGCAGTCCGATGCGGTACGAGAGGTAGGTCTCCAGACCACGCAGGCGGCCTTCCTCCAGGCGCTGCGAGGCCAGCAGCAGATGGACGCCCAGGGAGCGGCCGATGCGGCCGATCTGGACGAACATGTCGATGAAGTCGGGTTTGGCGGTGAGGAGTTCGCTGAACTCGTCGATGACCAGGACGAGGGACGGGATGGGCTCCAGGGCGGCGCCGAGCGAGCGGGCCTTCTCGTAGTCGTGGATGTTGGCGTAGTTGCCTGCCTTACGGAGCAGCTCCTGGCGGCGGTTGAGTTCACCGCGGATCGAGTCGCCCATGCGGTCCACGAGGGTCAGATCGTCCGCGAGGTTGGTGATCACCGCGGCGACATGCGGCAGGTCGGCCATACCGGCGAAGGTGGCACCGCCCTTGAAGTCCGCGAGGACGAAGTTGAGTGTCTCCGAGGAGTGGGTCACCGCGAGCCCGAGCACGAGGGTGCGCAGCAGCTCGGACTTGCCGGATCCGGTGGCGCCGACGCACAGGCCGTGCGGGCCCATTCCTTCCTGCGCGGCTTCCTTCAGGTCCAGCATCACCGGGGTGCCGTCCTCGCCGACACCGATCGGGACACGCAGGCGTTCGGCGCGGGAGCGCGGGCGCCAGGTGCGGCCCGCCTCCACGGATTCCGCGTCGTTCAGGTTGTCGTCCAGGTTGAGGAGATCGGTGAACTCCAGGTTGGCGAGCAGCGGTTCATCCAGATCGCTGCCGGAGGCCGTGTACAGGGGTGCGAGTTGGAGGGCGAGTGCCTCGGCGGCCTCGTGACTGAGGCGGTCGGGCGTCCCTTCGTAGACGAGGCCGTCGCCGGACTCCAGGCGCAGCGAACGGGGACGCACCACGACCGAGAGGCCGCCGCGTGCGCCGGTGAGCCTGCCGGGTACGACCTCGATGACCGTGACGCCTTGCAGTCCTTCGGCTGCTGCCAGCACCGACAGTGGCGACAGCGCCTCCTGGTCGAGTACGACGACGATGTGCGGCTGTTCCAGGAGGGGTGGGCCGCCGGCCTGGAAGCGGGGGCGGCCTTCGAGGCGCTCCTTGAGCAGCAGTTCCAGCTCCTGTGCGGTGGACGTGATCAGACGGCGGCTGCCCGCTCCGTCGCTTCCCTCGGTCTGGACGTGGGGCAGCCACTTGGCCCACTCCCAGTGCGGGGCCGCGTCGTGCCCGGCGGCGAGGGCGATGACCAGGTCGTCGGGAGAGTGCAGCGAGGCGAGGGAGGCCACCATGGCGCGCGCCGACGCGCGGACGTGACTCTCGTCCCCGCTGAGGGTGAGTTGACATCCTCCCCCTCTTCAAGAGAGGGGGATTCCAACCTGGGTGGGTTGAGGTTCACGGGCGCTCGAACGGCTGGTGGCCGCTGTCACCCCTCCGGCACCGGCTGAGCGCCGGGGACGGGGAATCCCGCCCTGTCCTGCCGCGACATTAACTGCTGCATTGGTATCCGCGTTGCAGGTGAACCCACAGGACACGCAGACGAAGTCGGCTTGGCTCTTGCGCGACTTCTTCTCGATCCATCCGCAGGCACTGCACCGCAGACTCGTGTAGGGGGCGGGAACGTCCTCGACTCTGCCGGGGGCCTTGTGCTCCGTGCGCTGCCGGAGCAGGCCCCAGCCCTGAGCGAGGATGACCCGGTTCAGCCCGGCCTTCTGCCGGACGTTCTTACCGGGCTGCGCGAGCGTCCCCTTGGCCGAGCGGGTCATGTTCTTGATGTTCAGCTTCTCGAACCGCACCAGGTCGTAGGAGCGGGCGAGCATCGTTGAGGTCTTCTCGCACCAGTCCTTGCGCCGGTTGGCCTCGCGGGCCTTGAGCCGGGCGGCCTTGGCGTACTCGGCGGCCTTGGCTTCGCTGCCCTTGGGGGCGCGGGCAGCACGCCGCTGGTGCTTGCGGATCTGTGCCCGCTCCTTGACGGTGAGCTGCGGGCAGTTCAGCTTCCGCCCGTCGGAGAGGGCAGCGGTGATCGTCACGCCCCGGTCGATGCCGATGACCTCGCCCGTGCCGGGCGCGTCGACCGGCTCGGGGAGGACGGCGAAGGCGAGGTGCCACTGCCCGTTGCGGTAGGTGACGCGGAACGTCTTCGCGGCCGGGAGTTCGGGGCGGGTGAGGCGGAAGCGGACCCAGCCGCAGCCGGGCACCTTCACCTGCGCCCAGCGCCGGTTCAGCTTCTGTACCACCACGGAGCGGCCCATGACCTGCTTGCCTTTGGCGTTCAACTTCGGGCTGCCGTCGGCCTCGTACTCGGGGAGGCGGTCGGTGCCGATGACGCGGAAGCCTTCATGCCGGAACTTCCGGCGCCAGGTCGGCTCGCCGAACCCGGAGGTGAAGCGGGCGTTCTTGGCCTGGGCGAAGTCCTTCAGGGCCTGCTGCTGCACATCGGCGTTCCCGGCGGCGAGCCACTCGTTCTCTCGGCGGGCCTCGGTGAGCTGGCGGCACTGTTCGGCGAAGCCGGGGGCGGGCTTGCGGCCGGGCTGCCAGTGCGCGTGCTGCTCGACGGCGAGGTTCCATACGTACCGGGCGTGCGCGCAGTGCAGCAGCATCTGCTGTTCCTGCTCGCTCGTGGGGTACATGCGGAACCTTTGCCATAGGTCCATTTTAGCTCAAGAATGGTCCTGTGAAGCATGTGAACCTGAGACTCCCCGACGATCTGCACGAACAGGCCGTGGCCGCTGCCGCCGCCGACGACCGCTCCCTGAACTCCTGGCTGGTCTCCGTTGTGCGGCGCGCTGTCACCGGGGGCGAGACGCCGGACCGCCCTGGCGGCGGTCCGGCTGTCCCTGCCCCGCTCCGCGGGAGCGGGCATTCCCCCCGGCCCTGAAGGACCGGACACCCTGCCCGAAAACGAGGTGGATTCTGGCTCTCTGGCCCCGTGAGTGAACTCCGTGAGTGAACTCAGTGAGCTAACTCCGTGAGCAAAAGTGGAGGTATCCATGTCGCCCTATCTGTTCGACAACGCCGACGGTCACACCCCGGAGCGCTTCTCCGTGCTGGAGTCGCGGTACGACCCGGGGTCGCGGAAGGCGCTGGAGGCCGTCGGAGTCGGGCCCGGGTGGCGGTGTCTGGAGGTCGGTGGGGGCGGGGGATCGCTGGGCGACTGGCTGGGGGAGAAAGTGGGGCCGGGCGGCGAGGTCACGGTCACGGACATCGAGCCGAAGTGGGCGGCCGACCGGCAACACCCGCGGAATGTACGGGTGTTGGTGCACGACATCACCCGCGACCCGCTGCCGGGCTCCACCTACGACCTGGTGCACGCCCGCCTGGTGCTGATCCATCTGCCGGAGCGGAGGGCCGTGCTGGAGCGGCTGGTGCGGGCGTTGAAGCCGGGTGGGTGGCTGGTGCTGGAGGAGTTCGACTGCCGGTGGACGCCCGTGTTCGCCGCGCCGGACGAGGAGTCGGAGGCTCTCTTCGGGCGCGTGCACGGCGCCCTGCTGGAACTGTTGGAGAGGGCCGGCGCGGATCCGTTGTGGGGGCGGCGAGTGGTGGGCGCGATGATGCGTGCGGGGCTGGAGGAGGTCACCGCGACGACGTACGCCGAGACGTGGCGGGGCGGCGGGGAAGGGATTCAGCTGCACGGGCTCAACATCGCGCAGACGGCTGGAGGGATGGGCGAGCTGGGGATCGGGGGCGAGGAACTGGAGCGGTTCCTGGAGCTGTTGGAGGACCCCGCGTTCGTCGTCAACTCCTACCCGATGGTGAGCGCCAGGGGGCGCCGGGCGGGGGCTCCCTGAGCTCGCACCATACGTATTTCCCGCCGTTGCCGCTGCCGCTGCCGTTGACCTGGAACCAGCCCCAGTCCTCCGCGTACGCGTTCACGAGGTGCAGGCCGCGGCCGTGCTCGTCGCAGAGGGGTGTGGGGGCGGTGGTGGGCGGTGTGGGGTCGGTGTCCCAGGCGCCCAGACGGAACGAGTGCCCGGACTGCCTGATCTTGAGGGCGGCCGGGCCCTCGGTATGCCGGATGGCGTTGCCGAGCAGCTCGGAGGCGAGGAGCTCCGCGGGTTCGATGAAGGTGTGGAGGTCGTGGGTGGTGAGGATGTCGCGGAGGGCGCGGCGGCAGATGCGGACGGCTCGGGGGTCGTTGGGGACGTAGACGGTGTACTCGAGGGGCGGCCTGGGCATTCGGGTCTCCTGGTCGGGAGTGGTGTGAATCGGGAGTGGTGTGAATCGGGAGTGGTGTGAAGGGGATCGCTGTGGTGTCGGGCGGTGGCTCTGCCGCGCCCGCCATGGCAGGGCGGTGCGGTGCGCTTCCGGGATGTCCCGGCGTTTCCGCAGCGTGTGCGGCGCATCACTGAAGGTAGGGGAACAACTTGTCCTGAGGCAAGTCGTTCCGGCACTATCGTGTCCTCAACTTGCAGGAAAGGCAGGGCACATGGGTTCGAGAACGGTCATCACGGTGCGCCACGAACGCCTCGGCAAGGAGTTGCGCAAGCTGCGCGAACGTGCGGGGTTGGGCCTTCGGGAGGCGGCACGCGCGACGGGTATCAACGAGGGCAGGCTCTCCAACACCGAAGTGGGGCGCTTCGGTGTGAGCGCGGAACGCGTACGGTTCCTGGCCACCTACTACAAGGCCGGGGACGCCCCGCTTGTCGATGCCCTGGCAGCCATGACGACGGAGCGCGTGCGCGGGTGGTGGGAGGAACACCGCGGGCTGCTCCCGAAAGGGTTTCTCGACCTCGCTGAGCTGGAGCACCACACACGGAATGTGAGGTCGTTCGAGATCGTGGACATCCCTGGACTGCTGCAGTCCGAGGAGTTCGTGCGAGCGCTCTACAACGGCTCCCCCTCGGAGATGGCCCAGGAGCAGCAGGAACTCCGCGTGAAGTTTCGTCTGAGGAGACAAGAAGTCCTGAAAAAGGATGACTTCGTCTACGAGGTTGTTATCCATGAGGCCGCGCTGCGGATCAGGAGGGCCGATCGCGGGATCGCTCGAAGGCAGTTGCTGCACATTCTGGAGCAGGCTGAGCGACCTCAGGTCACCGTGCGCGTCGTGCCGTTCGACAGGGACGACTTCAGGATCAGCAGTTCGATTCTGTTGCTGGACGGTCCTGTCCCGCAGTTGGACACTGTTCTGTTGGATGCTCCGCATGGGGGTGCTTTCCTGGATGCGGAGGCCCAACTCGCTACGTACCGGCGAAGGATCGTCGAGGTACAGAAGGCTGCACTCGGAGTCGTAGAGTCAAGGGACTTCATTCACGATCTTGCTCGACAGAACTGAAGGGTGCGACATGGCAGAGGTTCTCGTGTGGCAGAAGTCCTCGTTCTCCCAGGACGAGAACGCACCAAACTGCCTTGAGGTTGCTGCCTCTCAAGGAGCCATGCGGCTCCGGGAAAGCGACGAGCCCGGCACGGTCGTCGGAACAACCGTCACCGGGCTCGCCGCCCTCATACGCCACCTACGCGGCAGCCGCCCCCTACGCGGCAGCGACCCTCACTGACGCTTCAGCGGTTGACGGACGCCTGCTGGTAGAGACTGCGGAGCTCCGGGGTGGCTTCCTTCACGAGGCAGCCGGGGACGAAGCCGCCTTCGGCGGGGATGAGGTAGCGGCGGTTCCTCTCGAGCTTCACCCCGAGTGAAGCGGGGAACGGGCGGGAGGCCCGCAGGTGGACGGCGCGGGTTTTGTTGCCCTTGTACCAGTAGTTGACCGAGAGGTTGGCCTCGTTGTTCTCGACCGAGGTCATCGTGACGGTGGCCTCGAAAGCGACCGGGTACCGGCGCAGGTTCTCGACCGTGAGGCCGCAGTCCGTGCCGCTCCCTTCCGGCCGCATCGTCAGGGTCTGCCAATCGGAAGCTTCTCCCTGGCCTCCCCAGGCGACGGTGCCTCCCGCGGTGAGCAGAGCGAGGCCTGCGGCGGCGCCCAGCAGGTAGCGGCGGCGGCGCCGGCTGGGCATGCGGTGCGTGGTCCGGGTCGGGGAGCGCAGCTCGTCGGGTGCGGGCCCGACGCGCTGCGGACGTACGTCAGTTGGCCGCGTTGCTGCCGAACAGGGGTGAGGCGTCCGTCGACACGCCCACGGAGGACGGGGCGAGGGAGCGGGAACCGGTCGTCGTGATCTTCGTGCCGTTGGAGGGCAGGTAGACCACCGAGCCGTTGCCGCCGTTCTCGCCGAGCGCGCCGACCGTCAGGTCCGCCTTGCCGTCGCCGTTGACGTCGGTGAGCTTCACCTCGGAGCCGAAGAAGTCGTCCTGCTCGTCCGAGCCGGGGACACCGGCCGTGGACTGGGCGAAGTACTGGGAGCCGGAGCTGGTGTCCAGGCCGGAGGCCGAGCCGTACAGGACCGTCACCGCACCCGTGTTGACGACGCCGTTCAGATTCTCGCCGGCCGCGGCGACCACCAGGTCCTGGAAGCCGTCACCGTTGATGTCGCCGAGCGACAGGTCGTTGCCGAAGAAGTCGCCGCGCTCGGAGGAGCCGGGCACGTTGCCGGTGTTCTGGGTCACCGAGGTGGACCCGGCAGGGCCGTCGGCCGAGCCGTAGACGACGTGGACCTTGCCGCCGGTGGCAGACTCGGGCGGGGACGGCACGTCGGGGTCGGTGGAGGGGTCCCAGTCCTCGCCGGTCACAATGTCGCCGAAGCCGTCGCCGTTGACGTCACCGATGCCGGTGACGAAGCCGGGCTTCAGCTGCCGCGCGGAGGAGACGGTCAGGCCGGAGGCCGCGCCGGGCACGTAGTAGTTGGTGTTCCAGCCGTCCTCGCTGGTGGTCTCGTAGCCGTCGACGACCAGGTCGGTCCGCTTGTCGCCGTTGACGTCGCCCGCGGTGAGCATGAGCGGGCCCGCGTCGTCGCCGGACACGATAGGTGGCTTGACGGGGTAACGGCCGCCTGCCGTACCGGACTTGGTGATGCCGCCCTTGAACACGTGGATCGTGCTCGACGTGGCGCCGACCGCGAGGTCCTCCGTGCCGTCGCCGTCGAAGTCGCCCGCCGCCAGCGTCTTGCCCCACTGGTCGTGGGAGGAAGGCGCCGGGTCCGTGAGTGCCGTACCGCCGGACAGGCCGCTCGACGAACCCCACAGGAGCGCGACCGTGCCGCCGTCCGTGTCGCCGCTGACGTCCTCGAGGGACGCGGAGACGGCGAGGTCGTCGAAGCCGTCGCCGTTGAAGTCGCCGTAGGCGCTGATCCAGCCGAAGCCGTCGCCGGTCTCGGCGCTGCCGGGCACACCGGTGGTGTTCTGGCTGATCGTGGTGCGCTTGGTGGAGGTCACACCGCTCGCCGAGCCGTACAGGGCGACGATCTGACCGGCGTCTTTCTTGCCGCCGACGGTGGCCGCCTCGGCCGCGTACGCGACATCGCCGTACCCGTCGTTGTTGAAGTCCGCCTCGTGGTGGTGGACGGAGTCGGCCGCCTTCGCGGTCGCGGCCGCGAAGGTGAACAGCCCGCCTGTCAGCGCGGCCGCGGTGGCCGTCGCGAGGGCGAGTCGCAGGTGGTGCTTGTGCATACGGGAATCTCCTGCGGCATGCGGTACGCCTGACCGGCGCCCGCAGTCAATGGGATTGCCGGGCTGCTTTCCGCTTGCCTGGAGTTCACCTGTTGCGCTGGAGAACTCCAGGGCTTCGAGAGGCAGTCGGCCAACAGGAGACTGATGGGTGCGGGGAAGGGTTGTACGGGAGGCCGGAGAATTTTTCGCCGTTACTTGACCGGCCGCTACTTGACTGACCGCTACTTGACCGGTGCCGCTACTTGACCGGTGCCGCTACTTGACCGGTGCCGTTACTTGACCGGTTCGGGCTCCGGCTCGCTCTCCGGCTCCGCCGCGCCCGCCGGGGGCTCGTCCTCGACCGGGGTCCTGACGGAGTCGAGGAGCAGCTGGGCCACGTCCACGACCTGGACGGACTCCTTGGCCTTGCCCTCATTCTTCTTGCCGTTGACCGAGTCGGTCAGCATGACCAGGCAGAACGGGCAGGCCGTCGAGACGATGTCGGGGTTCAGCGAAAGGGCCTCGTCGACGCGCTCGTTGTTGATGCGCTTGCCGATCCGCTCCTCCATCCACATACGGGCGCCACCGGCGCCGCAGCAGAAGCCGCGCTCCTTGTGGCGGTGCATCTCCTCGTTGCGCAGGCCCGGGACCTTGCCGATGATCTCGCGCGGGGGCGTGTAGATCTTGTTGTGGCGGCCCAGGTAGCACGGGTCGTGGTACGTGATGATGCCCTCGACCGGGGTCACCGGGATCAGTTTGCCCTCGTCGACGAGGTGTTGGAGCAGCTGGGTGTGGTGGATGACCTCGTAGTCGCCGCCGAGCTGCGGGTACTCGTTGCCGAGGGTGTTCAGGCAGTGCGGGCAGGTGGCGACGATCTTCTTCGCGGACTGGGGCTTCTTCGTCTCCGGGGCCTCGTCGTCTTCCTCGCCGAAGGCCATGTTGAGGGCCGCCACGTTCTCCATGCCGAGCTCCTGGAACAGCGGCTCGTTGCCCAGCCGTCGTGCCGAGTCGCCGGTACATTTCTCGTCGCCGCCCATGATCGCGAACTTGACGCCCGCGATGTGCAGCAGCTCGGCGAAGGCCTTGGTGGTCTTCTTCGCCCGGTCCTCCAGGGCGCCCGCGCAGCCGACCCAGTACAGGTAGTCGACCTCGGACAGGTCCTCGATGTCCTTGCCGACCACCGGTACCTCGAAGTCGACCTCCTTGGTCCACTCCAGGCGCTGCTTCTTGGCGAGCCCCCAGGGGTTGCCCTTCTTCTCCAGGTTCTTGAGCATCGTGCCCGCCTCGGACGGGAACGCGGACTCGATCATCACCTGGTAGCGGCGCATGTCGACGATGTGGTCGATGTGCTCGATGTCGACGGGGCACTGCTCGACGCAGGCACCGCAGGTGGTGCAGGACCACAGGACATCCGGGTCGATGACGCCACCCGCGGCGAAGCCGCTGTCGGATGCGGCCTCGCCGGTCCCGATTGCGGCCCCGCCGGTCCCGACGGCCCCGACGGTGCCGATCAGTGGCCGCTCGGCCTCGGCGAGCGCTGCGGCGGGCACCTCGGCGAGCTGCTCCTCGCTCGCTTTCTCCTCGCCCTCCATGGTCTTGCCGCCACCGGCCAGCAGGTACGGCGCCTTGGCGTGCGCGTGGTCGCGCAGCGACATGATCAGCAGCTTCGGCGAGAGCGGCTTGCCGGTGTTCCAGGCGGGGCACTGCGACTGGCAACGCCCGCACTCGGTGCAGGTGGAGAAGTCCAGCAGGCCCTTCCAGGAGAACTGCTCCACCTGGCTGACCCCGAAGACGTCGTCCTCGCCGGGGTCGGTGAAGTCGATCGGCTTGCCGCCGCTCGTCATCGGCTGGAGCGCGCCGAGCGCGGTCTCACCGGTCGCGTTCCGCTTGAACCAGATGTTGGGGAAGGCGAGGAAGCGGTGCCAGGCGACACCCATGTTGGTGTTGAGGGAGACCGTGATCATCCAGATGAACGAGACGCTGATCTTGATCATCGCGGTGAAGTAGACCAGGTTCTGCAGCGTGCCGACGCTCAGCTCCTCGAAGGCGAGGACCAGCGGATACGAGGCGA
Source organism: uncultured Actinomycetota bacterium (assembly GCA_963711935.1). GTDB lineage: Bacteria > Actinomycetota > Actinomycetes > Streptomycetales > Streptomycetaceae > Streptomyces. The sequence continues at coordinate 234,482 of CAVQGD010000028.1, forward strand.
AGTACGCGGCCTCGTAGTGCTCCACGTGGTGCAGCGCGCCCTCGAGGCCGCGCAGTACGTAGATGGCGAGGCCGATGGTGAGGATGACGTACTCGACGAAGTACGCCTGCCCGGCCTTGGAGCCCGCGAAGCGGGACTTGCGGCCGGCCCGCGAGGGCAGGCTCAGCAGCCGGATCGCCATGAGCACGGCGATGCCCAGGATCGTCATCACGCCGATGAACTCGATGTACAGCTCGAACGGGAGGAAGCCGCCGAGGACCGGCAGCACCCAGTCGGCCTGGAAGAGCTGGCCGAACGCCTGGGCGAGGGTCGGCGGCAGGGTGAGGAAGCCGACCGCCACGAACCAGTGGGCGATGCCGACGATGCCCCATCGGTTCATGCGGGTGTGGCCGAGGAACTCCTTCGCCAGCGTCACACTGCGCTGGTAGGGGTTGTCGGTCCGGGTGCCGGCGGGCACGGGCTGGCCGAGCTTGAAGTACCGGACGAACTGGCCGATGGCGCGTGCGAGCAGCGCGACGCCGACCACGGTCAGGACCAGCGACACGATGATCGCGGCGAGTTGCATGGGGGCTCCTCGGGCCTGCGAGGGGGGACGAGGGTTTCTCTCAGGTGACCAGGTGACCTGGCGACCAGGTAACCAGGTAACCAGGTGACCAGGTGAGCCGCCCGACCCTCGTAGATCTTTACCAGAAGGTAACTTGCGGGGTCCTCCGAGAGTACCCACTTACAGTGCCGCACTGTAGTCAGGGGCGGAGTGATCTGGGTCGCTGGGGTTTCCCTGAGTGAGCGAGGGGGCGCCCCCAGGAGCGCGGGGCGGCAGGTGAGGGGGCGGTGCCCCCATGGGGCACGGGGCCGTACCGGCAAGGGGCGCGGGACCCTACCGGCAAGGAGCACGGGACCGTACGGCAAGGGGCACGGGACCGTACAGGGCCGTACCGGCCAAACCACCATTGCGCGTAAGCTGCAGATAAGAATTGAGCCGATGTGACTCAGCTCCTTTGACCCAGAGGCAAGCGTCATGCATGCTGGGGCTCGTTCTACTCACGTCAGCTGGAGGAATCGAAATGGCACGTGCGGTCGGCATCGACCTGGGCACGACTAACTCCGTCGTCAGCGTTCTGGAAGGCGGCGAGCCCACCGTCATCACCAACGCCGAGGGCGCCAGGACCACGCCGTCCGTCGTCGCCTTCGCCAAGAACGGCGAGGTGCTCGTCGGCGAGGTCGCCAAGCGCCAGGCGGTCACCAATGTGGACCGCACCATCCGGTCCGTCAAGCGTCACATGGGCACCGACTGGAAGATCGAGCTCGACGGGAAGCCCTTCAACCCGCAGCAGATCTCCGCCTTCATCCTGCAGAAGCTGAAGCGGGACGCCGAGGCTTACCTGGGCGAGAAGGTCGCCGACGCGGTCATCACCGTCCCGGCGTACTTCAACGACTCCGAGCGGCAGGCCACCAAGGAGGCCGGCGAGATCGCGGGGCTCAACGTCCTGCGTATCGTCAACGAGCCCACCGCCGCCGCCCTGGCCTACGGCCTCGACAAGGACGACCAGACGATCCTCGTCTTCGACCTCGGTGGCGGCACCTTCGACGTGTCGCTGCTGGAGATCGGCGACGGCGTCGTCGAGGTGAAGGCCACCAACGGTGACAACCACCTCGGTGGTGACGACTGGGACCAGCGCGTCGTCGACTACCTGGTGCGGCAGTTCCAGACCGGCCACGGCGTGGACCTCGCCAGGGACAAGATGGCCCTCCAGCGCCTCCGTGAGGCCGCCGAGAAAGCCAAGATCGAGCTGTCCTCGTCCACCGAGACCTCGATCAACCTGCCCTACATCACCGCCTCCGCCGAGGGCCCCCTGCACCTCGACGAGAAGCTCACCCGCGCCCAGTTCCAGCAGCTCACCGCTGACCTGCTGGAGCGCTGCAAGACGCCGTTCCACAACGTCATCAAGGACGCGGGCATCCAGCTCTCCGAGATCGACCACGTCGTTCTCGTCGGTGGTTCGACCCGTATGCCGGCCGTCGCCGAGCTCGTCCGTGAGCTGACCGGCGGCAAGGACGCCAACAAGGGTGTGAACCCGGACGAGGTCGTCGCCATCGGCGCGTCCCTCCAGGCCGGTGTGCTGAAGGGTGAGGTCAAGGATGTTCTGCTCCTCGACGTGACCCCGCTGTCCCTCGGTATCGAGACCAAGGGCGGCATCATGACCAAGCTCATCGAGCGGAACACGACGATCCCGACCAAGAGGTCCGAGATCTTCACAACCGCCGAGGACAACCAGCCGTCCGTGCAGATCCAGGTCTACCAGGGCGAGCGCGAGATCGCGGCGTACAACAAGAAGCTGGGGATGTTCGAGCTCACGGGCCTTCCCCCGGCGCCCCGTGGCGTGCCGCAGATCGAGGTCGTCCTTCGACATCGACGCCAACGGCATCATGCATGTCACGGCGAAGGACCTCGGTACCGGCAAGGAGCAGAAGATGACCGTCACCGGCGGTTCCTCGCTCCCGAAGGACGAGGTCGACCGCATGCGGCAGGAGGCCGAGCAGTACGCGGAGGAGGACCACCGCCGCCGCGAGGCCGCCGAGACCCGCAACCAGGGCGAGCAGCTCGTCTACCAGACCGAGAAGTTCCTCAAGGACAACGAGGAAAAGGTCCCGGGCGACATCAAGACCGAGGTCGAGTTCTCCGTCGAGGAGCTGAAGACCGCGCTCAAGGACGAGTCCGCCGACAGCGCGGCCGAGATCCGTACGGCCACCGAGAAGGTCTCCGCCGTCTCGCAGAAGCTGGGCCAGGCGCTGTACGCCGACGCCCCGGGCGCGCAGGCCGCGGGAGGCGGGACACCGGGTGCCGGGCAGGCCAGGGCCGGTGACGAGGACGTCGTCGACGCCGAGATCGTCGACGAGGACCGGAAGGACGGTGCCGCGTGACAGAGGAGACCCCGGGCTTCGACGAGCAGCAGCCGCAGTCGGCTCAGCCGCAGCAGCCCGACGTCCCCTCCGGCGCGACCCCCGAAGACGCCGAGTCGCAGGCCGCCCCCCAGAAGGGAGCGGCCCCGGCCGGGGACGCCGGCGCATCGACGGCTCTGGTGGCCCAGCTCGACCAGGTGCGTACCGCGCTCGGTGAGCGCACCGCGGACCTCCAGCGGCTCCAGGCCGAGTACCAGAACTACCGCCGCCGCGTCGAGCGCGACCGGATCGCGGTCAGGGAGATCGCCATCGCGAACCTCCTGACCGAGCTCCTGCCCGTACTCGACGACATCGGCCGCGCGCGGGAACACGGCGAACTCGTCGGCGGTTTCAAGTCCGTCGCCGAGTCGCTGGAGGCCATCGCGGCGAAAATGGGTCTGCAGCAGTTCGGCAAGGAGGGCGAGCCCTTCGACCCGACGATCCATGAGGCCCTGATGCACAGTTACGCGCCGGACGTCACCGAGACGACGTGCGTGGCGATTCTGCAGCCGGGGTATCGCATCGGCGAGCGCACCATCCGCCCCGCGCGGGTGGCGGTGGCCGAGCCGCAGCCGGGCGCACAGACCGTCAAGACAGACAAGACGGACAAGGCGACCGAGGCGGGCGAGGCAGGCGAGGCGGGCGACGACAAGGAGAGCGGTGGCCCGGACAAGGGCTGACGTGACGAACGTACGGAACGTACGGAGCGTGCGGGACGTACGGATCGCGACGAACGTACGGAGCGTGCGGGACGTACGGAGCGTGACAAACGTACGGAACGCGCGGGACGTACGGAGCGTGACAAACGTACAGAGCGTGCGGGACGTACAGAGTGTGCGGGACGTACGGAAGGAGGGACGTCGGGGATGAGCACCAAGGACTTCATCGAGAAGGACTACTACAAGGTCCTCGGCGTCCCCAAGGACGCCACCGAAGCCGAGATCAAGAAGGCGTACCGGAAGCTCGCCCGGGAGTACCACCCGGACGCCAACAAGGGCAACGCCAAGGCGGAGGAGCGCTTCAAGGAGATCTCCGAGGCGAACGACATCCTCGGTGACCCCAAGAAGCGCAAAGAGTACGACGAGGCACGCGCCCTGTTCGGCAACGGCGGCTTCCGCCCGGGCCCGGGCGCCGGCGGCGGCACGTTCAACTTCGACCTGGGCGACCTCTTCGGCGGCGCCCCGGGCGGTGGCGGAGCGGGCGGCTTCGGCGGCGGGCTCGGGGATGTCTTCGGGGGCCTGTTCAACCGCGGTGGCGCCGGTACGGGGACGCGTACGCAGCCCCGGCGCGGCCAGGACATCGACACCGAGGTCACGCTGAGTTTCACCGAGGCGGTGGACGGCGCGACCGTCCCCCTCCGGATGACCTCGCAGTCACCCTGCAAGGCCTGCTCCGGCACCGGCGACAAGAACGGCACCCCGCGTGTGTGCCCGACCTGTGTCGGCACCGGTCAGGTGACGCGCGGCTCGGGCGGCGGTTTCTCGCTGACCGACCCCTGCCCGGACTGCAAGGGCCGCGGGCTCATCGCCGAGCATCCGTGCCGGGAATGCCAGGGCAGCGGCCGGGCCAAGTCGTCCCGGACGATGCAGGTCCGCATCCCGGCCGGCGTCACGGACGGCCAGCGCATCCGGCTCCGCGGCAAGGGCGCGCCCGGCGAGCGGAGCGGCCCGGCGGGCGACCTGTACGTCACGGTGCATGTGGACGCGCACCCGGTGTTCGGCCGCAAGGGCGACAACCTGACGGTGACGGTGCCGGTGACGTTCGCGGAGGCGGCACTCGGCGGCGAGATCCGGGTACCGACACTCAGCGGCCCGCCGGTCACGCTGAAGCTGCCACCGGGCACGCCGAACGGCCGTACGATGCGCGCGCGGGGCAAGGGCGCGGTCCGCAAGGACGGCACCCGCGGGGACCTGCTGGTCACCGTCGAGGTGAGTGTTCCCCAGGGCGTGTCGGGGAAGGCTCGTGACGCCCTTGAGGCATATCGCGAGGCGACTGCGGGAGAGGACCCGCGGGCGGAGCTGTTCCAGGCCGCGAAGGGAGCTTGATCGAGATGGACGGCCGTCGACGCAACCCGTATGAACTGACCGAGGAGACCCCGGTCTACGTCATCTCGGTGGCGGCCCAGCTCTCCGGCCTGCACCCGCAGACCCTGCGCCAGTACGACCGTCTCGGCCTGGTCTCGCCGGACCGCACCGCCGGCCGGGGCCGTCGCTACTCGGCCCGCGACATCGAACTGCTCCGCCAGGTACAGCAGCTGTCGCAGGACGAGGGCATCAACCTCGCCGGCATCAAGCGCATCATCGAACTGGAGAACCAGGTCGCCGCCCTCCAGTCCCGCATCGCGGAACTGGAGGCGGCCCTGGACGGCGCGGCGGCGGCCATGCAACAGCGCGAGGCCGCGGTCCACGCCTCGTACCGCCGCGACCTGGTCCCGTACCAGGAGGTCCAGCAGACGAGCGCGCTGGTGGTGTGGCGGCCGAAACGGCAGCAGTCGTCCGACTGACGCGCGCGCCGCAGGGGAAAGACGAGGGCGAGGAGATCATCGAGCCGGGCTCGTTCTGACCGCCTCCCTCGGCGGAACTTCCCTGCCGGGGTGGTGACTTCGTGGGAGCGGGCCACGGCCGGCACGTAGCCGGTGCGGCGTTCCTCCAACGCGGCGCGCGGTTTCGGGTTGCCGCCGTGGACCTCGTCGCCCGCGACCCACGGCGCGTGGTGGCCGGCGTCCAGGAACCGGGTGATCATGCGAGTGGCCAGTTCCGGTTTGGTCGCGAACACGGTGTCCTCGCCGAGTCCGGCGCGGCAGGTCCGCGAGGAGACCGAGCGCCAATCGCCCCGCCCGGCGCCGGGGTTCGACACGGGCGAAGCGGCCCGCGATCCGGCTCATCAGGCCCTCGAACGCCTCCCGCCAACGGGCGGGATCTATGCTGTGACCTGCGGCCACCGTCTCTTCGTCAGTCCACACAACTCACGATGATCAACGGTGGCCGTACCCATGCCCGCACCGGCCCTGACCAGCAAGATCACGATCTACGGCTCGACCACTAAGTTGCTGGCATTGGGTGCGATCCCCTCGGGCTACCTGACTGGCTGTACGGCAAGGCCTTGGACGCGCCCTGGGGTGACCTGCTTTGTCACCGCGGCCGACGCAGCTTCAAATCCCGCTGTGGGAACGGAAATACCAGGCCCCAGCGATACCGCACGACTGTGCGACTATCGTCCGTGTGACTCCTGGTCAAGGAAGAACACATAAGGAAGAACACATAAGGAACGCCGCAATCACCTCAACAGTCAACGGAGTCGGTGGGGAAGTCCACTCGGTCAAGTCGGTCCACTCGGTCAGGTCGGTCAAGTCGCTCAAGGGAGTCAAGGGGGTGCCGGCCATGGGGCATGAGCCGTTAACCGGACAACCGGCCGGCCGGCCTCCACGCCGAGGGCATCACGCTGACCGGCTGCGAAGCACGGTGAACGACGAAGGCGATGTACGCACCCCATGAGCATCCTCCTTCCCCCCGCCCTGGGCTGGGTGGCCTACCTGGCGGTCGGCGAGAACTGGCCTAAGGGCGACGAGGACAAACTCCGCGAGCTCAGCGAGGCCTGGCAGGAAGCCGCCCAGGAGCTGCTGGCGATCAGCCATGAGGTGGGTCCCTCGGCCAGCGGGGTGCTGCAGAGCATGGCCGGGCCGGTGGCGGGACAGTTCCGGGAGTTCGTCGAAACGTTCCTGAAGAACCTGCCGCAGACGGCGCAGTCGGCGGAGCAACTGGCGCAGCTGGCGCGGACCACGGCGGTGGAGCTGCAGTACGCCAAGTACATGATCCTCGTGCAGCTGGCCTGGATGGCGTTCGAGATCACGCAGTTCGCGCTGTACGCGCCGCAGGTGGTGCCGGGGATCGTGGCGGCGGGCCGGGCGGCGGTACGGATGATCCTGCGCCGGCTGGCGGTGTCCATGGTGGCGGGTGTCGGGCTGATGACCGGCATGGACGTGGCGGTGCAGACGTTCCAGATGATGCTGGGCGACCGTACCCGGTGGAATGCGCAGAACACTCTGGGGATGCTCAAGGCGGGGGCGATCGGGGGGGCGATCGGGGGGGCGCTCCCCCTGGCGGTGGGCAGGTGGCTGCCGAAGTACGCCGACACGCTGGCGGGCAAGCTCGTTATGGGTGGGGTGACGGGGCTGGTCACCACGGTGGCGCAGGATGTGCTGCTGGGCGGGAGTTCGGCTCTGGCGGGGGCGTTCACCTCGGGGATGACCGAGGCGCTCAGTGGGGGCGGGCGGCGTTTTCGGTGGCAGAAACCGCAAGGGATGGACATCAACTCCCTGGATGTGAAGATCCCCGACCTGCCGGATCTTGACCTGGCGAAGCTGGAGAGCACCTTGGGGGAGGCCACCTTGGGGGGCAAGGGGGGCGGGGGCGGGTGGTTCCCGGACACCAGGGGCGGGGACGGGAAGTTCACCGTGTCCGACGGGCCGGCCGGCACCGCACCTGGCACCGCACCAGTTGCCCCGTCCCCCACCGGGACCGGCCCCACGACCACCGGCACCACCGCCACGGGCACGGGCACCACCGTCACGGGCGCCACCGCCACGGGCACGGGCGCCACGGGCACGGGCACGGGCGCCACGGGCACCGGCACCACCGGCACCGCCACCGCCACCGCCACCACCGGCACCGCCACCGGCACCACCGGCACCGGCACCGGCACCGGCACCGGGACCGGGACCGGGACCGGGACTGAGACTGGGACGGGCACGAAGACGCCCCCCCACAGCAGGACACCGACCATGGTGCCGACCCTGGTGTCGCCGTCCCCGGATGCCGTCACCCCCGCGCAGTGGCAGTCCCGCAAGGACGACGCGCCCCCCGCCCGTCTGCGCACCGAACGTTTCGATCCCCGGGCGGATCCCCTGGCGCTGACACGCCCCCAGGCAAGGCGGCCGGGGCTGCTGGACGGCTGGAGCACCCTGATCCGTACCGACATCCGCCGTATCCAGGCGGACAACGGCGCCTGGGTACGCGCCCTGACCGTGGACCTCCCGGTGAAGGCGGGCACCGGCTTTCCCCCAGTCGGCTCCAGGCCCTGCAGCGGCGCCTCCAGGAGCTGCTCGACACCCACCTCAACACCGGCTTCCTCCTGCCCCGCTCCGGTGACCAGCTGCACCTGGAGGTGCGGCTGACCCCGGCCGCGGACAGCGACCCCTATGCGGTGCAGGTCACCGTCTCGCCCCGGCCGGGCCGCTTCGACCAGCTGAACTTCCCGCTGCACCCGCCGACCGCCGCCCCCGCCCAGCGGGTCGGGGAGGATGCGGCGCTGCTGCATGAGGTGCTGCACTACACCGGTCTCGGCGACCGGTACAGCGACCGCGAGGCGCTGTTCCGCAGGGGTCTCGGCCGGGGTGAGGCGACGGGTGTGATGGCGGAGGTGGGGGTGCTGCCGCAGGGTACGTTCCCGCTGGGGTATCTGGCCCAGATCGAGGACACCACCGACTCGGGCCCGGTCATCTACGACCACCGGCTGCCGGTCGCCTCTGCCTCCTCTGTCCCGGTCGGCGGGGGTGTTCCCGGTGGCGGCACAGCGGTGCGGGCCGGTCACGGCGGTGCACCGGTGCACGGGGACACACCGGTGCACAGCGACGCACCGGTGCACAGCGACGCACCGGTGCACGAGCCGTCGCAGGCCCCGGTGCGGGACAGGGGCCAGGCGTCCGGTACGCAGCGCCCCGTGCAGCCCTGGCCGGCCGGGACCGTGCAGCCCTGGCCGGCCGGGGCCGTGCAAGCTTGGCCGGCCGGGGCCGTGCAGGCGCCCGCCCCCCCGCTCTCCCGGCTGGTCCCGCTGACCGGAGAGCTGGCCGGGCCGCTGCGGGGCTGGTACGTCCACACCACCTACGACCCGGCCCCCGGCGGCAGCCGGGCCGCCGTGCACCAGCTGACCGACGGCCAGGGCACCCCCGCCCCCGCCGCCGCTGTCGCGCGGCCGTTGCCGCCCTCGCTGGCCGGCCGCCTCCCCGACGGCTTCACCGTGACCGACCCCACCACCAGCCCCACCACCGGCAGCCCCGACGGCCACGGCGCCGCCTGGCACTTCGATGCCTGGGGCCGCCTGCACTACCAGGACACGCCCGCCGGCGTCGGCGTCACCTTCCGCAGGGACACCCGCGCGCCGGACCTGCCGCTGCAGCCCCTCCTCGCGGAGGAACTGGTACCGCACTGGCCCCGTCCCTCCCCCGCCGGGCACGTCTTCCCGGCCGGCGGGGGTCTGTGGGTCCGGGCCACCCGGTATCCCGGTGACGCCTCCACCCCTGCCACCTGGGCCCTGGACCTGCTCGACGCCCACGGACAACCCGCCAGAAACCACGGCCTGCTGTTCGACGGCAGCCGGCTGCTCCTCACCGACTTCACCGACTTCACCGGCCGGCCCCAGCCGCTGCCCTCCGGCCCCGCGGCCCCCGCAGCCCCCGCAGCCCCCGGGGCCTCCGGGGTGGTTGCGGGGGCCGAGGGCGCGGCTTCCGGTGTGCTCCCTCAAGTCGATCCGGCTGCTGGTGTGCCGCCTGTGCCGCCTGTGCCTCTTTTGCCGCCCGTGCCGCCTGTGCCGGGGGTGGATTCTCCGGTTCTGGAGTGGGTTTCCCTCCCCTCTGATCATGATTGGCTGGACAGTCCAGGGCCTGGGGAGGATCAGCCGGGTGTCCCGCTTGCCGAGGTGGGGGCGGAGCCGGCCGCTGCTCCCGCCGGTCCCTCCCCCCACCTGTCGGACACCGGCTCAGGCAGCCGGACCCCCGGCATGACCGACGAGCGGGCCTGGCCCTCGGCACCCGCCTGGCCCTCGGCACCCGCCTGGCCCTCGGCACCCGCCGGGTCATCGGCACCCGACCGGCCCGCCCCACCTGCCGCAGCGGACGCGCCCGGCAGGGGCCGGACCGAGCAGAGCACCCGTGCGCTCCTTGCCCGGCTGAACAACCAGTCGGAGCTGGCACGGCGCCTGCTGATCCACGGCACTGCACTGCGCAGGCTGCTCGAGGGAGGTGGCGACGGGGAGGTCTGGCTGCCGCGGTTGAGGGTGCTGGAGAAGATCGCGGCGGTGGAGGCCGACTGGCGGCTGGTGCCCGCCGGTGACGAGGGGTTCGCCGTCGCGGTGCGGCAGGACCGGGACATCCCTCACTTCCACCCCAACGGGCTGCTCTCGCACTGGGTGACGGTCCTACCCGGACACGGACACCGGCTGCGGTTCGACACTCCGCAGGGTCTTCCGCGGCTGGTGGGCGCCGACGGGGTGAGCGGCCTCCCCGGCGAGTGTCGTCAGCGCCGACGGGGGTGGCTGGCGGGTGCGCCATGGCGAGGGGGAGTGGACGCTCGACGCCCAGCGGGCGGTGCGCGACTACCAGCGGGCGGCCGGCAGTGGGCCGGACCCGGCCCAGCAGCTCTCGCAGCAACTCTCCACATGGTCCCGCAACCCGTGGTCCCGCACCCCGGGCGAACCGGCCCTGGCGGACTGGGAGAACTCCCTGAAAACCATAAAGGAGGCCCACGGCATAACCGCGCAGCACGATGTGGCGAGAACGCTGGGAGTTGGCGAGTCAAACCTGGCAACCCTGGAGAGAAACCCGACTGAGTTTTCCCAGTGGCGGGTGCGCGTTGCGGCCTACCTGACATCGCAGAACATCAGGAACTGGCGCATCGAAACAAGACCGGATCGTCAGTTTTTCCATGTCGTCTTCGATATGGGTACCGCGCTCAGGCTCCTCGGGGGGAAGGTCATGGGCTGGAGGGTCGACTTGCCGGGCAGCGACCTTCAGGTGCGCTACGACGAGGGGGACTCGGTGCGGCTGGCGGCACGGGACGGCGGGGAACCGCCGGACGGCTGGAACCTGCGGAGCGAGGGGGATGGCAGGGTGACGGTCGGCCGGGTTCCGGTGGCCGGGGAGACGGGCCCGCAGTGGCGGCTGTCCGCCGGGCGGACGCTGGACCACCCCGTCCCCCACCCGGAAGCAGTCCTGGCGCTGGAGTCCTTCACGCTGCCGCCTGCCTATCCGGCGGACCCCAGCGTCTTCGCCCGGCTGACCCGGGCCGGGGTGCTGGACCACCACACCCCCTTTGCCTCTTCGGGGGCCTACCTCGGCGTCGCTCCTGCCCGTCCCTCCCCCCACCTGTCGGACACCGGCTCAGGCAGCCGGACTGCCGGGCCGTTCCGCAAGCGTGCCAGGCTGTCGGCACCCGTCGGGTCGTCGGCACCCGACCGGCCCGCTCCGCCTGCCGCGGCGGACATGTCCGGCGGGGGCCGGACCAGGCAGAGCACCCGTGCGCTCCTTGCCCGGCTGAACAGCAACAAGACGGAGCTGGCATGGCGCCTGCTGATCGGCCCCCATCCACTGCACACGCTGCTCGGGGGAGGTGGCGACGGGAAGGTCTGGCTGCCGCGATTCAGTGTGCTGGAGAAGATCGTGGAGGTGGAGGCCGACTGGCGGCTGGTGCCCGCCGGTGACGAGGGGTTCGCCGTCGCGGTGCGGCAGGACCGGGACATCGCTCACTTCCACCCCAACGGGCTGCTCTCGCACTGGGTGACGGTCCTGCCCGGGCACGGGCCCCGGCTGCGGTTCGACACTCCGCAGGGTCTTCCGCGGCTGGTGGGCGCCGACGGGGTGAGCGGCCTCCCCGGTGGTGTCGTCAGCGCCGAGGGGAGTGTGCTGCGGGTGCGCCAGGGCGAGGGGGAGTGGACGCTCGACGCCCAGTGGGCGGTGCGCGGCTACCAGCGGGCGGCCGGCAGTGGGCCGGACCCGGCCCAGCAGCTCTCGCAGCAACTCTCCACATGGTCCCGCAACCCGTGGTCCCGCACCCCGGGCGAACCGGCCCTGGCGGACTGGGAGAACTCCCTGGAAACCATAAAGAATGCCCGCGGTATAACCAAACAGCAAGATGTGGCGAGAATCCTGGGAGTTTCCAGTGCAAACCTGACAGCCTGGATGGGAAAGCCGACTGAGGTTTTCCAGTGGCGGGTGCGCATTGCGGCCTACCTGACGTCGAAGGAAATATCGAAGGACATCAGGAACTGGCGCATCGAAACAAGCACGAATCATCATTTTTTCCATGTCGTCTTCAGTACGGGTACCACGCTTACGTTCGGTGGGGGGCAGGTCATGGGCTGGAGGGTCGACTTGCCGGGCAGCGACCTTCAGGTGCGCTACGACGAGGGAGGCTCGGTGCGGCTGGCGGCACGGGACGGCGGGGGATGGCCGGACGGCTGGGACCTGCGGAGCGGGGAGGATGGCAGGGTGACGGTCGTCCAGGTTCTGGCGGACGGGGAGACGGGCCCGCAGTGGCGGCTGTCCGCCGGGCGGACGCTGGACCACCCCGCTCCCCACCCGGAACCAGTCCTGGCGCTGGAGTCCTTCACGCTGCCGCCTGCCTATCCGGCGGACCCCGGCGTCTTCGCCCGGCTGACCCGGGCCGGGGTGCTGGACCACCCCGCCCCCCACCCGGAACCAGTCCCGGCGGAGGCCGCCCCCATGGCCCCGGACAGCGACCTCCCCGACACGAACTTCGACATGGACTTCCCTGACATGGGCTTCGACATGGACTTCCCTGACATGGGCTTCCCTGACCTTGAGATCCCGGACACGGTGACCGAAGACCATGCGGGTCCCAGCTACCTCGACACCCTCACCTGGACCGACACCGGACATGCTCCCCGGCCTTCAGGACCCCGCTACGACTGAGGCGCCCTCCCTACGCCGGCGCACGCGGCCATGCCCTGACCGGCCGCGCGCTGTACCTGACCGCCGACTGGGCCGCGGACGAGGAGCGTCGGCTGCGTGCCCACGTTCCCGACGAGGTCTGCTTCGCCACGAAACCCCAGCGGGCCACCGCCATGCTCAAGCGTGCCCGCGCCCTGGGCATCGCCGCCCGCTGGTTCGCCGGCGACGAGGTCTACGGCGGACGCGACCTGCGCCGCGACGCCCGTGCCCTGGGCCCCGCGCCCCGGGCTTCCCGCCGTCATCGCCAGCCAGCGGCAGGACGGGAAGGACGCCCGCACCCGCAGCGGACTGGCACTTCGCTCGCCAGGACCCGCGTTACGCGCTCGTCCGCCGGGAGATCGTAGGGCTCGACACCGTCGACAGGACGATAGCCCTCTCCCACCCGCTCAAGAGGCTGTGTCCCCGTGCGGCAGTCGGAGCGGCACGGGGTTGTCCGGAGAATCCAGCCAGACCCGTTCGCCGTCCGCGTCCACACTCAGCCCGAAGCGGTCGAATCCCGGGCGTCCCTGACGTGACGCAGGAGGGCGGCGAGGCTCTCCGGGGCGGTGGCCAGGATGACGTCCGGGGCGTCGCTCTCGCGGAGGTGGATGGTTCCGTGGGGGGTGGTGGCCAGGTAAAGGCAATTGCTCTCTGGACCTCCGCTGAACGAGGACTTCTGCCAGTTCAGTTCGGGCATCCGGGCCTCCTAAAGCGTGTAGAGCAAGTGCTGGACCAGGGCCAGCGAGTCCTTCACGGAGTGTGCTTCCGGGGCCAACGATACGTCGACAGGGCTGAGGGCGTTCTCGGCGAGTCGCTCGAACAGGGTCTCGTATTGCTGTAGTTGTCTGGGCTCGCGCAGGTACTCGGAGCCCATCGCGTGATCGAGGACCACAGTGCCAAGTCGCGGCGTACTGGGGATGATGTGGACGAAGTTCCCGCTGAGGGCCGCGTACGCCTGCGCGCTGAACGGATAGATCTGAATCGTCACGTTGGGCAGGCGGGCCAACTCGATCAGCCGTAGCAGCTGCTTGCGTACGACTTGAACGCTGCCGAACCGCATGTGCAGCGCCGCTTCATGGATCACGGCGTGGACGGAGGGCGGGTGTTTGCTGGTGAGGATGCGCTGCCGTTCCATGCGGAACTTCAGGCCCTCCTCGATGTTCTCGAAGCCCAGCTTGGGGCTGGTGAAGATGGCCCGTGCGTAGTCGGCGGTTTGGAAGAGCCCCGGGATGAACAGTGACTCGTGCATCCGCAGCGTCACGGCCCCGGCCTCAAGTTCGGCCAGATTGAGCGCGCCGGACCCCAGACGCTTCTTGTACGCGCTCCACCATCCCTTGCCAGTTGCCTCGGACATGGACACCAGCGCGCCAATATAGGGCTCGTCTGTGCAACTGTATGTGCGGCACAGCTCCAAGAGTCGATCAGTCAGGATCGACGTGCGGCCCAGTTCGATATGGCTCAGCTGCGCCCGGCTCATGCTGATGCGCTGAGCGGCCTCGGCGGCGTTCAATCCCGCTTGCTCGCGCAATTGTTTGAGTTCGAAGCCGACGCGGCGCTGGCGTTCGCTGATGGTGGTGCGCAGTCCCACTGTTGCTCCTAGATGGCTCGTCCAAAGACTGTACTGAGTGGCGTGGTTGGTCCATTGAATCCTTGGAATCAGTTGAGATGTTGAGCCCTCATGTCCTACGGTGAGTGCGGAATCAGTCACGCACTGAAACCGCCCAACTCCCCCTGCCCATAAGCCGACAGAGCACCCGCCCCTCCCTCCAGGCGCGCGCGGGCGTCGCCATCGCCGGGCAACGGGACCCAACGACTCCCCCCTCCCTCTTTTCCTCCCTCGAACAGGAGCCGCCCCATGGATCCAGCCCGCCGTGCCGCTCACCGGATCGTCCAACTCACCCACGAATACAGCCTGTTCGCCCCCGCCGACGCCACCGCACCCCGCGTGTGCCGGGACTTCGTGCGTGCCGTCCTCTTCACCCACGACAGGGAGGACCTTGTCATGCCCGCGGCCCTGTGTACCTCGGAACTCGTCACCAACGTCCATCTGCACACCAAGGGCACCACCATGCTCCGCGTCCGCCTGACCCCCGTCCGCTTCCGCGTCAGCGTCTTCGACGAGAGTTCGGACGCTCCAGTCGCGGTGCGTCCCGCGGCCGGGGTCGCCGCCGGGGTCGCCGCCTGCGGGGGGCGTGGGCTCGTCCTGGTCGCGGAGATGGCGGATGCGTGGGGTGTCGCGGACGGGAGGGCGGGGCGGTACGCGAAGGGGGTGTGGTTCGAGCTCGGGCTCGCCGGGTGAGTTGTTCCTGTGTCACCAGTTCGAGTGAACCAAGGACGTTTCCGCAGGTGAGCCCGTATGGCTGCCTACCGTGACGGCGTTGCTTGTGCCTCAACGACGCCAAGCCCAAACTTGAGGAGGAGGTGCCGCACCATCCCTGAGCTTGCGTGGGTATCCCCGGCAGCCGGGGAGAAAAACGCATCCTTGGCGCGGAGGCGCGAAGCGCCGGAGTTCTCCGCGCCTCTGGGGTGACGCTCAGAGGGGGTGCTTCTGGCCTTCAAGGTACTGACGGATCACGGTCAGCGGCGCTCCGCCGCAGGACCCCGCGAAGTAGGAGCGGGACCAGAACACCGAGCCCATGCCGATGCGGTTGATCCGGCCGGTGTACTCGGCCCGCAGATACCGAGAGCTGACGCCCTTGAGGGAGTTGATCAGCTTCGACAGGGCGACCTTCGGCGGGTAGTGCACGAGAAGGTGCACGTGGTCGCCCTCGCCGTGGAACTCCCGCAGTTCCCCTTCGAAGCCGGCGCACACCTCCCGCATGATCTCCTCGCAACGCGTCAGCATGTCGTCATCGAAGACGTCACGCCGGTATTTCGTAACAAACACCAAATGAGCGTGGAGGTGGTAGACGACGTGGCGACCGGTGCGGATATCGGGATTTGGTTCCCAGCGTGGTGACATACGCCAAGTGTAGTATGATCAAGCGAACCGACTTGGAAGGGGGTGGGCCGGGTGATCCGTGCGTACACATTCCTCATGCGGCCCACTGCGGGCCAGGCCGCCGCGCTCGGCGAGATGCTGGCCGATCACTGCTCCCTCTACAACGGGGCATTGCAGGAACGCCGCGACGCCTACCGGCACGCCTCGAAGACGAGCATCACGTACGGGCAGCAGTCCGCCCAGCTCAAGGACATCCGCGGCTTCGACCCGGAACGGCAGGGCCGCTGGTCCTTCTCCTCGCAGCAGGCCACGCTGCGCCGTCTCGACAAGGCATTCGCCGCGTTCTTCCGGCGGGTCAAGGCCGGAGAGACACCGGGCTACCCGCGCTTTCGGGGCGTGAACTGGTTCGACACCGTGGACTTCCCCAAGGACGGCGACGGCTGCCGCTGGGACTCCACCCCGCATGATCCCCTCACCCGCGTCCGCCTCCAAGGCGTCGGGCACGTCAAGGTCAACCAGCACCGGCCCGTGGTCGGCAAGGTCAAGACCGTGTCGGTCAAGCGCGAGGGCAAGCGCTGGTACGTCATCCTGACCGCCGAACAGGACCAGCCGAAGCCGCTGCCCAAGACCGGCAGCGTGGTCGGTATCGACCTGGGCATAGCCAACTTCCTCGCCGACTCAAACGGCGAGTTCGTGCCCAACCCGCGCCACGGCCGGAAGGCCGCCGCGAAGCTCGAAGCCGCGCAGCAGGCGCTGTCCCGCTTCCCGCGTGTGCGCCGCGACAAGCGCACCGCCAACCACCAGCGGGCCGTTGACAAGGTTGCCGGCCTGCACCGCAAGGTCCGCCGTCAGCGGCTCGACCACGCACACAAGACCGCTCTTGACCTTGTGCGGGAACACGACCTCATCGCGCACGAAGACCTCAAGATCCGCAACATGGTCAAGGCCCCCAAGCCGAAGCCCGACCTCGACCAACCAGGTAGCTTCCTGCCCAACGGGGCCGCGGCGAAGGCCGGACTCAACCACTCGATCTCAGACGCCGGATGGGGGGTGTTCCTCGCGATCCTGCACGCCAAGGCTGAGAGTGCCGGACGGGAAGTGATCGCTGTGGACCCCCGCAACACCTCCCGGACCTGCCCCACCTGCGGGCACGTCTCAGCGGAGAACCGGCCCACCCAGGAGAAGTTCACTTGTGTCTCGTGCGGCCACCAGGCGCACGCGGACACGGTGGGTGCCCTGAACGTTCTACGGGCCGGGCTGGTCCGTCGCGAAGCCCCACCGGCATAGCGAGCAGCCCCCTCATTCATGAGGGGGAGGAGTCACGACCGCTCTTGCGCACGAGAGGCCCGGGACCATGCCTGAGATCAGGGCCGAGTCCGAGCTCACCCCGTCGAACATGTCGAACATCTCGTCCATCTCCGAACTGGACGAGGTCCTGTGGCAGGCATGGAAGGCCATGGAACTCCCCGAGGGCTACCGCGCTGAAATCATCGAGGGAGCCATCGAGGTATCGCCCACCGGTCGTCTTACTCATGCCCAGATCGCCAATCGCGTGCGGCGGGCGCTGGACAAGTTCCTGGATGGCGGCGACTACGCCTGCTATCAGGACGCCAACGTGATTCATGGGCGCAGGTCGTGGATCCCGGATGTCTTCGTCGGACCGGAGGATCTCGAGCCGTGCGCGGACGAGGAGGGCCTTGGGGTCGAGGCCAGGTCGGTAGCACTCGTCATCGAGGTCGTCTCCCCCGGCAAGCGCGACCAGGATCGCGACCGTGTGAGGAAGCGTCGCGAATACGCCCGCGCCGCCATCCCCGTGTACGTGATCATCGATGACTACGACGGCCAGGGCTCCGTCACCCTTTTCACCGGACCTCGCCCCGACAAGGCCGACTGGGAGGACATCCACCGCGTGCCCTACGGCACCGAGGTCACCCTCCCCGAAGGCCCGGCCAAGGGCTTCGCCCTCACCGAGGCGTTCACAGGGCCCCCGAGGCCGGAGAAGTAGCGCGAACGATCGGGGGGGACTCCCCCAGAGCTCCAGCGTGTGCTACCTTGCTAGGAAGTGGCAGTTGTGGTTACCAGAGGCTCCTGAGTGCTCTTCGACCTTCCGTCGACGAGCACTCTTTTTGTTTCGGGGGCTTTCCGGGGCTTTCAGTCTTTCCCGTCAGCTCAAATCGCCGCTGCGACACCGGGTCCGTAAAGTGCGGACTCCGGAGCTTTGCCTCAAGGGAGATAAACATGGCATCTGGCACCGTGAAGTGGTTCAACGCGGAAAAGGGCTTCGGCTTCATCGAGCAGGAGGGTGGCGGTCCGGACGTGTTCGCCCACTACTCGAACATCGCCACCTCTGGCTTCCGTGAGCTTCAGGAGGGCCAGAAGGTGACCTTCGACGTCACCCAGGGCCAGAAGGGCCCCCAGGCTGAGAACATCGTTCCCGCCTGACACTGACGCGTACCGCATGGCCGGGGCCAGCACCTTTGGGTGCGGGCCCCGGCTCATGTGCGACAGGTGCCGTATCGAGAAAGGCTTCCCCCTTAGATGAAAGGCCTCCCCCTTAGATGAATCGCCCCGCTCGTACGAACAGCAACTCCTCCCGCACCCGTACGGGCAAGGGTTCCCCCGGCTCTACCGGCTCTACCGGCTCCACCGGCTCTGCCCGGAGCGGTCGCGCCCGCTCGCAGGGGACGGACCGTCAGAGCGCTCCTTCCCGTCCGGCCAGAGCCGGGCGGAGCGGACGCGGAGGCCGTCCCGCCGCGACCGGCGGCGAATTCGCCATGCCGGTCACGCTCACCCCCG
Source organism: uncultured Actinomycetota bacterium (assembly GCA_963711935.1). Lineage (GTDB taxonomy): Bacteria > Actinomycetota > Actinomycetes > Streptomycetales > Streptomycetaceae > Streptomyces. The sequence goes on from CAVQGD010000028.1 coordinate 252,880, forward strand.
CACTGCCGCCGGTCGAGGCGTTCGCCGAACTCGACATGCCTGAGCGGCTGTTGACCACCCTCCACGCCGAAGGTGTGACCGCCCCGTTCCCCATCCAGGCCGCGACGCTCCCGAACTCGCTGGCCGGCCGGGACGTCCTGGGCCGCGGGCGCACCGGGTCGGGCAAGACGCTCGCCTTCGGTCTTGCACTGCTGGCCCGCACCGCGGGGCAGCGGGCCGAGCCCCGGCAGCCGCTGGCACTCGTCCTCGTACCCACCCGGGAACTGGCCCAGCAGGTCACCGCCGCCCTCACCCCCTACGCCCGCGCGCTGCGCCTGCGGCTCGCCACGGTGGTCGGTGGCCTGTCGATCGGCCGTCAGGCGAGCGCTCTGCACGGCGGGGCCGAGGTCGTCGTCGCGACGCCCGGCCGGCTCAAGGACCTCATCGACCGGGGCGACTGCCGCCTGAACCGCGTCACCCTCACCGTCCTGGACGAAGCCGACCAGATGGCGGACATGGGCTTCATGCCGCAGGTGACCGCGCTGCTCGACCAGGTGCGCCCCGACGGCCAGCGGCTGCTGTTCTCCGCCACCCTGGACCGCAACGTCGACCGGTTGGTACGCACCTACCTGCACGACCCCGTGGTCCACTCGGTCGACCCGTCCGCGGGCGCCGTGACGACGATGGAGCACCACGTACTGCACGTGGAAGACGACGACAAGCACGCCACCACGACGGCCATAGCCGCTCGTGACGGCCGGGTGATCATGTTCGTGGACACCAAGCACGCGGCGGACCGGCTGGCCAAGAAGCTCCTTGCCGTCGGTGTGCGTGCCGCCGCCCTGCACGGCGGCAAGTCCCAGTCCCAGCGCACCCGGACCCTGGCCCAGTTCAAGGACGGTCACGTCACGGCCCTGGTGGCCACCAACGTCGCGGCCCGTGGCATCCACGTCGACGACCTCGACCTCGTCGTCAACGTCGACCCGCCCGGCGACCACAAGGATTACCTGCACCGTGGCGGCCGTACCGCCCGCGCCGGCGAGTCCGGCACCGTCGTCACCCTGGTCCTGCCCCACCAGCGCCGCGAGATGACCCGCCTGATGGCCGACGCCGGCATCACCCCGCGGTCCACCCGGGTCCGTCCGGGCGGGGCCGAACTGAGCCTCATCACCGGCGCCCAGGCACCCTCGGGCGTGCCCGTCGTCCTCACTCCGCCGGTCACCGAAGACCGCACCACCCGCTCAGGCCCCACCCGCACAGGCCCCACCCGGCGCGGCCGGCGCGGCCGACCCCCCCAGGGCCGCCGCCGCTCCTCCGCCAAGGGGTAAGGCCACGAGGTGTGCGTCTCACCTGTGTACGTATGCACGGGTGTAGTAAAGTGTACGTACACGCAGGTGTACGTACACGCAGGTGTACGTACACGCAGGTCAGATGTGCGTCTGATGCGCATCAGATGCGCAGGTGTACGTAGCCCTGGCGGTCGTCCGAGTCGGCCTTCGCGGTGTCACTGGTGGAAGGGGGCAGGTCGGCCCTGCCCCTCCGGCCGTGGGGCGAGAAAGCCTCAGTACGCAACACAGAGTCCCCGCCATTAAGTTGACGGGGACTCATGAGCTCCTGCGGGTGCTTTATCCGTTGCCGTTCGAGGGGTATCTCGCGAGATCGATGGTCTGCTGGGGCTTGACGCCATAGACCTTCACGGTCTTCAGCGCGGCGCTCCCGTCATAGCAATTGGCGCCTGTGTACTCGCGGATCCAGACGTAACTGCCGCTCGTTCTGGGGCCGAACTGGACATCCGACCCGGGATAGAGGGTCGCGCAGCGCCGGAACTGGTTGTCGACCCAAATGGAGACGGCGTGCGGGTAGCCGGCGGTGCTGTCAACGACGCGGACGTTGATCGTATCTGCCTGCGCGGTGCCCGCGACGATGGCCGCCACGGACGCCATACCCGCGATTCCGGCCAGGGCCATCTTTGTGCGTTTGTGCTTCCCGAGCCGGTGTCGTGCTTGTGAAATTCCCATCACGTGGGTTCCTTTCCGTAAATCCCCGAAGCTGGCAGGGCCAGAGTGAAGGTCGTAGAAGATTCATACAAGCGATCCTCGATGTGGGGAAAATCACTGCCCTGCGCAAGTCCGGCGACAATGCCAGCGTTGACAAAAGCGCCCAGGTCAAGGCAGCGGCGCGGCATCGGCATCGGCCGCCCGTCGGAGGGCAACCTTCCGCCGTACCTGGTCGTCCTCACCCACATCGGCGTTACGCGACCAACGGCCAAGGGAGACAATCATGCGACGTAGGGGAGCGGCAGCAGCGGCACTCGTTCTCGCGGGCACCGTACTGGGGGCGGGGGCGCCCACCGCGACCACCGCGAGCGCCACGACCACTGCGAGCGCCACGAGCGCCACGACCACTGCGAGCGCCGCGACCGCCGTAGGTGTCACGGCCTGCCCGAGGGGCTGGGACAGCGGCGTCAAGGGCACTGTCGGCGCCGGCGCCGTGCCGCTGGCGGACATCAGGACCGGCCGGCACGCCTGCTTCGACCGTATGGTGTTCGACGTCCCCGGCGGCGGTGACATCGGCTACTACGTCAAGTACGTCGACCGGCTCCACCAGAATGGTTCGGGGGACCACATACCGGTCAGCGGCGGAGCCGTACTCGAGATACGTGTCGCCGCGCCGAGTTACGACCCGGACAGCAGCGCACCCGTGTACCCGGGAAAGGTGGCCCGCCCCCTGCCCGGTGTGGACATCGGCGGATACCGCGCTTTCAGGGACACCCGGTTCGCCGGCAGCTTCGAGGGAGAGACGCAGATCGGTCTCGGTGTCCGCGCCCGACTGCCGTTCCGGGTGGTCCAGTTGCCCGACCGCCTGGTGGTCGATGTGGCCCACCGCTGGTGACGAGCGGGCGCTGACCGGCCCGCCTGGTGACGAGCGGGCGCTGACCGGCCCGCCGCTCTCGGCGGGTGGCTGGCCGGGCGCGAGGTGCGTAGCGAGATCGTGCGTATCGAGGTGCGTATCGAGATCCACGGCCACGCCGCCACCGTCCCGGACGCCCCTCGCGGTGGCGGTGACCGGACCACCCCGAATGCTGTCCAGGCCGAGGGGCGGTCCGGTCTTTGGGGTATTGGCCGGGGTATTGGCCTTACCAGCCTGCGGCGGCCCTCACTCGGGAGCGCAGAGGCTCGGCCGTCAGCATGTCGGCGAACTGCCACGAGTAGTTCGTGACCTCTTCCTCTTGCAGCTCGACCGCGTCCGCGCTGGTGCGGAACAGGAACCGGAAGTCGAAGTGCGGGTGTTCCGGTTCGCCCTTGGCGTCGTTCGCCGGGATGGTGTGCACGTCGATGTGCAAGGGGGCCTCTCCCTCCGGCTCGACCTGATCACGGGTGATGCCGGTCTCCTCGGACAACTCGCGCAGGGCGGCATCCCGCAGACTCGCGTCGCTCGTCTCGACGTGTCCGCCGGGCAGCAACCACTTGCGCAGGGCCCGGTGTTCGATGGTGAGGACCCGGCCGTCGGGGCGGACCAGGACGGCACCGGCGGTGACGTGTCCGCGGAACTCCTTACGCGAGGCCACCGAGTCGCCGACCTGCTCGACAACCTCACCCAAGGGGGAGAGGGCGTCCTTCTCGTCCGGGTGGTCGGCGAGGTAGGCATTGACGGTGTCGCGCACGTGCTGCGCGGTGATCGGCATGAGGCAGGTTCTCCTAGCGGTTGAAGTAGTTGAGCCAGGTTCCGGCGATGGTCGCGCGGTCCGCGGCGTCGACCTCGTGCATACCGGGTCCGAGGTCCCCGCGGGTGAGGTTGTGGACGCCCGCGAGTATCTCGGCCTGCACGAGGTAGATGAACGGCCCCACGCTGGCACCGTGCAGGAAGTTGACGGCATTGCCACCGTTGAGCAGATAGAAATAGTGGCCGGTCGTCTGGTAGCGGGTGATGTGCTCCCCGTTCGGGGTCCGCTGGTACACGTCGGGGAGGCCGGCGAGGTCGAGTTCGTCTTCGCTGCTGGTGACCGTGGCGACGTAGGCGCCGTTCCGCAGGGCCGAGAAGTCCTCGCCCCGCAGGGACACGGCGCCGGTCGCGCACAGGATCAGGCCGGCCCCGTGCAAGGCCGTGTCGCGGTCCCTGGCCACGGTGAAGCCCTGCGAGAGGGCCTGTGTGCGGCGGACAGGGTCGATGTCGTAGACGGTGACCTGTACGCCCTTGGCGTGCAGCAGGCGGGCGATGCTCGACCCGAGCTTGCCGAAACCGATCACGAGGGCCGGGCGGCCGTGCGGGATGTCGCCCCGGCTCCGCATCAGTGCCTCGGTCGAGAACACGACCGACTGCCCCACAAGGAAGTCCTCGGGGTCCTTCAGCGGGGAGCGGGCGACGGAGACGACGGGGCAGGGCAGTTTCTCGGCGTTGGCGTACCGCTTGTGCCCGTTCTCCGTGTCCTCGACCACGCCCAGGACACGGCCCGAGAACCGCTCGCACAGAGCGTCGAGCGTCGGCGCGAAGTACCCGCCGACGTCGAGCAGCACGACAGCTTCACCACCGGCCCGCGACTCGATGTAGTCGACCGCGCTGTCGGGGTCCTCGAACAGATCCCGGGAGAGGGCGTCGCACTGCGTTGTCCTCTCGATCTCGCGGCGGGCGGTGAGATCGACGGACTTGGGCTTGGGCAGCACAGCCCGCAGGTGGGTGCTGATGCCCACGGCCCGCACGAACGCCGGTCGCTCGGGCAGCAGGTGCGTGATCAGGAAGGCCGACGGTTTTTCCGCCGGGGCGAAGGTGTCCGCGACACGCGCGAAGTACGCATCGAGACGTGCACGCTCGAACTGTTCCATGGGCTCACTTCCCTTGGTCGGGCGGTAAGGCTCAGGACAATCAGGACAAGTGGTGGATCCGCCCCCGTGTTGGGGAGAAGGAGAGCGCGGAGGCGGGGGTCATCGGGTCGGCCGCCCTCGGAGTCCCGGTAGCGGCCCGTTCCCGCCGGAGAACGGGGCGGGCATCAGCACGGCCGGGCTCACCACGCATGCTCCCGTGCCGATTCCCTCGCCTCGATGAGCTGTCCGAACTGGAGGGAGTACAGCTCGACTTGCGCCGGGGTGAGCACGAGCATCGTCTCGCAGACTCCGCCGTCCTCGTAGTGGACGGTCACCGGCAGCGCGGCCTGCTGAGCGCGAGGGTCGTAGAGGGCGTCCCGCCGCATGGGCGTGACGTGCGTGACCGGGACCGGCAGGGGGCGCAGGGTGGACCCGTCAGAGCTGGCCCGCCACTCCTCACCACCGCCCGGGGGACGCAGTTGGTACGACGCCGAACTGTCGCTCGGCAGGGCGACGACCACCCCGATCCTGCCTCCCTTGGCGAGATCGAGAACCAGGTCGCCGAGGCGGCGGTGGAACGGGGCGCCGGCGCTTGACTCGGCGCCCCGCACGGGAAGTTGCTTCAAGGTTCGTTCAGCCATACCCCGAAGCTAGGAAGATCTCCCAGGCCCCGTATGAACCGCAGGAATACGACCCTCATCCATCGAGGCGGAAGCGGTCTGACATGCGGCGCAGCTTCTCACGGGTGCTTGCTCGCTCGGCGTACACGATGCTGCGCAGGGTTGACCGGGCGATGGGGTGGTTGCGGACGAGCTGGGGCGCGATGCGCTCGGCCGTCTCCAGTTCCTTCAGCGACTTGTCGCGGTTTCCCTCCCACAGCCAGGCACGCGCCAGGTCCATGTGGTGATGACCGCGACGGGAGTTGGGAAGCGAGTCGACCAGGGCCGGGCCCGTGCGGCGGTTTATCGAGAGCGCCTTGCGCTGCTCATGCATCTCCAGGGCGACGCTGACCGCATGGATCTGCACGTTGCCCGCCGAGAATGTCAGACTGTGGCGGTCGTACACCGCAGGGCCGCCGTACTCCGCCATCCGGTCGGCTGCGGCCCGCGCGTGGCCAATACGGTCTTCGGCTTCCGCACGGCGGCCCGCCCGGGCGGCAGAGACAGCCGCACGAAGCTGGAAGGATCCCCAGGCGCGGACGGCAAGCGGATCGCCCTGGTCATACGCCCATTGCACGGAGCGAATCGCCTTGTCCGACAGTGCGATGGCGTCCTCCCAGTCCGCCGTCGCCCACATGTCCCATACCCGCATCCAGTCGGCGACGGCAGGCATGACGGGGTCGGCGGACTGCCGGGCGGACCACGCGGCCCGCTCACACGCCATGGCGATCAGTGCAGGGTGTCCGAGGGCGTGCGCGGCGGTGTGAGCGAACTTGCAGCACACGGCGTAGAGGGCGAACGCCTCTTCCCGCTCGTGCCCTGTGGAGACTTCGGCGAGGGCGCGTGCCTCACGGAGCAGGTCGGGGAGCACTTCCATGATCGCCACGTTGGCGGCAGCGTCGCGCAGGCGGTGCAGGCGGGCGGTTTCCTGCCAGAGCTGACGGGCGGGTCGGGGGGTGCCGTCGAAGACGGGGGCCAGGTCGTAGCGGCGCAGCTCACGCATGATCGCTGCGGCGGCGGCCTGCCACTGATTCTCGGCCAGGGAGCTGTAGTAGGGCCGCCCGATCAGGTCGTTCGGGTGTACGTGAAGCTCCGAGGCAAGCAGGTTGAGCAAGCCGACGCGGTCCAGCTCGATGTGTCCGCGTTCCATCTTGGACACCCATCCCTGCGTCCTGCCGAGGGCGGCCGCGAGGTCGGCCTGAGTCATACCGAGGCGGAGCCGTGCACGGCGTGCGCGACGGCCGATCTCTTCGGCTTCCTCCAGCATCAGCGCGCCCCCCTATGGGTGAGGCGTCGGCGGTCCAGCGGGCGGCGAGGCATCGTGCTCCATCCGTCGGGGCTTCTGCCCTTGACGGTACCGAGGCCGCGCGCCGCGTGGGGAGTACTACAGGTCAGGAAGGCCGCCGTCCCTTCTCCCCCGAGTCCACCTGGTCGACTCGTACCGGACAACGGCGAATCCCCGGTCCAGGGCAACCCGCACCGGCTCGCCGCCCGCGCCGCAACACCGCGCATCGTGGAAATGACCGGCAGGGGACGCTGTTGTCGTCGGTGAGTTGGGCCGATCCCGGGCCGTCGGCGAACCAGCGCAGCACCAGCGCCGTCTGCTTGAAGGCGCCCAGGGCGTGGGTGTTCAGGGCGTGGGCGTTCAGGGCGTGGGCGTTCAGGGCGTGGGCGTTCAGGGCGTCGGTGTCGGTGCGGGTGCCGGGCCTCTCGCGGTGTGCGCGGGTGCCGGGCCAGGGTTTCGAAGGAAGTCAGGGCCAGGCACTCGTATGCCCTCACCCGCTTGGCCGCCGTTCCCTCACCTGCTTAGCCGCTTTGAGTGATTTTCAGTATGCAATGTGGACAAAAGGGCTATACCTCCACACATGGGTAAACCACACATAGACCTGTCAGGCCGCCCCAGTGCGGCCGTCGCATTGGTCGCGGCTTTCCTCCCCGTTCCGGTCGCCCTGTCCGTAGTACTGCTCCAGCCCGCCGGACCGGCGTCCACACCGAAGTCCGCGCCGGAGTCCACACGACTCCGTGTCCAGCCGCAGATGGTGCCCGAGGCGCCATCCACCCCCGAAGCGCCATCCGCCGAAGTGATCCGCAAGGAACTCGCCGTTCTCACCGTCGAGGCTCCGCACTCACTGAAGGGATACAGCAGGGAGAAGTTCGAGCACTGGGCCATCGAGGACCGCTGGTCCCAGACCCAACAAGTCGTCCTGCGCCGCGATGCCAAGGCTGTCGGCCTGGGCTCACAGGCCCAGTCGGACGCACGGCAATGGCACAGCCCCTACGACGACCGGATCCTCACCACGGCCTCGGACGTCCACGTCGACCATGTCGTATCTCTGGCCAACGCATGGCGTTCGGGAGCGGACAAGTGGAGCCCGGCGCTGCGCCACAAGTTCGCCAACGACCTGTCCATCACACAGCTCGTCGCCATCTCGGTGATCGCCAACAGAACGAAGGGCGACAAGTCTCCCGACCAGTGGGTCCCTCCGAACACCGCCTACCACTGCGTGTACGGCAGGGCCTGGACCCACGTGAAGTTCATCTACGACCTCTCGGTCACCCCGAAGGAGAAGGACGCACTGAAATCCTTGCTGGAGACCTGCCCCTGAGAGACCGCCCCTCGCGGACCGGGACCGGCCAACCACACCTCGGCCGGTCCCGGTCCGCGCGCTCCCCCCTCGCCTCGCCCCGGTCGGCGGTTCGGGAGGGCTCCCGAGTGTCCCGCGCGACCATGAACCGGCCCAGCCACCCATGCCCCTCGGGCGCCCGGATCGGTTGAACCGGTTGAATCGGTTGGACAAGTCGATGGTCGTACATAGTTGTGGGGACGGGTGGGAGGAAGTTGGTGGCAGCCGAGCAGGAAATGATCATCGCGGAACGTTACCGGTTGCGGCAGCGGCTGGGCGCCGGAGGCGGGGGCAGTGTCTGGCTGGCGGAGGACCTGGAGTTGTCCGCCCAGGTGGCGCTCAAGCAGTTCTCCGTGTCGGAGGTGCCGGACGAGCTGTCCGGTGAGCGCACCCTGCGGGGACGCAAGGAGGCACTCAAAGCGGCCCAGCTGCGGGAGCACCCGAACGTGGTCACGATCTACGACGTGGTCGAGCACGAGAGCCAGCCGTGGATCGTGATGGAGTACCTGCCGGGCACCATGGACCTGCGTGACGCCATACGGAAACGCGGCCCGTTGCCCGACAGTGAGACCGCCCGCATCGGGGCGGTGGCCCTCGACGGACTGTCCGCCGGACACCGGCTGGGCATCATCCACCGGGACGTGAAGCCGGCCAACATCCTGCTCGCACCCGACCACTTGGGCGTCCCCGACCGCCGGGTCCTGCTCACGGACTACGGCATCTCGCTGCGGACCCACGAGACCAGGCTGACCCAGAGCGGTCTGGTCATCGGCACCCCGGGCTATGTGGCACCGGAGCGGCTGCGCAGCGGTGAGGTCTCCCCCGCCACCGATCTTTTCGGACTCGGCGTCACCCTCTACTTCGCCGTCGAGGGCATCGCACCCTTCGACCGTGACACGTACGAAGCCACGATGGAGGCCACGTTGCGGACGGACCCACCACCCGAGCCGCAGCGGGCGGGCGAACGGCTCCGCGAAGTGATCATGAGGCTGCTCGCCAAGAACCCGGAGGACCGCATACGGGCGGACGAGGCGGCTGATCTGCTCGCCAAGGTCGCGGTCGCGGCATCCCCCACCCCACCCGCGGCAGCCCTCTCCGCCCACCCCGAGAAGGAGCCCTCGCCGAACGGCGCGGGAACGGGGAGCGGTTCGGCAGGCGCCGGGAACCCGCCGTGGCCTCCGGCAGCGGCGCCCGGCATCCCCGGCTCGAGTGCGCCGGGTGCGCCGAGTGCGCCAAGTACCCCGGGTGCGCCGGGTGCGCCGGGTGCGCCGGGTGCGCCGGGACACGCCCAGTGCACCCGGCGCACCGAGGAGCTGCGCAAGACCATGCCCGATCCCGTGCTGGTCGTCGTACGGCCCGAGACCGGGCAGAGCCGGCCACCGCGGTCGGCCTGTCTGCTCTTCCTGAAGAACGCCACTGTCGGAGGGAAGTTGGGTGCGTACCGAGAGATCGGCGACAGCGTTTACGTGACGAACCTGGGGACGGGCGACTGCATCGACGTCAAGGAGGAGGACGACTCGTACGAGAAGACCTTGGCGGACTGCGACAAGCCGCACCACCAACAGGCCGTCGGGTGGGTGTGGTCGTCCGGCGAGGACTCGGCGGACGCCGTCGACAAGGTAGAACTGTGCGACGAGAAATACGGCGCCGAGTGGGCCCGCGGCCGGGAACACGAGATGGACTACTGGTACTCCTCGGACGAGGAGTGGGATGCCGGATTCCGTTGGTCGCTCTGCACCGTGGTCCACGAGGACGGGGACAAACTTCCCGGAGGGAAGGTGAAACCGGCGTACTGAGGCATCACCCCGAGTACCGGGGGCCTCACACGTCGAGAACAGCCGGAGACAGCCGAGGAGATCCGGGGACAGCCAAGGAGATCCGGGAACAGCCGGGGAGATCCGGGAACAGCCGGGGAGATCCGGGAACAGCCGGGGAGATCCGGGAACAGCCGGGGACAGCCGGGGACAGCCGGGAACAGCCGGGGAGATCCGGGAACAGCCGGGGAGATCCGGGGACAGCCGGGGACAGCCGGGGACAGCCGAGGATGACGTGCGGGTGGGCCGTCCGGGCCGTCCGGGCCGTCCTCAGCTGGCCAGTGGGCCTCGTCCCCAGTCGGCCGGTACCAGCCTCGTCCCCAGCCGGCCGGTACCAGCCTCGTCCTCAGCCGGCCAGGGCCAGCATCGTCGTCAGGACCTCCCGCAGCACCGATTCGGCATCCGGGACCGGGCCCGGTGAGCGCCAGGCGACGAACCCGTCCGGCCGGACGAGTACGGCTCCCCCGGGCTGCGTGCCATGGCGGCCGGACCAGTCCGCGTCGTCCTCGGGGACCAGGTTGGCGTCGGGGCCGGTGCCCAGCCGGTACGAGATCAGCGGGACGTACAGCTCCCCGGCGAGGCGGGTGGCGGCCTCGTGCCATCCCCTCGTGCCGACGGAGGCGTCGGCAGAGGCATCAGCGTGGGCATCGGCGCCTGTGGAGACGTCGGCACCGGCGTGGGCGTGGGCACCGGGGGCGGCACCGGGGGCGGCGTCGCTGAGCAGGACCATCGACCGTTCGTAGAGGTCGAGTGTGGAGAGGCGCTCACCGTGGTGCCGTACCCACAGGTGGGGTGCCCTGGTGCCGGGTTCGCCCGTCAGGTTCAGGGCCGCGGGGACGACCGGGGCCGCGGGGGGCGCGCCCACGACGGCACCGTTCGGGTACCGGTAGCCGAGGGCCACGTTGAGGATGCCGCCCCGACGGCCGCCCCCCACACCGGGCGGCGGGGCGAAGCCGGGGTGGCTGTGCTCGACCGACCGGGCGGCGGCGCGGGCGCTGGTCGCCTCCGCCACCGGGCGGCGCTCGGTGTCGTACGTGTCCAGCAGCCCCTCGCCCGCCCAGCCGCCGAGGACCGCGGCCAGCTTCCAGGCGAGGTTGTGCGCGTCCTGGATACCGGTGTTGGAGCCGAAGGCCCCGGTGGGGGACATCTCGTGGGCCGAGTCGCCGGCGAGGAAGACCCGTCCCGCCCGGTAGCGGCGGGCGACACGCTGGGCGGCGTGCCAGGGGGCCTTGCCGGTGATCTCGACATCGAGGTCCCTGTCCGCCGACCGCGCGGCGGATGTGCTCGGCGCACCGCTCGTCGGTGAAGTCCTCCAGCGTCTCGCCGTGCTCGGGGTGCCAGGGGGCGTGGAAGACCCAGTGCTCGCGGTTGTCCACCGGCAGCAGGGCGCCGTCGGCGTCCGGGCGGGTGAGGTAGCAGACGATGAAGCGCCGGTCGCCCACGACGTCGGCGAGACGGCGGGAGCGGAAGGTCGATGCTGACGTTGTGGAAGAGGTCGCCCGGCCCGCTCTGGCCGATGCCGAGCTGTTCACGGACGGGGCTGCGGGGACCGTCGGCGGCGATGAGGTAGTCGGCGCGGATGCGTGGTGTGCTCGCCCGTCTCCCGGCTCTTGGCCACCGCCGTGACCCCGGTGGAGTCGTGCGTCGAACGACATCAGTTCGGTGGAGAACCGCAGATCGCCGCCGAGCTCCGCGGCGCGGTCGATCAGGACCGGTTCCAGGTCGTTCTGGCTGCACAGACACCAGGAGCTGGGGCTGAAGCGGGCCAGCCCGCCGCCCGGGTCGATCTCCTTGAACAGCCACTCGCCCGCGTCGCCGACCAGGGTCGGCGTCTGCAGGATGCCGTGGTTGTCGGCGAGGGTTTCGGCGGCCTGCCGGATCGCCGGCTCGGCGCCCGGCCACCCGGAACAGCTCCATCGTGCGGACGTTGTTGCCGCGGCCGCGGGGATGGATGGACGGTGCCGGAGTGCCGCTCCACCAGCATGTGCCGTACGCCCAGTCGGCCCAGGAACAGCGAGGTCGACAGGCCGACCAGGGAACCGCCGACGATGAGGACCGGGACCTGGTGATCGACGTGATCGGCTTCTTCTTTCATCACTCGCCTCCAGCGCGTGGGGTCCGCCTGCCCGGCCGGATACGACCGGGCCGTCCATGCGGACCGGGGCCCCCATGCATGCCCGGCAAAGCAGGGGGCGTCTCACACTTCACCCGCATACCTCACCCGGTTCGCGGTGCCGTCCGGCACGGCACACGATCGAGCCAACGCGCCCGACGCCCCCGTTTCACGACTCCCCCGTTTCACAAGGAAGAGGTGTGCCGGATGGCGGTTTCCCCAACCGTGCCGACAGCCACGTCGACAGACAGGTCGACAGCCGTGCCGACAGCCGTGCCGACAGACAGGTCGACAGCCGCGTCGACAGACACGGCGACAGACACGGCGACAGACACGTCGACGGTCCCCGGTGGTGTCTCCACCACAGCGTTCGACGGGTCCAGAGTGCGGGTCGTCCTGATGCTGGACATCCATGACGGAACCCAGCAGGAGCTCCTGAACGCCTACGAGCGCATGTGCGCCGACGTCGCCGCCGTACCGGGACACATCAGCGACCAGCTCTGCCAGTCCATCGAGAACCCCACCCAATGGCTCATCACCAGCGAATGGGAGAGCGCACCGCCCTTCCTCGCCTGGGTCAACAGCGAGGAGCACCTGGAGACCGTCAAACCCCTGGAGGGCTGTGTCCGCGACAACCGTTCGATGCGGTACACCGTCCTGCGGGAAACCTGCGGCAACACCTCCGCCGACGGCAACGCCCCTGCCGACGGCAACGCCTCCGCCTACGGCAACGCCTCCGCCTACGGCAACAGCTCTGCGTACGGCAACACCTCCGCTTACGGCAACTCCTCCGCCGACAGCAACAGCTCTGCCTACGGCAACACCTCCGCTTACGGCAACTCCTCCGCCGACAGCACCGATTCGCGCGCGCACCGGCCGGCCCGGCGACGGCTGCAGCCCGCGCCCCGCGTGGGCGACAACACCGTCCGGCACGCCCTGACCTTCACCGTCCAGCCCGGCAGCGAGGCCGAGGTCGCGGAGATCCTCTCCGGCTACACCTCACCTCAGGCCCGCGTGGACGAGGCCACCCGGCTGCGCCGTACCTCCCTGTTCCTGTACGGCAACCGGGTCGTCCGGGCGGTCGAGGTGCAGGGTGATCTGCAGGCCGCCCTGCGTCATGTCGCCCGGCAGCCCGAGGTGCGCGCCGTCGAGGAGGCCATCGACCCCCACCTGGAGCAGGCCAGAGACCTCCGCGATCCCCAGGCCGCCCGGCGGTTCTTCACCCGGGCCGCGATGCCTGCCGTGCATCACGTGGCGTCCGGACGCGGGGAGGGCCCGCACGTTCAGCGGTGTGCGCTGTACTACCCGGCCAGGCCCGGGGCCGGACAGGAGCTGGCCCGGCTGCTGGCGCGGCAGGACGAGGCCGTCGCGGGCGACCTGGACGGTCCGGTCCTCGCCTGCACCGTCTTCCACCGCGACAACATCGTGGTCCGGCTCGTCGACGTGGAGGGCGAACCGGACCATGTGCCCGGCCCCGTACTGGCCCTGCGCGAGTCCGCCGCCATCGCCGGGGCCAGGCGTCTGCTGGACGCGGACGCGCTCGGCTTCGACTGGCCCCTCACGGACGACCGGGCGCGGCTGCAGCTCCTCGGGCACGCCCGGATGCGGCCCCTCACCGACCGCCGGGCACCGGCCTCGTGACCCGAGCCACCCGACCACCTTCCCCACGAACCGGACCGCCCGGCCTCCGACCACCTTCCCCACGAACCGGACCGCCCGACCACCGGGCCCTGACCTCGCGACCAGGACCGCCTGCCCGACTGACCGCCCGACCGACCAACTGACCGCCCAACTGACCGCCCGGCTGACCGACCGTCCGACTGACCGCCCGTCCGACCGTTTCCGGAGTGACCGACTTGACTTCTCCCCCAGCTGAAGCCGGGGGTATCCACGGAGGAACCCAGATGACAGACCAGCACACGCGCATCGTCGACCTCGCGGACATCGCGCCCAACCGCCGGCGCGGCGGCGACCTCCGCGCCCTGCTCACTCCCTCCACGGCGGGGTCGACCAGCGGATTCATGGGCGTGGCCATCGTGCAGCCCGGCGAGCGCATCGGCGAGCACTACCACCCGTACTCCGAGGAGTTCGTGTACGTCACCGACGGCGCCCTCGAAGTGGACCTGGACGGTGAGCCGCACCCCCTCAGGTCCCGAGCAGGGGCTGCTGATCCCGCCGTACGTGCGGCACCGCTTCCGCAACGTCGGCGACAGCGGAGGCACGCCTGGTCTTCCACCTGGGCCCGCTGGCCCCCGACCGGAGCTCGGTCACGTCGACACCGAGGCAGCGAAAGCGGACAGCGACACAGCAGCACAAGGCAGCACAGGCGCGCAAGCAGCTCGGCGGCACGAGCACGCGGAGCAAGCAGCACAGGCGGCACCAGCGGCGCAGGCACGGCGGAGCCCGAACGCGCCGGGGCCACGTCATGACCCGGCGGGTGGCGGTCACCGGCATAGGCGTCGTCGCCCCGGGCGGCATCGGCGTCCCGCGCGTTCTGGGACCTGCTGTCCCACGGGCGTACGGCGACGCGCGGGCATCACGCTGCTTCGACCCGGCGGGGCTGCGCTCGCGGATAGCCGCCGAGTGCGACTTCGATCCGGCGGCGCACGGCCTGGACGCGGAGCACGACGCGGCGCGTGCGACCGGTACATCCAGTTCGCGCTGGTCGCCGCCGCGCGAAGCAGTCCGCGACGCCGGGCCTCGACCTGCGGGAGGAGGACCCCTGGCGGGTCGGGTGTCTCGCTGGGCACCGCGGTCGGGCGGCACCACCCGCCTGGAGCACGACTACGTCCTGGTCAGCGAGCGCGGCACCGCGCTGGGACGTGGACCACCGGCGGGCGGGCCCGCATCTGCACCGGGCGTTCTCGCCCAGCACGCTCGCCTCGGCGGTGGCCGAGCGAGTTCGGGGCCCACGGCCCGGTGCAGACCGTCTCCACCGGGCTGCACCTCCGGGCTCGACGCGGTCGGGTACGCCTTCCACGCCATCGAGGAGGGCCGGGCCGACGTCTGCATAGCGGGCGCGTCGGACTCGCCGATCTCGCCCGATCACCATGGCCTGCTTCGACGCCATCAAGGCGACCTCGCCGAACAACGACGACCCCGCCCACGCCTCCCGGCCCTTCGACGCCAACCGCGACGGGTTCGTCATGGGCGAGGGCGGCGCCGTCCTCGTCCTGGAGGAGCTCGAGCACGCCCGGGCCCGCGGCGCGCACGTGTACTGCGAGATCGGCGGCTACGCCACCTTCGGCAACGCCTACCACATGACCGGTCTGACCAAGGAGGGCCTGGAGATGGCGCGGGCCATCGACACCGCGCTCGACCACGCCCGGATCGACGCCACCGGCATCGACTACATCAACGCGCACGGCTCGGGCACCAAGCAGAACGACCGGCACGAGACCGCCGCCGTCAAGCGCGTCGCTGGGCGAGCACGCCTACGAGACGCCGATGAGCTCCATCAAGTCCATGGTGGGCCACTCGCTCGGGCGCGATCGGCGCGATCGAGCTCGTCGCCTGCGTGCTGGCCCTGGCGCACCAGGTGGTGCCGCCGACGGCGAACTACGAGACCCCGGACCCCGAGTGCGACCTGGACTACGTGCCGCGCGTCGCACGCGAGCGGAAGCTGCGCAACGTGCTCTCAGTGGGCAGCGGCTTCGGCGGGTTCCAGTCCGCGGTGGTCCTGACCAGGCCGAGAGGGAGGACACGATGAGCGACCCGGAGGCCACGGCGTGCGGTCGTCACCGGCATCGGTGTGGTCGCCCCCAACGGAGTCGGCACCGACGCCTTCTGGAAGACGGTCAGGGACGGCATCAGCGTCCTCGACCGGATCACCCGCGAGGGCTGCGAGCACCTGCCGCTGCGGGTCGCGGGCGAGGTACGGGGCTTCGACGCCGGCCGCGCTGATCGAGGAGCGCTACCTCGTCCAGACCGACCGGTTCACGCACTTCGCGCTGGCCGCGGCCGACCTCGCCCTGGACGACGCCCGGCTCGGCCGCGCCGACGCCGACGTCGCCGTTCTCCGTGGGCGTGGTCACCGCCGCCGGATCCGGCGGCGGCGAGTTCGGCCAGCGCGAGCTGCAGCAGCTGTGGGGGCAGGGGCCGCGGCTACGTCGGCCCGTACCAGTCCATCGCCTGGTTCTACGCGGCCAGCACCGGCCAGATCTCCATCCGCAGCGGCTTCAAGGGCCCCTGCGGTGTCGTGGCCGGCGACGAGGCCGGCGGCCTGGACGCCCTCGCCCACGCCGCCCGGGCCGTACGGCGCGGCACCGACGCGGTCGTCGTCGGCGCGGCCGAGGCACCGCTGGCCCCGTACTCGATCGTCTGCCAGCTCGGCTACCCGGAGCTGAGCACCGCGACGACCCGACGCGCGCCTACCGTCCCTTCACCGCCGCCGCCTGCGGGTTCGTGCCCGCCGAAGGCGGCGCCATGCTCGTCGTGGAGGACGAGCGCGGCGGCCCGGGAACGCGGGGCGAAGCGTACGGGCCGACGGTGGCCGGGCACGCGGCGACGTTCACCGGCGCCTCCCGCTGGGAGGAGTCCCGGGACGGGCTGGCCCGGGCCGATCGGCGGCGCGCTGGAGGAGGCCGGCTGCGCCCCCGAGGAGATCGACGTGGTGTTCGCCGACGCCCTCGGCGTACCGGAGGCGGACCGGGCCGAGGCGCTGGCCATCGCCGACGCCCTCGGCGCGCACGGCGCAGCGCGTGCCCGTCACCGCACCCAAGACGGGTATCGGGCCGCGCCTACTGCGCGGCGCCCGTGCTGGACGTGGCGGCCGCGGTGCTCGCCATGGAGCACGGCCTGATCCCGCCCACCCCCAACGTCTTCGACGTCTGCCACGACCTCGACCTGGTGATCGGCCGCGCCCGTCCCGCCGAGCTGCGCACGGCGCTGGTCCTCAGCCGAGGACTCATGGGCTTCGAACTCGGCGCTCGTCCTGCGCCAGGGCGCCGTTTCCACCTCGGGTGAACCCGAATGAACCCGAATTAACCCGAAGGAACCCGAAGGAACCCTAGCGAACCCGAGCGAACCCGAGCGAACCCAACTGAAGGAGCACATCCGCATGACCGATCACATGACTGACCGCATGACCGACCGCATGACCGACCGCATGGCCGACCCACAAGTGACTGACCCACAAGCGGACTACCAGGTGACCGTCGAGGAACTGGCCACGCTGATGAAGAGTTCCGCCGGCGTGACCGTCGACCCCCTCGTCCTCGAGCAGGAGTGCGACTCCCGCTGGGACACCTTCGGCCTGGACTCCCTCGGCCTGCTGGGCATCGTGGCCGAGCTGGAGAGGCGCCACGGCCGGGGTCTGCCGGAGCAGATGGAGAAATGCAGGACACCCGCGGACTTCCTCGCCGCGGTGAACGCCGTATTCGCGACAGGAGTGTGACATGGCCGGACACACAGACAACGAGATCACCATCGCCGCGCCGCTGGACCTCGTCTGGGACATCACCAACGACCTCGAGAACTGGCCGCGGCTGTTCAGCGAGTACGCCTCCGTCGAGGTGCTCGAACGCGAGGACGACCGCACCACGTTCCGCCTCACCATGCACCCGGACGACGAGGGCCGGGTGTGGAGCTGGGTGTCCGAGCGCGTCGTCGACCCTACGGCGCGTACCGTGCGGGCCCACCGGGTCGAACCCGGGCCCTTTCAGTACATGAGGATCTCCTGGGAGTACGACGAGACGCTCGCCCCGCAGGGCACCCGGATGCGCTGGATCCAGGACTTCGCGATGAAGCCGGACGCGCCCGTCGACGACGCCGGGATGACGGAGATCATCAACCGCAACTCCCGTACACAGCTGGCCCTCATCCGCGACAAGATCGAACAGGCCGCCGAGAAACGGAACGCCACCGCGGCACTCGCCGACTGAGCCCCCGCCCGAACCCCGACCTCACTGAACTGACCGACCTCGAACCGACCGACCTCACCGACCGGCCTCCCTGACCGACCTCCCTGAACTGACCTCCCCGACCGACCTCCCTGAACTGACCGATCTCACCAACCGAACGGAAGTCCCCGATGCACCACACGCTCATCGTGGCCCGGATGGCGCCCGGCGCGGCACCGGACATCGCGAAGGTGTTCGCCGAGTCCGACCGCGGCGAGCTGCCCCACCTCGTGGGGGTCACCCGGCGCAGTCTCTTCGAGTTCGGTGATGTGTACCTGCACCTCATCGAGAGCGAACGCGACCCCGCTCCCACCATCGCCAAACTGACCAGCCACCCCGAGTTCCGCGGCGTCAGCGAGCGGCTCGCCCCGTACGTGTCCGCGTACGACCCGGCGACCTGGCGCAGCCCCAAGGACGCCATGGCGCACTGCTTCTACCACTGGGACCGGAACACCGCGGCCTGACCCCGCCCCGTCCACCGACCGCACGGCCCCCGCCTTTGGGCGGGGGCCGTGTCCGTGGCTGACCGTCGCGCATTAGCTAACCTGCGGAGCATGATTCGTGCGGCGGTATTCGACGTGGGCGAGTGTCTCGTTGACGAGACCCGGGAGTACGGGACGTGGGCGGACTGGCTGGGGGTGCCACGGCATACCTTCGCGGCGATGTTCGGGGCGGTCATCGCGCAGGGGCGCGACTACCGCGAGACGTTCCAGGAGTTCCGGCCCGGGTTCGACCTGACCGAGGAGCGGGAGAAGCGCGCGGCTGCCGGAAAGCCGGAGTGGTTTGGCGAGGAGGACCTCTACCCGGACGTCCGGCCCGCCCTGTCTGCTCTTCGTGAAGCAGGGCTGTGGGTGGGCATCGCCGGGAATCAGACCGTGCGGGCCGGTGGTCTGCTGCGCGGGCTGGCCCTTCCTTCCGACATGATCGCCACCAGTGACGACTGGGGGGCATCAAAGCCGGACGTGAGGTTCTTCGAGCACGTCATCGAGGCAACGCCTGCCGAGCCTGGCGAGATCCTTTACGTCGGTGACCGGCTCGACAACGACATCCGCCCTGCCGTACAGGCGGGGCTCCTGACCGCCCTCATCCGGCGCGGCCCCTGGGGCACGATCCAACAGCGCGACCCGGACGCGAACGCGATCACGACCATGCGCATCGACTCACTCACGGAACTGCCGGAGAAGATCGCCAAGTTCAACGCTGAAGGGCGCTGACCGTCGTGCCCCAGTCGTAGAGACGGTCATCGAGGTTCCGGACGCACTGCTCGTTCTGCCAGGGGGCAAGCGTGCGCCGGACCTCCCGGATGCGATCCATACCGGTGGCATACCAGGTGATAGCCAACTGATCGAGGGCCATGATGGCGTATCGGCATGCCTCCTCCGGCTTGCCGTCCGCGGCTTCGACCGCAGCGAGGTCGCCAAGGACGACGGTGCGCTGTTTGTCCGACTCGGGTGGCAGACCGTCGAGTACGTCAAGGAGCGTCTGGCGAGCCTGCGGCAGGTGGCCGGCCTTCAACTGCGTATTGCCTTTGAACGCGGACAGGCGGACAGGGCCGAACCAGTCCACCCAGTCGGGAGTGGCATGTTCGGAGCCTGCGGAGAGTGTGTCCTCGGCGCGGCGGATCAAGCGCAGGGCTGCGTGAGGATCTCCGCAGCGGGTCTCACATTCCGCCTCTACGGCATCCAGCCACGCCCAGAACTCCGCCGACGCCTGCCCGCGGCGAGCGTAGGTACGGGCAGCCAGCATGCGCTCGACTGCCGCTTCCCGGTCGTCCGCCCAACCCGGAATGAAGGCCATGTGCGCGAGGATGGCCGCTCCGAGCAGCGGATCGTCGGCTTCGCCTGCTGCCTGTAGAGCCCGCAGGAGGGTCTCTGAAGCCTGTCCTGGCTGTTGCAGGTCGAAGAACTCGATACGGCCGGCCAGCAGGTAGGACTCGGCCAGTGCGGCAGCGACGGTCTGACGGACTGGGTCCGCCGTCTCCGGGAGGAGAGCGCACCCCAGACGGGCATGCTCCAGGATCGCCGGATGCAGCACGGCAGGAGCGACGGACCAGTACAGGTGCCGATGCGCGCGGGTGACAGCCTCGAAATCCCTGCCGACACTCGCTGGCTGCGTTGTCGCTCCGCCTTGAGCGGGGACGGAAGCCAGCCTGGCCCCGGCCAGGGGTGCGCGGGGGATGCTGCCGGTCGCGGTGCTGGGCTGGGTCCGTGCGTTTCCCCACGGAGGTGTGAATCCGAGGTCTTCCATGCTCTGCCCCAAGAGGTGGGTCAGGACCCGGTGCACATCGGGCTGCGGCCAGGGCGGCGAGGCGGACTCCCAGCGCCGGATCTGCCGGACGCCGACAGCCAGACCCCTGATGCCGAGGCTTGGTGCCGCCTTGGTGATCGCATCGGCCAAGGCTTGCTGGGAGTTGTATCCGGCAGCCAGACGAGCGGCCTTGAGCCTGATGTTGCCTGCGGGACGTGCCATGGATTTCCTCCGGGGTGAGCTCTCGTCAGAGAGCCACATGCGATGCCCTCATGGTGGCGCAAACACATCCATCGGACATCAACGAGGCCCCGCCTAAGTCCTCTTGATGACCTGTCAGAGTCCTCGAATAGGACCTCTTGGGTCAGCATGATGTCACCACGTCACTGCGAAGCCATGTCTCACCCCACTGCTGTGCACACCGTGGAGCAGCGGGACTGACGACCCGGGGGCCTGCACTGTCCCCGTGCCCGGTTGTCGCAGTGCTGCCAAGCGCCGCCCCGCCCGCACTCCCCGAGCGGGGTGGTACCCGCCGGTCTCCGGGGGTTGTTCCAGCACATCCAGCGCACAGGAAGGATCAGCCATGCCTCAAGCCAGGCGAGAGAAGAAGGACCACCTGATCTACGCGGACGTCGTGGACTCCAAGTCCAAGGCGGGTGTGTGGATGGGTGAGCGCGCCTCCTTCCAGGAGAAGCAGGGCCGCATCATCGAGGCCCTCAGGGAGCGGACCGACTGGGTCGAGCTGAAGGACGCGGTCATGGTCATCGGTACCGACCCGGCCGGCATCACGGTCATCGCGCCGAACCCGACGCTGCCCGGGGTGATCGTCCTCGCCGACGGCGGCTCCCCGGCGGCCTCGGCGAAGCTCCAGGCCGCCGCCGAGGAGAAGGTCCGCGAGGTCATGGGCGAACTCGGGATCACCGAAGAGGAAACGGCGGCCTGACCACATGGCCGTCCCCCGGATGCTGTGGGGGAAGTACTTCCAGTACGAGCGGGACGGGGAAGCGGTTCTCCTCGACCCGGTCGCGCTGGACAGTGTGTTCATCGACTCCGGCGAGGTCCACGACCTCGCCGGGGTCCCCCCGACCGCGACTCATGAAGCCCTCGCAGGGCTCGGCTTCACCCCCGGCGGCCCCGTGGCCGACCGGCGCGAAGCACTCCGTGACCGTCTTCGATTCCTCGGCCTGGACGCCAGCCCCTGCCGCATCAGCGGCCTGCGCGTGGTCCTCACCGACCGCTGCAACATGGCCTGCACCTACTGCTTCGTCGACACCAACACCGGCAAGCCGGACATGACGAAGGAAGAGCTCTCCGAGGGGCTGGAGTTCCTGTTCGAGCAGAACGCCGGGCAGGAAGAGGTGTCCCTCCAGTGGTTCGGCGGTGAGCCGACCATCCGCTTCGACCTCATGCAGTACGGCGACCGGCTCGCCGACACGCTCGCCGACCGCTACGACGTGGCGAGGGTACGGCGCACGGTCGTCACCAACGGTGCCCGCCTGACCGACGATGCCCTCGACCACTTCGTGGCGTACGAGTACGGAGTCGGCATCTCCATCGACGGCCCCCCGGGCATCAACTCCGCGCACCGCCTGCTGCTCGGCGGGCAGCCCGCGGACGACCGGATCCGCCGCAACGTCGCCCGGTTTGTCGAAGCCGAGGGGCTGCACGTGGGCTGCAACCTCACCCCGACGACCGCGAACATCGGACGCCTCGCCGAGACCGTCCGGTGGATCATCGATGACCTCGGGCTGAAGTTCCTCTACGTCAACACGCCCATCCCTACCGCGGGCAGCTGGCAGGTCAACGGTGCTGATCTGGCCCGGGAGTTGTACGAGGCCCGGCTGGCCGCCCTGGCACGGGGCGGGATGCTGTTCTCCGTCCTGGACCGCGCCTTCCAGGCCCTGGACACCCGCCGTCCGATGCTGTTCGACCACATGCAAGGCGACCGCAGCCTGAACGCCGCCCTGCTGCCCGGCAACCGGGTCAGCCTGTGCGACATCAACTTCACCGAGCCGTCGTTCCTGCGCACCCTCGATGAGGTGCGAGCCGATCCGGACAGCCTGACCGGCGTGGCGAAGAAGGTCGCTCCCCTCCCCGAGTGCGGGAACTGCCCGGCGCTCGCGATCTGTGGCGGCCCGTCCCGTAACGAGCAGGCCCTCATCGGTGGCGATACCCGGACCCCGAGATGTGCGCGTTCTACACGAGCACCGTGGAGATCGCCGTGTGGGACAACACGGGGGTGCAATGAACACCCACGTTCGTACAGTGCTGATCTCCACGGCAGGGCACTGCAAGGTAGCCTGCGGGTTCTGCTTCCGTGCCGACCGCGCTCACGGCTTCCTCGACACCGCGACCTACACCCGCACCCTGTCCCGGCTGAAGGAGACGGGCGTGGACGGGGTATGCCTGACCGGCGGCGAACCGACCCACCACCCGCAGCTCAGGCAACTCATACGGCTGGCCCGCCAGTTCGGCATGCCGGTGTCGATGGTGACCTCAGCGCGTGCCGTGGCCGAGGTCGTCACCCTCTCCACGGTGGCGCATCTGCTGGCCAACGTGACCGTCTCCGCCGACTCACAAGGCGCGATGCTGCTGGGCCGCACCACCCGCACCGCGGCGTCGGGCATCGGCACGCTGCGCGCGATCACCACCGGGACGAAGATCCTGCACGTCACCTGCTGGGGGGTGAGCGACAGCGAGTGCCGGGACCTGGCCGGCCTGGTATCGGACGCGGGAGTGGAGGTCCAGTTCAGCCCGGTGGTCCTCGACGAGCGTGCCCTGCGCCGCGACGGCAAGTCGGTGCAGGACTATCTGGTCCAGCAACATCTCGACGCCGACGTGCTGGGCCGCTACTTCAACCTGTCCGACCGGTACCGGGAATACCTCGGCGAACTGCGGGATCTCCAGCTGCCCGCGACAGGGGGCAAGCGGTGGTCGTGCCGCTCGGCGACCGCGTACGTGTCCGCTGACGGCCGCATACGGCGCTGCCCCTACGGCCAGGCGTCGGTCAGCGTCCACGCGCCCCGTGCCGAGATCAGACAGTTCCTGACCGCTCCGGCACAGGACCGGGTGACCCCGGACTGCGCCGCCATCTGCCGCCCCTCCGCCGCGTCCGACGAACGCAGTGCGTCGTGTGCCGCGCAGGCGTGAGGGCGGCACGACGCACACGACTCCAGGGACCGCCCTATGACGATCACGACACCCGACGACTTCACCCACCGCTGGCGGCAGCCGCCGAATTTCCCGCTGGACGTGCCTTTCGACTACACGTTCCTGCCCGCCGTCGCCGTCCTGGACCATGTCCGCAAGGACGAGGAGGCCCGGTTCACGATCCTCGGGGACGACGACTGGCAGGTACGCATGGACCGCACCGCCGCCTTCCGCACCGCCCCGCTCGAAGAGATCGTCACCTGGCCGTTCCGGCTGGTGCACTTCCACCTCAGTCGCTTCTACGACGACCTCCTGAGCGGCTTCCAGGAGGAGGTCATGATCCCCTGGCGCACCCACCTGTCCGCCCGGGGCTTCACCTGGCAGCGACTGGTGCCGATCCTGTTCCTGTCCACCGAGGGCGTGTCCTCGACGTACCACAACGACAACTCGCACGGACTGGTCTGGCAGGTCCACGGCGTCAAGACATTCCACAGTTACCTCGACCCCGACAAGCATCTGTCGGCCGACGCCGCGGTCATCGGCGAGACGACCGGCGAGGAACCGCCCGAGCACGATGCGGCCGATCGCCACTCCGTCACCATGCGGTCCGGAGACCAGCTGTGGAGCCACGCTCTGACACCCCACTGGGTCACCACCGAGTCGGCGCTCGCCCTGAGCGTCACCCTCTCCCACGGTGGCTTGTACCACCAAGGACGCTTCTGTGAGCGGGAGTTGGCGCTGCGGGCCTACTGGGACAAGAACCCCGCCGAGGCGTGGACGCACGACCTGCGCAACGTCCGTTACTGAGACCGCGCCCCACGGCACGAGGCGCCAGCCTGTGCTGTGGGGCGCATCCACTGGTCGGCTACGGCGTGAGCCGGTTCGGCCCGCGGAACAGGAAGGTCGCCTCGCGGATCGAGTCCAGGCCGAGCATGACCATCAGCACCCGGCCAAGGCCCATGCCCAGGCCGCCGTGCGGCGGGCACCCGTACCGGAACACGTTCAGGTAGTCCCGCAGCGGCTCGGTGCTCATGCCCTTCTCGGCGGCCTGCTTCAGCAGCACGTCGTAGCGGTGCTCGCGCTGCGCGCCGGTGGTGACCTCCAGGCCCTTCCACAGCAGGTCGAAACTCAAGGTCACGCTTGGGTCGTCGGCAGGCCGCATGTGGTAGAAGGGCCGGATACCGACCGGGTAGTGCGTGAGGAACACGAAGTCGTGCCCGGTGGCCTCCTTGATGTGGGCCGAGATGCTCCGCTCGCCCTCCGGGTCCAGGTCCTCCTTGACTCCCGCCGGGTCCCAGCCGCCGTTGCGCAGGATCTCGTGTGCCTCGGCCATGGTGAGGCGGGGAAAGGGCGTCGTGGGCACGGTGACCTCGACGCCGAAGTGCTCGGCGATCGCCTCACCGTGCACGTCGGCGACCTGGGCGGTCGCGTGCGCGAGCATCCGCTCCTCGAACGCCATCACGTCCTCGACGCCGTCGATCCAGGCCAGCTCCACGTCGACGCCGGTGAACTCGGTGGCGTGCCGGGAGGTGAACGACGGCTCGGCGCGGAAGACCGGCCCGATCTCGAAGACCTTGTCGACGCCGGCCGCGATCGCCATCTGCTTGAAGAACTGCGGCGATTGCGCCAGATAGGCGCTGCGGCCGAAGTAGCCAAGCGCGAAGACCTCCGCACCGGACTCCGAAGCGGTGCCCATGAGCTTGGGGGTATGCATCTCGGTGGCGCCCTGCGCGTAGGCGTACTCGCGCATGCCCTGTTCCAGAGTGGTCTGCACGGCGAACATCAGCTGGGTGGCGGGACGGCGGCGCACGTCCAGGAAGCGCCAGTCCAACCGCTGCTCCAAGCCGGTGTGGTCGTCGATCGGCAGCGGGGTGGCGGCCGGGTTCAGGACCTCAACCGTCTCGGGGACGAGCTCCAGGCCGCCGAGCTTGACCTGGGCGGCGTCCACGACGCGGCCGGTGATACGGACGGCGGACTCGGGTGTGAGGGCTTCGAGTTGGGCCTCCAGGGGCCCGTCGTCGCGCTTGTGGGTCACCTGCACCAGGCCGGTGTGGTCCCGCACGATGACGAACTGCATTTTGCGCTGCAGGCGGAGGGTGTTCACCCATCCGCAGACAGTGACGGTACTGCCGACGTGTTCTCGCAGGTCGGAGACGTGTACGCGGCTGTGGATCATTGCGGTCCTCCGAAGGACATCGTCATGATCCCTTGGGAGTGCGGGCGAGAAGGGCAACTCGCGGTGCCACCGCACTTTCGCCGCCACCAGGTGGCGGCCTCATTCGGGCCCGGTGACGGGGGCCGGCCGGCGGGGCATTGGACCACCAGACGGGGTCGTTCCTCCCCGCGCTCGGGAGGGTCTTCACCTCGGGGCGCGAGACCGCCTTCCCAGCTTCCGGCGGCTCTCTTGGCTCACGTGATCCGTGGCTACTCGTCTCCGTCAACGCGTTGACCGGAAGGATACGGAGCGTGTGGCGGCGGTGGCAATCAAGAAACTCATTTTGCCCAGCACCGGGAAGTAGCAGAAGGCGCCACGTTCGTGCGGGTAGCAGGCGTGTTCGCGCCGGCAGTGCAAAGCGTCGGCGGTGATGATCAGCCCCTGGATGGAGTCCAGGGTGTCGAGCATGGCGGAGAAGTGGGTGACCTCACAGCCCTTGTCCCGCATCGCGCGCTGGACGGCCACGGTGCCGGTGTCGGGACGGAAGGCGGCCAAGACGTCACAGTGACCCACCCTCCAGAACTCCGCAAACAAACCGAACAGGCCGAAGAAACGAATCACGGCCCTCGCGGCCGTAGCCACCGCCGTTATCGCCCTGCGGCAGAACGTCAATCCGTAACGCATTGCGCCCCGCTCACGGCAACCAGCCGTGAGCGGGGCGCTCTTTCACGTTCCGTATCAGATGTCGTAGTCGCCGGCCTTCACCTGCTCGACGAACTCGGACCATGCCCCCAGTGACAGGGCGAGAGCCGGTCCCTGAGGATCCTTGCTGTCGCGCACAGGAACGACACCGGGCGCCTTCGCTACTTCCAGGCAGTTCTGGTCCCCGCTGGAGTACGACGACTTGAACCAGTCGAAGCCAGTTGCTTCGGATTTCGAGTATTGATTTCTCACGGCTCAGTCCATTTCCTTCCCGCTAGCCCTGGGCGAGGTGATCAAACTCCCCCGCGTCGAGCCCTGCACGGAAAGCGGCCCACTCCTGGGGGGTGTAGACCTGCGCCGGGCCGTTGGGCTCTTTGCTGTGCCGTATGGCAACGTGCCCGCCGGGCAGGGAGGCAAGCTCCACACAGTTGCCGTCGCCCGTAGAGGCGGACGCCTTCCGCCAGACTGCGCCCGTGAGCGTCGACGCGTCCTCGATGATTGGTTTCACTTCTTCCCCTTGCGGTAGTTTTCTCGGTATTTCTCGATCAGCTCAATGGATTCAGGGCCGTTGGGTGCCTCTGTATTGAGCCGCCTGAAAACCCTGCTGTACTCCTGCACGTCCTCGATGTCCTCCAGGAACCTGTTACGGGTCAGTCCGTCAAGGAAGACGATGTCAGGTTCCCACCGGACAGGGAATTGGAGAATGACAAAGGGTTGGTGCAATGCCGCATGCAGGGGGTGAGCTTCCGGCAGGACTTGAATGTTCACTGTCGGATAGTTCTCGCACATGTCCAGCAGGTGGTCCAGCTGTGCCGCCATGACGTCCGGCCCGCCGATGGCGTGCCGGAAGACGCTTTCACTGATGAGCCCCCAGAAAACAAGGGGCTCCGCACGGTTGAATACCGCCTGTCTTTTCTCGCGGATGGCCAGGCGCGCTTCCCGTTGCTGCTCCGTAAGGTCCGGCATGTGTTGCGCGAGGACAGCGGCAGCGTAGTCATACGTTTGCAAGAGTCCAGGGACGAGGACAGGCTCCGCGTTGTAGAGCTCCGACGCGTCCTCCTCCATGCCCACATAGTCCGCGTACTGGGCGGACACGATGGAACGCAGCTTGATTTCCCATCCGTCGCGTGATGCTGTCTTGCGCCTCACGTCGAGTAGGTACGCGCGCCATGCCCGGTTGTCGATCTTGTACCTGTCGAGGAGCGTCAACAGGTCCGCTTCCGAGATGCCGGACCAACCTGTCTCGATGCGCGACAGCTTGGCTTTGGACCATCTCAACTCTCCTGCAACGGCTTCCATCTTGCCGTGCCCACCCTGGTCCCTCATGTCTCGGAGGACGTGACCCAGCCGGACTTGACGCGCTGTCGGCTCTTTGCGCGCTCCCACGTTCGCCTCTCCCGTCACCCTGCCTGACCTGCACGTCTTGTGTAGCCCTGCGTCGGCAAACCTTGCTGAGCAAGCTAGTTGACGGTCACTCACATGGGGGGATCTTCCACGGAAAGTTGCACGTTGCCCGTCCGGACGGGCAACATTACACGTGGCGCCGCACCGTGACCGGAGCGGCACCCTCCGCACTTTCGCGCCCCCTGGGGGATGTCCGTCATGCCCAACGCCGTAGCGCGCTACCAGTATCCCACCGGCCCGGAGTCCGCCGCCCTCGCACGCGAGGACTGCCAGAGCTTCCTCAACCAGTGGGCCGATTCCGCCGCTTGTAAATCTGCGAGCGACGCTTTGACACTCATCACAAGTGAGTTGATAACGAACGCAGTTGAGCACGCAGGCGGACCCGTAGGTCTCGCGATTGAGCGATACGGCGACACCTTCCGCATAGAGGTGCGCGACCGCGGAGGGCGCAGCGCCCCGGCCGTTCAGCCAGCAGATGACTGGGCGGAGGACGGCAGGGGCCTGCTCCTGGTAGAGGCCATGGCGCACACGTGGGGAGTGAGGACAGAGGTACTAGGCATAACAGTCTGGGCGGAGGTGAAGATGACAGGAACCGAGCGATGACTTACCTACTGCGCTACGGCTCGACGGAAGTCCCTTTCGAGTCGCGCACGCAGGCTGTCCGCGGAATGGCGAGGGAAGTCCGCGGCATGCCATTGACTACTGCGGAACGGCGCGCCTTCGATCGCTGGTATTCGTACCGCACCTACCGTTCTGCAAATCTGTGCCTCTACAACGGGCGCCGGTACATGCTGCGCGTCTCCATCGGAGGCGTACGGCAGACATTCACTATTGACCCCCCTCCGCCTCACACTCACCAGGGTGAGGCCCCCGGATCCCTGTCGCGCGTCCGCGTTCCCTCGCGCGACAGGTCAGAGGCTCCGGACTCCCCGTCGTAGTCCGTCGAGCCTCCGCGGGCGCCCAGGTGCGCGTACACCTGGGCGCCCGCGTCCCGGCAAACACTCTTACCGGCAGGCAACGCCGGTAAGGGCAACCGTCCGCAGCCAGTAAGGAGCTACGAACAGTGATCGATTCTATCCGTACAGCGTGCGCCATCGCCGGCGCGGCGCTTGCCGCCTGCGCGCTCTGGCGGCTTCTGTGCCCTGGGCGAGGCAAGCGCAGAGCATCCGACGTCGCCCCGGCGCCCAGGCAGACGGACACTTGGGCGATTGCCAAGGGGCAGCCGTTGTACGTCCGTTGGTCCCGATGGTGGCGATGCTCGCAAGAGGACCTGCTGCAAGGGAAGTTGCTGCCTCCCTTCGACCCCGAACCGGAACACTGGGGAGCGCCCTACCTGCCCCCTACCATGGGGGAGAGTGCTCATCCGGCGTATATCCAGCCTCCCGTGCTCGACACATTGGCCGGAAAGATGCGCAGGCGGCCCGCCCAGGCCGGCAATCACCCCTTTCCGCTCCCATCTGTCGGGCACTGGGCGCACCACCCGCCGCGCGGCTGGAAAGCCGACAGGGACACCCCCGAACGCCCGGAGCGCCCGTACCTCCGCGTCCCGCGAAGCCGGACAGAGCGGCGGGGAAGGCATGTTGACCCATGGACGGGATGACGACGGACCCCGGGCAGCCGTCCCTGCCGTCCCTGACGGAACGGATCGAGCGCGTGGGTAAGGCCTATCGCGCGTTCACCAGACACACACGCGAGTGCGACAGCACCTGTCAGCGGGGCGTTGACTGCGCGACGGCAACGCCCCTGAAAGAGGAACTGCGCGAGGCGCGCGACGCCGCCGGTTTCGTCATCCCCGTTCTGTAAGGCATTCGGAAGGGCTGCCGTTCCTGTAATGCGCCCCGCACGGGGTGTGCCACCCTGGGGCCTGAGCACTCGCGCTCAGGTGGCACAAGGGCAGCGAAGAGGAAACCAGGGAACGGGAAACAACCAAACAACCATAGAGACCCCGCCCCTCGCAGCCGCGGTGCTCCCCATCGCGAGGGGGCGGGTCAACGCCCTTGCAACTCAGTATCGAAACTCCCGACCCGGCAGGCACTGCGCCCGCCGCCTGCCGACGCCATCCGTGCCCGTGAAGCCGGCGCGAACCGGCGCTCACGGGCTGGCGCTCACGGGCGCTCCTGGGCGCGATGCCCCGTCACCCGCGCCGCAGGACGACGTAGCCCCGGGCGGTGCCGGTGACCGTGTAGCGGGTCTGGGGGTGCAGTTGGCGGGCGTATGCCTGGGGGTCGGGGTATTCGTCGGCGGTGTTGTCCAGGGCGATGTAGTCGGGGGTGAGGCCGCGGGTGTTGCCGAGCCAGAAGACGCGGCAGCGGGAGGTCAGGCGGCTGGTGGGGCCGATGTCGGCCTCGACGGTCGCGCCGTCCGGGATGGCCGCCAGCACCTTCTCGGCGGCGGGGACGTGCGCGGGCGTGCGATAGGTGGCGGGCTCGGTCAGGGTGTACAGCGGGAGTGCGGCGGTGAGGGCGAGCGAGGCCGCGGCGACGGCGGCGGGCAGCTGGCCCGCGTACGAGCGCAGCCAGGAGCGCGAGCTGTCGCGGACACGGGCCAGGGCGTCGGCGAGGGCGAGGAGGACGACCGGCATCAGGACGGCGCTGTAGTGCCAGTCGGTGCCCCAGTAGTGCTCGTCGGCGGAGAGGAAGCGCCAGCCGAGGGTGGGCAGCGCGACGACGAACAGCGGGGAACGCAGGGCCAGGAGGCCACTCGTCGGGAGCAACAGCCAGGCGAGAGTGCGGAGTTTGGTGTCCGCGCCGTCGAGGAGGGAGGAGCCGCTGCCGACCTTGGTCCAGTAGTCGTAGTCGCCGACCGTGTTGAAGGCCGGGATGACCAGGGTGAGGATGACCAGGGTGGCGGCGGCGCCCACGATCGCCACGGCGAGGGCGTACGGGACGGTGCGCGCGGCGCTGCGGCGGCACCGCAGCGCGACGACGAGGGCGAGGGCCGCGACCGTCAGCCCGAGGTCCTCCTTGACCAGGACCAGCGGCAACGCCCAGAGCAGGGCACGGTGCCAGCGCTGCGCCAAGAGGGCCTCCAAGGAGAAGGCGATCAGCGGTACGGCGAAGCAGATCTCGTGGAAGTCGAAGTCCACGGCGCGCTGGACACCCCAGGACAGGCCGTAGGCGAGGCCGAGCGCGAGCCCGCGGCGGCGGCCCAGCAGTCCGGCGGCGGCGCGGGTGACCGGCACGGCCGACAGCGCGAACAGCGCGGCCTGGGCCACGAGCAGCGTGAGCGGGGTGGGAAAGAGCCGGTAGAGAGGGGCGAGGAGCGCGGTGACCGGGCTGAAGTGGTCACCCAGGACGTTGACCCCTGGGCCCTTGAGGTCGACGATGGGCGCCTGGAGGTGGGCGTAGGCCCGTACGGCCTGCTCGAAGATGCCCAGGTCCCAGGACATGGTCGCCAGGTGCTGGTAGCGGACGACGGACACCGTCGCGTACGCGGCGAAGAGGGCGACCGCGAGGAGGTACGGGTCCCGGCGGCCGGGCGGGCGGGGGCGCCGGTCGCCATCGGCATCGGCATCGGCACGGCATCGGCAGCGGCAGCGGCATCGGCCGGGGGCGTGACCGACGGGTGGCGGTGCAGCCGGTACAGCCGGTATGGGGGAGTCGGGTGGGGGCGGGCTCCGCCGGTATACGGGAGTCAGGCGGGGTCTGCGCAGCCGCCGGTATACGGGACTCGGACGGGCTCTGCGCCGATGTCGGTACCGCCTGCGGGGACGGGGTGGCGTCTTGCGGCGGGCCGGGAAAAGCCTGGGGCACGGAGATCCTTAAAGCCGGGACACGGGTCCTTCAGGGGAGGGACGCCTGGGGTGACGGAACGGTTGACAGCACGCCGGGTTTTCCTCCCGGCCACTACCAGCCACCACCACTCCTTACCAGCTGCCCCCCGCCACCCGAAAGGCATCATTCCGCTTTCTTTCGGCGACTGAAACGTTGCGGAACGTCTCCTCCAGGACTGACAGGGGCTCTGGCGCCTGGATCAACCCAGGGCACCCCTGGGCCGACGGCCGGATGAGGCAGGAGTCCCGCGAAGGCGCATGCGCCGGACCGAACGCGGCTATCTGCCTGGCCGTGTACTGGGTGAGCGCGTGGCGGCGGCCTCACGGCGCCTCTGGTCGTCCTTCGCTTGTGCTCCCGTAGTGACGAGCGCGGAGATCCGCTGATCTTGCCGACGATCGCGGTACTCGATTCTTCCCCGGCCTCGAGTCGCCCGACCAGGGGGAACGGAGGGCGACACGGATGAGCATCTCCGGCGGGGACAGCTGCTGCGTACAGGTGAGCTGGCCACGGATGAACTCCAACTACTTCCGCCGACCAGGTAGTGGCGACCACACACGGCGCCGACCCACCGCCCGGCCTTCCTGGCCTTCGCTGAGGGCAGGCATCATGCAGCCTCCCCTTGGCACTGGCCTCCCGCTCCGCCCACCTCGAACCACATCAGCTTCCCCGCGCCCTGATCCAGTCGGCCGTCCCCCAGCGGCCACCCGCCCCAGACGGCCGCGTACTGCCGTACGAGGAGGAGGCCGCGGCCGGTGGTGGCGTCCTGGGGGACGGAGGTTTCCGGGTGGGGTCCGGTCGGGTTGTCGAAAGGGGGCGGGATGTAGGGGTTGTTGTCCCACACGAAGACCCTGAGGCGGCCTGCCCCGAGTGAGCGCAGCCGGACGCTGGCCGGGCCCGTCGTGTGCTGGTACGCGTTGGTGACCAGCTCGGAGGTCAACAGCTCGGTGACATCGACGAGTTCGTCCATACCATGACTGGTGAGCGCGGCCCGTACGGTCATCCGGGCGACGCGGGCGGCACAGGGATCATGGGGCAGGCGCAGGACGTAGCACCAGGGTGCGGACAAGGAGAAGCCGGGCAGGGGCGACTCGGGCGGAGATACGGTGACCATGAACACCTCCGGGGAGGAACGGGACTTGGGAACACTCAACGGCGGCGCCGAGCGGCGGCATTGCCTGGCTTGGTGCGCTTCCGGCTTACGGGCGGGGCCAGTTGAGCGGTACGTGACCACCGTAGAGCACGTGGTTAGATGCTTCCAACAAAGCAAGCTGAAAGCATCCACGTTCACCCGTGTGAGGGATACATGCGCCGTCCTGCGGCCTGAAAGGAGACACCTTGCCGCCGACCAACAGCCCCACACTGCGCCAGCGGCGAGTTGGCGCCGAGCTGCGCAAACTCCGCGAGCAGGCAGGGCTCAACGCGACCAGTGCCGCCGCACATCTCGGTGTCAACCAAGCACGCGTCAGCATGATCGAGACTGGCCGAACACCCATCAGCGCCGACCGGGTCCGCTCCATGGCACACGCGTACGAGTGCCTGGACGAGCAACTCATCGATGCTCTGGCCGCGATGACAGGGCGACGGACTCGTGGTTGGTGGGAGGAGTACCACGAGCAGCTTCCCGCCGCCTGGTCGATCTTGTCGAGCTTGAGCATCACGCAACTGCGTTGCGCGGGCGCTCGTACTCCACATCCCAGCGCTCTTGCAGACCACCGATCACGCCCGCGCCCTCTTCCGGGCTGTGGTACCGCCCATGCGGCAGTACGAGATCGAGCACCGCCTCACGTATCGCATCAAGCGACAGGGTGTCCTCCACCGTGAGAACCCGCCCCCCTACACGGCGACCATCCACGAGACGGCGCTCCGTATGGGTTGCGGCGGCCCCGACGTAACCCGTGGCCAGCTCAAGCACTTGCTCGAGATGAGCGAACTGCCCAGCGTCACCGTCAGGGTGATCCCCTTCGGGACGGACCTTCCCCGGCACAGGGCAATGCTTCGACTACGTCAAAGGCGCGGTCCCACAACTCGACACCATCGAACTGGACACCCATCACGGCTGTGAATTCCTCGACGCGAGGCGCTGTTGAGTAAGTACCGTTCCGTGCTGGATCAGATGGAGTCCCGTGCGCTCGGCCCCGCCGAATCACGCGTCTTCATCCACAACCTCATCCGGGACACCTGAGAGGGACCCAGCATGCCCACCATCAACTGGCAGAAGTCCACATACAGCGGCGACAGCATCAACTGCGTCTACATCGCCGCCACTCCCACCGGGACGCCATCCACCTCCGCGAGAGCGACGCCCCCCACACCATCCTGACCACCACCCCAGCCCCCCTCCACTCCCTGCTACGCGCCCTGAAGGCACTCCCGCCCGACGGCGAGCGCTGACAGGACACTGACGCCAGCCTTCCGCTTCGATACCTGAAGTGTCCTGGCGTGTACAGCGTGTGAAGGATCAGGCGTTTGGTTTACCCCGCCTCACGCAAGCGGGCAGTCTGGCGCGTGGCGGGAGTCGTTCAAGGGGCTCCCGCTGCAGTGCGCCATGCATTGCGACCCATCACTCGAGACGTAAGGACGCTCATCACCATGAGCAACACCTCCCGTATGGAGACCCGCGAAATAGCAGACGCCGACCTCGACAACGTCGCCGGTGGTGTCTCCGGCACTGGCACCGTGGAAGGCCTGACCGGCAAGTTCACCCCGGGCCCCAATGGCGTGCCGGTCCTGACCGAGGGCTCCGCGGAGTCCCTCAGCGGCACTGTCTCGGACATCCCCGTGGGCCCGCTCCCCGCCACCTGAGACACAGCTTTGGCCCGGTGCTCAGCCACCGGGCCCCAGCACCGCCCCGGGCCCCTGTGGGTCATCGGGTCGGTAATCGGGTTCCTGTGTGACGTCGGCCTTCGAGACCTGGTTGTGGTCTTGAAGGCCGACGTTGTCGTATGAGGTGGCCGAGTTGTCGTACGGGGCGGCCGAGTTGTCGTACGAGGCTGCCGACGATGTCTGTGCGGCCGAAGAGCGGCCGAAGGAGAGCCGAAGAGCAGCCGAAAGGCGACCTCAGCTCGTCGGCGGTCCCGGCCAGATCGCCGACGCGTCATCGCGCTCCGGGTCCGGCAGCCGGACCGGGCGGACCCGCACCGGGTCCACGTGCCCGTCCGTCACGGCCGTCCAGCGGGTCGGCGTGGCCCGAGTAGCAGAGCGTCGTCAGCGCGAACACCCCATCCGCGTACACCTCGACGTACTCGCCGATGGTGAGGATACGCAGGCTCGTGGCGGGCTCGGCCAGGACGGTCTCGCCGAGGCGGGTGCCCTCGGGGCCGGTGACCCAGAGGTTCTTGCCGTCGCAGCCGACGACGACAGCGGGGCGGTCACCGTCTGCGGGGCGGTCACCACCTGCGGCGGCAATTGCAGCCGCGGCGGCGGCAGTTGCAGTCGCGGCGGCGGCGGTGCGCAGGGTGATTTCCACAGGGCGGCCGGACAGCACGACGTCACCCACGGCGTGCGGCGTCGGCTCCTCCGTCTCCTCGCCGAGCCAGGCGTCCAGGCCCGGCCACCACTCCAGGCGGGGCGCCGAACCCTCCGCCACCACAAGGGACTTGGGCTGCGCGAGCATCCCACGGCAGCGCTCCCCGGAGTCGGTGAGGCCGACCTGGCGGGGCGCGGTGTGCAGGACGACGCGGGAGCCGTCGGGCGCGGCGATGACGCGCGGGGCGTACGAGCCGGTCGGGCCGAGCGGGCCTCGGCGGGTCCACGGGCCGCGCAGGGTGGGGGCCGTCCACGCCTCGAAGCCGCGGGTCTGCGCCGATGGAGCCGAGCAGCAGCCAACTCCCGTCGTCCAGGCGCTCCAGGACCGGGCACTCCAACTCGTCGACGTCTCCCGGGGAGATCAGCGGCGGGTGGACCGTCCAGTGCTCCAGGTCGTCGGAGGTGGCCAGGGCCACGCAGCCGCTGACCTCCACCGGCAGGGACGCGTCGTTGGCGCAGACCACCATGGCCCAGCCGTCCGACTCGTCGTCCCGTACGACGAAGGGGTCGCGCCAGCCCATCCGTTCGCCCGTGCGGTACCAGCGCGGGTCGGCCTCGACGACCGGTCTGGTGCCGTGGCGGCGCCAGCCTGTGCCGTCGGTGCGAGTCGGAGTACGCGAGTCCGACGGCCTGGAGCGGCCAGCCGCC
Organism: uncultured Actinomycetota bacterium; assembly: GCA_963711935.1. Taxonomy (GTDB): domain Bacteria; phylum Actinomycetota; class Actinomycetes; order Streptomycetales; family Streptomycetaceae; genus Streptomyces. The sequence goes on from CAVQGD010000028.1 coordinate 288,372, forward strand.
CGGCGTCAGACCGCTCATCCCCGTGTAGAACATCGCCATCGCACGGCCAGTTCCCCCACCGGCCCCATCACCCTGCCCGGAGCCGCCAGTTCCCTCACCGCTTCCCTCACCGCTTCCCTCACCGGCACCGCCACCCCGCCCGAAGTCACCAGGACCAAGCCGGATCGGGTGCATCGTCCACACCGCCTGCGGCGTCGAAGCGGCCCGGCAGCCCGTTGCCGAAGGCGGCGCCCTGCGGCTGCCAGTGGACCAGGTCGGTGGAGGTGGCCCGGCCGTACGAGGTCTCCATACGCAGGTGGTCGAACTCGGCGGTCCAGGGGCCCTGAAGATGCAGCACCGTGTACGTGCCGTCGTCGTCACGCAGCAGGGCGAAGTCGTTCACGCAGAGGCCGGGCGGGGCGTATCGCATGCGCAGTTCCTGTCGGCTCACAGCGCCCAAACGCGTGCGCTGACTTTTGATAACGAGAAGGTCTCTTGAGAACCGCCCCAAGTAAATCTGAACTCAAACGCTTGCGCAATAGCGGAGGCGGGTTTACGGTCACGTCACCCACAGATCACACCGATCACAGAGCACACCGATGTGAACCCGAGGGGAGGGAGCGCGCCATGACGGTCAGCATCACCGACGTCGCCCGTGTCGCCGGGGTCTCGGCGTCCACCGTGTCCCGTGCGCTGCGCGGCCGGCCGGGGGTGTCCGAGGAGGTGCGGGCGCAGATCGCGGATGTCGCGACCCGGCTCGGCTACACGGCGTCGCGTTCGGCGTCGAGTCTGGCGAGCGGGCGTACTTTCACCATCGGGGTCGTGGTCCCGTACATCGGCCGTTGGTTCTTCGGCACCGTACTAGACGCGGCCGAGCGGATCTTCAGTGCCGCCGGGTACGACGTACTGCTGTACAACCTGGGATCGCCGGAGGCACGCAAGCGTTTCTTCACCAGGCTGCCGGTGCGCAAGCGCGTGGACGCGGTGCTGTCCCTGCTGATCCCCGACGAGGAGGAGGCCGCCGTGCTGCGCTCCCTCGGTGTGCCGTTGGCCATCACCGTCGGCGGGGCCCGGGAGGGTTTCACGGCGGTCGGCATCGACGACCGGGCGGGGGCGGAGATGCGCCGTACGGCATCTGGTGAACCTCGGCCACCGCCGAATCGGCATGATCTCCGGGGCCAGCGGGCCGCTGCACTGGACCACTCCGATCGACCGGCGCCAGGGGTACCTGGACGTCCTGGCCGACGCCGGGATCGGGCACGATCCGGCCCTGGAGGTGGACGGCGGCTACACCGTCGAGGGCGGCGAGCGGGCCATGACCGGCTACTGGCCGTGGCCCGGCCGCCTACCGCCGTGTTCGCGCAGTCCGACGAGATGGCGATGGGCGCGCTGCGCGCCCTGCGCCGCCACCGGCTCAAGGTGCCGGACGACGTCTCGGTCGTCGGCTTCGACGACCACGAACTCGCCGACGTGGTCGGGCCTGACCACCGTCGCCCAGCCGATCGCCGACCAGGGCGCCGAGGCCGCCCGGCTGCTGCTGCGGCAGCTGGACGAGCCGGGCACCGAACCACCCGCCGAGCAGGTACGGATGCCCATTCGTCTCGTCCTGCGCGAGACCACCGCCCCGCCCCCCGCGCGGACCGCGGTAAACCGCACCCCTCGAGCCCCACTCCCCCACCCGCACCGCGACCGAAGCACCGAACCAGCACTCAGACGCGAACCCTCGCCACAGCACGGAGGCACACACCATGAGACCGATCAGCAGAAGGTACCGCCGCACAGCCTGCACAGGCCTGGCTCTCACCCTGCCCCTGGCCGCGCTGGCCGCCTGCGGCGGAGGCGGCGACACCGACACCTCCGCGGAGGCGGGCAGCGGCAAGGGCACCATCAGCGTCTGGGCCCACCAGGGTCAGAAGAGTGAGGCCACCGCGCTGCAGAACGCGGTGAAGTCCTTCAACTCCTCGCAGAACAAGATCAAGGTCGACCTGAAGCTGATACCCGAGCAACGACTACACCAAGACCATCACCACCACCGACGCCTCCAAGCTGCCGGACGTCATGGAGTTCGACGGCCCGACCATGGCGAACTTCGTCTACACCAGCAAGCTCGCCCCGATCGACGACGTACGTCTCCGCCAAGACCCTCGACAACGCCACCGACGCCAGCAAGGCGCAGGGCGAGATCAACGGCAAGCACTACGGCCTGGGCATGTACGACTCCGGGCTCGGGATCTACGGCAACAAGAAGCTGCTGGACGCGGCCGGGGTGAAGTACCCGAAGGGACTGTCCGACGCCTGGACGGCCGACGAGTTCACCGCCGCGCTCAAGGCGCTGGAGGCCAAGGACTCCGACGGCAAGGTCCTCGACCTCCAGGAGAACAACGGACTCACCACCGAGTGGGGCACCTACGGCTTCTCCCCGATCGTCTGGTCGGCCGGCGGGTCCCTGCTCAAGGACGGCAAGGCCGAAGGCGCCCTCGACTCGCCGAAGGCCGTGTCGGCCCTGAAGACCTTCCAGTCCTGGAAGACCGTACGTCGACCCCAACACCGACGGCAACGCCTTCGCCAAGGGCCGCGCGGCCCTCAGCTGGGTCGGCCACTGGATGTACCCCGACTACAGCAAGGCCCTCGGTGACGACCTCGTCGTCCTGCCGCTGCCCGACTTCGGCAACGGGCCCAAGACCGGCCAGGGTTCATGGGCCTGGGGCATCGGCGCGGGCACCAAGAACGCCAAGGCCGCCGGCGCCTTCCTCGACCACCTCCTGGGCGACGAGAACGTCTCCGCGATGACGAAGGCCAACGGCGCCCCGCCCGCCACCAAGTCCGCGCTCGCCGCGAGCGCGCTCTACAAGAAGGGCGGCCCGCTCCAGCTCTTCGCCGACCAGCTCGCCAAGCCCTGCGGCGACACCGACATCACCACGTCCTGCGTCGCCGTCACCCGCCCGCTGACCGCCGGATACCCCACCGTCACCGCGAAGTTCGGCGAGGCCCTGAACTCCGTCTACGGCGGCGCCGACCCCAAGAACGCCCTGGACAAGGCCGCCAGCGCCATCGACCAGGACTTCTCCGACAACGCCGGCTACGAGATCCCGTAGACCGCACGGACGCATCGGCCGGGGCGGGCACGGCGCACGCCGCGCCCGCCCCGCCGGGAACAGGACCCCCCGTGAAATCCGTCGAACCCGCGCAGGCCGCGCCTCCTGACCAGGAGCAGGCCCCACCCGTGACCTCCGTCAAGCCCTCACCGCCGGCGCGCCCCGCCCGCAAGAACCGCGAGTGGCTGCACGGACTGCTCATGTCCGCCCCCGCCGTCGTCGGACTCATCGTGTTCGTCGGCATCCCGTTCGGCTACGCCGTCGTCCTCTCCTTCTACAACGTCCGCCTCGGCTCCCCGCTGGAGCCCAGCTTCTTCGGCGTGGAGCACTACTGGCGGCTGTTCACCGATCCCGACCTGTCCGGCCCGTTCCTGCGGGCGCTGCTGAACAACCTGACCTTCGCCGTAGTCGTCGTACCCGCTCCAGACCGGCCTCGCCCTGGCCCTGGCGATCCTGCTGAACCGCAAGCTCAAGGCGCATCGCGCGTCTTCCGCTCCTTCTTCTTCATGCCGGTCGTCTTCCCCATGGCGCTGGTCGCCGTGATCTGGCGGCTGATCCTCGCCCGCAGCGAGCAGGGCATGCTCAACTCCCTGCTGGACACGCTGAGTTTCGGCAACTGGGGCGCGTTCGACTGGCTCGGCGACTCGGCCACCGCGCATGGCCTCGATCATCGTGCTGTCCGTCTGGCAGGGCGTCGGCTTCCAGATGGTCATCCTGCTGGCCGCCCTCCAGCAGATCCCCACCGAGCGCTACGAGGCCGCCGCAGCTGGACCGGGCCTCCCGCTGGCAGCAGTTCCGCCACGTCACCCTGCCCGGCATCCGCGGCACTCTGGTCTTCGTCGCCATGCTCACCACGGTGCTGTCCTTCCGCGTCTTCGACCAGGTGTACATCCTCATCAGAGGGCGGCCTCAGCGAGGACGCCACCCGCACCGTGATGTACCAGGCCGTCACCACCGCCTTCGACCAGAAAAACATCGGCCTGGCGTCCGCGATCACGGTCGTCTTCTTCCTGATCGTCGTGGTCCTGTCCCTCATCCAGCGCCGCGTCGTCCGCCCCGACAACGAGGACTGAGCCGACCATGAGTACACACACCGGCACGGGCCTGGCCCGTACCCCGCTGCGCCGCTTCCTCGACTACGCCGTCCTGAGCGTCCTGGCCTTCATCTTCGCGTTGCCGGCCCTCTACCTGTTCCTGGGCAGCCTCAAGCCGGCGGACGAGGTCCTGAACGGCCTGTCCGGCTTCCTCCCCACCAATCTGTCCTTCGACAACTACTCCGCGGTCCTGAGCAGCCTCAACTCCGACAGCACCGGCTACTTCTGGCGCTTCATGGGCGTCTCACTGCTGCTGGCGTTCGTGGTGGTGACGGGCGGCCTGATCGTCAACTCGATGGCGGCGTACGGGCTTTCACGGCTGAAGTGGCGCGGCCAGGAGGCCGTCTTCACTCTCGTACTGCTGCTGATGCTGATCCCGTTCGAGTCGGTCGCGGTCCCGCTGTTCTACATGTTCAACGACCAGCGCAACACCCTCTTCATCCAGGCGCTGCCCTTCATCGCCAACGCCTTCTCCGTCTACCAGTTCCACACGTTCTTCCGCACGATCCCGCCGAGCATCGAGGAAGCGGCCCGGCTGGACGGCGCGGGGCCGTGGCGTACGTTCTTCGCGATCATCCTGCCGATGTCGAAGCCGGCGTTCGCCTCGGTCGCGATCCTGACGTTCCTCATCCAGTGGGGCTCGTTCCTGTGGCCGGTCCTGATGGTCTCTGACCCCGCGGTCCGTCCCCTCCCCCTGGAGATCAGCGTCTTCCAGTCCCAAAAGCCCCCGGAGTGGGGCCAGATCCTCGCCTTCGGTGTCCTGCTGGTCCTGCCGGTCCTGCTGGTCTTCGCCTTCTTCCAGCGGTGGTTCGTCCAGGGGGTGGCGAACTCGGCGGTGAAGGGCTGAGAGCCCCACCCCGGGAATCCCGCCCGAGCGACCCCGAGAATCCCGGCCAAGAATCCTGGCCGGGAATCCTGGCCGGGAATCCTGGCCGAGCGAAAAGCCCCGGCGATCCGTCCGTACCTTTCCTACGGACGGATCGCCGGGGCTTCGTTCAAGAACCGCGCTCAAGAACTGCGACCCAGGCCTGTGTTCAAGACCTGGGTTGCAAGACCTGGGTTGCAAGACCTGGGTTCAACAACCGCGTTCAGAAACCGCGGGACCCCGGGGCCGCAGGGCCCCGGGGTCGTGAACAGTCCTGCCGCGTCGGCTCAGCCGCGGTTGCCCGCCGACCGGCGCCGGGTCACGACGAAGATGCCGCCGCCGGCCGCGAGGAGGGCAGCCGCACCGATGGCGATCGGAATGGCGTTGCCGCCACCGGTCTCCGCGAGGGGGGTGTCCGGGGTCTCCGGGGTGGGCGGAGTCTGCGGTTCCTCGGGCTTCGCCGGCGGCTCCTCCTCCGGCGTCTCGACCGGAGTCTGCGGCTCGGCCGGCGGCGGGTTCTCGGGGGCCGAGCAACCCTTCGCGCCACCGTTCCAGGCTGTGATCAGCTTCTCCTTGATGACAGGACGGTCCGGCCCCTTGGGCAGCTCACCGTGCTCAAACCCGTCCTTGGCGTCAAGCACGCCGTCGAACTTCACGGCCCCGCGGTACAGGTCGACCTGCGCGAAGCAGCCCGCGTCCGGCACCGCGATGTCGAGCGAGTCGGTCTGGCCTGGCTTGACCGTGACCGTGTCGAAGTCGAGGAAGGCCTGCTCGCCCGAGCTCTGGTGGGTCGCGCCCTGGGTCAGGTACGAGGCGAGGGAGGTCGTGCAGGTGGTGGCGTCACCGGCCACGCGGACCTTGATGTGGACCTTGCCGTCGCCGGTGGGCTTGAGGTTCTGGTCGTCCACCCTGACGGAGGCCTGGAAGTTGACGCCGTCGAGGGAGAACTCGCAACGGTCCGTCCCGCTCGCCGCGCCCCCGACCTCGGCGGTTGTGTACGTCATCGTGCCCCAGCCGTTACCGCCGGGAGTTCCCTGGCCGTCACCGCCGGACGCCCCCTGCGCCCAGGCGGCGCCAGTCGTGACCGCGGTGAGAGTGAGCGCAGCCGCGCCCGTCCCCAACAGGCGGCGCGCAGTGACACGTCTCGCTATAGACATGCGGACCCCATCTTGTTACGTGAACGAGACCCATGGCTCACGACAACAGACAGGCAGCACAGAGCAGCCGCCGGGCCGTGCCAGGGGTAAACAGGTCGAAGAAATGCCCGGCTCACTCTTCACATGAGCCACAGCGTTCGCACATCGTCGACCACTGTGAAAATGCTGTCAACTTCAACGAAAGAATGGTGCGCAGAAACCTTCCCCACAACCCCCACAACCCCGCCGCATGGGGAATACCCGCTCCGGCGATGACCACGAGGGGAGCTCCCGCGGCCAGACCCCCCAGATCCCGTCAGACCCCACCAGATCCCGTCAGATCCCATTAGATCCCGTCGGATCCGACGGGATCTGGTGGGCTCCTGTCAGATCCGACGGGTGCGCCTCCTTCACGGGATCCCGCCCCGCCTTCCCCAATGCGCCCTCCAAATGGGTGCGTTGGGCTCGCGGCGATTTGACAAGGGAACCGCCCCTCCCGAGGCTGGATTCATGAAAGCCATTTTCAACAAGGGTGTTTTCCCTGAGGTCGAGGAGGTGTCCGGCCATGCGCGTGGCCTTCGTCGGTAAGGGCGGCAGCGGCAAGACGACCCTGTCCGCGCTGTTCTCGCGGTACCTGGCCGACTCCGGTGTACCGGTCGTCGCGATCGACGGCGACATCAACCAGCACCTCGCGTACGCCCTGGGGCTCGACGAGGACGAGGCGTTCGGGGCGCCGCCGCTGAGCGCGCGGACCGGGGAGATCAAGGACTTCCTGCGCGGGACCAATCCGCGGATCGTGTCCCGGGACGCCATGACGAAGACGACACCGCCGGGCCGGGGCTCGCGGCTGCTGCGGCTGCTCGGTGACGACGAGATCCACGGGCGCCATGTGCGGCGCGTGGACGGCGTACCGGTGATGGTGACGGGGGCCTTCGACGAGAGCGATCTCGGCGTGGCCTGCTACCACTCCAAGCTCGGTGCCGTCGAGCTGTACCTCAACCACCTCGTGGACGGTCCCGGCGAGTACGTCGTCGTCGACATGACCGCGGGTGCCGACGCGTTCGCCTCCGGGCTGTTCACCCGGTTCGACATGACGTTTCTGGTCGTCGAGCCGACCCGTAAGAGTGTCTCCGTCTACCGCCAGTACCGCGACCACGCCGCCGAGTTCGGCATCCCGATCGCCGTCGTGGGCAACAAGATCACCGGCGAGGACGACCTGCTCTTCCTGAAGGAGCACGTCGGCGAGGACCTGCTGGCGTACTGCGTACAGTCCTCCTACATCCGCGCCCAGGAACAGGGGCGGGAGAAGGGCGAGTTGGAGGTGCACAACACCGGGACACTGCGGCAGCTGCGTACGGCCGTCGACTCCCGTACGAAGGACTGGGCCGCCTTCCAGCGGCACGCCGTCGAGTTCCACCTCCGCAACGCCTCCGCCTGGGCCAACGAGGCCACCGGCCAGAACCTGGCCACCCAGGTCGACCCCGACTTCCGGCACGGCCCCGACGCGCTTACCGCCTCCCTCTGAAACCCTTGAAACCCCCCGCGCGGGCCGTACAACCCGTACAACCCGCGCAGCCCGTACAACCCGCGCAGCCCGTACAGCCCGCCCAGGCCGTGCAGAGCCCGCACTGGGACAGGAACCGCTCCCCACGCGCGCCCCCGACCGGCAGCCATGAACGCCATGCCCGGTCACGAGAGTGCCGGGCAACGATCACGCCAGGTGAATAATGGGGACACAAGGGCGTCTCAGAGCAGAGAGGGTCGCCGTGGGGACCGACAGGGACAGTGATGTCACCCGACAGCGGTTCGACGTGGCCGATGCCGCGCCACTGCTGCTCGACGCGTACGGGGCGGTGACGAGCTGGACCCGGGACGCCGAGCGGCTCCTCGGGTATCCGGCCGCCGAGGTGCTGGGCCGGAGCTTCACCGAGCTGCTGGTTCCCGACGACGCGGCCCGTTTCGTTCCGCTGGCCGAGGAGTGCCGCGACAAGGGCGGCTGGTCCGGCGTCCTCACCGCACGCCACCGCGACGGCGCCCGAATCCGGATGATGGTGCGGATCGTACCGACGCGCTGCCTCGAAGGGCCCTCCGCCGACCGGCCATCTCCCGAAAGTCCCTCCCCCGAAAGGCCTTCCCCCGAGGGGCCCTCCGCCGACCGGGACGGTTCCGCCCCCTGCGTCGTGCTGCTGTCCGACATGGCCGACGCACCCGGCTGGGACATGAGCCGGGAGGTGCTGGAGAGGATGGTCGTAGGGTCGCCCGTGGGGATAGCGATCCTGGACACCGACCTGCGGTTCGTGTGGTCGAACCCCGCGCTGGAGAGGTACGGCGGCGGCCCCGCGCACCAGCGGATCGGGCGCCGGCTCGCCGAGGTGCAGCCCGGCCTGGCCATCGAGCGGATCGAGGCCCAGATGCGGAAGGTCCTGAAGACCGGCGAATCCGTCACCGGCTACGAGCACGTGGGCCGGATGCGCTCGGCCCCGCACCGCGAGACGGCACACATGCTGTCGTTCACCCGCCTCGACGACGACCAGGGCAAACCCCTCGGCGTGTACTACACGGTCGTCGACGTCTCCGAACGCCACCGCGCCCGGATGCGGCTCGCCCTCCTCGACTGGGCCGGCGAACAGATCGGCCGCACCCTCGATGTGGCGCGCACCGCGCAGGAACTGGCGGACGTGGCCGTGCCCCATCTCGCCGACTTCGTCGCCGTGGATCTCCTGGAGTCCGTCCTGAAGGGCGCCGATCCCGGGCCCGTGCGCGGCGTTGACGCCGTACCGCTGCGGCGCGCCGGGCAGCAGTCGGTGAACCCGGGCATGCCGGAAGCCGTCGTCGGAGTCGGCGGCCTGGCCTCGTATCTGCCGGGCACGCCCCCGGTGCGCACCCTGGCCGGAGGCGCCTCCTCGTACCGGGCGCGCCTCGACCCGCTGGCCAAGGAGTGGTCCGACACCCTGCCCAGCGGCCGGGAAGCCACGTTCCTCGACCTCGGGCTGCACACCGTGATGATCGTGCCGATCCGGGCGCGGGGCATCACGCTCGGCATCACCACCTTCTTCCGGGGCGAGCACCACCCGGACCCCTTCGACGACGTTGACCTGAGCCTCGCCGAGGAACTGGTCGCCCGCGCCGCCCTCTGCGTCGACAACGCCCGCCGCTACACACGCGAACGCACCGCGGCCCTGGTCCTCCAGCGCAACCTCCTCCCCCGCCGCCTGCCCGTGCAGGACGCGATGGACGTGGCCGCCCGCTACCGCCCCGCCGACGAACTGACCGGCCTGGGCGGCGACTGGTACGACGTCATCCCCCTCTCCGGCGCCCGCCTCGCCCTCGTCGTCGGCGAGGTGGAGGGACACGGCATCGACGCCGCCGCCGCGATGGGGCGCCTGCGCACCGCCGTACGCACCCTCGCCGATCTCGACCTGTCGCCGGACGAGGTGCTCGCCCACCTCGACGACCTGGTCGCCGTGCCCGCCCGGCAGGAGGGCGCCGACCCGGACGCGGGAAGCGTCCACACGGTCGGGGCACGCTGTCTGTACGTGGTCCACGACCCGGTGTCGGGCAAGTGCGCGATGGCCTCGGCCGGTCATCCGGCGCCCGCGCTGATCGCCCCCGGCTCCACGGTCACCTTCGCGGACGGCCTGTCGATCGGCCCGCCCCTGGGGGTGGACGGCCCGCCCTTCGAGTCCCTCACCCTGAACCTGCCGCCGGGAACGCTGATCGCCCTCTACACGGACGGCCTGCTCGCCGAGGCCACACCGGAGCTGCTGTGCCGGACGCTCGCGGAGTCGGCGACGGAGGAGACACGCGCGGAGGCGAGCACGGAGGCGAGCACGGAGGCGAGCACGGAGGAGTCCCGCGGGGAGGCGGGCACGGAGGAGGCCCGTGCGGAGAACCGTGCGGTGGCGGGCGCGGAGGAGGTACGCGCGGTGGCGGGCACGGAGGAGGCCCGTGTGGAGGCAGGCACGGAGGAGGTACGCGCGGAGGCGGGCTCCTCGGCGGATGTCTCCTCGGCCTGCCTCGACCGCCGGGCGCAGGCCGTGGTCGACGCGCTGGTGCCCGATCTTCCGTACGACGACGTGGTGCTGCTCCTGGCCCGTACCCGGCGGCTGTCCGCGGACCGGGTGGCGTACTGGGACCTGCCGCCGGACCCGGCGCTGGTCGCGGAGGCCCGCAAGACCACGACCCGGCAGCTCAGCGCCTGGGGCCTGGACGAGCTGGCGTTCACCACCGAACTGGTCGTCAGCGAACTGGTCACCAACGCCATCCGCCACGCCACCGGCCCGATCCGCCTCCGCCTCATCCTCGAACGCACCCTGATCTGCGAGGTCTTCGACGGCGGCGCCACCGCCCCCCACCTCCGCCACCCCCGCACCACCGACGAGGGCGGCCGTGGCCTGTTCCTCATCGCCCAGTTCACCCAGCGGTGGGGCACGCGGTTCCTGCCGGAGGGCAAGGTGATCTGGGCGGAACAGTCACTGACGGATGCGCTGGGGTAGAAGTTCTCCAACCGCCCGGCCCACTCGCGGGCACCGAGACCGCCGAGGCCGCGACGCAGGGGGGCACTCCACCAGGCCCTGACGACCTGTATCCGACCTGTATCGAGACCCTCCGCAAGGCAGCGGCGCCCGACGGGCTGAGGCCCTCGCCTACTCCTGCTCCTGCTCCTGCTCCTCGCTACGGGGTCGGCTCCTGGAGCTGTTCCAGGGTCGGCTCCTCAGGCTGTTCCTGAAGCTGTTCCTGGGGCTGTTCCAGGGTCGGCTCCTGGGGCTGTTCCAGGGTCGGCTCCTCAGGCTGTTCCTGGGGCTGTTCCGGGGTCGGCTCCTGGGCCTGTTCCTGGGGCTGTTCCGGGGTCGGCTCCTGGGCCTGTTCCGGGGTCGGCTGCCCAGGCTGCTCCGGGGTCGGCTGCCGGGTCGGCTTGGGCTTGTCGCGGGTCTTGCCCGCGAGCGCGTCCTGGAGGTGTCGGGCGCCGAGTTCAACGGCGCGCCGGGTGGTCTCGCCGTCGACGCCGTAGGGCCCGCCGTGGGTGAGGAGGGCGGCCCCGTCCCCGATGCGCAGGGCAGCGACATCCAGCGTCAACGTGCCCTCCTCGCCCGCTACTTCGCCCGTCGCTCCGCCTGTCGCTCCGCCGCCGACGGTCATCCGGAGACCCTGGAAGGCATCGCCGATACCAGACAGTCGCACTGTTTCGACCCGCACGTCGTACGCCTGACCCGTGACCCCAGTGACGGTGAACTGCTGGCATTTCTGGGCGAGTTGACGTACGTGACCGATCCTCGCGTCGACGTCGTCCTTCCGGTACACGCCCACCTGGTACCGCATCTGGGCGCCGTATGCGGTGTCGTCGAACCCCGCGACCGCCGTCGCACCGCTCGGCTCGCCCAGCAGGTCCTCGGCGTACACGGCGTCGAGCAGCTCCTGGCACTCGGGCCGGTCCGCCCTGCCCTTGAGCAGCCCGTCCCGCCAGGTGGCCGCACCCTGCGTCGTCCCCCAGCCCGGGCCGAGCTCGTCCGCGCGCAGGAGGGCACCCTTGAGCCGGGCGCCGGTGAGGGCGGGGGCGACCGGGTGCGCCGGTGCGGCGGAGGTCCTCCTGGTCACCTGGTACGACTCGGGGACGCTCTCTTCCCCTCCGTTCAGCCAGGCCGCCGCCACCCCGAGCGCTCCAGCGGTGAGCATCAGGGTGAGAACACGGTACGGACGGTGCATGGGGCGGGCCTCCCGGGAACGTGACGTTTCGTCCCAGGGCAACACCGCCGGGCACCGCCCACCAGCGCAAGGGGCCTGCGGGGCAGAGAGTCCCCACGGGTGGCGTAGGCGGGTACGGCGGATGCGGGTACGGCGGATGCGAGTACGGCACGGGCACAGCGCGCGACGCGGGTACGGCACGGGCACAGCGCGCGACGCGGGTACGGCACGGGCACAGCGCGCGACGCGGGTACAGCGCGGGCACAGCGCGCGACGCGGGCACGGCGCGCGACCGCCGACGCCGACCGCCAGGGGCATATGCGTAACAGGTGATGTCCACCACACATACGCGAGACGACATGGCCGCCGAGTGGGTCGGCACGGAAGACAATCGTCCAATTCGAGGGCGGTAGAGGGAAGTTCGCGGCGGCGGGTCTACGCTGGATGCTGAGCGAGCCCGGCGGACCGGTTCCGGGCGCCGGAAGCGGCCAGTTGAGCAAGGGCCCTTTCCTACCTGCGGGTACGTGTGACGATACGAGCCTGCAAGTACCCGTGAGTACCTGAGTCCTCAATTGGTCACGGTCAGCAAAGGAACAGGACATGACCAAGCCTGTCCCCAGTGTCAGCCGCATCCCGCACACACGACCCGCGCCAACATCCCCATCCGCCCCATCCGCCCCGTCCACCCTGCCGACGGCCCCCGCCCCCGCCGCCGCCCCCGCCCCCTTCCCGGACGCGCGCTCCACCACGCCCCCCACGCGCACCGCGCGCATCCTCGTGGTCGACGACGAGGAGAGCGTGCGCTCCATGCTCACCATGGCGCTGGAGTTCCTCGGCTACAGGGTCACCGCCGCGGCCACCGGCCGGCAGGGGCTGGAGGCCGTCGCCCGGCACAGCCCCGACCTCGTGCTCCTGGACGTCAACCTGCCGGACGTCAGCGGCTTCGACATCTGCCGGACGCTGCGCGAGCGGGGCGTCTTTGTGCCCGTGCTGTTCCTCACCGGCCTGGGCCGGGTCGACGACCGGGTGCGCGGCCTCGACCTGGGCGGCGACGACTTCCTCACCAAGCCGTTCGAGCTGAAGGAGGTGGCCGCCCGCGTCCGCGCCCTGCTGCGCCGCACCTCCGGCGGCCGCGCCTGCGAACGGCACCGACTGCGCGTCGGAGAGCTGCAGTTGGACACGGAAGCACACCAGGTCTGGTCCGCCGGGGAGCCCATCGACCTGACGATCACCGAGTTCGCCCTGCTGCGCTATCTGATGGAGAACCCCGGCCGGGCGCTGACCCGCACGCAGATCCTGGAGCGCGTCTGGAACCACCGCAACGAGGGATCCGGCGCCGTCGACACGTACATCTACTATCTGCGCCGCAAGCTGGGCAGCTCCGGGCAGACGCTCATCCGTACCGTGCGTGGGGTGGGATACCGGCTGTGCGGGGACTGAGGGGACTGAGTGGACTGAGTGGACTGAGTGGCGCACTGGCCAGCACCATCAACCTGCTCGGCCCCCGGATGACCCGTACGCGCACCGGGCCACGGCCCCCCGGTGGCGCCCGCGCCGGTGCTGCCCGCGCCGGTGCTGCCCGCGCCGGTGGTGCCCGGAAGCGGCCGTACGCACCTCACCGGGACCGCACGGTCCGGCGGACCGTCGTCCTCTGGCCGGCCGTCACGCTGGCCGTACTCGGTGCGCTCTTCGCGCTCTCGGCGGTGGTCCACCGCCTGGTCCGGATCGAGGCCGCGGTCTCCCTGCCGTTGCTCGGCCTCGTGCTGGTGGGCGCCCGGCAGTTCGCGCGCCGCGCGGCCCGGGAGCGGGCGGAGTCCGAGCGGCGGCTGCGGGAGTTCCTGTGCGCCGCCGGACATGAGCTGCGCAACCCGCTGACCACCATCTCCGGGTACGCCGAACTCGCCCGGACCGGCACCGGTCCCTCGTACGAGCTCATGCGGCAGGACGCGCTCGGCCGGGTGGCGACCGAGGTACGCCGCATGGACTCCCTGATCGACGAACTCGTGTTCCTGTCCCACCTCGACCTGGGCCAGCCACTGGAACTGCGCCGCGTGGACCTGGCACGGCTGTGCCGCGACGCGGTGGCGGCCGAGCGCGACTGCCACCCGGGGCATCGCGTACGGCTGCTCGTGGCGCCCGGCGAGCACACCGTCACCGGCGACCCTCTGCGGCTGCACCAGGTAGTCGCCAACCTGCTGACCAACGCCCGCGTGCACACCCCCGAGGGCACCACCACCACGCTGGGCCTCGGCACGGAGGACGGCCGCCGCGTCATCGAGGTCACGGACGACGGCCCCGGGGTGCCGGACGAGCTGCGGGCCAGGATCTTCGACCGGTTCGTCCGCGGCGAGGAGACCAGGGTCTCGGGCAGCGGCCTCGGCCTCAGCATCGTCGCGGCCGTCGCGGCGGCGCACGGCGGCTCGGTGACACTGGAACCGTCCGACCGGGGCGCATGGTTCAGAGTACGGCTGCCGGCACCGTCGTAAGCCGTCCACCAAAGGTCGGTCACGTCAGGCCTGTCCGGCCGTTGTCTCCTGCCCTCCGCTCTCGTCCTCGATGTTCTGGGCGTTCTCGTGGGCATTCTCGGTGGGGACGACGAACCCCGACGTGTCCAGGTCGAAGTCGAAAGGTGCGGGTACGTGGAGGGCTTGCCCGAAGGGCACGGTCGTGCGGGAGCGGTAGCCCTTCGGGGACGGGTCCCAGAACGCGGTGATCTCCTGCGCCTGCATGTCGAGGATGAGATACACGGGCACCACGCGTCCGTACGCGTCCAGCTTGTCCAGCCAGTCGGCGTCCTTGGTGGAGACGGAGGTCAGCTCGGCGACGAGGGAGAGCGCCACGCCGTCGGCGTGGCGCCCTTCGGCGTCGAAGGCGGCTTCGTCAGCGACGTGCAGGTCGGGGCCGAAGGCACGCTCCACGCCGGGGAGGGAGAAGAGAAAAGGCGCGACGTCGACGTCATGCCCTTCGGGTGCATGAGGCTCCAGCTGCCGCCGCAGGGACTTCATGACCCGCTTGTAACGCAGCTTCGCCCACGGCGACACGACAATCTTCCCCCGGATGAGTTCGGCCTTGTAGCCGTTAGGTGTGTCCAGTTCCTCGATGGTCCGGAGCATGTCTTCGAAGGCTCCGTGCCCGGAGCCTTCGATGGCCGCTGGGCGCTCGGTCATGATGGTCACCGCAGTCCTCCGCTGACTACAGGGCGTATTGCTGTCTCCACGGTAGCGCCGAGAGAGACGCACGACCCGGTGTGCGTCCGGCTCCACACCTACGAGACGTACAAGGTAGTCGGCCGTGACAGACGCGTCACGAGCCGCGTCCGTCACGCTGCCACCTTCACGTCCGGCACCGGCCGCGCCTGGAGTTCGAACCAGAGCAGTTTTCCGCCGCGCCCGAGCAGGTCGTCACCCAGCGTGTGCGCGCCCCACTGGTCGGCCCACTTTCGCACGAGGAGCAGGCCGCGTCCGCTGAGGGATCGCTCGTCCGGCAGTTCCGCCTGGTCCAGTACAGGACCCAATACAGGACGGAGCGCGCCGCGTCGGGCGGGCGGCTTGTCGAACAGCGAGGGTACGAACGGGTCGGTGTCCCAGACCGTGACCCGTACCCCGCTCCGGGGCTCGCCGTCCAGCCCGTCCAGCCCGCCCAGCGCGCGTAGCCGCAGGGCGGCGGGTCCCTTCGTGTGCTGGTAGGCGTTGGTGACCAGCTCGGAGGTCAACAGCTCGGTGGTGTCGAGCAGTTCGCCCAGGCCGTATGCCGGAAGCACGGCCCGCACGGTCATACGGGCGACGCGCGGGGCGCGCGGGTCGTGGGGCAGGTGCAGGGCATAGGACCAGGCAGGGGTCGGTGACGGCGATACGGTGACCATGAATGCTTCCTTCGGGGAAGGGATTTGGGTCGCTCGACGGCTTCCGGCTTCCGGCTTCCAGCTTGTGGGCGGGGGCGTTGAGCGGATGAGGAACACCGTAGGGCGTAACGTGGACTGCATTCCATGCAATGCGAGGAATGCAGTCTCCAATTCCCGCGTGTGGGTGACCTCTGCAACATGCGTACGACTAGGAGAAGCCGCCGATGCCCCAGCCGAGCCCTCTGCTGACCGCTCGTCGGCGCCGCCTCGGTACCGAGCTCCGCAGACTGCGCGAGCGCGCGGATCTGACCGCCACGGAGGCCGCCGCACTGGTGGGAGCCACTCAGTCCCGTATCAGCAACATCGAAGCGGGACGGTACGGAGTGAGTGCTGACCGCGTACGCACGCTGGCCCGCCACTACGACTGCACGGACGGCGAACTCGTCGATGCCCTCGCCGCGATGACCGGAGAGCGGCGACGCGGCTGGTGGGAGGAGTACCGCGACATCCTCTCGCCCAGGATGCTGGACCTGACGGAAGTGGAGCACCACGCGACCGCTGTACGCGTGGCCCACGTCATCAACATCCCCGGCCTGCTCCAGACTTCAGATCACGCGCGGGCACTGTTCGCGCAGACGGTCCCGCCGCTCAAGCCGCACGAGATCGAACACCGGGTGTCGCACAGGGTGAAGCGTCAGGAAGTACTGCACCGCGAGCAGCCGCCTCCGTACACCGCGATCATCCATGAGGCCGCCCTGCGCATGCGGTTCGGTGACCGGGGCACGACGCGCGGCCAGTTGGCGCATCTCGTCGAGACGAGCGAACTGGACCAGGTGACGCTGAGGGTGGTGCCCTTCGACGCAGGTCCCTTCCACACATCGGGCCAGGGCTTCGACTACTTCCACGGTCCCGTGCGCCAGCTCGGCACAGTCCAGATCGACACCGACCACGGTGGTGAACACATCGACTCCCCGGCCCAGTTGGAGCGCTACCACCTCGTACTGGACCGCATGTCGGCCGCTGCCCTGGACCCGGCCAAGTCGCGCGACTTCATCGCCCACCTGATCAAGAACCTATAGAACCTACAGAGGAGCCCTCTCATGCCCGAACTCTGTTGGCAGAAGTCGTCGTACAGCCAGGAGGCCTCCGCCTGCGTCTACATCGCCTCCGCCCCCGACACCACCCTCCGCCTCCGCGAGAGCGACGAGCCGGACATCGTCCTCCCTACGGGCCGGGAGGCGCTGGTGGCGCTCATAGCGGCCGTCAAGAAGGGCGAGGCGAAGGCCTGAACGTGCGCTCAGCGAGTGTTAGTTGAGCGGTACAGCCCGTTGCCGATGCCTGCCCGCGGCCCGCGGGGTCTTGTCTCGCGAGGATGTGACACTTCAGCGCGGTCGGTTCGGCGGTCGGTTCGCTATCCGGGCACGTGCTGGGTCGGGCTCAGCTTCTGCGGGTTTCGTCGGAGTTCTTCCAGGTGTTGCTGGACGTGCTGGAGCGCGCCCTCGCGGCGGCCCGGCACCCGGTGGCGCAACTCGGCCAGCGGGGGCCCCAGTTCAAGGGCCCACGCCACGTCGTCTATGCACCCCCACTGGTGGTGGGCCCGGTCTGCGGCGTTCTCGACGGCGGGCACGTCCGGGGCCTGCCCTGCGGCCAGCCGAGCGGTGGCGACCGCCAGCCAGGTACGGCAACTGCGCACGGCGTCCCCCGCGAACATCGCCAGATCCGCCCGTACTTCCGCCCAGTGCAGCGTCTGCTCGGAGGCGGGGCCGTAGGCGCGCAGTGCTTCCCGTTCATGTTGTGCGGCGAGCGCGTCGGCCTCGTCGTGGCGCTCGGCCTGGACTGCGGCGGTGAGGGCGGCGTGGGGATCAGGAGCGGGGTCGGGGACGGGAGCGGGGGCCGCCGGTGACTCGGGCACTCCCTGCGGCTCGGGGACCAGCTGCGGCTCGGGGCTCGGCGCGGTGGGGGCGGGGGCCCCGGAGGCGGTTGCCGGGGACGGGGCCGGGGACGGGGCCTCCCATGACAGCACTACATCGCTGTACGCGCCCTGTCCGTCGCGCGCGATCCGGGACAGGGCCTCGTGGTGGAGCTGGGGCAGCGAAGGGCGGTGGCCGCTGCGCAGGATCGTCGCTATCGCCTTCATGTACGCCGGCTGCGCCACCGTACGGCGCGGCGGGGGCGGGGCGACGCGGCCGTGGACGGTGACGGCCGGGCCCACGTCGAGGGAGAGGGTGCGCAGGTGCTGCCAGGTCTCGGCGTCCGCGTGCAGGTCGGCGATGAGTGTGGTCGTACCCGGGGGGCGCAGGCGTAGTTCCTCGCGGATCCAGTGCCAGGGGAAGGCCGTGTAGCGGACCGTGGCGGGGGTGGTGCGGGCGAGGGCGAGGTGGGGCAGGTGCTGGCGGCGGTCGAGCTGGAGCTGGCCGGTGAGGAAGACGGTCAGCGGGCCCGGGGTGATCGCGGCGGCGCGGAGCCGGGTGAGGACAGCCTGCGGCTCCAGCGGGTCGTGCAGTTCGACGACGTTGGCCGTCTCGGTGCTGGCCAGGATCGGCGGTGAGACGGCCGCGAGCACCGGGAGCACGGACGCCGCGTCCACCAGGCGCCCCTTGCCCATGGGCGAAGCGGCGAGCAGTAGGACGGTTCCGGACATCGTTCCTCCCCATCAGTCACGTACGTCAGCACGGTAACCGGTACGGGTGCGAATGGTCAGCCCCCGCAGTCCTGGACAGCCCCCGCATCCCGACTTGCCAGGCCCCCGCCCGAGGTGTGCCCTGGAAGCGGGACAGCGGGACGGAGAGGGAGGAGAGTGCTCTCATGGCTCACGCGACACCTGTGCCAGGGACAACCGGAACGCCCCCAGCCGGATTCCGGCGCCCCCCGGACGAACCCGATGTCTTCAGTGAACGCACCCACCTCGCCGCGCGCTGGGCGTGGCCCGCGTCCCTCGGCCTTGTCTACGGCTACTGGGCCGCGGCCATCGACCGCGAGGGCGGGCCCATCACCGGCTGGAACCTCCTCTTCGGCTTCGCGAGCGCCCTCGCGTTCACGGTGCTCTACCTCGGCGTACGCACGGTCGCACCCCGGCTGAAGCGCGAGCCGCGCGCCCTGGCGTGGGCCGCCTTCACCGGCATCGCCTACGGCTTCCTCTTCAGCCAGACCGGTGCGAGTGTGCTGCACTCCTCGGTCATGGCACTGGCGGGCGCGACAGCCGTCTTCACGGCCGCCTTCTACCGGTACCACACGCACGAGGACACGGCGGGCCACCAGGGCGGGCAGGTGACGACCAGGTCAAGTGACACCGGGGCAAGTGACGACCAGGTCAGGTGACGACCAGGTCACCGAGACCGCTCAGGTGACGACGGTCAGCGACGATCGCCGTGACCGCAGGCCGCAAGCCGCAAGCCGCAAGCCGTAAGCCGCCCTCCCCTGTCCCCGACCTCCCCCGTCCCCACCCTCCCCCGTCCCCGTTCGGCTTGTCATATGCCCCCATGTGCAGTCACCCCCGGCTCGACCACTCGCGCACAGCGGCCCCGTGGCCTTGCCTGAAGGTGTGTCTCGACGTGTCCGGAGCGCCCTGTCGGCCGTACTGACCGCGCTCGCCTGCCTGCTCGCGCCGCCCGGCGCGCTGTCGGCGTGGGCGACGTACGAGATCGGGGACCCGGCCCGGTACGCGGCGGCGACGGCTCCGCTGGCCGCTGACCCGGCCGTACGGAACGCCATCGCGGACGCTGTCGCGGACGAGATCACGGCCGCGTTCCTGCGGGAGGACCGGGTGGGACCGCCGCTGCACGGGCCGGTACGGGCGTTCGCGCACGACGCCGTGCGGTCCTTCACGCGCACCGAGGCGTACCGCGCCGCGTGGGACGCGGCGAACCGGGCCGCGCACGACGCGGTGCTGCGGGCGGTGCGCGGCGGCGGCGAGGGACCCGTGACGCTCGACGTCGCGCCCGTAACCGCGCAGGTGAAACGGCGACTCGCGCACGACCACGTGCCGTTCGCGCACCGTATCCCGGTCGAGCACACGGAGATCACCGTGCTGTCGTCCGAGGATCTGGCCCGTCTCCGAAAGGGATACCGCGTGCTCGAACTGACCGCGTTCTGGCTGCCGTCGCTGGCCGTCGCGTTCGCCGTGGCGGGCATCGCCGTCGCCGCCCGGCGCCGCCGCGCGCTGTTCGCGACGGGGCTCGGTACGGCGCTGGGGGGCGCCCTGCTGGGGCTCGCCGTGGCCGTGGGCCGCCATATGACGCTCGCCGATCTGCCGTCCGGTGTGTCGCGCGCGGCGGCGGCAGCGGTCTACAACGCCCTGACCGCCACGCTTCGGGTGGTGACGTGGCTGTTGGTGGTGCTGGGCACTGCGGTGGCGCTGGGTGCGTGGGTCACCGGCCCGCACGGGAGGCAGCGGGCGGCCCCCGGAGAGCCTCAGGCGGCTCTCCCTCAGGAACAGACACGCGCCGGAGCCTGACCGGAGCCTGAAGAGACATGATGTCTAAATGGACATGGTGGTGGCTGAGCGGGCGAAGGTGGAGGGCAAGCGGCCGGGAGGACGCAGGGCGGCCTCGTGGTTCGCCGGGTTGCTGCTCGCCGCGGTCAGCGTGGTCCTCGGGTACCGGGTGGCCGATGTCGACGGCGTCACCCCCCTCCCCCAGGTGCTCGCCTTCCTGCCGTGGCTGCTCGCCCCCACCGCCCTCGCTCTGCTCCTCGCCGCGCTCGCCCGCTGGCGTACCGGGCTGGCCTGGGGCGTCGTCGTACTCGGCGGACTCGCGTGGTTCATCGAGCCGTACGGCAAGACCGACGAGACGAGCGGGCCGCCGATCGCCGAGCTGAGGGTGATGACCTCCAACGTGCAGTACGGGCGGGGCACCGACGCGCTCGCCGACGCCGTCCGCCGCCACAAGCCCGACCTCGTGTTCGTCCAGGAGTGCGAGCAAACCTGCTCGGCCGCCCTCAAGGACGCCTTCGGAAAGGGCGGGGAGAGCGGGGAGGGCGGGCAACGCGAGGAGGGCGGGGAGGGCGCCTACCCGTACCGGCAGGCCGTCGAGGGCTACGGCTCCGACGGTTCCGTCATCCTCAGCCGCCATCCGCTCACCGAGGCCGACGGCGTGCCCGGCATCATGGGCATGCCCGGCGCCACCGCCGACGTACAGGGCCACCGCATACGGCTCCAACTCGCGCACCCCATGCCGCCGTTGCCGGACCAGCTGGGCACCTGGCGCCGCGAGCTGGGCCGCCTGCGCGCGTACGCGGCGGCCGACCGGGACACGCCCACCATCCTCGCCGGGGACTTCAACGCCTCCCAGGACCACGCCGCCTTCCGCCGCCTCCTCGACACCGGCCTCCGCGACGGCGCCCGGCTCGCCGGAGAGGCCCGTACGCCCACATGGCCCGCCCTGACGGCCCGGACGGCCCTGGGGTTCGGCGCCCAGATCGACCATGTCCTGGTGTCCCGGGACTTCGCCGCACACCGCGCCCGCTTCCTCGACCTCGACGGCACCGACCACCACGCCGTCATCGTGGACCTCACCCTGCACCGGCGGAGCGGAGCTGAGCGGAGCTGAGCGGCGACAGGGCGGCACCCGACGGACCGGACCGAACCGGACCGGACCGAACCGGACCGGACCAGAGCAGACCAGAGCAGACCAGAGCAGACCGAACCGGACCGAACTGGAGCGGACCGAACCGGACCGGACCAGACCGTCAGACGCCGATGTCGCAGCCGTCCGCGCGCCACACCGCGACCACGGACGGGCGGACGTACTTGCCGGGGCCGTCGGGCCAGGTGCTCAGCGGGTTCTCGACGGTGGCGCCGTCGATCTCGCCCGGGTGCTGGACGGAGACGAGGACGCGGCGGTCCTGGACGATCGGGCCGCAGGTCTCGGCGCCGTTCGGCACGGTCAGGAACTGCTTCAGCTCACCGCGCCGCTCACCGCGGGTGGCGACGCCGAACAGCCCGTCGTGCGAGCCGAGCTTGGCGTCGTCGGTGGCGATCCACAGGTTGCCGTACCGGTCGAAGGTGACGTTGTCCGGGCAGGAGATCGGGCTGACCTTGTCCTTCGGGAAGCCCGCGAAGTACGTCGCCGGGTCGCTCGGGTCGCCCGCGACGAGGAACAGCGACCAGGCGAACCTGGTGCTCTCCGGCCGGTTCCGGCGCTCGGTGAGCTCCAGGACCTGGCCGTGCTTGTTGGCGTGGCGCGGGTTGGCCTCGTCCGCCTTGGGCTTCGTCCCGATACCGCGGTCGGTGTTGTTCGTCAGGGCGACGTACACCTTGCCGGTGACCGGGTTGGTCTCGATGTCCTCGGGGCGGTCCATCTTCGTGGCGCCCACCTTGTCGCCGGCGAGCCGCGTGAAGACGAAGACCTCCTCCGCCGTCATTCCGTCCACGTGCGAGACGGCACCGTCGGCGGTGGCGGTGGCCAGCGGGATCCACTCACCGCTGCCGTCGAACTCGCCGTCGCCCGGCAGCTTGCCGGTGCCGTCGATCTCGATGGCCGGGGAGTCCCCGGTGAGTTTCGCGACGTACAGCGTGCCCTCGTCGAGGAGGGACATGTTGTGCTCGCGGACGGCACGGCTGTGACCGTGCTTCATACGCTTGCCGCTGACGAACTTGTAGAAGTAGTCGAAGCGTTCGTCGTCACCGGTGTAGACGACCGGACGGCCGTCGCGGGTGAGCCGGACGGTCGCGCCCTCGTGCTTGAAGCGGCCGAGGGCGGTGTGCTTGCGGGGCGTGGAGGTCGGGTCGTACGGGTCGAACTCGACGACGTAGCCGAAACGGTGCACCTCGTTGGGCTCCTGGGCCACGTCGAAGCGCTTGTCGTACTTCTCCCACTGGCGCTCGCTGGCACCGGTGCCGATGCCGTACCGCTTGTCCGTCGCGCGGCTGCTGTGGGCGAAGTACTGGTTGAAGTTCTCCTCGCCGTGCAGGGTCGTGCCCCACGGGGTGGTGCCGCCGGAGCAGTTGTTGAGAGTGCCCCGGACCTTCGTGCCGGTCGGGTCGGCGGAGGTCTTCACCAGGTCCGACCCGGCGACGGGGCCGGTAAGCGTGAACTCGGTGGTGACGGTGACGCGGCGGTTGAGGTGGTGGCGCGGTACGGCGGTGAGCGCGCCGGTGCGCTCGTTGCCCTCGACGACGACCGCGGACAGGCCGTGGGCCGCCCAGGCGGTCTCGACCTGCTCGCGGGTCGGGTTCGCCTCGTCGTAACCGCGGAACATGAGCACCTCGTCGGTGTACTCGTGGTTCGCGACGAGGAGCTGCCGGCCGTGCTCGCCGGGCAGCGGGAGGAGGGACAGGAAGTCGCAGTTGTACCCGAACTGTCCGGCCTGGGCCTTCGCCGTCTGGTTCTCCGGGTCGAAGGCGGGGGCGCCGCGCAGGATGGGCTCGCCCCAGCGGATGACGACGTTCTGTTCGTACCCGTCGGGGATGACCACGGCGTCGGTGGTGTTGGGGGCGACGGGGGTGAAGCGGAGACCGCGGGCGCCCTTGCTCTTCTTCGCGACCGTGGCGGCGGCTGTGGCGGGGGCCGTGGCGGGGATGGCCGCGCGGGTCTCCGCGGCGGCGGGTGTGACAGCGGCGGCACCGGCGGCGCCTGCCACGGTCACGACGGCGGCGGCGCGCATCATGGACCGTCGGCTCAGCGCGGTGGCGATGACGTCACCGACGTATTCATTGGTGCTGGTGTTCGGTACCTCGTGGAAGCAGGCGTCACCACACCGGAACCGGCAGGTCATGGCGGACCGCCCGCCAGGATGCGACGCGCTTCTCGCTCCGTTCGCTCCGTTCGCTCCGTTCGCTCCGATGATCGGCAGCAGTTTGCGCACTTTGATCTCCCCGAGATGTGCCCTTGACATGACTGTGACGCTAGGGGGGCATGCGTTCGAGAACCCTGCCAGCGGGTGAACGCACAGTGAATCTAGGGAGGTTGAGAGAGGGAGGAGGGAGGGAGCAGAGAGAGATGAGAGAGGGATTAGAGAGGGGGCGAGGCGGTGTTGACAGTGAGGCACGGTGATGGCTGGGCACAGGGCCCGCCCCGGCCCAAGATCTCCAGCCTCGGCCGCTAACCTTACGTGTCCGTCCTGGCCAGGGATCGACGAGCTTCACCTCACGCAAAGGGTTGCGCAACATGGGCATTCTTTCTCTCCTGCGGAACGCGTTCAGCCGCTCACGCAAGGGGCGCGGCACCGACGCGGCAGCGCCCTCCCGGGAGGCTGCGCCCGAGCCCTTGCCGGAGCCCTCGCGGGAGGCTGCCCCCGAGCCCTTGCCGCAACCCTCGCGCGGGCCTGCGCAGGAGGCGACGGAGCCGAAGGTCCTGGCCCTGTCGCCCGAACCGTCGGCCCCCAGCAGTGCTTCGGTCTCAGCGCCGTTCCCCACCGAGACCGAAGCGCCGGTGACGGCGCGTACGCCTGCACCCGAGCCCGAGCCTGAGCCCGTGGCCGAAACTGAGAGCCAGCCCGTGGCCGAACCCGAGCCCGAGACCGAGCCCGTAGCCGTGGCCGAAACCGAGAGCCAGCCCGTGGCCGAACCCGAGCCCGAGACCGAGCCCGAAGCCGTGGCCGAAACCGAGAGCCAGCCCGTGGCCGAACCCGAGCCCGAGACCGAGCCCGAAGCCAAGCCAGCCTCCTCCGCCACCGACGACCTGGTCTCGGCGGCTTTCGACAACGTGAACGTGACGGTGCCGACTCCGAGAGTGAAGCAGGCCGCCCCGGAGCCCACACCACCGGTCACCGAGCCCGGCCCCGAGGCGGCAGACCAGCCGGAGGCTACCGCCGAACCAGAGCCTGCCGCTGAACCGGCGGCTGCCGCCGAACCAGCGGCTACCACCGAACCAGAGCCCGCCACCGAACCAGCGGCTACCACCGAACTGACCCCGCTCACCCCGCTCACCCCGGCCACCCCGGCCACCCCGGCCACCCCGCCCGCCGCCGCTGCCCTCACCCCCACCCTTGCCACGGCGCACAAAACAGCCGGCACCGTCCTCAAGAAGCACGACCTCACCGGCACCCGCGCCAAGGTCTACCTCGTCCTCGACCGCTCCGCCTCCATGCGCCCGTACTACAAGGACGGCTCCGTCCAGGCCCTCGGCGAGCAGGCCCTCGCCCTCGCCGCCCACCTCGACCCCGAGGCCACGGTCCACGTCGTCTTCTTCTCCACGGAACTCGACGGCACCGGCGAGCTCACCCTCACGCGACCACGAGAACAAGATCGACGACCTCCACGCGGGCCTCGGCCGCATGGGCCGTACCAGCTACCACGCGGCCGTCCAGGAGATCGTCGCCCACTACGAGAAGTCCGGCACCACGGCACCCGGCCCTGGTGATCTTCCAGACGGACGGCGCCCCGGACACCAAGACCCCCGCCACCCAGTCCCTCACGGACGCGGCGAAGAACCACCCCGCCGTCTTCTTCTCTTTCGTCGCCTTCGGCGACCCGGAGAACAAGGCCTTCGACTACCTCCGCAAGCTCAAGACCCCCAACACGGCCCACTTCCTGGCGGGCGAGACCCCGCGCGAGCTCACGGACGAGGAGCTCTACGAGGGCGTACTGGCGAACTGGCGCCCGTAGCCACGACCGGCCCACCGCCACCGGCCCACCGCCACAAGCCCAGCCCAGCCCAGCCCAGCCCACCACCAGTCGGCCCCACCAGCAGCCCACCACCAGTCAGCCCCCACCACCAAGCCCACCACCTGTCGGCCGCCCTTTCCCCCTCAAAACGGGAAGCGGGCGGCCCACCCATGTCGGCTACGATTTCAAGGTTCGTAAGACAGGTCGACAGACCGAGGCGGAGCCCGGCGCAACCGTCACCCCACGTATCGACTTGGGAGCAGCCCGCAGATGGCTCGACACCTCATCACCAGCGCCCTTCCGTACATCAACGGGATCAAGCACCTGGGCAACATGGTGGGGTCCATGCTCCCGGCGGACGTGTACTCCCGGTACCTGCGCCAGCGCGGCCACGACGTCCTCTACATCTGCGCGACCGACGAGCACGGCACCCCGGCCGAGCTGGCGGCCAAGGAGCCGGGCCTGCCGGTCGACGAGTTCTGCGCGCAGGCGCACGACGCGCAGAAGGCGGTCTACGACGGCTTCGAGCTGGCCTTCGACTACTTCGGCCGCAGCTCCTCCCCGCAGAACCGCGAGATCACCCAGCACTTCGCCCGCCGAGCTGCAAGGAGAACGGCTTCATCGAGGAGCGGGCGATCCGCCAGGTGTACTCGCCGGCCGACGGCCGCTTCCTCCCGGACCGCTACATCGATGGGCACCTGCCCGCACTGCGGCTACGACAAGGCCCGCGGCGACCAGTGCGAGAACTGCACCCGCGTCCTGGACCCGACCGACCTGATCGACCCCCGCTCGGCGATCAGCGGCAGCACCGACCTGGAGGTCCGCGAGACCAAGCACCTCTTCCTCCTCCAGTCGAAGCTCGCAGCACGAGGTCGAGGCCTGGGTCGACGGCGCACGAGCGAGGAGTGGCCGCACGCTGGCCTCCTCCATCGCCCGCAAGTGGCTGACCGAGGGCCTGCACGACCGCGCGATCACCCGTGACCTGGACTGGGGCGTCCCGGTCCCGGCCGACACCTGGCCGGAGCTGGCGGCCGAGGGCAAGGTCTTCTACGTCTGGTTCGACGCCCCGATCGAGTACATCGGCGCGACAAAGGAGTGGGCGGACCCGGACCCGGAGAACCGCGACTGGAAGTCGTGGTGGTACGAGGTCGGACACGGACCGTCCGCTACACGCAGTTCATGGCGCAAGGACAACGTCCCCTTCCACACGGTGATGTTCCCGGCCACCGAGCTGGGCACCCGCGAGCCGTGGAAGAAGGTCGACTACGTCAAGGCCTTCAACTGGCTGACGTACTACGGCGGCAAGTTCTCCACCTCGCAGAAGCGCGGCGTCTTCACCGACGCACGCGCTGGAGATCCTGCCCGCCGACTACTGGCGCTACTTCCTGATCGCCAACGCCCCCGAGTCGGACGACTCGTCCTTCACCTGGGAGCACTTCACGGCCACGGTGAACAAGGACCTGGCGGACACCCTCGGCAACTTCGTCAACCGCGTCCTGTCCTTCTCCCGTAAGCGCTTCGGCGACGAGGTCCCCGCGGGCGGCGAGCGCCGGCGAGGCGGAGGCGAAGCTGGGCGAGGAGATCGCCCGCCTCCTCGCCGAGTACGAGGAGCAGATGGAGGCCCTCCAGTTCCGCAAGGCCGCCGCCGCGCTGCGCGCCCTGTGGTCGGCCGGGCAACTCCTACCTGGAGGAGAAGGCCCCCTGGCTGGAGATCAAGACCGACCCGGAGGGCGCCGCCCTCACCCTGCGTACGGCGATGAACCTCATCCACCTCTACGCGGTGGTCTCCGAGCCCTTCATCCCGACGTCCTCGGCGGCCATGCGCGGCGCGTTCGACCTGAGCGGACGACACGGCGACGTGGGTGACAGCGGACGAGGCACGCACCCTGGCCTCCGTCCCCGCCGGCACCCCCTTCACGGTCCCCCCGGTCCTCTTCGCGAAGATCACGGAGGACGACCTGGAGGCATACAAGGAGCGCTTCGGCGGCGAGGCCGCGTAACTCCGTGGGACGACCGTCCAGTGAGGAACTCACCCAGTTCCCCACCACCGCCGACGTGGCGGCGGCCCGGCTGTGAGACCTCGCCGTTCAGGGCTCCCGGGCCTGCGAAGGAGCTTCGCTAGCATGGAACGACAGCCGGTCCGGACCCGCTGGGACCGCGCGACGGAAAGTACCTGATGCCTGCTCTCTCGCTCACCAAGGCCCACGGGTCCCGCAACGACATCTTCGTCGTCGACGGCACGCCCCACGATCACTTCGCCACGGCCGACGAACTCACCCGCGCCGTCAGTCTGCTGTGCGACCGCAGGCGCGGGCTGGGCGGTGACGGGGTGTACTTCGTGGCCGACGGCGGCGACGGCACCGCGCGGGCCTGGTTCTTCAACCCGGACGGGTCCGAGGCCCTGCTGTGCGGGAACGGCATGCGGTGCGCCGGTCGCCTCCTGCTGGACCGCCACCAGGCCGAGTCCGTCGTCGTGCGGCAGGGTCCGTACTCGTTCACCGTGCGCGACCGGGGCCGTACGCCGCACGGGGTGCGGCAGGTCTCCGTGGAGCTGCCCGCCGTGGACTTCACGCCGGCCGAGCCCATCGTGGCGGAGGCGGGTGCGCACGGGGAGTACGTGGACCGGCTGCTTCCCGCCTTTCACCCGTCGCGGCATGTGACGGCGGTCGCGGTGCCGAACTCGCATCTGATCACCGTCATCGACTCCTACGACGAGGCGGAGCTGATCGAGACCGGCCGGCGCGTCGCCGGATCACCGGACGTCTTCCCGATCGGCGCCAACCTCTCCTTCGTACTGCCCCTCTCGGACGACGAGGTGTTCGTCCACACCTACGAACGGGGCGCGGGACTCACGCCGTCCTGCGGTTCGGGCGTCGCGGCCTCCCGCGCGGTGCTGTCGCGCCTCGGGCTCGTCGAGCCGGAACGGCCGGTGACCGTACGCAACCCCGGCGGCGTCGCCAGGAGTCTGCTCCAGCCCGTCGGTGATGTGTGGCAGCCCCTCCTGGAGGGCAACGCCACCGTCGTGTACCAGACTGAGATCGACCCCGCCGTCCTCCTCGGTGACGGACCGGTCGAGCACTCCGGCGAAGCGCACAGGGCGGAAACCGGCGCGTTCGCCGAGCTCAGCCGGGAAAACATGAAGGTGCTGCACGAGGCAGGGATCAAGCCGACCGAGATCTGACCGCCCCTGCCTCCCGAGTTGTCTCCCGAGCTGTGATGTCGTCGCTCCAGCGTGCGCGGCTGAACGACGTCACACCCGTACTCCTGCTCCTCGGGCAGTGGCTGAAGAAACTCGACGAACTGCTGAATGTCAGCCGATCACGGCCCCGGCGCAGCTGACCTTCTCGCGTACGTCGGGCAGTACGGCGCACTGGGCACGGAGATCGCGCAGGACGAGGGCCAAGGATTCGGTGAACTCGGGGTAGTTGCTGTTCATGAGCGGTGCGCCGTCCTCTGGAGGTCGAGGAGGAGGGCGGCGAGGGCGTTGGGGGTGAGGGGGAGTATTCGGGTGGGGTAGTCGCTTTCGCGGAGGAGCAATTCGCTGCCGCTGAGGGCTAGTTCCACGCAGTTGTTTCCGTCGCTCCCGCTGGAGAAGGTCGACTTCTGCCACTGAGTCACGCCCTACAGCTCCTTCGCCACACGGTGGATGTAGTCCCGGGACTGAACCGGGTCGAGAGACACCCCCTCCACCTTACGAAAAAGCATTCGCATGGCCTGCAGTTGCGCTGTCGCGTCCATGAAGGCGGGCCCTTGCGGAGTATCCCGTTGAGCCGTGTCCAACGCGGAGACCCTGCCACCCGCATACAGCAACTCCGCGCTGGCCCCGGCGAAACCGTCGACTTCGAACGGGATGACCCGGACGGTGACGTTGGGCGCCTCCGACTGCGTGAGGAGCGAGTCGAGTTGGGCTCGTGCCACGCGCCGGTCTGCGACACGCGTACGTAGTACCGGCTCGTGCAGCACCACCTCGTACGGGCACCTCTCAAGGAGCGTCTTGCGGCGCATCCGGTGCTCCACTCTTGGCTCCAGCTCGCTTTCTGGCAGTTCCGGGCACCAGTAGGCGATTACGGCTCGTGCGTACTCCTCGGTCTGGAACAGGCCCGGAATGTGCGCAGTCGAGATCTCCTCGATGAAAGTCGCATGATGCTCAAGCTCCGCCAGGTCCAAGAACACGGGCGGCAGCACACCCCGGTACTCTTCCCACCACCCCCGAGTACGGTCTGTCGCCATCTCGACCAGCGCCTCGATCAACTCAGCGTTCGTACAGGCATAGTGAGCCGCCAGCCTCCGTACGCGTTCCTCGTTGATCCCGACGTTCCCCGCCTCGAACTGGCTCATCTGTGCCGGATTGACGCCCAGCAAACCTGCCGCATCGCGAGAGAGCAGACCAGCAGCCTCCCGGAGTCTGCGCAGTTCAGTGCCCAGACGAACCTGACGGACGGTCGGGTGGATCCTCGCCGGCATGTGACTCTCACTTCTCCAACAACCTCGTGCCCTGGCGGGGTTGGGACTCCCCGATCGTGTGCCAGATTACGCGAACAGCTTGCGCAGGATAAATATCTACCCCTACCTTCAGTGATGCGACGCACACGCTGCGGAACGCCGGGATCCCGGAAGCGCACCGCACCGCCCTGCCATGGCGGGCGCGGCAGAGCCACCGCCCGCGACCACAGCGCAGCCCAACTCCCCCTCCACGCCAAGGAGTCACGCATGCCCGCATCCGAAAACCCCGCGAGCGAACCCACCATGTCCGGGGAACCCACCACACCCGGGGGACCCACCACACCCGACGAACCCACCACGGCCAGCGAGCCCACCACACCCGACGAACCCTGGACCTACACCCTCTCCGTCCCCAACGACCCCCGTGCCGTCACGATCTGCCGCCGCGTCCTCCGCCTGATCCTCACCCTGCACGGCCTCCCCCACCTCCTCGAAGCCGCCGAACTCGCGGCGACGGAACTGGTCACCAACGCGATCCAGCACACCAAGGGCCCCGCTGCCATGAAGCTCCACTGGTCGGCGCCGACCCTGCGGATCACTGTCCAGGACACGAACCCCCGGCTCTACGCCTCCCCGCCCCCGAGCCCCACCCGCGAATCGGGCCGCGGTCTCACTCTCGTGAAGGAGTGTGCCGACAAGTGGGGCTGGTTCACCTCGATCATCACGGACGAACGCGCCTACGAAAACGGCAAGTTCGTATGGTGCGAGCTGGCCGCTACGCCCTGAACGTTCCGTCCGTCCCCGAAAGAGTGAACGTATCCCTGCCGGCCGGACACCCCGGCCCTTGATCCGCCTAGGTTGCGACACATGGTCACCTCAGCCCACAAGGCCTCTCACCGGATTTTCCCGAACCACTCAGAGGCCCTCACACCCGTCTTTGAGGCGCTGCGGCTTCTCCCACCAACGCAGTCGGTCATCGAGGTACTCATCCCCGAAGCGGCAGAGAACGGACCGCCGGAGCGCCAGGTGGACACCGTGCTCAAGGTCAAGCCGTCCGACGGTGACGATCTTCTCCTGGCCATCGCGTTCCAGTCCGAGCAGGACGCCGACAAGCCGCCGCACTGGGCCTGCCACGTGGCGTATCTCCACATGACATACGAGCTGCCCGTGCTGCTGCTCGTGGTCTGCCGGTCCCCGTCCACCGCGATCTGGGCCGCCGGCCCCTTCGAGTCCCGTATCGGCACCTGGAGGTCCCAGGTCCTGCAGCCGCTGGTACTGGGGCCCGACGACCTGCCGGAGATCACGAACGACTCGATGGTGGTCCAGCAGCCGGCGCTGGCAGCGCTCTCCGCGATCGTGCACGGAGACAGTGAGAAGAGCAGCTCCGCACTCGAAGCGCTGGCCCGGGGAATCCGGTCGCTCGACAGGAACACAGCGACGTACTTGTGCCAGTTCGTGGAGGTCGGGCTGGAGGACGCTCCAGCCCGGAAGACGTGGAGAGAGCTGCTGGGAACGGCGGTCCCGGCCTCACGGGAAGCCAGGTAGATGGCATCTACGTAGAATCCATCTACGTACTTTCTCCTCCCGTTTCTCCTCCGTTTTTCGCCCCGAGGAGGGCTCATGCCCACCCCTTTCGTAGGCCGCCGGGCCGAGCTGGCCCTCCTCCGTAAGCGGCTCGACCGTGTCACCGCCGACGGCGCCGGGCTTGCCGTCGCCATAAGGGGGCGGCGGCAGGTCGGGAAGTCGCGGCTCGTGCAGGAGTTCTGTGACCGGGCGCGGCGGCCGTACGTGTTCTTCACCGCGACCAAGGGTGCCTCTCCCTTGGAGGGGATCGCCGATTTCATGGCCGAGCTGAGGGAGTCCTCTCTCCCGGCCGACCCGGAACTCGTACCGAAGACCGCCCCCACGAACTGGCTCGACGCCTTCCGGGCCCTTGCCGCCGTCCTGCCCGGCTCCCCCAGCATCGTCGTCCTCGACGAGCTGCCCTGGCTCGCCGAGCAGGACCCCGTCTTCGACGGAGCGCTCCAGACAGCGTGGGACAGGCTGCTGGCCAACCGTCCCGTGCTTCTGCTGCTGCTCGGGAGTGACCTGCACATGATGGAGCGGTTCACCGCGTATGACCGCCCCTTCTACGGGCGGGCCGACAGCCTGGTCCTCGGCCCGCTCAACCCGGCGGAGACCGGGGACGCGCTGGGGCTGGACGCGGCGGACGCCCTCGACGCGCACCTCGTCTCCGGAGGCCTGCCGGGCATCCTGCGCGCTTGGCCACACGGCACCCCGGCGCTCGACTTCATCGAGGGGGAATGCGCGGACCCCGCCTCGCCGCTCTTCGGGGTCCCGGAGGCGGCCCTCATGGCCGAGTTCCCCGCGCCCGACCAGTCCCGCCGGGTACTGGAGGCAGTGGGCAGCGGAGACCGTACCCACGCCAACATCGCGGCGACGGCCGGGAGTCAGAGCGGGGCCCTGCCGTCCGGGACACTGTCCCCTCTGCTGTGGCGGCTCACCGACGAGAAGCGCGTCCTCGCCTCGGACACCCCGCTGTCCACGAGTCCCGGCAAACCCGCCCTCTACCGCGTGGCCGACAGCAACCTGCGCCTCTACCTCGCCGCCCTCCGCTCCGCGCAGGAGCTGTCGCGGCGGGGCCGGCCCGAGGCCGCGTACCGGCTCGTCCAGCGGCGATGGGCCGCCTGGCGCGGACGGGCCGTCGAACCCCTGATCCGCGAGGCGCTGGAACTGACCGCCACATCCGAGGACTTCCCCTGGCCGGACAGCACGGTCGTGGGCGGCTGGTGGAACCGGAAGTTCTCCCCCGAGATCGATCTGGTCGGTGCGGACCGCGCCCCCGTGGCGAGCACCCTCTACTTCGCTGGTTCCGTGAAGTGGCTGGCCTCGCCGTTCGACCAGCACGACCTGACCGCCCTGCGAACGGGCGCCGCCCAGATCCCCGGCTTCGCTCCGGGCTCCACAGGCCTTGCGGTGGTATCCCTGTCCGGGGTGACGGAGTCCGTGACCGACGGCGGAGTCCAGCTGGTGTGGGGAGCGCGGGACGTGGTCTCCGCCTGGACCTGAGACTTGCATGCGGACAGGGCATGGGAAGGGAGAAGGGGAGGGAAGGGCACGGTAATGACACAGAAATGGCTCGGAACCGACGACAGTTCCGAGCCATCACGAGCCATTCTCATGAGCCCTGTGCGAGCCCTACGACGTGAGCCCTGCCTGAGTCCTACGACGTGCGCGCCCTACGGCGTAAGCCCGCCTGAGCCCTACAACCCGTTACTTCGGCTGCGGCTTCCGTACCGACAGGTGCAGCTCCCGCAGCCGCGCCTCGTCCAGCTCCGTGGGCGCGCCCATCATCAGGTCCTGGGCGTTGCCGTTGAGCGGGAAGGCGATCGTCTCGCGGATGTTGGGCTCGTCGGCCAGCAGCATGACGATGCGGTCGACGCCGGGCGCGATGCCGCCGTGCGGCGGAGCACCGTACTGGAATGCCTTGAGCATGCCGGAGAACTCGCGCTCGACCGTCTCACGGTCGTAGCCCGCGATCTCGAACGCCTTGAACATGATGTCGGGTTCGTGGTTCCGGATCGCGCCGGAGGACAGCTCGACGCCGTTGCACACGATGTCGTACTGCCAGCCCAGGATGTCCAGCGGGTCCTGGGTCCGAAGGGCCTCCAGACCGCCCTGCGGCATCGAGAACGGGTTGTGCGAGAAGTCGATCCTGCCGGTGTCCTCGTCCTTCTCGTACATCGGGAAGTCGACGATCCAGCAGAAGCGGAAGACGTCCGACGCGAAGTGGCCGGCACGCTTGGCAGCCTCCACCCGCACCGCGCCCATGATCTTCGAGACCTCGTCGAACTCGCCCGCGCCGAAGAACACGGCGTGGCCGGGCGCCAGGGAGAGACGCTTGGTCAGCTCGGCGACGTTCTCCTCCGTCAGGAACTTCGCGATCGGACCGGACAGGGTGGGGGAACCTCCCGGGCCATGAGGGCTCTGGGGAACGTCCTCAGTGACCCGCACCCAGGCCAGGCCCTTCGCGCCCTGCTCGACCGCGTACTCCCCGAGCTGGTCGAAGAACTTGCGGGGCTGCGAGGCGGTGTCCGGCACCGACAGGGCGCGGACGTGCTTGCCCGCGAACGCCTTGAACTCCGAGTCCGCGAAGATGTCGGTGATGTCCGCCAGCTCCAGCTGGGCCCGCAGGTCCGGCTTGTCGGAGCCGTACTTGAGCATCGCCTCACGGAACGGGATGCGCGGGAACGGGGACGTCACATGACGGCCACCCCCGAACTCCTCGAAGAGTTCCGTCATGAGCTTCTCGATCGGCTGGAACACATCCTCCTGCTCGACGAAGCTCATCTCGACGTCGAGCTGGTAGAACTCACCCGGCGAGCGGTCCGCGCGCGCGTCCTCGTCGCGGAAGCAGGGCGCGATCTGGAAGTAGCGGTCGAAGCCGGAGATCATCAGCAGCTGCTTGAACTGCTGCGGGGCCTGCGGGAGGGCGTAGAACCTGCCCGGGTTCAGACGGGACGGCACGACGAAGTCGCGGGCGCCCTCGGGGGAGGTGGCGGTGAGGATCGGCGTCGCCATCTCGTTGAAGCCCATCGCGGCCATCTTGTGGCGGATGGCCGAGATCACCGCCGTACGCAGCATGATGTTGCGGTGCATGCGCTCACGGCGCAGGTCCAGGAAGCGGTACTCCAGGCGCCGCTCCTCGTTCACCCCGTCCTCGGCGTTGATCGTGAAGGGAAGGGGAGCCGCCGCGCCGAGCAGCTCGACCTCACCCACCTCTACCTCGACCTCGCCGGTCGGCAGGTCCGGGTTCACGTTCTCAGCGCCGCGGGAGACGACCTTGCCGTCGACACGGACGGTCGACTCCTTGGAGGTCTTGTCCAGCGCCTCGTACGCGGCCGTGCCCGGGCGGGCCACCAGCTGAGTGATGCCGTAGTGGTCGCGCAGATCGATGAAGAGGATGCCGCCCAGGTCGCGCCGATTGTGCAGCCAGCCACTCAGCCGGACGTCGGTGCCGACGTCAGAGGCGCGGAGCTCGCCGCAGGTGTGGGACCTGTACCGATGCATCGTCGTTCATCCAGTCTTCGCGGATCAGGGTCTGTGCTGTGTGTTTCACGTGGCTGTGTGTTTCACGTGAAACACACCCAGGGTACCGGCCACCCCAAGATCGCCTCTCCACGAGTGACCACGATTGACGGAGCCCTGCCCGGACAGAGCTCCCCCGTGTACGTGCGCCGAGGGGGCCTACAGCCCGCCCTCACTCATCCCGTGCACGGCCGGAATGGTCCCCAGCCGCCCCTTCTGGAAGTCCTCGAAGGCCTGCTGGAGCTCCTCGCGCGTGTTCATCACGAAGGGCCCGTAGTGCGCCACCGGCTCGTCGATCGGCCGACCGCCCAAGAGGACGACTTCCAGCTCCGGCGCGTGGGAATCCTGCTTCTCCTCCGCCCGTACCGTCAGCGAGGAACCGGCACCGAACACAGCCGCCTGCCCCAGGTGTACGGGATGCCGCTCCGCACCGACCGAACCCCGTCCGGCCAGGACGTACGCAAGGCCGTTGAAGTCCTCACGCCACGGCAGCGTGATCTCCGCACCAGGCGCCAGCGTCGCGTGGACCATCGTGATCGGTGTGTGCGTCGTACCCGGTCCCTGGTGGCCGTCCAGCTCACCAGCGATCACCCGGAGCAGCGCGCCACCGTCCAGCGATGTCAGGAGTTGCACCTGACCGCCTCGGATGTCCTGATAGTGCGGGTCCTTCATCTTGTCCTTGGCAGGCAGATTGACCCAGAGCTGAAGCCCGTGGAACAGCCCGCCGGACATCACCAGCGACTCGGGCGGACTCTCGATGTGCAGGAGGCCGGAGCCGGCCGTCATCCATTGAGTGTCCCCATTGGTGATGGTGCCGCCACCGCCGTGGGAATCCTGGTGGACGAAGGTGCCGTCAATGATGTACGTGACGGTCTCGAACCCCCGGTGAGGATGCCACGGGGTTCCCTTGGGCTCTCCAGGCCGATAGTCCACCTCACCCATCTGGTCCATCAGGATGAACGGGTCGAGGTGGCGGTGGTGGATCCCGGCGAACGCCCTGCGCACCGGGAAGCCCTCGCCCTCGACCCCGCTCGGCGCGGTCGTGACGCCGAGCACGGGTCGGGCAACGGCGTCGGCGGGCGCGGCCACGCGCGGCAGCGTCAGCGGGTTCTCGACGGTCACTGCGGGCATGTCGGTACCTCATCTCATACACTCAGTTTGGTTTATTATTGAACTTTCCATCAGGGACAACAACAAACGCCCGGAGGGCATTCCCTCCGGGCGTCAACCAGTACCGCACACAAATACACAAAAGGACACCAACCGTCCGCGAAGCGATGGCGCCCAGCCACACCTGCGCCGCCCAGCAACCCATACGCCACCCCGCAGCCCATGCGCCCCCCAGCAGCCCATGCGCTACCTAGCAACCCATACGCCACCTAGCCATACATGCGCCGCATCGCGAACTCGACCATCTGCTCGACCGCCTTCGCGTCGAAGACCATCCGGTGCTCACCCTCCATGTCGAGCACGAAGCCATAGCCGGTGGGCAGCAGGTCGATGACCTCGGCGCCGGTGATCACGAAGTACTTGGACTCCTTGCCCGCGTACCGGCGCAGCTCCTTGAGCGAGGTGAACATCGGGATCACGGGCTGCTGGGTGTTGTGCAGCGCGAGGAAACCGGGATTGTCGCCGCGCGGGCAGTAGACCTTGGACGTCGCGAAGACCTGCTGGAAGTCCTCGGGGGGCATCTGCCCCGTGGTGAAGGCACGCACCGCGTCCGCGAGGGAGGGCGGCGACGGCTCGGGGTACAGCGGCGGCTGCTGCCCGTACACGCCGTTCATCGGCTGCTGCGGCGGGGCGTACTGCTGCTGGGAGTCAGCATGAGTCGCGTGAGAGCCGTATCCGTACATGCCGCAAAGAGTAACGAGTCACAGATACCCCGCTCGGGGTTGCTTCTTATTACCGACGGGTAGCATCATCGTGTCTACTTTGCTGCTGGACGCGAGGAGACAGTGCCTCGCCGATCTCTCTACGGAGCCGTCGCCATGGGGCACTACAAGTCGAATCTCCGCGACATCGAGTTCAACCTCTTCGAAGTACTCGGCCGCGACAAGCTGTACGGCACCGGCCCGTTCGCGGAGATGGACACGGACACCGCGAAAAGCATCCTGGAGGAGCTGACGCGCCTCTCGGAGAACGAGCTGGCGGAGTCCTTCACGGACGCCGACCGCAACCCGCCGGTCTTCGACCCGGAGACGAACACGGCGCCGGTCCCGGCGTCCTTCAAGAAGAGCTACCAGGCCTTCATGGACTCCGAGTACTGGCGGCTCGGCCTGCCCGAGGAGATCGGCGGCACGACCGCTCCGCCCTCGCTGATCTGGTCGTACGCGGAGCTGATCCTGGGCGCGAACCCGGCCGTGTGGATGTACTCCTCCGGCCCGGCGTTCGCCGACGATCCTCTTCGAGGAGGGCAACGACGCCCAGAAGAAGGTCGCCCGGATCGCCATCGAGAAGCGGTGGGGCTCGACGATGGTGCTCACCGAGCCGGACGCCGGCTCCGACGTGGGCGCCGGGCGCACCAAGGCGGTCCAGCAGGAGGACGGCTCCTGGCACATCGAGGGCGTCAAGCGCTTCATCACGTCCGGTGAGCACGACATGTCGGAGAACATCCTCCACTACGTGCTGGCCCGTCCCGAGGGCGCCGGTCCCGGCACCAAGGGCCTCTCCCTCTTCCTCGTGCCCAAGTACCACTTCGACTTCGAGACCGGCGAGCTGGGCGAGCGCAACGGCGTGTACGCCACGAACGTCGAGCACAAGATGGGCCTGAAGGCCTCCAACACCTGCGAGATGACCTTCGGCGACCGTCACCCGGCCAAGGGCTGGCTGATCGGCGACAAGCACGACGGCATCCGCCAGATGTTCCGCATCATCGAGTTCGCGCGGATGATGGTCGGCACGAAGGCGATCTCCACGCTCTCGACGGGCTACCTGAACGCGCTGGAGTACGCCAAGGAGCGCGTCCAGGGCCCGGACCTGGCGAACTTCATGGACAAGACCGCGCCCAAGGTCACCATCACGCACCACCCGGACGTGCGCCGCTCGCTGATGACGCAGAAGGCGTACGCGGAGGGCATGCGCGCGCTGGTGCTCTACACCGCGTCCGTCCAGGACGAGATCGCGGTCAAGGAGGCCGCGGGCGAGGACGCCTCCGCCGAGCAGCGCGCTGAACGACCTGCTCCTGCCGATCGTCAAGGGCTACGGCTCCGAGAAGGGCTACGAGCAGCTCGCGCAGTCGCTGCAGACCTTCGGCGGCTCCGGCTTCCTGCAGGAGTACCCGATCGAGCAGTACATCCGCGACGCCAAGATCGACACCCTGTACGAGGGCACCACCGCGATCCAGGGCCAGGACTTCTTCTTCCGGAAGATCGTCCGCAACCAGGGCGCGGCGCTGAACTCGCTCGCCGAGGAGATCAAGAAGTTCCTGGCGCTCGGCACGGGCGGCGAGGAGCTGGCCGGCGCCCGCGAGCAGCTCGCCAAGGCCGCCGTGGAGCTGGAGGCCATCGTCGGCCTGATGCTGACCGACCTCGCCGCGACCGAGCAGGACGTCAAGAACATCTACAAGGTCGGGCCTCAACACCACCCGCCTGCTGCATGGCCTCCGGCGACGTGGTCGTCGGCTACCTGCTGCTGCAAGGGCGCGGCCGTGGCCGCCGAGAAGCTGGCCGACGCCTCCGCGAAGGCTCTCCAAGCTCCAAGGACGTGCCGTTCTACACGGGCAAGATCGCGGCGGCGAAGTTCTTCGCGGCCAACGTCCTGCCGGGCGTCACCGGCGCGCGCAAGCTGGCCGAGGGCGTGGACCTGGACCTGATGGAGCTGGACGAGGCGGCGTTCTGAGCACTTCCCGGACCTGCCCCGGGTGAACCGGAGGGGCGAGCGCCTCTCCGCATCCTCCTTATGCGGGCCTTCTTCCCCTCTTACAGGGCCCGCATCCCCCACGAGGGCCCGCTTCCCACCCCCGGAAGCGGGCCCTCGTACTTCGTTAAAGTGAACTATGAGCAGCAGCCCCAGCCGTCTCCCGCCGCAGCCTCTCCAGGGAACGCTTCGCGCGCCTCTCTCCTTCGACCGCGGCCACACCGACGACCTCATGTCCTTCCTGGCGGCGAGCCCGTCGCCGTACCACGCGGTGGCGAACGCCGCCGAGCGGCTGGAGAAGGCCGGCTTCCGGCAGGTCGACGGAGACGGACGCCTGGGACGGCGGCGCAGCGGGCGGGCAAGTACGTGCTGCGCGGCGGCGCGATCATCGCCTGGTACGTGCCGGAGGGCGCCGAGCCGCACACCCCGTTCCGCATCGTCGGCGCGCACACCGACTCCCCCAACCTGCGAGTGAAGCCGCTGCCCGACAGCGGCGCGCACGGCTGGCGCCAGGTCGCCGTCGAGATCTACGGCGGCCCGCTGCTCAACTCCTGGCTGGACCGCGACCTGGGCCTCGCCGGCCGGCTCTCCCTGCGCGACGGCACGACCCGCCTGGTGAACATCGACCGCCCGCTGCTGCGCGTCCCCCAGCTCGCCATCCACCTGGACCGTTCCGTCACGTCCGACGGGCTCAAGCTCGACAAGCAGCGCCATCTGCAGCCGATCTGGGGCCTCGGGAACGACGTCCGCGACGGCGACCTCGATCCGCTTCCTGGAGCGAGGAGACCGGCTCTGGCCCGCCGGCGAGGTCACCGGCTGGGACCTGATGGCGCACTCCGTCGAGCCGCCCGCCTACCTGGGCCGCGACCAGGAGCTGGTCGCGGGCCCGCGCATGGACAACCTGCTGTCCGTGCACGCCGGCACGGCGGCGCTGCGCGCGCCGCGGCCGAGGCCGCCGATGAGGCGCTTGCCGTGCATCCCGGTGCTCGCGGCCTTCGACCACGAGGAGAACGGCTGCACAGTCGGACACCGGCGCGGACGGTCCGCTGCTCGGCAGCGTGCTGGAGCGCTCGGTGTTCGCCCGCGGCGGGGCGTACGAGGACCGGGCGCGGGCCTTCGCCGGGACGGTCTGCCTCTCCTCCGACACGGGCCACGCCGTCCACCCCAACTACGCGGAGCGGCACGACCCGACGCACCACCCGCGCGCCAACGGCGGCCCCATCCTCAAGGTGAACGTCAACCACCGCTACGCCACGGACGGTTCGGGCCGCGCGGTCTTCGCCGCCGCCTGCGAGCAAGGCCGGCGTGCCCTTCCAGTCGTTCGTCTCCAACAACTCGATGCCCTGCGGCACGACCATCGGCCCCATCACCGCGGCCCGGCACGGCATCAAGACGGTCGACATCGGCGTGGCGATCCTGTCCATGCACAGCGCCCGCGAGCTGTGCGGGGCGGACGACCCGTTCCTGCTGGCGAACGCGTTGGTGGCGTTCCTGGAGGGCTGACGCTTGACGCAGCCCCGGCCGTGGCCGTGGCCGTGGCCGTGGCCGTGGCTGCCGCCACGTTGTCCGGGACCCGCATGCCGTCCTGGGCGTCCGGGCCCCGCAGTGATCACTGAAGGGGCCCCACAGTGGTCACTGAACGGGCCCCACAGTGGTCACTGAACGGGCCCCGCAGTGGTCACTGAACGGGCCCCACAGTGGTCACTGAACGGGCCCCGCAGTGGTCACTGAACGGGCCCCGCAGTGGTCACTGAGCAGTCTCTCAGCGGCGCGGAGCGTCCAGCCCCAGCATCCGGTCCTTCAGCGCCGGGAACCGTTCCCTCGTCACGCTCACCTTCACCGGGTCGAACTCCACCGTGAGGACCTCCTCACCGGAGCCCGCCTCCGCCAGCACCTCGCCCCACGGATCGACCACGATCGAGTGACCCGCCTGGGGAACTCCGGCGTGCGTACCGGCCGTTCCGCAGGCAAGGACGTACGCCTGGTTCTCCACCGCCCGGGCCTGAGCCAGCAGCGTCCAGTGGGAGCGCCGGCGCTCGGGCCAGCCGGCGGCGATCACGAGGGTCTCGGCACCGGCGTCGACGAGAGCACGGAAGAGTTCGGGGAAGCGGAGGTCGTAGCAGGTCGCGATGCCCATGGTCGTGCCGGGCAGCCGGACCGTCACCAGTTCGCCGCCCGCGCCCATCAGCACGGCCTCGCCCTTGTCGAAGCCGAAGCGGTGGATCTTGCGGTAGGCGGCGGCCAGTTCGCCGGAGGGGGAGAAGACGAGGGAGGTGTTGTAGAGGGGACCGTCACCCGCGGCGGAACCGCTCTCGGACGCTGCCCGTTCCGGGATCGAGCCCGCGTGCAGCCAGACGCCCGCGTCGCCCGCGGCCTTGGCCATCACCTCGTACGTGGCCCCTTCCAGCGGCTCGGCCTCGGCGCTGAACGCCTCATAGGCGAAGGCACCGGTGGTCCACAGCTCGGGGAGGACGACAAGATCGGCACCGGCCTGTTCCCGGACCAGGGAAGCAGCCCGCTGTCGACGTGAATCGACCGATTCACTCTCGTCCACGCCGATTTGGATGAGGGAGGCGCGCACACTACCACCGTCCTGACATTCGAGCCGTCCAAACAGGCCTACGATCGTCACACGAAAGCACTGCCGGGGTGCCTCGCAGCAGCGTAACTTAACGTTCCACGGCACCCACCGGCTGCCGCTGACGTCCGCCCGCGCTCGTCACCACCGACGACCCTCCACCTCCGTCACCGCCGACAGCCGCCCGCCCCCGCCCCCCCCACCGAAAAACCACCACCTACGTACTGACCGTACCGACCGCCCGAGGGGTACCGTTCCGTGAGTCTGCATCCCACTCTTCAGCCCTACGCCGACGCCTGGACCCACTCTGTGGACGCGATATCCGAGCTGGTGCAGCCGCTCGTCGAGGGCGAGTGGAACGGGCGGACCCTCTGCCCCGGCTGGTCCGTGCGCGACGTGCTCTCCCACGTCATCGGCATGGACTGCGAGATGCTGGGCGACCCGCGCCCCATCCACGCACTGCCGCGTGACCTGTACCACGTGCGCAGCGACCACCAGCGGTACATGGAGATGCAGGTCGACGTCCGCCGCCACCACACAGGGCCGGAGATGACCGCCGAGCTGGAGTACACGATCATCCGCCGCAATCGCCAGCTGCGGAACGAGTCGCGGGACCCGGCCACCAAGGTGCGCGGCCCGCTCGGCCTCGAGCTCACCCTCGAGCAGGCCATGCGGAACCGGGCGTTCGACATCTGGGTGCACGAGCAGGACCTGCGCACGGCCCTCGGCAAGCCGGGGAACCTCGACTCGCCGGGCGCGTACGTCGTCCGCGACGAGTTGCTCTCCGTGCTGCCCAAGGTCGTCGCGGAGGACGCACAGGCGCCCCACAGCTCGGCCATCGTGTTCGATGTGCACGGCCCGGTCGAGTTCATCCGTACCGTCCGCGTCGACCTCCAGGGCCGCGGCACCCTCGAGACCGCCCCCGCTCTCGGCCCCGCCGCCGCCTTCACCCTCGACTGGGAGACGTACGTCCGTCTGGCCTGCGGCCGTGTCTCCGCCGACGCGGTCGCCGACCGCATCAAGGCCGAGGGCGACCCCCAGCTGATCTCGGCGATCCTGCGGTCGTTCGCAGTGACGGTGTAGGGCGGCACAGACGGCTGCCCCCGCCCACGATCCGGGACAGAACGCACCAAACCCGACCTGTCGGTCAGTAGGCACCCCCCTCAACAGCACGACAACCTTCTGTGCTACTTACATGTCTCACGAAAGCGGTCCTTGCACGCCCTCGCCCAAGTGACCGCACCACCTGAACATTTGATGCAATTGGGGTACTTGACTTGATAACAGACATTATGGGTGTACGTGTCCGCAGAACCGCCGCCGTAGTCGTCACCACCGGCACGCTGCTCGCCACGGGCGCCCTGGGCATGGCCCCGGCGCAGGCGGCCACCAAGCCCACCATCGCCGCCAAGGGCGGCTACGCGATGAACAACGCGGACGGCAAGACGCTGTACACGAAGTCCGCTGACACGCGTCTCTCCACCGGCTCCACGACAAAGATCATGACCGCGAAGGTCGTGCTCACGCAGCCGAACCTCAATCTCGACGCCAAGGTGACCATCCAGAAGGCGTACAGCGACTACATCGTCGCGAACAACTGGGCCTCGAACGCCAAGCTGATCGTCGGTGACAAGGTCACCGTGCGCCAGCTGCTGTACGGCCTGATGCTGCCGTCCGGCTGCGACGCGGCCTACGCACTCGCGGACAAGTTCGGCACGGGCTCGACACGGGCCGCGCGCGTGAAGTCGTTCATCGGCAAGATGAATACCACCGCGAGGAACCTCGGCCTGACGAACACGCACTTCGACTCCTTCGACGGCATCGGCAACGGCGCCAACTACTCGACACCGCGCGACCTGACGAAACTCGCCAGCAGCGCGATGAAGAACGCCACGTTCCGCACGGTCGTCAAGACGAAGAAGTACACGGCGAAGACGATCACCAAGAACGGCGGCACCCGCACCATGACGCCGTGGGAGAACACGAACTCCCTCCTCAGCAGCTACAGCGGCACCATCGGCGTGAAGACCGGCTCCGGCCCCGAGGCCAAGTACTGCCTCGTCTTCGCCGCCACCCGCAACGGCAAGACCGTCATCGGCACGGTCCTCGCCTCGACCTCCCAGACCCAGCGCGTCACAGACGCGAAGAAGATCCTGGACTACGGCTTCTCCAGCCTCTAGGGCTCAGGGCTGGGCGCAGGGCGCAGGGCTGGGCGCAGGGCTCAGGTCCTTGCAGGGCCGGTACGAGAAGGGGGGCCACCGCTTGTCGGCGGTGGCCCCCCTCATGTCATGCCCGGGCCTCATGTCATGCCCCGGTGATCAGCCATCACACCCAGGTGATCAGCCGTCACACCCAGGTGATCAGCCGTCACGCCCAGGTGATCAGCCGCTTCGGCTGCTCCAGGATCGCCGCCACGTCCGCCAGCACCTTCGAGCCCAGCTCGCCGTCCACCAGACGGTGGTCGAAGGACAGCGCCAGGGTGGTGACCTGGCGGGGCTTGACCTTGCCCTTGTGGACC
The DNA here is from genome assembly GCA_963711935.1 of uncultured Actinomycetota bacterium. Classification (GTDB taxonomy): domain Bacteria; phylum Actinomycetota; class Actinomycetes; order Streptomycetales; family Streptomycetaceae; genus Streptomyces. Next base: position 332,090 of record CAVQGD010000028.1, read on the forward strand.
CACGGCTGGAGCTTGATCGCGCCGACGGCGAGGATCGCGGACTCGCCGGGGTTGAGGATCGGCGTGCCGGTGTCGACGCCGAAGACGCCGACGTTGGTGATGGTCACCGTGCCGCCCTGCATGGCTGCCGGGGAGGTCTTGCCCTCCCGGGCCGTGGAGACCAACTCGCCCAGCGACTCGGCCAGTTCGGGCAGCGTCTTGGCGTGGGCGTCCTTGATGTTCGGGACGATCAGGCCGCGCGGGGTGGCCGCCGCGATGCCCAGGTTCACGTAGTGCTTGAGCACGATCTCCTGGTGCGCCTCGTCCCAGGAGGCGTTGACCTCCGGGTTGCGCTTGATCGCGACCAGCAGGGCCTTGGCGATCAGCAGCAGCGGGTTGACCCGCAGGCCCGCGAAGTCCTTGTCCTGCTTGAGCTCCTCGACCAGCTTCATCGTGCGGGTCACGTCGACCGTCACGAACTCCGTGACGTGCGGCGCCGTGAACGCCGAGCCGACCATCGCCTGCGCCGTGGCCTTGCGGACGCCCTTGACCGGGATACGGGTCTCGCGGGCGCCGTCGTACGACACCGCAGGCGCCGCAGCGGCAGGTGCCCGCGTGGGCTCGGGGACGGCCGCCGCGGCGGGCCGGGCGGGCGGCGGCGCCACCGCCGCGTGGACGTCCTCGCGCGTGATGATCCCGTCCGGGCCGGACGGGGTGACCGTCGCCAGGTCGACGCCCGAGGTCCTTGGCGAGCTTGCGCACCGGCGGCTTCGCCAGCGGGCGTGGCCGCACAGCGGTCCCGTGACCGTTCAGCTCGACCGCTGGACTCGCTGCGCTCCTTGGACGGCCTGGACTCCCGGGCTCCCTGGAGCGCGGCGGCCGCGTACCGCGTGTCCTCGGCGGCCGGGGCTGCCCGGGGGCCGAGCTCCCTTGCGGGGGCGGCGCTTGGTGGACGACTCGGCGACCCCGTAGCCGACCAGGACCGGCTTGCGGCCCTCCGGCTTCGGCCTCCGGCTGGCGCCTCCGCTGGGCAGGCTCGGCGGCCTTGGGTGCCTCGGCCGCAGGCGCCTCGGCCTCGGCTGCCCGGGCTTCTCCGCCGGGCCGCGCCGCCCGTCACGTCCACCGCGATGATCGCCGTGCCCACGTCGACCGTCGTGCCCTCGGGGAAGTGCAGCTCGCGCACCACCCCGTCGTACGGGATGGGCAGTTCGACGGCCGCCTTGGCGGTCTCGACCTCGCACACGACCTGGCCGTCGGTGACCGTGTCACCGGGCTGGACGTACCACTTGAGGATCTCGGCCTCGGTGAGTCCCTCGCCCACGTCGGGCATCTTGAACTCCCGCACGGACGCTTCCGTCATCGTCGTCACGACCCTCTCCTCAGTACGCCAGCGAGCGGTCGACGGCGTCGAGCACCCGGTCCAGATCCGGCAGGTACTCCTCCTCCAGCCGCGCCGGCGGATACGGGGCGTGGTAGCCGCCGACCCGCAGCACGGGGGCCTCCAGGTGGTAGAAGCACCGCTCGGTGATCCGGGCGGCGATCTCCGCGCCCGAGCCGAAGAACACCGGTGCCTCGTGCACCACGACCAGGCGGCCGGTCTTCTCCACCGAGGCCTGGATCGTGTCGAAGTCGATCGGGGAGACCGAGCGCAGGTCCAGGACCTCCAGCGACTTGCCCTCCTCCTGGCCGCCGCGTCCGCGGCCTCCTGGCAGAGCTTCACCATCGGGCCGTACGCGGCGAGCGTGAGGTCGGTGCCCTCGCGGACGACCCGGGCCTTGTGCAGCGGGCCCGGGATCGCCTCGGGGTCGACCTCGGCCTTGTCCCAGTAGCGCCGCTTCGGCTCGAAGAAGATCACCGGGTCGTCGCTCTGGATGGCCTGCTGCATCATCCAGTAGGCGTCGCGACGCGTTCGACGGCGAGACGACCTTCAGGCCCGCCACATGCGCGAACAGCGCCTCCGGGGACTCCGAGTGGTGCTCGACCGCGCCGATGCCGCCGCCGTACGGGATGCGGATCGACGACCGGCAGCTTGATCTTGCCCAGCGAGCGGGCGTGCATCTTCGCGAGCTGGGTGACGATCTGGTCGTACGCCGGGAAGACGAAGCCGTCGAACTGGATCTCCACCACCGGGCGGTAGCCGCGCAGCGCGAGGCCGATCGCCGTGCCGACGATGCCCGACTCGGCGAGCGGGGTGTCGATGACCCGGTCCTCGCCGAAGTCCTTCTGCAGGCCGTCGGTGACCCGGAAGACGCCGCCGAGCTTGCCGACGTCCTCGCCCATGATCAGGACCTTGGGGTCGGCGTCGAGGGCCTTGCGCAGCGATTCGTTGATCGCCTTGGCCAGCGCCATCTTTTCTGCCGCCATGGCTACTTGCCCTCCCCTTCCGCAGCGAACGACGCCTGGTACGCGGCGAACTGGGCGCGCTCCTCGTCGACGAGCGCGTGCCCGTCCGCGTACACGTTCTCGAAGATGGCGAAGTGGTCCGGGTCCGGCATGGCACGCACCACTTCGCGCACTCGCCTTGCCCAACGCCTCGCTCTCCGCTTCGAGTTCCGCGAAGAATCCCTCGTCCGTGTCAGTTTCGGACTCGAGGTAGCTGCGCAGGCGCAGGATCGGGTCCTTCGCCTCCCAGGCCACCCGCTCGTCGTCGTGCGCGGTAGCGGGTCGGGTCGTCGGAGGTGGTGTGGGCGCCCATGCGGTACGTGAACGCCTCGACGAGGGTCGGGCCCTCGCCGCCGCGGGCCCGCTCCAGGGCCCACTTGGTGACGGCCAGGCAGGCCAGCACGTCGTTGCCGTCGACGCGGACGCCGGGGAAGCCGAAGCCCTGGGCGCGCTGGTAGAGCGGCACGCGGGTCTGCTTCTCGGTCGGCTCGGAGATCGCCCACTGGTTGTTCTGGCAGAAGAACACGACCGGGGCGTTGTAGACCGCGGAGAAGGTGAACGCCTCGGCGACGTCGCCCTGGCTGGAGGCGCCGTCGCCGAAGTAGGCGATGACCGCGCGAGTCCGCGCCGTCCTTGGCGACGCCCATCGCGTAGCCGGTGGCGTGCAGCGTCTGGGAGCCGATGACGATCGTGTAGAGGTGGAAGTTGTTGCTGTTCGGGTCCCAGCCGCCGTTGTTCACGCCGCGGAACATGCCGAGCAGGTTGGTCGGGTCGACGCCGCGGCACCAGGCGACGCCGTGCTCGCGGTAGGTCGGGAAGACGTAGTCGTCGTCGCGCAGGGCCCGGCCGGAGCCGATCTGGGCGGCCTCCTGGCCGAGCAGCGAGGCCCACAGGCCCAGCTCGCCCTGGCGCTGCAGCGCGGTGGCCTCGGCGTCGAAGCGGCGGGTGAGCACCATGTCGCGGTACAGGCCGCGGAGCTCTTCGGAGGTGATGTCGGCGACGTACGGGTCGTACGCTGCGGTTTCCTCGTTCTTGACCCGCTTGCCCTCGGGCGTCAGCAGCTGGACGAGCTCGGGCTCGCCGCTCGAGGTCTTTGTTCTTGGCGGCGGTACGGGTGGTGCTCTTGGTGCTGGTGGTGCTCTTGGTGCCGGTGGTGCTGCGTTTGGTGCTGGTCGTGCCGGCCTTGCCTCCGGCGCTGCGTCGCGGCTTGCGCGCGGCAGTGCTCTCCACGGTCACGTGTGCTCCTCCGTCGGTCCGGCCCCCGGGGTTGCCGGGTGACCAGTGCGGCTCGCCTGGTCCCGCTACCCGTGCACGGGGTGGGTGCCCTCGGCCGGGAACAGGCGTGACAGGTGCCCCGGCGAGCGCCCTGCAAGAGGCACGTTACCCAGTGCTCCACATTCCTGTGAAACCCCTCCTGACCTGCGATTTTGCTTGGATTTCCAAGTACTTTCCACTCAGGTTTCCAAGGAGCTCGCGTCCGTCGGGAACAACTGCTGGTCACAGCACTGGTCACGGCCTCGCAGGGAGCCGGAACACCGGCACGTTATCCCGGCCACCCCGGGCACGGGAAGACTTCCTCCTCCTGGATCCCGCACGCCCGTACAGCGGAACCGCGTAGCCCGTACGGCGGAGCCGCGCAGGCCCGTACGACGCACGCGCGCGTGGGGCCTGTTTTCGGGCCGCACGCGCGCGTAGAGGGTGGTTCTCAGGGGAGCTCAGTCAGAGGAGCTCGCTCCGGGGAGCTCGGTTCGGAGGCCGCGTCAGGGCCCGCCCTCGCCGTCATCGCCGCTGGTCGGCTCGTCCATCGGCAGGGTCGGGGTCAGCTCTATGTCCGACGGCGTCGGCTGCTCGTCCGTCGGCGTCGGCTGGTCGTCCGTCGGGGCGTCCGAGGGCTCACCGCCCGGTGGCTGGCTCTGTGTGTAGGGCTGCGTGTAACTCGGGACCGGGGTGGGGAACGGTGTGAAGTCCGCGCCGGAACCCGGGTTGGTCCCCTCCTCCGTGGCCTGCGCCGTCGCCTCGTCGCTGGGCGTCGCGCTCGTTGTCCCTCTCCTCGGAGGACTGCGAGACGGTCGGCGACTTGGTCGTCTCAGTGCCGCCGCCCTTGCCGCCACCCCCGTTCATCGCCAGCGCGACGCCCGCCCGCGATGGCGATCACCGCGAGCACCGCGAGGATCCACAGCTTGCCGCGACCGCTGCCCCGGTTGCCGTGCCCCTCGAAGCCCCCGTCGTCCCGGCCGCCGCCGGTCGGCAGGATCGGCTGCGGGATCTGCGTGGTGCCCTGAGTCGCTCCGGGATGCGGCAGCGCGGTCGTACCCGCGAAGCCGCATCGGCCGGGGTGTGCCCGCCGTCGTGCATGCGTCACGGGCCCGGTGTTCCAGGTGCCGGTGTGGCCGCCCTGGTCGTACAGCATCTGCAGGCCGTACTGGATCAGCCCGCGCATCTCCTCGGCGGTCTGGAACCGGTCGTCCGGCTCCTTCGCGAGCGAGCGCATGACCAGCCCGTCGAGCTCCGGCGGCACCTCGTCCGAGACCTCGGAGGGCGGCACCGGGATGTCCTGTACGTGCTGGTAGACCACCGACAGCGGGGTCTCACCGGTGAACGGGCGGCCGCAGCGCGAGGAGTTCGTACAGCAGGCAGCCCGGTCGCGTACAGGTCGGAGCGGTGGTCGACGGCCTTGCCGAGCGCCTGCTCCGGGCGAGAGGTACTGGGGCGTGCCCATGACCATGCCGGTCTGGGTCATCGTCGACTGCGCGCCGTGCAGGGCGCGCGCGATGCCGAAGTCCATCACCTTCACCGCGCCGGTGTGGGTGATGATGACGTTCGCGGGCTTGATGTCGCGGTGCACGATGCCGTGCTGGTGCGAATAGGCAAGCGCCTCGAGCACCCCGGAGACGATGATCAGCGCCTGCTCGGGCCCGGGAGCCTCGGCGTTGATCAGCAGGTCACGGATGGTCCGGCCCTCGACCAGCTCCATCACGATGTACGGCACCGGCGTGCCGCCGACGACGTCCTCGCCGGAGTCGTACACCGCCACGATCGCATGGTGGTTGAGGCCCGGCCACCGACTGGGCCTCGCGCGTGAAGCGGGCCTTGGAGACCGGGTCCTCGGCGAGGTCGGAGCGGAGCAGCTTGACCGCGACCGTACGACCGAGGCGCACGTCCTCGGCCGCGAACACCTCGGCCATGCCGCCCCGGCCGAGTCTGTGGGTCAGCCGATACCGGCCGTCGCCGACCAGTCCGCCGTTACCCCACATCTCCGGCGCATCTGACATACCGCCGCCAGCCGCTTCGGGGTCGGACGGGCCCTGAGCGCGCTGCTGCTGTGCCATCAGTCCTCGCCGTCGTTTCTGCCCGCGGTCCGCGCGCGGTCGTTGTTACGGTCTCCGTCGGGCCACGCTACAGCCTCTGCACAAGGCGCCGGTCCGACTTGTATGTGAGACGGATTGCAGGACGGATCGGCCATCGGTCTCCCACTGACGGCCACTGTCAGCCGCGACCGCCGACGACGAGGTCCGCCGCAAGGCGTGTGCGTGGTGAATCTCACGCGCACCAACTTCGTCCTCAGGACGACCGGTAGGGCCTCGAAGGGCATGGCAACCGTTACGGCGGGTGCTATAGGTACGGCCCGCCCGAGCGGCCGCCCGTGTGCGGGTCCTCGTGGCCGTCGCCGCCGACACCCGGCGGGAGGGCGCGGCGCATCTGCTCCAACTGAGCCCTCGCGGCCATCTGCTGGGCGAACAGCGTCGTCTGGATCCCGTGGAACAGGCCTTCCAGCCAGCCGACCAACTGGGCCTGCGCGATGCGCAGTTCCGCGTCGCTGGGGATCACCTCGTCGGTGAACGGCAAGGAGAGCCGCTCCAGCTCCTCGACGAGCTCGGGCGCCAGACCGTCCTCCAGCTCCTTGACCGAGCTGGCGTGGATCTCCTTGAGCCGGACCCGGCTCGCCTCGTCGAGAGGAGCCGCCCGCACCTCCTCCAGAAGCTGCTTGATCATGCTGCCGATGCGCATGACCTTCGCCGGCTGCTCCACCATCTCCGTCACCGGGACCTCACGGGAGTCCTCGTCTCCTCCGCCACCGAGTGCCATACCGTTCTGGCCGACGACCAGGATCTGGGGGTTCTCGGACGACCTTTCGTTCCTCGGCATCTCCATGCCGCCATTCTCTCGCACCCGTACACCTCATCATCGCGGCGCCCCCGGCGGAGGGCGATCCACCGTTTACGTACAGGTTGTTTGCCTTGAGGACGGCACTTGTGCCCCTTTCTGTCCGGATCGGGGCCCAGCCCGAGATGCCGGTACGAGGGTGGCGTGTGAGGCTGGTGTCATGATGCTGCTGGTCCCGGCGGTTCCGTTCGTGACGGCACTGGTCCTGGCGGCGGGCACTGTCCAGCCCTCGTACGCTGCCGAGCCCACCCCCACCCCCGACGCGTCCCGTGCCGGCAGCCTCGCGGGTGAGGGACGGGAACGGCCGGGGCGAGACGGTGCGTACACGGGACCCGGCGAGGTGGGGACGGACGATCCGGAGGCGGGGACGGACGATCCGAAGGATACGGGCATGTACAGGGACACGGAGGCGGAGGCGGCCCGTCCGACCGACGCCCCGCAAGACCCGCGCGCCCCCCACGATCCCCACCCTTCCGAACCGTCCCGGGACGCCGCGCTGTCCGATCAAGAGGCTCTCCAGGAACAGGAAACGGACCAAGAGGCTCTCCAGAAAACGGACCAGGAAGCGGTCGCCCAGCCGGACGCAATCGAGGGCCCTGTGCTGCGGGCCCTTCCCCTCGGCAGCGGTCTGATCCTCATCGGCCTCGGCTTGGGGCTGGCCTTCCTCGCCCTGCGCTTCCGACGCGCGTAAGGCACGCCCGCTGGTAAAGCGCGCTTCAGAGGCCACCGGCCATGAAGACGTTGGTTTTAATTGTGGTGCGGTCGATCTTCGGGAGAGGGATTGTGGAGACGTAGGGCCGTACAAGCTCTCCGGAAAACGGAGCGGACGCACCCCGGTCCGTGTGCCCGCCACGCCACAAAGCTCTCGTGGTTCTCGTAGTTCTCGTACGGCGACCGATGAGTTCCGGAGATCCGTGCGGTCTCCCCTTGCGTAGCCCCGAAACCGGGCTCCGTACGCGGAAGGACCCATGACATGAGCGCACAGACGTCCGGCCTCGCGATCGAGACCGCGGGTCTGGTGAAGACGTTCGGCGAGACCCGGGCCGTGGACGGCGTCGACCTCGCCGTGCCGACCGGCACGGTCTACGGCGTCCTCGGCCCGAACGGCGCCGGCAAGACGACCACCGTGAAGATGCTCGCCACCCTGCTGCGCCCCGACGGCGGCGAGGCGCACGTCTTCGGCCACGACGTCGTGCGGGAGGCCGACGAGGTACGCGGCAGGGTGAGCCTCACCGGCCAGTACGCGTCCGTGGACGAGGACCTGACCGGCACCGAGAACCTGGTGCTGCTCGGCCGGCTCCTCGGCCACGGCAAGACGGCCGCGCGCGCAGCGCGGCCGACCAGCTGCTGGAGGCCTTCGGGCTGACCGAGGCGGCCGGGAAGCAGGTCAAGCACTACTCGGGCGGCATGCGGCGCCGTATCGACATCGCCGCGTCCATCCTCAACACCCCCGACCTGCTCTTCCTCGACGAGCCGACGACCGGCCTCGACCCGCGCAGCCGCAACCAGGTGTGGGACATCGTGCGCGCGGTGGTCGCCCAGGGCACGACCGTGCTGCTGACCACGCAGTACCTGGACGAGGCCGACCAGCTGGCGTCCCGGATCGCCGTCATCGACCACGGGCAAGGTGATCGCGGAGGGCACGAAGGGCGAGCTGAAGGCGTCCGTCGGCGCCGGTTCCGTGCATCTGCGGCTGCGCGACGCGGCGCAGCGGCCGCAGGCCGAGGAGGTGCTGCGGCGGCCGCTCGACGCGAACGTGCAGCGGGAGCCCGACCCGGTGGCGCTGACGGCACGCGTCAGCGCAGGCGCCGGCAACGGGCAGGGCGCGGCCGAGCAGGCCGCCCGGGCGCTCGCCGAGCTGGCCCGCAGCGGCATCACCGTGGACAACTTCTCGCTGGGACAGCCCAGCCTGGACGAGGTCTTCCTCGCCCTCACCGGACACGACACGAAGGTCCACGACCGACGACACGAAGGACGAGGCGGCGGCATGAGCACCGCGACCACCACCGAGAGCAAGGAACTCGCCCCCGTCAGCGCCGAGTCGCTCGCCGCGCTGCTGATCGCCAAGGAGCGGCCGCCGCGGCCCAGCGCGCTGTCGGCGTCGCTGACCTTCGGCTGGCGGGCGATGCTCAAGATCAAGCACGTGCCGGAGCAGCTCTTCGACGTCACCGCGTTCCCGATCATGATGGTGCTGATGTACACGTACCTCTTCGGGGGCGCGCTGGCCGGCTCGCCGCAGGAGTACATCCAGTTCCTGCTGCCGGGCATCCTGGTGATGTCGGTCGTGATGATCACGATGTACACGGGCGTCTCGGTCAACACGGACATCGAGAAGGGCGTCTTCGACCGCTTCCGTACGCTGCCGATCTGGCGGCCCGTCGACGATGGTCGGCTATCTGCTCGGCGACGCCCTGCGCTACACGATCGCGTCCGTGGTGATGCTCACCGTCGGCATGATCCTCGGCTACCGCCCGGACGGCGGGGTCGCTGGGCGTGGTCGCCGGGATCGCGCTGCTGATCGTCTTCTCGTTCGCGTTCTCGTGGATCTGGACGATGTTCGGGCTGATGCTGCGCACCGAGAAGTCGGTGATGGGCGTCAGCATGATGGTGATCTTCCCGCTGACCTTCCTGTCCAACGTCTTCGTCGACCCGAAGACCATGCCGGGCTGGCTCCAGGCGTTCGTCAACAACAGCCCGATCACCCATCTGGCGTCGGCGGTGCGGGAGTTGATGGCGGGCGACTGGCCGGCCGCGGAGATCGCCTGGTCGCTGGGCTGGTCGGGCCTGTTCGTGCTGGTCTTCGGCCCGATCACGATGCGGCTGTACAACCGCAAGTAGCGCTCAGCCGTACGACGTTTCAGCCGTACGACGTTTCAGCCGTACGACGTTGGGGGCGCCCGCCGATACCGTGTGGGCGCCCCTTCTCGTCAGCCTCTCGGGAGCTGGTCAGCCCACGGGACGGAGGCCGTTTCACGATGAGGAACGCACTGCCGTCCGTTTCACGTGAAACACCCCTGTCGTTTCACGTGAAACACACCCGGCCTCCCGCAGTCGCCCACGGCAGATCAAGGAGTCTCCAGCTCCTGGCCGGGGCGACCGCCGCCCGGCGGTACGACAGCGAGGGCGTCGGCGGCGGCGATGCCACGCAGCATGGCGGGGCCGTTGTAGTGCAGCGGTACGGCACGGTCGCCGCGCAAGAGCGACGGGGATGAGCCGGGTGTCGTACGGGTGGCCGTGCACCGCGTCCTTCAGGGGCACTGTGTACGGCTCGGGAGCCGCGCGTCCCGCGAGGGTCCGCAGGAGCGGCTCGGCGAGGGTGAGCAGTCCGGAGACGGCCGCCAGAGGGTTGCCGGGGAGCCCGACGAGGTGCTGGTTCTCCTTTCGTACGGGCCAGGAGCATGGGGTGACCCGGGCGGACCTTGACTCCGTCCACGAGGAGTTCGGCACCGAGGCGGCGCAGGGTGGGGTGGACGTGGTCGACGGGTCCTGCGGCGGTGCCGCCGGTGGTGACGATCAGGTCGGCGGGGGAGTTCTTCAGAGCCTCGTACAGGGCGTCGGCGTCGTCCCCGAGCCTGCGGACGGCGGTGACGTCCGCGCCGAGCGCGCGCAGCCAGGGCGGCAGCATGGGGCCGAGCGCGTCCCGGATCAGCCCGTCGTGCGGGCAGGCCCTCGGTGAGCAACTCGTCGCCGAGGACGAGGACTTCGGCGCGCGGGCGCGGGAACGGCGGCGACGGTGTCGTACCCGGCGGCCGCGGCGAGCCCGAGCACGGCCGGGGTGACCAGCGTGCCCGGGCGGCAGGAGCTGGTCGCCGCTGCGGCACTCCTGGCCGCGCGGCCGGATGTCCTGCCCGTGCACGACGTCCCGGGTCGCGTACAGCCGGCCCTTGTCGTCGGTGCGGCCGTGTTCGCTGCGCAGGACGGCGGTGGTGTCCGGCGGGATACGGGCGCCGGTGGCGATCCGGACCGCCTCGCCGTCGGTGAGCGGCGTCCGGGCTCGGCGTGCCCGGCGAGCACCCCGTCCTCGCCGACGTCCCAGGGGCCGGGTCCCGCGACCGCCCAGCCGTCCATCGCGGAGGTGTCGAAGGACGGGAGGTCGGTGAGGGCAGTGAGGGGGGCGGCGAGGACGAGGCCAAGGGCGTCGTCGAGCGGGACGGAGACTGGGGTACCGCGCCAGGCCGAGCGGGCGGCGCGTTCGGCGAGAGCGCGGGCCTCGGGCCAGGGGGTGGCCTTGTGAGGGGTGTCCTTGACGGAGGGTCGGTGCCTGTCCTGGGGTGCCTGCCCGGCGAGGTGCCTGCCCGGCGGGTGGGAAGGCGGAGGCAGCGAACGAGGTGCCGAGGGGGCGCTCGCTCTTGTCGTTGACCATGGCCAGCGCCTCCTCTACGTCCACGTCGAGCTTCTCGGCGTCCTCGGGGGTCATCCGGCGTCCGGCTTGGCGTCGGGCGTGTCCTCGTCCGCCCAGCGCAGGGCCAGGGCCGTCGACCTTGCGGGCGGCCTCGGCCACCGCTTCCGGGCCCCCCTCGGCCCGGGCCGCGGCGTACCCGACGAGGAACGTGGTCAGCGGGGCCGCGGGCCGGGCCACTCCGTGCGCGGCGTCGCGGGCGAGGTCGAGCAGAAGGCCGGTGTCGACGTCGAGGTCGATGCCCAGCTCTTCCTTGACTGCGGAAATCCATTCATCCAACACGTGTCCATGCTCCCTGATACGTGCGCGGGCGGCGGCGATGTCGTCCCAGGTGTCGCAGTCGAAGGACGCGACGGGGTCGGTGATGCGGGTGAGGTCGAGCGCGCCGGTGAGCCGCCGCAGGGGCAGCCCGGTGAGACCGCCGTGACTCGGCGGCGAGCGCGGCGAGTTCGCGGCGCAGGGCGTCGGCCCGGTACGCGGCGACGAGCGGCTGGTCGCGGCCGTCGGGGTCGGTGAGCAGCACGCCTTCGCGTGTCGGTCGTCCGCAGGGCGGCCAGCAGCCGCCGTACCGTCGTCCTCCTCGAGGAACGGCAGATCGGCGGAGAGCACGACGACGTACGGCGCGGTGGTGCGCCGGAGCCCGGCGTCCAGCGCGGCGAGCGGCCCCGCCGCCGGGCGGATCCTCGCGGGCCCAGACCACGGGCCGTACGGTGGCCCGGCGGCCGGCCACAACCACCGTCGTACCGGCATCGGCGCACGCGGTCAGCACCCGGTCGAGCAGCGCCCGGCCGCCCACGCGCACGCCGGGCTTGTCCGCGCCGCCGAGCCGCCGGGCGGCGCCCCCGGCGAGCACGACGGCGTCGTACGCGGTCCTGGCGGCACCGGGGGCGTCAGCGGCGGGCTGCCGCCGGGCCGGGGGATCGTACGCGGTCATCCCCCGAGTATGCGTGCCACGGCGATCACAGGGAACGCAGGAGCACCGCCGGCTGTTCGACGCAGTCCGCCACGTATCGCAGGAAGCCGCCCGCCGTGCCGCCGTCGCACACCCGGTGGTCGAAGGTGAGCGAGAGCTGCACGACCTGCCGTACCGCCAGCTCGCCCTGGTGCACCCAGGGCTTGGGGACGATGCGGCCGACGCCGAGCATCGCCGCCTCGGGGTGGTTGATGATCGGTGTGGAGCCGTCGACGCCGAACACCCCGTAGTTGTTCAACGTGAAGGTCCCGCCGGTGAGTTCCGCGGGCGTGAGCGTCCCGGCCCGGGCCGCCTCGGTCAGCCGCGCGAACTCGGCGGTCGAGCGACTCCGCGTCCCGCGCGTGCGCGTCCCGGACAACGGGAACGACGAGCCCCCGCTCTGTCTGCGCGGCGAAACCCAGGTGCACCTGGTCGAGCCGTACGACCTCGCGGGCTGCCATGTCGACCGTGGAGTTGAGCTCCGGGAAACGGGCGAGCGCGGCGGTGCAGATCCGGGCCAGCAGCGCGAGCAGCGAGATCTTCGGTCTGCCCGGGGCGTTCATCACCGCGCGCGCGTGCATGAGTTCTGTGGCGTCGGCGTCCACCCAGCAGGTCGCGTCCGGGATCTCGCGTCGGCTGCGGGAGAGCTTGTCGGCGACGGCTCCGCGTACGCCGCGGAGGGGGATCCGGGTACCAGGAGCGGTGAGGGCGGATGTGCGGGAAGCTGCCGTCGGGGGTGTCGCCGACGTGGCCGTGCCGGAGACTGCCGGCGCCGTGGCGCTCCCCGCGCGTGGAGGCGCCGTGACGGCCCGCGCGGCCGGGGTGTCCGCAGCTGGGGCGGAGGCCGCCGCGGTGCGCAGCGCGTGCTCCACGTCCGCCCGCAGGATCAGGCCGTCGGGCCCGGAACCCGTCAGCTCCCGCAGGTCCAGGCCGTTCTCCCGGGCGAGCCGGCGCACGAGCGGCGAGATGACCGGGACAGGACCGTCAGTGCGCTTCGGGGCCGCCGCGGGCGCGGTCGGTGCGCTCCCGGCGGCAGGGGGCCCGGCAGCCCGGCCCGACCTGTCCGGCACAGCCCCGTCCTGGGGCCGCACCCTTCTCCGCCGCGCGGGCGGCGCCCCCGTGCCGTAGCCCACGAGCACATTGCCGGAACCCCTGTTCTCCGCTGCGGGAGCACCCACCGCCACCGTCAACAGCGGCGCTCCGACGGGCAGTTCCGTGCCCTCTTCGCCGAAGCGGGCGGTGACCACTCCCCCGTAGGGGCACGGCACCTCGACCATCGCCTTGGCCGTCTCGACCTCGACGACCGGCTGGTCGACGGCGACGACATCCCCGACCTGCACCAGCCAGCGGACGATCTCGGCCTCGGTCAGTCCCTCACCGAGGTCGGGAGCCTGAACTCCAGCACCTGGGCCATCAGCTCTCCGCCTCCCACTGCAGGCGCCCCACGGCGTCCAGGATCCGGTCGACGCCGGGCAGGTGGTGCCTCTCCAGCATCGGCGGCGGATACGGGATGTCGAACCCGGCCACACGCAGCACCGGCGCCTCCAGGTAGTGGAAGCAGCGCTCGGTGACGCGGGCCGCGATCTCGCCGCCCGGGCCGCCGAAGCCGCCGGACTCGTGCACGACCACGGCGCGCCCGGTGCGCCGTACCGACGCGGCCACCGTCTCGTCGTCGAAGGGCACCAGGGAGCGCAGGTCGACGACTTCAAGGTCCCAGCCCTCGGCCCGCGCCGCCTCGGCCGCCTCCAGGCAGACGGGCACGGACGGCCCGTACGTGATCAGCGTGGCGCTCCGGCCCGTGCGTCGCACCACCGCGCGGCCGATGGGTTCAACGGTCCGCGGGTCCTCCGGGTTCCAGGAGTCCTTCGACCAGTACAGCCGCTTGGGCTCCAGGAAGACGACGGGATCGTCGGAGGCGATGGCGGCGCGCAGCAGCCCGTACGCGTCGGCGACGGTCGCGGGCATGACGACATGGAGCCCCGGAGTCGCCATGTAGTACGCCTCGGAGGAGTCGCTGTGGTGCTCGACGCCGCCGATGCCTCCGCCGTAGGGGACGCGGATCGTGATCGGCAGGGGCATCGCGCCCCGCGTGCGGTTGCGCATCCGTGACGACGTGGCTGATCAGCTGCTCGAACGCCGGGTAGGCGAACGCGTCGAACTGCATCTCCACGACCGGCCGCAGCCCGTACATCGCCATGCCGACGGCCGTCCCGAGGATGCCCGCCTCGGCCAGCGGCGTGTCGGTGCAGCGGTCCTCGCCGAACTCCTTGGCGAGCCCGTCGGTGATCCGGAAGACACCGCCGAGCGTGCCGACGTCCTCGCCCATGACGTGGACGGCCGGGTCGGCGGCCATGGCGTCGCGCAGCGCGCGCGTCGAGGGCCTGCGCCATGGTGGCGGGTTTAACGAGCGACGGTGGTCATCGGCGCCGCTCCCTTCCGCCTCGGCTCCTCGGCTTCCAGCTCGGCCCGCAACTGGTCCCGCTGCTCCCGTAGTTGAGGTGTGAGGTCGGCGTACACATGGGCGAACAGGTCCATGGGGTCGAGTACCGGGTCCTGGTTCATGCGCTCGCGCAGGTCGGCGGCCATCGTCTCGGCGGCGTCGCGCGCGGCCTGTATCCCGTCCTCGTCGATGAGCCCGCGCTCGGTCAGCTCGCGCTCCAGGAGCGCGATCGGGTCGTGCGCTCGCCAGGCCTCGACCTCGGCGTCGCCGCGGTAGCGGGTCGCGTCGTCGGCGTTGGTGTGGGCTTCCATGCGGTACGTCACCGCCTCGACCAGCGTCGGACCACCTCCCGCGCGCGCGTGGGCCACGGCTTCGCTGAGCACCTCGTGCACGGCGGCCGCGTCGTTGCCGTCGACCAGGCGGCCCGGCATGCCGTAGCCGACGGCCTTGTGGGCCAGCGACGGGGCAGCGGTCTGCTTGGCGAGCGGAACGGAGATCGCGAAGCCGTTGTTCTGGACGAGGAAGACGACCGGGGCCTGCCAGACCGCGGCGAAGTTCAGCGCCTCGTGGAAGTCGCCCTCGCTGGTGCCGCCGTCGCCGACCAAGGCGAGCGCGACCACGTCGTCGCCCTTGAGGCGGGCGGCGTGCGCGAGGCCCACGGCGTGCGGGAGCTGGGTCGCGAGCGGGGTGCACAGGGGCGCGATGCGGTGCTCGTACGGGTCGTACCCGGTGTGCCAGTCGCCGCGCAGGAGGGTGAGGGCCTGGACGGGGTCGAGGCCGCGGGCGACGGCGGCGAGGGTGTCGCGGTAGCTGGGGAAGAGCCAGTCCCGCTCTTCGAGCACGAGGGCCGCGGCGACCTCGCAGGCCTCCTGGCCGGTGCTGGAGGGGTAGACGGCGAGCCGGCCCTGCTTGGTGAGGGCCGTGGCCTGCGCGTTGTACCGGCGGCCGCGCACCAGCTCCGCGTAGAGCCGGCGCAGCAGCTCGGGGTCGGCCTCGGCGGCCGCCTCGGTACCGAGGACGCGGTACGGCCGCGCGTCGGGCAGCAGCGGCGCGGGGTCGGTGCGGGGCTGCCAGGCGGGCGGCGGCGTCGGCCGGTACGCGCCCCGCTGCTCCATGACCGTCATTCGGCACCTCCTCGTGGGAGCTTGGGGAGCGGCTTCGCGGCACGCCACGGCAGTGACGCGCCTCACCTACCGATTGTTCGGTCGTCGGCACATTTTGGCTACAGGCACCCTCAGGCTGTGGACAAACGGTTCTCCACAGCCTGGGATGGACGCAGTACGTCCATGGTAGGGAGGCGGGGGGACATGGCATCTGAACAAATGGCCGAGCCATCGGAGAACGGCCCGGTGCTGCCTCCCCCGCGCCCGCTCGACGCCGATCGATCAGGACATCCTGCGGATGCTCCAGGCGGACGGCCGCGCCTCGATACGGTCCGTCGCCGAGCGCGTCCACGTCTCGCGCGCCAACGCCTACGCCCGCATCAACCGGCTCATCGAGGACGGCGTGATCCGCGGCTTCGGGGCCCGCGTGGACCACGAGCGCGCCGGGCAGGGCGCCTCGGCGTACATCACCCTCAAGATCGTGCAGAACTCCTGGCGCACGGTCCGCGAACAGCTGCGACAGCTGCCCGGCGCCGCCCACATCGCCCTGGTCGGCGGGGACTTCGACGTACTGCTCCTGGTGCACACCCCGGACAACAGGGCGCTGCGCGAGCTGGTGCTCACCCGGCTCCAGGCCATCCCCGAGGTGCTCAGCACGCGGACGCTGCTGGTGTTCGAGGAGGAGGACCTGGAGCCGGAGGGCTGAGCCCCGCCGGCGGCCCGGCCTCGGAGCGGCCCCCTCAGTCCTCCTTGCGGAGCCCTCCGAAGCACCAACCGCACCACCGCGTCGGCGACTTCCCGCTCACTCATGCCCCGCCCGTCCGGCCGGTACCACTCCACGACCGAGTTGATCATCCCGAAGACGAGCCGGGTAGCGAGCCGGACCTCCACGTCACCGCGTACGTCGCCGTCGGCGGCCGCCGCCTTGAGCAGCTCGGCGACCTGGTGGTCGAACTCGCGGCGCCGCTCCAGTGCCCACCGCTCGGTGTCGGTGTTGCCGCGCACGCGCAGCAGCAGCGTCACGTACGGCAGTTCGGCCGATGAGGACCTCGACCATGCGCCGCACGACGTACTCCAGGCGCTCCACGGCACGCCCCACGCGCGCGTGCTCCTCGTCGAGGATCCCGAAGAGGCCGTCGAGCGCCCGGCTGACGGCCCGGCGCAGCAACTCCTCCTTGCCCGCGACGTGGTGGTATATCGACGACTTGGAGATACCGGCCGCCTTGGAGAGGTGCTCCATGGAGGTGCCGTCGTAGCCGCGTTCGTTGAAGACCCGGACGGCGACGGAGAGCAGCGTCTCCGGGGTGTACGTGTCGCGCTTGGCGGTGGTCATGAGGTGCTGCCCTCCCGCTTGTCGGAGGCGTACGCGTGGCGGTAGAGCGCGAGGGACGGCGCGTAGCGGCCGGAGGGGTCGCGCAGGTGCAGGTCGTCCAGGAGGGCGTACGCCCAGTTCCGGCCGAGCCTGCGGCTCCATTCGAAGGGTCCCAGCGGGTAGTTGACGCCCGAGCCGCATCGCCGTGTCGATGTCCTCCTCGGTGGCCGCGCCCTTGGCGACGGCGTCGTGCGCACAGGTCGATGATCCGGGCCACCGTACGGGCGACGATCATGCCGGGCACGTCCCCGATGACGCTGACGTCCTTGCCGAGCGCCTGGAAGAGCCCGATGGCCTCGGCGAGGGTCTGCGGCTGAGGTGTCCTGGGAGGCGGACAGGGCGATCCGGGTGGCTTTGCGGTAGTCGAGCGCCAGGTCGAAGTAGACGACGTCGCGGAACTCCACGGAGGTCTGGCCGTCCGCGAGGGCCAGCTGGCCGCCGCTCGGCAGGACGAGCCGCGTGCCGTGGTCCTCGTCCTCCTCACGGACGCCGATGCCCGCCTCACGGATCAGCGCGAGCAGCTCGGACGCGGGCCCCAGATCGCCCTCGGCGACGACGTACGCGGGCGCCTGGGCCTTCTCCGCGGTGTGCGGCTCGGGACGCTCGGCGTCGTCGGCGTACGTCGTACCAGCCGTGCCCGGTCTTGCGGCCGTGCCGGCCCGACTCGACGAGCCGCCGCTGGGCGAGCGAGGGCGTGAACCGCGCGTCCTGGAAGAAGGCCTGCCACACGGAGTGGGTGACGGACTCGTTGACGTCCTGACCGATGAGGTCGGTCAGTTCGAAGGCGCCCATCCTGAAGCCGCCGGACTCGCGCAGGACCGCGTCGATGGTGGCGGGGTCGGCGGCCTGGGCCTCGTACACCGCGAAGGCCTCTGCGTAGAAGGGCCGCGCGATGCGGTTGACGATGAAGCCGGGGGTGTCGGCGCAGGCGCACCGGAGTCTTGCCCCAGGCGCGGGCGGTCTCGTACGCGCGCGTGGCCGACGTGACGTCGGTCGCGAACCCGGAGACGACCTCCACGAGCGGCAGCAGCGGCGCCGGGTTGAAGAAGTGCAGGCCCACGAAGACGGCCGGGGTGGCGCAGGCCGCCGCCGATGGCCGTGACGGACAGGGAGGAGGTGTTCGTGGCGAGCAGGCAGTCCTCGCCGACGACGTCCTCCAGTTCGCGGAGCAATTTCTGCTTCACGTCGAGCCGTTCGAGCGACCGCCTCGACGACGAGCGTGCAGTCCGCGAGCTCGGCGAGGCTCTCGGCGGGGTGCAGCCGCGCGCGCGCGGCGTCCCGGTCGGCGCCGGTCAGCCGGTCCTTCTCGACGAGCCGGTCGAGGCGGGCGCCGATCGCGTCGGCCGCGTCCCGGGCACGGCCGGGAACGGCGTCGTACAGCCGCACGGGGTGGCCCGCGACCAGCGCGACCTGGGCGATGCCCTGGCCCATGGTGCCGGTGCCGACAACGGCCACGGGGCTGCTGAGGTCGAGTGCTGTCATGTGCGCGATCCTCCCGCACGGGGTTGTCCACAGATGCGGCGGACCCCCTTGTCCCGACCGATCGTTCGGTTACTCTAACCCTGTCCGGTTGTTCCTGCCCAGGTCAGAGCTCGACGAAGAGCTCTCGAGACGAGGAGTTGGTCCCGCATGGCCGCCGAACTGACCGCGCACGACCTGATCGCCAAGCACCGGCCCACCCTCGATCAGGCGCTGGAAGCGATCCGCACGCGCGCGTACTGGTCCCCCCACCCCGAGCACCCCAAGGCGTACGGCGAGAACGGCAGCCTGGGCATGGCGGAAGGCAAGGCCGCCTTCGACGCCCTCCTGGGCACCCGCCTCGACCTCGGCCAGCCCGGCACGGACGACTGGGTGGGCGGCGAAGTCTCCCCGTACGGCATCGAGCTGGGGGTCACCTACCCGCACGCGGACATCGACGTGCTGCTGCCCGCCATGAAGGCAGGCCAGCGCGCGTGGCGCGACGCGGGCGCGGAGACACGCGCGGTGGTCTGCCTGGAGATCCTCAAGCGGATCAGCGACCGGACGCACGAGTTCGCGCACGCGGTCATGCACACCAGCGGCCAGGCCTTCATGATGGCGTTCCAGGCAGGCGGCCCGCATGCGCAGGACCGCGGCCTGGAGGCGGTGGCGTACGCGTACGGGGAGCAGGTCCGCACCCCCGACACCGCGGAGTGGACCAAGCCCCAGGGCAAGCGCGACCCCCTCGCGCTGACCAAGCGGTTCACGCCGGTTCCGCGCGGCATCGCCCTCCTCATCGGCTGCAACACCTTCCCGACGTGGAACGGCTACCCGGGCCTGTTCGCGTCCCTGGCCACCGGCAACGCGGTACTGGTGAAGCCCCACCCGCGCGCGGTGCTGCCGCTCGCCCTCACCGTGCAGGTCGCGCGCGAGGTACTCGCCGAGACGGGCTTCGACCCGAACCTGGTGGCGCTGGCCGCCGAGCGGCCCGGCGAGGGCATCGCCAAGACCCTGGCCGTCCGCCCGGAGATCCGGATCATCGACTACACCGGCTCGACGGCCTTCGGCGACTGGCTGGAGGCCAACGCCCGCCAGGCGCAGGTCTACACGGAGAAGGCCGGCGTCAACACGGTGATCGTGGACTCCACCGACAACTACAAGGGGATGCTCTCCAACCTGGCCTTCTCCCTGTCCCTGTACAGCGGCCAGATGTGCACGACCCCGCAGAACCTGCTGATCCCCCGCGACGGCATCACCACGGACGAGGGCCCCAAGTCGTACGACGAGGTGGTCACCGACCTCGCGAAGTCGGTCGGCGGCCTCCTGGGCGACGACGCGCGCGCCAACGCCCTGCTCGGCGCATCGTGAACCCGGACGTGAAGGCCCGCCTGGAGGCGGCTGCCGGGCTCGGCGAAGTCGCCCTGTCCTCACGGGAGATCAGCAATCCCGAGTTCCCGGACGCGGTCGTGCGCACCCCGGTGATCGTGAAGCTCGACGGCGCCAAACCGGATGCCGAGGCCGCCTACATGAGCGAGTGCTTCGGCCCGGTTTCCTTCGCCGTCGCGGTCGACTCGGCGGCGGACGCGGTCGGATCTGCTGCGGCGTACCGTCCGTGAGAAGGGCGCCATGACGGTCGGCGCGTACACCACCTCGGTCGAGGTGGCCGAGGCCGATCGAGGAGGCCTGTCTGGAGGAGTGCGCCCAGCTGTCCCTCAACCTGACCGGCGGGGTGTACGTCAACCAGACGGCGGCCTTCTCGGACTTCCACGGCTCGGGCGGCAACCCGGCTGCCAACGCGGCGCTGTGCGACGGCGCGTTCGTGGCCAACCGCTTCCGGGTGGTGGAGGTCCGCCGGGAGACCGTCTAGGAACTCGTCGGTGCGTCCCCGGTGGTACTCCAGTGGAACAGCGTCATGGCCACACTGGTCGCGAGGTTGTAGCTGGAGACCTGGGGGCGCATCGGCAGGGACACCAAGTGGTCGGCGCGGGAGCGGAGTTCGGGGGACAGGCCGCTGCGCTCGGAGCCGAAGGCGAGAACGGCGTCGTCCGGGAGCTTCAGCCCGCGGATGTCGTCGCCCTCCGGGTCCAGGGCGAACACCGGTCCCGGCGGCAGTTCATCCACGCCCAGGCGCTCCACGGCGGTGGCGAAGTGCAGGCCGGCCCCACCGCGTACGACCGTGGGGTGCCAGGGATCGAGCGGGCCGGTGGTGACCACTCCCGTCGCCCCGAAACCGGCGGCGAGACGGATCACGGCTCCGGCGTTGCCGAGGTTGCGAGGGTTGTCGAGGACGACGACCGGGGCGGTGCGGGGGGTGCGGGCCAGCGCCCGCAGGTCGGCCGCCCGCGAGGGGCGTACTGCCAAGGCGGCCACGGCGGTGGGGTGCGGGCGCGGCACGAGGGTCGCGTAAGCCGTCTCCGGGACCTCCGCCAGGAGCTCGTCGAGCGTGTCCCGTACGTCCGGAGCCAGTTCGCCGGTGAGGGCGAGCGCCGCCCGCCGGTCGGTCGGTGACGGCCACAGGCACCTCGGCCCGGAAGCGCACGGCGTGCTTGAGGGCGTGGAAGCCGTCGAGCAGGACGCAGGTGTCGGCGAGCCGCCGCCAGGCACGTACCGGGTCGTCCGTCATGCCGTGAAGCCTACGTGCGTCTGCTCGGCGCTCTCCAGGGCACTGGGCCGCCGCTCGCGACAGGCCCGGCAGCGTAGAGCCACGGCGCCGAAAACAGCCTCCCGCGCGCGCGTGCCGCCCCTCCGCCCAGGCGCCGCAGGAAGGACGTCGGCAGGAACACCGCGTCGGCGGCGATCATCGCGAGCGAGAAGAACGGCAGCCCCAGGACGACGGCGATCACGGCGTGCTCGGTGATCATCAGCGCCAGCAGGACGTTCTTGACGCGCCGGTTGAAGAGCGTGAACGGGAAGGCGACCTGCACGATGACCGTCCCGTACGTCACGAGCATCACCAGCGTGCCGTTCGCGAGCGAGCAGGTCGGAGAGGGCGGGCCACGGCGAGAAGTAGTCGAGGTGGAGCGGGTAGTAGACGCGCGGTGCCGTCCTGCCAGCGCGAGCCCTGGATCTTGTACCAGCCGGCGGTCGCGTAGATCAGACACGCCTCGGCCATGATCACGAACAGGGCGGCGTTGTGGGCGAGGTTGGCGACGACGTCGAGCAGGATCCGCGGCTCAGCGCTGCGCCGCGTGCCGTCCGACGGCCCACCACAGGCCCTGCACCGCCCACAGCCCCCAGAAGAACACCAGCCAGCCGGCCGCCGTCGAGCTTCCCCGCGAGCGGCACCAGCGAGCAGCGCGAAGCCGAGCACGCCCCACAGGGCGGGTCCTACCCGGTCCGGGCCGAAGCCACTCCCCACGCGCGCGTGCCTCACGCGCGCGCCGCGCCCGCCGCGCGTCCAGGGACCACACCTGGCCGCAGCGCGTGAACACCAGGTAGATCGCCATCAGGTGGATGACGTTGTCGCCGCCGTCGCCCATGAAGATGCTGCGGTTCTGCAGCGAGAGCACACCGACCATGAAGAGCACGCGACATGGTGCGGGTGCGCCAGCCGAGCAGCAGCAGAACGCTGGACAGGACCGCCAGGGCGTAGACGATCTCGAACCAGAACTGGCTGTCGGACCACATCAGGGCCGTGAACGCGTCGTTGCCCGCGATGAGCTGCTGGGCGAGGTCCCAGCTCCACGGCCCGTCGGGCCCGTACATCTCCTGGCGGTGCGGGAACTCGCGCAGCAGGAACAGCAGCCAGGTCGCGGAGAAGCCGATGCGGACGACGGCGGTCTGGTACGGGCCCAGTGCGCGCGTGACCGGTGACGCGCGGTGACGGGTCGCCCTGCCGCGGACGTCGCTCACGGGCGGCCGAGTCGGTTCATCATGTCGCTCTCCTGCCGCCTGGTCGGCGTTCGGTGACCGTCCACCACGGCAGCTCACGGATGACGGGGCTGTCGGACACCTGCTCCTCGCTCCACTTCGGTGGCGCCACGTTGGTGGTGCGGGAGCGGACCTGAACGCGTTCGACGAGACCACCGGGCCCGGCCGCGCCCTCCCGTTCGAGGCGCAGCACGACGATGCGGCGCAGATAACGCTCGGACAGGTCGCCGCGCTGGCCGTCGGGGCGGTTCTCGCTGTCGTGCGAGGCGACGTAGAAGTCCCAGGCCCGGCGCAGTTCGTTCTGCTGGGTGTGGCTCGGCAGCAGGTTGCCGTCGATCGCCGTGCCGTCCAGCGCGGACAGGTCGTACCAGCCGGTTGTGCGGATGCTCGCCGTCCGCGGCACGGACCTCGGCGCGCACCTGGACCGCGATGTTCTGCTGCAGCGGGTTGGGCGCGAAGAGCTTCCAGTTCTGCTCGAACTCCGGGTAGACCCAGTCGTCGATCGCCCGCCCGTGCTGCTTGGTGACCGTGTTCGAGGGTGCCACGTGCAGGAACACCATCCCGAGGTGCACGCATGCGGCCACCGCGACGACTGCTAGTGCGAGAGCGGCAATGATCTGGTAGCGGAGGGGAAGGGCTGCTATGCCGGTGCGCTCGGCGGCTTTCGGGGCATACGGCTCCGAGGTGTACGACTCTGGAGCGTACGCGTCCTTGGTGTGCGGGTGCTGGTCGGGCTGACGGGGGGGACCGTCGGAGCTGGTGCCGGTGCTGGTGCCGGTGCTGGTGCCGGTGCTGGTGCTGGTGCTGGTGCTGGTAGTGGTACTGATGTCGCTGTCGGTGACCAGGCCGCTTTCCGGCGCCGGAACACCCTGCTCAGGACTGTTGGAGGCAGGGCCGGCCTGAGCGCTGCCGTCCGGGGCGGGGCCACCCGGCGCGTTCGGTCCATCCGAGGTAGGGCCACCCGACGCGTTCGGTCCGTGCGGGGCGGTCGAGCCCTCGTCGTACGCGTCCATTCCGCCCCGATCCCGATCTCCGGTCCGCTTCCCGGTCTCTCCCGGTCCGTTTCCCGCTTGGCCGCGGACGTCCTGTCCCGCCCGGCCCCGGGACGCCATACCGCGGTGTTCGCACCGGAACGGTACTGATGCCCGCCCACCTGGCACAGCCGCAGGGGGCACAGCGGTCGCAACAGCACACCAGTCACACCGGCGGCCACGAGTTATCCACAGCGGTTGACACCTTACGGCGCCTCGACTCACCATTGAATCGAGCGAACCGAACGATCGGTCGGGAGTGAGAGATCAAGGGGGACCGATGGCGACAACAGCGCACCGGACGGCCCGGACGCGGGCGGACGACCCAGCGGACGAGACCGCCCTCGTGGCGGCGTACGGGGCGGCCTTCGACGCCGCCGTGGCGGCCGACGAGCGCATCGAGCCGCGCGACTGGATGCCCGATGCCTACCGCGCCACGCTCGTCCGGCAGATAGCGCAGCACGCCCACTCCGAGATCATCGGCATGCAGCCGGAGGCCAACTGGATCACACGCGCGCCCTCTCTGCGCCGTAAGGCGATCCTCATGGCCAAGGTCCAGGACGAGGCGGGCCACGGGCTGTACCTGTACAGCGCGGCGGAGACCCTCGGTACCGACCGCGACGAGCTGCTCCACAAGCTGCACAGCGGACGCCAGAAGTACTCGTCGATCTTCAACTACCCGACGCTCACCTGGGCGGACGTCGGCGCGATCGGCTGGCTAGTGGACGGCGCCGCCATCACCAACCAGGTGCCGCTGTGCCGCTGCTCCTACGGGCCGTACGCGCGCGCAATGGTCCGTATCTGCAAGGAGGAGTCCTTCCACCAGCGCCAGGGGTACGAGCTGCTGCTGGCCCTCAGCCGCGGCACTCCCGCACAGCACGAGATGGCGCAGGACGCGGTGAACCGCTGGTGGTGGCCGTCCCTGATGATGTTCGGCCCGCCGGACGACGAATCGCAGCACTCGGCGCAGTCGATGGCATGGAAGATCAAGCGCCATTCGAACGACGAGCTCCGCCAGCGCTTCGTGGACATCTGTGTCCCCCAGGCAGAGTCCCTGAACCTCACGCTCCCCGACCCGGTGCTGCGGTGGAACGAGGAGCGGGGGCACTACGACTTCGGTGAGATCGACTGGACGGAGTTCTGGGAGGTCCTCAAGGGCAACGGCCCGTGCAACGAACAGCGGATCACCCAGCGCAGGCGTGCCCACGAGGAGGGCACTTGGGTGCGGGAGGCGGCCGCGGCGTACGCCGAGAAACGCGCGGCCAAGAAGGGGAAGGCAGCAGCATGACCACCAACAACTGGCCCCTGTGGGAGGTCTTCGTCCGTTCGCGGCGTGGTCTTTCGCACACCCATGCTGGCAGCCTGCACGCCCCGGACGCCGAACTGGCCCTGCGCAACGCGCGCGATCTGTACACCCGGCGCAGTGAGGGCGTCTCCATCTGGGTCATCCCCTCCGCCGCCATCACGGCGTCCTCGCCGGACGAGAAGGACCCGTTCTTCGAACCGGCCGCCGACAAGCCGTACCGGCACCCGACGTTCTACGAGATCCCGGAAGGGGTGAAGCACCTGTGACGGCCACAACCGGCACGACCACCGCAGCCCTCGCCCTCGGCGACGACGCCCTGGTGCTCTCGCACCGCCTGGGGGAGTGGGCGGGGCATGCCCCCGTCCTCGAGGAGGAGGTCGCCCTCGCCAACATCGCACTGGACCTGCTGGGCCAGGCCAGGGTGCTGCTGTCGATGATCGGGGACGAGGACGAGCTGGCATATCTACGCGAGGAGCGTGCCTTCCGCAACCTCCAGCTCGTCGAGCAGCCGAATGGCGACTTCGCGCACACGATCGCCCGTCAGCTGTACTTCTCCACCTACCAGCAGCTGCTGTACACGCAACTGGCCACGGGGGAAGGCGAGTTCGCCGGGCTGGCGGCCAAGGCCGTCAAGGAGGTCGCCTACCACCAGGACCACGCCGAACAGTGGACCTTGCGCCTCGGCGACGGCACAGACGTCAGCCACGAGCGAATGCGGAATGCCTGCGACGCGCTGTGGCGGTTCACCGGCGAGATGTTCCAGCCGGTGGAGGGCCTCGACCTCGACTGGGAGGGACTGCGGGTGGCCTGGCTGGAGTCCGTGTCCGCTGTCCTGGGCAAGGCGACGCTGGACATTCCCCAGGGGCCGCAGTCCGGTGCGGGGAGCGCGGGCGCCGGGCGACAGGGGCTGCACACCGAGTCCTTCGGGCGGATGCTCGCCGAGATGCAGCATCTGCACCGCAGCCACCCGGGGGCGTCATGGTGACCTCCACTACCCCACGACGCCCGACGCCCCCGACGCCCCCGACGCCCCCGACGCCCCTGGAGGCGGAGCTGCTCAAGCTGGCCGGCGCTGTGCCCGACCCCGAGCTGCCGGTGCTCACTCTGGAGGAGCTGGGCGTCCTCCGAGCGGTCCGCGTCCGCTCGGCGGACTCGGTCGAGGTCGAGCTGACTCCGACCTACACCGGCTGCCCGGCTATCGAGGCGATGGCCCTGGACATAGAGCGGGTACTGCACGAGCACGGCATCCGGAAAGTCTCCGTCCACACGGTGCTCGCCCCGCCCTGGTCCACGGACGACATCTCACCCGAAGGGCGGCGCAAACTGCGGGAGTTCGGGATAGCACCTCCGCGGACGGGCCGAGCCCCTGGATCGGTCCTGCTGGAACTCGGGCCGACTCGCACGGCCCCACGGAACGCGTTGGTGGCCCCCTCCACGGCGGACCCGGCTACTGCAGACCTGGCTGCTGCTGACCCGGCTGCTGCGGAGGACCCAGGCCCTGTGCTCTGCCCACATTGCGGATCGGCCGACACCGAGCTGCTGAGCCGTTTCTCGTCCACCGCATGCAAGGCGCTGCGGCGGTGCCTGGCCTGTCGTGAACCGTTCGACCACTTCAAGGAGTTGTGATGGCCCGCTTCCACGCACTCCCGGTGACAGCGGTCGACCGGCTGACCGACGACTCCGTGGCCCTCACCTTCACCGTGCCGCCGGAGCTCCGCGCGGAGTACCGGCACACGCCGGGCCAGCACCTCGCGCTGCGCCGCACGGTCGACGGCACGGAGACCCGCCGTACGTACTCGATCTGCTCCCCCGCCCCGGCGCCCGGCAGCGACGGCCCCCGGACACTGCGGGTGGGAGTGCGGCTGGTCGAAGGCGGGGCCTTCTCCTCGTACGCGCTGAAGGAGATCAACGTCGGCGACGAGGTGGAGGTGATGACGCCGGCAGGCCGCTTCACGCTGGAGCCCACGCCCGGACAGTACGCGGCGATCGTGGGCGGCAGCGGCATCACCCCGGTGCTGTCGATCGTGACGACGCTGCTGACGCGGGAGCCGGAGGCGCGGTTCTGTCTGATACGCAGCGACCGGACATCGGCTTCGACGATGTTTCTGGAGGAGGTCGCCGACCTCAAGGACCGTTTCCTCGAGCGGTTCCAGCTGGTGACGGTGCTCTCACGGGAGGAGCAACAGGCGGGGCTGCCGTCCGGGCGACTCGACCAGAAGCAGCTGACCGGGCTACTGCCGAGGCTGCTGCCCATCGATCGGATAGGGGGGTGGTTCCTGTGTGGGCCCTTCGGGCTGGTGCAGGGGGCGGAGCGGGCGCTGCGCGGGCTCGGAGTGCCGCGGGCCCGGATCCACGAGGAGATCTTCCACGTGGACGCCGGAGCCACGCCGGCCCCGGTCTCCCCGACCCCCGAGCACAGCACGGTAACTGTCCGGCTCGACGGCCGTAGCGGGACCTGGCCTGTGCGCGACGGCGAATCGCTCCTGGAAACCGTGGTGCGCAACCGGCCCGACGCCCCCTACGCCTGCAAGGGCGGGGTATGCGGAACCTGCCGGGCCTTCCTGGTGGCGGGCAAGGTGCGGATGGACCGGAACTTCGCACTGGAACCGGAGGAGACCGAGGCCGGGTACGTGCTGGCGTGCCAGTCGCATCCGGCCACGGAGAAAGTGGGACTGGACTTCGACCGCTGAATGCAGGCGGTGCACCGGAAGAACAGCGCATCCTCCTGGGCGCGTTCGAGAGGAGTGATCCTGGAGAACGGGCAGCGCCACGTTCAGAACGGGCAGCGCCACGTTCACGGCGTTCCTTATGGGAGAAGCACCGCACACAACGCCGACTTCACCCTCGTACCCGCGCACGCCCCGACGACCGGCCGCACCGTACTCGCGGTCGTGCCGCAGGGCAGGAGGGCGTCGTACCCGGCGGGCCTCCCCGCCGACGTCGCCAAGAGGTCGTGCCGCGGGAAACGAGGGCGTCGTACCCGGCGAGCAGGTCTCAACGACCGGTGAGGCTAGGCGAGCTGGGCGATCTACTGACGGCACACCCCTCGGGTGACGCAAGCGACGCCCGGCTACCCATCGGGGACGCGGTCACGCCCGGCTCGCGGCTCGCGCGTGGCTACAGTACGAAGCCCGGCTGCCCCTTGTCGTCCACGACCGGGCGTCCGCTGGCCGCCCAGACCTGCATGCCGCCGTCGACGTTCACGGCGTTGATGCCCTGCTGGACGAGGTACATCGCGACTTGGGCCGAACGTCCGCCACTCCGGCAGATCACATGGACCCGCCCGTGCTGCGGCGCGGCCTCGGTGAGCTCGCCGTAGCGGGCCACGAACTCGCTGATGGGGATATGCAACGCCCTCTCGGCGTGCCCCGCCCGCCACTCGTCGTCCTCGCGGACGTCCAGTAGAAAGTCACTGTCCGCGAGGTCCCAGACCTCGACCGTGGGCATACCAGCTTCGAATTGCATGCGTACGACGCTACCCGACCCATGAGTGTCATAGCGCGTTCTCGCTGCCTGTCCCCTTCCGAAGCCCCGACCGAGCCGCCGCCCAGGACAGTGCTTGACCTTCAAGACGACGGCAGGCACCTACGCGAGCAGCCGGGCCAGCTCCGCCTCGCGCTTCGGCTACCTGGGTGAGGAGTTGCTCAGCGATCTCGTCGAGCAGATGGTCGGGGTCGCCCGGCGCCAGGCGCAGCATCGCGCCGATCGCGCCCTCCTCCAGCTCGCGGGCAACCACGCTGAGCAGTTCCTTGCGCTGGGCGAGCCACTCGAGGCGGGCGTAGAGCTCCTCGCTGCGGCTCGGCTTCCACTCCTCGGGGACCGGACTCGCATTCCACTCCGCGGACAGCTCCCGCAGCAGCGCCTCGTCACCCCGGCCGTACGCCGCGTTGACCCGGGCGATGAACTCGTCGCGCCGCCTCCGCTCGTTCTCGTCCGGCGCCAGGTCGGGGTGGGCCTTGCGGACAAGTTCGCGGTAGAGCTTGCGGGCCTCCTCGCTCGGGCGCACCCGCTCCGGGGGCTGTACCGGCTGCTCCGTGAGCATCGCCGTGGCCTCCGGGGACAGCCCGTCCGAGTCCATCCAGCCGTGGAACAACTCCTCGATCCCCGGCATCGGCATGACTCGCGCACGGGCCTCCTGCGCGGCGCGGATGTCCTCCGGGTCCCCGGTAAACGCGGCCCGGACCTCGGCGATCCGCGCCTCCAGTTCGTCGAGCCGCGCTGTACATCGGTCCGAGCTTCTGGTGGTGCAGCCGCGAGAAGTTCTCCACCTCGACACGGAAGGTCTCCACAGCGATCTCGTACTCGATCAGCGCCTGCTCGGCCGCCCGCACGGCCCGCTCCAGCCGCTCCTCGGGCCGCTCCCCCAGCCGCTCCTCGGTCTTGTCAGAGCCCACGCCATCTCGGGCCGGAGCTCGCCCCTCACCCTTGCCCACGCCGGAGCCGTCCCCACCGGGGTGGGTAACACCAGTCGGCGCCTCAGCCCCGGCGGTGGGCGCAGCCATGCCCTCCTGCGGGCCTTCGGCGGCGGGCACGGACTGAGGCTGATCGGTTTCCGGGGTCGTCACCCGACCAGCGTAGGCCACGGCCCGACCACCCACCGAGATTCACAGCTCACGCCCCGAACACCGGATCTGAGCCGCACGCCGCACGCCACTCACACCCGTAACTTCATGGCCTTGCCCTAAAGCCACGCCCCCTACCTCAAGTACCTCAAGCCCGAGCCGCAGCTACCCCCGTCCCACACCCCGGCCCTCGAACCCGAAAGTAAGTCACCGACGCTGCCCGGCCGCCTCACACCCCCGGCTCCGCCGCGATCCGCCCCTCCCTGATCGCCGTCACCAGCTCGGCGTGGTCCGCCTCCGTCCGGTCCGCGTACGTGACCGCGAACGATGCGATCGCCTCGTTCAGTTCCTCGTTCTTGCCGCAGTAGCCGGCGATCAGGCGGGGATCGGCGCTGTGGGTGTGGGCACGGGCCAGGAGGGCCCCGGTCATGCGGGCGTAGTCGTCCACCTCGTCGGCCGCAAGGGCCGTCGGGTCGACGCTGCCCTTGCGGTTGCGGAACTGCCGTACCTGGAACGGGCGCCCGTCGACCGATGTCCAGCCGAGCAGCATGTCGCTGACGACCTGAATGCGCTTCTGGCCGAGGACCACGCGCCGCCCTTCGTGGGACACCTCCGGGGTGTCGAAGCCGGCCGTCGCCAGGTGCGGGAGCAGCGCCGAGGGCCGAGCCTCCTTGACCTGGAGGACCAACGGCTCGCCCCGGTGGTCCAGCAGCAGGACGACGTACGAGCGGGTGCCCACGCTGCCCGTACCGACCACGCGGAACGCCACGTCGTGCACCGCGTGGCGGGCCAGCAGCGGCAGGCGGTCCTCGGACAGCGTCGTCAGGTACTCCTCCAGGGAGGCAGCCACCGCCGCGGCCTCCCTGTCCGGGACACGGCGCAGCACCGGCAGCGCGTCCACGAAGCGACGGCTGCCGTCGTCCAGCACCTCCGTGGACTTCGCCGCGAACCGCCCGCTCGTGTTCGCCCGCGCCTTCTCCGAGACCCGCTTCAGGGTGCCGAGCAGGTCGTGGGCGTCGGTGTGGGAGACCAGCTCCTCGTCCGCGATGGCGTTCCACGCGTCCAGCACCGGCAGCTTGGCGAGCAGCCGCATCGTGCGGCGGTAGGCTCCCACCGTGTCGTACGCCGCCTTGCGGCACCTGTCCTCGTCCGCGCCCGCTTCCCGGCCCGCGAGGACGAGCGAGGTGGCGAGGCGCTTGAGGTCCCACTCCCAGGGGCCGGGGACGGTCTCGTCGAAGTCGTTCAGGTCGATGACCAGTCCGCCGCGCGCGTCCGCGTACAGGCCGAAGTTCGCCGCGTGCGCGTCACCGCAAATCTGAGCGCCGATGCCGGTGACGGGCGTACGCGCGAGGTCGTACGCCATGAGGCCGGCCGAACCGCGCAGGAACGCGAAGGGCGTCGCGGCCATCCTGCCGACCCGTATCGGCGTGAGCTCGGGGAGCCGGCCGCGGCCGGACTCCTCGACGGCGGCCACCACGTCCGGTCGGCCGGCATCGAGCGTCAGCTCCGCGTGCGCACCGCGCCGCACCCGCGCGCGCAGCTCCTTCCCTTCCTCCTTGGGCGAGCCCTCCGCGGGCCACCGCGAGAATCCGGACACCCACGGCACCCGCGCTCCGACGGTCACCTGTGCCTCCAGCGCCGTACCGACCTCGACCATTGCGACCATCTCCCCCGCTTACGAACATCGACTTGAGACGACCGTACAACCGCCCGCCGAAACACGTCAGACCCTGTGGACAACTCCACGCCTGCGGACCCACGCCTGCGGACCCACGCCTGTGGACAACCGGCCCTGTGGACATGTGGACAACGGCGCGGCGCCGCCCTCAGCAGCCCGCCTTGCCCACGCATACGGCTACACCGGCCGCGGACAAACATCCCGGGTGTGACGGTGACCTGAGCCCTGTCGCCGCAGTTGTCAGAGTGCGGCGACACGGCCCGGACGTCGGCCCGGGCACAGTCTCGACCTCCACCGTGAAGTTGTCCATGGTGTCCCGGGGGCAGGGAGTCGCGCGGCTGCTGGAGACCGCTACCGCCTGGAGGAGCGTCCGGGAACCACGACATGATCGAACGACTTTCTCACTTGACTAAGTCGATACGATGTCTCCATGGCTCATGTTTCCGCGGCAGAGCGCCGCCCTCAGCTGATCAAAGCCGCCATCGACCTCATGACCAGGGAGGGTGTGGCTGCCGGAAGCACCCGTGCCATCGCAGCCGAGCTGGGCGTGGCCCAGGCAACGGTGCACTACACCTTCGGCACCAAGGAAGATCTGTACCGGGCCGTCATGGAGCAGCTCACCCATGATCTGATCGCACAGGTCGCACGGGCGGCGCACGCGGACGCCGGTTTCGAGGAGACGGTCGCGGCACTCGCCGCCTCCCTGTGGCAGACCCTGCGCGAGCAGCCAGCCACCCACCAGCTGCTCAGCGAACTATGCATGTTCGCGCGCCGGACACCACGGCTGCGGGAGGCCCTTGAGGGCCACTACCGCGAGGTGACGTCCGTGACGACGAAGCTGGTGACCGAGGCGGCCGAGCGCACCGGTCACCAGCTCGCCCAGCCGGCGGAGACCCTCGCCCGTTTCTTCCTGGCCGGCTTCGACGGCCTCTCGGTGCAGCATCTCTCACTGCCCGACGAGGAGGCCGAGTCCATCTGCCTGCAGGCCCTGGTCTCCGCTGTCGTCGCTCTCGCCAGAGGCAGAATGGAGCTCGTGACCCTACCGACGAGCTGACGGCAGGAAGGCAACCGGTCCTCAGGCAACCGGTCCTCAGGCCTCAGGCAACCGGTCCTCAGGCGCCCAGACGTCCAGGCAGCCGCTGCCCCCGACATCGGACAGGGGCAGCGGCCGTTCCGCGAGGCCGGGATGACTGGACGACGTCTTCAGACCGTCGGCACGCGTCCGGGCTGTGGTTCGTCGGTGGCCTCTCCACTGGCCACCGTCATCCTCAGCAGGGGCAGCGAGGCGACGAAGGTGCCGATCGTCAGGACGAGACTCAGTACACCGGCCCCGGCACCGTCGAGGAGGGCGCCGACAACCAACGGTCCGACGCCGGTACCCAGCGCACCCGCCCCACTGAGGGAGGCCACCAAGCGCCCGGTCGGGTCGAGGAGCGCCGCGGCGGCGAGCATCTGCACCAGGACGGCCAGTTGGCAGGCCTGCCACAGGACAGCCGCGACGACGAAGAGCACGGAGTCGTGGGTGAAGATCAGGACCGCCATCGCGAGGGCCTGCGCCGTGACGAAGGCGGCCATCGACCGCATACGCCCGAAGTGCCGCGCGGCGACGGGTCCCGCTACGGCGCCGACGAGCGCCACGACGCTGGAGACGGCGAGGACGGCCGACACGGCGGAGTGCGACATGCCGGTGTGCTGACGACCCAGGACCGAGGCGTACGACCACGCACCCTGAGTGACGACCCACAAGAGCCCGGTACCGACGAGCAGCACGACCGACGGTCTCGCCGAGCCCGCCCCTCCCGTACCGGCGGACCCGGAGCCCGCCCCTCCCGTACCGGCCGTACCGGCAGACCCGGAGCCCGCCACCGTGGGGCCGTCGGGGAGTCGGCGTACCAGCGGCCAGGCGAGCAGACAGCACAGCGCCATGAGCAGGAAGCCGGTCCCCTCCCCCAGGTCGTGGTTGGCTGCGGGGACGCCCATGATCAGCAGTGCTGTCACGCCGACCACGCCGGAAATGGTGACCGCGGACGTCTTGTCGGCATTGTCGGTGGCGGCGAGCGCGGCCGTGACCGCGGCGTAGACCGCGCCGAGCCCCGCGCCAAGGACCAGGTTGGCCAGGATCAGGGTCACCGGGTCGGTGACCGCCGCTGCCCCCAGGAAGCCGACGCCCGAGACGGCCAGTCCCAGACGGGTCATCCGCACCCACCCCGGCCGCGCCGTCCGCTTGGCCAGCAGCAGCGTGACGACGGCGGTCGCCATCAGCTGGGTCGCGGCGACGAGTCCGGCGCCGGGGTCCGACATCGCGAAGCGTGAGGCGAAGTCGTCGACGAAGACGGGCATCACGTTCGCTCCGCCGTTGCCCAGAGTCACTCCGGCGATGAGCGCGACCGCCACGCCGAAGGTCAGGGCGGAGCCGCTGCGGGCGTTCACCAGTCGCTCCTCTGTGGGGAGTGGGGGACGGTCAACAGCCCTCGGTGGGGCGCCGAGCGTGCGACAAGCATGAGAACCTCACGAGTTCAGGAGGGGGCGGGACACGTTTCGAGGGAGACAGAGCCACGGACGTAAGGCGAGGGAGACAGAGCCACGGACATGGGGGGAGAGGGCATCCGTGGCCCTGTCGGTCGGCGAGCACGGCGGAATGCGCGGCGGAACGCACGGCGGGCGTCGGCCACCGCGCCCTGGGTGGTCAGCCGGCCCAGACATCCTCGGCATAGCGACCGGACTCGATCAGGGCGTTCAGCCAGCCGTCGGCCTCGTCGTCACCGGCGCCGGTGTACGTGCGGTAGATCGCCATGACCGCCTCCCGTACCGCGGGGGCCATGCGGCGGCCGTCGCCGCAGATGTACACATGTCCGCCGGCCTCCAGCGCCGCCCAGACCTCGTCGCTCTCCTTGGCGATGCGGTCCTGGACGAAGCGGGCACCGTCCTCGGGTGCGCGGGAGAAGGTGGGCCGCATGCTGACGGCCCCGGCGGCCTCGGCCGCCTCGAACTCCTCGCGGTGCAGGTAGTCGACGTCGGGGTGGTCGCAGCCGAAGTAACGAAGTAACACAGAAGGGTGCCGGTCGACTGGGTGTGATGGCGGTCGAGGACGGCGCCTCGGAAGGGGGCCAGACCCGTGCCCGCGCTGACCAGGATCACCGGCACGGAGTCGTCCTCGGGCAGGCGGAATGCCTCGCCGCAGGGCAGCACCCGGGCCTGGACGGTGTCGCCGGCCGTCACGGTGTGCAGGTAGTGCGAGCCGATGCCGCGGAACGTGCCCTCGCCGCCCCGGTGGGGCGTGGCGAGCAGCGACACCATCAGGTCCACCTCCCCGGGTGCCGCCGCCGCGGACGAGGAGATCGAGTAGTGGCGCGGACGCAGCACCGGCGACAGCTCCAGGAAGACCTCGAACGGCAGCTCGCAGGCCCGGTAGCGCTCCAGCAGGTCCAGGACGCTGCATCCGGCGACGGTCACCTGCTCGCGGAAGGTCTCCGCATCCGCCGCGACGAGTTCGGCCAGGGGGCGCTTCTCGGGCGGGCAGGCAGTGTGCTCGGCGAGCACGGCGACCTGCTCCCGCGTGGCGGGGTCCTGCAGTTCGACGAAGTCGGTGAGCAGGCGGCGGGGGCGTCGCTCGCGGTGACGGTGGGCAGGCGCCGCTCGCCGCTGGTGCGCCGCGCGAGGTTCAGGGTGAACTCGTCGGGCTTGAGGGTGAGGGACTGCTTGATCTTCAGCTGGTAGTTGGTGTGGTCGATCAGGCGGTAACGGTGGATGACGAGCGCGAGGACCAGCGTCGCCTCGTGCAGCGCGAACTGGCGGCCGATGCAGGCCCGTTCACCGTTACCGAACGGCTTGAACAGATGGACCGGGCGCTCCTCCTCCCGCTCGGGCAGGAACCGGTCGGGGTCGAACAGCTCGACATTCTCGCCCCAGGCGGGGTCGCGGTGCAGTTGCGGAATGAGGATCTGGATCGACTCGCCCTTGCGCACGGCGCACTTCCCGCCGATGACCGTGTCCTGAAGCGGCTCCACCGCGAAGCCGGGCGCCGTCGGCCACAGCCGCAGGCTCTCGTTGAGCACCTGTCGGATGTACGTCAGCTTGCCGATGTCCCCGTAGGCGGGCTCGGGGGTGTCCGTGTCGCCCCACAGTGCGTCGACCTCGGCCTGGGCGCGGGCCAGGACCTCGGGGTGCTTGGTCAGGTAGTAGAGGGCGAAGGGCAGGGCGCCGCTGGTGGTCTCATGGCCGGCGATGAGGAACGTGATCGCCTGATAGCGGATGTTGACGTCGTCCAGGGGCTCGCCCGTCACCGCGGTGGAGGTTCCCCCGCTCGAACGAAGGGGAGAGGGGGGAAGGGTGTGCAGCATGCGGCCGAGCAGGTCGTCGGTGCTCTGGTCGCCGGACGCCCGGCGCCGCCGGATCACATCGTCGACCAGGCCCTCCATCAAGGTCACGTCCTCGCGGAACTGCTCCGCCTGCTTCCACGAGCTTGCCTTTCGTTCCGCGCCGACTGTCACTGGCCAGAACTATATAAGCGACATTGTCATTCGACAATGTCGAGTGAATGTGTTGTTCGACACGGTCAAGTGATAGAACCATCAAGAGCCTTGAAACGTCCGGCTGGACCAAGGACCGGGGTAACACCTCTCCGAGTCCTGAGACCTTCCTCACAAGTCACGAGCAGCCCGAGACAGGGAAGCCGGCCCGCAGCAGAACAACCCCCGCAGCAGAACAACCAAAGATCCCGCACCCCGGAAACCGGACCGCCGACGGCCTCAAGCCGTCGGCGGTCTACGTGTTTCTCCCCACAAACCAGAAAACCAGAAGGGCGGCATCGTGATCACGATGCCGCCCGTTCCGTCGGTGCAACCAGAGCACTTGTCGGTGCTCCGTGGTGCGCGAGGGGGGAGTTGAACCCCCACGCCCTTGCGGGCACTGGAACCTGAATCCAGCGCGTCTGCCTATTCCGCCACCCGCGCATTGGGTGTGTCCTCGGGCCCTGCACCCCAGGGGGCTGGCGCCTTCCGACATCCAGAAGATTAGCATGCTGGAGACGGCGGGTTCACCTCCCTTTCCCGCCCTCGTCAGGGCGGAACTCCGCCCCGTTCCCGCCCTCGTCAGGGCCGTATCCGCGCTCCCTGACTCCTGTACTCCTGCCTCTCCCGCCCGCGCCCCTCAACCCGCGCCGCCCCGGCTCCGTACCACACGTGTGCACCCTCACTCTGTGTGCCGATCCACCCGTCCCCGCCGATCCCCCGCCGTCCGCCGCCGTCCTGTCCGTGTGTGACAACACACAGGCGTCCGCACCCCCACGCGCGCGTGTCTCGACGTGTACTGGTTCTCGACTTCTCGACGTGTACTGGTTCACGTATCAACCTCGTACCGGACCCCGCCCTCTCCGCAGGAGGCGGACAGGGTCCACAGTCAGGTGCGGGACACTGGTCTCGCACCCCCTCTACGATCCTCGGCAGAGACCTCAGCGGGAGGAGAGCCAGGAGCGGGGTGGGGAGGAGTTCGAAGGCGTGCTCCGCAGGGAATCCGGGAGAGGACCCACGTGGCCGTCGACACCCGTCGACAAGGCCGACAGGGCCGACAGGGCCGACAGGGGGAACCAGCCGATTTCCCGGCGCGTGGATACGATCAGTAAGCAGTACGGAAGCAGTACGCAGGACGACAACGACGGAGGAGGTGCCCCATGGGAGTCCTGAAGAAGTTCGAGCAACGCCTCGAAGGTCTGGTCAACGGCACCTTCGCCAAGGTGTTCAAGTCCGAGGTCCAGCCCGTCGAGATCGCGGGAGCGCTCCAGCGGGAGTGCGACAACAACGCGACCATCTGGAACCGCGACCGGACCGTCGTCCCCAACGACTTCATCGTGGAGCTGAGCACGCCCGACTACGAGCGCCTCAGCCCCTACTCGGGCCAGCTCGGCGACGAGCTCGCCGGCATGGTGCGCGACTACGCCAAGCAGCAGCGCTACACCTTCATGGGCCCCGTCAAGGTCAACCTGGAGAAGGCGGACGACCTCGACACCGGTCTGTACCGAGTGCGCAGCCGTACGCTCGCCTCCTCCAGCGACCAGCAGGCCGCGGCGCCCGCTCCGGTCGCGGGACGGCCTGGAGCCGGCGCCCCGGGCGGCTACGGCTACCCGTCGGCCGCCACGCCCGCCGGCGCCCCGCCCATGCCGTCCGCGCCGCCGCCCGCAGGACGCCCCGGCGCCGCGCCCTACGGCCAGCGGCCCGCCGGCGGTCCCGCCCCTGCCGCGGGGGGACGTACGCGCCACTGGATCGAGATCAACGGCACCCGCCATCAGATCTCCCGCCCGACGCTGGTGCTGGGCCGCAGCACCGACGCCGACGTGCGGATCGACGACCCCGGCGTCTCCCGCCGGCACTGTGAGATCCGGACCGGAACGCCCTCGACCATCCAGGATCTCGGGTCCACCAACGGCATCGTGGTGGACGGGCAGCACACCACCCGCGCTACGCTCCGCGACGGCTCGCGAATCGTCGTGGGCAGCACCACCATCATTTACCGGCACGAAGGGTGAAGCGGGGGCAATGTCAGAGCTGACCCTCACGGTAATGCGGCTGGGTTTCCTGGCCGTACTGTGGCTTTTCGTGATCGTGGCCGTGCAGGTCATCCGCAGCGACCTGTTCGGTACACGCATCACCCAGCGCGGTTCCCGGCGTGAAGCCGCACGCCCGCAGCAGGCCGCCCGGCAGGCGGCACCCCCGCAGCAGCGCGGCCAGCAGTCGGGCGGCGGCCGCCAGCGCCGCGGCGCCCCCACCAAGCTCGTCGTCTCCGAGGGCTCCCTCACAGGCACGACGGTCGCGCTGCAGGGGCAGACCGTTACGCTGGGCCGCGCACACGACAGCACCATCGTGCTGGACGACGACTACGCCTCCAGCAGGCATGCCAGGATCTACCCGGACCGTGACGGCCAGTGGATCGTCGAGGACCTGGGGTCCACCAACGGCACATATCTCGACCGGACCCGCCTCACGACCCCCACACCGATTCCGCTGGGCGCGCCGATCCGCATCGGCAAGACCGTCATCGAGCTGCGGAAGTAATACGACAATGAGCGAGCGGAGCGAGCACGCAACGGCGGTTCCCACCCCGGGCCCCGGCGCGCTCCCGACCGGAGGGTGGGCACCGTGCGGATGTACCCGGAGCCGACAGGCGAGGTGCGCATGAGTCTGTCACTGCGCTTCGCCGCCGGATCGCACAAAGGCATGATCCGGGAGGGCAACGAGGACTCCGGTTACGCCGGGCCGCGCCTGCTCGCGATCGCCGACGGCATGGGCGGCCAGGCCGCAGGCGAGGTGGCCTCCTCCGAGGTGATCTCCACCATCGTCGCCCTCGACGACGACGTGCCCGGCTCCGACATCCTCACCTCGCTCGGCACCGCCGTACAGCGCGCCAACGACCAGCTGCGCCTGATGGTCGAGGAGGACCCCCAGCTCGAAGGCATGGGAACCACCCTCACCGCCCTGCTGTGGACCGGGCAGCGGCTCGGCCTCGTCCATGTCGGCGACTCCCGCGCGTACCTGCTCCGTGACGGCGTACTGACACAGATCACCCAGGACCACACCTGGGTGCAGCGCCTCGTCGACGAGGGACGCATCACGGAAGAGGAAGCCACCACCCACCCGCAGCGCTCTCTCCTCATGCGCGCGCTGGGCAGTGGTGACCACGTCGAGCCCGACCTCTCCATCCGTGAGGTCCGCGCCGGCGACCGCTACCTGATCTGCTCCGACGGTCTGTCCGGCGTCGTGTCCCACCAGACGATGGAGGAGACTCTCGCCAGCTATCAGGGCCCAGAGGAGACCGTCCAGCAGCTGATCGAGCTCGCGCTGCGCGGCGGCGGCCCCGACAACATCACGGTCATCGTCGCCGACGTCCTCGATATCGACTCCGGCGACACCCTCGCCGGACAGCTCCACGACACCCCGATCGTCGTGGGCGCGGTCGCCGAGAACCAGCACCAGCTGCATGACAACGGCGCCATGCAGACCCCGGCCGGCCGCGCGGCAGGTCTCGGCCGCCAGGTGCCCGGACAGGGCGGCGGGAGCGGCGAGTTCGGCTCGCCCGGCTCCGGCGACACCACCGGCTACGCCCCGGCGGGCAGCTTCGACTCGTACACGGACGACGGCCTCGTCAAGCCGCGCAAGAAGCGCAAGTGGCTGAAAAGTTCGCTCTTCACCGTGCTCGCCCTCGCCGTGCTCGGCGGCGGCATGTACGGCGGCTACCGCTGGACGCAGACGCAGTACTACGTCGGCACCATGGACGACGACCACGTCGCCCTCTACCAGGGCATCAGTCAGGACCTGGCCTGGGTCTCGCTCTCGAAGGTGAAGAAGGACTACCCCGAGATCGAACTCAAGTACCTGCCGCCGTTCCATCGGGAGCAGGTCGAGGCGACCATCGCCGGGGGCGGACTGAAGCAAGCCCAGGAGAAGATCGACGAACTGGCCATCCAGGCGTCCGTGTGCAAGAAGGACGAGGAACGCCGCGCGGCCGAGAGTCGTCGTTCCTCCAAGCCGGGCGAGGGCGAGGCCGGAGGTGCCACCGGAATTACCCGGTCCTCCGTCGCGTTCAAGGTCACACCGTCGCCGACTCCGAAGCCGAAGCCATCGCCGTCAGCGAGGCCGTCTGAAGCCTCCCCCACACCCGCACCCGGTCCCAGCCTCTCCGAGGAGGAGCAGAAGCTGGTCTCGCAGTGCGGTAAGGAGTAGGCAAGCCGTGAAGGGCTCCGTCACACGATGAGCAGTACAACCAACACGCCGACGCACCACACGTCCACGATCGGCGCCATCGGCGCACCGAGCCGCCGCAACACCGAGCTCGCGCTGCTGCTGTTCGCCGTGGCGATCCCGGTGTTCGCATACGCCAACGTGGGCCTGGCCGTCAACGACCAGGTCCCCACCGGCCTGCTCGGCTACGGCCTCGGCCTCGGCCTGATCGCGGGCGTGGGCCATCTCGTCGTACGGAAGTTCGCGGCGTACGCGGACCCGCTGATGCTGCCGCTCGCCACGCTGCTCAACGGACTCGGGCTGGTCGTCATCTGGCGGCTCGACCAGTCGGAACGGCTCCAGATGCGCGACGAGTTCGTCGCGGCCTCGCCCCGGCAGCTGCTGTACTCCGCGATGGGCGTCGCGCTCTTCGTCATCGTACTGATCTTCCTCAAGGACCACCGCGTCCTGCAGCGCTACACGTACATCTCGATGGTCGCGTCGCTGGTCCTGTTGATGCTGCCGCTGGTGCCCGGCCTGGGGCTGGACGTGTTCGGCGCGCGGATCTGGATCTCCATCGCCGGATTCACCATCCAGCCAGGGGAGTTCGCGAAGATCGTCATCGCGGTCTTCTTCGCCGGCTACCTCATGGTGAAGAGAGACGCCCTCGCCCTCGCCAGCCGCCGCTTCATGGGCCTGTACCTGCCCCGGGGCCGTGACCTCGGGCCCATCCTGGTCGTCTGGGCGATGTCCATCCTGATCCTGGTCTTCGAGACCGACCTCGGTACCTCGCTGCTGTTCTTCGGCATGTTCGTCGTCATGCTGTACGTCGCCACCGAGCGCACCAGCTGGATCGTCTTCGGTCTGCTGATGTCCGGCGTCGGCGCCGTCGGTGTGGCCTCCTTCGAACCGCACGTCCAGCAGCGTGTCCAGGCCTGGCTCGACCCCATGCGTGAGTACGAGCTCAGCAAGCAGGGCATCATCGGCCACTCCGAGCAGTCCATGGAGGCCCTGTGGGCCTTCGGCTCCGGCGGCACCCTCGGCACCGGACTCGGCCAGGGCAACTCCGACCTCATCGGCTTCGCCGCCAACTCCGACTTCGTCCTCGCCACCTTCGGCGAGGAGCTGGGCCTGGCCGGCGTCATGGCGATCCTGCTGCTCTACGGCCTGATCGTGGAGCGTGGTATCCGTACCGCGCTCGCGGCCCGCGACCCGTTCGGCAAGCTGCTCGCGGTCGGCCTGTCCGGTGCCTTCGCGCTCCAGGTCTTCGTGGTCGCCGGCGGCGTCATGGGCCTGATCCCGCTGACCGGTATGACGCTGCCGTTCATGGCGTACGGCGGTTCCTCCGTCATCGCCAACTGGGCACTGATCGGCATCCTCATCAGAATCAGCGACACCGCCCGTCGCCCGGCCCCCGCACCGGCCGCCAACCCCGATGCCGAGATGACCCAGGTGGTTCGACCGTGAACAAGCCCCTGCGCCGGATCGCGCTCTTCTGCGGGTTCCTCGTCCTCGCCCTGCTCGTCCGCGACAACTGGCTCCAGTACCTCATGGCGGACGGACTGCGGACGGACAACAAGAACCGCCGCGTCTCCATCGAGCGGTACGGCACCCCGCGCGGCAACATCATCGTCGACGGCAAGGCCATCACCGGGTCCGCCGCCACCCGCGGAACCGACTACAAGTACAAGCGCACCTGGAAGAACGGCGCAATGTGGGCGCCGGTCACCGGGTACTCCTCCCAGATCGTGGGCGCCACGCAGCTCGAGGCCCTGGAGGACGGCATCCTCACCGGCAACGACGACCGGCTCTTCTTCCGCAACACCCTCGACATGATCACGGGGAAGAAGAGGAAAGGCGGCAGCGTCGTCACCACCCTCAACGCCGCCGCGCAGAAGGCGGCCTTCGAGGGGCTGGGCGACAAGAAGGGCGCGGTCGTCGCGCTCGACCCGTCCACGGGCGCGATCCTCGCGCTGGCCTCCACGCCTTCGTACGACCCGTCCTCCTTCGCCGGCATCAGCAGCAAGGACAGCAAGACCTTCTCGAAGCTGGAGAAGGACAAGGACAAGCCGATGCTCAACCGGGCACTGCGCGAGGCCTACCCGCCCGGCTCGACCTTCAAGGTGGTCACGGCCGCCGCGGCACTGGAGAACAACATCGTCGATGGCATCGACGACGCCACCGACACCCCGGACCCGTACCAGCTGCCCCAGACCAGTGGGGACCCTCTCACCAACCAGCACGGCGAGTGCGAGAACGCCACCCTGCGCTACGCGCTGATGGTCTCCTGCAACACCGTCTTCGCCAAGATGAGCGACAGCGTCGGCAACGACAAGATGATCGAGCAGTCCGAGAAGTTCGGCTACAACCAGGCCGAGCTCGACACCCCGGTCCGTGCCGCGGAGAGCGTCTACCCCCAGGACAACCAGCCGCAGAACGCCATGGACGGCATCGGCCAGGCCTCCAACCGCGCCACCCCCCTCCAGATGGCCATGGTCGCCTCCGCGATCGCCAACGACGGCAAGCTGATGAAGCCGTACATGGTCGACCAGCTGCGCGGCCCGAACCTCGACGTCATCGACACCCACGAGCCCCAGCAGCTCTCGCAGGCCGTCTCCGCGGACACCGCCCAGGCACTCCAGCAGATGATGGAGACCGTGGTGAGCGACCCCCAGGGCACCGGCGGCAATGCGAAAATCGACAACGTCACCGTCGGCGGCAAGACCGGTACAGCCCAGCACGGCCTCAACAACAGCAAGAAGCCGTACGCGTGGTTCATCTCCTACGCCAAGACCGACGACGGCAGCTCGCCGGTCGCCGTGGCCGTCGTCGTCGAGGACGGCAGCGCCAACCGTGACGACATCTCGGGTGGCGGTCTCGCCGCCCCGATCGCCAAGGCTGTGATGAAGGCAGTCATCGACAGCGAGCAGTGACCCCGCTCACGTCACCTTCACAACGGCGCACGGTGCGATACCGGTCCTGTATCGGTGACGCGACCGGCCAGGTCACGCAAGGCGAGCCGGGTACCGTATGCCCGGACAGCACACCGCCGGACCACACGTGGGTACGGTCGGGACCGACGGAGAGGGCTGGTAGATAACCATGGAAGAGCCGCGTCGCCTTGGCGGCCGGTACGAGCTGGGCCATGTGCTCGGCCGTGGTGGCATGGCCGAGGTCTACCTCGCACACGACACCCGCCTCGGCCGCACCGTGGCGGTGAAGACGCTGCGAGCGGACCTCGCGCGCGACCCCACCTTCCAGGCCCGGTTCCGCCGGGAGGCCCAGTCGGCAGCCTCTCTCAACCACCCCGCGATCGTCGCGGTCTACGACACCGGCGAGGACTACATCGACGGGGTCTCCATCCCGTACATCGTCATGGAGTACGTCGAGGGCTCCACCCTGCGTGAGCTTCTCCACTCCGGCCGCAAGCTGCTGCCGGAGCGCGCCATGGAGATGACCATCGGCATCCTCCAGGGCCTGGAGTACGCCCACCGCAACGGCATCGTCCACCGCGACATCAAGCCGGCCAACGTCATGCTGACGCGCACCGGCCAGGTCAAGGTGATGGACTTCGGCATCGCCCGGGCCATGGGCGACTCCGGCATGACGATGACGCAGACAGCCGCGGTCATCGGCACCGCCCAGTACCTGTCGCCGGAGCAGGCCAAGGGCGAGCAGGTGGACGCCCGGTCGGACCTCTACTCGGGCGGCTGCCTGCTGTACGAGCTGCTGACGGTCCGCCCCCCGTTCGTCGGGGACTCCCCGGTGGCGGTGGCGTACCAGCACGTACGGGAGGAAGCACAGCCGCCTTCGGTCTTCGACCCCGAGATCACGCCCGAGATGGACGCGATCGTGCTGAAGGCGCTGGTCAAGGACCCGGACTACCGCTACCAGTCCGCCGACGAGATGCGCGCCGACATCGAGGCCTACCTCGACGGCCGGCCCGTCGCGGCCACGGCGGCCATGGCTTCGGTCGGCTACGGCGCCTATCCGGAGGACCAGCCGACGACAGCCCTGCGCGCCACGAACGCGCAGACCACCGCCATGCTGCCGCCGGTGCGTCCGGACGACGACGGCTTCGGCTACGACGAGCGCCAGGGCCGGCGCCGCCCGAAGAAGAACAACACCTCGACGATCCTGCTGGTCGTCGCGGGTGTGCTGGTCCTCGCCGGCGCGATCCTGATCGGCAGATGGGCGTTCGGCGGGAGCGCGGGACCGAACGACACCGTCGCCACGCCCTACTTCATCGGTGTCACCCGGGACGACGCCGAGTCGATGGCTGAAAACGTCGAGCTGAAGGCGCACTTCGACGAGAAGGCCTGCGAGAACCAGGAAGAGGGCACCATCTGCTCCCAGAACCCCAAGCCGAAGACCGAGCTCAAGAAGGGCGACACCGTCACCCTCGTGGTGTCGACGGGGGCGCCGAAGGTAGCGGTGCCGCACGTCATCGGCGAGGACATCGACAAGGCCAGAGACGAACTCGAAGGCGACACGTACCAGTTCGATGTCCAGACGGAGAGCAGGGAGTCCAGTGAGGCTCCCGGTACCGTTCTCAAGCAGGATCCGACCTTCGGCAAGAAGGTGGAGAAGGGCTCCAAGATCACCCTCACCATCGCCAGGAAAGAGGAGAAGTCCGTAGTCCCGGACGTCACCGGTCAGTCCTGTGATGCCGCCATGCGGCAGATGGAGGACAACGAGCTCACGGGCACCTGCACCGAGGTCGAGACCAGCGACGCCAACCTGGTCGGCAAGGTCATCACGACAGTGCCGGCACCCGGTACCCCGGTCACCCCGGACTCCCAGGTGAACATCCAGATCGGCAAGGCTGCCGCGGCACAGACGGTAGCGGTGCCGGGCGTGACCGGCCACCGCCTGAAGGACGCCAGGCAGGCCATCGAGAAGGCGGGCCTGCGGGTCGGCAACATCAACGGCTCCCAGAACGACGACGCCATCGTCCTCATCCAGGACCCGCAGCCCAACACCCAGGTACCCGGGGGCACCGCGGTGAACCTCACGGCCGCG
The DNA here is from genome assembly GCA_963711935.1 of uncultured Actinomycetota bacterium. Taxonomy (GTDB): domain Bacteria; phylum Actinomycetota; class Actinomycetes; order Streptomycetales; family Streptomycetaceae; genus Streptomyces. The sequence continues at coordinate 376,516 of CAVQGD010000028.1, forward strand.
GACCAGGGCGGCAACAACGGCGGCAATGGCGGCGACAACGACGGCGGCTTCTTCGGAGGCGGAAGCCCCACGGCAAGCCGCGAGGAGGACTGACCCGTCGTACGGGAGGCACTGGGTACAGGAGGCACTGGGGAAGGCAGAAGGTGGCAGGTGGCTGAACTCCTCTCAGGAGCTGAGCCACCTCACCGCAACTCCTCCGGCGGCGTACGGTCCGTGTCCACCTTCTCCACCCGCTCCAGCTCCCCCCACACGATGTACCGGTACGTGGAGGTGTACACGGGCGTGCAGGTCGTCAGCGTGATGTAGTGGCCCGCCTTCTTCCGGCCCGACTCCTTCGGGAGGGAATCCAGGACCTTGACGTTGTACTTCGAGGTCTCGGGAAGGATCGAGTAGACCTTGTAGAGGTACCAGTTGTCCTTGGTCTCGAAGACGATCGGGTCGCCCTTCTCGATCTTGTCGATGTCGTGGAACCTGGCGCCGTGGCCGTCGCGGTGGGCGGCGAGAGAGAAGTTGCCTTTCTTGTCGCTCGTCGGGAGGGTCGCCTTGACGGGGTCGGTGTAGTAGCCGGCGACGCCGTTGTTCAGCAGCTTCGGGGACGTGCCCTTCCTGACCAGGATCTCGCCGCCCGTCATGGTCGGGACGTGCAGGAAGCCGATGCCGTTCTTGGTGTTGAAGTCCCGAGGGCCGGTGTCCTTCTCCCCGGCCGCCCAGGTGTCACGGACCTTGTCGCCCTGCTGGTCCGCCTCGCGGTCGGCGAGGACGTTCGTCCACCACAGCGAGTAGACGACGAACAGTGCGAGCAGCAGGCCAGCCGTGATGAGGAGCTCACCGAAGACGCTGACCGCCCTCGCGATCCGGCGCATACCCCGACGGCGCGGCGCCGCCGACGATACGGACGTCGCGGGTGACACAGACGATGCGGATGTCACGGGTGACACAGACGATACGGACGTCACGGGTGACACAGACGATACGGACGTCACGGATGTCACGGATGTCACGGATGACGCAGACGCGTCGGTCCGTCCGCTCCGCTCGTCCTGCCCGTCGTGCCGCTGCTCCCCGTCCCCGGTGGTCGCCGCCACTTCATTTACCCCGTCTGTTCCCGATACCGCGTGATCTCGCGTGCTCCTGCCGGACGTGCGCGCCCGGCTCCCGGCCAGCTCTCATGGGACGTCCGGCTCTCATTGGACGAGTGCGTCCGGTTTGCCCTCGCCGCGCGGCCGTTCCTCGACCATCTTGCCCCACACGATCATCCGGTACTTGCTCGTGAACTCCGGCGTGCAGGTGGTGAGGGTGATGTAGCGGCCCGCCTTCGTGAAGCCCGCCTGCTTGGGGATGGGATCGAGGACGCTGACATTCGACGGGGACGTCACCGGCAGGAGCGAGGCCATGTCGTAGATGTAGTACTTGTCCTGCGTCTCGACCACGATCGGATCGCCCGGCTTGAGGCGGTTGATGTACCGGAACGGCTCGCCGTGCGTGTTGCGGTGCCCCGCGATACCGAAGTTGCCCGTCCTGTCCCCGGGCATCGCCGTCTTGATGCTGTTGGCGTCGTAGTGCCCGACCATGCCGCGGTCCAGAACCTTCGACTTGCTGATGCCCTCCGCGATCGGCACGACCACGTCCAGCTTCGGGATGTGCAGGATGGCGAAGCCCTGCCCGGGCTCGAACGCACCCGGCGCGCGCTTGCCGCTGGCCCACTCCTGCTGGAGGTCGCTCGTCTCCTTGCCCGCCTGCTGCTGCGCCCGGATGTTCGACCACCACAGCTGGTAGGTCACGAAGAGCAGCATCAGCACGCCGGTGGTGATGAACATCTCACCGATCACCCGGCTCGCGATGAGGCCCGTGCCGGGCTTGTTCGCCCGCGCCGCCCGCCGCGCCTCCACCCGCGAGCGAGGCGCCGTCAAGGGTTTCCCCTCGGCCCCCTCGGCCTTTGCGGCTTCCCCGGTCTCCTGAGCGCCGCGCCGGGCCCCTCGGGTACCTCGGACGCCCGCGACCGTCCCCGCGCCTCCATGGGCGCCGTGAGCGCCGCCGACACCCCCACCGCGCCGCCCATGCCGCTTCGCGGCCTTCCTGTTCGCGGCCTTTCTACGGGCCGCACGTCCCCCGGGGGCGGGCGCGGACGCGGCACCCTCTGAGGGCGACTCACCCACCGCTTCGGCTGTTCGCCGCGCCTCGACCACGCGCAGCGCCATCGTCTCCTCGTCGGCCGTCGGCGGCTCGTACGCCACCACGTCGTCGACCACCGGGTGCTCGTGCCCAGGCGTCTCATACGCCTGCTGAGCGGCGCCCCCGAACGTCTCGTACGCCTCGTACGGCTGCGGCCTCGCCTCGTACGTCTCCCGCTGCCGCTCGCCGTACGTCTGCCGAGCGGACCCGTCATCGCCGTACCCCGGCGCAGCCGGAACGTCCTGGGTCCCCTGCGCGCCGTACCGCTCCCGCTGCGGCTCCACGGGCGCCAAGGGTTCCGAAGCCGCCTGTGGGCCGGGAGCGCCCGGCAGGGGATCCGTGAGCGGGTCCGACAGCCCCTCGATCGCCGCCTGGAAGGCCTCCGCCTGAAGAGCCTCCGCCTGAAGAGCCCCCGCCTGGGCCTGAAGAGCCTCCGCCTGGAGAGCCCCCGCCTGGGCCTGAAGAGTCTCTGCCTGAAGAGCACCCGCCTGGAGAACCTCCGCCTCGAACGCGTCGGCTCCCCCATACGCGGCCTCACCGCCGTAGGGGGAGCTGTCACGCTCGGGGCGCAGCGCCGTCATGCCGTGGCCCTGCCCACGACCGGGGCGAGCCCGGCCGACCTTGCCACAGCCTTCTGGTCACCGCACTCCACCAGCCAGTTGGCGAGCATCCGGTGCCCATGCTCGGTCAGCACCGACTCGGGGTGGAACTGCACGCCCTCGACCGGGAGTTGACGGTGCCTCAGGCCCATGATGATCCCGTCGTGCGTACGCGCCGTGACCTCCAGCTCGGCCGGCACGGTGCCCGGCTCGGCGGCCAGCGAGTGATAGCGGGTCGCGGTGAAGGGGGACGGCAGCCCGGCGAACACGCCCCGGCCCTCGTGCTCCACCAACGACGTCTTGCCGTGCAGCAGCTCGGGCGCACGGTCCACCACCCCGCCGTACGCCACCTGCATCGACTGCATCCCGAGGCAGACCCCGAAGACGGGCACCCCGGTCGCCGCGCAGTGCCGGACCATGTCCACGCAGACTCCCGCCTCTTCGGGCGCCCCCGGCCCGGGCGACAACAGGACGCCGTCGAACCCGTCCTGGGCGTGCGAGGTCGCCACCTCGTCGTTGCGCAGCACCTCGCACTCGGCACCCAACTGGTACAGGTACTGGACCAGGTTGAAGACGAAGCTGTCGTAGTTGTCGACGACGAGAATCCGGGCGCTCACTGGTCGTTCACCGTCACATCATTGAAGGGCAACAGAGGTTCGGCCCAGGGAAAGACGTACTGGAACAGGACATAGACCACGAGAAGGACCAGGACGAGGGAAATCAACGCCCTCACCCCTACGTTCCCCGGCAGATGCCGCCAGATCCAGCTGTACATGCCGTCCCTTCCCTCATCCCTCATCCCACGGCACCGGACTCACGCCGCCGCACCACCAGACTAACGGCGCAACGCCTCCGCTTTCCCGGCGTCCACAGGCTGTGTGGAATCAGGATGCGCCCAGCCGATCAACCGATGGCGGTGCCCCCCACTCCCCCCGCTCCCCCGCTCCCCTCACTCCGGTTCTCACGTGGTCAGCGCCGGACAACGGCTCGGGCGGGTGCATCCGGGCCCGTCCGGGCTCTCCGGGCTTACCTGGCCTCTCCGGGCTTACCTGGGACAAGGTCCCCAGCGGCAGCTACTCCCCAGGCACCGCGTAGTGCAGATCCACGGTGCCCGAGTAGCCGGGAAGAGTCACCGTCCCGTCCTCGGTGACTTTCCAGCCGAGCCCGTAGACGTTGACGTACACCATGTAGTTCTGGATCGCGGGCGAGGCGGTGAGGGCCTTCCGCAGTTTCTCCGGGTCACCGACCGCCTGAATCGTGTAGGGGGGCGAGTAGACGCGCCCCTGGAGGATCAGGGTGTTACCGACGCAGCGCACGGCGCTGGTGGAGATCAGCCGCTGGTCCATGACCTTGATGCCCTTGGCGCCGGCCTGCCACAGGACGTTCACCACGGCCTGGAGGTCCTGCTGGTGGATGACGAGGTAGTCGGGCTCCGGCTCGGGATAGCCGGGCAGCTTGGCGGTGGCGTCCGGCGGGGCGTCGTCGAGGGTGACCGTGAGGGCCTCGCCTTTGAGTTTCCGGGTGCCCGCGTTCTCTTCCAGCGCCTTCAGCCGGGCGTCCTCGGCCTCCGTGCTGCCGTCGTCGCGTTCGGCGAGGGCCTCGACGTCGTCGCGCAGGGCCGCGTTCGACTCGTCGAGCTGGCCGTTCTTCCTGGTGCGCTCCTGGATGAGGTCGGACAGCTTCAGCAGCGAGGTGTCGGTGCGGATGTTGGTGCCCTTGGCCGTGTTGAAGCTGGTGAAGAAGATCAGCCCGGCGAGGGCGAACACGGCGACGGTAAGCACCCGCACCGGCCGGAAGCGCAGGGGAGCGGACGGGGCAGACTCTGGCGACGAGAGGGATCCCGTCCGGGGCGAGTTGTCCGAACCCGCCCCGGAGGAGTCGGCGGAATTGCTCAACGTACCCTTATCTCCTTCGGCGCCGCGGAAGCACTACGCTAACGGACGCCCGGGGGAGCATTCAGCTTCCCCTTGTACGCTGCCCCGGAGCCACGCCCCCGTTCCCTGCGCGGCCACGCAGCGCATCGACAGGAGAGACCCTCGTGCCGAAGTCACGTATCCGCAAGAAGGCCGACTACACGCCGCCGCCTGCGAAGCAGGCGACGAACATCAAGCTGAACAGCCACGGCTGGGTCGCCCCGGTCATGCTGGCCTTGTTCCTCATCGGCCTCGCCTGGATCGTCGTCTTCTACGTGACCGACGGCACACTGCCGGTCGACTCGCTCGGCAACTGGAACATCGTGGTCGGCTTCGGCTTCATCGCAGCGGGATTCGGCGTCTCCACGCAGTGGAAGTAACGGCAGCGGAAGTAACGGCAGCGGAAGTAACGGCTGCCCTCCGGTGCGCACAGCTCTGACCAGAGCCGTCCCCTGAGTTATCCACAGACTCCGCAACGTTTTCCACAGCCACTGGGGACAGGAGCGACGATCTGTGGATAACCCATCTGACATTGGCGCCGGTATGATCGCCCCACCGACGCCCGCACGCACGTTCGCTCCCTGTCTGACCTGCGAAAACTCAGGTGTGCGGCAGGGGGCGCACCTGTGCCCGCACCTTATGCACAAGATCCGGCACGATCTGTGGACAACATCACTCCCGGGGCGCCGAGCGGCCCCTCAGGTGAGCTGAGCCGTCCTGAGCAGCGTCGTGACCAGCACGGCGGCCAGGACCAGGGCGCAGACGCCGTACTGGATCAGGGCCCGGCGCTCGCGCGGGGCATGAACCATCGCGTAGCCGATCAGGACACCGCTGACGAGGCCACCGAGGTGGGCCTCCCAGGAGATGTTGAATCCCGGGCTGAAGGTGAAGATCAGGTTGATCGCGAGCAGCACGATGATCGGCCGCATGTCGTACCTGAGGCGGCGCATGAGAACCGCGGTCGCGCCGAAGAGTCCGAAAATGGCGCCCGAGGCGCCGAGCGAGGGCTGGTTGGCGTCGGCGATCAGGTAGGTGAGCGCGCTGCCCGCGAGGCCGGAGACCAGGTACAGGGCGAGGTAGCGGGCGCGGCCGAGGGCTTCTTCCAGCGGGCCGCCGATCCACCAGAGGCTCAGCATGTTGAACATGATGTGGACATAGCCGCCGTGCAGGAACATCGACGTCAGCAGCCGGTACCACTGCCCGTCGGCGACGCCCTCGATCGAGCCGAGCTCCGGGACGTACGCCAGGCCGATCAGGTCGAAGCGGTCGGTGAAGCGGTCGCCGAGGGTGAGCTGGACCAGGAAGACCAGGAGGTTGACGCCGAGGAGGGCCTTGGTGAGGCGCCGGGGGTCGGCGGTGACGGTGCCGCCGGCGAGAGTACGGGGCTGGGAGGCGCCCGGGGCGTGGCCGGTGCCGGAGCCGCCGCGGACGCATTCGGGGCACTGGAAGCCCACGGAGGCGCTCACCATGCACTCGGGGCAGATGGGGCGTTCACAGCGGGTGCAGCACACGCCGGTCTCGCGGTCCGGGTGCCGGTAGCAGCCGGGCAGGCTGTGGGCGTCCCGCGGGCCGGGGTCCTGCGGGCCCGGGTTTCGCGGGTCCTGCGGGCTGCCTGGTGCCTGGTCCACCATGAGGTCGTCCCCTCACTCTCCGTACGTGGGCACACGGCGGGCGCACGAGGATCCGTACACGCAACGCCGCGCCCCGCTCATCCTTACGGTTGAGCGGGGCGATTGGTTCCCTCCAGGCCGTGCGGGCCCTTGCCGGGCACCGGGCGCGTCGGGCTCAGCCCTGGCGGGTCTCGACGACGACCGACTCGATGACGACGTCCTTGACCGGACGGTCGGTGCGGGGGTTGGTCTGAGTGGTCGCGATGGAGTCGACGACCTTCTGGCTGGCCGCCTCGGTGACCTCGCCGAAGATGGTGTGCTTGCGGCTGAGCCAGGCCGTCGGGGCGACAGTGATGAAGAACTGCGAGCCGTTGGTACCCGGCCCGGCGTTGGCCATGGCCAGCAGGTACGGCTTGTCGAAGGCGAGGTCCGGGTGGAACTCGTCCTCGAACTGGTACCCAGGGCCGCCGGTGCCGTTGCCCAACGGATCGCCGCCCTGGATCATGAATCCGCTGATCACCCGGTGGAAGACCGTGCCGTCGTAGAGCTTGTCCGTGGACTTCTGGCCAGTCGCCGGGTGGGTCCACTCACGCTCGCCTTGGGCGAGCTCGACGAAGTTCCGGACCGTCTTGGGCGCGTGGTTCGGCAGCAGCCGCACCTCGATGTCGCCGTGGTTGGTCTTCAGGGTGGCGTAAAGCTGCTCGGCCACGATCTGCCTTCCGTTGTCCCTCTGTGACTCCCCCGATCCTCCCACGGACGGCGTTGTGCGTCGCCCGGCCCCCACATCCGGGCGCGTATCCGGCGATCGCGCTTGCGGGTCAGGGATGCGACGGATGCCCGTACGGATGCCCGTACGCCCGGATTGCCAGAGGTTGTCCGTGCGGTTTCCCGGGTCGGGCTCGCGGAAAACCGGTCGAGTCGCTCCGGAGGGGAGCGCGCCACGACGATCCGTGGCATTGTCGTCGGCAAGCGCCCGTTGCCCCGTATTCATCCGCTATTGGCACGTGATCACCCCTCACGCCCCTCACGCCCCACCCCTCACTCATCTCAACATTCGTACCGAACCACCACCGAAACCCCATGGATATCTCAATGGACATCTCCGTGGATATCTCAGTGGATATCTCAGTGGATATCTCAGTGGATATCTCAGTGGATATCTCGCGGAACCCATAACGGCCTCGGTACCGACGGCCCGTACCGATCTCGGTACCGTCCCGCTCTCGGTACCGTCCCACCCCCCTCCCGCCCGGTCGCAGCCCCGCCCCCGGAACCAGGCGGTGACCCGGATGCCCGTCCTCACATGCTCGGGGGTGAGGGGGCAGGCATGATCCGTAAAAGGGTGGAAAAGTCGAAATACCGTACGCCACCGAGGAGGAGGATCCCGTGACCCGCAAAGACAGCGTGCACGCAGCGGCCGAGTCGGCGAAGGAGAGCGTGCGGCACGCCGCGGAAGTGGTGGCGCCCTACGCCGACACGGCCAGGGACAGGGCCGCGCACTACACGCACGAAGCGCGCGTGCGGCTCGCGCCCAAGGTGTCGCAGGCCGCGGAACAGGCCCGCGCCCAGTACGGCGCCCATGTGGCCCCGCGCCTGGAGCAGGCCCGTTCGCATGTGCCACCCAAGGTCGACCACGCAGCCCACAAGGCCGTATCCCGCACCCGCACAGTGGCCCGACAGGGCCGCAGCGCAGCCCTGCGGGCCGCCTACTACACCGCGCCCCACGTGGAACGGGCCAGGGCCGCGGCCGGGCCCGTCCGAGAAGAGACCGCGTCGCGCAGCGCGGCGGCGCTGGCCGCGTTGCGCGGGCAGGTCTCGCCCGAGCAGATCCAGAAGCTGGTGCGCAGACAGCAGCGGCGGGCCAGGACCGGCCGGATCACGAAGAGGCTGGCTGTTCTGGGCGTTCTCGCGGGCGGTGCCTTCGCCGCCTGGAAGTGGTGGGACAAGCAGGCCAACCCCGATTGGCTGGTCGAGCCTCCCGCCGCCACCGAGGTTCCCGACACCGGTCGCCTCACGTCGGTCGACGGCGGTGGCCAGTCCGTCCCCGACCCCGACGTCCAGGCCAAGGAGGCCGAGCGAAGGAAGCGGCAAAGGAAGCGACAAAGGAAGCGACAGAAGCGGCAAAGAGGGAAGACCGCCGCTGAGTGCGAGCACCGATCGACTTCGGGGGCCGATCGACTTCGGGGGCCGAGCTACCGCGGTGGCCGGCTACTCCGGTCGCTGAACTGGCTGAGCCGCCCCGGTGGCCGAGCCCAGGCACTGGCCGGCTCCGGTCTCGGTGGTCCGGGGCGGTCGGTGGTCCGGGTCGCTCGGTGCTCCGGGTCGCTCGGTGCTCCGGGGCGCTCGGTGCTCCGGGGCGCTCGGTGGTCCGGGGCGGTCGGTGGTTGCTCCGGGGCGCTCGGTGCTCCGGGGCGCTCGGCGAGCTTCGGTCAGCTCAGCGGAATCCGGTGGCTGGGCCCAGCCACCGTGTCACCCGCACCAGGAGCGATTTCAAGGCAACTTCCGTACCACCCACCAGAAGATCAACAGCTACAACGCGTGACCGGCTCACAGAACTTGTGCCAGACCCCAGAAAACCTTCTTACGGACACGCGCGGACGTGGCTCGCCAACCGGCCCTCCTCATAGAGGTGGAACGTGAACGAGGGTGGGGCGCTGTGCGTCTTCCAGGAGTTGTCCGGCCCTTGTTCCCAAGGCATCAGCGCCGTCGAGATGATGCCTGGAGCGCAGAGCACCGGACGGCCGGCGAAGGAGGTCGTGGCCGCCGTGTGGGCGTGGCCGCAGAGCACGGCGACGACGTGCGCATGGCGTCCGAGAACCTTCGCCAGGGTGCCCGGTTCGCGTAGTCCGATGCGGTCGATGTACGGAAGGCCGATCGCCACGGGCGGGTGGTGAAAGGCGACGAAGGCTGGCCGGTCGGGGGCGGCGGCGAGGGCATCGTCCAGCCAGCTCAGCGTCTCCGGCTCCAGCAGGCCCTCGGACCGGCCGGGGATCGAGGAGTCACACATCAGCACCCGGACACCGGCGATGTCCCGGATCTCGTTGACCGGTGCCGTCCCACCGCTGCCGAGCAGCACCTCCCGGTATTCGGCGCGGGAGTCGTGGTTCCCCGGGCACAGGAGCACCTGATAACGCTCGTACAGCGGGGCGAGGACCTCGCGGGCCTGGCGGTACTCCGCCACGGTGCCCCGGTCGACGATGTCCCCGGTGATCAGCACGGCATCCACCGTGCCCGGCAGCCCGCTGAGGTGGGACACGGCCCGGCGGGTGCGCTCGGCGCTCTCCGGGGTGCCGTCCAGGTGCAGGTCGCTGAGGTGGGCCAGTACGGTCACGCCTTGGCCTCCGTCTGAACCGTCAGGTCCTCGCTCTGCTCAGGTGCGCCGGCGTCCCGCTTCTCCGCCCGCCAACGGGCCCAGGTGCCCAGACACATGGCCAGGGAGATCGCGGCGACGCCGTAGAAGGTGTCCTGCGACTGGTGCAGCCGCGGGTCGACGAACTGGACCACGTAGGTGATCACCAGGTTCGTCCCGAACAGCATCGAAACCGTGATGGGCTCGGTCCGCACGATGCCCTGCTGGAGCAGGTAAAGCGAGATGATCACGCCGACGAGGCTGATCGCGAGGGTCGCGCCGACGTTGCCCGGGGAGTACGGACCGTAGCTGCCACGCGCCACCAGGATGACGAGGGTCGCGACGATCAGGGCCACGAACCGCGAGGCCATCATCTGCCGCACTGACATGCCCGCGTCGCCGAGCCGCTTCGTGTAGTACGTCACCCCCGACAGCGAGACGGTGGTCAGCACGCACATCACGACCCCGAAGACCAGCTTCCCGGTCGGCACGTCCCCGATGGCCGACTCCCCGTCGGAGGCCATGACCAGCAGATACGTCATGGCGACGAGCATCGCTCCGGCCGCGGCCAGCTCCAGCGGGAGCGCCTTCGTACCGGGCCGGAGCCTGAAGCCGAGTGCGATGGTGACCGTCGGGCCCAGGCCGATGATCATCGAGTTGGCCATGGCCGGTTCGAAGACGGTGAACGCGTACAGCACTGCGATCCAGCAGACCGCGGTGGAGATGTTGAGCATCACCACGTCCGGCAGGCAGCGCCTGACCACGGCCTTCAGCTCCCGCTTGTCGCGCAGGGTGAAGAAGTAGAAGGCCTGGGCCACGACAAAGGAGTTGAAGGCGAGGAACTCCGGCGAGAGGTCCTGGACCAAGGCGCCCTCGAACACCGATTTGGTCGAGTTGATGACGCAGTAGCCCAGCACCAGCAAGGGGCCGGCGGCCAAGGCGAGGCGGCGGCTAGACGACATCGTAGAAACCCTCGCCGTCCAGGTGGCGGGCGGTCATGTAGTCGTGTGTCACCACTCCCTCCACCTCGTGCAGGAGGTGTACGAGCATCGGGTACGTGAGGTCGTTGACCGTCCGCGAGATCTCCTCGCCGGGCCGCACCTTCAGCAGGACGTCGTGGAAGCTCTCCAGCGCGCGCAGGTCGGCCAGCTTCGGGTAGGCGACGAGCTTGCCCGCCTCGGGCGCGACCATGTTGACGCACACCGCGTGCCGGGCGACCTCGTACTCGGTGTGCCGACGGGCCTCGAAGGCCTCCGGGTCCGTGTACGCGAGCACCGTCCACTCCAGCTGGCTCTCGCCGATCGCCGCCCGGGTCAGCAGGGGGAGCATCGCGCCGCACACCCGGGCACCGGTCTCGACCAGCCGGGGGCCGTGCGGAGTCAGCTTCAGCTCGGTGTGGGCCGGGCCGTTGCGGACGCCGAGCGCGTCCAGCACGGAGAACGCGTACTCGGTCAGCAGGTCCTGCTCGGGGCCCCGACGGACCATCAGCGCCGACCCGCCGAGCAGGTCGCGCACGCCGTTGACCCCGAGGTGCTGGGTCTTCCACAGGTCGCACACGTAGTGCTTTCCGTCCAGGCTCACCGTGTTGACGTAGTACTCGGCCCCCACAAGGTATTCCTGGGCGACCACGGCGTCGTTGCGCAGCCCCAGCGCGCTGTCGACGCCGACGAGCGACTCGAAGGCGGTCCGCACCTCCCTGGCGGTGGAGCAGAAGGACACTCCGTCGTTCAGCGCGCTGCGGACCGGCTTGAGCACCACGGTCCGGTCGGTCTCGCCGTACCAGGACAGCAGCGCGTCCAGGTCGGTGGCCAGGATCTGGTCGGCGGCCGGCACTCCGGCGGCCTTGACCGCCTCCCCCATGCGGAACTTGTCTCGCCGGGCGCTGCTGAGAGCGGTGCCGTTGGTCCGCAGCCCCAGCGCCTCACTGAGTACGTCGGCCAGCTCGACGCCGATCTCCGCGCCCGCCAGCAGCGCGACCGGGGCGTACGGTGCGAGGGCGGCCAGCGTCTCGGTCGCGCTGCCGCGGTGGATGACGGTAGCGAGGAAGTCGCCGGGCCTGAAGGACGCGCCGAAGACGACGGGCGGCTGCTCCAGGCTCTGTACGTGCAGGCAGTCGTAGCCCCGGGCGTGGAAGAGCGGTGCGAGATGGCTGGCGGTGGAGAAGGCGTCGACTATCGCGACGACCGGGCGGTGGCTCTGAGGGGTACTCACGCGGGGGCTCCTTTACTGGTGTGCGGGGGGTGACCGCGGAAGGGGGAAGAGGGCGCCGGGGCTGGTCAGCCCACCTTGGCCGCCACGGGTGCCTCGGCTCGCCGGTCCTGCGGCAGCGGTGCGGCGGGGACGCCCTCCGCGGCGAACGCTCCCCGGGACACGGCCCGTTCGAGCCACCAGCCGGCGATCTGCGAGGTGACGATGGCGGTGAGTACCAGGGTCGTGAAGAGCGAGGCGCCCACGATCCCCGCGTCGAACGAGACCGTGGCGAGCACGATGCCCGGGCCGCCCCGCGCGTTCAGCGCGACCGCGAGATCGAGGGATTCGGCCTTTGACCGCTTCGCCAGCCGGGCCCCGACATACGCGCCGGCCGCCTTCGCCAGGCAGGCCACCAGGAGGAAACCCACGGTGAACCACAGGTCGAAGGAGTGCACAAGGTCGAGCTTGAGGCCGACGGTCGCGAAGTAGACGGGGATGAAGAATCCCGAGGCGAATCCCCTTACCTGGCCCAAGGGTTCGCTCTGCGAGCCCCGCGAGGTCCCTGAGCCCCGCCCGGCCATGCCGGACAGCAGCCCGACGACGAACGCTCCGAACATGGGCGCGACCCCCAGGAACACACAGCTCGCGGCCACCGCCAGAATCACGGCCATGCGCACGGCGACCGTGCCCATGGGGCGGTCCGCCGTACAGGCCGTGCCGCCCGCTCGGCGCCGCAGCACCACGGCCACCAGTGCCATCAGCCCGAAGAAGGCCACCGAGGCCACCGAGTGGTAGGCCGCGGAGGCGCCCGCCGACGTGATGCCCAGGGTGGGGGCCAGGCCGAAGCCCTCCTCCTTCCCGCCCGCGACCATGCCCAGCGCCACGGAGAGGATCACGTTCAGGACGACGTCCTCGACCACCGCGACCGACAGCACGATCCTGGCGAACCGGGTGCGGATGATGCCCAGGTCGAGCATGATCCGGGAGATCACCGGGATGCTGGTCACGGCGATCGCGCAAGCGAGGACCAGGGTGAGCGCGGACACGTCACCGGCCGGACCGAGGAGATCGCCGGTGTCGACGACCTTGACAGCCAGCAGGCCGAGCGCGAAGGGCACGGCCATGCCTGCCAGGGCGATCACCGCGACGGACCGGCCGTCCTGGCGGGAGAAGACCGTACGCATCTCCACCCCCGCCGTGAACATCAGCAGGAGCATCCCGATCTGGTAGACCAGCGCGGGCCCGGCGGCCACCGGACCCTCCTTGGGGAACAGCCAGGTCTCGGCCCGGGGCAGCACCTGCCCGAGCGCGGTCGGCCCGAGCAACAGCCCGCCGAGGATCTCCCCGATCACGGGCGGCTGCCGGAACCTGGCGAAGAGCCGACCCGTGGCATGCGCGGCGCACAGCAGCAGGGCGAGTGCCGCCAGGACACGGAAGAGGTCAGTCTGGGACACGGGTGTCCAGACTGAAGCGGGACGCCACTGCGGAGGTGGAGCCCGTGTACTTGCCGTCGTAGCCGACCGACTCGCCCTGCATCGACCAGAAGGCCAGCTTCCCGATCATCATCCCGGGATAGACCCGCACCGGGTGCGCGACCTTCATCTCCAGCGTCCAGGGGAAGACTGCTCCGCTGTGCCCGAGCGGGGCGGAGAACTGGATCCAGATGCCGAGGGTCGAGGCGGACCGGCAGGCGTAAAGGGTGGCCGCGTAGTGCGGGCTGCCCATCGCCTCCATGGTGCCGCCCAGGTAGAAGCGGCCCGGTTCGAGCACCATGCCCTCGGGGCCCATCTTCACGTGCTCGGCCTTCGGCGGCTCGAAGCAGTCGATCACGTCGTGCTCGTACCAGAGGATGTCGTCGGCGAGCCGGAAGCCGTAGCTGTTCGGCTCCAGACGCTCCGGGTCGAAGTCGTCGATGTGGATCCGTCCGGCGCGTACCTCGGACAGGATCTCGGGTCCGCTCAGGATCACAGCCAGCTCCCCAGCAACTCATGGACGGCGGACCGGTATGCGTCCAGGCCTGCCCCATTGTCGATCACCGCGTCGGGGGTGATCAGGTCGATCTCCCGGGTCGAGCGGTCGGCGCGGGACGGATCCCCCCGGCCGGCCAACCGCCGCCGGCGCAGCTCCTCGTCGCAGGTGATGCGCAGAACGCGGAAGCCATGCCCGCGCAGGGCCGGGGCATCCACGTGCGGGTCGCGCAGGTCGTCGTTGACGACAAGGTCGGTGTCGGTGTCCGCGAGGCGGACGGTGAAGTCCGCGGCGAGCGAGTCGGGGCGGATCCGCCGCATCGCGTCGGCGAGCGCCTCCATCAGGATCTGGTCCTGTGCACCGTCGTGGAGCGAGCCGCCGGCCCTCTGGTACACCTGCTCCTGGAGGTCGTACAGCGGCTTGGCGAGCTTGATCCGGGCATGCGTCAGGCCCTTGTCCCTGGCGAACTCCTCGATGAGGGACGCGCAGGTGGACTTGCCCGCACCGGCCAGGCCCACGACGGATATCCGCAGGCCGCGGCGGGTGTCGGCGGTCATCATATGTTCTCCTTCTCGACGGTCCTCGCAGCGGTGCTCCCGGTGGTCGGGGTCAGGACGGCGTCCGGGTCGACGTCGAGGGTGCCGCGCAGCCGCACCATGTCCACGGAGTCGAGGACCGTGCGCAGTTCGGCCAGCCCCCGGTAGAACGCCGTGTAGTCGGGGACCAGGTAGGTCTGCCAGGTGAAGAAGGTGGTGTCGGCCTGACGGTCCACGATCTTGTTCAGGTGCGCCCACCGCTCGTTGCCGTCCGTCAGGTGACGTACGGTCAGCGGATCCCCGGGCTTGACCTCGGGCAGCAGCAGCGCGGCCAGCCGCTTGGGCTCGGCTGTGAACTCCGCGCCGAGCCAGGACTCGAAGACGTCGGGGTCCATAAGGATCTTGTGACCTGGCTCGTATGTGTCGATCCGGTCGTCGACACCGTCGCGGACCAGCTGCTCCAGCCGGGCATCGGCCCGGATCGTGCCGACCCCCACGTACGGGTAGTCGCGCCAGGGGTGAACGAGGATCTCGCCCTCCTCGATCGTGCAGAAGAGCTTGTCCCCGGTGAAGTACTTCCAGCCCGGCCGGCGCAGGGCCGACAGCAGGGTGGTGGTCTTGCCCGCGCCCTTGGGTCCCGCGATGATCACGGCCTCGCCGTCCCGGTGCAGGCCGGAGGCGTGCAGCACCACCGTGCCGAGGTTCTCCTCGTGCCTGATGACGAGATCGCGGACGAAGTCGAGGATCTGTACCGTGGACCGCTCGGTGATACGGACCAGGAAGGTGTTGTCCTTCGCGGTGTCGGCCGGCGCGTCGAGCAGGGTGGCCCGGTTGATGTACTGTCGTCGGCCGTCGGCGTCGACGAGGTGCGCGTCGAAGTTGAACTCGGCGGCGTTGCTGCGCCGGATGACCGACTGCGGCAACTCCCAGACCTCGCCGGCGACGTCCGTGTCCGGGTCGTAGGAGCGTACGTCGACGCAGAAGGTGACCTCACGGGCCGGGGTGGGCGCGATCAGGTGGCGGAAGAAGCGGCGGACGGGCTCGAACACGCCTTCCGCGTCCTCGGCCACGTCGAACCGCACGGTGGTGTGCAGGAAGTTCAGGTAGAGACTCATACTCAGCTCGCTCTCTGTTACGCGGCGCAGGCCGTGAGGGCTCGCAGCAATTCGTCCGCGTGGGCTTGGAAGGACTGGGACCAGATGGGTTCGAGCAGCGGCGCGAGGCCGTCGACGCCCAGCTCGTAGTCGAGGGCGAGGGAGATCCGGGTGCCCGTGCCCGCCGCGGTCAGCGACCACTCACCCGACAGCTTCTCCAGGTCGCCGACGGTCTGCTCGAAGCGCAGCCGCAGCCCGGGCCCGGCGGCCTCCCGTTGCCTCCAGGTCACCTCGCTGCCGTTGAGCAGCACGGTCCACTCGTGGATGCGGAACGTCTTGTCCTGGTCGGACCGCGGCTGGACGGCCACCACGTGCCGGGCACGGGACGCGACGAGCGAACTGTCCTTGACGATCGCCCACAGCTCGTCCGGGGTACGTCCCTCGATCAGCGTGTCCGCCTGAATCTCAGGCATGTGCACCTCACTTCTGTGTTGCGGGCGGTTTCAGGCAGCCTTCATGAACGGCGCCAGGAATCCGATGTCGAGACCGGCGGCACGGGCGAGCTCCGCCCACACCCGCAGGGTCCGCAGCATGTCCCGCTGCCCCTCGGCGACCAGCCGGTCGGGCAGCTCACCGGGGAAGGCATCCAGCAGCCGCTCCCACAGCACGTGGATCTCATCGACCGCGCAGCTGCCGCCGCCGAACTCCTCGTGCAGAGCGAAGACATCGGCCAGCTCGGGACCGGTCGCGTCGACCACCTCACGCATCCCGTACTCGAGCGCGAGCGCCAGGCAGTGCGCGTCGTCCACGGCGACCCGCCCCGCCAGGCGTTGATCGATGTCGAGCAGCTGCTCCAGGAAGCGGAGCTTCGCGGCCTGCTGCATCTGCGGCTGCTCGCTGCCTCCCTCAAGGTCCTCGATGTACGCCCGTCCCTCGGCCAGCATCAGCCAGGCGGCCTGCACCCAGACCTCGACGGCTTGCGGGCCCGCCATGACGTGCCCGGCCCGTACCGAAGGGAAGGCCGTGAGTTCGCCCGCGCCGCGCGATGTGCGCGGCGCCCGGCCGCGGTCCTCGGTCATGTCCCTCTCGCCCCTGTCTGTCGCGGTGTACGTCGTCATCGCCCGGTCTCCTCGCCCAGGTAGCCGATCCGCAGTCGGGCCGTGCCCGCCCGCAGCGCCCGCAGCAGGGAGGCGGCGGTCGGCGCGTCGAGCGCGGACAGCTCGTCCAGACCGGCCGGGGCACCGGTGAACGGCAGGTCCGACTCGGCGCCGAAGCCCGGCAGCACCACACCGCTGCCCGCTCCCGCCCCCAGCAGAACCGAGGCCCCGGGCAGGAAGGCCCGTACCCGGCCGGTGAGTTCGACGCCCACCGTCACGGCCCGGGCGGTGCCCGTGGCCTGCACGGCGTCCATGACCAGCTCCATGAGCGGTGCCGCCAGCGGCTCGTCGGCTGTGGCGGGGTCGAGGAAGGTGTGGGCGCCCTTGCGGAGCCGTTCCAGGCCGGCGGCCACCGACTGGAGTCGCTCGTCGTGTCGGCCGCCCTCGGCCATCAGCCGGGTCCAGCGCAGCACGTACCACTTGCGGGTGGTGTACACGTCGCCGTGGTGCGAGAGCAGGGCGTCCATCAGGTGCAGCAGCACGTTGTACGCATAGCCCACCCGCCCCCGGGTTTCGCCCGCTGCTTCGGCCAGCGCGGTGTGCGCGACCTGCTCGACGGCGGTCTGCAGGGCGGCCCGGCTCCAGACCCGGCTGAGGGCGGGAAGCCACCGCAGGTACGGCGCGGAGCCGTCCCTCGTGATGCCGTTGACGATGCGCTCGGTCTGCTTCCGGCGTGGTTCGCGCTGCTTGTCCCAGGCGCGGAATCCCGCCACGGTCTGTTCGGCCGGGAGGCCGGCGAGCCGGTTCAACTCATCGAGACTGGAGGCGAGTTCGTCCTCACTGAACGACACGACCTCCAGGTGGTGACCATTCTCGAAGATCTTGGTGGAGATCCGGGGGCCGGCGATGGCGGCCTCCTGGATCCGGATGAAGTCCAGGTCGCTGGTCGGGTTGGCCAGTCCGTGCACGGGAGAGCTGGTCAGCAGCAGCAGGCCTGCGCCGACGCGTTCGCGCATCAGCTCGGACAGCCATTCGGGGTCCAGGTCACGACTCGCGAGGAAGGCCGTCACCTGTGCATGGCGACGGGCCGTCAGCTCGTCGGGGGAAAGGAAGTGAGGGAAGCCGGACGGCATAACCATCATCTTTCGTCGGTCGGTTCGAAAGGGCCGGTGGGATACAGGCCCCCGGCGTCCGGGCCCAGGCCCAGCTGACCGAGGACCAGCGCGGCCGGGAGGGTGTTGTCGACGACCCCCGCCACGGTGCCGGGCCGGATGCCAGGGCCGACCGCCGCGTGGATCGCGTGGAGCCTGCTGTCACCGGTGTTGACCACATGGGCCCCGGTCTTGGCGACTCGTCGCACCACCGGGCCTTCCCCCAGCAGTTCGGCGCTCGGCTGATAGTCGTCCGCGAGGGCGACATAGGCCACCGCCGGGTCCACCTCCCGGTCCGCGTCCGGGCCGGTGAGCGACTCGCCGCCGCAGTCGAGGAAGCCGGCCACCACGGGGCGGCCCGTCTCGGGATCGGTAATCGAGGACAGGGCCGCCCTCGCCTGCGACATGGCCCGTCGGGCCCGCGCGCGATCGCCGGCCGTGCTCTCGGCAGCCCACAGGGAGCCGTTGTTCGCCGGGTGGTAGAAGACCTGGGAACCCTCCGGGTCCAGGCCTCCGCCGGAATCGCGCACCGCCAGGCCCGCGAGTACCAGCTGGTCGTTGAGGTGGACCAGATGGGTGCTGCCGACCATGCCGTGGTCCGCGCCGAGCACCACGGTGTCCTCGGCGCCGGCCCGGTCCAGGACCCGCCCGAGAAGCGTGTCCGACCAGGAGTAGCAGCGCCGGATGTACGACCACACCCGCTCGGCGATGTCCGGGCGGTGGGCCGCGCTCCGCTCGTCGCACCAGCCCAGGAACTCGTGGCCCACGTCGTCGGTCATCGGCAGGTAGACGACGACCAGGTCTGCCTCGTGAGTCTGAAGGACCGCGTCGGCCGCGGCGCTGAAGGACCGGGCGACGCACTCCACCGAGGAGAGGAAGACCTCCTCGGCCGATCCGTCCCCGCCCTCGGCCAGCCGGGGGCCGAACGCCGCCTGGCGGTAGAGCGGACCGACCCCCTCGCCCGCGAACGGCGGGCACTGTGCGAGGCGGTGCAGCGTCTTCGGGTTACGCCCGGCGGTACGCGCCCGCCAGACCCCCGTGTGCACCAGCACCAGCCGTTCGCCCACCCGGACACAGCGCATCCACGTGCCGTGGTCCCGGTCCAGGCTCAAGGGCTGCCACCCTCCGTCAGGCGCGAGCAGCAGTCCCTCACCACCGGTGATCCGCACCCGTTCCGGCCCGTCCGGGTGCCGCTCGACCACGGCTTCCACGTGGTATTCGCCGATGTCCCAGTGCTGTGCCCCGGGACCGGAGTCCAGCGTGCGCAGCGCGTGCCGGGTCAGCCGGCCGCTGTACGCCTCCACCGCGCCGTCGATGTGCGACCCGACGTGGTCGCCGGTGCCGAAGACCCAGGGGGCGTGCACCAGCGCGCTGGTCAGATCCTTCTCGGACATCGCCTCCCACACCGGGGGCACGGCCGGGAAGCCCGGCGAGAAGCCGCTGACATGGCTGGCGACACCCTTCCCCGCACCCGGCACGGTGTACCCGGTGACCTGGTGCTCAGCCGGCCAGGTGCCGGTGAACAGGGTCGCGAGGGACGGCGGGGTCTGGCAGTTGGGGCGTGCGGGGCGCGCCGCCGCGAAGACGCCGTGTTCCCGCATCCGCGTGACGGCGGGCAGCGCGCCCTCGCGTTCCAGCCGGTCCACGACCCAGTGCGCCCCGGCGTCCCAGACCACCCAGTAGACCGTCATACGACGCCCCACTCCCGGATGAGCCGCGGCAGCCCGGCCACGGAGTCCAGCTCATGGGTGGCCTGCCCGGTCAGTCCTTCGGCCCGCTGGTCCTCGTACTTGCCCGTGCGCACCTGTACGGTCCTGAGGCCGGTGGCACGGCCACCCGCGATGTCGGTGGTGGCGTCGTCGCCGACCACTACGCACGCGGTGACCGGCACCCCCAGGGAGTCAGCCGCGAGTGCGAAGAAGTCGGTGGCCGGTTTCCCCAGCACCCTTGCCTCGGCTCCGGAGGCGTACACCACGGCCGCGACCACCGCCCCGGTGTCCAGGTGGTCTCCGTCGGCCCGCTTGAAATAGCGGCCCGTCTGGAGGGCGAGCAGCCGTGCCCCGTCCCGTACGGCCCGGAAGGCCCCGTCGAGCGCGGCGTAGTCCAGCGTGTCCCGGCAGTCCCCGATCAGCACATGACTGTACGGGGGTTCGTCGGCCAGGGTCGGCAGCACCTCGCGCAACTCGCGCGAGAGAAGCGGGTAGGTGCGGGCACCGGCGGCGGTCAGCAGTTGGGCAGCCGCCACCACCGGCGTGAACAGTTCCTCCGCCGCCACCGTGAGCCCGTAGCCGGCCAGTTCGGCCCGGATCCGCTCCGCGGGCTTGGAGTCGGTGTTGGTGAGGAAGCGCAGCCCCACACCCAGCTCACGCAGGGCGGCCACCGCTTCCACCGCACCGTCGATCACGGCGCCCCGGGCGTACAGGGTGCCTTCCAGGTCGAGTAGGACCGCTCGCACCGCGGCGCCCGTCATCAGCCGACCTTCCGTGCCAGCTCGGGCCGGGCGGCGACGGCGTCCTTCAGGAAGGTGCGCTTGGAGTAGAAACCGCGCCGGTCGTTCAGGCCGCGCGCCCGCAGGAACGCCTCAAGCCAGGCGACGATCTCGTTCATCTCGGCCAGCACCTCGGCCTCGTCGGGCTCGACAGCGACCCGGCTGCGCAGGTATTCCAGCTCGCACTGGTTGAGCGTCACCTCAGAAGCGTCGACCAGGCTGCAGTGGTCGAAGAAGACACCGTAGACGTGACCGGTGCGCACCGACTCGAAGTTGATGTCGTAGCGAACCCTGCGGAAGGACGGCAGGCGGACGGCCTGGATCTTCAGCTCCTCGCGGACGTACCGCTCGAAGCCGCCGTCGTCGGTCAGGTCGAGTCCGTAGGTGTGGCTCTCCCTGCGGTCGAAGGTGTCCTCGCCGTACCACTTGCGCTTGAGCAGGTGCTTGCCGTCGGTCGTGGGGATGAAGGAGACGTAGCCGCGCTCCTCCTCGGTGGGGCCGGTGACCTCGAAGAGGTGGTTGAGGTAGTCCCAGGCCTGGTACTCGTCCCGGTACTCCATGAGGTAGCCCGGCAGTTCGCCGCCTCGCAGGCTCTGGTACAGCTCGACCGTCAGCGTCCAGGAGTCCACCGGCGGGATGAGCGTGTACTTGTACTCCAGCTCCTTGCCGCTGAAGCACTTGCGGTAGTAGCGCTGGTGGTTGTTGAGGAAGAGGAACTGCTCCGCGTGCAGCCGGACCGCCTCCGGCAGCCATGCCAGCTCCTCGACGTCGGCCGTGGGCACGGTCTCGGGCGTGATCCGGATGAAGCAGGCGTCCTCGGCCAGGAAGCGGATCTGGCTGTGCACATGGGCCCGGTCGCCGTCCGCGGTGACGTAGAACAGCGGCACGAGCGGTCCGACGGCCCGACCGGTGACCTCGGTCACCGCCTCGCGCAGCGCCCGGCCGACCAGCATGCCGGGGAAGAGCTCGTCGCCGCGTGCCTTCGCGGAGTGCCTGCGGGTCCCGTCGACGGTACGCGTGAGCAGCTCCAGCGGGCCGAGCCGATCCCAGTGCAGGACGACCGTGTTGCTCGGGAAAGCCTGTTCCAGCGGGGCGTCGAGCTCCGCGAGGACCACGGGGTCGGTGCCGGCGAGCGGGGCCGTGCCGTTGAGGAGGTGCAGTCCGCCCAGGACCAGCCAGGCCCGCCGTACGGCCGGGGCGGCCTCGGGGATGGTGGGGGTGGTGGTGTCGCTCACGGTCATTCTCCCTTGCGGCCGGTCGTCGCGACCGTGCCCTCACTGATCACTGCTTCGGTTCCGCTGATCCCGGCGGCGGTCACCGCCGGGATCCCGGCCTCGCGCAGCAGGATCGCCAGGTGCCCCAGCGCCGAGCCCTGGTCGAAGACGAATCCCGCGACGTGCTCGATGAGGACGGACAGCACCGCGTACGGCCGTGCGGCGCTGATCACGGGCTTCTCGTCGTACGACTTGACCAGGTCGAGAATCCTGGCCAGGCCCTCGTGCTCGGTGACGTCCTGGGACTTGTCGATACTCACGGCCGGGCCGATGGAGAGGCGGCGCAGCAGAGCGTCGTCGTCCAGGCGCAGCAGCGGTCCCCGGGCGGTGCCGGGTGAGATGCGGACCTCTCCGTGCGAGACGGTGACGGTGTCGTCGCCGCCGAGCACCG
Source organism: uncultured Actinomycetota bacterium (assembly GCA_963711935.1). Lineage (GTDB taxonomy): Bacteria > Actinomycetota > Actinomycetes > Streptomycetales > Streptomycetaceae > Streptomyces. The sequence continues at coordinate 398,348 of CAVQGD010000028.1, forward strand.
AGTAGTCGACGAAGTACAGCGTGCCCCGGTCGAAGACCCACTCCAGGGTCACCGGTCCGTGCCCCGCGTGCATGGCCGCCGTGAAGCGGGCGAGTTCGTCGAGGTGCGGGCGCAGAACCGTTCCGCCGGCGGGGCAGGTCACGTTGGCGTCGTCGTCGTAACCCGCGGCCACGTCCTTGACGACGATCGCCTCGCCGCCCGCGGTGCCCCGGTTCAGGGCCATCAGGCCCTCGTCGGTGTACTCGACGACGAGGCCGCTCTCGCCCGCCCGACGGGAGATCACACCGAGTTCGCCGCGGATGAAGTCGCGTACGACCACCGTGTGCAGGTCCGTGCCGTCCGCGGTCACCCCGGTGGTGACGGCGAGCTGGCGCGGCACCTCCTCCTTGGGCACCACGATCTGGCGCAGGGTGTCGCCGAAGTCCAGCACGCACTCGTCGGTGCCGCCGAAGAGCGTGTCACGCAGGGCGGCACCGCCCTCGGCGCCGTGCAGGCCACGGCCGTTGAAGCGGATGACCCAGCCCGCGCCGGTGGATACCCCGTGCTCGTGGGCCATCCGGTGAGCGGGCCCGCGCTTGACGCTGTAGCCGCTGTAGACAGCGGCCACCGCACCGAGGTTGAAGTCGGCGGGGAGTTCGTCGACGTACAGCCGGTGCGCTTCGGTGACCGGCTCGACGGAGCCGTGGGCGGCCTCGCGGGCCGCGGTGAGCGGGCGCACCTGGACGAGGTGGACGCCGTCGGCGTCGGCCGCCCACTCGACGTCCACGTCGTGGCCGCGGCTCTCGCGCAGTCGCCGGGCCAGGTCCACGACCTGGACGAGAGTGTCGTGTTCGGCCGCGCCGCGCGCCGCCGGCCCTTCGGCCGGCTCGGCCGAGTCGGCGCGCCGCGGCACGGCGACACCGGCGACGAGCTCGTCGGCGAGGCCCTCGACGTACTCGATGGACACTCGGTCGTCGTGGGCGCCGTCGAGGCCGGTGAACGCGACGCCCGCGAGGGTCGGGCGGACGAGCTTCTGGACGATCACAGCCAGGCGCGGAGCCGAGGAGAAGTCGCCGGCCCGGACGCGGGCGGCTACTGCCGGCGCCTCGTAGTGCGAGCGCCAGCACCGCTCGACGGCGTCGATGACGGCGTCCACGCCACTGACGCCGAGGAGGGACTGGTGGATCCCGGCGAGGCTGGAACCCTCGGTGTCCTCGTCCAGGCCCGAGGAGCGGACGGCCAGTTCGGTCTGCTCGGCTCCGGAGTCCGGGAACATCTCGTTCAACCGGGCGGCCAGAAGCGTGCGGACCTGCTCGGGGACGCGGATCTCCGCGCCGATCTTCTGGATCTTCGCCACCGAGTCGGTGAAGAAGGCGCCCACGGTGGCCTTCAGGTCGCCGAAGGCATCGGCGAGCGCGGCATTCTGCTCGGCGGTGAGCGCGTCGGCGAACTCGCCGGCGGGCACACAGAAGGCGGCCGGTACCCGGAAGGCGTGGCTGGACGCGGCGAGCTGGGCGAACTTGGGGCCCACGTCGTTCGCGTCGAAGCTCGCACCGAGCCCGGGAAAGCGCTGGCGGGCGAACTGCTTGTCGAAGTCGACGTGGATGTCGCTGGAGCGAGGGCCGACGGACCCCTGGTACTTACCGTCGTAGAGGACGATCTCGCCCTGCGGGCGCCACCACATCATCTGGCCGATGTTGATGCCGGGATACACCCGGACCCGGTTCATGCTGTAGAGCTGCAGCGTCCACTGGCCGGTGTAACCGATGTCGCCCAGGCTCGCGGACAGGTTGATGAAGAGACCGAGCCGGGCGACCGAGGAGCGCGCCGCGAAGGTGGGCGCGTAGTGCTCGCTGCCCAGCACCTCGATGGTGTGGGCGAGATAGAGCCGCCCGGGCTCCAGGACATAGCCGTCGTCCGGGATCTCGATCTCTTCGAAGTCGTTCGTGCGCCGGGCGTCCAGCGGCATGTCCTGGTAGACCCGCAGGGTCTTCCCGAGACGGAAGTTGTAGCTGTTGGGGTTGACCTGCTCCGGCGTGAACGGCTCGATCGTGATACGACCATTCGTCCGTTCTCGCTCGATTTCGGTCCCGGTCAGAATCATGGGTCGACCTGTTCGCTCGTTCTCGTAAGAAGGTGTGAAGAGCCTCGGAGGGCCGGCCTCGCGACGACGCCTGAGAGTCCACGGCCACAGAAGGGCGGGAGGTGGGGGAGGCGGAGAGACCTAGGGGCGCGGCTACTTGATGGACCGCCTGGACCGCCCCACGAGGAAGAACCGTCGGAACAACCGGGTCCGGTCAGCCCCAGCCGGTGTCGGAGGCGGAGAAGCCGCCCGCGCCAGAGGCGGACACGGTGGCCGAGCCACCCTTCACACCACCGAACATGCCGATCGCCGCAGCCAGGACCCAGCTCAGGACCCAGCTGGCGAGAACCTCCTTGCGTAAAATCTTCATAACCCTGCCTTCATCTGTGCGTTGATGCCTGTTCACCAATCCCTCCTCGGGAGCCCCCTTGTGGGAAGGGAGGGCGGGATGAATCACCATGCCAGAGACGGCAGGCACATGAGCGGGCAGAATGGATCATCAAGCTGCATGGCAGCTTACTGTCAGACTCATACAGGGGGATAAAGATGGACTTATATGCCGGGATGGGCAACGATAAAGCGAGCAAAACGATCATGCGGAGCGTGTATGAATATGCACTGCAACGCGCTATGGGGGATACCTTTCCGGTCAGCTCCCTCAGCACGGGTACCGGCCTCTCCCCCACACACGTCAACGCCGCGGTGCGGGAACTCCTGAACATGGGGCTGCTCCGCGGCAGCTCTGCCGACGAACTCCACGTGGTGGCTCCGGAGGAAGCGATGGCATGCGTCGTCGGCCCCCTTGAGCGCGACATCCGCACCCGCCGGGCGCTCGCGGAGGAGACGCGTGCGTCAATCATGGACTTCCTGCCCGTCTTCGAGGCAAGCCAGTTCTCCCGTGAGAAGGAGAGCAAGTTCGAGGTCCTGGAGGACCTCCCCCAAGTCCGCGCGGTCATCGCCGACCTGACCGCGCGGACCCGCACCGAGATACTCACGGCCCAACCGGGTGGCGCTCGCGATGAGGACGTCCTCCAAGAGGCGGCACCGAGGGACCGGGCGGCTCTCGACCGGGGCGTCAGAATGCGTGTCCTCTACCAGTACACCGCCCGGTTCAGCCCGGGCACAGCGGCGTACGTCGACCACGTGTCGGAGTTGGGCGCACAGGTGCGGACGCTGGACGACTACTTCAGCCGCCTCCTGGTCTTCGACGAGGAGACGGCGATCATCTCCCTGCCCGGCAACCGCCTGGGCGCGGTGGTGGTCCGCGAGCCGCACATGGTCGCCTTCATCGTGGAGACGTATGAGCGACTGTGGCTGGCGGCCGAACCCTACGCAGTGGCCTTCGGCGCCCGCTCCGAGGTCGTCGGCGACATCAAGCAGGCCATCGTCCGCCTCCTCATCGAGGGCCTGACGGACGCCTCCATCGCCACGCGCCTGGGCATGTCGGTGCGCACCTGCCGCCGCCACATCGCGGACCTCATGGAGGAGTTGGGCGCACAGAGCCGCTTCCAGGCGGGTTACCTACTGACCGTCCGCGCCCAGCAGGACTGACTGCGAGTCATACAGTGCCCTCTCCTCCGGGTCTGGCGCACGAGCCCGGTCGGCACCGCTCAGCATGTTCCCGTCGCATGTTCCCGTCGGCGAGATGTCCCCGCTCCTCCCACGGTTCGGCATCGATGCGGTGAGGGACGATGATCCGGCGCAGCAGGGCCCCGGCCTCCTTATGCGCCAGGAGACCAAGGGAAACGCGGCGGGCGCCCTCGCGAACAGCCAGTCCCGACAGCAGGCTCCGGCTGGTCACGAGGACCCGGCACTCCGGCACCCTGCCCGGGTCGAGGGGGAAGCTCACCCGTCGGCGGGGCCTCGACACGTCAGGAAGCGTCTCTGATCAGTTTAGTGATCCCATATCAGACATAGTGTCTGGCGTGGCATCTGCCCATCGTGGAGGGGTGGCGTGGGCGTGCAGGTGGAATCCCGCGCCCAGTACCGCTCCTCGTGGCCGGTGCCGGCCAGATGGGGGCTCCCCCGCATGGAGTCCGGGGGTGGGTGTGCTGATCGTCGTCACGCCCTGGTGCCGGTGGGCTGCACGGGGCAGCCTCCTCCGGCCCGTTGGTGCGTGCCCCTCCGGACGCTGGCCCGCCGGACCGCAAGGGCCGGTGGGGGAGGGTGCCCCGCGTCGCCTGGGCGCGGGGCGTGTGGGTTTCCGCCGGGTGGGGCCGGTCTTGGACCGGTCCTTCCGGCTGGTCTCGGCGGTCGGGGTGATGACCGCTTGGGTTTCGAGCGTGTCCGCCACCGTGCGGATCACCATCTGGCCGGTAGCCCGGTCGGTGACGGTCTTGGTCTGGTGGGCAAGACCGCGGGCGGCGATGCGCTGCCACGCCCCCGTGTCGCGGTCGCCCTGCCAGCCGCATCCGGCACGGTCGGGGCAGAGGGCCCATTTCCAGCCCGGTGTGGTGGGGCGGTCGGGGGCTGTGCGGTGCCGCAGCGGGATCAGGCACCGGGGGCAGTGCCGGGAGGTGCCCCGGGCAGGGACGGTGACGACGGCGATACCCGCCTCGGCGGCGAGGTGCCGGATACGGTCGGCGATCTGCCCGCGCACTGTCTGGGACAGGCGGGTGTTGTGGGTGCGGCCCATGCCGCTCGCTTCCATCGACCGCAGGTCTTCCAGGTAGATGACCGTGGCGTGGATGGCGATGGCCTGGTCCACCGTCCAGCGGGCGGCGGCCCGGGCCAGGGCGTCGTTGAGGTGCGACCTGCGGTCGGACACGCGGCGGATCTCGTCTTGCAGCACCCTGTGTCTACCGGACAGTTCATGCTGCTCGTCGGCGCCGATGAGCAGCTGGTACTGGTCGGCCTTGGTGTGCAGGTGTTCCGACAGACGACGCAATCGGTGCTGCTTCGCGAGGACCCCGGCGGCCCGGAACTGGGCGCCGTGCCCGAGCGCGGTGAGGTGCCCGTCGTCGTGCAGCCGGGCCGCGCCCGCGGACAGCAGGGTGTTCAGACCCCAGTCCACGCCGAGAGCGACCGTGTGGCCGCTGCGGGACGTCTTCGGCACAGCGTGGGTGTAGGCCAGGTCGGCGCGCACCTTGTTGCCCGCAAGGCGGAGGGTGGGCAGGTGCAGCACCGCGCCGGGCGGGATGGTGGGCGGCAGCGTGACGGGGCAGGCCACCCAGGTCCAGTCGCGGTAGGAGCGCGGGTCGGGCCGGGTGGGCAACTGCAGGCGCAACAGCGCGCGTTGCGGGTCATGCTCGCCGCGTGCGAGGGTGGCCTGCTGGCCGTCACACGCCGACAGCAGCAGCATCCGCGCCGCCCGGGGCGGGCCCTCCAGCTCGAACACGCCGGTCGGCAGACGGCCGTGCTTTCCGGCGAAGGCGGTGATCTGCCGGGTGCGGGAGCGGATCACACTCGACGGCAGGTGCCGGCCGCCGGGGATCGCCTCCCGCACCCGGTCCCATTCCTCGGGGGTGCGCCTGCTTGGATTGCCCGGCCATGTCTGAAGGACTGCGGAGGTCAGTTCGGCCCGCCAGTGTGCCGAGCGCAGAGCGCGCCCGGCCTGTTCCTGGGCCATGCGCACGATCCGGTCGTTGACCTTCACGCCCTTGGCGGGGGCGGCCGTCCAGCCCAGTCGGCGCAGCGCCATCCACGCCTGCGACGGCAGCTTCCGCCCACCTGTGTCCTTCCCCGAGGCGAGGACGTCCACATAGGCGGCGTTCCAGTGCTCGGCCAGCAGTTCGGCGGCCATGGCGGACACCAGATCGGCGGCCCAGCCGACCCGCTGGGCCAGCACGGCGGTCGGCAGTACCTCGCCGGTCTTCTCCACCACGCCGGTACGTAGCAGTCCACGGGCACAGGCGGTCCGGGCCGTTTCGCCCTCGCCCAGCGGCAGCTTCCGGCTCACCGGCGCCTCCCCTTTTCCTGCCCGTGGTGCTGTCATCCGGTCAACGACACTCCCGCGAAAAGGTCACGCATTCGATCCAGGTACTTGGGTACGACACCGAGACCGGTATCGGACACGGGGCGCGACAGCGACGGATGATGCGTCGCTATGGATACCAAAGGAATCACGTGAGCCTCCGTCCACAGCGAGAGCAGACGGATGTACTCCTCGGTCCTCCGGACACCGACGGGCTCCTCCATGAGCCGACGGATCTCAGTGTTGACCTCTTCCAGCCCGGGGCAAGGCGCCGGGCCGTACAGCAGGGAAGGGAAGTACATGACGCCAACGGTACGGACATGCACTGACATTGGCCCCGGGCCGAGCATCGGCCGTTGAGGACGGCATCAGCGCTCTGCCAGGGGGCCATGGGTCTCTCCGGGAGGGGAGGAGTCCCCCTCCCGGGCGATGCGAGCCCATGATCGTCTCGTCTGAGGAGGTGGACTCTCTGCGGACTCTGGCCATGGAAGCGCCCTCCGGAATGACTTCCCGGAGGGCGCCTGACCTGCTGTGGAGCCTAGGGGAGTCGAACCCCTGACATCTGCCTTGCAAAGACAGCGCTCTACCAACTGAGCTAAGGCCCCGGAAGGGAAGCATCCACCCGGAGGATTCCGCCCCCGGCTGCTGCCGTAGACCAGAGTACCGGGTCACCCCCGGGATCTCGCAAAAAGATGGGGTCTCCCCGTAAACGACCACTCTCCGTAAGATGCTCGTCGTGGTTCGCTACAGCGAACCACGGTATTTGGGGAAGCGATGGGGAGACGCGATGGACACCGCACAGCAGGAAGCGACCGCAAGAGCCCGGGAGCTGCAGCGGAACTGGTACGGGGAGCCATTGGGGGCGCTCTTCCGTAGGCTCATAGACGACCTCGGTCTCAACCAGGCGCGTCTGGCGGGGGTACTGGGCCTGTCCGCACCGATGCTGTCGCAGCTGATGAGCGGTCAGCGCGCCAAAATCGGCAACCCCGCGGTGGTCCAGCGGGTGCAGTTGCTGCAGGACCTGGCGGGGCAGGTCGCGGACGGCAGCGTAAGCGCCGCAGAGGCGACCGAACGCATGGATGAGATCAAGAAGTCTCAAGGGGGCTCTGTGCTCAACAACATCACGCAGTCCACGACGAGTTCGGGAGCGCCCACGGTCAAGCGGGTCGTACGCGAAATCCAGTCGCTGCTGCGCTCCGTGGCAGCCGCCGGCGACATCATCGAGGCGGCGGACTGCCTCGCCCCGGCCCACCCGGAACTGGCAGAGTTCCTCCGGGTGTACGGCGCCGGCCGCACCTGCGATGCGGTCGCCCACTACCAGGCCCACCAGAACTGATCACAAGTCCCGGACTGATCACAAGTCCCGGTCGCCGAAGGAAGTTCGGCGACCGGGACGACGGCAGAGGGGAACAGCGGGCTCGAACAGAGCCGCAAGAGAGCAGAATCCGGCTCCGCACCCCGAGAGAGACCGAGAGAGAACCAAGAAAGAAGCGGAAAAGAAGCGGAAAAGAAGCGAGCAACCACTGAAGAGAAGCAGAAGACAAGAAAGGGAAGCCGAACATGGGCGGGGCAGTGAGCAGCCATGACCGCCCGAGCGACCCGAAGGCAGCCATAGCGCTCGCCTGAGGGAACCAGCCAGGGGGAGCCGAAGGAGAGCAACGCACAGACATGGGTGAGGTCTTCGCCGGCCGGTACGAACTGGTCGACCCGATCGGGCGCGGAGGAGTCGGCGCCGTCTGGCGCGTCTGGGACCACCGGCGGCGCCGTTATGTGGCGGCCAAGGTCCTCCAGCAGCGCGATGCGCACTCCCTCCTGCGCTTCGTACGGGAACAGGCTCTGCGGATCGATCACCCCCATGTGCTCGCGCCCACCAGCTGGGCCGCCGACGACGACCAGGTCCTGTTCACCATGGAACTGGTCACCGGAGGCTCACTGGTCAACCTCGTCAACGACTACGGCCCGCTGCCGCCCGCCTTCGTCTGCGCCCTGCTCGACCAACTCCTTTCCGGAGTCGCCGCGGTGCACGCGGAGGATGTCGTGCACCGTGACATCAAGCCCGCCAACGTCCTGCTGGGGGCCACCGGTACGGCCCGGCCGCACCTGCGCCTCTCCGACTTCGGCATCGCCATGCGCCTGGGCGAGCCCCGGCTGACCGAGACCGACTACGTGGTGGGGACGCCCGGTTACTTCGCGCCCGAGCAGATACTGGGCGCGGAGCCCGACTTCCCCGCCGACCTGTTCGCCGTTGGCCTGGTCGCCCTCTATCTCCTTGAGGGCGCCAAGCCCGATACCAAAGCACTCATCGAGTACTTCGCCGCCAGGGGCACACCGGCTCCCCCGAAGGGCATTCCCCAGCCCCTGTGGCAGGTCGTGGCCACGCTTCTGCAGCCCGACCCGAACGCCCGCTTCCGTACGGCCACGGGTGCCCGCAAGGCCCTCGCCTCCGCCACCGAACTCCTGCCCGAGCCCACCCCCGACGACGAACTGGTGGAGGTTTTCGACCAACTTGGGCCACTCCCCGAGGGATTCGGCCCGGAAGGCCCTCTGAAGAGGGCATCGGGTCTGGACCCGAGTCGCCCGGGCACGGCGCCGTCAGCAACTCCCCAGCCAAGCCCAGGGACGGGCACTCCGCCCTCACACATGCCCGCCTCACACATGCCCAGCCGCAAAACGAACATCCCGCTTTCCCCGCCTCCGCCTTCCCCGCCTCCGCCTTCCCCGCCTCCGCCTCCGCCTCCGCCTCCGCCTCCGCCTCCGCCTGCACCGGGTGCCGGTGCCCCGCCTGCGCGGCCAGGCCCGGGTGCCGTATCGCCGACCAGCGCGGATGTCACACCGCTGCCACTTCCCGGCCCACTGCCGAACGCTCCGGGCAACGGCGCGGGTGCCCTGCCGCCTGCTCCCTCCGCAGGGCTGACTCCTCCCAACAACTCCGTGCCCCAGCGTCCCTCCATGCCACCGCCCATGCCCAAGAGCGCACCACCCCGGGCCGACTCAAGCGGTGGAGAGTGGGGATACGGGGCGGACACCAGGTCCCAGTCCCAGGAGCACAGACCTGGCACCGGCTCCCAGGAGCACAAGCCAGGCACCGGCTCCCAGGAGCACAAGCCAGGCACCGGCTCCCAGGAGCACAAGCCAGGCACCGGCTCCCAGGGGCACAGGCCGGGCACCGGGTCTCATGCGCGACGCCGTCCGGGCCCGCCCCCCAAGGTAGCCGTGCCGGTCCTCTTCCTCGCACTGGTCTGCTTCGCGGTGGGTTTCTGGGCCCTGGCCCAGCTCTGACCGGTTCTGTCGTCCTGTCAGGCAGCTCCTGCCCGCACCCGGCGCCGCGCCACGACTGTCCACATCCCGAGTCCCAGGACAAGCACGCTTCCCGTACCGATCCCGCCCACGGCGACCAGCCGCATCGCAGTGTCGTCGACCGCGAGCCCCTGTGCGTTCCCTGAAGTCTCGGAAGTTCCGGAGGTTCCAGATCCGGCCCCCGCGGCTCCTCCGGAGTTCCCGGCGTCCCCGGCGTCCCCGACGTTCCCGGAGTCCCCCGTGCCGTCCGCACCCGCCGCACCCCTCGCCGAACCGCTCTCGGCCGCCTCCAGCTCCTCGGGCGTGACCTCGAAGGCACCCCGCAGCTCGGCCGTCCTCAGATACCCTGGCTCCTCCGCCGCCGAACCCTCCACCCGTACGCGCAATGTCAGCCCGAACGGCCCGTCGCCGAACCGGTCGGCGACCGGGGCCCCGAGATGGACGGCGAGGTAGTACCACCCCGCGAACCGCATCCCGCTCTGTTCGTCCTCGAAGGCGAAGCGGTTGTCGTAGCGGACAGGAGGCAGCGGGTCGAGGGCCACGGACCGCTGGCCCCCGTCATAGCCGGACGTCACCTCGCCCACGGATCCGCGTACGGGATTGTAGAGGGACACGACCAGCGCGTTGCCCACATAGCCGTCGGCGTCACCGCTGGAACTGCCCAGGTCGGCGGTGACGTACAGCTGCTGTCCCCAGTCGACGGGCACCTTGTAGTAGAGCGTCTGTCCGGCCTGAATGCCGCCCGTGTCCCAGACGCCCTTCGCCACGGCACCCGCCGTGACAAAGCCAGAACCGCCCTCACGGCGCTTGGCATCGCCGGCGAGCCCTTCGGGCTGCGCGGAGTTCCCTACCTCGTTCCCTACCTCGGGGGCGCTCGTGGAACCGGCCTGCTTCAGACGGGGCTCCAGCACGTAACCAAGCTCCAGCCCCCAGGCGTCCCCGTCCCCGCCGTCCGGAGAGCCTTGTGTGCCCTGCGCGCCCTGGGACGCTTGGGACGCCTGGGATGCCTGGGATGCCTGGGATGCCTGGGATGCCTGGGATGCCTGGGATGCCTGGGAGTTCAGTGAGTTCACTGAGTTCACTGAGTTCAGCGAGTTCAGCGAGTTCAGCGAGTTCAGCGAGTTCAGCGAGTTCAGCGAGGAGGAGACCGTACCGACGCGCTCGACGAGTACGTAGTACGTTCCGGCTCCCTGGCACATGTACGGGTCGCTGCCGATCTCGCGCGACGCCCAAGCAGTGACGGGACGCGGGCTGCGGGCGGCCCCGAAGCGAGCGGTCCCGGAGGAGCACCGGTGGCCGTCGGCGTCCTGCACGGTCACCTTGACGCCCTCCGAGGAAGCGACCGTCGTCCCCAGCTCGGGGACGGCTGTGGCGGAGACGTACGCGTTGGCGCTGTCGTCGAGTTCGAGGCGGTAGTAGAGCTTGCCGGCCTCACGGAGGGAGCTGCGGTACGTCTTGCCGGGCGTGAGTCGTACAGCGCCGGTGGTGCTCGGCATGCCCTCGACCGTCTTGGCGTCCTCGGCGAAGGCGTACGAGTCGGGCGTACCGGTCGCCGCAGCCTGTTGGCCGGGCAGTGTCGCCGTCGCGCACAGGACCGCTCCCGTGGCTGCCACCGCTCGCCACCAGACCGTGCGCCGCCCCCTCACGCGCCCACCCCCCGTCGTAACCCAGGACGCGCCCATCCTGCCCCGCCGACGGACACACCACCCGCACTATGCGGACGCGGGCCCAAAACACCCTCTACGAAGTTCTTCATTTTGCTCTGGCAACCAAATGAATCACAGAAGGGACCAAGCTTTACCCAGCACCCAATCTGCACCCAAAGAGGCGCAAATAAGACGAACGGGGTGAACGGGATGAACAGTGCGGACGGAATGAAACCGGACACGCAAGACCCCGACCGCGAGGGCGGCCGGGGTTCACTCTGAGACTGATGTCGATGCTGTCGGCACTCACGAACCCGTGGGCACGGAGTCAGTCGCCTCCGTCCACAGATCCTGCTCGGCGCGATCCGCCTGGATCTGGCGGTACACGAGGAGCCCGCCGATGGCGGCCAGTGCGACCAGGAGAAGCTTCTTCACCGCGCGACCTCGTCTTTCCTTGACGTAGGGACCTCTGGCGCCCGACTATACACACCGCCCGATACCAATCGGTGACCTGCGTCGGACCCCAACTCCCGCCCGGAACGCCCCACTAGAACCGGACGAAACAGCTCCGACGGCAGGATGATCACATCGCACGAGCTGCGCCCTTCACGGCCGGGCCCCTCCCTTGCGGATTCCTTGCGGATTTTCCTTCCCCTTTTGCCCCACCCGAGTGATGTCCATCCGGAGATCGACGCGCCACGGGCGTCAATCCACCACTTCACCGCCCGCATACACACCATGAGGAAGTACGCAAATCGCCCAACCCGAAAGTGAGGGGCCATGGCCCGTAACAAGGTCAGGACGCTGTGGACCGCCGTCATCACCGCCTTCCTCGCGCTGTGCACGGCACTCGGACTCATCACGACCACGGCCTCCGCCGCCGTACCGCGGACTGAGCACACCTGCAACAGCACGCCGACCGCGGCCCTGCCCGCCATGTCCCCGTGGGTCCCGTCCCCCGGTCGCTCCCTTCCCCCCACGATGAAACAGCGCATCCGGGCTGAGGCCCACGGCGCGTCCCCATCCTGCCGCCGCCCGCCCACGGAGCCTTTCGCGGGACCTTTCGCGGAGCCTTCCAAGGACGCCGTCCCAGTCAGCACCCCGGTCAGCACCCCAGTCGGCACCCCGGTTCTCTCCACAGCACGGTCCCAGAGGTAGCCCCACCTGAAGCGACGGCACGGCATTTCCCTGGCACAACGGCGAGCTTGCGTACAACACTCCGCACGGGGAAGGCCTCCAACCGGTTCCGGACGCTGTTGGTAAATCCGGGGGCCTGCGTAACGACGGCCTGTACGACCCCGTTGGGGTGGTACAGGCCGTCGTCGTGTTCAGGGGTGGGTTCGTGTCGTTGCGTGGGGCGGAGGTGGCGGAGATCCCGGAGGAGACCGCACGGGTGGCTCGTGCGGTGTTCCCGAAGGGCTGTCTGGCGATGCGGATGCGAGATGTGCTCGGGCCGGTCTTCGCCGACGCCGACTTCGAGGAGCTGTTCCCGGTACCAGGGCGTCCGGCGGTGTCACCGGCGCGGCTGGCCCTGGTGTCGGTGTTGCAGTTCGCCGAGGGGCTGACCGACCGGCAGGCCGCGCACGCGGTCCGCTCGCGGCTGGACTGGAAGTACGCCCTGTCGCTGGAGCTGACCGATACCGGCTTCGACTTCTCCGTGCTGAGCGAGTTCCATGCCCGGCTGGCCGGGGATGATGCGGGCAGAGGGGTGTTCGACGCGGTGCTGCGGGCCGCCGGGGAGGCCGGGCTGGTCAAGGCGGGCAAGCGGCAGCGCACGGACGCGACCCACGTACTGGCCGCGACGAGGGACCTGAGCCGGCTGGAGTTCGTGGTCGAGACGCTGCGCACCGCGCTGAACCAGATCGCCGAAGCAGCCGGGGGCTGGCTGGCGGGGGTGGCGGCACCGGAGTGGTTCGACCGCTACTCGGCCCGGCCGGAGGACAGCCGTTTCCCGTCCCGGTGGGCCGCCCGGGTCGAGCACGGCGACCAGTGCGGGGCCGACGGCATGGTGCTGCTGGAAGCCGTTTGGTCGGCGTCGGCACTGCCCGGCCTGCGGCATCTGCCCGCGGTGGAGTTCCTGCGCCGGACGTGGGTGCAGCAGTTCCACCAGGCCGACGGTGCCGTGCGCTGGCGGGAGCCGAAGAACACCCCGCCCGGCCTGATCCGCTTACGCACCCCGCACGAACCTGAGGCGCGGACCGGTGCGAAGCGGGATCTGGGCTGGTCCGGCTACAAGGTCCATCTCAGCGAGACCTGCGAGCCCGACGCCCCGCACCTGATCACCCATGTCCGTACCACCCCGGCACCGGTCACCGACGACACAGTGCTGGAGGACATCCACACCGCCCTGGCCGAGCGTGAGCTCCTGCCGGACGAGCACCTGGTGGACGCCGGATACGTCGATGCCGAGCAGATCCACCATGCCCGCCGCGATCACAGCATCAGCCTTGTCGGCCCGGTCGGGAAGGTGACGAACCGGAAGCAGGCGGCCGGAGAGTTCTTCGACAACACGCGCTTCACCATCGACTGGGACCACCACACCGTCACCTGCCCCGGAGACAAACAGAGCACTGTCTGGCGAGCGACCACCAGTCACCGGGGCACCCCCGTGACCCGGGTCAAGTTCCCGGCCAGAGAGTGCGGCCCGTGCGAGCTGAGGACATCGTGCACCGACTCACCCAACGGCCGCGCACTCACCTTCCGCCCCCGAGCCGGGCACGAGATCCTCCAACGGGCCCGGATCGAACAGGACACCGGCCAATGGCGACAACGCTACGGACACCGTGCTGGGGTCGAGGGCACCATCTCCCAGGGCGTCGGGGCCTTCGGCCTGCGCAGATCCCGCTACCGCGGACTCGCCAAAACCCGGTTGCAACACCACTTCACCGGCGCCGCCATCAACCTCGCCCGACTCGACGCCTGGCTCACCGGCAGACCCCTCGCCCGCACCCGCGTCTCACCCTTCGCAGCACTCCGCCCCGCTGGATGAGATCCAGCGGGGCGGATTTACCAACAGCGTCCGGCTCCGGGCACGTGCCCCGAAGTGAGGGAGCAAGTGCAGCGGACTGGGCTGAGCGTTGCCGTCCACGATGCCAGCGACCAGGATGAGACGCCTGCCAGCAACTGGACGGTGTGCTTCGAGAAGGCAACTCTGAGCAAGGTCGACTTTGCCGCCGTGCCGCACGGGGCGCCGTGCCCGAAGAAGGACGGCGGACGCATCCCCTGGCCCAAGATGCTCAACGTAGAGGGCACTACCTATGCCCGAGCAGTGGAGAAGCTGGGAGACCGGGCAGGCGACGTGGCGATCGTGGCCGCGTACGAGGACGAGATCGCCTACGACGCGGACAACAGATCCGGTGACTACGCAAACTGGAAGGTGTGCTTCCAAAGCATCAAGGCCGGAAAGCCCCTGGAAGCCGAACCAGGAATCATCCTTCATGCCGTAAAAACGGGGATGCCTGCCCATCGGCCAAGGGGCTCTACAAGGACCCCACCAATGACCCTGACTATGTCGCCCCTGACCCCGGCCCCGAAGCTGAACCCGACGTTGGATGGTCCGAAGACGACGACAGCAGCAGTGGAGGAAGTGGTAGCAGCGAGGAGGATGACTACCCGGGCGACAAGGGTGGATGCCCACCGGGCGGCTGCTACAACCCCTGCCCGCCCGGAGGCTGCCGGTAGGGACCACAACGACCGCGCCGTCTCAGTTTCCGTCTCATTCAGCCCCGTTCACGGCCATTCAGGGGAGACTCGAAACCTGTGAGGCACGAGGCGCCGCCCCCATATGAACGCAGGTGAACGCCCCGGCACGAGACTCTCCGGACAACCAACAGACTTGGAAAGCGTGTTGGGGGCAACTCCTCACGAGTTCGAATCTCGTATCCTCCACCCCCGCCTGAACAGGCGAAACGATGAGCCGAGCCGCAGTTGCAGCTCGGCTCATCGGTGTGCGTCGGTTGCGTTTACAGGCCGCATTCGGGACATCTCGACAAAAAGGCAGGCGCACGCCCCACGACTCCGGCGGGCAGTCGGCACCCATCTGCCCCGCGCAGGGCCTACGGAACTTGGCGGTAGATGTCGCGGCGATTGCCGACAGCCAGGACCCATACGATCAGCTGACCGTCCTCGACGGTGTAGACGGCGCGGTAGTCGCCGATCCGGAGCCACCAACGGGCACTGTGCCCCTGAAGCGCTTTGATGTCGAACGCGGCGGTGCCTCCCGTGTCCCTCGCCTTCTGGAGTTCGGCGAGGCGGTGCAGGATACGGAGGGCGTCCGGATGCGGGATCTTGAGCATGTCCCGCTGAGCGTGCGGCGTGAAGCGCGTGACGTACCCCACGAGGTCAGCCCTGATGAGCGCGTAGCAGGGCGGCCATCTCTTCCAGCGAGGCCGACCCCTCCATGCCCTCGGACTCGGCTTCGTCGGCCAGCTGGTTGAGCCACGCCTCTTCGGTGTTCTCCGCGATCTCCCGCAAGCGCTGGTACTCCTGGATGTCGATCACGATGGCTTCCTGCCTGCCACGCCGAGTGATGATCGTGGGAGTTTCCTCCCGGCGAGCACGGTCGATGACGTCGGCAAGGTGACTGCGAACCTCGGCCATGGACTCAATCATCGGATCACTCATGTCATGAATGTAGCAGATGTACATGAAGCTCGGGACGCCGTCAGGGCTGGTGGTGGCCACGACAGCGTTGTGGTTCGTGAGCACCGCTGCGGCGATCGGTCCTCACAAGATGGCCATCGCGCGGGGTGGCGGGACAAGATGGCCATCGCGCGGGGTGGCGGGGCGGACATGTCCCACAATCGCACCGCACCGCCCTCCCTATCGGCGTGTTCGCTGCTCCCTGTAGTGTCCAGCGCTTCCTCTGCGCCTGCGTCGTCCTCGATGTCGACGCCAAAGTCCGTCGCAAGACCGGCCAGCCCAGTGTCGTAGCCCTGTCCGACGGCACGGAACTTCCACTCTTCCCCACGCCGGTACAACTCGCCGAAGATGATCGCGCTCACCATGTCGGCGTCATCGATGGCGAACCTGAGGAAGTTCTCGCCGCCCCCGTCAGCCAACGTCACCCGCAGATCTTCCAACTCCCCGAAACCAGCTCCGTCATAGCGGCTGGCCGCCACGACGATCCGGTCGATACCGGGCGGGACCGCGGTCAAGTCGAAGCTGATCCGGTCTTCGTCGCCGTTCTCCGTCGGCGTCTTGCCCAGTAGTTGCACGCTCCCGTCAGCGGCAACCGGGTTGTTGTAGAAGTAGAAGTCGCTGTCACTGGGCACCTTGCCGTTCGCATCCAGCAGCAGGACAGACACGTCCGCATCGCCTTCACCGGTCGGGCTGGCCCAGCTCAAACTGACGATCACCGAACCGGCGTTCTCGCTCAGGGCCGCCAGCGCCACGTTCGAGCCCTTGACCATCTCGCGCATAAAGCCCCCCGAATCTCGCACCTCGGGTACGTAGCTATCCCCACTCCTGGCCACCCACCCCACGCCATCATGTGACGTACGACATAACGGGAGACTGTAATACCCCCAAACGAGGCCGTGGGACCGTGCGGAAACGACCAGCCAGGAGAGCGAGGGCCGACGCAGCAGTTCCGCAAGCCCCGTCAGCTCCGACCGGGGAGAACACTCCCCGGACCGGGATGAAGGAGCATCACCTCAGGCACGAACTGAACGCGGTAGTCGCCGAGATCGTTTGGCAAGCCACAGGCAAGATCGGCGGAAGCCTGGACGAGTGGCGCCAGCGCAACCGAACCGCGTTCCGCGCGATCAACACATTCCACGAGGCTGCTCGGCAAGACCTCGGCATTCAGGGAAGCGTCACAGGCGAGCAACACCCCGAGAGAGATCTCTTGCTCCCGCCTTCCCGCCAGGCGTCCACCGACGACTGAACGCCCTCAGCCGGGGCCAGGACACCGACCTGTGCCTCGCCGAACCGAACCATCCTCTTGACACGGTCGGCGAGAGGGCGCGCTGGGTGTCGAGAACTGCGCAGAGCACCGGGAAAGCCGGGGGAGGCTGGGAGAAATCTGGGAGACGATCTTCCCTCACACGCCCTGCTCACTCCACGCCAGACCAACGCAGACCAACAGCCCACCCGAGCCCCAAAACAAAAAACGGGCGCTCCCACCAGGGGAAACGCCCGCTTTCTCGGATATTCGACTGTGGGGCTAACAGGATTTGAACCTGTGGCCTCATCCTTATCAGGGATGCGCTCTAACCAACTGAGCTATAGCCCCGCCGCGCTCTGCGGTGCATGCCGCGCGCTGACTCCTGAAGGTTAGCGCACGAGCTGGGCAGTCCCAAAATCGATATCTGGGGCGAGTCGGCAGGGCGTAAAGGCGCCTGGCGAGGCGGCGGAGGTCGACTCTGGGGGAGTGTTGCGGGAGCATTCCGCGCCGTTGATCGTCCCCTTGCCCTCTATGGTCGTACTTGTCCTCTACGATCGCCCTGCTTGCCCCACCCGCCCCACATGCCCTGCTTGCCCCACCCGCCCTACTCGTCCTCGGCCAGCGTCAGCTCCACGCCGCCCACGAAACCAGCGGAGAGGTTGTAGATGAAGGCGCCGAGTGTCGCGAGGGCCGTCGCGAGGACGACATCGATAACCGCGATGACCGCGGTGAAGACCAGGACGTTCGGGAGAGACAGGAACGCCTGTAGATCAAAGCCGTTCGACTCGTTCGAGCCTGTCGCCTCGGCGATGGTGCCGCCGACCGTCGTGAAGACGCCCATCGCGTCCATGACCATCCACAGCACCGCCGCCGCGACGATGGTGCAGATACCCAGGGCGATGGAGAGCAGGAAGCTGACCTTCATCACCGACCACGGGTCGGCTTTGGCCACCCTCAGGCGTGCCTTGCGGGTGCGGGGCGTGGTGCGCGCGCCTGTACGCGGACGGCGAACCGCACCAGCCAGAGCGCCCGAACCCGCGGTCTCACCCGCCAGAGCGCCCGAACCCGCGGTCTCACCCGCCGGAGCGCCCGCTCCCGAAGGGTCACCCTGAGCAGGCTGGTAGGCCTGCGGCGGGTGGTACGGCCCTGTCGGCTGCTTCGGCTGCCGCTCGCCGGGCAGCGGGGAACTGGACGACATGGTGGCCTGCGCCTGCGGCGCCGAGGGGGAGGCGCCCGGGGCGGCGGGGCCCGCTCCCGCCCTGTGCTGCTGGCTCTGCGGACCTCGGGTGTCCGTCACGTTTCCCCCCTGGGGTCCCTGAAAGTCATAGGAGGCAGCCGAGTCCATGGCGGGGCCACGGCCCCTGTCCGTTTCCGCACCGGTCGTCTCCGTACCGGTCGGTCCGGGGCCTGTGGCTCCGCTCACGATGACTCACTCCTCGCGCTACTCGGCCGAGGACGGCTCGCCCTCGTCCCTGCCGGTGGTCGCGACAGTCTCGGCCGGCTCGTCCACGGCGCCCTCACCGTCGACCTCCTCGGCCTCGCGTCCCGCCTCGGCGTTACGTGCGATACCGACCACGGCATCGCGCTTGCCCAGGTTGATCAGTTGGACGCCCATGGTGTCACGGCCCGTCTCCCTGATCTCATTGACTCGCGTACGAATCACACCGCCCGACAGCGTGATGGCGAGGATCTCGTCGGTCTCCTCGACCACCAGCGCGCCGACGAGCGAGCCGCGGTCCTCCACGATCTTGGCGGCCTTGATACCGAGGCCACCGCGGCCCTGGACGCGGTACTCGTCAACGGCGGTCCGCTTCGCGTACCCACCGTCGGTGGCAGTGAACACGAACGTACCGGTTCGAACAACATTCATCGAGAGCAGTTGGTCTCCCTCACGGAAACTCATGCCCTTGACGCCCGAGGTGGCACGGCCCATGGGGCGGAGTGCTTCGTCGGTGGCCGTGAAACGGATCGACTGTGCCTTCCTGCTGATCAGCAGCAGATCGTCATCGGCCGAGACGAGTTCGGCTCCGATCAGTTCGTCGTCGGAACCGTCCTCCGTTTCACGGAGATTGATCGCGATGACACCGCCGGAGCGCGGCGAATCGTAATCCTTCAGAGGCGTCTTCTTCACCAGACCGCCCTTTGTGGCGAGCACCAGGTACGGCGCCGCCCCGTAGTCGCGGATGGCGAGGATCTCGGCGATCGACTCGTCCGGCTGGAAAGCGAGGAGGTTCGCCACATGCTGGCCGCGCGCATCCCGGCCGGCGTCCGGCAGCTCGTACGCCTTCACCCGGTACACACGGCCCTTGTTGGTGAAGAACAGCAGCCAATGGTGGGTCGTCGACACGAAGAAGTGGTCGACGATGTCGTCTTCCTTGAGCTTCGTCCCGCGGACGCCCTTGCCGCCGCGCTTCTGGGCGCGGTAGTCGTCGGTCTTGGTGCGCTTGACGTAGCCGCCGCGTGAGACCGTGACGACGATGTCCTCCTCGGCGATCAGGTCCTCGATGGACATGTCACCGTCGTACGGGACGAGCTTGGTCTGGCGGTCGTCGCCGTACTTCTCGACGATCGCGGCGAGTTCCTCGCTGACGATGCCGCGCTGGCGGATCGGGGAGGCCAGGATCTTGTTGTACTCGGTGATCTTCGCCTGGAGTTCGTCGTGCTCCTGGACGATCTTCTGGCGTTCCAGGGCGGCCAGGCGGCGCAGCTGCATCTCGAGGATCGCGTTGGCCTGGATCTCGTCGATCTCCAGAAGACCCATCAGGCCCTCGCGCGCGATCTCGACGGTGTGGCTGCGCCGGATCAGCGCGATGACCTCGTCGATGGCGTCCAGGGCCTTCAGCAGACCGCGCAGGATGTGCGCCCGCTCCTCGGCCTTGCGCAACCGGAAGCGGGTACGGCGGACGATGACCTCGATCTGGTGCGTCACCCAGTGGCGGATGAAGGCGTCCAGCGACAGCGTGCGCGGCACGCCGTCGACCAGCGCCAGCATGTTGGCGCCGAAGTTCGTCTGCAGGTCCGTGTGCTTGTAGAGATTGTTCAGGACGACCTTGGCGACCGCGTCCCGCTTCAGAACGATGACCAGGCGCTGACCCGTGCGCGAGCTCGTCTCGTCCCGTACGTCCGCGATACCGCCGATCTTGCCGTCCTTCACCAGGTCGGCGATCTTCTGCGCGAGGTTGTCCGGGTTGACCTGGTACGGCAGCTCCGTGACCACCAGGCACTGGCGGTTCTGGATCTCCTCGACCTCGACGACCGCCCGCATGGTGATGGCACCGCGGCCCGTGCGGTAGGCCTCCTCGATGCCCTTGCGGCCCACCACCAGGGCGCCGGTCGGGAAGTCGGGGCCCTTGATGCGCTCGATCAGGGCGTCCAGGAGCTCCTCGTGAGAGGCCTCCGGGTTCTCCAGGTACCACTGGGCGCCGGCCGCGACCTCGCGCAGACTGTGCGGCGGGATGTTGGTCGCCATGCCGACCGCGATACCGGCCGAGCCGTTGATCAGCAGGTTCGGGAACCGGGACGGCAGAACCGTCGGCTCCTGGGAACGTCCGTCGTAGTTGTCCGTGAAGTCGACGGTATCCTCGTCGATGTCACGGACCATCTCCATCGACAGCGGCGCCATCTTGCACTCGGTGTAGCGCATGGCCGCCGCCGGGTCGTTGCCCGGAGAGCCGAAGTTGCCGTTCGAGTCCACCAGCGGCATGCGCATCGACCACGTCTGCGCGAGGCGGACCAGCGCGTCGTAGATCGAGGAGTCGCCGTGCGGGTGGTAGTTGCCCATGACGTCGCCGACGACGCGGGCGCACTTGTAGAAGCCCTTCTCGGGCCGGTAACCGCCGTCGTACATGGCGTACAGGACGCGGCGGTGAACGGGCTTGAGACCGTCCCGGACGTCGGGCAGCGCGCGCGAGACGATGACGGACATCGCGTAGTCGAGGTACGAGCGCTGCATCTCCGTCTCGAGCCCGACGGGCTCGACACGCTGGGCGATGACGCCGTCCGCTTCGGGCGTGAGGGGAGTGTTCTCGTCGGCCATTGCTGGTGAAGATCCTTCCTGGTGCGGTCAGCTGGGACCGACTCAGATGTCGAGGAAGCGGACGTCCTTGGCGTTGCGCTGGATGAACTGGCGCCGGGCCTCGACGTCCTCGCCCATCAGGACCGAGAACAGCTCGTCGGCCTGGGCGGCGTCGTCGAGCGTGACCTGGCCGAGGACGCGGTGGTCGATGTCCATCGTCGTCACGCGCAGCTCCTCGGCGTTCATCTCGCCGAGGCCCTTGAAGCGCTGGACCGAGTCGTCCTTGATGCGCTTGCCGTTCTGCCGGCCCAGCTCGATCAGCGCGTCACGCTCGCGGTCCGAGTACGCGTACTCGAAGTCGTCCCTACCCCACTTGATCTTGTAGAGCGGGGGACGCGACAGGAACACGTGACCGGCCTCGACGAGCGGCCGCATGAAGCGGAACAGGAAGGTCAGCAGCAGGGTGTTGATGTGCTGGCCATCGACATCGGCATCCGCCATCAAGATGATCTTGTGGTAGCGCAGTCGCGCGATGTCGAAGTCCTCGTGGACCCCGGTACCGAAAGCCGAGATCAGCGCCTGGATCTCCTGGTTCTGCAGGATCTTGTCGATCCGCGCCTTCTCGACGTTGAGGATCTTGCCCCGGATCGGGAGGATCGCCTGGTACTGCGGGTTGCGGCCGGACTTGGCCGAGCCGCCGGCGGAGTCACCCTCGACGATGAAGATCTCGCACTTGACCGGGTCGTTCGACTGGCAGTCGGCCAGCTTGCCCGGCAGGGAAGCAGTCTCCAGCAGACCCTTGCGACGGGTCAGATCGCGTGCCTTGCGGGCCGCCACGCGCGCGGTGGCCGCCTGGATGCCCTTACGGATGATGTCCGCGGCCTCGGTCGGGTTGCGGTCCAGCCAGTCGGTGAGGTGCTCGTAGACCACCCTCTGGACGAAGGTCTTCGCCTCCGTGTTGCCCAGCTTGGTCTTGGTCTGGCCCTCGAACTGCGGCTCACTCAGCTTGATCGAGAGAATCGCCGTCAGGCCCTCGCGGATGTCGTCACCCGTGAGGTTGTCGTCCTTCTCACGCAGCA
This sequence comes from uncultured Actinomycetota bacterium, assembly GCA_963711935.1. Taxonomy (GTDB): domain Bacteria; phylum Actinomycetota; class Actinomycetes; order Streptomycetales; family Streptomycetaceae; genus Streptomyces. Next base: position 420,247 of record CAVQGD010000028.1, read on the forward strand.
GCTTCTTCTCGCGCGCGTACTTGTTGACCAGGTTCGTCAGCGCCGCGCGGAAGCCCTCTTCGTGCGTACCGCCCTCATGGGTGTGGATGATGTTGGCGAAGGAGTACACACCCTCGGTGTAGCCGCTGTTCCACTGCATCGCGACCTCGAGGGACAGAGCCCTGTCCTTGTCCTCGGCCTCGATGTCGATGACGGACGGGTGCACCACATCTCCCTTGCGGGAGTTGAGGTACTTCACGAAGTCGACGATGCCGCCCTCGTAGTGGTACGAGACGGTCTTGACCTCGTCCTTCTCATCGGTGCCCGCCTCGTCCGCCCCGGTGGTGGCCTTGGCCGACTCGCGCTCGTCAGTGAGCTTGATCGTCAAGCCCTTGTTGAGGAACGCCATCTCCTGGAAGCGCCGCGAGAGCGTCTCGAAGGAGTAGTCGGTGGTCTCGAAGATGTCGCCGTCGGCCCAGAAGGTGACCGTGGTGCCCGTCTCTTCGGTGGCCTCGTTGCGCGCGAGGGGAGCCGTCGGGACGCCCAACTTGTAGTCCTGGGTCCAGCGGTACCCGTCGCGCTTGACCTCGACCGAGACCTTGGCGGACAGGGCGTTCACGACGGAGACACCGACGCCGTGCAGACCGCCGGAGACCGCATAGCCGCCGCCGCCGAACTTGCCGCCCGCGTGCAGCACGGTCAGCACGACCTCGAGGGCCGGCTTCTTCTCGGACGGGACGATATCCACCGGGATGCCGCGGCCGTTGTCGACGACCCGGACACCACCGTCGGCGAGAATCGTGACGTCGATGGTGTCCGCGTGCCCGGCCAGTGCCTCGTCGACGGAGTTGTCGACAACCTCCTGCACAAGGTGGTGCAGGCCGCGCTCACCGGTCGAGCCGATGTACATACCGGGTCGCTTGCGGACCGCGTCCAGCCCTTCGAGGACGGTGATGGCGCTGGCGTCGTACAAGGAGGCCGCTACCTCGCCGTTCGAGGATGGAGCCTCGGCGTTCACGCCGGCGTCGATGGACGGGATGTTCTCGTTGGGGTTGCCGGAATCGGCCACGAAGCGCCCTTTCTGCCACAGCACAAGCCAGACCCCCGGCAGGTTTGCCGGAGCGGATACGGCATGTTGTGGTGGAAGCCTTTGTCAGCGTTGCACAGTGTTTCCGAAGCGGTCCCCACAAGTGGGGCGGGATTGCCTCCAGTCTACCGGTAGCGCCGACAGTGAGGGGGGTTTGCCGGTACCTGAGTCCGCATGTGCCGCCCTGAACCGGTCTCGGCCGACTCCCCATATGCGGAGCGGGGCTCCAAGAGGCTCACAGAGGCACTCAGCGCTTCGGGGCGTCAACCCCTCGCTACTCCAGGGCCGGGCCGGCGTCCGCAACCGCGTTCGGACACACGAGGCGACACGAAGAAACGGCCGAAAGCCCTTGCGAGAGCCCTCGACCGCCCGTGACGAATTCGCCCGTGTGACTCCTGTCACCGGTTGCCCTTGATCGCCGTGGCGACCCTGGGTGCCCGCGAGGCCTACCCGTAGGTGTCCCCAGGGCCCGTGCTGCCGGGTGCGCGCAGAGGGCCGTAACGGTGCGCAGGACCTCCAGGACCATGCACCTTGAGCATCCGCACCGTGCCATGGCCGAGGTCCTCGTTGAGGCGCGCGACCAGCTGGGGGGCCAGCAGACGCAGGTTCGTCGCCCAGGCCGTGGAGTCGCAGCGCACGGTCAGGATCCGCTCGTCCTCGTCGTACTTCTCCGGCAGGCAGTGCTTGGCCAGGTCCTCACCGACAAGCTGCGGCCAGCGACCCATCACACCGCCTACCGCGGCCGGCGCCTCCCAGCCGCGCTCGGTGATCAGACGGTTGACGGCCGCACCGAGCGCCATCGGGTCACGGCCGTCCGCACGCGCGCCCGAGCGCAGCCCGCCTCCGCGCCTGGCCTGCTTCTTCTGCTGCGCGGCATCCCCACGCGCGCGTGCCGCCTCCCTCGCTGCCCGGAGCGCCACGCGCGCCAGGTCCACGCCAGAGGGCTCGGGGATCTTCCGCAGCGCGGGCTCCGCCACGCCCGGTACAGGTCCGTCGGTACTCATGCGCGCTCCACAGTGCCGTCCGAAACGGTGTACCGCGTCCCGGTCAGTACGGCCGGTACGTCGTCGTCGACTGCCGCGGTCACCAGAACCTGCTCCCCAGGAGCGACGATTTCCGCGAGCCGCTCCCTCCTGCGGGCGTCCAGCTCGGCGAAGACATCATCGAGGAGCAGCACCGGCTCGTTGCCCTCGGCTCGCAGCAGATCGTACGAGGCGAGCCGCAGCGCCAGGGCGTACGACCAGCACTCACCGTGTGACGCGTATCCCTTGGCGGGCAGCTGACCGAGCCTGAGAATCACCTCGTCCCGATGAGGTCCTACCAGGGTGACGCCCCGTTCGATCTCCTGCTTGCGGGCCTCGGCGAGGGCAGCCATGAGCTGCTCGTAGAGGGCCTCGCGCGTGTGGGCCTCACCGGGCGCGGACGGCTTGTACTCCAGAGCGACCGGCCCACCCCCTGGCGCGAGCTGCTCGTACGCCTTGTCGGTCAGCGGCTGGAGCGCGGCCACCAGGTCGAGACGCTGGGCGAGCAACTCCGCGCCCACGCGCGCGAGATGCTGGTCCCATACATCGAGGGTCGACAGATCCGCCCCCACGCTCGTATTCGCCCGCGCGGGAGGCGCCCCCGCCCGGCCCCCGTGGCGGCGGGCCAGCGCGGCCGTCTTGAGGAGGGTGTTGCGCTGTTTGAGGACCCTGTCGTAGTCGGAACGGACACCTGCCATGCGCGGTGAGCGGGCCGTGATCAGCTCGTCGAGGAACCGGCGCCGCTCGCCAGGGTCGCCCTTGACCAGGGCGAGGTCCTCGGGCGCGAACAGCACGGTCCGTACGATGCCGAGCACGTCACGCGGTCTGGCCTGCGAGGACCTGTTGACACGGGCGCGGTTGGCCCTGCCCGGGTTCAGCTCCAGCTCGACGAGCTGCTGGCGGTCGCCCTGCCGGACCTGCGCCCGGATGATCGCGCGCTCGGCGCCCATACGGACCAGGGGTGCGTCCGACGCCACCCGGTGACTGCCCAGAGTCGCGAGATAGCCGATCGCCTCGACCAGGTTCGTCTTGCCCTGCCCGTTGGGACCGACAAATGTGGTAATGCCCGGGTCGAGCGGAACCTCGACCCGGGCATACGAGCGGAAGTCGGCCAGCGACAGATGCGTGACGTGCATGACCGGGTGCTGACCTCCCCCAAAGTTGTGGCTCGCTGAGCGGAGCGTGGAGCCTGTGGATTACTTTTTCTCTACCGCGTGACCGCCGAACTGGTTCCGCAGCGCCGCGATCATCTTCATCTGTGGCGAGTCGTCCTGCCGGGAGGCGAACCGCGCGAACAACGACGCGGTGATCGCCGGCAGCGGGACGGCGTGGTCGATGGCGGCCTCCACAGTCCACCGGCCCTCCCCGGAGTCCTCCGCGTAACCGCGCAGCTTGTCCAGGTGCTCGTCCTCGTCGAGGGCGTTGACCGCCAGGTCCAGCAGCCAGGAACGGATGACCGTCCCCTCCTGCCAGGAACGAAAGACCTCGCGCACATCTGTCACGGAGTCGGCCTTCTCCAGCAGCTCCCAGCCCTCGGCGTACGCCTGCATCATCGCGTACTCGATGCCGTTGTGGACCATCTTCGCGAAGTGTCCGGCACCCACCTTGCCCGCGTGCACCGCGCCAAGGTCCCCCTCGGGCTTGAGCGCGTCGAAGACCGGCTGCACTTTGGCGACGTTCTCGGCGTTGCCGCCGTACATCAGCGCGTAGCCGTTCCGCAGGCCCCAGACGCCACCGGAGACGCCGCAGTCGACGAAGCCGATGCCCTTGGCCGCCAGCTCCTCCGCGTGCCTCTCGTCGTCCGTCCAGCGCGAGTTGCCACCGTCCACGACCACGTCACCGGGCTCCAGGAGTTCGGCGAGCTCGTCGACGGTCGATTGGGTCGGGGCGCCGGCCGGGACCATCACCCACACCACACGCGGGCCCGTGAACTTGTCCACAAGCTCTTCAAGGCTGTGGACATCGGCGAGGTCCGGGTTGCGGTCGTATCCGAAGACGGTGTGACCTGCGCGGCGTATCCGCTCGCGCATGTTGCCGCCCATCTTGCCGAGGCCGACGAGACCGAGCTCCATCAGTTGTTCCTTAGGTTGCGACGTGGCATGAGGGCACCTTCGTACCCGAGTCCGAGCCTAAACCCGTGGGGGTACCACCCACGCCTTTCGGGCAGCGGGGAGCTCACACACATCCGTGGGCATACGCGCTCAGGCGTACGCCCACGCCTGCGGCCTCACACCGCCCGTACCGCAGACACGGGGAGCCGCTCAGCCGCTGAGCCGCACCGGCATGATCAGGTACTTGTAAGTCTCGTCCGCCTCGGCATCCACAGCGGGCTTGCCGCTGAGCAGTGCCGGCTTCGTGGACGTCGTGAAGGACAGCTGGGCCACCGGGGAGTCGATGGCGCTCAGGCCGTCCAGCAGGAACGTCGGGTTGAAGGCGATCGAGATGTCGTCGCCCTCCAGCTGGGCGTCCACCCTTTCCACAGCCTGTGCATCGTCGCTGGAACCCGCCTCCAGGATGAGCACACCCTGCTCGAAGCTGAGCCGCACCGGGGTGTTCCGCTCGGCAACCAGGGCGACACGCTTCACAGCTTCCACGAAGGGGGCAGTCTCGATAACGGCCACGCTGTTGAACTCCGTCGGGAACAGCGTGCGGTACTTCGGGAGATCACCCTCCAGCAGGCGCGTGGTCGTACGCCGTCCCGCACCCTCGAAACCGATCAGACCCTCGCCGGCGCCTGAACCGGACAGTGCCAGGGTCACGCTGTCACCGCTGGTGAGCGCCTTGGCGGTGTCCAGGAGCGTCTTGGCGGGCACCAGAGCGACCGCGGACGCCTCCGGATTCTCCGGCTTCCACAGGAACTCACGGACCGCGAAGCGATAGCGGTCGGTGGACGCCAGCGTGACCGTGTCGCCTTCGATCTCGATGCGCACACCGGTGAGGACCGGCAGCGTGTCGTCGCGTCCAGCGGCGATGGCCACCTGGGCGGCGGCGGCTGCGAAAACCTCGCCGGGGACTGTGCCCGTCGCGCTCGGCATCTGGGGCAGTGCCGGGTACTCCTCCACAGGCAGTGTGTGGAGTGTGAACCGCGAGGATCCGCAGGTCACGGTCGCCCGTACACCATCTGTGGAAATCTCCACCGGGCGGTTGGGGAGGGCGCGGGAGATGTCCGCGAGGAGCCGCCCGGAGACGAGGACCGTGCCCTCCTCCTCGATCTCCGCCTCCACCGACACGCGCGCGGAGACCTCGTAGTCGAAGCTGGACAGACTCAGCTGCCCGTCCTCGGCCTTCAGAAGAAGGCCGGCGAGGACAGGCGCCGGCGGACGGGCCGGAAGGCTGCGTGCCACCCAGGCCACTGCCTCCGCGAGTACGTCGCGTTCCACCCGGATCTTCACCGTAAGCCGCCTCCTGCTGTTGCCGGCGCTTCTCGCCCTGCCTGGCCTTCGTCGTCTGACTCGGCGTCGCTGGCCCTGGGAGGGGAAGGACACCGGAGACCAGTCTGACGCACGGCACTGACAGTAGATGCTCTCGGGGTCAAGTCGTGAGGAGAGGCAGTCGGGCGCCGGAGGGCGAGTTGTGCACAGGACCCTCTTCGAAACGGATTCTCAGCTCTCTACGGTTGGCAGTAGTAGTAGGGCCTGTGGAAACCGTGGATAACCGTGTTTCCGCAGCTCAGCGTGGAGATTCTGTCCACAGACCCTGTGGGTGGCGGCAGTGGATAACCAGGTGTCTCTGTGGAGAACAGAAAGTTCTGCACACCCCGTCCACAGTCACAGGCCACTTTTCCCCAGCTGCGTCCCCAGATTTTCCCAGCTTTCCCACAGCCCGACCCGGCACCTTTGTGTGACGCCTTTCACTCGACGTGGTGGGAGGGGGCGTTGCGTTGCCGAACAGTGGACAGGCCTGTGGAGAAGCGGCCGCTCGCTGGGGATAACTGGCCGCAGCCTGTGGATTACCGGTGGATAACTCTGCGCACAGCCTGGGGGCCCTCTCACTGTCCACAGGCTGTGGAGATCTTCTGTCCACCAATCCACAGGCAGTTGACCTTGTCTGATAGTCCTTCAGCAGCTCTTCCTGTGGACATGATCTGCATAACTTCCCGGTCCCCAGGCTGTGGACGGGAGAAAGCCCCCGAATCTGTGGAGAGTGGCCGTAACCCGAGGCGTATTCGAACAGTAAGTGTCGGGCATGGAGGCGCGGAACGACGACGGTGATCCCTCTGCGTGCATATGGGAACGGGCGTGGACGCGTACGAGAACAGCGGTGAACGCCTGCTTGAGCCGTACCGCAACGAGGAGGGCGCCGCCGGGAACACTCGTCCCAGCGGCGCCCTCAGCGGCGTACAGCCGCGTTTGTCAGCCGTTCTTGATGCGGTTCGTGAGCTCGGTGACCTGGTTGTAGATGGAGCGCCGCTCGGCCATCAGCGCGCGGATCTTGCGGTCGGCGTGCATGACGGTCGTGTGGTCGCGGTTGCCGAACTGCGCGCCGATCTTGGGCAGCGACAAGTCGGTCAGTTCCCGGCACAGGTACATGGCGATCTGGCGGGCGGTCACCAGGGCGCGCCCGCGTGAAGTGCCGCACAGGTCCTCTACCGTCAGCCCGAAGTAGTCGGCGGTGGCGGCCATGATCGCGGTCGCAGTGATCTCGGGAGCCGCGTTCTCGCCGCCCGGGATCAGATCCTTGAGGACGATCTCGGTCAGTCCGAGGTCCACCGGCTGCCGGTTGAGCGACGCGAACGCCGTCACGCGGATCAGCGCGCCCTCCAGTTCGCGGATGTTGCGCGAGATGCGGGAGGCGATGAACTCCAGGACTTCCGGCGGGGCGTTGAGCTGCTCCTGCACAGCTTTCTTGCGCAGGATCGCGATGCGTGTCTCCAGCTCGGGCGGCTGGACATCAGTGATCAGGCCCCACTCAAAACGGTTCCGCAGCCGGTCTTCCAGGGTCACCAGCTGCTTGGGCGGCCGGTCACTGGACAGAACAATCTGTTTGTTGGCGTTGTGGAGCGTGTTGAAGGTGTGGAAGAACTCCTCCTGCGTCGACTCCTTGTCCGCGAGGAACTGGATGTCGTCGACGAGCAGGATGTCCATCTCGCGGTAGCGCTTGCGGAAGCTGTCGCCCTTGCCGTCGCGGATGGAGTTGATGAACTCGTTGGTGAACTCCTCGGAGCTCACATATCGCACGCGCGTTCCCGGGTAGAGGCTGCGCGCGTAGTGCCCGATCGCGTGCAGCAGGTGCGTCTTGCCGAGCCCCGATTCGCCGTAGATGAAAAGGGGGTTGTACGCCTTCGCCGGTGCTTCGGCGACAGCCACCGCGGCAGCGTGCGCGAAGCGGTTGGAGGCACCGATGACGAAGGTGTCGAAGAGGTACTTCGGGTTCAGACGTGCCGTGGGCTCGCCCGGACTGGGGGCCGGCGCGGGCTGCGCGGCCAGCGGGCCGGGGGCGCCGCTGGAGGCGGGCAGCGCCGAGCCGACCGGCCCGCCGCGGTGCACGTGACCCGAGCCCGGAGGGGGGGCGGGCAGCTCACGGCGGTCGGGGCGGTGGTCGTAGTCGCCGCCGGGCCTGTCGTAGCCGGCGCGTGCCTGGTCGTAGTCGGCGCGCGTAGCGTCGTACTCCGACCGCGGCTGCTCGTACGAAGGCCGCTCCATCGGCTGCGGGCGGTAGTCCTGTGAAGGCGACGCATACGGATCGCGCTCCGGGAAGCCGAGCCGCTGCTGCTGCCAGCCGTAGTCGTCCTGCGGCAGCCGTGGCCAGGCGCCGGGCTCCGGGCGCTGGTACTCCCCGGGGTATGCGGGGCGGGCGGACGGGAGCTGGTCGCCGGTGCCGCCGGGGAGCTGCTCGGAGCGGCCGGGCGCGCGGTCGTCGGTGCGGTGGCGGCCGTAGCCGTCGTACGGCTCCCGGGCGCGGTTGTCGTACCTGTCCGCGCCCTGACTGTCGTAGGTGTCACGGTTCTGCGTCGGTACCGGCGGGAGCTCGGTCTTCTCGTAACCGGGGGGCGGGGGCGTCGGGGGGGCGGGGGACTCGCCGACCGAGCTGTCGACGGTGATCGCGATACGGATCGGGCGGCCGCATTCCCGGCTCAAGGTCTCGCTGACTATCGGTGCCAGGCGACCTTCCAGTACGCCCTTCGCGAACTCGTTCGGGACCGCGAGCAGCGCGGTGCCGGCGACCAGGGCGAGGGGCTGGCAGCGCCTGATCCAGCGCTCGTCCTTTGCCTCGACACCCTGTCCGCGGCCTTCTCCGAGGAGCTGCTCCAGTACTCGTGGCCACACTGCGGCAAGATCGGCAGGTAGGTCAGCCACAGGGCACGCTCTCTCACGGGTCCCTCGAACGTGTGGTTCTGGGACGGGTCGGGATTCGAATCGGGTGGGAACTTCAGTTCCGGGTGGGGCGGGCCGGCACAAAGCCGCTGGGTCGGGGGGAAGGGAACGAACCGGAGGCCAGTCACGGTAGTCAGGGCGACCGGTGTGGTTCAAGTCGTTATCCCCAGGCTGTGGACAGTGTCTCTCCATGACCCCTGGTTTGACCGGATGGTGCGGCCCCGCGTACCGTAACCAGGTCGAGTTGTCGATGGCTGCTGCCGCCTGCCTCCGATGGGCATAGATCACGTGCGAGTGATCGGGAAGCGGTGCACTCGGGCGTAATGCGAGCTACTCGTGGGCGCACGGTGACAGCCATGGCGGCACCCCGCCATCTACCGATTCTTTCTGGAGCCCCCGAGTGAGCAAGCGCACCTTCCAGCCGAACAACCGTCGTCGCGCGAAGACCCACGGCTTCCGGCTGCGTATGCGCACCCGTGCCGGCCGCGCGATTCTCGCGTCCCGCCGTGGCAAGGGTCGCGCCCGCCTGTCCGCCTGATCGCAATACAGGTCATGACGTGCTGCCTACCGAGAATCGGCTGAGGCGGCGCGAGGACTTCGCGACCGCGGTACGCCGGGGACGCCGGGCCGGACGCCCGCTTCTCGTCGTCCACCTGCGTAGTGGTGCAATGGACCCGCACGCGCCTGGGGAGAGCGCTCTCCCGTCGCGTGCGGGTTTCGTTGTCAGCAAGGCGGTGGGCGGTGCGGTCGTACGCAACAAGGTGAAGCGCAGACTTCGTCACCTGATGCGCGATCGAGTGGCCCTGCTGGCCCCCGGTAGCCTGGTAGTCGTACGAGCGCTGCCCGGTGCGGGTGACGCCGACTATGCACAGCTGGCCCAAGACCTGGATGCCGCTCTGCGGCGGCTACTGGGAGGGGGCGTGCGATGAAGTACCCACTGCTGGCTCTTATCAAGCTGTACCAGTGGACCATCAGTCCGCTGCTCGGGCCGGTGTGCAAGTACTACCCGTCGTGCTCCCACTACGGGTACCAGGCCATCGACCGCCACGGTGCGATCAAGGGAACAGCACTCACTGCCTGGCGGATCCTGCGGTGCAATCCGTGGTCGCTGGGCGGTGTGGACCACGTTCCGCCGCGTAAGCGTCCGCAGTGGCACGAGATACTGCGCAACGCGTGGCGTGCACGCAAGCGCGGGCCCTCCGCCGCCGAACCGGCCATCGGAGAGAGTTCTTCTCCGAGCCCGGCCGCAGAGACCCCGTCCCATGCCCAAGGAGCATGATTAGTGGACACGATTGCCAGCCTCTTCAGCTTCATCACGACACCCGTCTCGTGGGTCATCGTTCAGTTCCACTCGCTGTACGGTGCGATCTTCGGCCCTGACACGGGCTGGGCCTGGGGCCTGTCCATCGTGTCTCTGGTGATCCTGATCCGAATCTGCCTGATCCCGCTCTTCGTGAAGCAGATCAAGGCGACCCGGGCCATGCAGACGCTCCAGCCCGAGATGAAGAAGATCCAGGAGCGCTACAAGAACGACAAACAGCGTCAGTCCGAAGAGATGATGAAGCTGTACAAGGAGACGGGCACCAACCCGCTCTCCTCGTGCCTTCCCATCCTGGCGCAGTCGCCGTTCTTCTTCGCCCTGTACCACGTGCTCAACAGCATCGCGCAGAACAAAAAGGTTGGCGTGATCAATGACCGGTTGCTGGAGAGCGCACAGGAGGCCCATATCCTCGGTGCCCCGCTGGCCGCGAAGTTCACGGACAGCGCCGCCAAGGTCGAGGCGCTCGGCTATTCGATCACTGATGTGCGGGTCGTCACCGCCATCATGATCGTCTTGATGTCGCTGTCGCAGTTCTACACGCAGCGTCAGCTGATGACGAAGAACGTCGACACCTCGGTGAAGACGCCATTCATGCAGCAGCAGAAGATGCTGATGTACATCTTCCCGCTCATGTTCGCCGTCTTCGGTATCAACTTCCCGGTCGGCGTCCTCGTCTACTGGCTGACCACCAACGTGTGGACCATGGGCCAGCAGATGTACGTCATCCACAACAACCCGACCCCGGGTTCCAAGGCCCAGGCCGCGTATCTGGAGCGCCTGTACAAGCACGTCACCCACCACGGCAAGACGCGTGGCCGTGGTGAGAAGGCCATCGTCAAGGCCATCGTTGCCAAGGGTCGTGACCGCAACGAGTACGAGCGCAAGTTCATCACCGGCCTGAACAAGGCGGGTCTCGCGGCGCAGGCCAACGGCACCGTGGTGAAGAGCGAGGGCGCTGTTGCCACCGTGACCGAGGACGGCACGCCAACGATCGCTGGTATCCCCAAGCGGCAACAGCCGAAGCGACAGTCCAAGGCCCAGCGTCACTCCGGCAGTCCGAAGCAGGCCGGTGAGTCCACCACGTCGCTGAGCAAGTCCGACGAGCCCGAGGACTCCAAGCCCGACGAGCCCGAGGACGCCAAGCCCGCCGTCGCGAAGAAGGCCGCTCCGAAGGCTGGCGGTAGCACCCGCAGCAAGGCCCAGTCCGGACAGCGCAAGGGCCCGCAGCGGCCCAAGTCCCCGTCCAAGAAGTAAGAAGGAGTCCATCCCGTGACGGAAGGCACCACCTCCGCTGCTGCCGAGGGTGCAGACACCCTGACCCGCCTGGAGCAGGAGGGCGAGATCGCGGCGGACTACCTCGAGGGTCTGCTCGACATCGCCGATCTCGACGGCGACATCGACATGGACGTCGAGGCCGACCGCGCCGCTGTCTCGATCATCAGCGAAGCGGGCAGCCGAGACTTGCAGAAGCTGGTCGGGCGCGACGGCGAGGTGCTGGAGGCGCTCCAGGAGCTCACGCGCCTGGCCGTACACCGGGAGACCGGGGACCGCAGCCGACTGATGCTGGACATCGCGGGCTACCGCGCCAAGAAGCGCGCCGAGCTCTCCGAGCTGGGCGCCAAGGCCGCCGCTGAGGTGAAGAGCACCGGCGAGCCGGTGAAGCTCAAGCCGATGACACCCTTCGAGCGCAAGGTCGTGCACGACGCGGTCAAGACCGCGGGCCTGCGCAGCGAGTCCGAGGGCGAGGAACCGCAGCGCTTCGTCGTTGTGCTCCCGGCTTGATCGGTCCGTACGTTCCTCCGGCCCCGTCTGTTGCGCAGGCGGGGCCGAATTTTCTCAGCCTGGTTTCTGGTGGTCGGCGCTGAGTGCGCTGATGCATTGACGGAAGGACGGTTCCCGTGACGGAGGCAGCGGAGCTTCCCCCTGCGCCCGAGCAGGCGCGCGACGTGTTCGGCGATCGCTTCGCGGATGCAGTCCGGTACGCGGAGCTGCTCGCTGAAACGGGAGTGCAGCGAGGGCTCATCGGCCCGCGTGAAGTGCCCCGCTTGTGGGCGCGGCACCTGCTGAACTGCGCGGTGCTCTCGGAGGTCGTGCCCGAGGGCGTGTCCGTGTGCGATGTCGGCTCTGGCGCCGGGCTGCCTGGTATCCCGTTGGCCCTGGTCCGGAACGACCTGAAGATCACGCTGCTGGAACCGCTGTTGCGGCGTACGAACTTCCTGACCGAGATCGTCGAGCTCCTGGGGCTCGATCACGTGACTGTCGTCCGAGGACGCGCCGAGGAGGTCATGGGGAAGATGCCGCCAGTCCATGTGGTGACCGCGCGGGCGGTGGCCCCGCTGGACCGGTTGGCAGCCTGGGGCATTCCCTTGCTGCGCCCCTACGGGGAAATGCTGGCACTCAAGGGCGATACGGCCGAGGAGGAGCTGAAGAGCGCGGCTACGGCGCTGAGTAAGCTCGGTGCGGTGGAGACATCGATCCTGCATTGCGGTGAGGGTGTGGTGGATCCGATGTCCACGGTCGTCCGGGTCGAGGTCGGGGAGAGCCCGGGTGGTGTGCGTTTCGCCGCCAAGCGGGCGAAGGCGGCCCGGACGGGACGGGCACGTCGACGCCGGGGATGAGTCGACGCCGGGGAGGACACGGAAGGGGAGTCGCGTAGATGCCGTTGATCCGGCCATGGACTGATCCGTCCTGACGACCAGCTGTACTCCGCGCAAGCTGCCAAATCTATACAACACGGAGTGTCGCGAAGGTTCGGCGATAGCCACTGTGCATCGTGTTTCACGTGAAACGTCGCTCACTGTTGCACGGCAGCATCAGCCGCGGTCGCGCTGCTGCCGCCCCCCGCGCCCGTAACTCTCTCGGTTCACCCGGAGGGGTATCGGAGTTGTCCACAGAGGTGGATTTCTCCACAGAACACCAGGCCTCACTGGTTCACGACCCCGAAGGCATGGGAGGCTCTGTTCATTGCGAGCCTGAAGTCGAGGAGAGTGAATCCTTGCGGTCCGATGCCAACATCGCAGGACCGATGACCGATCCGGTCCCCGGTCCCCGTACCGAGTCGTTGGGGGAGGGTGTTTCACGTGAAACATCGCCCCCGATGGACGACGCTCCCCTCGGTCGTGCTGCCCAACTGGTGGTGGACGCTCTGGGTCGTGCTGACGAGGGCCTGCCACGGCCCGAGCAGACCCGTGTCATCGTGGTCGCCAACCAGAAGGGGGGGGTGGGTAAGACGACGACGACGGTCAACCTCGCTGCTTCGCTGGCGGTGCACGGCGGCCGTGTCCTCGTGATCGACCTCGACCCGCAGGGCAACGCATCTACGGCCCTGGGTATCGACCACCACGCTGAAGTGCCGTCCATCTACGATGTGTTGATCGACAGTAAGCCGCTGGCCGAAGTCGTTCAGCCGGTCCCGGACGTTGAGGGGCTCTTCTGTGCGCCCGCCACGATCGATCTCGCCGGTGCGGAGATCGAGCTGGTGTCCCTGGTGGCGCGTGAGAGCCGACTGCAGCGGGCGATCCAGTCGTACGAGCACCCGCTGGACTACATCCTCATCGACTGCCCGCCCTCGCTCGGCCTGCTGACGGTCAATGCGTTGGTCGCCGGTGCTGAGGTCCTCATCCCGATCCAGTGCGAGTACTACGCGCTGGAGGGCCTGGGCCAGCTGCTGCGCAACGTCGATCTAGTCCGGGGACACCTCAATCCCACCCTGCATGTATCAACGATCCTGCTCACCATGTACGACGGTCGGACGCGGCTCGCGTCCCAGGTCGCGGAAGAGGTGCGCACCCACTTCGGTGGCGAGGTGCTGCGGACGAGCATTCCCCGCTCGGTCCGTATCTCCGAGGCGCCGAGCTATGGGCAGACGGTGCTGACCTACGATCCAGGCTCGAGCGGTGCCCTCTCCTATCTTGAGGCGGCACGAGAAATCGCGCTGAAGGGCGTGGGCGTCAGCTATGACCCAACGCAGTCCCATATCGGCACCCAGAGCAATCCGAGCATGATGGAGGGGAATCAGTGAGCGAGCGACGGAGGGGATTGGGCCGTGGTCTCAGCGCACTGATCCCCGCAGCCCCGACAGAGAAGACGGTGGCTCCAGCCACGGTGGGGGGCGCTGCGTCTACGTCCCCAGCAGCTATTCCGGTGCTGACCGACCGCGAGGTGGCTGCGGCGAAGGTGGCCACGCTGCCGCCTGTTTCACATGAAACAGAGGAGCCGTTGGTCAACGACGCTGCGGAGGTGCCCGCGTCTCCCATGGGCGCCTACTTCGCGGAGATCCCCTTCGACGCCATCACGCCGAACCCGCGCCAGCCACGCGAGGTCTTCGACGAGGACGCGCTGCAGGAGCTCATCACCTCGATCAAGGAGGTCGGTCTCCTCCAGCCCGTCGTCGTACGGCAGCTGGGACCAGCCCGCTACGAGCTCATCATGGGTGAGAGGCGCTGGCGGGCTTGCCGTAAGGCCGGCCTGGAGGCGATCCCGGCGATCGTGCGAGCCACGGATGACGAGAAACTCCTCCTCGACGCGCTCTTGGAGAACCTGCACCGTGCTCAGCTGAACCCGCTGGAAGAGGCAGCCGCCTACGACCAGCTCCTCAAGGACTTCCACTGCACGCACGACCAACTGGCGGACCGGATCGGCCGTTCCCGCCCGCAGGTCTCCAACACTTTGCGTCTGCTGAAGCTCTCGCCTGCGGTACAGCGCCGTGTGGCTGCCGGGGTGTTGTCCGCAGGGCACGCCCGGGCGCTTCTCTCCGTGGAGGACTCGGAGGAGCAGGACCGACTGGCTCACCGGATCGTTGCCGAAGGGCTCTCGGTGCGGGCGGTCGAGGAGATCGTCACCCTCATGGGCTCTCGTCCGAAGAGCACCCCGCGCTCCAAGGGCCCGCGCGCCGGCACTCTGCTTTCCCCGGCACTGAGCGGCCTCGCCACGCGCCTCTCGGATCGCTTCGAGACACGGGTGAAGGTCGACTTGGGGCAGAAGAAGGGCAAGATCACTGTTGAGTTCGCCTCAATAGAAGATCTTGAGCGCATCCTCGGCACGCTCGCTCCCGGTGAGGGGCCGGTCCTTCAGAAGAGCCCTTTGGACGGCGAATCCGACGAGACCGAGTCCTGAGCGCCTTCGGGTTGTGGGACGGTTCTCGACCGGCCGACCCAGCAGAGCGGGACGTGTCCGGTGTGTATCGGAACACGGCCCGCTCTTTGCTTTCAGGCGGTATCGATGGAATCGCTTCGCGGATACGATGCGTTCAGGTATGGCGCATCCACCTGGCGGCACCTTGGTGGGGGAGGCGGGGGCTATGCGAACCATGAGCCGTTCTGGATTGGTGACCGCGGGAGTGGGACTCGGGCGGTCGGCGGTTTTATTGGCAGCCTGCTCAGGGAACGGAGCGCTCTGACAGCCGCTCGCGACGCTGGGGGGAAGGAAGCGAGGAACAGCCTTCATGAGGCGTCGGCTCGTACCGCTTACGCTGGACAACCTTCAGGACCTTCCCAAGCGCTGTCGCTCGTGTGTCTTCTGGGAGTTGGACCCGGTCAGTGGTGAGGCCGCAGTAAAGGCAGGCACGCCCGCACTGGAGAAAGAAGCATGGATCTCAGCAGTCCTGCTGGACTGGGGATCCTGCGGCCGGGTCGTCTACGTGGACGAGGTGCCTGCGGGCTTCGTGCTGTACGCGCCGCCCGCCTATGTCCCTCGCTCGATGGCGTTCCCCACGAGCCCGGTGGCTCCCGATGCTGTCCAGCTGATGACCGCTTTCATCACGCCGGGCTATCAGGGGCAGGGCCTGGGCCGTGTGATGGTCCAGACAGTTGCCAAAGATCTGCTGCGCCGGGGCTTCAAGGCTGTTGAGGCATTCGGAGACGCGCGTTGGAAGGAACCGGTCTGTGTTCTGCCGGCCGATCAGTTGACAGCGGTGGGCTTCAAGACAGTCCGCCCACATCACTCTTATCCCCGGCTGCGGTTGGAGTTGCGGACAACGTTCTCTTGGAAGGAGGACGTCGAGTTGGCGCTTGATCGGTTGCTGGGGGCGGTCCAGAAGGAACCGGCACTACGGCCACTCTGACCGCTGTTCCGGTCACACTCAAGCGAATGGGCCAGCTCATGAGGGCTGGCCCATTTGTGTTTCACGTGAAACATCACCGCTGTTGTGAAACGACGCTGCCGACTCCCTGGCTCAGTCAGTGATGAAGTCCTTGAGGTCCCGCATGATCGCGGCCTTCGGCTTGGCCCCGACGATGGTCTTGGCGACCTCGCCACCCTGGTACACATTCAGGGTCGGGATGGACATGACGCCGTACTTGGCGGCCGTACCCGGGTTCTCATCGATGTTCAGCTTGACGATCTCGATCTTGTCACCGTACTCGGTGGCGATCGCCTCGAGGGACGGCGCGATCTGGCGGCACGGACCGCACCAGGCGGCCCAGAAGTCCACTAGGACGGGCTTGTCGCTCTTGAGGACGTCCTGTTCGAAGGAGTCGTCGGTCACGTTCTTCAGGGTGCCGGCCACGGCGGGGCTCCTTAATGGTTGGTGCGGTAGAACGGATGGGGTCAGACGGTGGTCTTCTCAGGCTCAGCGGTCTGCTCGCTGTCTGCGAGGGCAGCGAGGAACCGCTCGGCATCGAGGGCGGCAGAGCATCCGGTGCCGGCTGCGGTGATTGCCTGGCGGTACGTGTGGTCGACGACGTCACCGGCGCCGAAAACACCGGTCAGGTTTGTCCGGGTCGAAGGGGCGTCGACCTTCAGGTAGCCCTCCTCGTCCAAGTCGAGCTGTCCCTTGAAGAGTTCGGTACGCGGGTCGTGGCCGATCGCGATGAACAGGCCTGTCACCGGCAGCTCGGACGTCTCACCCGTCTTCACGTTGCGCAGCGTCAGGCTGGCCAGCTTCTGGTCGCCCTTGATCTCGGCAACCTCACTGTCCCAGACGAACCCGATCTTCGGGTCGGCGAAGGCGCGCTCCTGCATGGCCTTGGAGGCGCGCAGGGTGTCCCGGCGGTGGACGACCGTCACGGATTTGGCGAACCGGGAGAGGAAGGTGGCTTCCTCCATCGCGGTGTCACCGCCGCCGATGACGGAGATGTCCTGGCCTTTGAAGAAGAACCCGTCGCAGGTAGCGCACCAGGAGACACCGCGACCGGAGAGAGCGTCCTCGTTGGGCAGCCCAAGCTTGCGGTGTTGCGAGCCGGTGGCGATGATGACCGCCTTGGCGCGGTGCACGATGCCAGCGGTGTCCGTCACAGTCTTGATCTCACTGCGGAGGTCGACAGCAATGACGTCGTCGGGAACGAGCTCGGCACCGAAGCGCTCGGCCTGGGCACGCATGTTGTCCATGAGCTCGGGGCCCATGATGCCGTTCTGGAAGCCCGGGAAGTTCTCCACCTCGGTGGTGTTCATCAGTGCGCCACCCGCGGTGACGGCACCCTCGAACACCAGCGGCTTCAGCGACGCGCGCGCGGTGTAGAGCGCCGCCGTGTAGCCGGCGGGCCCGGAGCCGATGATGATCACGTTTCGGACGTCGCTCACGGCTTGTTTCCTCGTCTCTGGAGACTGCTGCGTACTGCTGCCGGTGGGAGCTTCTCTCACAACTCTCATCCCACCCAACGGATCCTACGGGGCGTGCATTCCCGGTGCGTCCGAGCACATGGAGTCGTGGCACCGCACAGGCTTACCGAGGGCGACAGCCACTCAGAGACGGCCTCTCAGGGGCTGGTGGAGGCTGTTGGCGAGGGATACGGATAGGAGCGTTGTGCCAGGACATCACCGGGGGACACCGAGGTCTTGTCCACACAGGAAGCGTCGACGACGTACGCCGTGACCCGGTCGGTGTCGGAGATGCCGGGCAGCACCACGAGATATGCGGCAGCTCTCTCGTACTTGCCCTCCTTGGACGCCAGCGGGGCCTCGCTGCGGCCGATGCCTTCCGTGACACAGTGGGGAACGTCGGTCGCCTTGAAGGTGTTTTGGGGCTTTTCGGTGGTGGAGCCCGGTGATTTGGTAGCCGTGCTCCACGTTTCCTTGTCAGCGGAGGCGTTGCTCTCACGCTTGGACTGGGCAAGGAGATTCTCCACCTGGTTCTTCAGGGTGTCCCCGGAGAACGTGTTCGGGGATGCCTCCTGGCTTTGTGCTGCAGCGGGAGAATCACTGGAGTTGCCGTCCCCCAACGACTGGGCGAGCAGCGCGCTGAACCCCAGGGTGGCCGCCGTGAAGACCGTGCCCAGGGCGACCGTCCTACGGCGACCGCGTCGCTTGCGGGCTGTCCGACCGGGGCTTGTGGCCGCGGGGGAGCGGTCCGCGGGGCGATCGGTCGAGGGTGCTGTTTCACGTGAAACATGCGTGCCGCTGTCCTCATCGCGATCTGAGCGAGACGTGCTGACTGATATCGGCGTCTTCGTGGCGTCGGATCCGGGCGCCGTGGCGTTCAGCAGGGCTTCGGCAGCCAGGGCCGCGTCGATGCGGCTGGCGATGTCGGCGGGCATGCGTGAGGGACCCGGCAGCGTGCCGAGCGTGTCGCGGATCTCCTCCAGTGAGGCGTACTCATCAGCGCAGAGCGGGCACTCATCCAGATGGCGTCGTACGCCCGGGGTACGGGAAGGCGGGAGCAGACCTTCGGTGAGGTCGGAGAGCTCCGTGACCTCCGGGTGCTCTGCTGTGTCGGCCGTGGATGTCATGCTCGCCCACCTCCGCCCTTCACAGCAGCTGAATCGCTTGGCCCTGCATTGTGTCGTCCTGCTGCGGGTGGGACGGATGTCGCCTGCGTCCGGTTCCTCCGACCCGTCGAGTTCTTGCCATTCTTGTCTCCGCCGTCCGCACGGAGATGGGTGAGTAAGGGGAGAAGTCTGGCTCTTCCACGAGCGCAGCGGCTCTTCACAGTGCCGGCAGGCACATCGAGGATCCGGGCCGCCTCCGCCACTGGATAGCCCTGCATGTCCACCAGGACGAGAGCGGCGCGCTGGTCGGCGGGCAGGGTTCCCAGTGCCTCCAGAAGCTGACGGTGCAGGTCGTTGCGTTCCGCAGGAGCGGACGCCGCCTCGTGTGGCTCCAGCAGTTGCTCCAGGCGCTCCATGTCGTCGACCGGAGACGTCTTGCGGGAGGCCGCCTTGCGGGCCCGGTCCAGGCAGGCGTTCACCGTGATCCTGTGCAGCCACGTCGTGACGGCCGACTGACCGCGGAACGTATGGGCGGCCCGGTACGCCGACACGAGTGCGTCCTGAACAGCGTCAGCGGCCTCCTCACGGTCCCCCAGCGTCCGCAGCGCCACGGCCCACAGCCGATCCCGGTGCCGCCGCACGAGCTCACCGAAGGCGTCATCACCCCCTGCAACATGACGAGCAAGGAGAGCCTCGTCGGAGTCGGAAAGGCGGGTGCTATCACCGGGCCCATGGTTCACACATATCCCCAAATCTGTGCAGGGCGGGACCGCAGTACCAGTGATGTATCACTCAGTCTCGACAGGATGACGGAATTACTCCGAAAGTATCCCGTCTGTCCGCCTCATTAGCTGCTCACCTTGATATCTACCACGCGGCCCCGCCACTCACCGTCGATCATCGGCAGCTTGGTCAGCCACATCAGGAGGTAGCGGGACGTGAGGGTTTCCTTGGGCGTGAGGGTCACCGTTGCGCCGGAACCCTCAGCTGCCTTGCTGTAAGCGTCGAACGACGTGGGTTCTGAACCTGCGCCACTGGAAGCAACGCGAAGTTCGACAGATGTGTCACCCACGAAGGAAATGGCGACTTTCCTCACTTGCTGGGTTTTGCCGAGATCGAGGATGACCCCGACACCGGACTTCAGTCGGCCGAAATCGGCGCTCAAATAGTAGTCCGTCTGCCAGTACGTGCTGGGAGAGCCGTCATAGACCTTGTACACGTCGTCCGGCTTTTCCGATCCGTCGGCGCCGAAGGGGTCAAAATCGCGTGCGCCGCTGATGGCGATCGACTTACTGGCTTGCTTCGTCGGGCTCTTGTCGTTCCCGTCCGTTGTCTGGCTTGTGTCCGTGTCGTCGGACGGGGTGCCTCCCCGCTCCATGAGGGCGTCCGCCAGCTGCCAGCTGCCGAGGCCCAGGGCGGCGATGAGGAGCGCCGAAACTGCCCACTTGAGCGCCTTGCCGGTACGGCTCTGCAGCGGGGGTGGTGGTGTCGGCATCGGCTGGGCGGCGCCGGGGCGCGGCGCCTGACGGCCGTAGGCACCCTGCTGGTACGTCGTGCGCTGGTACTCGGGCGGAGCGGTGAACGCGGGCTCCGGCGGGCGGATGCGGGGCATCTCACCGATCGCCTTCACCAGTTCCTCTGGCGTCGTGCACGGGGACTCGTGACGGGAGGCGGTCGCGCCAGCGTTGGCGAGCGCGCGCATGGCGAGCTCCGACAGACCGCGGTGGACGCTCGCCCGCACCTGGTCGGGGGCGATGAGTCCCATGTCTTTCGGCAGCCCGGAGAGGCCGTACGCGTCCTCCTCATACGGCCAGCGCTGAGTGAGGGCGGCATAGAGGAGGGCGCCGATCGCTTCCGTGTCGGTGCGCTGGGGAGTCTCGGAGCTGACCCCGCGCAGCGCGGCGTTCACAGCGAGCCCACGGATGCGCCACTGACCGGAGGTGGAGCGGAGCACGGCACTGGGGTTGAGCCGGAGATGGGCAAGGCCCTCACGGTGCGCGGCGGCCATGGCGTGGGAGACCTGGGTGACCATCTGGTAGGCGTCGTGCGGCCTCAGCGGGCCGGAAGCGAGCAGCGTCGTCAGCTCCGTGGCGTCCGGCAGCCACTCATGCACCACGTATACGAGGTCGTTCTCCTCGACCGCGTCCAGGACCTGGACGAAGCGAGGGTCACCCAGCAACGCGGAGGAGCGGGCCGCCGCCAGCACGGAACGGGCCCGCGTGTGGTCGGCCGGCAGGATATGTACGCCGACAGCCCGGCGGAGCATCTCGTCCACCGCACGCCAGCTGCTGAACCCGTCCAGACGGGTGACGCACTCTTCGAGGCGGTAGCGTCTGGCGAGCTTGTGGCCGCTGTGAAGTTCGGGCGGCGTGGTCTTCCTGGCCTCTGGCCCGCCGCTTCCCTGTGCCTCTTCGCTCGCCGTGCTGTCCGTGTCCCGCTCCCGGTTCTGGGCCACCCCGTCGGCCGTGGACTGGTCCGCCTGTGCGGTCAGCGGTTCGTCACCGCTGTTGTCTGCCACGTCGACGGCAGCCGTGCTCCGTTCCGCCACCGTCGTTCCTGCCTCCCCATCCGTTGCGCGCTGTCCGACGCCAAAGCCAATTGTGCCCACAGTCCGACGCTATGAGCGACACACGGCGGCAGACGATAGTTGTGCGCGTATCCCCGCCTCAGCGCCCCAGACGCCCGCGGACCATACCGACCATTGAGTTGAGTTCCTCGATGCGCATCCGCCGCGCCGCGACGAAGAAGACACCAAGCAGAACGATTCCGCCGCCGACGAGAGCCAGCATCGAGCCTCCGACGCCCTGCCCCAGACTGCGGCTGATCCCGTAGCAGGCCGCGCCGCTGAGCAGGGCCGCGGGCACCGAGGCGATACACAGCCGCGCGTACGTCCGCAGCACTCTGGCTCCGCCCAGATCGCCACCCAGCCGCTTGCGCAACCGCTGCCAGGCCACGCCGACACCGATCGCGTACGCCAGCCCGTAGGAGGCGGCCATGCCAGCCACCGCCCACCGGGCTGGCAACACGAGGTAGCAGAGCGCGGACGCCCCGGCGTTTCCGACGGCCACGATGACCGTGTTGTAGAAGGGGGTCCGGGTGTCCTCGTACGCGTAGAAGGCACGCAGCACGACGTACTGCACGGAGTACGGGATCAGGCCGAGACCGAACGCCATCAGCATGTAGCCCATGTTCGTGGCGTCGCTGGTGCCCGAGGGGCCGAAGATCAGGGTGCACATCGGGATGCCGAGCGAGACGAATCCGAAGGCGATCGGCACGATCGCGACGGCCGTCGTGCGCAAGCCCTGAGAGATGTCGTCGCGGACGGCACCCGCGTCGTTCTCGGCAGCCGAGCGTGAGATCCGCGGCAGCAGGGCGGCCATCAGAGAGACCGTGATGATCGCTTGGGGCAGGCCCCAGATGAGCTGGGCGTTGGCGTAGGCGGCAAAGCCCGTGCCGTCGACGGGTGAGTGCTTGCCCGCCGCTGTGGACAACTGGATGACGACCATCGCGCCCGCCTGGTTGGCGAGGACGAAGAGCACCGTCCACTTGGCGAGCACCACGGCCCTGCCAAGGCCATGGCCTTTCCAGTCGAAGCGCAGCCGCAGCCGGAATCCGGTCTCCCGCAGGTACGGGATCATCGCGAGCGCCTGGACGACAAGGCCGAGGAGGACTCCGACGCCGAGGAGCCGCTCGCCCTCCGGCGGGATGTTGTTGACCGTCATCCTGGAGTCGGCGGAGCTGCCGTACACCCAGAGAAACGCGCCGAGCGTCACGATGATGACGATGTTGTTCAGGACCGGGGTCCACATCATCGCGCCGAACCGGCCGCGGGCGTTGAGGATCTGCCCCATCACCACGTGGATGCCCATGAAGAAGATCGAGGGCAGGAAGTAGCGGGTGAAGGTGATGGCAGTCTCGTTGGCCGCGGGATCGTCGGCCACCGGTACCGACAGCATGCGGACCAGGAGCGGCGCGGCGAACATCGCGAGCACGGTGAGCGTGCCGAGTGCCACCATGACGAGGGTGAGCAGGCGGTTGGCGTAGGCCTCACCACCATCGGCGTCGTTCTTCATGGCACGTACCAGCTGCGGCACGAAGACGGAGTTGAGGCCGCCGCCGACGGTGAGAATGTAGATCATCGTCGGCAGCTGGTAGGCCACTTGGAAGGAGTCGCCCAACAAGCCGAGACCCAGTGCGGAGACGATCATCGCCGAGCGGATGAACCCCGTGAGGCGGGACACCATGGTGCCGGCTGCCATCACGGCACTCGACTTCAACAGGCCCGAGGCACGGCCGCCCTTCTTCGCCACAGGCGCGAGGGCGGGTGCGGGGGCGGACTGCTGTGGTTCCTGGCCAGGCATCGGCGGCTGGGCTGGGCCCGGTACGGACGCTTGCTCCGTAGGAGCGTGTCCGCCGCCCTGCTGCTGGTCGCGGAAGAGATGGGCGAATACGTCCGGCTCGTGGCGCTGCCCCCCGGCCTGGGTGACAAGATCGTCCACGCCCACGAACTGTGTGGTACGGGGATCATCACCGTGCGGCAGATGCTGTGACGGACCCTCCGGCTCCGGCGGCGGGGTCTGTGCCCACACACGCGGGTCGGGGGCGTAGGGGGAGGCCGGCGGCTGGGCATAGAGAGGCTGCTGTGGCTGGTACGTGCCCGGAGGAGGCGGTGGGTGGGCGGCGCGGTCGTAGAGTGCCTCCGTGACCGGGTCCTGGGCGGAGAGATCCTGCGCCCGGTAGGGGTCCTGGCCGTAGGCGTCCTGTCCGTGGGCGTCCTGGAGGTACATGTCCGTGTGGGGCTGCGGCGGGACCTGGCCAGGCTCGGGCAGGGGGCGCTCGGGGCAGCCCGAGTCAGCCGCGCCCTGACCGCGGTCACCGTCGTACGGCGCGTTCATGGTTACCCCACCTCATCGTCCCCTGGCCCGCCGGCCACGACCTCGCTCAACGGTCCACTCTCTCACCCGTGCCGGACGGGTCAGTGTCTTCCTGTGCGGTGTCCGGCGTCGGGTCACTCGGGTGCTCCGGCTCGTCTGTCCCGGACCGCGGGCCGGATTTTTCTCCGGATTCCTGTGCTGTGCGGGCTCCGCCGTCGCTTGTCTCCCTGGTGGCGTCCTGCTCGGTGGTGGCCTCCTCCTCGGCCTGCTGGGCCGCCGCACGCTTGCGCTGTGTGTACATCCGGAACCCGGCGAGCACAAGCAGCAGCATCCCCCCGGCGATCACCAGCATCACCGTGGGCGTGAACTCGGTGACGTTCACATCGAAGGTGACGGCGTCACCGTACCTCTGGCCGTCCTCCGTGTAGAGCTGGGCGACTACCGTCACCTCGCCGTTGGCGTTGGCATTGGTGTCGAACTTCACCGACTGGCTGTGCCCGCCCGAGACCTGGATGGTCTGCTCCGCGTATTCCTCGCCGTCGATCTCCAGACGCTTCGGCTGCAGCGATGTGAGGCGCAACACCAGTTTGTCGACGCCCTGCACAAGGTTGTTCTGCACGGTCACGGGAATCGTGGCGCTGCGGCCCGAGAGCTTCGTCTCGGACTTCTCGATCAATCTGACCTGGGCGGTGAGGGTGTCCAGGTACGACTGCACGC
Organism: uncultured Actinomycetota bacterium; assembly: GCA_963711935.1. Taxonomy (GTDB): domain Bacteria; phylum Actinomycetota; class Actinomycetes; order Streptomycetales; family Streptomycetaceae; genus Streptomyces. The sequence goes on from CAVQGD010000028.1 coordinate 444,203, forward strand.
TGTTGCGGTACGCCTCCGCCTCGGTGGCGCGGCCGCGCCAGGAGGTGGACATCTCCCGGTTCATTGCGCGCCCGAAGGGTGTGACCACACGGGACTGGTCGGTGAGAATCACCTTGAAACGGTCAAGTACGGTCTGCGCGGTCTGAATGTCTTCGAAGGCCGAGGCCGGCAGTTCCTGCTTCCGCAGCGAGGAGGGGTACGCGGACCGGGCCGGGACCGTCGTGGTGGCGCCCAGGTCCGGCTTGGCGTCGGCGGCCGCCGAGAGTTTCTGGGCCTGTGACCAGGTTCCGCTCTGGAGGGCCGTCAGAGCCTGAGCCATGCTCTGGGCCTGGCTCACGGAGGGCATGCGCTGCGGGGCGATCACAATGCTGCGCTGCTTGGCCGGGGTCTGAAGGGCGGTCATCAGACTCTGCGCGAGAAACTTCTGCACGGCGAGGGTCGAGGCATCGGCCTTCGCCATGTCGCCCTGGAACGCGGTCGACAGCCGCGCGTCCGCGACGACCGCTGTGGTGCCGCCGCCGATGGGGCGGGCCGCGTTCGGCGTGTAGGGCAGGCCGCCGGTCTCCTTAAGGCTGTCACTGCGGGCGATCACCTTGTCGGCGCCCGCCGAGGTGGCGACCTTGACGATCGACGGGTCGACGGCGCCGTTCACAGGCCAGGAGAAGTCGGTCTCCGGTTCCACGTGGAGCACGGTCTCGACGGTGCGGGCGGCCACGTCGGTGGCGTCCTTGAAGTGGCTCAGGGAGCCGGTGACGTTCTTGCCGTTGTGCGCCAGCGAGGCGAGGTCGGGATCGGCGAAGGGCAGGGCGACGACTTCCTCGCTCTGGACCGCCTGCTCCAGTTCGGCAAGCCACCGCTGGGCTACTGCCTGGTTCTTGCCCGCTGTGGTGGTGCCGTTGCCGGTCTTGACCTCGTAGCTGCGCGTCATCGCGTCGACCGAGGCCAGGAGACCCGGGTCGATCACCCATGTGATGTCGAGGTGCTTGCCCAGGCTCAGCATCTGATCCAGGCGGCCGCCCGGGGAGATTTCCTCGGCCAGCTCCTCATTCTGGAAAACCGGTGGCTGTTGCTCACCGGGACCCGTCTCCGCCGTCAGATGAGCGAGGGAGATCAGGGGCCAGAGGTATGTGGCTTTCGTCCTGGTGTCTGCCGCATCCGGCTGCCAGGGAAGGAACGTCCGCTGGATACCGAGCACCTGGTCGTACGGCGCGGCCGCCGTCCGACCCGAGAGTGAGACCCCGAGCTGGTAGACCCCGTCGGCGCCAAGATCCAGTTCCTTGACGGGTACCGAGATACTGAAGGGCTGGGCGAGGCCCGGCGCGAGCCGGGAGAGCGTCTCAACGTACTTCCCCCCGAGCTCCGTCCCGTCGGCGTACTGGTCGAAGCCGGTGCGCTTGGCAGCGTCGTCGATCTCCGTACGGCTGGACATGGTGCCGCCCATGCGCAGGCCCACGTGAGCGCTCGTGACTGTCTGCTTGCTGTTGTTCCTGACCGTGCCGGAGACGGTGAGGGTGTCCCCGTCGGTGGGGACAGTGGGGCTCAGCGTGTCCAAGGAGACACCGACCGTGTTCGCCCCGGTGGCCTCGGCGAGGGAGGACTTCCCAGCGGGGTGTGTCTCGTGGGCTGCGGGCAACTGGAGCAGACCGGCCAGCAGAGGCGCCCCGGCGATCAGCGCTCCGGTACGCCGGAACCACCGGCGGACAGGTGAGGAACTCATCCCCTGATTGGCTGCCGCCTCGGCCACGCGCTCGCCCGTCCCTCGTCGTCGTCAGTGGTCGTCGGAATGTGCGTCCACGCATGGTAACGATGCGCGCTGAGCGGAAATGCCGCGGTCTGCTTCGCAAGATCGACGAACAGCGCCACGGTGTCCCGTATGTGCAGGTATGAAGCGGAGCGCCTGTGGAGGACGACTGTGCACCCTTAAATGAGGGTGCTCGCGGCCGATGGGGCCACGTACCCTTTTCTGTTGTGCCGAACGTCAACGAAGTCAATCCCAGTGCCCTGAGCCAGGTACAGCGCCGCGCGGTGAGTGAACTCCTGAAGGTGTCCCCTGTCGCCGACGACCTCGCCCGCCGTTTCCAGGAGGCCGGGTTCTCGCTCGCCCTCGTCGGCGGGTCGGTCCGGGACGCGCTCCTCGGGCGGCTCGGCAATGACCTGGACTTCACGACGGATGCCCGCCCCGAGGACGTACTGAAGATCGTGCGGCCGTGGGCGGACGCCGTCTGGGAGGTCGGCATCGCCTTCGGTACCGTCGGGGCGCAGAAGGACACCCGCGTCGGAAACGCTCTTCAGCGCCTTCAGATTGAGGTGACCACCTACCGGGCGGAGGCGTACGACCGGTCCTCGCGGAAGCCTGAGGTGTCGTACGGAGACTCCATCGAGGAGGATCTGGTACGGCGCGACTTCACGGTGAACGCGATGGCCGTAGCCCTTCCAGAGAAGGAGTTCATCGATCCGCACAGCGGTCTGGAAGACCTCGCGGAGCGTGTGCTGCGCACGCCCGGCACTCCGGAGGAGTCCTTCTCCGACGATCCTCTGCGCATGATGCGGGCCGCACGCTTCGCCGCGCAGCTCGACTTCGAGGTGGCCCCGGAAGTCGTCTCGGCGATGACCGAGATGGCTGGGCGAATCGAGATCGTCTCGGCAGAGCGGGTCCGGGAGGAGCTGAACAAGCTGATTCTTTCCGCGCACCCGCGCAAGGGCCTGACACTGCTGGTCGACACCGGCCTCGCCGACCATGTACTGCCTGAGCTTCCGGCGCTGCGGCTGGAGCGGGACGAGCACCACCGGCACAAGGACGTCTACGACCACACGCTGATCGTGCTGGAGCAGGCGATGGCGCTGGAGGAGAACGGTCCTGACCTCACTCTCCGGCTCGCCGCGCTCTTTCATGACATCGGCAAGCCGAGAACGCGCCGCTTCGAGAAGGACGGCCGGGTCTCCTTCCACCACCACGAGGTGGTGGGCGCCAAGATGACCAAGAAGCGGATGGCTGCTCTCAAGTATTCCAACGATCTCATCAAGGACGTCTCGCGTTTGGTCGAACTCCACTTGCGCTTCCATGGTTACGGCACCGGGGAGTGGACGGACTCGGCCGTCCGCCGTTACGTACGTGACGCGGGCCCTCTGCTCGATCGACTCCACAAGCTGACCCGCTCCGACTGCACCACGCGGAACAAGCGCAAGGCGAATGCCCTGTCCCGTGCGTACGACGGCCTGGAGGAGCGCATCGCCCAACTCCATGACCAGGAGGAGCTGGACGCTATCCGTCCGGACCTCGACGGCAACCAGATCATGGAGAACCTGGGCGTGCCCGCCGGCCCGGTCGTCGGCCGGGCGTACAAATTCCTGTTGGAACTGCGGCTGGAGAACGGCCCGATGGAGTACGACGTAGCGGTGGCGGCGCTCAAGGAATGGTGGGCCGGGCAGGGGTGAGCCCGCCCATGAGGGGGCCATGCCGTGAAACGGGGCATGTTTCACGTGAAACATGCCCCCGGACGAACCGATCCCGCACGTGCAGAGGGGCGATGTTCCACGTGAAACATCGCCCCTCTGCACGTTCTCCGGCATTCGCGCCTGACATGCGTGTCCCTGCTGGGCGGTTGCTGAGGACTCTGGCTGGACGGGCTGCAGGCATACGGGTTCTGGCCATGGGGCGGCGGAGGGATCACTTTTGGGGGTGACGTTCAAAGCGGGCCATCGTCATAGCTATCGCCGCGTAGACAACGGCGATTGTTGTCACCAGAGGAGCTGAGCGGCCGTCAGGAGGAAGCATCAGGGAGGCCACTCCGGCGGCACCGACGAAGGCGACGTTGAACAGCACGTCGTAAACCGAGAAGATTCGGCCACGGAAGCTGTCGTCGACCAAGGACTGGACGATCGTGTCCGTGGCAATCTTCGCTCCCTGGGTGACGAGACCCAGGACGAACGCCGCAATCAGTACGGGGACCTCGGCGAACGACAAGCCCAGCGCCGGCTCGAGGACGGCGGCAGCAGCGGCACAGATGACGATCCAAAGCGCCGGGCCCAGCCGCCCGGCCGCCCCCGGGGTCACCACGGCCGCCGCGAAGAAACCCGCACCTGAGATCCCCACGGCAAGCCCCAGCAGGGCCAGCCCATCATCTGAGCTGGACGACCAGGCGTACCGGCAGAGCATCAGCACCATGACCGTCAAGGCGCCGTAACAAAATCGCATCAGCGTCATTGAGGTCAGCGCCCACGCGGCCTTCCGTCGTGGCGTCTCAGTGAGATGCCGCACACCCGCCACGAGATCTCGCGCGGTGCCGGCAAACGCTGATCGCAGGCGCGTTTGCACCAAGTGCGGAGCGGGACCGAGCAGTTCCGGCGCCATGCGCAGGGAGGCGAGCGCGGAGCACAGGTACAGGGCCGCGCCAAGGAGGACCATCACGGCGTCGGAGTCCGCCACTACCAGCCGTACGGCGAAGGCGAGTCCGCCGCCCGCGGTCGCGGCGAGCGTTCCGGCCGTCGGGGAAAGAGAGTTGGCCGTTACCAGACGGTCGGCGTCCACCACCCGCGGGAGAACTGCCGAGAGGCCGGCCAGGACGAAGCGGTTGACTGCGGTGACACAGAGCGCGGAGACATAGAAGAGCCACTCCGGTACATCGCTCACCATCAGGACGGCCGTCACACACCCCAGGACGGCACGTAGCAGGCTGCCGTACAGGAAGACCTGGCGACGTCGCCAGCGATCCAGCAGAACACCGGCGAAGGGGCCGACGAGCGAGTACGGGAGGAGCAGGACGGCCATCGCCGAGGCGATCGCGGCCGCCGAGGTCTGCTTCTCCGGCGAGAAGACGACGTACGTGGCGAGCGCGACCTGGTAGACGCCGTCGGCGCCCTGGCTGAGCAGCCGTACGGCGAGCAGGCGCCGGAAATCCCGGAAACGCAGGAGTACGCGCAGGTCACGTACGACAGCCATGGGGGTCAGCCTCACACAGGGGGAGGGTCCCCGGGCGGAACGCCTCGGGGACCCTCGACAGGCCGGACGCCGAACACATCAGCGCGGAGCTCTCTGCTGTGCTATCGCTCGACCTCGCCCCTGATGAACTTCTCGATGTTTTCGCGGGCCTCGTCGTCGAAGCACTGGACCGGCGGAGACTTCATGAAATAGCTCGACGCGGACAGGATCGGGCCGCCGATGCCGCGGTCCTTGGCAATTTTCGCAGCGCGCAGGGCGTCGATGATGACGCCGGCCGAGTTCGGGGAGTCCCAGACCTCGAGCTTGTACTCCAGGTTCAGCGGGACGTCACCGAAGGCCCGGCCCTCCAGACGGACATACGCCCACTTGCGGTCGTCGAGCCAGGCCACATAGTCGGACGGACCGATGTGGACGTTCTTCTCGCCGAGCTCCCGGTCGGGGATCTGTGAAGTGACGGCCTGCGTCTTGGAGATCTTCTTGGACTCCAGGCGCTCACGCTCGAGCATGTTCTTGAAATCCATGTTGCCGCCGACGTTCAGCTGCATCGTGCGGTCCAGGATGACGCCGCGGTCCTCGAACAGCTTCGCCATGACACGGTGCGTGATCGTGGCGCCGACCTGCGACTTGATGTCGTCGCCGATGATCGGGACGCCCGCCGCGGTGAACTTGTCAGCCCACTTCTTGGTGCCGGCGATGAAGACCGGCAGGGCGTTGACGAAGGCGACCTTGGCGTCGATGGCGCACTGGGCGTAGAACTTCGCCGCGTCCTCGGAACCCACCGGCAGGTAGCAGACGAGGACGTCGACCTGCTTGTCCTTGAGGATCTGGACAACGTCGACCGGCTCCTCGGCGGACTCCTCGATGGTGGCCCGGTAGTACTTGCCGAGGCCGTCGAGGGTGTGCCCGCGCTGGACGGTCACCCCGGTGCGCGGCACGTCACAGATCTTGATGGTGTTGTTCTCGGAGGCACCGATGGCGTCCGCGAGGTCGAGTCCCACCTTCTTCGCGTCGACATCGAAGGCGGCGACGAACTCGACGTCACGTACGTGGTAGTCACCGAACTGCACGTGCATGAGTCCCGGGACCTTGGACGCCGGGTCGGCGTCCTTGTAGTACTCGACTCCCTGCACCAGCGACGCGGCGCAGTTGCCCACGCCGACGACGGCTACGCGAACCGAACCCATTCCGGTTGCTCCCTGTGTGTACGAGTGAGGCCCTGAGCAGGCCTCACGTGGCGGTGTCGCCAGGCGTATCCGGTCGGGGCTCGTGCCCCGACCGGGGCAGGCCGCCCGACGCTCCAGATGTGTCCTGCGGGGCGGACTCCCAGGTGGCGGAACCCTTGAGGTCCCGCCCGGCCCGCTCGCTCTCGATGAGCTCGTTCAGCCAGCGCACTTCGCGCTCCACGGACTCCATCCCGTGGCGCTGGAGCTCAAGGGTGTAGTCGTCGAGGCGCTCTCGTGTGCGGGCGAAGGAGGCATGCATCTTCTCCAGACGCTCCTCCAGCCGACTGCGACGGCCCTCCAGGACGCGCATGCGTACCTCGCGGGAAGTTTGCCCGAAGAAGGCAAAACGAGCGGCGAAGTGCTCGTCCTCGTACGCGTCCGGGCCCGTCTGCGAGAGCAGTTCCTCGAAGTGTTCCTTACCTTCCGCCGTCAGCCGATAGACGATCTTGGCGCGCCGCCCCGGGAGCGGGACCACGGGAGCGTCCTCCTGCGCACCCCCCGACTCCTCGATCAACCAGCCATTGACGACCAGCGTCTTGAGGCACGGGTACAGCGACCCGTAGCTGAAGGCGCGGAACACACCCAGTGACGTATTGAGCCGTTTGCGCAGCTCATAGCCGTGCATCGGAGACTCGCGGAGCAGGCCGAGTATGGCGAACTCGAGGATCCCGGAACGTCGGCTCATCATCGCCTCCCCTCTGCCACGGCCCTGCCGTCACGCCCTTATGCTGAACTGATGTATCGACTCGATACATCACGACGATAGAACGCTCCTCCGGATGCGACAAGAGGGGCTGCGGTGAGGGGGATCACATCACCGATTCGTTGGAAACAAGTTGCCTGTTTTGGGGTGAAGTTCGGTACTCGGTAGGTTTTGGCGATGCGTAGTCTGTGCGGCATGCACACCACCGGGAACCGAGTGACGTCTGAACATGTCGTCGCCCTCGGTGCAATACGGATGAATGCCAGCACGACCCCATCCGTACTTCGGGGGGACCGGAGACCAGCCGCCGTTTCCAGGCGCCCACGGGTGCGCCTGCCCGAGGAGTAGTCGTTCGATGAGCGAGCACCGTCGCAAAGCGCCGCAGTCGCAGGGAGGCGGACGTGCCGCGGCCCGACGTGGCCAGTCGGCGTCCTCCGGCCGCCGCGCGGCACCGCGAGGCGCCACCACCGGGTCTCCTTCCGGCTCTTATGGCCCAGGAGATGAGGAGCGCCCGTACGGTGGCCGTGCCGAGGCCCGGCGGGCGGCACAGAGAAGCAGCGGAGGCGGCGGCCGACGCAGAGCGGCCGACGCCGCGGGACGCGGTCCTGGACGCGGCAAGGGAGGACGTGCTGCCCCGCCTCCCAAGAAGCGCTTCATCGACTATCCACGCGCCGGGAAGTACGGGGCTGCGCGCTGGATGCCGTCGTGGCGCCTGGTGACAGGGTTGTTCATCGGGTTCTTCGGAAGCCTGATGGCAGTGGCGGGCATCGGGTACGCGATGGTGGGTGTGCCCAACCCGGACAAGGCAGCCACGGCGCAGAACAACGTCTACCTCTGGGACAACGGCACCCAGATGGTCTCCACCGGTGGTGAGGCGAACCGCCAGAACATCCCGTACTCGCAGATCCCCAGGGCGATGCGGTACGCGGTCATCTCGGCCGAGAACAAGACGTTCGAGGACGACAAGGGCATCGATCCCGTGGGTATCGCCCGCGCGGTCTTCAACATGGCCAAGGGCGGCGAGACGCAGGGTGGATCGACGATCACCCAGCAGTACGTGAAGAACGCGATGCTGAACGATCAGTCGCAGAGCCTGTCGCGGAAGTTCAAGGAACTCTTCATCTCCATCAAGGTGGGCGCCGAGGAGCCCAAGGAGAAGGTCATGGCGGGCTACCTGAACACCGCCTATTACGGCCGCAACGCCTACGGCATCCAGGCCGCCGCGCGCGCGTATTTCAACGAGGAGGCCAACGAGCTGGGCGAGAGCGAGTGTGCCTTCCTGGCGGCGGTACTCAAGGGCGCCACGTACTACGACCCGGCGGGCTCGGTCGAGATCGACCCGGCCGCCACCCCCAAGGCAAACACCGCGCGGGTCACGGAGCGCTGGCGCTGGATCCTTGACGAGATGGTCAAGGACGGCCACCTCGGTGCCGCCGAGCGGGCCAAGGCTAAATACAAGGCGCTCCCCAAGGTCGAGAGCCCGCGGTCGAACACCCAGCTGAGCGGTCAGATCGGCTATCTCGTCGACACCGCCAAGGCGTACATCCTCAAGAACACCGACATCACAGAGCAAGAGCTGCGGGAGGGCGGCTACGAGATCCACACCACCTTCAACAAGAAGATGGTCAACCAGCTCGAGAGCGCCGTGACAAAGGTCAGCAAGGAGAACATCAAGCCCAAGCTCCGCCCAGAGACGGACACCCATGTCCAGTTCGGCGGGGCCTCCGTGGACCCGGCCACCGGCGCGATCAAGGCCTGCTACGGCGGTGAGGACGCGACCACGCACTTCACCAACAACTGCGACGTGACCGGTGCCCAGGTGGGGTCGACGTTCAAGCCGTTCGTCCTGGCGGCTGCCATGAAGTGGGGCGTGCGTAACAAAGACGGCAACGAGGTACAGGCGCAGAACGAGCGCAAGATCGCCTCTCCCAAGAGCCTGTACAGCGGCAAGAACAACCTGAAGATCAAGACTTACGACGGTGAGATCTGGCACAACGAGAAGGGCAAGGAGTGGCTGCAGGCGAACGACGGAGACGAGTCGTACGGATCGCCACCGCACTACAAGATTGAACTCCGCGAGGCGATGAGGGTCTCGGCGAACTCCGCATTCGTCCAGCTCGGCATGGACGTCGGTCTGGACAAGGTCAAGAAGGCCGCCACGGACGCGGGCCTCCTCGAGAACAGCCTGGCGGGCACCAGCTTCCCGTCCTTCTCGATCGGCATCTCCGACCCCAGCGCGATCCGCATGGCCGGGTCGTACGCCACCTTCGCGGACAGCGGAAAGCAGCGCGATCTGCACTCGGTCGCGGAGATCAGGGACCAGGAAGGCATCGTCTTCGATCACGACAAGGTCGCTGAGACCAAGCAGGTATTCACCGCCGAGGTCGCCGACAATGTCACCGACGTCCTGAAGACCGTGGTCGACAAGGGAACTGGTACCAACGCCAAGCTGCCCGGCCGGGACGTGGCCGGCAAAACCGGTACCACCGACGGCAACAAGTCCGCCTGGTTCGTCGGGTACACCCCGCAGCTGTCGACAGCGATCGGCATGTACCGCATGGACGACGACGCTTCCAACGAGAACCGTGAGTTCCTGCAGATGTACGGGACCGGTGGCCAGAAGTCGATCCACGGTGCCTCGTTCCCTTCCGAGATCTGGCACGACTACATGGTGCAGGCACTCAAGGGCAGGCAGGCCGAAAAGTTCCCGACACCGGAACCCATCGGTGAGATCGTCAACAACGACCCGGAACCGACCCCGAGCCCATCGCGGTCCGAGCCCGTGGAGGAGACTCCCAAGCCCAGCCCGACACCGAGCGAGATGCAGACCACGCCCTCGCCCACGCCGCCCGAGACCTGCGACCCATTCGACCCCACATGCAACACCGACACAGGTGGCACGGACACAGGCGGTACGGACACTGGAGGCACGGACGGTGGTATGACCGCCACGCCGACCGAACCGGAGGGTAATTCGAGAGGCAACGCCAACAGGGGAGGCCTCTTCGGAGGACCGGCCGGATAGCCGTCGTCAGCGATAAGCCACCACAGCGGGTGTTTCACGTGAAACACCCGCTGTGGTGTGTTTCACGTGAAACGAGGGCCGCCGCATCCGATCAGGTGCGGAAGTCCTCGGCGCTTTCCAGGTACGTGCGGCAGGATGAGCGGCATGCCCAGTGCAGACACGGCGCGAGTGAGCATGGACGACCTGGAGCCGGTACGGCCGACCAGGGAGGACGAGATCGCCGCAACCGGCAGTGAGCTGATCGGCGGCCCCATCGGGCAGCGCGCACTGCTTGGAACGTCCTGGTGGACCCCCGTGCGGGTGGTCGCGCTCGTGGCGATCGGCATGTTCGCCCTCGGTATGGTGCAGAAGCTGCCCTGCTACGACGGTGCCTGGTTCGTCGGGGGCGGCTCCCAGTACACGCACGCGTGCTACTCGGATATCCCGCACCTCTATCAGGGACGCGGCTTCGCCGAAGGGCTCGTGCCGTACTTCGACAAACTCTCCGGCGACATGGAGTACCTCGAATACCCGGTGCTGACTGGTGTGTTCATGGAGGTAGCTTCCTGGCTCACGCCGGGCAGCGGCGGCATCCGGAACCAGGAGCAGTGGTACTGGATGGTCAACGCCGGGATGCTCATGGTGTGCGCGGCGGTCATCGCCGTCTGCACCGTGCGCACCCAGCGCCGACGCCCCTGGGACGGCCTCTTGGCCGCCCTCGCCCCCGCCTTCGCCTTGACGGCCACCATCAACTGGGACCTGCTCGCCGTCGCGATGCTGGCCGCCGCGATGCTGATGTGGTCGCGGCAGCGCCCCCTCGCCTTCGGTGTGCTGGTCGGCCTCGCCACAGCCGCGAAGTTCTATCCGTTCCTGGTGCTCTGGCCGCTCTTCGTACTGTGCTGGCGCGCGGGCAAGTGGCGGGAGTTCGGTACGGTGCTACTCGGCGCCGTCGGTGCGTGGCTCGCCGTGAACCTGCCGGTGATGTTCCTCGCTCCGGAGGGCTGGGCCAAGTTCTACAGCTTCAGCCGTGAGCGGGGAGTCGACTTCGGCTCGATCTTCCTGATCATCTCGCAGCGGACGAACATCCAGATCACCGCGGACACAGCCAACACCTACGCGATGATCATGATGCTACTCGCCTGCGTGGGCATCGCCACGCTCGCGTTCACCGCCCCACGCCGACCGCGCTTCGTCCAGCTCGCCTTCCTGATCGTCGCGGCCTTTATCCTCACCAACAAGGTCTACTCACCGCAGTACGTGCTCTGGCTGGTTCCCCTCGCCGCGCTCGCCCGGCCACGCTGGCGGGACTTCCTGATCTGGCAGGCATGCGAGGTCGTGTACTTCCTCGGAATCTGGATGTACCTCGCGTACACGACCAGCGGAGACGCCCACAAAGGGCTGCCGACCGAGGGGTACCAACTCGCTGTCGCTCTCCATCTGTTGGGGACGTTGTACCTGTGTGCCCTCGTCGTACGGGACATCTACATGCCGGAGCGGGACGTGGTGCGCCGGGCCGGCGACGATGACCCGGCGGGCGGTGTACTGGACGGCGCGGAGGACATCTTCGTGCTCGGCGGGGCGGCCCGTCCTCCACGGCACGCACTGCAGGCTGCAGAGGTCCCGTATGTGGAATGGGGTGGACATTCCAAGTGACTCAATCTCACTCTGTCACCGGGAACGGACTCGTTTGAAGCGAGCCTGTTGGCCTACCTGTCCACAAGCCGGTCGTACTGCGTGGTCGTATGCCGTAGATGCGCCACCAGTTCCTCACCCACCTTCGGCTCCGGCGCGTCTGCCGGGACGAACAGAATGGACACCTGCATGTGCGGCGGCTCTGCGAACCAGCGCTGCTTGCCACCCCACACGAAGGGAGAAAGGGTCCGGTTGACCGTCGCGAGGCCGGCGCGGGCTACGCCCTTGGCGCGCGGCATGACGCCGTGCAGCGCCTTGGGGGCCTCAAGGCCCACACCGTGCGACGTACCGCCCGCCACGACCACCAGGAAGCCGTCTGAGGCTGCCTTTTGCTGGCGGTAGCCGAAGCGGTCGCCCTTGGAGACGCGGGTGACGTCCAGGACGGACCCTCGGTACTCGGTCGCCCCGTGGTCTCCCAGCCACAGCCGCGTGCCGATACGGGCGCGGAAACGGGTCTGCGGAAACTGCTGCTGCAGGCGTACGAGTTCATCGGCTTTGAGGTGGCTGACGAACATCGTGTGCAGCGGGAGGCGGGCGGCACGCAGGCGGTCCATCCACTCTATGACCTCCTCGACGGCGTCCGAGCCGTCGGTGCGGTCCAGCGGCAGGTGCACGGCGAAGCCCTCGAGGCGAACGTTCTCTATAGCGGCGTGGAGCTGCGGCAGGTCCTGTTCGTTCACCCCGTGCCGCTTCATCGAGGACATGACTTCGATGACCACGCGGGCGCCCACGAGGCCGTACACACCGTCCACGGACGACACGGAGCGGATGACGCGGTCCGGCAGGGGTACCGGCTCCTCGCCCCGCCGGAACGGCGTGAGCACCAGCAGGTCGCCGCTGAACCAGTCCTTGATCCGGGCGGCTTCATACGTCGTGCCGACGGCCAGGGCATCCGATCCGAGGCGCGTGGCCTCCTCCGCCAGCCGCTCGTGGCCGAAGCCGTAGCCATTGCCCTTGCAGACGGGGACGAACTCCGGGAACTGCTCCTGCACATGCTTGTGGTGTGCCCGCCAGCGCGCGGTGTCGACGTAGAGCGTGAGCGCCATGGCCGGTCCCGGAACCTTTCTCGTGGCTGCGGTGTAATCAGAGGTATGAAGCGAGATTGTGGTGCATCCGCCGGACCCGCGGGGTGATACGGGGCCGGGTCAGCGCCATGACATGTAGAGGTCGAGCGCCTTGTGGAGCAGCTTGTTGAGCGGGAAGTCCCACTCACCCAGGTACTCGGCGGCCTGCCCGCCCGTGCCCACCTTGAACTGGATCAGGCCGAAGAGGTGGTCGGTCTCGTCGAGCGAGTCGGAGATGCCGCGCAGGTCGTAGACGGTCGCACCCAGTGCGTAGGCATCGCGCATCATCCGCCACTGCATCGCGTTCGAGGGCCGGACCTCACGCCCGATGTTGTCCGACGCGCCGTACGAATACCAGATGTGTCCGCCAACCACCAGCATCGTTGCCGCCGACAGGTTCACCCCGTTGTGCCGGGCGAAGTACAGCCGCATGCGGTTGGGGTCCTCGGTGTTGAGGGCCGTCCACATACGCTGGAAGTACGACAGCGGGCGGGGCCGGAAGCGGTCGCGCACGGCCGTGATCTCGTACAGCCGCTGCCACTCCGCCAGGTCGTGGTAGTCGCCCTGAACGACCTCGACGCCGACTTTCTCGGCTTTCTTGATGTTGCGGCGCCACAGCTGGTTGAAATTCTTGTGGACTTCTTCCAGGGATCGGTTGGCGAGCGGTACCTGGAAGACATAGCGGGGCTGGACGTCACCGAAGCCGGCCCCTCCGTCCTCACTCTGCTGCCAGCCCATACGGCGCAGCTTGTCGACGACCTCGAAGGCGCGCGGCTCAATGAAATCGGCCTCGATGTCGCGCAGGCGCTTCACATCCGGGTCCTGGATGCCCTTCTTGATGGACGCAGCCTCCCAGCGCCGGATGATCACCGGCGGTCCCATCTTCACCGAGAAGGCATCCTGCTGCTTGAGATGCGCGAGCATGGGCTCGAGCCAGTCGACCAGATTTGGCGCGAACCAGTTGATGACCGGCCCCTCAGGAAGATAGGCGAGATAGCGCTTGACCCTGGGCAGCTGCCGGTACAGCACGAGGCCCGCGCCGACCATTTCGCCGGTCCTGTCGTCGAACCACCCCAGGCTCTCGGAGCGCCACTCCGCCTTGACATCGGCCCAGGCCGGGACCTGCATGTGGCTCGCCGCCGACAAGCTCTGGAGGTACTCCAGATGCTGCTCTCGGCTGATCGTCCTCAGGGTCAGGCTCATTCGGGCGCTCCTCGGGCTGGTGTGTCCCCATGGGTACAGGGGCTCCGGCTCTCGCGCCGAAGCCTACTGCGCCGTGCGTGCGCACCGTCTGGCCGTACGCAACCGGGCCCCTGACCGGTGCATGCTCAGGACGCCGAGAGGAAGCCTTCGGCCCCTGCTGAGGGTTCGTCCGCCGGCTCTCCGCTGACGAAGCGTCAGCCGACACCACGAGTTCAGCCGAAGAGGCCGCCATGGGCCATACCGAGGAAGAAACCGACCCCCGAGGCACCGAGACCCACAATCAGACCGAAACGCTCACGGGTCGTCTCCGAGATGAACTGCCCGTACGCACCGGTCAAGATCCCCACCAGCCCTGTCCAGGAACTGAGCAGGTGCAGATGGTGGAACATCGCCGTGACGAAGGAGACCACCCCGAGCACCAACGTCACGGCAAGCAGGGTGTCCTGCAGTGGGTGGGGTTTGTGATCGGTGGCGAACAGGGATCCGGCGATGTTGGGTCGCATTGTCTGTGCCATAGGGCACCTCCTGCGGAGGGCGGCGCATCGTAGCGCCTTACGCACCCGATGTGTACAGACTGGCGGTCCCCACCGCCGGATTTCAACCGGAAGCGGGTATGCGGGTACTCTTTACCGTCTGCATCGGTGTCTGGCCAGGCCACGACAGGGATTCCCAGCGGAAGCCCCTGATTGTCAGTGGTAGCCGATACCGTTGCGTACGCATCACAACCCTCCTGCCACGGAACGACCGTGGCCGCTGAGTCCAAAGGAGGTGGGTTCTACATGCGTCACTACGAGGTGATGGTCATCCTCGACCCCGATCTGGAGGAGCGCTCTGTCGCCCCCCTGATCGAGAACTTCCTCTCCGTCGTCCGCGAGGGCAACGGAAAGGTGGAGAAGGTCGACACCTGGGGCCGTCGTCGTCTCGCGTACGAGATCAAGAAGAAGCCCGAGGGGATTTACTCGGTCATCGACCTGCAGGCCGAGCCCGCGGTCGTCAAGGAACTCGACCGCCAGATGAACCTGAACGAGTCGGTCCTCCGGACCAAGGTCCTCCGCCCCGAGACTCACTGAGCTCTTCCGCTCAGCTGATCTCGGTATCCGAGTAGCAGCACAAGCAGCCAGCAGCAAACCCGCCGAGAGGTTCCCCATGGCAGGCGAGACCGTCATCACGGTCGTCGGCAATCTTGTCGACGACCCCGAGCTGCGCTTCACCCCTTCCGGTGCGGCGGTCGCGAAGTTCCGCGTCGCGTCCACCCCTCGCACCTTCGACCGCCAGACGAACGAGTGGAAGGACGGCGAGAGCCTCTTCCTGACCTGCTCGGTCTGGCGCCAGGCGGCGGAGAACGTCGCCGAGTCGCTCCAGCGAGGCATGCGCGTCATCGTGCAGGGCCGACTGAAGCAGCGGTCCTACGAGGACCGGGAGGGCGTCAAGCGCACGGTCTACGAACTCGACGTCGACGAGGTCGGCGCGAGCCTGCGCAACGCCACGGCCAAGGTCACCAAGACCGCCGGTCGCGGTGGCCAGGGCGGTTATGGCGGCGGTGGCCAGGGTGGCGGCGGCTGGGGCGGAGGCCCCGGTGGTGGCCAGCAAGGCGGCGGTGCTCCCGCCGACGACCCGTGGGCCACAGGCGCTCCCGCTGGTGGCCAAGGCGGTGGCGGCGGCTGGGGCGGAGGCTCCGGCGGCAGCGGCGGCAGCGGCGGCAGTAGCGGCAGTGGCGGCGGCTACTCGGACGAGCCCCCCTTCTAGGCCTGTCGGACTGGGATACCGGTCATTCGGGGCGAGGGCGGGGCCGTACCCCAAACTTCTTGATCACACAGGAGAAACACCATGGCGAAGCCACCTGTGCGCAAACCGAAGAAGAAGGTCTGCGCTTTCTGCAAGGACAAGGTCACGTACGTGGACTACAAGGACACGAACATGCTGCGGAAGTTCATTTCCGACCGCGGCAAGATCCGTGCCCGCCGCGTGACCGGCAACTGCACGCAGCACCAGCGTGACGTCGCCACGGCCGTGAAGAACAGCCGTGAGATGGCGCTGCTGCCCTAC
Source organism: uncultured Actinomycetota bacterium (assembly GCA_963711935.1). Classification (GTDB taxonomy): domain Bacteria; phylum Actinomycetota; class Actinomycetes; order Streptomycetales; family Streptomycetaceae; genus Streptomyces. Next base: position 460,077 of record CAVQGD010000028.1, read on the forward strand.
ACTTCCACTGCGCGCTAAGGGAAGGGTGACTAACTCATGAAGATCATCCTCACCCACGAGGTCTCCGGCCTCGGCGCTGCGGGCGATGTCGTCGAGGTCAAGGACGGCTACGCTCGCAACTACCTGATTCCGCGGAAGTTCGCGATCCGCTGGACCAAGGGCGGCGAGAAGGACGTCGAGCAGATCCGTCGCGCTCGCAAGATCCACGAGATCCAGACCATCGAGCAGGCCAACCAGATCAAGGCCCAGCTCGAGGGTGTCAAGGTCCGCCTAGCCGTCCGCTCCGGCGACGCTGGTCGTCTCTTCGGTTCCGTCACCCCGGCCGACGTCGCCTCGGCGATCAAGGCCTCCGGTGGCCCCGAGGTCGACAAGCGCCGTATCGAGCTGGGCTCGCCGATCAAGACGCTGGGCGCCCACGAGACGTCCGTCCGTCTGCACCCCGAGGTGGCCGCCAAGGTCAGCGTCGAGGTTGTTGCGGCGTAAGCGCTGCACTCGCTGAAGCAGGACGTGGGGCCGCACCAGTCGAGGTGGGGCCCCACCCGCTTGCGGGGGCAGTCCGGGGGAGGGACAGGACCCTTGAGAGAGCAAACTAGCTTGCTCTGTCCGCTGAGTCCCTGTTTCACGTACAACAGCGTGAATGAGCGCTGTTTCACGTGAAACAGGGATCGAAGCGATTCCGAAGAGGTCGCCGCCAAAACGGGTGACCTCGAGGCTCTCGACTTGCTCAGCGTGTCGCGCCTGTGACGATCCAGCGGCCCGAGCGGGAGCGCAGCCACAGGGTCAGCATGCGCGTCATCATCATCAATGTCATGGTTCCCCAAAGAACTGTCAGGCTGCCGCCAAGGACGGGAACAAGCAGAGCCGCAGGAGCGAATGCCGCCAGAGTCGGCAGCATTGCCCACGCCAGGTAGGGGCCGTCTCCGGCACCCATCAGTACGCCATCGAGGACGAAGACGATGCCGGAGATTGGCTGGGAGAGTGCCACCACGATGAGGGCGGGGAGTGCGACGTCCTGGACGATCGGATCGCTGGTGAAGAGCGGGATGAACACGGGGCTGCTGATGATCACCAGCAGCCCGAGTGCGATCCCGGTGACAATGCCCCACTTCACCATGCGGCGACAGGCGTCGCGGGCACCCTGGGTGTCGCACGCGCCGAGGCAGCGGCCGATGATGGCTTGCCCAGCGATGGCGATGGCGTCCAGTGCAAAGGCAAGCAGGCTCCAGAGGGACAGGATGATCTGATGCGCGGCGACGTCCGCGTCCCCGAGCCGGGCGGCGACCCCGGTGGCGATCATCAGGATTGCCCGCAGAGAGAGCGTACGGACCAGGAGTGGTACTCCAGCCTGGGCGCAGGCCCGTATCCCGGCGGCGTCCGGCCGGAGTGAGGCACCGTGCCTGCGCGCTCCGCGGACCACGACCCAGAGATATGCAGCAGCCATGCTGCACTGGGCGATGACCGTGCCCCACGCGGAGCCGGCGATGCCCAGGCCAGCGCCGTAGACGAGGCCTGCGTTGAGGGCGGCGTTGGTGACGAAGCCCGCTACAGCGACATACAGCGGAGTCTTCGTGTCTTGAAGGCCGCGGAGGACGCCGGTGGCGGCGAGCACGACCAGCATCGCCGGGATACCGAGCGCGGAGATGCGTAGATAAGTGGTCGCATAGGGCGCTGCAGTGTCCGAGGTGCCGAACAAGTCCACCAGCGCGGGCGCGCCCGGCAGGACGGCGGCCACGACGGCGCCGCCGAGCAGGAGCGCAAGCCAGATGCCGTTCATGCCATGGCGGATGGCGGCCCGCAGATCGTCGGCGCCCACTCGGCGGGCGACCGCAGCCGTAGTGGCGTATGCGAGGAAGACGAAGATGCTCACCGCGGTGGTGAGGAGAGCTGAGGCGACGCCGAGGCCGGCCAGCTGCGCTGTGCCGAGGTGGCCGACGATGGCGGTGTCGGCCATCAGGAAGAGGGGCTCGGCGATGAGTGCACCGAAGGCCGGAACGGCCAGCGCGACGATCTCTCGGTCGTGCCGCCGCCGGGTGGCTCTGGTTGCCGCGGGGGCCTGTGTCATGCCCCTCAACCTAATCGTCCACAGGTAATAGATGCAATGAGAGTTTGATTATTACCTTCCGCTTCTCTGGGCACGTTGCGGTGGGGCGTTCGAGGGGATCTTGGTCTGACTGGGCAAGTTTTTCTTCTGCACAGCCAGTGGATGGCAAAACTGCAGGTCATAGGCGGTGAGTTCGGAACGCCCGCAGCTTGTTCACATGTCTGTCCACCGGGTCGTGCACAGGTTTTGCGGAGTTCTCCACAGGATTGAGGCCGTTGTCCACATGGCCTGTGGATAACCGGATTGGCTGACAGTGCCGAGGGGCCTACCGTTGTCCGGCGCCTACTCCGTTCTCCGGCCTCGGAATCCACGCAAAACCGACGCCCCAGAAGCGGAGTTGGGCCTCTCATTTGTCAGTGCCGTGCCGTAAGAAGAAGGGGCATGGCTGGATCCGCGTGGGCGGACGGGAGGAGGTGGCCCGGTGAGCATTTCCGAGCCCTTGGACGAGCCGTGGGCCGACAGCGGCCCCAGCGATCGTCTGCCTGCCTCCCGTCGGCGCGCCAATGGTGGCCGCGGACATGACGAGCGACATGAGAGGGGTCGGGACGATGGCGCTTGGGACGGCACGGGGGCGTCCTTCGAACGGGTGCCGCCGCAGGATCTCGGCGCTGAGCAATCTGTCCTTGGTGGCATGCTCTTGTCAAAAGATGCCATTGCGGATGTGGTTGAGATCCTCAAGGGCCATGACTTCTACAAGCCGGCGCACGAGACGATCTTTCAGGCGATCCTCGACGTCTACGCGAGGGGTGAGCCGGCCGATCCGATCACGATCGCCGCCGAGCTCACCAAGCGCGGCGAGATCACCAAGGTCGGAGGCGCTTCGTATTTGCACGCCCTCGTCCAGACGGTGCCGACGGCGGCGAACGCCGAGTACTACGCCGAGATCGTTCATGAGCGCGCGGTCTTGCGCCGCCTGGTCGAGGCCGGTACGCGCATCACGCAGATGGGGTACGCGGCGGACGACGACGTCGACGAGATCGTCAACAGAGCTCAGGCCGAGATCTACGCGGTCACCGAGCAGCGCACCACCGAGGACTATCTGCCACTCGGCGACATCATGGAGGGCGCGCTCGACGAGATTGAGGCGATCGGCTCGCGGTCGGGGGAGATGACCGGAGTGCCGACTGGTTTCACCGACCTCGATCAGCTCACGAACGGTCTGCATCCGGGCCAGATGATCATCATCGCTGCTCGTCCGGCCATGGGTAAGTCCACACTCGCACTGGACTTTGCCCGCGCTGCCTCCATCAAGCACAACCTGCCGAGTGTGCTCTTTTCGCTCGAAATGGGCCGCAATGAGATTGCAATGCGTTTGCTGTCGGCCGAGGCTCGGGTGGCCCTGCACCATATGCGGTCCGGCACCATGACCGATGAGGACTGGACCCGGCTCGCCCGCCGTATGCCGGATGTGTCGGCCGCACCCCTCTACATCGATGACTCTCCGAACTTGTCGATGATGGAGATCCGTGCCAAGTGCCGCCGCCTCAAGCAGCGTGACGACCTGAAGCTGGTCGTCATCGACTATCTGCAGCTGATGCAGTCCGGTGGCTCTAAACGGTCCGAGAGCCGCCAGCAGGAGGTCTCGGACATGTCGCGAAACCTCAAGTTGCTGGCCAAGGAGCTGGAGCTGCCGGTGATTGCGCTGTCCCAGCTCAACCGTGGCCCTGAGCAGCGTACGGACAAAAAGCCGATGGTCTCCGATCTGCGGGAGTCCGGATCGATCGAGCAGGACGCGGACATGGTGATCCTGTTGCACCGCGAGGACGCGTACGAGAAGGAGTCGCCGCGCGCGGGCGAGGCGGACATCATTGTGGGCAAGCACCGTAACGGTCCGACCGCCACGATCACGGTCGCTTTCCAGGGCCACTACTCGCGCTTCGTGGACATGGCGCAGACCTGATGAATCCG
>CAVQGD010000029.1:0-115000 GCA_963711935.1 uncultured Actinomycetota bacterium
GGGCTATGACGACTCACCCCCAAGCCATGCGCAATCACTGGTGGTGGCGGCCCGGCTGGAGCGTCGGCCGCCGCTTCTACACTTGGCATCTGACCTTCGAGGGCCAGGACGACGTGCACCGGCTCGCCGCTCAGTATCGATCCGCGCTCGCCCCGCTTGGAGACATCCTCACGCCGGTCCCCGACCGGTGGCTGCACCTGACGATGCAGGGAATCGGCTTCGTGAGCGAGACCGAGGAGGCGGACGTACAAGCCATAGCTGACGCTGCCCGCCGTCGGCTTGCCGAAGTGCCCGCGTTCGCTCTCCAGATCGGGCCGGAGGTCCTCGATCCGGAGGCGGTGCTGCTGCACGTAGATCCTGACGGGCCTGTGCGGGCGGTGAGATGCGATCCGTGCCGCGATCGGGGAGGTCCTGGGTGAGGTCCCGGAGAAGGCCGAAGGCTTCACCCCGCATGTGTCGGTGGCGTACAGCGCCGGCGACGGCCCTGCGGAGCCGATCGCACGCGCGCTGGCAGGGCTTGATCTGAGGCCTGCTCGCTCGTATCTCCACAGCGGAGTTGATCGTGATCCACCGGGACAACCGCATGTACGAGTGGGACTCCTACGCCGCGGTACCACGGGCTGACACAGCACGCCGGCCGAGGAGGAGATCTCCGGATACCGCCAGCCCCTGTTCCAGCGCTGTCGCACGGTCCGGTACGCGCCGCAGGCCGGGGCCGCCAAGGACGAGGCTGCCGCGTGAAGTTGAAGGTTGCCGCATGGCGGAAATCAGCGTTGTCCGTGTCGGAACACCGGGCGACGATGCGGCCATGGGAACAAAGAGGATTCTCCTGCTCAACGGGCAGGTGATGCCGTCGAGTTCGTTTACGTCATGCGGGCCCTGAAGATACTGTCGGGGCTGTCTTACCGGCAAGTGACAGGAGCGTGCGGATGAGCAGGGTGAGGTGAGGGCGTGGAGCACCCCGGCCGAGGTACGGGGCGGCACCACCCTGCCGCAGCCCGGGCTGGAGCCGTGGGCCGCCTTGAACAGAGCAGTCGATCCCCCATCGAGCCGTCCGGACCGGACGGACGCAGCCGGTTCGTGGTCCATGTGGACAGCCACGGATGCGTGGGCACCAAGGGAAGGACATGATGCGTACCACGAAAAACGGAAAGACGCGCGCGGACAACGACGGCACGGCACTGAACCGCAGGAGGTTTCTGGCCTCAGCTGCCGTCGCGGGCACTGTGACCGCCGCTGCGGGCGACGCGTCACCTCCCATGATGCCGGTCGCCGGCACCGAGGACCGAAGCCGGGCAGAAGACACCTCGCCTACGGAGCACACGGAGCACACGGAGACGGAGCACACGGAGACGCACTCCGGGCACCCCCGGGCCGGCGCGGGAGAGGACACCCTTTCCGGTCCCGATGTCCCCCGGTACCGCACCCTGAAGCCCTTCCAGGATCCCCTGCGTATCCCTCCGACCGTCAGAAAGAGTCGTGCCAAGGGGATTTCGTACGCGACCGTCCGGATGCGGGCGACGACGGCCCGTCTGCACTCACAGCTCCCTCCCACCCCTCTGTGGGCTTACGACGGTCACTTCCCGGGGCCGACGTTCGAGGTGCGGCGCGGTGAACTCCTGCGCGTCACCTGGACCAATGACCTCTCCGGCGTCTTACCACTGACCGTGGTCGAGGTACCCAACACCACCCTCACACCACCTGTCTACGACCAGCCGGGACGCAGCGGTGTGCCGCCACGCGAAGATGTTGCCGCGCTTCCGCCGTGGACAGTGGTCCACCTGCACGGAGCGCTCACCGGCAGCGGCAACGACGGCTGGCCGGAGAACGGCCTTCAGCCGGGCACGTCGCAACTGTCGGAATACCCCAACGACCAGCCGGCGTCGGCGCTCTTCTACCACGACCATGCCATGGACATCACCCGCTGGAACGTACAGGCCGGGCTTTCGGGTCTATATCTGATACGGGACGACGAGGAGAAGGCCCTCGGCCTGCCCGGTGGCCCGTACGAAATCCCGCTGTTCCTCACGGACCGCAACTTCGAGACCGACGAGGAAGGCCGCCTCACCGGCCGTTTTCTGCACAAGACGGTCGTCATCCGCCGCGAACCGATGATGCAGATGCGGGCCTTCACCGGGCCGTTCACGCTCGTCAACGGCGTCGTCTGGCCCTATCTGCGGGTGGCGCCCCGGTGGTATCGCTTCCGCGTGGTGAACGGGGCCAACACCCGCCAGTACCGGCTGTCACTCACCGACGAGGAGGGCAGGGCCGTACCGGACGGCACCGTCCACCAGATCGGTACGGACCACGGCCTGCTGCCCGAGCCGGTGCCTGTCACGGCGGACGACGGCCTGACTCTCGGCTCGGCGGAACGCGCGGATCTCCTCATCGACTTCTCGGCGTTCCGTGGTCGCCGGCTGCGTCTGGTGAACACCAACAGCAGTCCCGAGCCGGGGGCTTGGCCGCAGGTGATGGAGTTCCGGGTGGGCAAGTCGCCCGCACCCGACGCGTTCACGCTGCCGCGGCGGCTGGCGGGCACCGCCACCGCGCGCCCGAAACGGCACGAGAAGGTCGTCGACAGGCTGGTGGTACTCACGCCCATGGGACCCGGTCAGGCCCTGTGCTGGGAGATGGAGAAGACCGACGTGCCCTCGGGGGAGTTGCCCCAGGACGGCATCGTGCAGGTCAGGGAGGACGACGGAAGCCTCACCACGTACCGGCGCGCCGCGGCGAACTTCCATGACCCGGTGCGCTTCTTCGTCCGGGCCCGGAGCTGGGAGCGCTGGCGGTTCCTCCATGTCGCCCCCTCAGGGTGGGCCCACCCCATGCATATCCACGCGACCAGTTTCCAGGTGGTGAGCAGGGAGCTGTACGACGTCAGCGGTTTCAAGGCGTTCACGATGCCGGACGGAAACATCGGCTGCGGGACCGCCACACCCCTCAAGCGGACCGGCGACGGGGTGGTGCCGCCGGGTGAACGGGGCCCGAAGGACACCGTCCGTGTCGGCGCCGGTGAACTCGTCACGGTGGAGGGGTATTTCGGCGATTCCTCGGGGAGGTTCGTCTACCACTGCCACATGCTCGAACACGAGGACATGGGAATGATGCGGCAGTTCGTGGTCCAGCCCGCCGCGATCCACCACGTCGGCATGCACATGAACATGAACAGACCGCTGTAGTCCGCCGCGGCGCAGGACGAGCTCGCCCCTCCGCGCAAGCTGGTGGACCTGGTGAACCGAGGGCCGGACCCCGCGATCATGGGGTCCGGCCCTCGGTACCGTCAGCGAAGTACCGGGCGCGTCAGATGCCGACGCCCTTCAGGCGCAGATAGGCCATCGGGTCGACGTCCGAGCCGTACTCCGGACCGGTGCGGATCTCGAAGTGCAGGTGGGGACCGGTGACGTTGCCGGTCGCGCCGGAGAGGCCGATCTGCTGGCCCGCGCTCACGTTCTGGCCCGCCGAGACGGAGAGCGAGGACAGGTGGGCGTACTGCGCGTAGTGGCCGTCGGCCAGCTGGATGACGACCTGGTTGCCGTACGCGCCGCCCCAGCCGGCGGAGACGACCGTGCCGGCGCCGACGGCCTTGAGGCTGGTGCCGGTGGGGACGACGAAGTCGACGCCGGTGTGGTAGCCGCTGGACCACATACTGCCCGCGGTCTTGTACGCGGTGCTGACCGTGGCGCCGGCGACGGGGAGCGTCAAGCCGGAGCCGCTCGTCTCAGCGGCCTGGGTGGTCGACGGGGCCGCCTCTGCGCCGGCGCTTCGCCTTCGGTGCCTCGGCCTTCGGTGCCTCGGTCTTCGGTGCCTCGGTCTTCGGGGACGCGGACGCCGAGGACGGCGAGGACGGCGAGGACTCGGTCCTGGCCGACGCCCACTGTCGCTGCCCGCAGTGCCACCGCCCCGGGTGTCCCTGCGCGAAGTACCGCCGTCCGAGGGGGCCTTGCCGCAGAGCGTGAGCTTCAGGCCCGGGCGGATGAGCGAGGGGTCGGAACCGATGACCTCGCGGTTGTCCGAGTAGATCCTCTTCCAGCCGCCGGTGACGCCCTGCTCCCTGGCGATCTTGGCAAGGTAGTCGCCGCGCTTCACCGAATAGGTCCGCTTCCCGGCCTTCTTGGCGGCCTTCTTGGCAGCGGCCTTCTCTCTCTTCTCGGTGACGCTTTCCTCGGTAACGCTTTCCTGGGAAACCCCTGTGGACTTCTGGGAAACGGAGTCCACTGGCGCGGCATGTGCTCCGGTGGCGCCGATCAGGGGAAGTACGAGTGCGGCGCCACCGGTTCCGGCGGCGGCGATCGAGCGGGTGAAACGCTGGGACTTCGGACGGCGGTGCTTACCCTTCGCGGGCATAACGAATTCCTCTCCGGCGCCTTCGAGGTGAGCTGTCGGGTGCGGACTGGAGATGTCCGGCCGTACTTGCGCACGGCTTGACCCCAAGCCTGTTCCGGAGACCGGAACAGGCGTATTGCCTGTGGGTCCCCCGCTCCTGCCGTACACGGGTGAGTTCGTGGCTCCGGGCGGCGGCAGGATTCGGCGTCCGTCCGGATTGAGGCCGAACGTAGGCGACTTACGGGCGCCGGGACAACTATGGGAATTGCCTGCCCGCCTTCCTTGCTGATCCTTACGGGAATTCCCGGTCACACTCCGTAAATAAGCGATCTTCTTCTTTTCTCAATCACCCTGAAAATCCGCCAGAATTACGCGAACACGACGGCGACATAGCGTCACGAATATGAGCCTGCTCACGCATCTCCACCCCACCCCACTTGAATCCAGGGCTACTTGGACTCAAGCCTTCATTTCCGGCAGAACGCCCAGATAGGACACAATCGGACAACCGTCACATCAACGTCGCCGCATTCAACATCATCACGGCATCATCACGGCATCATCACGGCATCCTCACGGCCGCCGGGGTCACACGGCAAACGCCCTAGGGATCACCCCCTAGGGATGGCCTCCTGTGGATGGCCTCCTGTGGATAACTCCTTGATCTACGAACCCATGTCGTATCGTCGAGTGCGCAATCGTCGGTGCGCAAAGCCGTGCGGCGCCGACGGCCGGACCGGAGGGGAGGAGCCACCGTGACGCAGCAGACCCCGTCGGCCCAGCCCGAGCTGACCGGCGTGCGCAACTTTCGCGATGTGGGCGGTCTGCCGACCGTGGACGGCCGGCGCGTGGCGCACGGACTGCTGTTCCGCAGTGGTCACCTCGCGCATGCGACCGACAAGGACGCCGCGTTCCTCGCCTCCCTCGGCCTGCACACGATCTTCGACTTCCGCAACGCGGCCGACCAGAAGCTGGAGGGCCCGGACGTCGAACTGCCAGGCGTACGGAACGTCAATCTGCCGCTGACGGACCCGACGGACGGCGCCGGGTTCTGGAAGATGGTCCGCTACGGCGACCTGGACCAGCTGCGTGTGCTCCTCTCGGACGGCAAGGCGGCGAACCGGATGATCGACTCCTACCGCGCGATCATGACGCGGCGCACGGCCGAGCACTCCCAGGTGCTGCACGCGCTGGCCGAGGACAGCGTGCCCGTGCTGATGCACTGCGCGGCCGGCAAGGACCGTGCGGGCCTGTCCATAGCCGTGACGCTCCTCGCCCTCGGTGTGGAGCGCGAGGCCATCGTGGCCGACTACCTGGAGTCGAACGCCCCCCGCCACCGCTACAAAGTGCACCGCGACAGTGACAGTAAGTCGGCCCCTGTCTCCTCCCCCGAGTCCCCCGAGGTGATGGAGCTGCTCAACCCGCTGTTCGACGCCCGTATCGAGTACCTGGAGGCGGCGTTCGAGACGATCGAGCGGACCTGGGGCGGCGTGGGTACGTATCTGGAGCGGGGTTTGCAGGTCACGCCGCGGCTCCGGGAGCAGTTGCGCGAGCGGCTGCTGGCCTGAGACCGCGCCTGGGCGTGAAGATGGGGCCTGGGCCTGAGCCCAGGCCTGAGACTGAGCCCGGGCCTGGGCCTGGGCCTGGCCGGCCCGGGCCCGGGCCTGGGCCTGAGCCCGGGCCCCGCAGATCAGCGGTTGGCCACCGCCTGCTTCACCAGGGTCTTCCCGAAGTCCCACATCAGCCCGCTCCCCCTGTGCGCCTCGTCCATCACGTCGGTGAAGGCCTCGACGAAGCGGTCGACGTCTCGCTCCCCGATGACCAGCGGCGGGATCAGCTTGATGACCTCCAGGTGGTCGCCGGAGACCTGGGTGAGGATGCGGTGCCGCTGCAGCAGCGGTACGACGACCATCTGCGCGAACAGCCCCTTGCGCGCGGCCTGGAGCATGGTCCAACGGCTGCGCAGTTTCAGCGACTTGGGCCGGCCGAACTCGATGCCGATCATCAGGCCCCGGCCGCGTACGTCGCTGCAGCAGCTCGTATGTGTCGACGAGCGCCGTGAGCCGGGACTTCAGCAGCTCTCCGGTCGCCCGCGCGCCCGCGACGATCTGCTCGTTCTCCATGACGGACAGCACGGCGAGGCCCGCCGCCATGGCCTGGGCGTTGGAGCCGAAACTCGCCGAGTGGACGAGGACGCGGTCCATGGACGAGTAGACCTTCTTGAAGATCCAGTCCTTGCCGAGGGTCGCGCCCACGGGTACGTAGCCGCCGGAGAGGGCCTTCGCCACGCACACCAGGTCCGGTTCGACACCGTCCTCATGCTGGTAGGCGTAGAAGTCGCCGGTCCGCCCGAGCCCGGTCTGCACCTCGTCGGCGATGAGCAGCGCCCTGTGCTTGTGCAGCAGTTCCTGGGCGGTGCGCAGGTATCCGGGCGGCGCCTCGTGCACGCCCTTGCCCTGGATGGGTTCGACGATGAGGGCGGCGACATCCCCCTTCTTCAACTCCCGTGCCAGGGCGTCGAGATCGCCGAGCGGGACGGCCGTGTCGGGCAGCAGCGGCGCGAAGCCGTCCCGGAAGCCCGCCTCGCCGTTCACGGACAGCGAGCCGGTGGTCAGCCCGTGGAAGGCGTGCGCGCAGTACAGGATCCGCGGTCTGCCGGTCGCGTACCGGGCGAACTTCAGCGCGGTCTCCACGGCCTCCGTGCCGCTGTTGCCGAAGAACACCCGCTCCAGGTGCGGGCTGTGGAGGAGGAGCTTCTCGGCGAGGAGCCCCGGCAGCGGCTGGCAGTCGAAGCGGGTGAGGTCGGCGAGGGAGGCGTCGAGGACGTCGTGCAGCGCCTTGCGGACCACGGGATGGTGGCGGCCCAGGCCCATCACCCCGAACCCGGCGAGCATGTCCAGGTAGTCGTTGCCGTCCGCGTCCCAGAAGTGCGCACCCTCGGCCCGCTCGTACACCTTGTCGAAGCCGAGGGTGTGCAGCATGCGCGGGAGCTGGTGGTTGAGGTGACGGGCGTGGAGCTCGTAGCGCTCGGCTCCACGCTCGGCCAGCAGCCTGCCGAGATCGAATTCCTCGGCCCCGGCTCCGGGTTCCGCGGTGGTCATTACCCCTGGTTTCCGGAGACGGTCTCGCGCAGGGCGCGCAACGACTCCTTGAGCGAACCCACGGTGGCGAGGACGGCGGTCGGTTCGTAGCCGCAGTGCGCCATGCAGTTGGCGCAGCGCGGGTCCTTGCCGCGGCCGTACTTGTCCCAGTCGGTCTCCTCGATGAGTTCGCGGTACGTGGGCACGTACCCGTCGCTCATCAGGTAGCAGGGCCGCTGCCAGCCGAAGAGCGAGTAGTTGGGGATCGCCCACGCCGTGCACGGGAAGTCGACCTTGCCCTCGAGGAAGTCGAGGAACAACGGCGAGTGGTTGAGCCGCCAGCGCCGCCGGTTGCCGCCCGCGAAGGCCTTCCTGAACAGCTCGCGGGTCTGCTCCACGCCCAGGAAGTGCTCCTGGTCGGGCGCCTTCTCATAGGCGTAGGCAGGCGAGATCATCATCTCGTCGACCAAGAGGTCGTCGTTGAGGTAGTTGAGGACCTCGATGACGTTCTGGGCGGTGTCGGTGTTGAAGAAGGTGGAGTTGGTGGTCACCCGGAAGCCGCGCCGCTTGGCCTCCTTGATGGCCTCCACAGCCTCGTCGAACACCCCCTCCTTCGCCACGGACTCGTCGTGCCGCTCCCGCAGCCCGTCGATGTGCACGGCGAACGCGAAGTACGGCGAGGGCCTGAACGTGTCCATCTTCTTGCGCAGCAGCATGGCGTTGGTGCACAGGAAGACGTACTTCCTCCTGGCGACCAGCTGCCGGACGATCTCCCCGATCTGAGGATGCATCAGGGGCTCGCCACCGGCGATCGACACCATCGGGGCGCCGGATTCGAGCACCGCCCCCACGGCCTGCGCCACCGGCATGCGCTGCTTGAGCACTCCGGCCGGATGCTGGATCTTGCCGCAGCCCTCACACTTCAGATTGCAGGCGTACAGCGGTTCCAGTTCGACGATGAGCGGAAACTTGTCCCGCCGGCGGAGCTTCTGTTCAACGAGATACGTCGCCACCTTGATGGACTGGCGGAGCGGCATGGCCATCTGGCTCACCTCCTGGGGAGCGGCAAAGAACGGTGCCATTCGAAGAAAACGGGAAGGACGACACGAAGGACGCGGAAAGCAGATATTCCACCGCGCACTGTGCCAATCCGGACCAGTTCATGTTCTGGAGCGTCCACGACCACTCGCACGGCCGCAACCGGGCGTGCTCCCGTGCGTACGGCGCTGTGGAGCGTGGCGGCGGATTCCATGTCGGCCGCGAGTGCGCCGGTCGCGAGCAGTTCCGCCCGTTCGTGCCCGCGTACGACGTGGTCGGAGCCGGTGAGCGCCCCCGTGTGGACGGTGTGCCCGGGCACGGTGCGCACCAGCTCCTTGACCAGCAGCTCGGTGCCCACGCACGGCGTGACGGCGCCGTGCGGTCCCCATGTCTCCTCGGCGACGACCAGGTCACCGGGGTGCATGCCCGGCGCGAGGCCGGCGCAGAAGCCGGTGGCCAGGACAGCGGCCCCGTGCAGCCCCGGCTCCCCGAGCGCCCGGGTGACCGAGCGCTCCGCGGCCTTCGGCCCCATGCCGGTGCGCAGTACGGTCACCGGGCCCCCGGCACTGCGATGGATCGGTTCGCCTCCGGGGCGCAGAAAGCCTGTGTCGAGAGCCCGACCGTGCTCAGCCCTTCCTTCGTCAGGGCCTCCGCGCTCCCCCAAGCTCTCGGCTTCGCTCGAGCAGGGGGGACCCCCATGGCCTCTCGACACAGGCGCGCCCCTTCGCCTCATGCCGCAGTCGCCCCCACGCAGGGCGAACCGCTCGATGCCGAGCGCACAGGCGATCAGCAGCGGGACCGGAGCGGGAGCACCACCCACCTCAGCTCCCCTTGGCCGGTGTCCTGCCGATGGCCGGCTCACCGTGGACGTACCGGCCGAGCGCGGTGAGCGGGAACACCTGCCGGTAGAGGTGGTAGTTGATCGAGAAGTCCCAGGGAAAGCCGGTGCCGGTGAAGTACGGCTCGTCCCAGGAGCCGTCCGCCCGCTGGGTGCCCGCGAGCCACTCGATCCCGCGCTCCACGGCCTTGGACTCCCGCTCCCCCGCCGCCAGCAGTGCGAGCAGGGCCCACGCGGTCTGGGAGGCGGTGGAGGCGCCCTTGCCGCTCCACTCGGCGACCTCACGGTAGGAACGCAGGTCCTCGCCCCAGCCGCCGTCGTCGTTCTGCACGCTCTCCAGCCAGGTGACGGCCCGCCGGATCGCCGGATGGGAGGCGGGCAGCCCCGCGGCGGCCAGCGCCGGGACCACCGACCCCGTGCCGTACACGTAGTTGACGCCCCAGCGCCCGAACCACGAGCCGTTCGGCTCCTGTTCGGCGAGCAGCCACGCGATGCCCCGGCGGGTGCGCTCGTCGTGGGCGAGGCCCTCGACGGCCAGCATCTCCACGACGTGCGCGGTGACATCGGCGGACGGCGGGTCGATGACCTCGCCGAAGTCGCAGAACGGCAGCTTGTTCGGGAACGGACTGGTGTTGTCGACGTCGAAGGCGCCCCACGCGCCGTTCTTCGACTGCATACCGAGGCTCCAGCGCACCGCACGCGCGATCGCTTTGTCGACACGCTCCGGGTCGGGGTGGAGGACGCGGCGCAGCGCGAGGACGACCTCGGCGGTGTCGTCGGTGTCGGGGTAGTTGTCGTTGTGGAACTCGAACGCCCAGCCCCCTGGCGGGAGCCCGGGCCGGCGCACCGCCCAGTCGCCGGGCCGCACCATCTCCTCGCCGAGCATCCAGTCCACGGCCTTCACCAACTGCGGGTGATCGGCGGGCAGTCCGGCGTCGACGAGCGCGATGGTGGCGAGGCAGGTGTCCCACACCGGCGACTGACAGGCCTCGATCATCCGGGCCCCGTCCTCACGCCACACGGCGAAACGGTCCAGGGACTCCAGCCCGGCGCGCATGACGGGGTGCTGGAGGTCGTAGCCGAGCAGGTGCAGCGCGATGACGGAGTACACAGCCGGAGGCTGGATGCCGCCCCAGCTGCCGTCGTTCTCCTGCCGCTCGATGATCCAGCGCCCCGCGTTGTTCATGGCCGCCTTGCGCAGCCGCTTCAGCGCCACCTTGTGGTAGCCGTGCAGGACCTTGTCGAGGCGCTGGAACACGCCGCCCCAACTCACCAGGGGGGCAAGGGAGCTGACCGTATTCGGATGGCCGGGGTCGGTGTGCAGCTCGTCGAGCGGGAACGGCGCGGGCCGTACCGGCCGCTTCGCCGAGACGACGGTCAGGGGTACGAGGGTCTGCCGTGCCCAGCACCCGAAGTCGTAGATGTTCAGCGGCATCCACGTCGGGAAGTAGAGGAGCTCCGGCGGGAGCTCCGGCAGGTCCTCCCACTTCCACCAGCCGAACAGGGCGAGCCAGATACGGGTGAAGACGCGTGACGCGGCGATGCCGCCCTGGGCCCGGATCCACTCCGAGGCCTTCGCCATGTGCGGCTCGTCCGGTGCGTCCCCGGCCAGGCGCAGGGCGACGTACGCCTCAATGGTGGCGGAGAGTTCGCCGGGGCCGCCGAAGAAGGTGCCCCAGGTGCCGTCGTCGTACTGCTCGCCGCGGATGAAGAGGGCGGCCGCGTGAGTGGTCTTCGCGTCGCGGATGCCCAGGAACTGGCGCAGGAGCAGGTCCTCGGCGTCCATGGTGACGTTGGTCTCCAGCTCGCCCTTCCACCAGCCCTGGGCGTCCTGGCACGAGAGCAGGAAGTCGGTGGCGCGCTGTATCACCCGCACGGCAACATCAAGAACCCCTGCCGCCCCCGGGGTGACGAGGTGGGTGTCGGTTCCGGCGTCGCTGGCCGAGGCAGCCCGGGGCGGCAGTGCCCCGGCGCTTCCGTCGGTCGTCGCTGTCATGGCTTCCCCTTCGTGCAGTGGCATGTCTCTGCTGTGGGTCCGCCGTCGGCCGGTGCTCCCCCAGGGGAGCACCGGCCGGCGACTACGCGAGGCTTATTCGACCGAGAGGGATCAACTCTTCCGCGTCCGTGCTCATCGCTTTCGTACGACGACGAAGTCGGCGAGCGCCACGAACTGCTCCCGCACCCGGTCCGGCATCCGGATCTCCTCCAGGGCCCCGACGGCGATCCGGTGCTGGCGGCGCGCCTCCCTGGCGGTCCAGTCGCGGCCCCCGGCCTCCTCGATGAGGGCGGCACGGGCGGCGAACTCCTCCTCGGAGAAGTTCTCGAAGTCGCTGGCCTTGGCGTCGGCGGCGAGGATCTCGCCGAGCCGCTCGGAGGCCGGACCGCCCGACGCGAGCGCGGCGACGACCGGCAGGGATTTCTTACGCTGGCGCAGATCGCTCCAGGTCTGCTTGCCGGTGGACTCCGGGTCGCCCCAGATGCCCAGCAGGTCGTCGACGGCCTGGAAGGCGAGGCCGAGGTGGTAGCCGTACTTCTCCAGCGTGTCGGCCGTGTGGTCGTCGGCGCCGCCGAGGACCGCTCCGATCGAGCAGGCGCAGGCGATGAGGGCGCCGGTCTTGTTGCCCTCCATCTCCAGACACTCCGTGACGCTGACGCGGTCGCGGTGCTCGTACGAGATGTCCTGGGCCTGGCCGTCGATGAGGGCGCGGGTGGCCGTGGTCAGACGGCGGGCCGCGCGGCCGGACTCGACAGTGCCGAGCTCCAGGAGGATCTCGCCGGCGAGGGCCATGAGGGCGTCCCCGACGAGGATGGCCTGAGCGGGGCCGTGCACCTTCCACACGGTGTCGCGGTGGCGGCGCTGCTCGTCACCGTCCATCAGGTCGTCGTGCAGCAGCGAGAAGTTGTGCACCAGCTCGACCGCGACCGCGCCGGGGATGCCGGCCTCGGGCGCCGCCCCGGTGACCTCGGCGGACAGCACGGCGAGCGCGGGGCGCACGGCCTTGCCTCCGTTGCCGTCGGCCGGGGTGCCCTCGGCGTCGATCCAGCCGAAGTGGTAGGCGGCCACGGTGTCCATGGGCGGCGCCAGCCGGTCGATGGCCGCCCGCAGCATCGGGGTGGCCAGGGTCCGGCCGCGCTCCAGGAACTCGGTCACGTCCACCGCGGTCTCTCGAGCGGCCGTCGAGGCCAGGGGCACAGGGGGCACAGTCTCTCCTCTTGTCGCGGTGCGGTAGGTGCGGTAGGTGCGGGGGTCCGCCGTGCGTCGCGGATCGAGCATCAGGCTGCCTCCTCGAAGGCGAAGAGGTGATCGCGGGGTCTGCCCAGGGCGCCCAGCGCGGCGGACGCCGCGCTGATGCCACTGCGGACCGCACTCTCCATGGTCGCGGGCCACCCTGTGGCGGTCCACGCTCCGGCCAGGTAGAGGCCGGGGGCCTTGGTACGGGCGCCGGGCCGCAGCCGCCCGACGCCGGGTGCGGGGGCGAACGTCGCCGTACGCTCCCGGGTCACGAAGAAGTCCCGTACGACCGCGCCACGTGTACCCGGCAGCAGCCGCTCCAGCTCCGGCAGATACCGCTCGCGCAGTACGGACACGGGCGCGTCGATCTCGTCGTGCGCGGCGGACTGCGACAGCGCCAGGTACTGGCCCTGGCTCAGCCCGGAGGCCTCGGTCCGGTCGAAGACCCACTGCACCGGCGTACCGAGCGCCGCGAAGAACGGCCGGCCGAGCACCTTCCGGTCGTACACCACATGGACGTTGAGGATCGGCGCGGTGCCGATCTCCAGCAGCCGCCCGGGGTGGTCGAGCGCACCCGCGGGCAGCAGATCGTGCGTCTCGCGCTGGGGTACGGCGAGGACGACCGCATCCGCGTCGATGCTCTCACCGGGAACCTGAACCACCCAACGCCCGTTTCTCCCAAGGGAGTTATCGAGGGAATTATCAAGGGAGCCATCAAGGGAGTCATCAGCGGGGCCCTCAAAAGAGCCCTCAGAGGAGCCCTCAGAGGAGACGGAGGTGACGCGGGTACGGAGTTCGGTACGGACCCCCGCCGAGTCGAGCGCCTTGCGTGCCAGCCGGTCGTGCAGTTCACCCAGCGGAACGCGCGCCCAGCCGATGTCGGCCGCGCCCGGGCCGGACAGCAGCCCCGTCTTGAACACCCTCGCGGCGAGCCCGAGAGAGACGTCTTCAGCCACCGCGTTGAGGGTGGCGACCCCCACCAGGTCCCACAGTGCCTCGACAGCACGCGCCGACTGACCCCGCGCGGCCAGCCAGCTGCCGAAGTCCTGCGCGTCCAGCGCGGGATCCATGAGGTCGAGCGCCTGGAGCGCCAGCGCGGCACGCCCCACCTGGGCACGCTCGGCGAGCGAGAGATGCGGGTACGTGGCGAGGCTGCGCCCCAGATGCAGGGGTACGGGCAGCGCGTCGCGCCGCAGTCTGCCGAGCCGCCGCCCGGGCTTGCCCCCCACGTCGAGCACGGGCACGTCGAGACGGTCCTGCAACGGTGCGAGCGCGGTCCCCTCGATACGGTCGAGGAACCAGCGGTACGCGGTACAGCAGCGCAGATAGACATGCTGCCCGTTGTCGACGGTCAGGTTGCCGCGCGGGAAGGAGAAGGCCAGTCCGCCGAGCCGGGGCCGCCCTTCGAGCAGCGTCACGCGCACTCCGGCATCGGCCAGCGACAGCGCGGCAGTGATCCCGGCGAGCCCGCCACCGACCACGACAGCCCGCCCGTCTCCCACCACCGCCCTTCCAAGGAAGCGCTTCACGCCTTCTTTCTTCCCGTCTCCCACCACCGCCCTTCCAGGGCCGCGCTTCACGCCCTCTCGCTTCCCGTCTCCCGCCACCGCCCCTTCCCGTGGGACCGGATTGTCCATCAGGCCCGCCTCCTGACGGTTCGGCTGACGGTACGCCGGGACACATGGCGGGTGTCGAGACCGGACAGCCCGCGCACGGCGACGTACGCCTTCTCCCGCCCGGGCAGAAAGACGCGGCCACGCAGTACAGCCTCCGGCGCGCGCTCGATACGGTCGAGGAGCCGACGGTAGATACCGGCCATGGCGGCGACACAGGCGCCGCTGCGCCGGTCGAGCATGGGCAGCAGCCGGTACCCCTCGGCGAACAGGGCGCGGGCCCGGCGCACTTCGAAGTGGACGAGGCCCGGGAAGTCCGAGTCGGGCGGCGGAACCGGCCCGCTGAACCCGGCCGAGCAGCCGAACTTGGCAAGGTCGTCAGCCGGCAGATAGGTGCGCCCGCCCGCCGCGTCCTCACGAACATCCCGGAGAATATTGGTGAGTTGGAGCGCGAGACCGAGCGTGTCGGCATACTCGGGCGCGCGCTCGGCACCGCGCGCACCCGGTTCCGTACCGAACACGCCCAGCGAGACACGTCCGATGGCGCCCGCCACACAGCGGCAGTAGGCCTTGAGGTCGTCCCAGGTCTCGTAGGTCTCGCCGCGGACATCCATCAGGACACCGTCGATGAGTTCACCGAGGCCGCCGAGCGGGATCGGGAACTGCTCGCCCGCGTGCGCGAGGGCGAGGGCGACCGGGTCGGTCTCGTCCTCGTCGACCTTGCCCTCGCGGACCCGGGTGAGCAGGGCCCTGGTGTCCTCGAGCCTGGCCACCTTGACCTCGGGGCCGAGCGCACCGTCGCCGATGTCGTCGACGCGCCGCGAGAACGCGTAGACCGCCGACATCGCGCGGCGCTTGGACGCCGGCAGCAGCCTGATGCCGTACGCGAAGTTACGGGCCTGCTGCCCGGTGACGGCCTCGCAGTAGCTGTAGGCGGCGAGTACCGGCGCGGACACGTGCGGGGCAGACTCCACGGCCCGGATCACCCCTCTCCTCGCAGAGTCACGCCCGCCTCGCGCAGCAGTTGGAGCTTGCCGGGCTTGGGCGGACCGGGAAGTACGTCGTATTCGGCGGCGGCGATCGCACGGATCGCCGCCCTTCCCCCCGCCACGAACCCCGCAAGGAGCAGCCTCAGCCTGCCGTGGACGCTACCCACGAGCACGAGGCCTTCATTCAGCAGGTCACGGGCGCGTTGTGTTTCGTATGCCACCAGGGCGCGCACCGACGCGCCTGCCGTGGCCGCGGCGAGATCCGCCTCTTGGACATGAAAGCGCTTCATGTCCGCGGCGGGCAGATAGATACGGTCGCGCCCGAGGTCCTCGGCCACGTCCTGGAGGTGTTCGACGAGCTGCAGTGCCGTACAGACGGCGTCGGAGCGACGCACGCGCTCGGGTGTCGAGCTGCCGGTGACGGCGAGAACAAGGCGGCCGACGGGGTGGGCGGACAGCTCGCAGTAGGCAAGGAGGTCGTCGTACGTCTCGTACCGCTTGACGAGCTGGTCCTGGCGGTTGGCGGCGATCAGGCCGAGGAAGGGCTCCGGCGTCAGCGAGTGACGGCGGACGGCCGGCTGGAGGCGGCGCAGCAGCGGATGGCGGGGGCGCCCGTCGAACACCCTGCGCAGGTCGGTCTCGAAGGCGTCCAGCAGGAGCAGCCGGTCCTCGGCCTCGTCCGCGGACACGCCCAGCAGGCGGGCGTCGGCATTGCCGGGGGCGAGGTCGCCGTCGCCGATGTCGTCGACGAGGCGGGCGAAGCCGTAGACGGCCATGAGATCGGCGCGCCAGGCCCTGGGCAGGAAGAACGGCGCCACGGGAAAGTTCTCGGACGTGGCCTTGTCGAGGGTGCCGCGCTCCGGGTCGCCGGTGCGCGCCGTCCTGGCTTCGGTCACCGCTCGACACCCGGCGCGGGGAGGGCACGAGCGGCGCGGCGGTGGGAAGTCTCCGTAGCCATTGCCGTCACATCTCCCGTTCTACACTGTCGACCCAAAGGGCACTATTTCGGACACGAGGCGGCGGGCTACTTGCCCGTGAACTTCTCGT
This sequence comes from uncultured Actinomycetota bacterium, assembly GCA_963711935.1. Classification (GTDB taxonomy): domain Bacteria; phylum Actinomycetota; class Actinomycetes; order Streptomycetales; family Streptomycetaceae; genus Streptomyces. Next base: position 16,161 of record CAVQGD010000029.1, read on the forward strand.
ACTCCCTGAGGACCTCTTCGGTGGGCCCGTCCATCCGCAGCTCACCGCGCTCCAGCCACAGGACGCGCTCGCAGGTGTCGCGGATCGACTTGTTGTTGTGGCTGACCAGGAACACCGTACCCGCCTCCTTGCGCAGCTCGCGGATGCGGGCCTCGGAGCGCTTCTGGAACTTGCGGTCACCGGTGGCGAGGGCCTCATCGATCATGAGGACCTCGTGGTCCTTGGCCGCCGCGATGGAAAAGCGCAGGCGGGCTGCCATGCCGGACGAGTACGTGCGCATCGGCAGGGTGATGAAGTCGCCCTTTTCGTTGATGCCGGAGAAGTCGACGATCTCCTGGTAGCGCTCCTTGATCTGCTCGCGGGACATGCCCATCGCGAGCCCGCCCAGGATGACGTTCCGCTCGCCGGTCAGGTCGTTCATCAGGGCCGCGTTGACCCCGAGGAGGGAGGGCTGGCCGTCGGTGTAGACCTTGCCCTTCTCGGCGGGCAGCAGGCCGGCGATGGCGCGCAGCAGGGTCGACTTGCCGGAGCCGTTGGAGCCGATCAGGCCGATGGCCTCGCCGCGGTAGGCGACGAAGGAGACGCCGCGCACGGCGTGCACCTTGCGGACGCCGCGCTCCTCGCCGCCTCGCTTGAGTATGCGGCTGAGCGCCGAGGTGGCGCTGCCCTTGCCTGTCTTCGCACCGTTGACGCGGTAGACGATGTGCAGGTCGTCGGCGATGACAGTGGGGATGGGGGAGTCGGTCCTCTGCTCAGCCACGGCCGTAGCGCTCCTCTGCCTTCCAGAAGTACACAAAGCCACCCGCGGCGACGAGTACGGCCCAGCCGACGGCGACCAGCCAGGCGAACGGCGGCAGATTGACGTTCCACTCGTAGCCGTCGATCAGCGCCCAGCGCATCAGGTCCATGTAGATGGCGGCCGGATTCCACTGCAGGACGTCCGTGACCCAGACCGGCAGATCGCGGTCCTTGAGCATGAGCGGGATCGAGAACATGACGCCGGACCCGTACATCCACGTACGCATCACGAACGGCATCAGCTGTGCGAGGTCCGGCGTCTTGCTGCCGAGCCTCGCCATGATCATCGCGAGACCCATGTTGAACAGGAACTGCAGGGCCAGGATCGGGACGATCGCCAGCCACTTGAGCGAGGGATAGCTGCCGAAGCCGATCGTGACGCAGAACAGCACGATCATCGAGAACAGCAGCTGCTGGAGCTGCTGCAGCGAGAACGAGATCGGCAGCGAAGCCCGCGGGAAGTGCAGCGCGCGCACCAGGCCGAGGTTGCCTGAGATCGCCCGGACGCCGGCCATCACCGAACTCTGCGTGAAGGTGAAGACGAACACACCGGTCACGAGAAACGGGATGTAGACCTTGATGCCCATGCCCCGGTCGGCCTGGAGGATCAGCCCGAAGATCAGGAAGTACACCAGCGCGTTGAGCAGCGGGGTCGCCACCTGCCACAGCTGGCCGAGCTTGGCCTGGCTGTACTGGGCGGTGAGCTTCGCCTGGGAGAAGGCGAGGATGAAGTGGCGCCGCCCCCAGAGCCGGCGGACGTACTCGCCGAGTCCGGGCCGGGCTCCGCTGACCGCGAGCCCGTACTTGGCGGCCAGTTCGGCAGCGGTCAGCCCGTCGTCGGGCGACGGTCGGTCGCTCACCGCGACTTCGCCGTCATGCGTTGTCTCACTCACCAATGGAAACTTTCGTCCTCAATGTGCGCGGCCTGGTCGGGCCGGGGCCGAAACCTGGGGCCGGGGGTACGGCCGCATGCTCTCAGATATCGAGTATCGAGCTTGTCAGATGACGGGAGGTCGACCCAGTCGGGTCAGACGCCACACCGTACGCCACTTCATGGGCCTGCGGGGGCCGCACGAGCTCGTCCAGCCCTCCTTGAAGCCGCCGAACCAGGCTCTCAGGGCGGGCCGTGAAGGCTTGCGGAGCAGCGTGAGCAGCAGCCAGACGCCCAGGTAGACCGGGACCAGGGGGGCGGGGAGGTTGCGGCGGGCGAGCCAGACGCGGTTGCGCGCGACCATGCGGTGGTAGACCGCGTGCCGGGAGGGCGCGGTCGTGGGGTGGTACAGCACCAGGTCGGACCGGTAGTCGATCATCCAGCCCGCGTCGAGGGCCCGCCATGCCAGGTCGGTTTCCTCGTGTGCGTAGAAGAACGCGTCCGGAAGTCCTCCTACGTCGGCGAAAACCTTGGTGCGGACCGCGTTGGCGCCGCCGAGGAAGGTGGTCGCCCGCGAGGAGCGCATCGGGTCGGAGGCACGCAGGCGGGGCACGTGGCGCCGCTGGGTGAGGCCGGTGTCGGGGTCGGCTATGCGGAAGCTGATGATGCCGAGCTCCGGATCGGCCGCGAAGGCCTGGCGGCACAGCTCGGCGGTGTCCTGGTGGGCGAGCAGGCCGTCGTCGTCGAGGAACAGCAGCACGTCGACGTCGGTGCCGTCGGGGCCGAAGGCCTCGATGCCGATGTTGCGGCCACCGGGTATGCCGAGGTTCTCGGGCAGCTCCACGGTGCGGACGCCGTCGGGGATCTCCGGCACCGGGGAGCCGTTGCCGACGACGACCACCTGGACCCGGTCGCCGTCCTGCTTGGCGAGCGAGTCGAGGAGGGCGCGCAGTTCGTCGGGGCGGTTGCCCATGGTGATGATGACCGCGCCGACCTTCATGCCGCTGCTCACTTGAGCCTGCGGGAGGCGAGGATGGACACCAGGTGCAGCAGCGTCTGCAGCAGGGCGATGCCGGCCAGTACGGCGACGCCGAGCCGTGAGAAGAACAGGTCGTCCCTGAGGGTGTCCGCGAGGGCGAGGACCAGGATCAGCAGGGACGCCTCGATCCCGAGGACCAGCCGGTGGAACCGCAGCGCGGCGGCGGCCTTGCGGGCCAGCGCCATACCCGAGGAGCGCGGCACGGAGGCCGAGTCCTGGACCGGCGGCAGCCCGCCCTGGTGCCGGGCGACGCCGACGAGGTCCGTCTCGGCCTTGATCAGGACGGCACCGAGGGCGGCGAGGGTGCCGAGGAAGGCCCACAGCCAGTCGATCCGCCCGGGGCCCCACAGGTCGGCGGTGCGCAGGCCGAAGCCGACCAGCACCGCGGCGTCGCACAGGTAGGCGCCGACGCGGTCCAGGTACACCCCGGCGAGCGAGTACTGCTTCTTCCAGCGGGCGATCTCGCCGTCGACACAGTCCAGCAGCAGGTAGAGCTGGACCATCAGCACCCCGAGCACGGCGCCCAAGATCCCCGGCACCAGCAGGGCCGGGGCGGCGAGGACACCGAAGAAGGTCATCAGGCAGGTCAGCTGGTTGGGCGTGACCCGTGTGTTCACCAGGTGCCGGTCGACGCGCAGCGAGATCTCCCGCATGTACAGCCGCCCGGCCCAGTGCTCGCCGCTGCGCCGGTCCTTCACACCCGGGGGGTGAACGACCGGGCGGAGTTCAGCTACCGATGGCTTTGGCATAGTCGGCGTACGCGTCCCTGATCTGGTCGGTGGACAGGTCGAGGTGCTCGAGGATCGTGTAGCGGCCGGGCCGGGTCCGCGGGGCGAACTCCACGACCTGGACGAACTCCTCCACCGAGAAGCCGATCTCCTCCGGCAGTACCGGCAGGCCGTGGCGGTGCAGCACCTCGGCCATGTACGCCGACTCCTCGTGGGCCCCGCGCAGGTGCATCGCGAAGGCCGCGCCCAGTCCGCACTGCTCGCCGTGGCTCGCGGCACGCTGGGGGAAGAGCAGGTCGAAGGCGTGGTTGATCTCGTGGCAGGCACCGGAGGCGGGGCGGGAGTCGCCCGCGACCGACATCGAGATGCCCGTGATGACCAGGCCCTCGGCGAGCACCTGGAGGAAGCTGTCGTCGTCGACACCGCCGGGGTGGCGCAGCACGGCCTCGCCTGCCTGGCGGGCCATGGCGGCCGCGAGACCGTCGATGGCCTCGCCCTTCTCGCGGCCCGCGAGCTCCCAGTCCGCGACCGCGGAGATGTTGGACAGGGCGTCACCGATGCCGGAGCGTACGAAACGGACGGGGGCCTCGCGGATGACGTCGAGGTCGATGACGACCGCGATCGGATTCGGCACACCGTACGAACCGCGGCCCGCGTCGTTGTCGAGGGTCGCCACGGGCGAGCACAGGCCGTCGTGCGACAGGTTCGTCGCCACGGCGACCAGCGGCAGTCCGACCCGTGCGGCGGCGAACTTGGCGCAGTCGATGATCTTGCCGCCGCCCAGGCCCACGACCGCGTCGTAGTGCCCGCGCTTCATCGCGTCGGCCAGCTCGATCGCGTCGTCCAGGGTGCCGCCGCCGACCTCGAACCAGTCGGCCTTGGGCAGCGCCGGGCTGACCCGGTCGCGCAGCTTGGCGCCGGAGCCGCCGCTGATCGCGACGGCCAGCCGGCCGGAGGAGGAGATCCGCTGGTCCGCCAGGACCGCTGCCAGGTCGTCGAGGGCGCCGGGGCGGATGTCGACGACGATCGGCGAAGGGATGAGCCTCGTCAGTACTGGCACGCGATCTCACGTCCCTTGGCAAGGTCGTCGTGGTTGTCGATCTCGACCCACTTGAGGTCGCCGATGGGCGCGACGTCGATGCGGAAGCCGCGGTTCACGAGCTCCTGGTAGCCGTGCTCGTAGAACTGCTGCGGGTCGCTCTCGAAGACCGTCTTCAGCGCGTCGGCCAGCTCGTCGGCGGCCTCGCCCTCGATAAGGGTGACGCCGATGTACTCGCCGCTCGCCTCGGCCGGGTCCATCAGCTTGGTGATCTTCGTCATGCCCTTGGCGGGGTCGGCGACCACCTTCATCTCCTCGTCGGCGAGGGACTTCACCGTGTCGACGGCGAGGATGATCTTCTTGCCGTCGCCGCGGGCGGCGAGCAGGGTCTTCTCGACGGAGACCGGGTGCACGGTGTCGCCGTTGGCGAGGATCACCGAGTGCTTGATCGCATCACGGCCGCACCACAGGGAGTAGGCGTTGTTCCACTCCTCGGCCTTGTCGTTGTCTATGAGGGTGATCTTCAGGCCGTACTTCCGCTCCAGGGCCTCGCGCCGCTCGTACACGGCCTCCTTGCGGTACCCGACGATGATCGCGACTTCGGTCAGGCCGATCTCGGCGAAGTTGCCGAGAGTGAGGTCGAGCACCGTGAGGCTGTCCTCGTCGCCTTCCGGTCCCACCGGCACCAGCGCCTTGGGCAGGGTGTCGGTGTAGGGGCGCAGACGCCGTCCGGCGCCGGCCGCCAGCACGAGGCCGATCATGCGGGTTCTCCTTCATCGTGTACGGCGGGTGCGCCGCGTTTATGGGCGGCCACCCAGAAGCAGATGCTCTCGGTGAGCACCACCAGCGCCACGGCCACGGCGAGAGCCGTGAGCGCGACCTTGAAATCCGCGGCCGCGAGCAGCGCGGCCAGGACGGTGACCAGCAGCGTCCTGCCTTCGTGCCCGCCGATCGCCCGCACCAGCCACTGCGGCGGCGCGCCGGCGTCGCCGCGGATGCGGTACACCGTGTCGTAGTGATGGTAGGCGACCGCCGCCACCAGCCCGAAAGCCGCGGGAAGGGCTCCGTTCACATCCGCTTTGGCTGCCAGGAGCAGGACCGTGCCGTACTCGGCGGCACGGAAGAAGGGGGGAACGAGCCAGTCCAGGGCGCCTTTGAGGGGCAGGGCAACGGCCGCGGCCGAGGTGATCGTGTAGAGGACGGCGGCGAGGACGGGCACCCAGCTGCCGTACGGCTCAAGCCATGCGGCAGCGACAAGCATCACAGCGCCCGGCAGCGCGACGAAGAAGCGCGCGCCGAACGGCGGTTTGGCGGGGAGCTTCCTCAGCAGCCGCGCGAGCCCCTGCGCGAAGGGGCCGCTGTCCGCGAGGTCCGCCAGCGCCCGCGCCGCCTGGTCCGTCCTCCCCCAGTGCTCAACGCCTGGGGGGACCCCCAGGGCCTTGCGCGTCAGCGACCGCAGGACCCGCCCCGCCGTGGTGTACGTCGCGGCGAACGCGCACCCGATGAGCAGCACGGAGAAGGTGATACGAGGCGTGGTGGCCGCGGTCAGCACGGCGATCAGCGCCCAGCGTTCACCGATCGGCAGCACGATCATGCGGCGCACCCAGACCGTCCAGCCGACGCTGTCGAGCTTGTCCGAAAGGGCGGCGGTGGGGCTGGTGTTGGCGGTCGCGGCAAGATCCCCGGCGTTCGCCTCGTTGAAGGAGAAGTCGACGACATGGCGGCAGGTCTGCAGGACCATCGCGCCGAGAGCGAGCGCCCAGACGTCGTCGCCGCCGCGGGCCGCTCCGAGGGCGAGGCCCGCGTAGTAGGCGTACTCCTTGGCGCGGTCGAAGGTGGCGTCGAGCCAGGCACCGAGGGTCGAGTACCGCAGTGAGTAGCGGGCGAGCTGTCCGTCGGCGCAGTCGAGGACGAAGGAGAAGATCAACAGCACACCGGCCGCGATGAAGCCGCCGCGGGTGCCGGTGGCCGCGCAGCCCGCCGCGATCAGGGCGGTGAGCAGGGACGCGGTGGTGACCTGGTTCGGGGTCAGGCCGCGGCGGGCGCACCAGCGGGCGAGGTAGCGGGAGTACGGGCTGATGAAGCGCGTGGTGAAGAAGCCGTCGCGGGACTTCACGGCCGTACGCAGCCGTACGGCCTCGTCGTCGACGGCGGCCACGGCCTGGCGGGCCTCGTGGCGCTCCTGCGGGCCGGCGGGGACGGCGGCGACGAGGGTGCCGAGGTCGGGGCGGTGCACGGTGACGCCGTCCGCGTCGAGAGCCGCGGTGACACGGTCGGCGAGGTCACCCACGGTGACCGCGGTGGCCGCGGTGGCCCCGGTCACGGCGGAGCTCTCGCGGGCCAGCGCGCGGGCCAGCGCCTGGCGGGCGGCGGGCTGGACGGTCACGGCGCCCGGCAGCGCGGCGGCCGGGAAGCGGGGATCGGTGAGGCCGAGGCGCAGCGCGTGGAGGTGGCCCACGAAGCGGGCGTCGACGAGGGCGACACGCCGGCCGGTGGGGACCTGGGCGAGGAGCATCTCGGCGGCACAGGCGTCGGAGGCGACCCGCACGTCGAAGCCGAGCGACCGCAGATCGCCCTCCAGCGACGATCCGGGCACCGGCTGACCGGTGAGGATGGCGGTCGACAGACGAACTCACTCCCTGGTGTTCCGGCGCGAGGACGCCGGGCGTGTGCGTGTGCGTGTGGGGCGGCCCGGGCCCACTGCGGCCGGGCGGCGTGTCGGCAAAGGCTGAGGCTATCGGATGACGGGAAGTGACCGTTCACCGGCCGTTCACGGCCCGCTCAACCCAGTCTGCTGCGCCTCCGCGCTGATCATCATCGGGGATCGCGGTGCCGTGTCACAACCGGCGCCCTCAACCCCGCCGCCCAGCAGAGCGATTCGCGGCGTTATGTGCGACGCGCAGGACGCGTAGGACGCGGGGGACGCGGGGGCCGCATACGACGCGGGGGCCTGTGACGGTCGTCATCGGCCGTGGTGAGACGGTGTTCGGTGCCGCGTTGCCCGATACTCCCCGCCCGTAGTTCACTGGGGACCCCGATCGGACGCGAAGGGCGGATTTCAGTGGGGGCAGGGCACACACACGGGCATACGCACGGCGCACACGGGCATACGCACGGCGCACCGGCAGGCGGTACGGCGACGGCGGCGTACCGCGGAAGGCTGCGGGTCGCGCTGTCGATCACCCTCACCGTCATGGTCGTCGAGATCGTCGGCGGTGTCGTGGCGGATTCGCTCGCGCTCATCGCGGACGCGGCCCACATGGCGACCGACGCGCTGGGGCTGGGCATGGCGCTGCTCGCGATCCACTTCGCGGGGCGCCCGCCGAGCGAACAGCGCACGTTCGGGTACGCGCGCGCCGAGATCCTCGCCGCACTCGCCAACTGTCTGCTGCTGCTCGGTGTCGGCGGGTACGTCCTGTACGAGGCGGTCCAGCGCTTCCTCACCCCGGCCGGCACCGAGGGCAAGCTCACCCTCGTGTTCGCGCTGATCGGTCTGGTGGCGAACATGATCTCGCTCACCTTGCTGATGCGGGGGCAGAAGGACAGCCTGAACGTGCGGGGCGCGTTCCTGGAAGTCGCCGCGGACGCGCTGGGCTCCGTGGCGGTGCTGATCTCCGCGGTGGTCGTCCTGACCACGGGCTGGCAGGCCGCCGACCCGGTCGCCTCCCTCGTCATCGGCCTGATGATCGTCCCCCGTACGGTGAAGCTGCTGCGCGAGACCCTCGACGTACTCCTGGAGTCGGCCCCCAAGGACGTCGACATGGCCGAGGTACGCGCCCACATACTCGCGCTGCCCGGCGTCGAGGACGTTCACGACCTGCATGCCTGGACCATCACCTCCGGCATGCCCGTCCTCTCCGCGCACGTGGTCGTCAGCTCGGACACCCTCAGCGCCCTCGGCCACGAGAAGCTGCTCCACGAGCTCCAGGGCTGCCTCGGCGACCACTTCGACGTCGAGCACTGCACCTTCCAGCTGGAGCCGAGCGGCCACGCGGAGCACGAGGCGAGGCTGTGCCACTGAGCCCGGCCGCGGCACAGAACCGCCGTACGGGGGCGTGAGCTGCGGGGTTGACGCGCCGTGCCGGAGACAGGGACATGCGGGGTGGCGCGAAGTGCTGAGAGCGCCGGTTTCGTACGGCAGACTTGAAGCTCGACGAACGAGGCGAAGGATGGGTATGCCGATCACACCTGCCACCGCGATGCACAGTTCACGAGGGGGGCACCTCCCGGATCCTCAAGACTCTGAGGGAGGCACGGCGGAAGAGATCCTGCTGGAACTGGTCGACGAGGACGGCACCACCATCGGCACGGCGGAGAAGCTCGCCGCCCATCAGCATCCCGGGCAGCTGCACCGGGCGTTCTCCGTGTTCCTCTTCGACGCGCGCGGACGGCTGTTGCTCCAGCAGCGCGCCCTCGGCAAGTACCACTCCCCCGGCGTCTGGTCGAACACCTGCTGCGGCCACCCCTACCCGGGCGAGGCGCCCTTCGCGGCGGCGGCCCGGCGGACATACGAGGAGCTCGGGATCTCCCCGTCGCTGCTCGCCGAGGCGGGCACCGTCCGCTACCACCACCCGGACCCGCACTCGGGCCTGGTGGAGCAGGAGTTCAACCACCTCTTCGTGGGACTGGTGCGGTCCCTGCCGCGCCCCGACGCGGAGGAGGTCGGGGCGACGGCCTTCGTGACGCCCGCCGAACTGGCGGAGCGGCACGGAAAGGACACCTTCTCGTCCTGGTTCATGACGGTCCTGGACGCGGCCCGGCCGGCCGTGCGGGAGCTGACGGGCGAGTCCGCGGGCTGGTAGGCCGGGCGGGCGCACAGCCCGTACGGCCAGGCCGGGCATACTCGTACGGCTAGGTCAGGCGTACCCGTACGGCCAGGCCAGGCATACTCGTACGGCTAGGCCAGGCGTACGGGGTACAGCGGCAGGGCTGCCCAGATCACCTTGCCGCCGCTCGCCGTGTGCTCCACGTCGCATACGCCGCCCGCCTCCCTGGTGACCTCCCGGACCAGCAGCAGCCCCCGGCCGCCGGTCCGGGCGTGGTCGGCCTCCAGGGCGGTCGGGCGGTAGGGGTGGTTGTCCTCCACCGCGACCCGCACCCACTCGGCCCCGACGGCGATCTCCAGGGTGACCATGGGCGACAGCAGCGCCGCGTGTTTGACCGCGTTGGTCACCAGCTCGGAGACGATCAGCAGCAGCCCCTGGGCCAGGTCGTCGGTGACGGGCACACCCTGGCGGGCGAGCAGTTCACGGACGGCGCGCCGCGCCTGCGGCACCGAGGCGTCGACGGCGGGGGCGGTGAACCGCCAGACCCCTTCGTACGGCAGCGGTCCCAGCGGTTCGCAATCGGCGGGCGTGTTCCCGCCGCCGTCAGGGCGCAGGCCCGGCCCTCGCCCTTGGTCGTCCATCGTCCGGTCTCCGCCCTTGCGCTCGATTGTCACCACACGGGGAGTGTTGGTTACGCACAGGTGCAAAACGGAGATCTGACCACAAGTCGCCGCGTATCGACGACTTTTCGCCCGGCTTTGAGCGACATGGTCGGCTGCGCGACCGCACCTGTTCCCCTTGTGTCGCCTTCGGAACTCTTCGGGTTGTACGGGTTTGATGCGATCATCCCTGCGAAGGAAAAGGAGCGGGGAGCAGGAGCGGGGAGCAGGGAGTGGGAGGTGGAGTGGCGGCTGCCTGGCCCGCCGGATCTGACGGCGACCGCCGCCCTCGAGGGCAGGCCGACAACCCCGCCCTGATCCCCGTTGTCGGTGCCGCCTGACACAATTGCCGCGCAACCTCAGTGAAGAAGGCGGTACGGGATCGTGACGACACCCGGGTCCCTCGAAGCAGGGTCCATCGAAGGCAGGATCGCCGGGGAGCTCGGCGTACGGGAGCGGCAGGTGAAGGCCGCGGTGGAGCTGCTCGACGGCGGTTCGACGGTGCCCTTCATCGCCCGCTACCGCAAGGAAGCGACCGAGATGCTCGACGACGCGCAGCTGCGCACGATCGAGGAGCGGCTGCGTTATCTGCGGGAGCTGCGAGAGCGGCGGACGGCGATCCTCGACTCGGTGCGCGAGCAGGGCAAGCTGACGCCCGAGGTCGAGGCGCAGATCCGTGAGGCCGGGACGAAGGCCCGGCTGGAGGACATCTATCTGCCGTTCAAGCCGAAGCGGCGCACCAAGGCGCAGATCGCGCGCGAGGCGGGGCTGGAGCCGCTGGCCGCGGGGCTGCTGGGCGATCCGGCCGTCGAGCCGCTCGCGGCGGCCGCGGCCTTCGTCGACGCCGACAAGGGCGTCGACGACGCGCAGGCCGCGCTGGACGGTGCGCGCGCCCTCCTGACCGAGCGGTTCTCGGAGGACGCCGACCTGATCGGCGAGTTGCGCGAGCGCATGTGGGTGCGTGGGCGTCTGGTCGCCAAGGTGCGGGAGGGCAAGGAGGAGGCGGGCGCCAAGTTCGCCGACTACTTCGACTTCGCCGAGCCCTTCACGGAGCTGCCCTCGCACCGCGTCCTCGCCCTGCTGCGCGGCGAGAAGGAGGAGGTCCTCGACCTCGTGCTGGTGCCGGAGGAGCCCACGGACGGCCCGTCGTCGTACGAGGGGATCGTGGCGAACCGCTTCGGGATCACTCACCGCGGGCGCCCCGCCGACAAGTGGCTGGCGGACACGGTCCGCTGGGCCTGGCGCACCCGCATCCTCGTCCACCTCGGCATCGACCTGCGCCTGAGGCTGCGTACGGCCGCCGAGGACGAGGCGGTCGACGTGTTCGCGGCGAATCTGCGGGACCTGCTCCTCGCCGCCCCGGCGGGCACACGCGCGACGCTCGGTCTCGACCCCGGTTTCCGTACGGGCGTGAAGGTCGCCGTGGTGGATGCGACGGGCAAGGTCGTCGCCACCGATGTGATCTACCCCCACGTCCCGGCCAACAGGTGGGACGAGGCGCTCGCCAAGCTCGCGCGGCTCGCCAGGGAGCACGCGGTCGAGCTGATCGCGATCGGCAACGGCACGGCGTCGCGCGAGACGGACAAGCTCGCCGGTGAACTGATCGGCAGGCACCCGGAGTTGAAGCTCACGAAGGTGATGGTGTCCGAGGCGGGCGCGTCCGTGTACTCGGCGTCGGCGTTCGCCTCGCAGGAGCTGCCGGACATGGACGTCTCGCTGCGCGGTGCCGTCTCGATCGCGCGACGCCTCCAGGACCCCCTCGCCGAGTTGGTGAAGATCGACCCCAAGTCGATCGGCGTCGGGCAGTACCAGCACGACCTGTCCGAGGTGAAGCTGTCGCGCTCGCTGGACGCGGTGGTCGAGGACTGTGTGAACGGCGTGGGCGTCGACGTCAACACCGCCTCCGCTCCCCTGCTCGCCCGCGTGTCCGGCGTCTCGTCCACTCTCGCGGAGAACATCGTGGCGCACCGGGACGTCAACGGCCCCTTCACGTCCCGCTCGGAGCTGAAGGGCGTGGCACGGCTGGGGCCGAAGGCGTACGAGCAGTGCGCGGGTTTCCTCCGTATCCGGGGCGGCGACCCGCTGGACGCCTCCAGCGTGCACCCGGAGGCGTACCCGGTGGTGCGGCGGATGGTGAAGCGGTCGGGCAGCGAGGTCGCGTCCCTGATGGGGAACACGGCGGTGCTGCGGTCACTGAAGCCGGATGACTTCGTGGACGAGAGGTTCGGTCTGCCGACGGTGACCGACATCCTGAAGGAGCTGGAGAAGCCGGGGCGCGACCCGCGGCCGGGCTTCAAGACGGCCACCTTCAAGGAGGGCGTGGAGAAGATCTCGGACCTGGCGTCCGGGATGGTCCTGGAGGGCGTCGTCACGAACGTCGCGGCTTTCGGCGCGTTCGTGGACGTCGGGGTCCACCAGGACGGGCTGGTGCATGTCTCCGCGATGGCGAAGACGTTCGTGAAGGACCCGCGCGACGTGGTGAAGCCCGGTGACATCGTCAAGGTGAAGGTGCTGGAGGTCGACATTGCGCGTAAGCGGATCTCGCTGACGCTGCGGCTGGACGACGAGGCTGCTTCGCAGGGGAAGCCGGGGCAGTCCTCCGAGGGGAAGCCGGGGCAGTCCTCCGAGGGGCGCCCGCAGCGGGGTGAGCGGCCGTCTCAGCAGCGTCAGGGCCGTGCTGGCGGGGGTGGCGGCGGATCGCGTCAGGCCCCGCCGTCGGCGAACAGCGCGATGGCCGACGCGCTGCGCCGCGCCGGTCTGGTCGACCCGAAGAGGGGACGGGGCTGAGAGCTCCGGGCCCGGACTCCGGCCCGTCGACGGGGGCCGGGCCTGTACGGCCCCGGCCCCCGGACAGCCCTCAGCGCGTCATCGGCTCCACCAGTACGCTCCCCGACGAGCGCGCCACGACGAACGACTCGCCTTTCAAGGCCTTCTCGTTCACCGCGATCCGGTGGCGGCCCGCCGGCAGGATCCCGTCGAAGACCTCGTACGTGTGCGCGCGCTGCAGCCGGTCCAGCCGGTACGCGGTCACCTGCACCCGGCAGGTGGACGTGACCTCGATGCCCGCCTCCCCGTCGGTGGCGACCAGCCGGGTCAGGCGGCGCCGGCTGGTCGGGCCGCGGTCCAGGGCGTTCTCGATCTGGGCCACGAGCAGCGGAATGATCGGGGCGAGCCCGTCCACGTACGCGACCTCGGCCCCCGCACGCTCGAACGCTCCTCGTACGGCGGCGCGTTCCCCTTCGCCGACGGCCTGGCCGAACGCCACCGCACCGTAGGTGCGCAGCTCGTCGGCGGGTACGTCTGTGGCGTCCTGGGTGATCTCGGCACCGATCCCGATGGTGCGCAGGGCGGCGGCGAGCTTGGCGAGGACGGCGACGCGGGCGCCGATGAGGAGCACCCGGCGGCGGGCCGAGGGATCGTCTCCGCCGAGCAGGGACTGCAAGGCTGTGCGGTACTCGGGGCCGTGGAAGCGGAACGGCCCGATGCCGTGGTAGCCGTTGTGCTTCAGGTCGGCTGTCTCCTCCGTCTGCCAGGCGAAGTCGCGCCACACGTAGTCGTCACCGTCCTGCTCGATGACCGCGGTGACGGCTCCGCAGGCGAGGTCCTCGCACTCCGGGCAGCCGTAGATGACGTACCGGCCGTCGGCCAGCGGTGCGTCGGCCTCCAGGAGCAGAGCGCGCACCTGGGCGGTGAAGATCGCCGGCGGTATGTCGGCAGCGAGGGGGGAAACGGCGTCGAGGTCGGAGAGCTGGAACAGCAGCGGGCGCCCGTCGACGAGGAAGTCGACGAAGTCCCGGTGCACTTGGTAGTCACCGTTGGCGAGGACGCCACCGGCACGGATCGCCGGTGCCAGGCCGAAGGTCACGTACTCGGCAGACATGCTGTGAGTATCCCCAGAGCGGGGGCGATGTGAGCACGGTATGACATATTCGGCCGTCTCCCTCGCAAAGAACAGGCAGGAGAACAGGCAGGAGAACGGCCGGTGTTCGCGGCCGGGGGTGCGCACATGGCCGAGGGCAGGAGAACGGCCGGTGTTCGCGGCCGAGAGTGCGCGCAGGGCCGAGGGCGTACGCAAGGGGACGCGGCGGGACAGGTTGCCCGCGCCCCGTCACCCGCGCCCCGTCAAGGGCACGGGCTGTGACCTCACAGGGCTCCGCCGCATGGGCATACCCACACGGCGGAGCCGCAGTTATGCAACGTTACTCAACCGCCTCGGTGAGACTCAGCCCTCCCCGGCCGGAACTCCTTCCCCCTCGGGCCTCGGACCAGGACCCACACGGATCTCGAACTCGTCGTCGTACTTCTCCTGCCCCTCGATGACAGCGAGTTCGACAACCTCGGAGGCCCTCTTCTCGCGCACCATGAGCGGATCCCGGCGCAGATCGCGTATGAGGGCCACACACATGCCGATCATCACCAGGACGAAGGGTGCGGCGGCGAGGATCGTGAGGTTCCGCAAGCCGGTGAGGGCGTCTCCCCCGCCGCTGCCGACGAGCAGCATGATCGCGGCGACGGCTCCGGTGGCGACGCCCCAGAACACGACGACGAACCGGCCGGGTTCGAGCGCGCCCTTCTGCGACAGCGTGCCCATCACGATGGACGCGGCATCGGCGCCGGACACGAAGAAGATACCGACCAGGATCATCACGAGCAGGGTGCTGACCGTGGGGATGGGGTACTGCTGGAGCACGGCGAAGACCTGGCCCTCGGCGGTGGACTCCTCGCCGAGCTGCCCGCGCTCCTGCAACTTCATCGCCGTACCACCGAAGACCGCGAACCAGATCAGGCTGACCGTGCTCGGGACCAGAATGACGCCGCCCACGAACTGGCGGATGGTGCGGCCGCGGCTGATGCGGGCGATGAACATGCCGACGAACGGCGTCCAGGAGATCCACCACGCCCAGTAGAAGACGGTCCAGCCGCTCAGCCAGTCCGCGACACCCTCGCCGCCGGACGCCGCGGTGCGGCCCGCGAGCTGGGGCAGGTCACCGAGGAAGGAGAAGAACGAGGCCGGCACCAGGTCGAGGACGAGGACGGTCGGACCGGCGACGAACACGAACACGGCGAGCAGCAGCGCGAGCACCATGTTCGTGTTGGACAGCCACTGGATGCCCTTCTCCACGCCGGACACCGCGGAGGCGACGAAGGCCAGCGTCAGTACGGCGATGATGCCGACCAGCATCCCGGTGCTCACCTTGTCCATCCAGTCCAGCTCCTGGACGCCGGAGCCGATCTGGAGGGCGCCGAGGCCGAGGGAGGCCGCGGAGCCGAAGATGGTGGCGATGATCGCGAGGATGTCGATGACCCGGCCGGAGGTGCCGTTCGCGTGTTTCTCACCTATCAGCGGGGTGAAGACGGCACTGATGGTCTGGCGGCGGCGCTTGCGGAACGTGCTGTACGCGATGGCGAGGCCGACCACCGCGTAGATCGCCCACGGATGCAGCGTCCAGTGGAAGAGGGTGGTCGCCATCGAGGTCGCCATACGCTCGCCGGAGCCCTCGGGGCTGGTGCCCGGCGGGGGCGTGGCGTAGTGCGAGAGCGGCTCACTGACACCGTAGAACATCAAACCGATACCCATGCCCGCGCTGAACATCATCGCGACCCAGGACACCGTGCGGAACTCGGGCTTCTCCCCCTCCGCGCCAAGGTGGATGCGGCCGTAACGGCTGACCGCGAGCCAGAGGGCGAAGACGACGAAGCCGGAGGCTGTCACCACGAAGGCCCAACCGCCGTTGTGCATCAGCCCCTTGAGCATGGCGCCCGAGACGTCCTGCAGCGAGTCGGTGGCGAGGGCCCCCCAGACGACGAAGGCCAGGGTCAGGGCGGCCGTCACGCCGAAGACGATACGGTCCGTCTCCGGCCGTCGGCCACCGCCGGGAAGCCCGGCTTCCGCACCAGGAAGCGCGGCCTCCCCTTGAGGGTCATGAGTACGAGCTTGATCCTGTGTCATGGGCGGCACCTTTCCCCCTATGGGCTGCGCAAACGACATCGTTGCCATTCCGTTGCCCCTGCCGCTGTGACGCGGACCCCTCTCCTCAACAGTCGGTGCCGGGGGCGCCGACGGTCAGGCGGAGGACCGGACCCGCCGGCGGCGTCACCATGAATCTCGTCACCGCGCTCCTAACTGTCGCTCCTGTCGCTGAACTTCTCGCCCCTCTCCGCCTTCTCCACCAGCAGTGCCGGCGGCGTGAACCGCTCCCCGTAGCGCTCGGCGAGCTCCCGCGCGCGGGCCACGAAGCCGGGCAGACCAGCACCTGCCCCGACGCCGCCGTCGTAACCATTGATGTACTGCAGGACGCCGCCGGTCCAGCCGGGGAAACCGATGCCGAGGAGGGAGCCGATGTTGGCGTCCGCCACCGACGTGAGGACGCCCTCCTCCAGCAGCCGGACGGTGTCCAGCGCCTCGGAGAAGAGCATGCGCTCTTTCATGTCCTCGAACGGGATCTGGTACCCGGACCTGGTGAAGTGCTGCCGCAGACCGGGCCACAGCTTGCCGCGCCCGCCGTCCGGAGCGTAGTCGTAGAAGCCCGCGCCGGCGCTGCGCCCGGTACGCCCGAACTCCTCGACCATGCGGTCGATGACCGCCTCGGCCGGGTGCGCCACCCAGGTGCCGCCCGCCTCCTCGACGGCCCGCCTGCTCTCGTCGCGGATTGTGCGGGGCAGGGTGAGGGTCAGCTCGTCCATGAGGGCCAGCACCTTGGCCAGGTAGCCCGCCTGCGCCGCCGCCTGCTCCACCGACGCGGGCTCGATGCCCTCGCCGACCATCGCGACGCCTTCGTCGAGGAAATGGCCGATCACCCGGGAGGTGAAGAAGCCGCGGGAGTCATGGACGACGATCGGGGTCTTGTTGATCTGCCGCACCAGGTCGAAGGCACGGGCCAGGGCCTCCTCACCGGTCCGCTTCCCCTTGATGATCTCGACGAGCGGCATCTTGTCGACGGTGAGAAGACAGGTGAGAAGACGGGTGAGAAGAAGTGCAGCCCGAGGAAGTCGCTCTGCCGCTCCACGCCCTCGGCGAGCGCGGTGACCGGCAGGGTGGAGGTGTTGGTGCACAGCAGGGCGTCCGGCGCGACGATGTGCTGGATCTCCTGGAAAACCTTGTGCTTGAGCGCCGGGTCCTCGAAGACGGCCTCGATGACGGCGTCGCACCCCGCGAGGTCGGCCGCCTCGGCGGTGGGCCTGATGCGGGCGAGCACCGCGTCGGCCTTCTCCTGGGTCGTACGGCCTTTCGCGACAGCCTCGGCACAGAGCTTCTCGGAGTAACCCCTGCCCTTGGCGGCGGTCTTGGCCGACACATCCTTGAGGACCACCTCGATGCCCGCGCGGGCGCATGCGTACGCGATGCCCGCGCCCATCGTTCCGGCGCCGAGCACGGCCACCTTGCGGACCTGCCCGGGCTCGATGCCCTGGGGGCGGTTTCTGCCCGCGTTGACGGCCTGGAGGTCGAAGAAGAACGCCTGGATCATGTTCTTCGCGGTCTGCCCGGTGACCAGGTCGGTGAAGTAGCGGGACTCGATGGTCAGCGCCGTCTCGAAGTCGGTCTGGGAGCCCTCGACGGCGGCCGCGAGGATGGCGCGCGGCGCCGGGTAGGGCGCGCCGTTCAGCTGCTTTTTGAGGTGGGCCGGGAACGCGGGCAGGTGCGCCGCGAACTCCGGGTCGGCCGGGGTGCCGCCGGGGATCTTGTAACCCGGCTTGTCCCAGGGCTGGTGCGACTCGGGGTGGGCGTCGATGAAGGCGCGGGCCTTGGCGAGCATCTCCTCGTCGGTGGCGGCCACCTCGTGGACGAGACCGTTCTCCAGGGCGCGCCGCGGGCTGTACCGGGTGCCCTGGAGCAACACCTTGAGCAGGGCGTCCGCGATACCCCACAGCCGTACGGCGCGGGTGACGCCGCCACCCGCCGGGAGGAGGCCCAAAGTGACCTCGGGGAGGCCGATCTCGGAGCCGGGGGCCTCGAGGGCGATGCGGTGGTGGCTGGCGAGGGCGATCTCGTAGCCGCCGCCGAGGGCCGCGCCGCCCAGGGCCGCGACGACCGGCTTGCCGAGGGTCTCGATGCGGCGCAGGGAGTTCTTGATCTCCACGCTGGTGCCGAAGACCTGCCGGGCGTCCTGCGGGCCGGTCCGGATCATGTCCTTGAGGTCGCCGCCCGCGAAGAACGTCTTCTTGGCGGAGGTGTAGATGATCCCGCGGATCGTGTCCCGCTCGGCCTCCGCGCGGTTGGCGATCGCCTTGAGGGAGGCCCTGAAGGCCTGGTTCATGGTGTTGACGGACTGGTTCGGGTCGTCGAGTACGAGGGTGACGACACCGGTGCCGTCCTGTTCCCAGCGGATGGTGGTGCTCTCGGTCATGGCCTCGGTCATGGCGTGGATCTCCGTGAAGTCTCGTGGTCCGCTGGGAAGTTCGCGTGGCCCGCTGGGGAGTTCTCGTGCTCCGCTGGGGAGTTCCCGTGGCCCGCTGGGGAGTTCTCGCAGCCTGCTGGGGAGTTCTCGTGGCCCGCTGGGGGTTACAGGCGCTCGACGATCGTGGCGATGCCCATGCCGCCGCCCACGCAGAGCGTCGCCAGGCCGTGCCTCAGGTCCCTGGCCTCGAGTTCGTCGATCAGTGTGCCGAGGATCATCGCCCCCGTCGCCCCGAGCGGATGACCCATCGCGATCGCGCCCCCGTTGACGTTCACCTTGTCCAGCGAGATCCCCATGTCCTTCGCGAAGCGGAGCACGACGGCCGCGAACGCCTCGTTGATCTCGACGAGGTCGATGTCGTCGATGCTCAGCCCGGCCTTGGCGAGGGCCTTGCGGGTCGCGGGCGCCGGTCCGGTGAGCATGATGGTGGGCTCGGAGCCGGAGACGGCCGCGGACACGATCCGCGCGCGCGGAACCAGTCCGTACCGTTCACCGACCTCCTGGGAGCCGATCGCGACCAGCGCCGCGCCGTCCACGATCCCGGAGGAGTTGCCCGCGTGGTGGACGTGGTCGATCTCCTCGACCCAGTGGTACTCCTGCAGCGCCACCGCGTCGAACCCGCCCCGCTCACCGATGTCCGCGAACGACGGCTTCAGCCTGGCGAGCGAGTCGGCGGTGGTCCCGGGCCGCAGGTGCTCGTCGTGATCGAGGATCACCAGCCCGCTGCGGTCCCTCACCGGGACCACGGACTTCTCGAACCGGCCGTCCTTCCAGGCCGCCGCCGCCCGCTCCTGCGACAGCGCCGCGTACTCGTCGACGTCCCGCCGCGAGAAGCCCTCGATCGTGGCGATGAGGTCCGCGCCGATGCCCTGGGGGGCGAAGTTGACGGCCAGGTTCGTCATCGGGTCGTTGAACCAGGCGCCCCCGTCGGAAGCCATCGGTACGCGTGACATGGACTCGACGCCGCCCGCGAGCACCAGGTCCTCCCAGCCCGAACGGACCTTCGCCGCGGCCATGTTGACCGCTTCCAGGCCCGACGCACAGAAGCGGTTCTCCTGGACACCGGCCACCGTGTCCGGCAGCCCGGCGGCGATCGCGGCGATACGGGCGATGTCGGAACCCTGGTCGCCGACGGGAGTGACGACACCGAGCACGATGTCGTCGACCGCGGCCGGGTCGAGCCCGGGAAATCGCCGCCGGACCTCATGGATCAGCCCGACCACGAGGTCGACGGGCTTGGTGCCGTGCAGGGCGCCGTTCGCCTTGCCGCGGCCGCGCGGGGTGCGGATCGCGTCGTACACATACGCTTCAGTGCTCACGAGACCGGCCTTTCGGGTGGCAGGAGGGC
Organism: uncultured Actinomycetota bacterium; assembly: GCA_963711935.1. GTDB lineage: Bacteria > Actinomycetota > Actinomycetes > Streptomycetales > Streptomycetaceae > Streptomyces. The sequence goes on from CAVQGD010000029.1 coordinate 35,805, forward strand.
CGGCAATTCCGGGCCCCTGTCATCGCGTCCCCCGGGGATATGACACTTCCGGTGTAACACCAGCGATGCTAAGAACGCGTCCCACCGGGCACAACATTTCGGCGAACAAGCGCCTGACCAAGATCCACCAGGCGTCCGGAAGGTGCGTCACCGCCCGTCCAGCTCCGCCGCAGTCGGCCTCTTCACTCCTCTGCCCTCTTCGGGAACACGCACTGAACAGGGGGCTTTACAGTGTGTTTAACCTACGGTTTCGTAACCTACGGTTTCGTAGCTTACGATTCCGTAGGTTCGGCCACCCGCACGTGGCCTCGCACGTTCTTCTCGTCTTCCTGGAGCCACCGTGTCGATCGTTTCCCCCCACCTTGGCAGCCCCTCCACCTGGACCGACGCCCGCCTTCTGCACGCCTTGGAGGAAGTGGTCGAGAAGGAGCTCAACCGGCATCTGAAGGTCACCAAGGACTGGATGCCGCACGAGTACGTACCGTGGAGCGACGCCCGCAACTTCCCCGGCTTCTTCGAGGACGGCGAGGCCTGGGAAAAGAAGCAGTCCCCGGTCACCGAGATCGGCCGCATCGCGCTGGTCGTCAATCTGCTCACCGAGGACAACCTGCCCAGCTACCACCACGAGATCGCCACGCTCTTCGGCCGCGACGGCGCCTGGGGCACCTGGGTGCACCGCTGGACCGCCGAGGAGGGCCGGCACGGCATCGTGATGCGCGACTATCTGCTCGCCTCGCGCGCGGTGGACCCGGACAAGCTGGAGCAGTTCCGTATGGCCCACATGAGCGAGGGCTTCGAGTCGGACAACCGGCACTCGATGCTGCACTCGGTCGCGTACGTCGCCTTCCAGGAGCTCGCCACCCGCGTCTCGCACCGCAACACCGGCCACCAGTCGGGTGACCCGGTCTGCGACCGCATGCTGGCGCGCATCGCGACCGACGAGAACCTGCACATGGTCTTCTACCGGAACCTGCTGAAGGCGGCCTTCGACCTCGCACCCGACCTGACGATGCGGGCGGTCCGCGATGTCGTCGTCAACTTCCGCATGCCCGGCCACGGCATCCCCGGGTTCGAGCGCGCCGCCGCCCAGATGGCCATCGGTGAGGTCTACAACATGCGCATCCACCACGACGACGTGCTCCAGCCGGTGCTGCGCTTCCTGAAGATCATGGAGATCGACGGGCTGGGCCCGGAGGGCCGCCAGGCCCAGGAGGAGCTGGGGCTCTTCATGGGCGGACTGGACGCGGAGGCCCGGAAGTTCGACGAGAAGCTGGCGGCACGCAAGGCACGGCTGGTCGCACGAGCCGGGGCGTAGCAGAGTCCGTAGGGGGACATCCCCTGCGCATCCCCTGTGCCGTACGCGCATGCCGTACGGCACAGGGGATGCGCAGGGGATGTGTTCCTAACGCTCCAGGACGAGGGCGAGGCCCTGGCCGACGCCGATGCACAGCGTGGCGACGCCGGTGCCGGAGCCCTTGGCGGGCGAGCTGGTGGGCGACGGTCCCGGCGAGGCGGGCACCGGAGGCGCCCAGCGGGTGGCCGAGCGCGATGGCGCCGCCCTGCGGGTTGAGGACCGCCGGGTCGAACTCGGGCCACTCGGCGACGCAGCCGAGGACCTGGGCGGCGAACGCCTCGTTCAGTTCGAGGACGGAGAGGTCGCTCAAATCCCTTGCCCGCCTTGGCGAGCGCCCGGTTGACGGCCTCGACGGGGGCGAGGCCGAAGTAGTGCGGGTCGAGGGCGTGAGACACCGGTCGCCGAGATGCGGGCGAGGGGCTCGCGGCCGGTGGCCTTCAGGCCCTCTTCGTCGACCAGCAGCAGGGCGGCGGCACCGTCGTTGAGGGGTGAGGCGTTGCCCGCGGTCACCGTGCCCTTCTCCTTACGGAAGGACGGCTTCAGCTTGGCCATCGCCTCCAGGGACGCGTCCGGCCGTACGCATTCGTCGGCGGCGAAGACGACCGGGTCGCCCTTGCGCTGCGGGACGCTCACCGGTGCGAGCTCGGCGTCGAACCGGCCCGCCTGCTGTGCGCGCGGCCGCCTTGCGGTGGGAGGCGAGCGCGAACTCGTCCTGCTGCTCGCGGCTGATCTTGTGCTTGTCGGCGATGAGTTCGGCGGACTCGCCCAGCGGGATCGGTCCACCGCGGGTCCATCTTCGGGTTGACCATGCGCCAGCCCAGCGTGGTGGAGTACAGCTCGGCGTGGCCCGGCGGGGAACGGCCCGTCGGACTTGGGCAGCACGTACGGCGCCCGGGTCATCGACTCCACGCCGCCCGCGAGCGACGATGTGAGGCGTCGCCGCAGGCGATGGCGCGGGCGGCCTGGATGACGGCTTCCAGGCCGGAGGCGCAGAGCCGGTTGACGCTCACACCGGGCACGGAGGTCGGCAGACCGGCCAGCAGGGCGGCCATGCGGCCGACGTCGCGGTTCTCCTCACCCGCGCCGTTGGCGTTGCCGAAGTACACGTCCTCGACCCGCGCCGGGTCCAACTGCGGCGTACGGGCGAGGAGTTCGCGGAGGGTGTGGGCGGCCAGGTCGTCCGGGCGGACACGCGCGAGGCCGCCGTTGTAGCGGCCGAACGGGGTACGGACGGCGTCGACGATGTAGACGTCCCTCATGACGGGAACTCCTCGCGGTCAAAGCGGTCAAAGCGGTCGGATCAAGGCGGCGGAGCCGCTCGCGACTCCACCGTAAGCCGACGCGTGCCCGCCGTTCACCCTTTGGTGTACACCACCCACACCGGGCCCTTGGCGAAGTTCACCGGCTCGCCGTCCGCCGTGGTGAACTCCGTGCCCTCCGTGGCCTGCTCCCGCTCCCAGTTCACGCGGAACACCCGCCCGTCGCGCAGCACTTCGGCCTTCCCCGACCCCACGGTCTCCGTGTACGGCGTGGTGCTGCCCAGGAAGTCGTGGAACCGGGAGTGCCGTACCCTCACGTGCTGCACGACCACGGTGGCGGCGGCCACCCGCCGTCCGTCCGTCGTGACCGCCGGCGTGCCGTCCATGGCCACCAGCCACCGCTGTTGGTTCCCGGACCAGGTGAAAGTGAAGCGGGCCGCCGGGTAGCGGACTGTGTGCGAGCCCTCCGCCGTGCCCCCGGCGGGGGCCGCGCCGAAGCGGAAGCCCGTGGTGAGGGCCTCGGCGCCGGGCGCGGAGCCGATCAGCCGCCTGGGCCGCAGAAAGAGATTGTGCGGCGCAGACTTGCCGGTGCCGCGGTAGTACGCACCGGATGCTTCCTGCGGTGTCCTCGCGTGCAGCGGGGCCGCGTCGATCAGTGGCCGCAGCTTGCTCTGGGCGCCCGAGAAGGCGAGCGTGGGCTCGTCGAACTGTCGCAGCAGTTCCAGGTCGGACTCCCGCGCGCTGCGCACCGGCCCGACGACCTCCGGTAGTTGCGTCGCGTACACCGCCATCAGTCGGCTCAGACCGCCCTCGACCTGCTCCGCGTACACGACGTCCGCCGCGTCGAGCCCTGTCTGAGGGCGGGCCGCGCGTACGTTGTCGATCTTCACGGCGAGTACGGAACCGGCGGGCGCCGTGCCGGTCCCGTCGCCCGGGCCCCGCCCGTCGCTCCCCGTGCCGTTCCCGGTGCACCCCGCCATGAGGGAGCCCGCCACCAGGGCGGCCAGCAGCGCCGCCGTCATCCTGCCGCGCCGCATCCTGGTTCTCTGCCGCATGCCCACCATGGCTATCCAGTCCGTTGTCATTGATTGTGCGCTGATAACTTCATAGATGACTATCTCCTTCCGCTTTGGTCCGCCTGCTCCGATAGGCCTATAGGCTCATCGGCCGGTCGGCCCATCGGCCGGCTGACGGCACTCCCGGGACGTGAGCCCGCCGTTCCTGCCGTCCGCCTACCGCTTGCCGTCCGCCTACCGCGGGCCCCGCTCTTCGTCCAGTGCACGCTGGGCCTTCGCCACCAGTGCGTCCGCGCCGCACGAGCGCGCCAGCGTCAGGCCCTCACGGATGTCGGTGGGACAACCGGCGGCGATTCCGTGGTGCACGCGGGCCTTGGCGTGTTCGTACGCGCAAGGGGACGCCTCCAGGTAGGCGACCGCCTGGCCGTACAGGGAGGCGGCGCGCGGGCCGCTCTCCAGGTCGGCGGCGAGCGGAGGGCCTCGCCGATGGCCGTGTCGGTGCCGAAGCGTTCGGCGTGGCGGCGGACGGTGCGCGAGAGTTCGGCGGCGCGGCGCGGGTCCTCCTTGGCCAGGGCGCGGGCGAGGTCGCCGCCCCACGGTGCCACCACCGGGTTGTGGTGGCCGCGGGCGACGGCCGCCTTCTCCGCGGCCTCCAGTTCGTTGACGCCGTCCTTCGTGTGGCCGACGGCGAGCAGCAGCCGGCCGCGTACGGAGCGGGTGTCGGGCAGGACGATGGTGGACGGGTACGGCGGCGCGAAGCCGTACTGCTCGGCGATGTCCCAGGCCTCGTCGAGGTGGCCGCGGGCGAGCAGCGTGTCGACGAGAACGCAGGTCGCCGTCCAGTACAGGGGCAGTCGGCGGCCGACCCGACTCGGCCAGGCGCAGGGACTCGCGCAGGGACGCCTCCGCGTCCTTGAGGCGGCCCCGCCGCCGGTGCGCGAGCCCGAGGTAGGCGTGGGCCAGGGCGAGGTGGCCGCCGCTCCAGCCGGCCCTCTCGTAGGTGCGCAGGGCCTCCGTGTAGAGGCTCTCGGCCCGGTCGAGGCGGTCGGTGCAGGCGTACGAGTTCGCCAGCATCAGCAGCAGTTCGATGCCCCACTTGGTCGTCGGTCCAGCCGAGTCCGGGCGCCAGACGGCCGTTGACGAGGGCGCGGTCGCAGAACTCGACGACCTCCTCGGCGCTCTCCCCGCGCATCATCAGCGTCGAAGCCGCGCAGGATGAGCAGCGCGCGCTCGGAGTTGTCCCGGCCCGTGCAGGTGGCCGTGAGCTCGGCGAGCTCCTCGGAGCGGCCCGGGGAGTACTCCTCGTCCGAGTGGAGGCCCTCCCACATGTAGCTGCACGGCCTGCAGCCGCATCCGGGCGGGTCCGGGGCCGAGCCGGGCGGCCTCCGCGTCGACCGTGCGGACGGCGTCCTCCAGCTGGTCGTTGTGCAGGAGCGCCTGGGACAGCCGGCACGACGGCGTCGACGCGGGTGTCGCCGTCGAGGCCCGGCATGGCGAGCGCCGACTGGAGGTGCTCGATGGTGGTGGACGGCGAGGTCAGCAGCGTGGCGCAGCCCAGCTCGTAGAGCACGCGGGCGTGCACGTCCGGCCTCGGGCGGTTCCAGCAGGGCGCGCTCCAGACAGCGGCAGGCCGCGTCGGGGGCGCCGATGGCAAGGTGCTCACGTGCCGCCTCGCGCATCTACTCGACCAGCTCGGGGTCGTTGTCCGGGTGTACCTCGAGGAGGTGGCGGGAGGCCGCGGCGGCGCCGAGCCCGGAGGCGGTGACGATCTCGGCGGCCACGCCGTGCATCGCGGTGCGCGTGGCGGGCGGGATCGCCTCGTAGACGTCGGTGGCGATCAGCGGATGCACGAACTCCAGGTCTCCGTCGCCGACTTGGCGGGTCGGCCGGATCGGCTCTCGGTGAGGATGCGGGCCGCTCCTTCAGCGACTGGGCGCAGCGCAGGGCCTCGTCGTGGGGCATGGTGGCGAGCTCGGCCACGAGGTCCACGGTGATGCCGGTGCCGAGGATGGCGGCGGCCCAGGCGAAGCGGGTGGCCTCGGCGCCGAGTGCTTCGAGACGGGCGAGCAGGCCGTGGCCGCGGGCCGAGTCGGTTCAGGAGGCGCAGGTCGGCGGCCGAGGACTCGACCGGGTCCAGCCGGCTGCCCTTGACCTTGGCGAGGAGTTCCACCGTCTCGTACAGGTTGCCGCCGGTGACCGCCCACACCTCGCGGCAGAACGGCGTCGTCGGCGTGCCGGCCGAGCGTGGCCCGGGTGAGCCCGGCGGTCGCCTCGGGGGTCAGCGCGCTCAGCGTGGTGGTGGGGTGGGCGGCGGCGCCGATCGTGTCGAGGAGGGCGGCGCGCTCGCTGGTCGGCGTCGCGCGGGCGGCGGGCGACCACGACGAGGACGGGCAGGTCGTCCAGCCGTTCGGTGAGCGCGGCCAGCCAGTGCAGGGTCTCCTGGTCGGCCCAGTGCGCGTCGTCGATCAGCAGGACCAGCGGCCAGGCGCGGCGGGCGAGCCTGCTGCACGGCCGCGATCAGTCCGTCGCACACGCCCTGGGGGTCGGGCTGCCGCTCGCCGGGGTCCGCCACGCCGAGCGCGGGACCGGCGATGTCGTACCAGTCGCCGAGGTACTCGCGCGCCTCCTGCGGCATCAGCGACAGGAGCGCGGGCTGCAGCAACTGCCGTACGACGTTGAAGGGGACGGACAGTGACGGTCTCACCGCCGCGTGCCGACCACACCGTGCAGTCGCGTTCCTCCGCGATCCGGCGTGCCTCGGCGAGGAGCGCGGTCTTGCCGATGCCCGCCTCGCCGCTGAAGACGAGCAGGCTGCCCCTGGACGTCCGGTCCGCGCACAGGGCGCTCGACCGCCTCCTTGAGGGCGGTGAGTTCCCCGTCGCGCTCCCACAGGGAACCCGAGGCGTCTCCTGCCGGTGGTACGTCCGTCATCCCACTGCCTTCCCAGCTCGCCCAAACGACGTACAGGCAACGAGCGTAGCCCTCCGGGGCCCCCGTGAAGCCGGTCAGGGCCCACGTTGCCGACACGAGTGACACCGAGTGCACGAAGGCGACGCGGCGGGCCGCCCACCAGCCACGGTGACGGCCGGAAGGGGTCAACCGCGCGTGCTCTCCTCCGTCTTGCCTCCGCCTTGCGGGCTAACCGGGCAGGGAGGATCTGGTTCCGTCAGCCCGCCGGCAGGGTCTGTTCCGCCCAGATCGTCTTGCCGCGGTAGGTGTGGCGGGTGCCCCAGCCCTGGCTCAGCTGGGCGACCAGCAGCAGGCCGCGCCCGCCCTCGTCGTAGACGCGGGCCCGGCGCAGGTGCGGGGCGGTGTTGCTGGCGTCGGAGACCTCGCAGATCAGGTTGCGGTCGAGGATCAGGCGGAGCTGGAGGGGCGGTTCGGCGTACCGGATGGCGTTGGTGACCAGTTCGCTGACCACCAGCTCGGTGACGAACGCCGCCTCCTCCAGGCCCCATTTCCGCAGCTGCCGGGTCGCGCTGGCGCGGATCCCGGCCACCGCGGACGGTTCCGGCGGCACGTCCCAGGTGGCCACGTGGGCCGAGTCGAGAGCGCGGGTACGGGCCAGCAGCAGGGCCACGTCGTCGGCGGGCCGGTCCGGGAGCAGGTCCTGCAGTACGACGTCGCAGACGCTGTCCAGGGAGGGTGCCGAGCGGGCCAGCGCCTTCAGCAGAAGGCCGAAGCCGTCGTCGATGTCGCGGCCCCGGGCCTCGATGAGTCCGTCGGTGTACAGCGCGAGCAGACTGCCCTCGGGCAGTTCGACCTCGGCCGCCTCGAACGGCAGACCGCCGACTCCCAGCGGGGGCCCCGCGGGGACGTCGAGGATACGGACCTCGCCGTCGGGTGTGAGCAGCGCCGGTTCCGGGTGGCCGGCGCGGGCCAGGGTGCAGCGCCGGGAGACCGGGTCGTAGACGGCGTACAGGCAGGTGGCGCCGAGGTCGGCGGCGGCACCGGGCGTGCCGTCGGTCTCGGCGGCCATCCGGTTGACCAAGTCGTCCAGATGGGTGAGGAGTTCGTCGGGTGGAAGGTCGACGTCGGCCAGGGTGCGCACGGCGGTGCGGAGCCGTCCCATGTCGGCCGAGGCGTGGATGCCGTGGCCCACGACGTCGCCGACGACCAGGGCGACCCGGGCGCCGGACAGCGGGATGACGTCGAACCAGTCGCCGCCCACGCCGGCCTGCGCGCTGGCCGGCAGATAGCGGGAGGCGACCTCGACGGCGGGCTGCCGGGGCAGCCGCTGGGGCAGGAGGCTGCTCTGCAGGGTCAGTGCGGTGTCGCGCTCGCGGGTGTAGCGGCGGGCGTTGTCGATGCACAGGGCGGCCCGGGCGGTGATCTCCTGCGCCAGCAGCAGGTCGTCCTGGGCGAAGGGTTCGGGACGCCGGTGACGGGAGAAGGTGGCCACGCCGAGTGTGATGCCGCGGGCGCGCATGGGGATGGCGAGGACCGAGTGGAAGCTGAAGCGCCGCATCCGTTCCACCCGGTCCGGGGCCTGGTGCGCCCACCTGGCCACTCCGGCCTGGGTCACCTGATGGATCAACGGCTGTCCGGAGACCAGGCATTCGGCCGCGGGTGAGGCGTCCGGGTAGGTGGCGACCGTGCCCAGCAGGATCACTGCCTCGGGGCATCCCGGCAGCACTGACTGGTTCGCCACGCGGCGCAGCATGACCGGGCTGGGCAGTTTCATCGCGCGCAGTTCCCGGTCGTCCTCGATGTCGGGGAGCAGGTCCACGGTGATGAAGTCCGCCAGCTCTCCGATGGCCACGTCGGCCAGTTCCTGTGCGGTGCGGGCCAGGTCGAGGGTGGTGCCGATACGGGTGCCGGCCTCGGCGATCAGGGCGAGCCGCTGCCGGGCCAGGTGCTGCTCGGTCATGTCGTGCGCGGACAGCAGTACGCCGCGTACCGCTCCGTGGGGGTCGCGTACTGGTGCCAGGGACACCGACCAGGCGCTGTCGTGTGCGTGGCCGACCAGGTGCAGGGCTGTCTGCGTGTGCTGCTGTTCACCGGTCTCGAGGACCCGCCGCATGAGCTGCTCGGTGTGGTCGCTCTGCGGGTCGAGGACGATCTCCGACACCCGGAGCCCGCGCATTTCCGCCTCGGACAGGCCTATCACGCGTTCCATGTCCGCGTTGGCCCTGAGCAGCCGCAGCCCGGTGTCGTAGAGGGCCATGGTGCACGGAGAGTGAGTGAACGACCAGCTGATCAGACCGTTCTCGTCGCTCTCCGGCCGGGGCGGGGAGACCGGTGTGACCAGGAACCACTCGTGGGCGGCGCCGTCGCCACCCGGGTCCCGGGCGCGGCGGTGGGCCAGCAGGGTCACCGGGAGGAGGTGTCCGTCCCGGTGCCGCAGGGTCGCCGTGCCGTTCCACCTGCGCACCCCGGCGAGGGAACGCAGCGTCCCGGCGGGCGGTTCTCCGGCGAGCAGCATCGCCGCGGGGCGGCCCAGGACCTCCGCCGCCGGGTGGCCCACCAGCTGTCGCGCGCCTTCGCTCCACCCGGTCACCACGCCGTCCGCGTCCACCACGGCCCGCGCTGTGGCTGTCTCGTCGATGATCCGGTCCGTGGCCGTCTCGTCGACGCTCCGGTCCGGCTGCGGTGTCGGCCCGTCGTCCTCGGTGGTTCCCGGTCGCGTCATCTGCGCTCACCCTGCTCTCAGCGGCACCGGACCGACAGAGTGTGGCATTCATTCTAAAACTTGTGAAAATTACAGAACGTGCAAAGCACGCGAACAAACAATAAGAATGCAAACAAACAATTAAGGCGGACGCGGGAGGGCTCATGACTGCCGGTGCTCAGGACACCTGGCCGCATGCGGCCGAGTGGGCCGGAAGGATCTACAGCGGCGGCTGGCGGGTGTCCGAGGGCGGCACCAGCCAGGTGTCCGAGCCCGCCACCGGCGCATCCCTGGCGGAGGTGGGGGTGGCCGCCCCCGAGGACGTGGCCCGAGCGGGGGCAGAGGCGGCCCGCGCCCAGCGGGCGTGGGCCCGGACCGCCCCTGGGGAGCGTGCCGAGGTACTGCTCCGCGCGGCCGGGGCGCTGCGCGAGCACACCGAGGTGGTCCGCGAGTGGATCGTCAGGGAATCCGGTGGGGTGCCCGCCAAGGGCGACTACGAGATCACCGGCGGCCTCGGTCAGCTCGCCCAGGCCGCCGCGCTGGCCTTGCTCCCGCAGGGCGAGATCCTCACTCCCACCGTCCCGGGCCGGGCCAGTCACGCCTACCGGGTGCCCTTGGGCGTGGTCGCCGTCATCAACCCGTGGAACGCGCCGCTGCTGTTCGCCCTGCGCGCCCTCGCCCCTGCCCTCGCGCTGGGCAATGCTGTCCTGCTCAAGCCCGACCCGCACACCCCGGTGTCCGGCGGTGTCCTGGTCGCGTGCCTCTTCGAGGAGGCCGGACTGCCGGACGGGCTGCTCCATGTCCTGCCCGGAGACGCGGAGACCGGCCGGGCGGTCGTGACCGATCCCCATGTCGCCATGGTGTCGTTCACCGGCTCCACCGAGGCCGGGCGGGCGGTCGCCCGCGCCGCCAGTGCCGGGCCGAAGCGGGTGGCCCTGGAGCTGGGGGGCAAGAACGCGCTCGTGGTGCTCGACGACGCGGACGTCGAGGCCGCCGCGGCAGCCGGAGCGCTGAGCTCCTTCGGTTACCAGGGCCAGGCATGCGTGGCGGCCGGCCGTCACCTCGTCCACGCCGCCCTCGTGGAGCCGTACACCGAGGCACTGCTCCGGCATGCCCGGGCGTTGCGGGTCGGCGACCCCCGCGCGCGGGGAGTGGCCCTGGGCCCCGTCATCAGCGAGCACCAGGTGCTGCGGATCGAGCGCATCGTGGGCGACAGCGTCGCCGCCGGAGCCCGCCTGCTCACCGGCGGGCAACGCGACGGGCTCTTCTACCCGCCCACGGTGCTGGACCGGGTGGGGCGCGCCATGCCCGCGTACACGGAGGAGATCTTCGGGCCGGTCGCCCCGGTCATCCCCTTCCGTACGGACGAGGAAGCCGTCGAGATCGCCAACGACACCGAGTACGGGCTGACCGCGGCCGTGCACTCCCGCTCCGTACCGCGGGCCCTCGGCGTCGCCGGGCAGCTGCGTACGGGCATGGTCCACATCAACGACGTCTGCGCCAAGGACGCCCCGAACGCCCCTTTCGGCGGAATGGGCGCCTCCGGCAACGGCTCCCGCGTCGGCGGCAGCGCCAACCTGGAGCAGTTCACCCAGTGGCGCTGGCTGACGGTCTAGGGAGAGTCATGCGTCGTCTGCTCATCGGTCTCGCGGCCGGCGCCGTGTTCGTCGCCGCGACGGCCTGCGGTTCGTCCGGTTCCTCCGGGTCGGACAGCGGGGACACGGCATCGGGCGGTACCACCACGCTCAAGGTCGGAACCATTCCCATCCTGGATGTCGCCCCTCTCTATCTGGGCCAGAAGCAGGGCTTCTACGAGAAGCGCGGCCTCAAGCTGGAGATGACGCCGGCCCAGGGCGGAGCGGCGATCGTGCCCGGTGTCGTCTCCGGCCAGTTCCAGTTCGGCTTCAGCAACACGACGTCCCTGCTGATCGCCCAGTCCAAGAACGTGCCCGTCAAGGCGGTGGCGAACGGCGCCGCCTCCACCTCCGAGAAGGGTGCCGATTTCATGGGCACCACGGTGAAGAAGGGCAGCTCCATCAAGTCCCCCAAGCAGCTTGAGGGCAAGAAGGTCGCGGTCAACGCGGTCAAGAACATCTGCGACGCCTCGATCAAGGAGTCGGTCCGCAAGGACGGCGGTGACCCGTCCAAGGTCGAGTTCGTCGAGATTCCCTTCGACCAGATGCCCGCCGCGCTCGAGAACGGACAGGTCGACGCGAGCCTGCACGCCGGAGCCCGCGCTGACCACCGTCAAGGCCGCGGGCGGCACCTCCATCGCGTCGAGCTTCTACGACGTGCATCCGGATCTCACCGTGGCCATGTACTTCACCTCCCAGCAGTACGCCCGGCAGAACCCGGAGACGGTGAAGAAGTTCCAGGAGGCGACCGTCGAATCCCTCAAGTACGCCGACAGCCACCCGGAGGAGGTCCGCCAGATCCTCACCACGTACACGAAGATCCCGGACACCCTGCTGGACAAGCTGACCCTGCCGAACTGGCCCGCCGAGCCGGACCGCGCCTCCATCGAGCGGCTGGCCGAACTGGGCGAGCGGGACGGCCTGTTCAAGCAGGCCCCGGACCTGGACAAGCTGCTGCCGTGAAGGACAACCCACTCGACGGCGCGGGGCCAAAGTCGCCGCCCCCCGGCGGACGGCGCCCCCTCGGCGGACGGCGCGCCCTCGATGGACGGCGCGCCCGGGGCTGACGAACGCCGCCCTGGGCGCGGCCGGGCTCGCGGGCTTCCTCGTCCTGTGCGAGGCGCTCCCGCGGTCCGGGATCGTCTCCGAGGACTACTTCCCGCCGGTCAGCCGTATCGCCGACGCGCTCGGCACCGAACTCGGCGATCCGGGGTTCTGGACGGCGCTCGGGGACACGCTCACCGGCTGGGCGCTGGGGCTGGCGATCGCGGTGACCGCCGGAATTCTCGCGGGCGTGCTGATCGCGGTCACGCCGTATCTGCGCGAGGCGACCGCGTCCACGATCGAGTTCCTGCGCCCGATCCCGTCGGTCGCGCTGATCCCGCTCGCGGTTCTGCTGTACGGCACGGAGCTGCGGTCGGTGCTCCTGCTGGTGGTGTACGCGTCGTTCTGGCAGGTACTGCTCCAGACGCTGTACGGCGTCCAGGACGTCGACCCGGTCGCCGAGGAGACCGCCCGCTCCTACGGCCTGGGCACCTGGGCCCGGGTCCGCCACGTGCTGTGGCCGACCGCCCTGCCGTACGTCATGACGGGCGTCCGGCTGGCCGCGGCGGTGGCACTGATCCTGGCGGTGACCGCCGAACTCGTCATCGGCGCCCCGGGGCTGGGCCGGCGCATCGCGGTCGCCCAGAGCTCTCAGGCCGTGCCGGAGATGTACGCGCTGGTGGTGGTCACCGGGGTGCTGGGGCTGCTGATCAACGTGGGCGCGCGGACGGTGGAGCGCCGGGCGCTGGCCTGGCACCAGTCGGTGCGCGAGGAGGTGGCGGTGTGAGTGGCGGTGTGGGTGGCGGGGTTGGCGGGGTTGGCGGCGGTATGGGTGGCGGGGCGGAGAGCGGAATGAGGGGCGGTATGGGTGGCGGGGTGAAGCGCCTGGCCCTGCGGCTGTTCTTCGTCCTCGCGCTGCCCCTGCTGCTGCTGATCGTCTGGTGGTTCGCCTCCGACGGCAGCACCGACGTGTACTGGCCGCCGCTGCGCACGATCCTCAGCACGTTCCCGGACGTGTGGACGGGCGAGCGGTTGCGTGCCGATGTCCTGCCCAGTGTGCTGCGGCTGCTGGCCGGTTACGCTTCGGCGGCCGTCGTGGGTGTCGCGCTGGGCACGGTCATCGGCTCGTACCGCCGTGTACGGGCCGTGTGCGAACCGGTGCTGGAGTTCCTGCGGGCGGTGCCGCCGCCCGTCCTCGTACCGGTCATCATGCTGTTCGCGGGCATCGGCGACACGATGAAGATCGCCGTGATCGCGAGCGGCTGTGTGTGGCCGGTCCTGCTCAACACGGTCGAGGGCGTACGGGCGGTGGACCCGGTCATGTCCCAGACCGCCCGCTCGTACGGCATCACGGGCCCGGCGCGCCTGCGCCATGTGGTCCTGCGGTCGGCGAGCCCGCAGATCTTCGCGGGGCTGCGCCAGGCCCTGTCCCTCGGCATCATCCTGATGGTGATCAGCGAGATGTTCGCGGCCGGCAACGGGCTGGGCTTCACCATCGTCCAGTTCCAGCGCTCCTTCGCGATCCCCGACATGTGGACCGGCATCCTGGTCCTCGGTCTGCTCGGGTTCCTGATGTCGGTGCTCTTCCGGCTGGTCGAGCGGCGGGTGCTCGGCTGGTACCACGGTCTGCGCGCGTCCTCCCGGCGGTCGTCGTGAAGCAGGAACAGAAGCAGGAACAGAAGCCGGGCAAGGAGCGGTCCATGCTTGACGTACGGGGCCTGAAGAAGGTCTACGAGGGTTCCGGGCGCCGGGTGGAGGCGGTACGCGACCTCACGTTCACCGTCGACGCGGGCGAACTGGTCTGTCTGGTCGGCCCCTCGGGCTGCGGCAAGACCACGCTGCTGAGGTGCGTGGCGGGGCTGCTGACGCCGACCTCGGGCGAGGTACTGCTGGAGGGGCGGGCGGTGGACGGTCCGCCGCCCGGCACGGCGGTCGTCTTCCAGGAGTACGGGCGCAGCCTGTTCCCCTGGATGCGGGTCGGCGAGAACGTCGAACTCCCCCTCAGGAAGAAGAAGCTGACCCGGGCGCGGCGCCGCGAGCTGGTCGCGGACGCCCTGGAGTCGGTCGGACTCGCGGACGCGGCGGGCGCGTACCCGTGGCAGCTGTCGGGCGGGATGCAGCAGCGTGTGGCCATCGCCCGGGCACTCGCGTACGAGCCGGAGGTGCTGCTGATGGACGAGCCGTTCGCGGCCGTGGACGCGCAGACACGCGCCGATCTCGAAGACCTGGTGCGCGGGCTGTGGCGGGAGCGGGGCATCACGATCCTGTTCGTCACGCACGACATCGACGAAGCCGTGTACCTGGGTGAGCGGGTGCTGGTCCTGTCCGCTTCGCCCACGGTCGTGCGGGAGCGGCTGAAGGTCGATCTGCCGCCCGAACGGGACCAGTTGCATACGCGGGGCGCTGTGAGGTTCGCGGAGTTGCGTACGCATGTGTATGAGCAGATCCAGGCCGCGAAGCGGGGGGCCGCCGCCTCCTGAAGAGCTCGGTCGCCGGCGTACGGGACGCGTGCGGGACGCGTGCGGGACGCGTGCGGCCGCGCAGGACGGGCTCATCCCTCCGGCGCGGGCACCACACGGAGATGGTTCGCCGGACGCCGGACGCCGTGGGGCCGACCGTGTGGAGTCACCGCCGGGCGCCGCGCCTCGCGCAGCACCAGCGTCATCCGCCGGTACCCCATGTCCTGCAGGGTCTTGGGTGTCTCGCCGACGACTCGGCAGTCGGTGCGGCCCCAGCGCGGGTCGGGGTGGAGCACCGGGCGTACGGCGCCGTCGTGCTCGACGGCCGCCGGTGCCGACCGTACGGATCCAGTGCGGCAGGCCGTGCTGGTAGGCGGCGTCCATGAGGGGGTCCTGGGCGATGTCCCGGCGGATGGACTGCAGGCCGCGGTCCTGGCCGTGCCGCTCGACGGCGGCGGCGAAGTGGGCGAGCATCGGCAGGCACCAGCTGGACTCGTGCTCGCCGAGGACCGTGGCGGCGTCCGGGTGGAAGAGCACGAACCGCAGGAAGTTGTCGCCCGGCATGGCGGTCGGGTGCGGGCCGACGCGGCGGAAGAGCTTCTCGTAGGCGCTGTTGGACAGGACGACGTCCCAGCGGTGGTCGAAGACGACGGACGGGAAGGGGACGGCCTCCAGGAGCGTGGCGTAGTCCTGCAAGTACGCCTGGATTTCGAGGCTCTGGGGGACGGAGCGCGGTGCGGACCGCTGCCCACCTGCCTGATACGCCACCGAGAGGTCACCCCTTTTGCCTGTGCGGCTTTTGTCTGTGCGGCTTTGGCCTATGCGGCCTTCCCGCGGCTTCTTGATCCTGCTGCCCGTCTTGACGCCCACCCTGATGCTCACCCTGATGCCCACCCAGGAGTCGTGTCAACTATCGTGGCATTTCAGAAGCGTTGACGGCTGAATCTCGCCACAATTGTGGCGAGACCTGGATGTGCGTTCCGGTCAGGGGCTAGTCTCCGTGCAGTTCACGGTGGTTGCCGGTGTCCAGGGCCCCGTGTTCCGGCGGTTTGCGCATCCTCGTGAGATTGGCTTGAGAGAGACGTAGGAGATCTGTCGGTGACGGATGGCTTCAAGATTCCGGACGCTGTGGCGACGGTTCTGCTGCCGGCCGTCGTGGCCCGTGTCACCGCGCTCGCCGACCGGCTGGGCGTGGAGCACCGTGAGGTTTTCGACGCCCGGCGGCTGTCGGTGGCCTCCGGGGTGCCCGAGTCCGTGGTGAAGGCGCTGCTGAGCGGCCGGCCCGCCGGGGAACCGGATCTGCAGGCCCGTTTCCTGCAGCGGCTCGGTCTGCTGCGCCGCACCCGCCTCAAGCCGAACGGACGCACGTACACCCAGCAGGAGATCGCCGACGGCGCGGGGATGTCGCGCCAGCAGGCGGGGGCCCTCATCAATGGCGACCGGCGCCCCACGATGGAGCACTGCGACGCCATCCAGCGCTTCTTCAGAGTGCACGCCGGGTTCCTCACCGCCGAGGACACGGAGGCACTCTCGAGCGCGCTCATGCGCACCGAGCAGGAGCTCCTCCAGCAGCTCTCCGACCACGAGCGCGCGGCCGCCCGGACCGCCGGGACCGACTGGACCGACCGGACCACCCGGAGCGACGGGACCAACCGGACCGACCGGACCGACCGGACCACCCGGAGCGACGGGACCAACCGGACCGACCGGACCGACCGGACCACCCGGAGCGACGGGACCAACCGGACCGACCGGACCGACCGGACCACCCGGAGCGACGGGACCAACCGGACCAACCGGACCGACCGGACCGAGGACCGACCGGACCGACGGGACCGACCGGACCGACCCGGCCGCCCACGACCCGCTGGAGCGCCTGCTGCAGGACCACGGTGTGCGCGGCATCGCCTGGCGGGCGGCCCAGTTGCCCACCGACCAGCACCGCGACAAGGTGGCGGAGTGGCTCGACATGCTGCTGGAGAGCGTCAAGCGGCCCCATTCCTGACCCGCCCAATTCCTGACCCGGGGGAGATCAGTGAGCTCAGTGAGCATCGGAAGGGAAATGCGCCGTCTGTGCGGCGAGTTGGTCGGCGAGCTCACGCTCCCGGCACCGGCGGAGCCCGCCGGCCTGTACGCCGCGCTGTGCGGCACCATGAGCAGACGCCGCGGCCGACCCGTCCGGTACCGTATGGCCGCGTTCCCGCCCGGTACCGCCAGCGGGCTGTGGCTCGACATGGCCGAGCAGGACCTCGTCGTCATCGAGGAACGCACCGCTCCCGACCACCAGTTGGTGATCCTCGGCCACGAGCTGTGGCACATGCACGCCGGGCACTGCGGCCACCACGTCGAGGGCGCCGCGGTCGCGGCGCGCTTATTGAGCGACGAGGCGGATCTGCGGGCGACCGTGCTGAAGGTCGCCGCGCGCACCCGCTTCGACGTGCGCGGACGAGCAGGACGCCGAGAGCTTCGGCCTGCTGCTGGCGAGCAAGTGCCGTACCTGGCTGGCGGGTTCGGCGCTGCGCGGACCCGTGCGGCGAGACCGGCTCGCGGGCCGTATCGAGGCCTCCCTCGGCTGCCGCGGGCCGCAGGGCTGAGCCGCCGCGCATGGACGGCTCCAGCTACTACTTTCCCTCCATGGCGATGGCGATCGTCCTCACCGTCAAGACGCCCGCGCTGCTGCGCAACCGGCGTGACCCGCTGCTGCGGTCCGTGTGCGCGCTGGTCACGCTGGCCGGCCTGGTGTTCTGCTTCGCCGCCCCGTCGACGATCGCCGAGGTCAACCGCCTCACCGGCGTCACGAACGCCTCGGCCCCCCTCGTCTACGTCCTGCTGAGCGCCTTCAGCGCCTCCTGCCTGGTGCTGATCGTCAACTGGCGCGGCGGCCCGCCCGAGGTGACGCGCCGTCTGAAGCGCCGGTGGGCCGCCGCGTACGGCGCGGTCAGTGGGGCGATCGTGACGCTGTTCGTACTCGGGGACGCTCCGGTGGAGCGGCTGCGGGATCTGGACACGTACTACGCCAGTACGCCGTTCCTCCGCGAGATGATCGTCCTCTACCTCGCCGCGTTCAGTGGGGCGGGCGTCGCCATGGTCGTCATGTGCTGGCGCTGGGCGCTCCAGGTGCGTGGCTGGCTGCGCGCGGGACTGCTGGTCATCGGGTTCGGTTTCCTGTCGTACGTCCTGTACGCGCTGACCAAGTTCACCGCCGTGGCGGCCCGCTGGAACGGCGGGAACCTGGACGACCTGAGCACCCATGTGGCGCCCGTGCTGGCCTCCGCCGGAACCCAGATCAGCGCGCTCGGCTTCTGCCTGCCACTGGCCGGCCAGCGCCTCGGGGACGCGTGGTGCACCTGGTCGACGTACCGCAGGCTGGGGCCGCTGTGGCGGGAGCTCAGGCCGGTGGCGGACCAGGGCGACCGCGCGGTGCGGATGTCCTGGTGGTCACCGGCCCAACTGCAGGTGACACGGCGCGAGTCGGACATCCACGACGGCATGCTGAACCTGCACCCCTACTTCGACTCCGAAGTGCGGGCGAGGGCGTTCGACGCGGCCCTCGCGGCGGGTTCCGCCCCCGAGCGGGCGCGGGCCGAGGCCGACGCGGCGATGGTGGCCGCGGCGGTACGGGCCCGGGCCGCCGACCCTAAGGGCCTGGTCATCAGCTCGGCGAAGACCGGCACCGGCACCGCCCCCACCCCCACCCCGTCGACGGACCGTCCGCGCGACCTCGTGCGCCTGTCCCTCGCCCTGTGTCAGTCACCCGTCGTAGCGGCCGCCCGGGAGCAGGCCGCGATCAGGTCGAAAAGCGACTTCCTTGAGCGGACCCGCTGAACCGGCCAGCCGGTCGCCGTCTCAGCTGACCACCGTCTCCACCAGCCACCGTCTCAGCTGACCACCGTCTCCACCAGCCACCGTCTCAGCCGGTCGCCCGCAGATACAGTCCGGCGGCTTGGTCCACGAGCTGCCGCAGCGCCGTCAAGTAGTCCTGGTGGCCGCCCAGTTCACCGAGGATGCGGTGCGCCTCAGCGCGGAACGTGCCGAGGTCCTTCCCGTACCGGCGGAGCACCGCGGGCGCCAGGAGCAGTGCTGTGAGGTCCTGCCGCGCCTGTTCGGACCTCTTCGCGGTGGCGGACAGGGCGTGCAGGCGCTCCCTCGCCCCGGGTGCCGCCTCCTTCAGGGCACAGGCCAGCAGATAGGTCACCGTGCCGTTCAGCAGGTCCTCGTGGCGGCCGGAGAGGAGGTCCTCCTGGTCGTTGAACAGCTGCCACAGAATGCCGAAGACATCACCGAACTCCCGCCACAACCTTGTGCGCCCGCTGTCCACGCCCGCCCACAGGGCTGCCATGGCCGTGATCATCGCGAACGGAGCACCGGACTTGCCCCGGTACGCCGCGACGACCGCCTCCCGACTGACACCCCCGGCACCCCCGGCGCCCCCGGTCTCTCCGGCATCTTCGGCACCCCCGGTCTCTCCGGCACCCCCAGCGCCCCTGGTCTCTCCGGCACCCCCAGCACCTTCGGCACCCCCAGCACCCCCAGCGCCCCCGGTGTCTGCGCGGAGATCCCTGAGCTGCCCTTCCACAGCAGGGAACCAGCAGTTGACGATCTCGGCCGTGAGGGCGTTGCGTACGGCGTCCGGCATCGGCTGTGACTGGACGATGCGTATGGGCAGCGACTGTCCACCGACGACGGCCGCCAGCAGCGCCTCGTCCGCGCCGAGCCCTTCGGGTGTGCGGGCTCCCCCGCTGTCGGCCAGGTCGTCGAGGTAGCAGGCCGAGGTCCACCACAGCAGGTGGACGGCGGACAGCGGGACGGCCGGCCGGGGGTCGCCCGTCTCGGCGGCGTGCACGAGCAGCGGGAGCACCGACAGGGGGTACTTCATCTGCTGGTGGCGTAAGAGTCCGGCGATCGCGTTCCTGACCGCGTCCGCCTCCGGCCCGAGCCCTTCGAGGGCTGCCTCCAATGCCGCGTCGATGTCCGCGGCGAGTTGTCGGTGCAGCTCGGCGTACGACAGAGGGCTCATCTCGCGACCTCCCCCCGCGCCCTCGGCAAGGGCACCGACACGGCCGTGGCCACCAGGTCCCGCCGTACGATCCAGCGGCCCTCGAAGGACGCGAGCTCCTGGCCGTCCACCACCGGCCCCGGGACGAGGAGGCGGGCGCGGAAGGTGCCCGACCCGGCGCCCGACCCGATGCCGGTGTCCGCGTACACCTCGATGTCGGCCTCCGAGAAGTCCAGCCACTTCCTGGTGAGCGGGAACCACGCCTTGTAGACGGACTCCTTCGCGCTGAACAGCAGCCTGTCCCAGTGGACCGTGGGCCGGTCGGCGGCCAGGCGGCGCAGGAGGGCCTGCTCGGCGGGGAGCGCGATGGCGTCCTGGACTCCGGCCGGGAGCGGCTGGTGGGGCTCGGCGTCGATACCGAGGGAGGCGAGGTCGGCGGCGCGGACCAGCGCGGCGGCACAGTAGCCCGCGCAGTGCGTCATGCTGCCGACCAGCCCGTCCGGCCAGGTGGGGGCGCCGCGCTCGCCGGGCACGAGGGGCTGCGGGGGCACGCCCAGCTTCGCCATGGCGCGGCGTGCGCAGCCGCGCACCGCGGTGAACTCACGCCGGCGTTTGGGCACCGCCCTCGCGATGACCTCTTCCTCCTCGGGGAAAAGCGCCACCTCGTCGGTTCCCTCGACCGGGCCGACGGCAGCGGCAGCCTCATCGTGATCGTGTGCCTCATCGTGTGCCTCCACGACCACGACCGACTCCGGGAGCAACTCCTCGATCACCGGCTCCGACCTCCCTCGGCAGAATGCGGCGCAGCCGCCCCGGCGGTACCGGGCGCGGACGCCACTCGCGGGGGTAACCCACTGACACCTCTTCGAAGCGGACCCCATCCAGCCAGGTGGTCCGCGGAATGTGCAGATGGCCGTAGACCATCACCTCGACCCGGAACCTGCGGTGCCAGTCGGCGGTGAGCCGGGTGCCGCACCACATCGCGAACTCGGGATAGCGCAGGACGTCCGTCGGGTGCCGGTCCAGGGGATAGTGGTTGACCAGTACGGTCGGCAGGTCCGCGGGCAGGTCGGCGAGCCTGCGTTCGGTCTCGGCGACCCGGGCGCGGCACCAGGCGTCGCGGCTCGGGTACGGATCGGGGTGCAGCACCCTCTCGTCGGCGCACACGATGCCGGTGCCGTGCGCGTAGGCCAGGCCCTCGGCCTTGGTCGCGCAGCCCGTGGGCAGGAACGAGTAGTCGTACAGCAGGAAGAGCGGGGCGACGACGGCGGGGCCGCCCGGTCCCTCCCACACCGGGTACGGGTCCTCGGGGGTGAGGACGCCCAGCTCCCGGCACAGGGCCACAAGGTGTTCGTACCGCTCGACGCCGCGCAGCTTCACGGGGTCACTGGGGTGCGTCCACAGCTCGTGGTTGCCCGGTGCCCAGACGACCTTGGCGAAGCGGCCGGCGAGGGTCTTGAGGGCCCAGCGGATGTCGGCCACGTTCTCGGAGACGTCGCCGGCCACCAGGAGCCAGTCGTCGCCGGACTCGGGGCGCATCTCCTCGACCAGGGAGCGGTTCTCGGGATAGCCGATGTGCAGATCGCTGATGGCCAGCAGGTTCCCCGGACGGCCAGCCGTTGACTCCACCCTCGCTCCCTCCCGCTCCCTCCAGAACCGGACAGAACCGGATGGGAACACAAGAACACACGTACGCATCAACGGACAAGTACGGCCCGCCGAACGAAGGTGGCGATGTCCTCGATGCTCGGGGTGCAGCCGGGAGTGGGCATGACCATGCCTTGTTTGATCTCGTCCCGGATGATCGCGGGACACCCGAGTTCGTGGGCGAGGGCGTGAGCGAGAGTGGTCTTCCCCGTGCCGGGGCCTCCGCTCACGACGGCCAGCGTGGGTGAGGTCATAGGGTGTTCTCGCAGGTCAGCATGAGGCTGCGGGCGTCCGGTCTACTTGTACACCCCTGCTCCACAGTTCCTCGGCGTGTTCGGCAAATCGATCGAACATCCCACCGTGCTCGTGCTTCCGAAGGTGCAGCATCGGCGAGTCATGCCCGACCAGCCGCGCGAGGTGCGGAGTAACCAGCGCTTCCCTGTCGAAGCGGAAAACTGACAGGGATACATGGTTTGCGGCATCGTCCGGGGCAGAGAAACGCGTTTCCAGTCCCTCATGTGCCCCCAGCTTTCCGAGATGTTCAAGGGTGATGCGGATACGCGTGGACACCGAGAGCGCCACGTCTTCGATCGTCTCCCGATTGCGCGTCACCTCTCCGTCCGGGTCGCCGAGGAGAAAACGCACGCGGCATCCGCTGCCTAGCTTCTGACGCAGAGTGGCAACGAACGCAGGCTGATCAAGCCACAGGAAATAGTTCGTGTAACCAGCGAAGAACAGTTCTTCCGTCGCGTCGGCGATCAACTCGCCCCACGCATGGGAAGGGCAGGCAGACCGGTACGGGTAGGAGCGGATGATTTCCCGGTCGCCACCGGTCTTGATTCGATCCTTTACCGCTTTCGGCCAGATCATATCTTCGTCAACTCCCAACGCTTTACAGGCGTCTTCCCGGTTTCTGGCATGACGGAAACCCGACGCGCACACCCGCCCCGGCCGGCCCCAGCCGCCCCTACCCTTCTCCTCCCCCAGGGACTCCCTTTGCCACGGTTGTCCGTACGTAGGTGGCGATGTCCTCGATGTTCGGGGTGTAGCCGTGGGAGGTGTCCACCGTCAGCGTGGGGACGTCAAGGGAGATCGGCACGAAGGACTCCAGCGCATGCTCCCCCGCGGCGATCGCTTCGAGCAGGTCATGGTCGCCGTGCGCGGCCCGGTGGGCGTTCTCCTCGGCACGCTGGACGATGCGGTCGTGGGCGATCGTGGCAGGCGTGGTGCAGCGGATGACACGGATCTGGGCGAGGTCCGCGAGCGGTTCCAGGTTCGGCCGCCACAGCCGGTCCTGGAAGGCGGCTTCGGCCACGACCGTCACCCCGGCCTGGAGAAGCACCTTCAGTACGCCGAAGAAGGCGTCCAACGTCGGGTAGTTGAGAGGATCGTCCCCACCACTCTGGTAGCCGGGGGCGGACATGACCATGCCTTGTTTGATCTCGTCCCGGATGATCGCGGGGCACCCGAGTTCGTGGGCGAGGGCGTGAGCGAGGGTGGTCTTCCCCGTGCCGGGGCCTCCGCTCACGACGGCCAGGGTGGGTGAGGTCATGGTGTGTTCTCGCAGGTCAGCATGGCGAAGTACCCGTTCGTCGTGTTCGTCGTGTCCGTCGGTCAAGGGGCGTGTGGGGTGATCTTGGCGAGCCGGAAGGCGATGAATCCGGGCTCGCGGGACAGTTTGGCGTATGCGCGGGGATGGCGGTGGGCCATCTGCGGGCCGGGGCGGTGCTCCACCAGGTGTTCGATGGCGAAGCCTCCGGCGGTGAACTCCTCGACCCACCTCTGGAGGGGCTGGCGCCAGTAGCGGTGGAGCATGCGCTGTACGAGGCGGGGGTGGCCGGGGTGGAGCCGTGCCGTGACCGTGTGGCGTGATCCCTGCGCACAGCAAGGCGCCCCCGGCTGCGCGCCTTGCTCGCACAGTCGGGGACGCTACCCGTCCCGGACGGGAGACCGGGACGGGGCGCGCGTTGCTGCCCCCCGCGCCTCGCGGCGCCCCGGAAGCGGCAGCCGCCGGGGGTTGGTGCCGCGGGTGCTCAGGTGCCCTGTGTGGCGCTCTCGCGGTAGGGGTTTCCTTCTGCCGGAGTCACGCGCCAGAAGGTCTCTGCCGTGGCCTGGTACTGCCGGTGGGTGGGATGCAGGCCCGTGTGTTTCAGCGCCCACACTTCAACTGGCAAGCGTTCATTGTCAGTTGGCCGTGCCTGTGCCCCGCACATCAGGCACTCCGCGGAATAGATGCCCTGCGGGGCACCCTCGCCGGTCTCCGGCCCCAGCGTCCACTCGGCAGCCTTGATGATCGAACGCGTCACAGCGCCCCCCTGCCGCCCGCGCCCGCCTCGGCAGGCACGACCCCCGTACGCCCCGTACGGCAGTCGGGCGCGTTCGCGGGCGCCGGGTGCCCGTCGAGCGCGCGGCACAACGCCGCGTGCAGGTGCTCCGCCTCGACCACGGACAGCGTCAGTACGGCGTCCGTCGCGTGCTCCCCGTTCCGGGACAGCCGCAGGGGAACGGCCAGCCGGTCGCCGTCGGTGCGGCGCACACGGCTGCCCGGGGTGCGTTCGATCTCCCAGGTCATGGCGTCCCCCCGATCCGCGCGAGGCGGTAGGCGCCCCACAGTTCCCGCCCGGTCTCGCAGCCGTCCTGGGCCGTGCTTGCACCCTGGCAGCTGTAGGCGCACTTGCGGGTGTGCTCGAACCACAGGCGGTAGGCGCGCAGCATGGGAAGTTCGGCTTGCCGCACGGCTGCCCCGGCCCTTTCGCCGGTCCTTTCGTCGTTCATCGGGCGTCTCCCCACGGGTCTGCCTGGACGCCTGAGCGGGTGTTCCTCGGCGGGTCGCACTGAGCGAGCACGTAGGGCCTGACCAGGCCCGTTGCCTCCCATGGCCGCGACGGGAACCACTCGGCGCGCGGCTGCGGCTGTGGCTGCGTCGCTGGTACGGGCAGGGCGGCGTGCCGTTCGCTGCGGCGCCTGCGTGCGACGACCAGCCACGTGCCGTAGACGTCCGGCGACGGCCGGTGAGAGGACGCCTGGGACACTGCGGGTGGCACGTAGGTGCTGCTGCTGTGTCTGCCGGGGGTATGTCGGCCGAACAGGGCCGCCCTCACTCGTTCAAGGGTTCGTGATACGTACATGAGTGGCTGCCTGCTTCCTTCAGGTGGTCCATGCCCCGGGGCGCTGGCAGGCGTCGCCGGGGTCTCTTGCGTCCGTCCAGGCTGACGACCCGTAAGACGGCCGCCTAGTGGCAGGAGTAGGGGCAAGATGAACCCATGGCCATCGGCACATTGATCAGAGACCTGCGCGAGGCGCGAGGATGGTCCCAGGGACGGCTGGCGGACGAGATCAACAAAGCTTTCGGGACCGGGCTGAACCGGGAGTACATCAGCCGTTGGGAGCGTTCCAAGGTGAGGCCGGGGTGCTTCTACCTCCGGTGCCTGTCGGCCGTCCTGGACGTTCCCCTAGCCGTACTTGAAGGTGAAGTGAGACGTCGTACATTCCTCACCGACACAGCAGTCACGGCAATAGCGCCCGTGGTGGCTTCAGATCTACTCAGCACCGGGTTTGCTTCACGGCTACGCGGAGGGCCGACCGTAGACGCTTGGGAAAGCAAGCTGACCACCTACGGCACTGAATACATGAGCCTCGGTGCCGCGGACATTCAACGCCGAGTAACCGGCGAACTAGTGACAGTCCAGCAGCAACTGGAGGAACCGCGTCTGTGGTCAGTGGCCGCCCGTCTCATGACCTTGTACGCAAAGACGTTCCCAGGGTCCGACGGAGCGAAAGCAGTCAGTTGGTACCGACTCGCGGCTGAGGCTGCCGACCAATCCAGAGACGATCACGCTCGCGTCTGGGTACGGGGGCGTGCGGCTGTCGCGCTCGGGTACGAGGGTGCCTCACTCGGCGTTGCCAACATGCTTGCCGATCAGGCGATTGCGATCAGCGACAGGCCGTCCTTGGGGCTCTTGAACGCCCTCATGGGGAAGGCTCATGCTGCCGCGATCCAGGGCGACAGTGAAACGGCCCGAACGCTTCTAGCGGATGGGCGCAGGGTATTCGATGCTGCCGGGTCGGATGACCAGGTCTCGGACTACGCCGTTCCGTGGTGGCGTATGAACGTATTCGTCTCGCTACTCGCCGCACGACTGGGCGACGAAGCAACGGCGATCGAGGCGCAAGAAGCAGCCCTACGCGAATTGCCCGACTCGCTGCCCAGGTTTGCAACCCACCTCGAAATGCACAAGGGGCTCCTGCTCGCTCGGTCCGGCGACAAGAAAGGCGGGGCGGAGTATGCCCGGAGGGCATTTAATGCGCTCCCTCCAGAAAAGCACTCTCTGACGCTGCGGCTTCTTATGGCCGAGATCGACGATGCGGCATGAGCTGTGCTCCCCAACGCAGAAACGGGCCCCTCCCGATGTCCAAGCGGACATGAGCGCTGGCCATGGGCTTCGACCCCTCCTACGTCAGCCATGAGGTGAGGGCTCTACTTGAGGTACGCCAGGCCCGGGTGGACGGCCGGTGTAGCCCTCGACCAGCCTGCGGGCGACGTTCACGGAGTCGACGAGCGGGTGCAGCGCGAAGGCCTTCACCGCGGTCGTACGCGAGCCCGACTCGGCCGCGGCCAGGACCTCGCGTTCGACGGCCTTCACCGCGCAGACCAGGCCGGTGGCGTGGTCGGGCAGCGGGTCTGACGGCGACGGGGTGGGCGCCGTTGGCGTCGACGAGGCAGGGCACCTCGATGACGGCCTCGGTGTCGAGGACGTGAGAGGGTGCCCTGGTTGCGGACGTTGAGGATCAGGGTGGTGCGCTCGTCGCGGGCGATGGCCCGCATCAGGGCGAGGGCGACCTTCTCGTAGCCGCCGGAGAGGTCGTCGGCGTCGCGCTCGCCGGCGCCCGCCGTCTCGCGGTTCTCCGCCATGTACGTGGCCTCGCGCTCGGCGCGGGTGCGGTCCCAGGTCGTGAGGGCGTCGGCGTCGGGGCGCCGCATCTCCTCGTAGAAGTGGGCCTGCTGGTCGCGCAGGAAGGCGCCGCGGGTCTTCTCGGCCTCCTGGTAGGCGCGTACGGCCTCGCGGTTGAAGTAGTAGTAGTGCAGGTACTCGTTCGGGATCGCGCCCAGGCGACTGGAGCCACTCGGCGCCGAAGAGCTTGCCCTCCTCGAAGGAGCCGAGCAGGTCGCGGTCGGCGAGCAGGCGCGGGAGTTCGTCGCGGCCGCGCGACGCGCAGGCCGCGGACCCAGCCGAGGTGGTTGAGGCCGACGTAGTCGATCCACGCCTCGCGCGGGTCCGCGACGCCGAGTACGCGGGCGATACGGCGGCCGAGGCCGACCGGCGAGTCGCAGATGCCGATCACACGGTCGCCGAGGTGGCGGGACATGGCCTCGGTGACCAGGCCGGCCGGGTTGGTGAAGTTGATGACCCAGGCGTCGGGGGCGAGCCGGGCCACCCGCCGGGCGATGTCGCACGGCGACGGGCACCGTGCGCAGGCCGTACGCGATGCCGCCCGCGCCGACGGTCTCCTGGCCGAGCACGCCCTCGGCGAGGGCGACCCGCTCGTCGTGCGCGCGCCCTTCCAGGCCGCCGACGCGGATCGCGGAGAAGACGAAGTCGGCGCCGCGCAGGGCCTCGTCGAGGTCGGTGGTGGCCGTCACCTCGGGCGCGTCGGGCACGCCGGCCGCCTGCTCGGCCAGGACGCGGGTCACGGCGGACAGCCGCCGCGCGTCCAGGTCGTGCAGGACGACACGGTGACCCGGCCCTCGGCGCGGTCGCCGAGGAGCGCCCCGTACACGAGCGGCACCCGGAACCCGCCGCCGCCCAGAATCGTCAGCTTCACGGCACCTCCCACCTTCACACCTTCGCACCCTCGCACCTTCACAAGGTCACGGCTCGAGCTTCTGTGCTTCTGTGACGACGGCTTTTCCCGCGGCGCGGGGGCCCTACGACGCTGGGGCTCCACGGCGCTGGGGCCCTACGGTCCTCCCCACGGCGCGGGTCTCCTATGGCACGGGGCCCTACAGCGCGGGGGCCCTACGCCGCTCCCGGCGGAGCGCTCACGTGTAGAAACGCGACAGGCTCTGCAGCACCGCCGCCGGTTTGGTACCGCCCTCGAGCTCGATCGTGCCGTCGACGGTGATCTGCACCCCGCCCGGCACCTCCTCGACCTGCGTCAGCTTCCCCACCAGCCGGATCCGGGAGCCCACCTTCACCGGTGAGGGGAACCGCACCTTGTTCAGCCCGTAGTTGACCTTCGTCGTCACGCCCCGCACGTCCAGCAGCTCGGTGAACAGCGGAACGAACAACGACAGGGTCAGGTAACCGTGCGCGATGGGGGCGCCGAACGGCCCCTCCCCGGCCCGCTCGGGGTCCACGTGGATCCACTGGTGGTCCCCGGTCGCGTCGGCGAAGGTGTTGACGCGTTCCTGGGTGACCTCGATCCACCCGCTGGTACCGAGATCACTGCCGGCGAGCTCCTTGAGCTCGTCGATCCCGTTCACGGTGATGCTCATATAGCGCTCCTTGCAAGCGAGTTGATGAAGAGTCGAGTGATGCAGGGTCGGGTGATGAGTTGGGTGATGAAGGGTCGGGTGATGAAGAGTCAGCTGTTCCCGTAGCGTTCGCGCACCCGTGCCTTCAGCAGCTTGCCGGAGGCGGTGCGCGGCAGTTCGTCGGCGATCACGACCGACTTGGGGATCTTGTACGTGGCGAGGCGGCCGGCCAGTGAGGCCAGCACCTCGGCGGGGTCCAGCGAGGCTCCCTCACGCGGGACGACGACCGCGCGCGGTGCCTCGCCCCACTTCTCGTCCGGCACGCCGATGACCGCGCACTCGACGATGTCGGGGTGGGTGAGGAGCTGGTCCTCGATCTCGGCGGGGTAGATGTTCTCGCCACCGGAGATGATCATGTCCTTGACGCGGTCGACGATGTGGACGTAGCCGTCATCGTCGACCCGGGCCACGTCACCGGTACGGAACCAGCCGTCCGCGAAGGAGGCGGCCGTCTCCTCAGGCAGCCCCCAGTAGCCGGGCATGACGTTCGGTCCGCGGACGACGACCTCGCCGACCTCGCCGGGCTCACCGACGGTGACGGGCGACATGTCGGGCCGTACGACCCGCACCTCGGTGAAGAAGTGCGGCACGCCCGCCGAACCCGCCTTGCTGACCGCGTGTTCGGCGTCCAGGAAGAGCGTGCCGGGCGCGGCCTCGGTCATGCCATACCCCTGGAGGAAGGTGAGTCCGCGCTCCTGGTACGTGGCGATGAGCGGGGTCGGGACAGGTGAGCCGCCGCAGCTGAGCATCCGCAGGGAGGAGAGGTCCGCGGTGGCCCAGCGCTTGTGCCGGGCCACCTGGTCGAACATCGTGGGCACCCCGAACATGAAGGTGATCCGGTGCCGTTCGATCAGGTCGAAGGTGGCTGCCGGGTCGAACGCCTCCACCAGGACGCAGGTACCGCCCTTGAGCAGCACGGGCAGCGTGAGCATGTTCAGTCCGGCCGTGTGGAACAGCGGGGCGGAGACCAGGGCGCGCTCGTCGGTGATCAGGTCCTGGTCGACGAGGACGTTGATCGCGTTCCAGGTCAGATTGGAGTGCGTGAGCATCGCGCCCTTGGGGCGGCCCGTCGTGCCCGAGGTGTACATGATGACGCAGGTGTCGTCGGGCGTGACGGTCTGGTCGATCGGCTCGTGCCCGGCCCCGGCCCCGGCCCCGGCGAGCAGCGCCTCGTACTCGGCGCCGAGCTCGATGTACGTGCGGGCCTCCGTGCCGTATGGGCGGGCATCCGTGCCGTACCCGTCCGTGCGGGCCTCCGTGCCGTACCCGTCCGTGCGGGCCTCCGTGCCGTCCGGCAGTCCCGCGACGAGTCCGGCGTGCGAGGGCGCGTACACCAGCGCCTTGGCGCCGGAGTCGGCGAGCTGGTAGGCGATCTCGGGCCCGGCGAGGCGGGTGTTGAGGGGGACGAAGACCACGCCGAGGGTGCCTGCGGCGAACAGGGTCTCCAGGAAGGACGGGTGGTTGGGGCCCAGATAGGCGATCCGGTCGCCGCGGCGCAGACCCAGGGCCCGCAGCGCGTGGGCGAGACGTGTGGTGCGCTGGTACAGCTCGGCGTAGGTGAGGTGGGTGTCACCGTGGATCAGGGCGGTACGCCCGGGAGTCTTGCGGGCCCGGCGGGCGGGCCAGGATCCCAGTCCCTCATTGCGCATCTGTCTGCCCCTGTTCTGTCTTCCTGCCCCTGTCTGTCTTCCTGCCCCTGTCTGTCTTCGCATGGGGAAGAGCACATGGGTGCCTCTTACGGTGGGGTCAGCCCGAGCAGTCGGGCGGCGTTCTCCTTGAGGATCTTCGGCTTGACCTCGTCCTTGATGGGCAACTTCTCGAAGTCCGCGAACCAGCGGTCCGGGGTGAGGACGGGGTAGTCGGAGCCGAAGAGCACCTTGTCCTTGAGCAGCGTGTTCGCGTACTGCACGAGTTGTGGCGGGAAGTACTTCGGCGACCAGCCGGAGAGGTCGATGTGGACGCCCGGCTTGTGGGTGGCCACGGCGAGGGCCTCGTCCTGCCAGGGGAAGGACGGGTGCGCCAGGATGATCTTCAGGTGGGGGAAGTCGGCGGCCACGTCGTCCACGTGCAGGGGGTTGGAGTACTTGAGGCGGATCCCGCCCCCGCCGGGTACCCCCGCGCCGATGCCCGTCTGTCCGGTGTGGAAGAGGGCGATGGTGCCGCGTCTCCTCGATGACCTCGTACAGGTCGTACGCCACCGAGCGGTCGTTGGGGAAGAAGCCCTGGACGCTGGGGTGGAACTTGAAGCCCTTCACCCCGTACTCCTCGACCAGGCGCCGGGCCTGCTTCACGCCCGCCCTGCCGCGGAAGGGGTCGATGGAGGCGAAGGGGATCAGCACGTCCGGGTGGGCGGCGGCGGCCTCGGCGATCTCCTCGTTCGGGACGGGCTCGGTGCCGGTGGCGGACTCCGCGTCCACCGTGAAGATCACGGCGGCCATCTTCCGCTCGCGGTAGTACGCGGCTGTCTCCTCCAGGGTGGGCTTGCGCTTGCCCTCGACCTTGAAGTAGGCGGACGACGCGTTGTGCAGGTCGTCGTCCAGGGACGACGTGCCCTTCTTGGAGGAGACCTCGGCGTGCGTGTGGACGTCGATGGCCACCAGTTCGTCGACGTTCATCACTCCTCCGGGAACTTCGGGAATTTCGGGAACTCCGGAAACTTCGGGAACTTCGGGAACTTCGGGGCAGGAACGCCCACGGTAGCTCGGCGCCCGGATCCCCGCGTCCCCGCGCTGTTCCCCGCCCTACGGCTCGCGGCGCGCGGTATCTCACGCGCGGTATCTCACGGGCCCTGGGGTGGCAGCCGGAGGCGTACGGACGCCTGATCCTGGACGTACGGGTACGGCTCGATGGCGCCATCCTTGAGCCGACGAGATGCTCGCACAAGAGGGACCTCGCACAAGACAGACCCCGCACAAGACGGACGGAGATGGCGCAAGCCATGAAGATCGACCTGACCGACACCACGGCAAGCAAGATCAACAAGGCGCTCGTGGAGGGGCGCCGGGCCCTCGGCACGCCCGCCGTGGGCATGGTCCTGACGATGGTCGTCGTGACCGACGAGGAGAACGCGTACGACTCGGTCAAGGCAGCCGAGGAGGCCTCGCACGAGCACCCCTCGCGCACTCTGGTCGTCATCAAGCGGCACGCCCGCACCCCGCGCGACCGCACCGGGCCGCACCTGGACGCGGAGGTCCGCGTGGGTGCCGACGCGGGCACCGGCGAGACGGTCGTGCTGCGGATGTACGGCGAGGTGTCCGACCACGCCGACTCCGTGGTCCTGCCGCTGCTGCTGCCCGACGCGCCGGTCGTCCTCTGGTGGCCGGTGGGCGCGCCCGACGTGCCCGCGAAGGACCCGCTCGGCGCCCTCGCCCAGCGCCGGATCACCGACATGTACGCCGTCGAGGCCCCGCTCGTGGCGCTGGAGCAGCGGGGCAGATCGTACGCGCCGGGTGACACCGACCTGGCGTGGACCCGGCTGACGCCCTGGCGCTCGATGCTGGCCGCGGCCCTCGACCAGGCCCGTACGGAGATCCTCTCGGCCGCCGTCGAGAGCGAGGCCGAGAACCCGAGCGCCGAGCTGCTGGCCCGCTGGCTTCAGGCGCGGCTGCGGGTGCCCGTCGAGCGGGTGGTCACCGCGGGGCCGGTCGTCACGGGCGTACGGCTCAGGACCGGGAAGGGCGAGATCCTCATCGACCGCCCCGAGGGCCCGATGGCCACGCTCACCCTGCCGGGGCAGCCCGCACGCACCCTCGCCCTGAAGGTGCGCACCACCTCCGAGCTGATCGCCGAGGAGCTGCGCCGCCTGGACGCGGACGAGATGTACGCCGTCGCTCTGCGCGGCGCCGTACTCCCTGCCGGTCCGCGCCCTGCCGGTCCGCGCCCTGCCGGTCCGCACCCTGCCGGTCCGCACCCTGCCGGTCCGCACCCTGCCGGTCCGCGCCCTGCTGGTCCGCCCCCTGTCAGTCCGCGCTCTGTCGGTACGTGAACTTCACCCCGTCTTCCGCCAGTTCGGTCAGCCATTCCTCCGAGCGTCCCGCTGTCTCCGCCGCCCGGCTCAGCCCCGGCGGGAGGGAGCCGTCCAGGATGTGGCCCACGCCGAGGGCGAGGGGCCGGGAGACGCAGCGGGCCATGGCGCTCTCCTCGGCGGTGCCGAGGGCGTCGAGCAGATAGCGGCCCGACCAGGTCTCCCCCGATCCGCCCGTCACCTCGAGCGACACCGCGAGGACCACGCGGTCGCGGTCGGCCTCGGTGGTGGGGTACGTCGCCGCCAGCTCCCGGGCGAGCGCGGCGATGCGCTCGTCGTCGCCGCGTTCGAGCTCGGCGAAGACCGGCGCCCAGGCGGTGCGCCAGCCGTCGAGGCGGAGGGTGCCGCGGACGAAGGTGCGGGGCTTCCAGGCGGGCGGGAGAGCGTACTGGCCGAGGAAGGGGACGCTGTCGCGGTTGGGGTAGGCCTCGAAGGTCTCGCCGTCGATGGCGTGGGGGCGGGTCGCCTCCCAGGGGCGGGCCGCCGTCGTCTCCGTGCCGTCCTCGATATAGCGGGCCGGTGCGCGCAGGGCGTTCAGGACCCCCGCCGGTGCCCAGCTGAAGCGGTACGTGAAGTCGTTCGGTACAGCCGGGATGCCGCCGCAGTACGAGGTGAGGACGTACGAGGCCGCGGTGTCGGCGCCGACGGCCCGCTCGGCCCGCCCGATCAGACTGTGCGCGAAGAGGTGGTCGATGCCCGGGTCCAGGCCCGCCTCGGTGAGGACGGTCAGGCCCGCGGCCCGGGCCGCCGGTATCTGGTCGAGGACCGCGTCCGATACGTAGCTGGAGCAGGCGAAATGGGCCCGCCGCTCGATGGCGGTGCCCAGCAGTGGCGCGTGCTCCGGGGCCGGCAGCATCGAGACGACCACGTCGCCGGGGGCGAGTTCGGCCGCGAGGGCGGGGAGTGTGTACGCGCGGGGCTCGGCGCGGCCCGTGAGGCCCAGGGCTGCCAGGGCGTGCTCGGCGCGTTCCTCGCTACGGTGCCAGAGCCGTACGCGTGCGGCTCTGTCGCACAGGGCGGCGAGGCCACTGCCGGTGGACAGGCCCGCGCCGATCCAGTGGACGGTGCCGCTCGCGGGAACGGCCGTGGGAACGCTCGCGGGAACGGTCGTGGTCAGGGCTGTCTCAGGCATGGTCGGACTCTTCTCCTGTGATACCGGATACACGCGACGCCTCGTGGAAGCGGGCCAGGCAACGCCCCCATGGCCCGGGGGCACCGAAGTCCAGCAGGTGGGGCAGCAGCGAGCCGGAGAAACCGGTGCTGGCCTCGCGGGGGAGCAGGGACGGCAGGTTGTCGATGGCGATGAGGTCGAGCGGGGGCTGCTCGCGCAGGCGCCGTACGGGGTGTTCCCAGTCCGTGGCGGTGTCGTAGACCGGCAGGACGTTCACGGGTGAGCCGACATCGACGGTGACGTCCGAGATCGTCCGCAACCTGCGGTCCGGTCCGTCGAGGTCCTTGTCCGTCAGGAAGGGCGGGACGGGCCGGGTCGTCAGGACGGTGTTGACCATCAGCTCGTGGCCCAGGAGGGCCCGCCGGTCCAGGTCGCGGGTCTCGGCCAGGTCCCAGCAGGTGGGGTCGGTCCCGGCTTCGTGCAGCGCCGCCCGCGCGCCCCGGCCGCTGCGGCCCAGAGCGCCGATCACCAGCGCGCTCAACTCACCCTCGGACGTGCGCAGTCGCTCCTCCAGCTCCTCCTTGGCCGTAGGCCGGAGCGGGGCCTTGAGCGCGCCCCGGTGGTGGAGCACCGCGAGGGCGGCGCCGATGTACCCGGCCCAGTAGCCGAAGGCGGCGAGCCGGCGTCCCTCGTCGTCGGTCAGGTACTCCAGGTCGAGCAGCTCCCCGCCTCCGGCGACGAACCGGCGCAGCAGCGCCTCCGCCCCGGGCTGTCCCTTGTAGGCATGCCCGAAGAAGATGTGGCGGTGCGTCAACTCGGCGGGTTCGTCCGGGAGTTCCTTGAGCCCGACGATCACCGCCTCCCGGGGAGCCGTGACCCAGGAGCCCGCGGCCTCGACACGGCACCCCACCGCCTCGTACTCCTCGATCGGGAAGACCCGCTGGACAGACTCCTCCACCGTCAGCGTCACCCCGTTCCCGACGAGCCGGGCGGCGTCCGAGGGGACGATCGGGGTGCGGCGTTCGGTAGGGCGGGTCTCGTGACGAAGCCACAGGTGAAACTGGCTCATACGAGGTTGACCTCCAGTCGTGCGGCGTCAACGGCGAACCGTTCGACGCTCAAGAAGCTGACATCGACGAAGCGTACGCGGCCCAAGTACAGGCCGGTACAGGCCGTATCGGTACAGGCCGTACCGGTACAGGCCGTACCGGTACAGGCCGTACCGGATCGTGGATCATCCCTCCGACGGCTGGGGCTTGGAGGAGGCCGTGACCGGAGACGGCTGGGCCTCGGAGTCGGAGGAGGCCGTGGCCGGAGGCTGACGGGGCTTGGAGGAAGCCGTGACCGGAGACGGCTGGGCCTCGGAGGAAGCCGTGGCCGGAGGCTGACGGGGCTCGGAGGAAGCCGTGACCGGAGACTGACGGGGCTTGGAGGAAGCCGTGGCCGAAGAAGCCGGTGGCGTACAGGAAGAGCGGACCGCCGCCTCCAGGTGGGGCAGGTAGTGGTCGAGGCGCTCCCGCTTGGTGCGCAGGTAGGCGATGTTGTCCTCGCACGGTGTGATGAGCAGCGGCACCTGCTCGGCGACCTTGACGCCGTGCCGCAGCAGCGCCTCGCGCTTGCGCGGGTTGTTCGACATCAGCCGTACGGAGCGGACTCCGAGGTCGTGCAGCATCTCCGCCGCGACCCGGTAGTCGCGGGCGTCCACGGGCAGCCCGAGCGCGAGGTTCGCCTCGACGGTGTCCAGGCCCTCCGTCTGGAGCTTCATCGCCTGCAGCTTGGCGAGCAGTCCGATGCCGCGGCCCTCGTGCCCGCGCAGGTAGACGAGGATGCCGCGGCCCTCGGCGACGATGGACCGCAGCGCGCTGTCGAGCTGGTCGCCGCACTCGCAGTGCTGGGAGCCGAACGCGTCACCGGTCAGGCACTCGGAGTGCAGCCGGGTGAGAACGTCCCTCCGTCGCTGATGTCGCCGTACACCAGCGCCACTTGTTCCTCGCCGCGGTCCTGGTCCAGGTAGCCGACGGCTTCGAAGTCGCCGTACACGGTGGGCAGAGGCGCATTCACCACGCGTTCGGCACCGGAGGACTGGGCATTCGCGCCGAGTACGCCAACTTTTTCTGTCATGATCTGGTTCCTGTCTGGTAAGCCCTGGTCTCATGTGAAAATGTCGGAGCATAAGCAGAGACGAAAGGCCGTGAAAACATGAGCAGTTCGAGAAAACATTCGGGAACACAGCCGACTCCGGCTCCGGCTCCGGCTCCGGAGAGGCCGCTGCCGGGGGTGTCCGCCTGGTGCCGGCGGACACCACCGAGGACGTACGGGCGCGGGGAGCGGGCGTGGCCCGGCAGGTCGCCGTTCTGCCCGTCGGCAGCTTCGAACAGCACGGTCCGTTCCTGCCGCTGGCGACGGACACGCTGGTCGCCTGCGCGATAGCCCGGGAGATCGCGGCCGCGTACCCGGTGCACCTGCTGCCGCCGGTGACCCTCTCCTGCTCGCACGAGCACGCGGCCTGGCCGGGCACGGTCAGCATCTCCGCCGTGACCCTGCACGCGGTCGTACGGGACATCGCGGCCTCGCTGCGCCGGTCGGGCGTCGAGGCGCTGGTCGTGGTCAACGGGCACGGCGGGAATTACGTCCTGGGCAATGTCGTGCAGGAATCCACCGCGCGAGGGACATCGCATGGCGCTCTTCCCGGCGCTGAAGGACTGGGATGCCGCGCGGGAGCGGGCGGGCGTGGCGACCTCGCTGCTCAGCGATATGCATGCGGGAGAAATAGAGACCTCCATACTTCTGCACTGCCATCCGGAAGTGGTCCGGCCCGGATATGAGACCATCGGATTTCCTTGCCGACGACCGCCGTCATCTCCTTTCCCTCGGCATGTCCGCCTACACCGAGTCCGGTGTCATCGGCCGTCCTTCACTGGCGTCCGCCGGGAAGGGGAAGGAGCTTCTGGCGGGGCTGGTCGAAGCCTTCGGAGCGTATTTCTCCGTGGTTACCTCCGACAGCTCCGACAGCTCTGACCGCTCTGACGGGGTTTCGTACGGTTCTCCTGCCGCTCCGGCCGCTCCGGCCGCTCCGGCCGCTCCGGCAGGGGAGTCCGCCGTGTCCTCCTGACGCGACGCGGTGGCTCGTAGGCCCGTGCACCAGCGCGCGACGAGTACGAGGACACCGGGCAGGGCAGCCGCGAAGCTGAGCACCCCGTACACCACGGCCACGGTCAGCCCCTGGGCGGCGCCCAGGCCTGCCGCGCCGAAGGACCAGGCGGTGACGCCCTCCCGGGGGCCCCAGCCGCCGACGTTCAACGGCAGCCCCATGGCGAGCAGCGCCAGCAGCGCGAGGGGCACCAACTCGGCCACCGACGCGGCGGATCCCGCGACCCTGGCTGCGACCAGGAACATCGTGACGTGCCCGGCCAGCACCACGACGGACGAGATCAGGACGGCGGGCCAGTTGCCGCGGCCGAGCAGCGCGTCGCGCGCCTCGGCGCGCATGGCGCGCATGGCGCGGCTCCGGCGGGATGGTCCGGCCGTCCGGCCCATCCGGCCCGTGGCCCGGCCCATCCAGCCCCTGCTCCGGCCCGTGCCCCGGCCCGTGCGGCCCGTGCCCCGTACCCCCGCCCGTATCCCGGCCCAGGTCGCGAACCCGCCGAGTGCGGTGAGGCCCAGCAGGGCGGCGGCCTGGCGGGTCTCGTGCAGCACCGGTGAGGGCTGGGTCAGCAGGACCGTGACGCCGACCACGGCCAGCGTGACCTGCCCCGCGGTGCGCTCCAGCACCACCGCGCGGATACCGCGCCCCATGTCTCCGGCGCTCTGCCCGTGCCGTACCGCGCGGTGGACGTCGCCGAGGACGCCGCCGGGCAGGGCCGCGTTGAGGAACAGCGCGCGGTAGTAGTCCGCGACGGCCTGGCCCAGCGGCAGCCGGATCCGCAGGCCGCGCGCCACCACGCACCAGCGCCAGGCGCTGAACACCGTGGTGAGTACGCCGATCGCGAGCGCGGTGACAAGGGTCGTGGCGTCGATCCGCCGCAGCCCGTCGAGGAAGACTCCGGTGCCGAACCGCCAGACCAGCACTCCCAGGAGGGCGGTCCCGGCGAGGGTGCCGAAGTGGGTGCGCAGAGCGAAGTGGGTGCGCGGGGCGAAGTAGGTGCGCAGGGCGAAGTGGGTGCGCAGGGCACCGGCCCGCACGTGTGCCTCGACTGCCTCGACCGGCTCCTCCCCAGGCACGCTCATGGCATCCCACCCGTCGGCCGGGGCAGGGCCAGGATGTCGCTGTGGTGGACCACCACCCGCAACTCACCCGCCGCGCACGCCTTCAGACGCTCCGCCAGGTACGACTCGGTGCGCGCCGCGAGCTCCGGGCGCTGTTCGGCTGCCGCACCGACCCAGCCGCGCAGCCACTCCTGCGTCAACGCGGCGTATACGGGCCCGAGTTGCCAGGGGCTCGGGTGTACCCGCACGGTCGCGCCCCGCTGGGAGAGGGCCTCACAGGCCGCGTCGACCGCGTCGGGGCCGAGCAGGCCGCCCCGGCGCTGGTGGGCGTTGAACGCCTCGGCGATCTCGGCGTCCAGGGGGTGGGTGGGGGTGAGCTCCACCCGGCCGGTGACGGACAGCGTCAGCAGGGCCGGGCACCCGGCGTCCGCACAGGCCGCGGCGAGCGCGTCGATCTCGTCCCGGGTGAGCACGTCGAGCAGCGCGGAAGCGGTGACCAGCGAAGCGCCCGCCAGGTCGGTCTCCGTGAGGTGGGCGAGATCGCCGCGCCGCGTCGTGACCGTGACGGGGCTGCCGTCGGCGGCCTCGCGGGGCGCCCGCACGGTGGCCAGGCGCAGCAGGTCCGGGTCGTGGTCGTGCAGTACCCACTGCTGGGCGCCGTCGAGGAGGGGCGCGAGCCAGCGGCCCATCGAGCCGGTGCCGCAGCCGAGGTCATGGACGACCAGACCGGTGGTCCTGGTCCGTCCCGGCAGGTTCGCGAGCCGGATCCGCAGCGGGCCGAGGAGCTCCGCGGCCCGGGCGACGGCGTCGGCGGGCTCACGCAACTCCAGCCACTGGGGCGCGTATTGATGCACCTCGGGAGCAGCGGCCGGGACCCCGCCCCCACTCGGGACGGCGGGGACCATGCCCTCACCCGGGACAGCCGGGACCCCGCCCTCACCCCGGGACGGCCGGGAGCCGTGCCCCCGCCCGGAGCCGCAGAGGACATGCCCCCGCCCGGAGCCGCAGAGGACATGCCCCCGCCCGGAGCCGCAGAGGCCATGCCCTCACCCGGAGCCCCCGGAGCCACGGGGACCGTGCCCTCGCCTCGTCCGGCCAGGCTGAGGGGTGTGCCCGAAGACGTGCCCGAAGACGTGCCCGGAAGTAGGGCGGCGGCGCCGGTGGCCGCGGGGGGCTTTGTCGTACTCATGTCATGTCGCCTTTCGCGGTTCGTGCCGCAGTCGTCCCAGTACCCCGGCCACGCTCCGTGCTGTCCTGGCCCAGCCGTCCAGCGCGGCCCGGCGGCCATGGGCGGCGGCCTTGAGGCGGCGCCGTACGTCGGCCTCGCCGAACCAGCCGCGCAGCCCGGCCGCGAGGGCGGCGGGGCTCTCCGGTGGTACGAGGATGCCGGGCACCCCTCCGCCGGGTGCGCGCCCGACGGCCTCGGGCAGTCCGCCGACGTCCGTGACCAGCACCGGGATCCCGCGGGCGAGGGCCTCGGTGACGGCCATGCCGTAGGGCTCCGCACAGGAGGTGAGGACCATGAGGTCGGCGGCGGCGTAGCTGGCGTCGAGTGCGGCGCCGGACTGCGGGCCGGCCAGGTGCAGCCGGTCCTCCAGGCCGGACTTCCCGGTCAGGCCGCGGACGCGGTCGACGTACTCGGGGTCCTGTTCGAGCCCGCCCACCAGTACGCAGCTCCACGGCAGGTCGGTGACCGTCGCGAGAGCCTCCACCAGCCGGTGCTGTCCCTTGCGTGGGGTCACCGCGGCGACGCACAGCAGCCGGGAGACGCCGTCGGTGCCGTGGGCGAGGGGCGCGATGTCGGCGCCGGGCGCGGCGGCATGGACCCGGTCGGGGGCGAGCCCGTGGTGGGACACAAGCCGTCGTACGGCCCAGTCGCTGGGGGCGATCACGGCGGGTACCGCCCGCAGCACCTCGCGCTCCTTGGCGTCGAGCTCCGCCGCCACCTCCGGTTCCAGCCCGGTCTCGTCGGCGAGCGGCAGGTGCACCAGCACGGCGAGGCGCAGCCGTCCGGCCTCGGGGACGACGATCTCGGGGACGCCACAGGCGACGAGTCCGTCGAGGAGGACGACCGTGCCGTCGGGCAGGTCCCGCAGTGTGCGGGTGAGTTCGGCGCGCTCGGATGCGCCGGGCCGGGGCCAGCTGCCGTCGATCGCGTGCTGGTGGACCTGCCAGCCGAAGCCGGGCAGGTCGCGGCAGATCCGGCGGTCGTAGGCGTTGCCGCCGCTCGGCCGGGCCAGGTCGTCGACGCCGCCCGGCAGCACGAAGCGCACGGAGCGCGCGGAGCGCATGTGCTCCGCGGTCGTCCCGGTCACAGGCCACGCTCGTAACTCGCCCACGCTATGTGCGACTCGTGCAGAGTGACGGTGATGCCCGCGAGACCCTTGGCGCCCTCGCCCAGCGCACCCTTCTCGATCCGCTCGGCGAGGCGGTCGGCGATGACCTTGGCGAGGAACTCCGTGGAGGTGTTGGTGTTCACGAAGCCGGGCTCGTCGTCGAGGTTCCGGTAGTTCAACTCGCTCACCACGGCGCCGAGTTCCTGTGTGGCCAGCCCGATGTCGACGACGATGTTGTCGTCGTCCAGCTCGGCGCGGCGGAAGGTGGCGTCCACGAGATACGTGGCCCCGTGCAGGCGCTGCGCGGGTCCGAAGACCTCCCCGCGGAAGCTGTGGGCGATCATCAGGTGATCGCGGACAGTGACAGTGAACAACGGACAACCCTCCAGGTACGGTGCGTACGGTGCGGCTGCCCCCGGCCGGGGCATGCCGTGTACTACGGCTGCTCCCTACCCGTTGTACTACGGCTGGTCCCTACCCGTTGTCTCCGGCCTCTTTCGTGGTTTCCCCAGCCGTCAGCGCTCCGTTCTCCTGCTTCCGCTCCGTTCCCCTGTTCAGGCGTCGGGCGGGGCTGCTGGGGCGCAGGACGGGACGCGGGGCCGGGACGGTGCCAGGGGCTCATCTGATTCCTCCACAGATGTTACGATCAGCTCGCCCGGTCGGCGAAAACCAAGCTGGCCAGGTCTACCGCCGGGCTGGCGGATGGAGCCTGTGGAGCTTGTGTAAGACCGATGGTTGGTACTCCAACCCTCGCCGTGAAAGCGGGTCGGCGACGGGCTGTGAAACAGGAAGCTCACTCCGTGAGGGGTGGATCCCCCTGCTTCAGCTGGGGGAGAGGTCAATCTGTGTCGTACAGCACCCGGTGGCAGAGCCCGGGCAGCTCCCCGGAGGTGAGCCGGGGCATGACATCCGGGAGCTCCTCGAAGCCGCACTCCCCCGTGATCAGCGCGTCGAAGGCCGGGTCGGCGAGCAGGCCGAGGGCGAGCGCGAGCCGGTCCGCGTACGTACGGCTGGAGCGCCGCGCCGGGGAGACGGCCCCCACCTGGCTGCCGCGCACCGCGAGCCGCCGTGAGTGGAAAGCCTCGCCCAGCGGCAGGGTGACCCGCCGGTCGCCGTACCAGCTGAGCTCGATCACCGTGCCCTCGTCCCCGAGGAGTTCCAGCGACCGGCAAAGGCCCTGCTCGGTGGCGCTGGCGTGTACCACGAGGTCGCACTCCCCGAGCGCGTCGGCGGGCAGCGCGAAGTCGACGCCGAGCGCACGGGCGACGACCGCGCGCGCGGGATCGGCGTCGACGAGCTGCACACGGACTCCCGGATACCGGGCCAGCAGACCGGCGACGGAACACCCGACCATGCCACCGCCCACCACGGCGATCCGGTCCCCGATCAGCGGCGCCGCGTCCCACAGGGCGTTGACCGCGGTCTCCACGGTCCCCGCGAGCACGGCACGGGTGGCGGGCACGCTGTCCGGTACGACGGTCACGGCGCTCACGGGGACGACGTACCGCGTCTGATGCGGATACAGGCAGAAGACGGTCCGCCCGACGAGGCGCTCCGGCCCCTCCTCCACCCGCCCGACACTCAGGTAGCCGTACTTCACAGGCCCGGGGAACTCACCCTCCTGGAAGGGCGCGCGCATCGCCGTGTACTGGCTCTCGGGCACGCCGCCGCGGAACACGAGCGTCTCGGTGCCGCGGCTGACCCCGGAGCACAGAGCCCGTACGAGCACCTCGTCCTCACCGGGCTCCGGCACCATGGTCTCCTGGATCTCGCCCTGGCCGGGCGAGCGGAGCCAGAAGGCACGAGCTATGTGTTTCACGGGGGTCTCCCTGTTGAATCTGCTGGGTCTGCCTGTGAATCTGCTTCGGGTCTGCTGGGTCTGCCCGTGGGCCGGCCAGAAAGATTGGGCGGTTCTTCACGTACTCAGCACGTACTCAGCGCGGGGAGCCGCGCACACGGTGCGCGGCAGTGAGCGACTCTGTCACACGTTCGAAAGGTATCCGATGGCCCTGAACAACACATACGACTCACAGCTCCGTCTCCGGGAGACGGCAGTGGGCGCGGGTGCTCAGCTCCTGCTCCTCGCCTTCCTGGGGACGGCGCTCGGAATGGGCCCGGCGGGCTGGCTGACGGGGCTGGCGTTCACGCTCGCCACCTGGGCGGTCCTCCACCGCGCCCTGCGCCGCGCCCGGCCCCGCTCCTTCGGTCCCGCCAACCGCGTCACGCTGGGCCGGGCGGTACTCGTCGGCGGTGTCACGGCCCTGGTCGCCGACTCCTTCCAGAGCTCGCCGCCGGCCCCGCTCTTCGTGGAGCTCACAGCGGTGGCGCTGATCCTGGACGGCGTGGACGGCGGGGTGGCCCGCCGCACGGGCACGTCGACCGCGCTGGGCGCGCGCTTCGACATGGAGGTCGACGCGTTCCTGATACTGGTGCTGAGCGTGTACGTGTCAAGGGAGCTCGGCCCGTGGGTACTGCTGATCGGCCTGATGCGGTACGGCTTCGTGGCGGCGGCCCGGGTGATGCCGTGGCTGAACGGTTCGCTGCCGCACAGCATGGCGCGCAAGACGGTGGCGGCGGTGCAGGGGGTGGTGCTGCTGGTGGCCGCGTCGGGGTGGCTGCCGTACGTCGCCTCCTTCGCTCTGGTCGCCCTGGCGCTGGCAGCGCTGATCTGGTCCTTCGGGCGGGACATCGGGTGGCTGCTGCGGACCCGGGAGGAACGCACGGGCGGGAGGCTCCCCACAGACAGCGGAGGCACCCGCTGCACATCGCACCGAGCGGGAGTGGCCCTTGGCGATGTTTCGCAAACCGGCTGACACGCTCCGCGGCGAACCGTCACAATGCGCACGTGAATGATGACTGGAAGCGACGACTGGAGCGAGTCGGGGCCGAGCTCCGGCACCGTGACGACCCGGTGGCGCTGGTCCGCGAGATGGACGCGCTCGACGCCTCGGCCCGCTACCCCTACGTGTGGCCGCGCGGACCCGTGTTCGGTGTGGCCGTGCTCGGCCCGGAAGCCGGGGCCCGCTGGCGGCTGGTGACGGAGGTGACCGACGGCACCCCGCAAGAGGCGCGGGACGCCCTCAACTCCCTGCTGTGGTTCAAGGCCAAGGACGACGCCGGCACCGTCACCCAGCGCCGCGAACTCCTCGCGGCCGTACGACTCCTGGAGTGCGAGCGGATCAACGAACTCACCGTGCTCGGCACCCGCTACCGCATCGTCCGCGGCGACGAGTTCGTACGCTGCGGCCTCCTGGACGGCCCGGAACCACCCCGCCGCTCAGACCCGGAGACCGTCGAGCCCGTGCAGATCCGACCCCGCCTCGACGAAAACGGCGTCATCCAGTGCGAGCCCGGCAGCGACAGCACCCGCGACGGTGAGGGACCCACCGAAGACAACCACGGTGAGCATCGTCACCGAACGGATCCGTAGCCATCCAGCAATCCGGAACCAGCGCTGTCCG
This sequence comes from uncultured Actinomycetota bacterium, assembly GCA_963711935.1. GTDB lineage: Bacteria > Actinomycetota > Actinomycetes > Streptomycetales > Streptomycetaceae > Streptomyces. The sequence goes on from CAVQGD010000029.1 coordinate 78,498, forward strand.
TCTGAACCGGACGCGGCGGGGGCAGGGTGCCCACAGGTCAGCACCGAACCAGCACCGGAACGACGGATGAGCCTCTCAAGGAGCGATCGACATCCGCCTGACCTGCAACTTTGCTATGTCAGCCGACTTATAGTAAGCGGCGGCCCGAAAATTTGTGCAGCAGCCTCATGACCCCGAGACCAACGGCCGGGTCGGACATCACGGGCGGCTGCTCCCGCATCAGCCCGTTATGCGGCTACTCGGCCCGTTGTACGGCTACTCGGCCCGTTGTACGGCTACTTGGTCCGTTGTACGGCTACTTGGTCCGTTGCGGGGCCGAATCAGCCCCTTCCAGGCCGAATCAACCCGTTGCAGGCCGAATCAGCCCGCGTGGTGCGGCCGGGCCCTACGCCCCGACAGCCCGTCACCCGCCCCGTACGCCTCTCCTCCGAGCTCGAACCCCGCGGTACCCGCCGTCGCATCGGCGAGCCATGCCCGGAAGGTATCGACATCGGCGTCCGGCAGGCCGATCTCGATCGTGACGGCCTCCCCGTAGCGCACGTCCCGCACCTCGTGCCCGGTGGCCCGCAGGTCGTTCTGCACCTTGCCGGCGCGCTGGTGGTCGACCGTCAAGGTCGCCAGCCGGAAGCGTCTGCGGGTGAGGGTCCCGAGGGCGTCGAGCGCCTCGCCCACCGCTCCGCCGTACGCCCTGATGAGCCCGCCCGCGCCCAGCTTGACCCCGCCGTAGTAGCGGGTGACGACGGCGACGACGTACCGCATGTCGCGGCGCAGGAGCATCTGGAGCATGGGGACGCCCGCGGTACCGCCGGGTTCCCCGTCGTCGCTCGCTTTCTGGACGGCCGCGTCGGCGCCGATGACGTACGCAGAGCAGTGGTGCGTGGCGTCCGGGTGCTCCTTGCGGACGCGTGCGATGAAGTCCTGGGCCGCCTGCCCGGTGGCGGCCGGGGCGAGCGCGCACAGGAAGCGGGAGCGGTTGACCTCGGTCTCGTGCACGCCCGCGCGGGCGACAGTGCGGTACTCGTCCTGCATCCGGCCACCCTATGCGTACCTGCCAGAGCGTTCTTCCCCATGCATCTGTGCTAATGGTGTGCCTGTGCTAACGGTGCGTCTGCGCTAATGCTTCTTCTTGCCTCTTGGCACGGTCATCGCCGTCAGCAGCGCCTTGCCGGGGGCGAGCTCCTTCCAGGTAGTGGCCGTACCAGGTCGAGGACCGCGATCGCGGAGGTCGGGAACTTGGCGTGGACGGCGTCCAGCGCGTCGTCGAGGCCGTCGCCGGCCAGCTCCAGGACGAGTTCCTCCAGGCCCGGGTTGTGCCCGATGAGCAGCAGCGTCCCCACCTCGTCGGAGATCTCGCGCACGACCTCCAGCAGCTCCGGTACGTCGGCCGCGTACAGGCGCGGTTCGTGTCGTACGGGCGGCGGGGTGGCCCACTGCTCCGCGGCGAGCTCCCAGGTGTCGCGGGCGCGCACGGCGGTGGAGCACAGGGCCAGGTCGGGCAGGCAGTCGGCCATCGGCGAGGGCGCGTCCGGCGGCGGGGGCGTCGCGACGGCCACGGGGCCCGAGGGGGCGGTCGTGGTCGGGGACGCCCCCGGGCCAGGCGGACTTGGCGTGCCGCAGTACGACGAGCCTGCGCAGCGGGCCCACTCCGGGACGCGTATGTATGCCGGTCGTGCCGGTCATACCAGTCATGTCGGTCATGTCGGTGCTCCGATGTCGCGGGTGAGGTCGAGGCCGAGAAGACGGTCCGCGTAGGCGTACGTCTCGAATCGGGCGCCGTCGGGCAGGTCCTCGGCGCTCTCCACGCGTCGCAGGAGGTCGAGCACGGCAGGCACGTCCAGGTCGTCCTCCCAGGCGGCGCGCAGGTCGTGCCGTACGGCGTCGGGGACGGGCCGGGACGGGCGGGTGGCCCAGAGGGTGACCGCCTTGCGCCAGCGCGTGAGGGTGGCCCGGGCCTCGTCGGCACTCTCTTCGGGGGTGACGGGTTCGGTGCGGGGAGCGGCCAGCAGGGCGAACCGCAGGACGGACTCCTGCGCCGAGCCGACGGCCGGAGCGACCTGGACGTGCACACCGTCCTGCGGTACGGGGGCGCCCGGTCCGGCCACGTGCAGGGTGGGGCCGGTGACAGGTGTGGTGGTCCCGGGCGGGCGGATACCGAGGGCGTCGGCACGTTCCCGCAGGTCCGCAGGCGGGTCGGCGATCGTGAGGGCCGGGACGCGGCCCAGTTCCAGGGCTCGGGCGAGCACGTCGGCGACCAGCAGCACGCGCAGGGATGTGGTGTCCGTCCCCGTCACGTGCGCGTGGACACGGGTGAGGGTCCGGCGGACCTCCGTGGGTTCGCCGGTGCGGGCGTCGGTGATACGCAGCACGCTGTGAGCGTAGGCCGCGAGGGCGCCCGGCGCAGGATCACGGGAGGTGCGGAATTCCCCGACCTGCGCACATGAGGTCAACTGACGTCGGTGAGCTGGGGGGGAATCGCCGGGGAATCGCCGTATGCCCCGCGCTGTTACCGCCGAGGAGACCCTCCCGCGGTACACGATCGGAGACAGGACATGTACGGCGACCCGGCCACGGTCCGCAAGATCCTCACGGAGCTCGGTGACACCTGGGCCGTCATCGGCCTGTCCACCAGCCGGCACCGCGCCGCGTACGGCGTCGCCAAGGCCCTCCAGCGCTATGGCAAGCGCATCGTCCCCGTTCATCCCAAGGCCGAGACGGTCCACGGCGAGCAGGGCTACGCCTCCCTCTTCGACATCCCGTTCCCCGTCGACGTGGTCGATGTCTTCGTCAACAGTGACCTCGCCGGACCGATCGCCGACGAGGCCGTCCGGATCGGCGCCAAGGCCGTCTGGTTCCAGCTGGGCGTCGTCGACGAGCAGGCGTACGAGCGCACGCGCGCGGCCGGCCTGGACATGGTGATGGACCGCTGCCCCGCGATCGAGATCCCGCGCCTGGGCTGAGGTCCGGGGCAGGGCCTCGGCGCGCCCGCGGCCGGCCATGCGCAAGGTCCCCAGCAGCCGTTCTTCCCAGGTTCGGGCCGGACAGCCATAGCGGTGACGAGTGTCGCGGAGCGACGCTGGAGGAAGCAGGTTCATACGCCCCTGTGGAGGCACCGTCATGAACGCTCCCCCCACCACCCCCATGCTCCGCGCACTCCCCCCGGAGCACCGGCAGCGGCTGATGAGCATCGCCCGGAAGGTGTCGTTCCCGCAGGGCGCCCGGCTCTTCGAGGAGGACGGCCGCGCGGACCGGTTCTGGGTCATCCGCACCGGCGCGGTCGACCTGGACCTACGGGTACCGGGCCGCCGCGCGGCGGTGATCGAGACCCTGGGCATCAACGAACTGGTCGGCTGGTCCTGGCTCTTCGAACCGCATACCTGGCACCTGGGCGCCGAGGCGACGAGCCCGGTACGCGCGTACGAGTTCGATGCCGCGACCGTGCGCTCGATGTGCCAGGAAGATCCCGCGTTCGGGCTGGCGATCGCCGAGTGGATCGGCGGCATCCTCGCCCACCGGCTGCGGTCGGCGCGGACCAGGCTGCTGGACCTGTACGCCCCGTACGGCAGCGGCGGCCTGCGCTGACCGCGGCAGCTTCCCCTATCCCCTACGGGCTGTTCCCCTACGAGAGAGCGGCCTAGGAGTCACCGTGTACGGCACTCCCCACATTGTGAGCGACGTGATGACCCAGACGGTCGCGGCCGTCGGCCGTGGGGCGGGCTTCAAGGAGATCGTCCGGCTGCTGGAGCAGTGGAAGGTCAGCGCCCTGCCCGTCCTGGAGGGCGAGAGCCGCGTCGTCGGAATCGTCTCCGAGGCGGACCTGCTGCCCAAGGAGGAGCTCCGCGACAGTGAACCGGACCGGTCCGTCCGGTTCGGCCGGGTGGAGCTGGCGAAGGCGCGGGCGGTGACGGCCGGGGAACTGATGACCAGCCCGGCCGTCACCGTCCACGCGGACGCGACCCTCGCCGAGGCGGCCCGCATCATGGTGCACGCCCATGTCAAACGGCTCCCCGTCGTGGACGACCACGGCATGCTGCAGGGCATCGTCAGCCGCGCGGACCTGCTCAAGGTGTTCCTCCGGGAGGACGAGGAGATCGCCGAGGAAGTACGCCGGGAGGTGATCGCCTCTCTGTTCCCCTCCCCGTTGTCGCCGATCCAGGTGACCGTCCGGGACGGCGTCGTCAAGGTCTCGGGCCGCGCGAAGGATATCGCGCTGATCCCGACGGCGGCCCGCATGGTCCGGGCCGTGGAGGGCGTGGTGGACGTCGAGTTCGACCTGACGGACCCGCACCGTACGCCCGAGGCGTCCTGACCGTGCGGTGACGGCCCGCCAGGCCTGCCCTCTCCCACCGGCAGCGACCGCTCCGCCGGCCCCCCGCCCCCGGCTCCCCGAGACGCCGACTCCCCGGGACGCCGGGCGTCACGGCACGCGTGCAGGTCGGCTCACCCCGCCGCCACAAGGCGCCCGACGAGATCACTCCACCCCGCCTCAAGCCGCTCCAGCGGCATCCCCCGCCGGGTGACCAGGTGATCGAGGAGAGTGATGTCCAGGTACGCCAGCAATGTCTGTGCCAGGAGCTCGTTGTCGCCCTCCGCCCTCGCCTGGCGCAGGAGCATGCGGACATGGCTCAGCCGGAAGAGATTCGCCGGGCTGGTGTGACGGCGGCAGGCCTTCGCGTGGGCGGCCAGGTAGAGGTCGCGGTGCGTGTGCTCGTGCCGTATGACGGCCACACCGAAAGCGCGGAGCCGCTCGATGGGGGGCGCGTGAGGCCCCAGCGGCGGCGGGCCGGCCAGGAAACCGGCCTGAAGCTCCCGCTCATGGTGGTCGAGGAGGGCCAGCAGCAGCCCCGTACGGTCGCCGAACCGCCGGAACACGGTGCCCTTGCCCACGTGGGCGGCGGCTGCCACCGCGTCCATGGTCAGGTTGGCGGCTCCGCACTCCCCGGCCAGCCGGGCGGCCACCTCCAGCAGACGGGTGCGGTTGCGCACCGCGTCCGCCCGCAGACGGGGCTCCTCGCCTGCGAGCGGCATGAGGTTCAGCAGCCCGTCCAGGGCATCACGCTCCTGGGGCGCGGGGAAGGGCGGGAACGACTCGGTCATGTGGTGAGCGTAACGCCCACCACCGACAAGTGGACCGCGGTCCGAATAAGTGCTACAAATTTTAAGGGACCCCGGTCCGCTTAACCTCCCGGTCTCCCACCTCTCCCTACTCTTGCTTCCCTCTCTCCTGCTCTCACTGCTCTCACTGCTCTCACTGCTCTCACTGCTCTTGCTAGGAGAAACCTCATGGACGTCCGCATCCTCGCGCTTGTCGGAAGCCTCCGCGCCGGTTCGCACAACCGCCAGCTCGCCGAGGCCGCCGTCAAGCACGCCCCCGAGGGCGTCGAGATCGTGTTGTTCGAGGGCCTCTCGGAGGTGCCGTTCTACAACGAGGACATCGACGTCGAGGGCAGCGTCCCCGCCGCCGCGATCCGCCTGCGGGAGGCCGCCGAACAGGCCGATGGTCTCCTGCTCTTCTCCCCCGAGTACAACGGCACCATCCCGGCCGTCCTGAAGAACGCCATCGACTGGCTGTCCCGCCCGTACGGCGCCGGTGCGCTGACCGGCAAGCCGGTCGCCGTGGTAGGCACCGCGTTCGGCCAGTACGGCGGCGTGTGGGCGCAGGATGAGGCCCGCAAGGCCGTGGGCATCGCGGGGGGGACGGTCCTGGAGGATGCCAAGCTCTCCATCCCCGGCTCCTTGACCCGCTTCGCCGGGACCCACCCCGCCGAGGACGCCGAGGTCGTCACCGGTCTGACCCAGGTCCTTAAGCAGCTCACCGCCTCCGCGGGCGCTGCGGCGGCCTGATCCCCGGCAGTCGGCGAAAGGGTTCCGGCCAAAGGCACGCGTCCTTTGGCCGGAACCCTTTTCCGTCCGCACCCTTTTCCGTCCGCCACCGCGGCTCGGTCGGCTGATACGTCACAAGAGAGGGCGTCCAAGGTCAACAAGGCTCTGCCGCCGCACATAGTGGCGCCGTGGGCACTCGTACGTCCACATCCGCGCACCCGAAGGAGAGCGACGTGAGCGACCGGCACCACGAGCACGGGAACGGGAACGGGCGGACCCACGCCCACGAGAACGACCAGGGCGCCCACCACCACGGGCCCTCCCACGACCACCCGCACCCCCACCCCCGCTCCCCCTGCTGCACACCGTCCCGAGGCTCACCGCGGCCCTGGTGCACGCGGACCCGGCCCCGGTACCGGGCGAGAGCGACCCGCATCTCGCACTGGCCCACCACACGCCTGCGTAGGGCAACCACCTCCTTCAGCGGAACTGGCCCTGGCGGGTAAGGTCCCGCCGGCCACGCACAGGAGTCGGTTACTGTCGCCGGATGCCCGATGCCACCACCCGCTCTGGAAGCACTGCCAGGGCTGTTCCCCAGGCCGCCGCGGAGCTCGCCGTCGCCACGGCAGCTGTCACGCCTCTCCCGTCTCCTTCCCCGCTCCCCCCGCTCCGCTCCGCTCGAGTGGGGGGAGCTCCCTCGTCGAGCGGTCTCGCCGCCCCCCGCACCAGAGTGCTGCTGTCGCCGTGGTCACGGTTCTCCCTGCTGCTGGCGCTGCTCGCGGCGGCCGCGTCGAGCGTGCTGCTGTGCGAACCGCAGCGGCTTCTCTCCGACGGCTGGCCGCCTCAGCTCCGCGGGGCCGCGGCGGCCGTGGTGTTCGCGGTGGCGTACGGGCTGTGCACGGTCGCGTTCGTGCCTCGGCCGATCCTCAATCTGGCGGCGGGCGCCCTGTTCGGCTCCCAGCTGGGGCTGGGTGCGGCGCTGTCGGGCACGGTCCTCGGGGCGGGGATCGCGTTCGGCCTCGGCCGGGTCCTGGGGCAGGACGCGCTGCGGCCACTGCTGCGTGCCCGCTGGCTGAAGGCGGCCGACGGGCAGCTCAGCCGACACGGCTTCCGCTCGATGATGGCGGCCCGGCTGTTCCCCGGGGTGCCGTTCTGGGCGGCGAACTACTGCGCGGCCGTCTCCCGCATAGGCTGGCTGCCGTTCCTGCTCGCGACGGCACTCGGCTCGATCCCGAACACCGCCGCGTACGCCGTCGCCGGCGCCCGCGCCTCGACGCCGGCCTCACCCGCCTTTCTGGTCGCCATGGGGTTCATCGCGGCACCGGCGCTGATCGGCGCGGTCGTGGCCTGGCGCAAGCGCCACCACCTCCGGGGCCGGTGACCACGCCCTGTCGGCCCCTCCCCTCCCTGTCGCCCCCGTGGCGACCCACTCCCCCAGGGAACGCTACGCTGCCCCTCAACACCCGTGATCCCGCGATCAACCCGCACCGCGGCCACGGCGTGTCCGTCGCCCCTTCCCCGAGCAGCGCTTGGACCACCTCACTTCATGTCTTGGTTCGAATCCCTCATCCTCGGACTCGTCCAGGGGCTGACGGAGTTCCTCCCCATCTCCTCCAGCGCACACCTGCGGCTGACCGCCGCGTTCGCCGGCTGGGAGGACCCCGGTGCGGCCTTCACGGCGATCACGCAGATCGGCACGGAGGCCGCCGTGCTGATCTACTTCCGCAAGGACATCGCGCAGCATCATCTCGGCCTGGTTCCGCTCGCTGACGAACAAGGAGGTGCGCAGCGACCACGACGCGCAGATGGGCTGGCTGGTGATCGTCGGCTCGATCCCGATCGGCGTGCTCGGCGTGACGCTCAAGGACCAGATCGAGGGCCCGTTCCGCGACCTGCGGCTGACCGCGACCACCCTGATCGTCATGGGCATCGTCCTCGGCATCGCCGACCGGCTGGCCGCGCGCGACGAGGCGGGCGGCAAGCACCGGGCGCCCAAGCAGCGCAAGACGCTCGAGGAGCTGAGCGTCAAGGACGGCCTGATCTACGGCCTCTGCCAGGCGATGGCCCTGATCCCGGGCGTCTCCCGCTCCGGCGCCACCATCAGCGGCGGCCTCTTCATGGGCTACACGCGCGAGGCGGCGGCCCGCTACTCCTTCCTCCTCGCCATCCCGGCGGTGCTGGCCTCGGGTGGCTTCGAGCTCAAGGACGCGATGGAGGGCGGTCACGTCTCCTGGGGACCGACGATCTTCGCGACGGTCATCGCGTTCGTGGTCGGCTACGCGGTGATCGCCTGGTTCATGAAGTTCATCTCGACCAAGAGCTTCATGCCGTTCGTCTGGTACCGCATCGCTCTCGGCATCCTGCTCATCGCGCTGGTGTCGATGGGCGTACTGAGCCCGCACGCGGCGGAGTCGTCGAGCTGACGCACGGGAGCGGACAGCGGTACCGCCTCCCCTCTGGCACGGCCTCCCCTCTTGCACGGCGCCGGGAAGCGACCTGCCCCCTCCCGCTCCCCCCACTGAGCCGATGCCGCAGCATGGGGAGCTCGCGACCGTGAGGGAGCGGCTCGCCGTGGACGGGCTCGCCGTGGACGGGCTCGCCGTGGACGGGCTCCCCGTGGACGGGCTCGCCGTGGACGGGCTCCCCGTGGACGGGCTCGCCGTGGACGGGCTCCCCGTGGACGGGCTCCCCGTGGACGGGCTCCCCGTGGACGGGCTCCCCGTGGACGGGCTCCCCGTGGACGGGCTGATCAGCCGGGCCGAACCCCCTGTCGGAGATCGTCTCCGGCGCGCACACTGGAGGTACGGACCACCGGGGAGGGAGGCGCTGCAGGAAGATGCCCGATCACTGGCTCGCCTCCTCGTGGCGGCGCGGCGCCGCCGCCGTACTGGCCGGCGCTCTCCCGATGCTCACGTTCCCGGCCCCGTCCCTGTGGTGGTTCGCGTACCTCGCGCTGGTGCCCTGGATGCTGCTGGCCCGTTCGGCACCCACGGGCAGGCGGGCCGCGTACGACGGCTGGCTCGGTGGCTTCGGCTTCATGCTGGCCGTGCACCACTGGCTGCTGCCGAACCTGCACGTGTTCACCTTCGTGATAGCCGCGCTGCTGGGTGCGCTGTGGGCGCCCTGGGGGTGGCTGGTGCGCCGGTTCCTGGGTGGTTCGCCCTCGGCCCGGCGGGTGGCGGCCGCGCTTCTCGTGCTGCCGTCGGGCTGGCTGACGGTCGAGCTCGTGCGCTCCTGGCAGGGGCTGGGCGGGCCCTGGGGACTGCTCGGATCCAGCCAGTGGCAGGTGGAACCGGCGCTGCGGCTCGCCTCGGTCGGCGGGGTGTGGCTGCTCAGCTTCCTGGTGGTGGCCGTCAATGTCGCGGTCACCGTGCTCGTCGCGGTGCCCCGGTCCCGTGTCCCCGCAGTCGCCGGGCTGACCGCCACGGTGACCGTCACTTCCGCGGCCTGGGTGTGGTCACCCCGGCCGGAGGTGGCCGACCGGGTGCGCGTGGCCGTTGTCCAGCCCGGTGTCATCCACGGCCCCGACCAGCGGTTCGCCCGCGAGGAGGCCCTCACACGCTCCCTCGCCGGGCAGGATCTGGACCTGATCGTCTGGGGTGAGAGCAGCGTCGGCCACGACCTCGCCGACCGCCCCGACCTCGCGGACCGCCTCGCCGCCCTGTCCCGTGAGACCGGGACGGACATCCTGGTCAACGTCGACGCCCGCCGCTCCGACCGGCCCGGCATATACAAGAGCTCGGTGCTTGTCGGCCCGCAGGGCCCCACCGGCGACCGTTACGACAAGATGCGGCTGGTCCCCTTCGGCGAGTACGTCCCCTTGCGTTCCGTCTTCGGCTGGGCCACCTCCGTCGGTGAGGCCGCCGGGGAGGACCGCAGGCGCGGCACCGAGCAGGTCGTGATGGAGGTGGGGAACGGTCTGAAGGTCGGCCCGATGGTGTGCTTCGAGTCCGCGTTCCCCGACATGAGCCGCCTTCTCGTCCGGGAGGGCACCGAGTTGCTGCTCGCCCAGTCGGCGACCTCGACGTTCCAGCAGAGCTGGGCCCCTGAGCAGCACGCCTCGCTGGCCGCGCTGCGGGCCGCCGAGACCGGCCGCCCGATGATGCACGCGACACTGACCGGTGTCTCCGCGGTCTACGGCCCGAGCGGCGAGCGCGTCGGCTCCTGGCTCGGCACGAGCGCGAGCACGACGGCGGTGTACGAGGTGCCGCTGGCGAGCGGTGTCACGCCGTATGTCCGCTTCGGCCACTGGCCGGTGTACGCGGCGCTGCTGGTGCTGGTCGTCCTGGGCGCCACCGAGGGCATACGGATCGTCACGGCGTCCGGTGCCGCTTGTTCCTGTCGCTCCGCCGCGGACCCCCGCATCAGCCCAGATTCGGAATCGTCCAGTCGATCGGCTCGTGGCCCTGCCGGGCCACCGCCTCGTTGATCTGCGTGAACGGACGGGAACCGAAGAACTTCTTCGCCGACAGCGGCGAGGGGTGCGCGCCCTTCACCACCACGTGCCGGTCCTGGTCGATCAGCGGCAGCTTCTTCTGCGCGTAATTGCCCCACAGCACGAAGACCGCCGGGTCGGGCCGGTGTGCCACCGCGCGGATCACGGCGTCCGTGAACGTCTCCCAGCCCTTGCCCTTGTGCGAGTTGGGCTCGCCGGCGCGGACCGTGAGCACCGCGTTGAGCAGCAGCACGCCCTGCTTGGCCCACGGCATCAGATAGCCGTTGTCCGGGACGGGGCGTGCCCAGCTCCTCATGCATCTCCTTGTAGATGTTCCGCAGGGAGGGCGGGATCTTCACACCGGGCCGCACGGAGAAGCACAGGCCGTGGCCCTGGCCCTCGCCGTGGTACGGGTCCTGGCCGAGGATCAGCACCTTGACGCGGTCGTACGGCGTCGCGTCCAGTGCGGCGAAGACCTCCTGGCGGGGAGGGTAGACAGGACCCTTGGCGCGCTCCTCCTCGACGAACTCGGTGAGCTCCTTGAAGTAGGGCTGCTGCAGCTCCTCGCCCAGGACGCCGCGCCAGGAGTCGGGCAGCATGGCGATGTCGGTCACGTGAACTTCCTCCGGTGTGCGCTCACTTCACGGCCGCTTCAGCGTGCGGCCATGGGCGGCCGTGCCGGGCACGGCCGCCGTCAGAACACAGAACCTACAGGCGCCCACTGACAATCGCTCCTCAAAGGCCCGGGGCGGGGCTACCAGCTGGTCTTCCAGGACAGCTCCCACATCGTCATCATCGTCGCCGGGTCGATGCTCTTCTCGGCACCGGCGATCTCCTCGTTCGCGGCCACGTACTGCTTGCCCTGCCACAGCGGCAGCAGCCGGGCATCGTCCACGAAGATCTGCTGAGCCTTCTCGAACTCCTCCTCCACGGCCCCGCGGTCGCGCTTACGGCGCGACTCGGGAAGCAGCTCGTCCGTGATCTCGGGTGTCTCGTACGGGGTACCGAGCGCGTTCTGCTTGCCGACGAACGGTGTGATGAAGTTGTCGGCGTCGTGGAAGTCGGGGAACCAGCCGCGCCCGAACACCGGGTACTCGCCCTTCTGGTACCCCTCCACGTACGTCTTCCAGGGGCGGCTCTTGAGCGTGACGGTGAACAGGTCGGACGCTTCGAGTTGCCGCTTCAGCTCCTCGAAGGCCGGCTTGGTCTGGGAGCCGTAGCGGTCCGTGGTGTACCAGAGGGTGAGGGGGACGGATTCGGTGATACCCGCGTTCTCAAGGATCGTCCTGGCCTTGTCCGCGCTGGGTTCCCCGTAGTCGTCGAAGAAGCTCGTGGTGTGGCCGACCAAACCCCTGGGGATCATGGAGTACAGCGGCTCGACGGTGTCCTTGTAGATGTTGTGGGCGAGCGCCGGGCGGTCGACGATCTGGGCGACCGCCTTGCGGACCGCGGGGTTCTTGGCCCACCGGTCCTTGGGGTTGAACACCAGGTAGCTGATCTCGGTGGTGGGGTTCTCGACGAGCTGGAGTCCCTCCTCCTTGCCGTTGGCCTGGATGTCCACGACCTCCTCGGCGGGGAGACCACGGTAGATGACGTCGATCTCCTGGCCCCTGAGGGCGTCGACCAGGCTGTTCGACTCCTGGAAGTAGCGGATGGTGACGGCGTTGTTCTTGAGGTCCGCGATGCCGTTGTAACTGTCGTTGCGGACGAGCTCGGCCCGGTTGCCCTCCTCATAGGACTCCAGCTTGTACGGCCCCGAGCCGCTGATCCCGCCGTCCTCGCGGAGTTTTTTCGCGGGGTACTTCTCGGGGTCCACGATCGACATGGCGGGGGTGGACAGCACGAAGGGGAAGGTGGTGTCAGGCTGGTTGAGGTGGAAGACGACCTCCCGGTCGCCCTTCACCGCTACCCGGGCAAGGCTCCCCAGCAGACCCGCGGGACCGCCGTTGACGTCGATGTTCTTTATCCGGTCGATGGAGTGCTTGACGGCCCGCGCGTCCAGCTCGCTTCCGTCGGAGAACTTCAGGCCCTCGCGCAGCGTGCAGGTGTACACCATGCTCGACGTGTCCGTGAACTTGCAGTCCTCGGCGGCGTCGGGCTCCGGCTCGGACGCGCCGGCCGGGTAGTTCAGCAGGGTCTGGAAGACATTGCGGAACAGCTCCCAGGAGCTGTCCCAGGAGGCCGCTGGATCCAGCGTGCTGGGCTCACTGGTCGTTCCCACGACGATGGGTTTCCCGTCGTCGGAGGAGTCCGAGGAGAGGACACCGCATCCGGCGACCAGGACTATGGACGTGATCGCCCCCAACTGACGCAGGTATATCTCCCGCTTGAACACGTGCACCATCCTCGATCGGCCACACCACAGGGGTGGCCAGACGATACCGCAGTGTCGTCACGGCCTGCCCACGGCCCAGGCAGGCTCTTCATCAGCATGTATGGCCGTGAGGTGTCGGAACGGTGTCGTTCCTCCGTGCACCCCTTCACCGGCGGGCACCCACATGGTTCCGGCCAGGCCGCGCGGGCGCCCGCCGGCGTCAGCCGACGCCGCCGTCAGCCGACGCCGGCGTCGAGGAAGATGCCGCCGTCCACCACGAGGGTCCAACCGGTGATCCAGTCGGACCGGTCCGAAGTGAGGAGCGCGGCGGCGCCGCTTCCGGGGCCTCGCTCAGTCGAGCGGTCCGCCGGCGACGTACAGCACCTGGCCGGAGACGAAGCCGGCCTCGTCGCCCGTGAAGAAGGCAATGGCACCCGCGATGTCGTCCGGGACGCCGACGCGCTGCACGGGGATCTGGGCGGCGGCCCCGGCCTGGTACTCCTCGAAGCCCATGCCGACACGGGCGGCGGTGGCGGCGGTCATGTCGGTGACGATGAAGCCGGGCGCTACCGCGTTCGCGGTGACGCCGAACTTGCCGAGCTCGAGGGCGAGGGTTTTGGTGAAGCCCTGGAGACCGGCCTTCGCGGCCGAGTAGTTGGCCTGGCCGCGGTTGCCGAGCGCGGAGGCCGAGGAGAGGTTCACCACGCGGCCGAACTTGGCGTCCACCATGTACTTCTGCACGGCCCTGGTCATCAGGAAAGCGCCCCGCAGGTGCACGTTCATGACCGTGTCCCAGTCGGCGGTGCTCATCTTGAACAGCAGGTTGTCGCGGAGCACGCCGGCGTTGTTCACCAGGATCGTGGGCGCCCCGAGTTCCTCGGCGATCCGGGTGACGGCGGCCTCGACCCGCGTCTCGTCGGAGACGTCGCAGCCGACCGCGAGGGCCTTGCCGCCGGCGGCGGTGATCTTCTCCACGGTGTCCTCGCACGCGTCCTCGTCGAGGTCGATCACCCCGACCGCGCGGCCCTGCGTGGCCAGCCGTACGGCGGTCGCGGCGCCGATGCCGCGCGCGGCACCCGTGACCACGGCGACACGCTGCTCAGTGGTGGACATCGCTGCTCCTCCTCGTCCTGGGAAACCTGGAAGCCCTGGGAACCCAGGGCCGGTTCTGGTGAGCCCGCGGCCCCACAGTACGCCCCAGGGTGAGCAACCGCTTAGCGCCTTGCCGGACGTGACGCCGGCGGTTCCTCGGTGACCAGGGGCGTCAACGCGGTGGTGGCGCCCCTGACATCGGGCCCGAAGGTCACCCCAGTCGTCAGTGCGCGCCCGGAGGCGCCGTACAGCCGTTCGGCGGAGGTCCGGGCGCCAGGCCAGTGGTGGCGCCAGATCATGGGGGCGCCGTGGTCGATGAGCCCCAGATCGCCGTATTCCCTCAGGAGGTAGGGTGCTCCGGACCTGGCCGAAGCCGCCACTCCCTCCCCCCTTGACATCAATAACTCACACTCTCAAATATTCCTCATTACTGAGCAGCGGATGGCCCCGTCCGTACTTCTGCACAGATCATGAAGCACTTGTGGAAGGAAACCCCAGCATGAGCAGCGCCAAGCCTCAGCCCGCAGCCAAGCCGGCTCGCCGCACCGTCGTTGCAGCAGCCGGAGCGACAGGGCTCGCCGTCGCGCTGACCGCGTGCGGTTCGGACGACGACCCCGCCACGTCGCCCGAAGCCTCCTCGCCCTCCACCGCCAAGGAGACCGGCGGCGGCTCCGAAGGCGGCACCGAGCTCGCGAAGACCGCTGACATCCCGGAGGGCGGCGGCAAGGTCTTCGCCGAGCAGAAGGTCGTGGTCACGCAGCCGACCGCCGGTGAATTCAAGGCGTTCTCGGCCGCATGCACCCACCAGGGCTGTGCCGTGAAGGACATCAAGGACGACGTCATCATCTGCCCCTGCCACGACAGCAGGTTCTCGGCCACCGACGGCAGTGTGAAGAAGGGCCCCGCGACCAAGCCGCTGCCCGCCATGAAGATCACCGTCGAGGGGGACTCGATCAAGCTGGCCTGAGCCCGGGGACGCTCATGTCCGCCGCCGGGGCCGCTTGAAGCAGCCCGGCATCTCGTCCGCGCCTCTCGTCCGCGGCCGTGACCGTGGCGATCAACGCGAGAGTATGACGAGAGTGTGAAAGATCATCGCGGGGGTGCACCCGGAAGGCACCCCCGCGATGGCGTACCTGGGCACGACCGCCGCCCCGTCGAGGGTGCGGGCCCGCCTGGCCGTCAGTCCTCGTCGGCGAGGATCAGGTACAGCTTCTTGCGGGCCTCGTTGATGACCGCCAGCGCCTTCTCGCGCTGGTCCTTGCTGCCGGTCTTCCAGACCTGGCCGAACGCCTCCATCAGGCCGAAGCCGGCCTGCCGGATCTCGCTCAGTGCCTCCCAGTCGACCCCGCGCCCGGCCTCTTCCCAGGGCGCCTCGGGCCCCTTGTCGGCCGCCGTGCGACCCGACTCGGTGAGCGAGAACAGCTTCTTGCCGCCCTCGCTCTCGCTGGTGATCAGACCCTCGTCCTCCAGCAGCTGGAGGGTGGGGTAGACCGAGCCGGGGCTGGGCTTCCACGCCCCGCCGCTGCGCTCGGCGATCTCCTGGATCATCTCGTAGCCGTGCATGGGCCGGTCCTTGAGCAGGGCCAGGATCGACGCACGCACGTCGCCGCGCCGCGCCCTTCCCCGCGGTCCGCCCCTGCCACGACCACCCCACGGGCCCGGCCCGAAACCGGGGCCACCGTGCCCCGGACCGAACGGCCCGAAGGCTCCGCGCAGCGCCTCGAAGTCGGGACATCCCTGCGGGCCGCCGCGCCCACCGTGAGATCCATGTCCGCGCTCGAATCCGTAGTCCTGTCCACGGGCACGCATCGCCACCACTCCATTCCATCGTTGATCTGTCGCGATGCTTCAACGATATATCGGAACGATTCGTACGGCAACCCCTCTGAAGAGCGCGCGTGAGCCCTGCGGCGACCTGGCGTTCTACCGCACCGGACGACCTCGCGACCGGATGACCTCGCGGGGGCCCGTGGGGCTCACTGGACGTACGGGGCTTTCGGCGGGTGCGGCGCGTGGGGGTCCCCTGCACGAAGAGCTTGGGGAGTGCCGGGTGTCATGACGGGGCGAATGTGACCTGCCCGGGCACTAACCTCGCACCATGCGGATTCGAATCGTCGACGCCTTCACCGACCGCCCCTTCACCGGCAACCCGGCCGGTGTCCTCCTCCTCGACGCCTTCCCGGACGACACCTGGCTCCAGCACGTGGCCCGGGAGGTCAACCTCTCGGAGACCGCGTTCGCCCACCCGCCTGCCCGAAGGCGGCGAGGCCGACTGGGCGCTGCGCTGGTTCACGCCCGCCACCGAGGTCGCGATGTGCGGCCACGCGACGCTGGCCACCGCGCACGTCCTGCGCCACCACGGGCGCCGCACAGCGGCCCGGTCCGGTTCGCCACCCGCAGCGGCGTCCTCGTCGCGACGCCCGCACGAGGACGGCTCCATCACGCTGGACTTCCCGACCGCGCCGCTCACTCCGGTCGAGCTCCCCGACGGCATGGCCGAGGCGCTGGGCGCCACGCCGCTCACCGCCCACGACACCGGCCCGGACATCGGCGACCTGCTGCGTCGAACTCGCCGACGAGAAGACCGTCCTCGGCCTCGCCCCCGACCTCAGGGCCCTCGGCCGGCACTCCGAGCGCGGCATCATCGCCACCGCCCGCGCCGAAGACCCCGTCCCAGGGCTACGACTTCGTCTCGCGCTGCTTCTTCCCGAACGTCGGCATCGACGAGGACCCGGTCACGGGCAGCGCGCACACCGCCCTCGCCCCGTTCTGGTCCGCGCGCCTCGGCCGCCCCGCCCTGACCGGCCTCCAGGCCTCCGCCCGCTCCGGGCTGGTCCGCACGGCGCTGCGCGGCGACCGCACGCTGCTGACCGGCCGCGCGGTCACCGTCATCGAGGGCGAGCTGCTGGCTGTAACGGCACGCCAGGGGGCGTACGGCCCGGACGTACCCGCCCCGCTCACGCCGTGGGCAGCCAGCCCACCTTGCCCGCCAGCAGCGCGTACCCGACGAACGCCACGATGTCGAGCAGCGCGTGCGCGACCACCAGCGGCCCGACCCGGCCCCAGCGCCGGTACAGCAGACGAAGACCACGCCCATCACCATGTTGCCGATGAAGCCGCCGATGCCCTGGTAGAGGTGGTACGAGCCGCGCAGCACCGAACTGGCCACCAGCGCGGCCGCCGGGCGTCCAGCCCAACTGGTCGAGCCTGCGCAGCAGATAGCCGACGACGATGACCTCCTCCAGGACGGAGTTCTGGATCGCGGAGAGGATCAGCACCGGGGTACTTCCACCACACGTCGGGCAGCGCCTCCGGCACCACGGTGAGGTTGAAGCCGAGGCCGCGGGCCGCCAGGTAGAACGCGAGCCCGTGCTGCCGATCACCGCCGCGACGACGCGCCCCGCGCCCAGGTCGGGCCACGGCCTGCGTCCGGTCGAAGCCGATGGCGCGCAGCCCGCCCGCGCCCTCGCGCAGCAGCAGATGCGCGACGAGCGCGACGGGCACCAGCGCCGTCGCGATCCCGAAGAGCTGCCAGGCGAGGTCCAGCCAGGGACGGCCCGGTGCGGCCGAGGCGTTGAGGGTCGCCGCCTGGTCCTTGAGCCCTCCGGGCTTCGTGACCGATCCGACAAAGCTGATCAGCGCGGAAACTCCGCTCGCACCGAGCGAAAGCGCCAGCACGAGCAGCGTCTCGTTCCGCAGGGTCCGCCGGGCCGGCCGCTCCCCCAGCAGGCAATCAGCCACCGACTCCGCCTTCCCCCTGCACTCCTGCCTCCGGTCGAGCCATCCCGCCGTGTCCCTGCCCTCGCCCCGCCCGAGGCCTCGCAATGCCTTGCAAGGCACTGCGAGGCCTCGGAAGAGCGGCGGGAACCGGGCGCAAAAGGCCATGATGCCCGGCCGCCGAGCGCGTGGGTACCTCACCCCAGCGGCACCGGCTCCGGCAGCCCCGACGGCCAGGTGTGCACCGGCTCGCCGACGTGCATCAGCTCGCAGTACCGTCCGCGTGGTCGCGGCCAGCGCCGCGTCCCGGTCCAGCCCGGTCTCCAGCGCCCGGTGGAACGTCTCCGCCTGCCAGGACGCCCCGTTGACCCGGCGCCGGCACCGCTCCTCGATCACCCCGAGGTAGAGGTCGCGGTCCGCCGGCTCGACGCCCCACGCGTCCAGGCCCGCCGCCGGCCAGCGGCAGCAGCTCGTCGCGGCACGAGCCGCACGGCGGGCACCTCGCGCGGTCCCGCCGCGGCGACCGCGCCGCGGCCACTGCAGCGCGGCCTCGATGCCGTGCCGGCAGGCCGCGTCGAAGTTGGCGGCGGCGGCCTCGAAGGGCAGCCGGGTCCACACCGGCCGCGACTCCTCGGCGAGCGCGCGCACGAGCCCGTAGTAGAAGGCCGCGTTGGCGAGGACGTCGGTGACGGTGGGCCCGGCGGGCAGCACCCGGTTCTCCACCCGCAGGTGCGGGACGCCGTCCGCGATGCCGTACACGGGCCGGTTCCAGCGGTAGACCGTGCCGTTGTGCAGGACGAGTTCGGCGAGTGTGGGGATGCCGCCCGGCGTCGAGGACGCTGCAGCGGATCCTCGTCGTCGCAGATCGGCAGCAGAGCCGGGAAGTAGCGCAGGTTCTCCTCGAAGAGGTCGTACGCCGACGAGATCCACCGCTCCCCGAACCAGGTGCGCGGCCGCACCCCCTGCGCCTGGAGCTCGGGCGGCCGGGTGTCGGTGGACTGCAGGAACAGCGGGGGCCGCGACTCCCGCCACAGCTCACGCCCGAACAGGAACGGGGAGTTGGCGCCCACGGCGACCTGCGCGGCGGCGACCGCCTGCGCGGCGTTCCACACGTCGGCGAACCGGCCCGGCGTGACCTGGAGATGCAGCTGCACGGAGGTGCAGGCGGCTTCGGGAGCGATGGACGTCGATGTGCAGCTCGAGCCGCTCCACGCCGTCGATGTCGAGCGCGAAGTCCTCGCCGCGGGCGGCCACGATCTGGTCGTTGAGCAGCGTGTAGCGGTCCACGTCGGAGAGGTTCGAGGAGACCAGGTCGTCCCGGTCGAGCGTGGGCAGAATGCCGATCATCACGATACCCGCGTCGACCTCGCCCGCTTTGCGGTCGGCATAGGCCAGGGACGTGCGCAGTTCCTCGGCGAGCTGGTCGAATACCCGGCCTCCCAATCGGTGTGGGGCGATGTTGACTTCCAGGTTGAACATGGCGAGTTCTGTCTGGAAATCGCGGCTTGCGATCCGCTCCAGCACTTGTGCATTCATCATTCTGCGGCAGGCCGTCGGTCCCGCGAGATTCAGCTCGATCTCCAGGCCCATGAGATTCTTGGGCCGGTCGAACCGCTTCTCCTCCAGCAGCCGCCCGAGCCCCGCCAGGCACTGCCGGAGCTTCTCGCGGTAGCGCTGCCGATCGGACAGGTCGAACGGTCGCCGCCACGACCTTCTCCCCCATCGAAGCGTCCCTCCTCGGATGGGCAGGCCGACGATCCGGCCGCTGGCGTGTCCCGGGTCACGGGGGATGATGCCCAGGCAACGCGATCGATAACGTCCCGCACGGGACCGCCGGCAGCGCCCGGTCAGGCTCCTTGCCCGCACGCTGAAAGTACCCGCAGGCACATTCCCGCAGGCATGAAGCAACACACGGTTTCCCGGCAGTGCGCATCTCGGTGTTGCGATCTCGTGAAAAACGCCGACGAGAACCGGCCGTCCATGGCGCGGAGAATTCCGAGGTCACCGGCGCGCATCCCGCGTACAATCGGGAGGAACCCTGCGATTCCAAGAGTCCACCAAGACCGGATAGTGCCTTGCTCTTAATATCGCAGGACTGCTAGCGGAAACACCGCGTGAACACGTCGTCGTATAAACTCCGCGAACGAGGCAGAGAGTTGGCGCTCGCGGTCCTCGGCCTGCCGTCAGGTGATGTACGGCAGGCCGTCTTCTCCTACGGACCCCAGGCCCCCGCCTCTCTGACCACGAGGACCACCGAGAGCTGACAGCGTCGTCCGCCCCCGCCCTCGCGCCACTGTGTCTGTCGAATGAGAGGCGACCCACCATGCCGCTGCATGTCCCTCCGGCTCCCGCGCCCGCCTTGCGTAGCGTCCTCGCCGCACTCGGTTCCCCCACCGCCGTCCGTGAGGCCCGCACCCCGTCCCTGCGTCAGCGCCCAGGGACCCGCGACACCCGAACTCCCGCTGCCCGTCCACGTACTGGACCGGATCACCCCCGACAGGCGCGTCCGCCACCCGGCTGGCCGGGTGGCGCTTCCTCATCCGCTGCGGCGGCCACGCCGTGGCCGCCGCCGAGACCCGTGCTGACCCCCGACGGCTGGGCCTTCTCGCACTTCTTCGAGGGCCCGTACGTCACTGCCACCGAGCTCGCCCTGCGCCAGGCCGAGTCCGTGCGGCAGCCGTACCAGCCGCGCCTGCTGTCCGTGCCCGAGCTGTACATGCTCACGCTCTGGCTGCACGGCGACTGCACCGCGGACGGCGCCACCGGCCACCCCGCGGCCACCGACCTGCTGGTGCCCCTGGCCCCCGCCCCGCCCGGCATCGCGGCCAACCGCCCGCACCGTGTCGCCGACCTGCTGCCGGTCCTGACCCACCGGCTGACCCCCGCCGCCACCGCCCCCCTGCTCGGCTCACCCGCCTGACCCGCCGCACTGCGACACCCTCGTACCCCGCCGCCGCATTACCGGTGGCGGGGTACGCCTTGCCCACCGACGGGACGGGTCGCTCGTTCGGGCGCCATTAGGCTCGCATGAGCCGAAAAGTCCGCCCACCCTCGCAGGCCAGCTCCCTTCGGTCACCGTGAACCACCCGAAAGGACAGGGCAGTTGAGACGAACCGTCCGCGCGGGTGATGCGTCATCAACCTGTGAGAAGCGGTGCTGCGAAATCCCTGCGGAATCCCTGCGGATTGACGCCCGTGGGGCAACACTGGGATCCGGACCGACTTATGACCACGGGGGGCGGCCATGAACAGCACTTCAAGCCGCAGGACAGACACCACAGCCATCTCACCCACAACAACAGAGCGAAAGAACCCCATCCATGTGCCAGCACCAGCCACCGTGTCCGACAGCCGACTCCGCCGACCGGGAGGCCGCCCGCCTCGTGGCGCACCACCCGGAGCAGGGATGGAGCCTGCTGTGCAACGGCGTTCTGCTCTTCGAGGACACCGGTGAGCTCCTGCCGGACGGCCAGATCATCGCCCCGCACCGCCCGATGGGCGCCGACCAGGTGATGACGGCCGCCTGAGCCGCACGGAACCCACCGGGCAGCCGCCCGGAAACGTAAAGGGGCCGGCCAAAGACGCACTCTCCGCACCGGCCCCGACGCGCATCCAGGGGCTACTACGCTCCGTAAGCGTCCAGCGGCGGGCAGGAGCAGACCAGGTTCCGGTCACCGAAGGCCTGGTCGATCCGGCGCACCGGCGGCCAGTACTTGTCCGCGGCCGCGTCACCCCGGCCGGGAAGACGGCCTCCTCGCGCGTGTACGGCGTGCTCCCACTCCCCGCCGAGCGCGGCCGCGGTGTGCGGGGCGTTGCGCAGCGGGTTGTCGTCCGCCGGCCACTCCCCGGAGCCGACCCGCTCGATCTCCGCGCGGATGGCGATCATCGCCTCGCAGAACCGGTCGAGCTCGGTCAGGTCCTCGCTCTCGGTCGGCTCGATCATCAGCGTCCCGGCCACCGGGAACGACATCGTCGGCGCGTGGAAGCCGTAGTCGATCAGCCGCTTGGCGACGTCGTCGACGCTCACGCCGGTCGCCTTGGTCAGCGGCCGCAGATCGATGATGCACTCGTGCGCGACGAGCCCGCCGGGGCCGGTGTAGAGCACCGGGTAGTGCGGCTCCAGGCGCTTGGCGATGTAGTTCGCGCACAGCACGGCCACCTGCGTGGCGCGCTTGAGCCCCTCGCCGCCCATGAGCCGGACGTACGCCCACGAGATCGGCAGGATGCCGGCCGAGCCCCAGGGCGCGGCCGAGATCGGGCCGACACCGGTCGCCGGGCCCGGCCGCGGGCTGCAGCGGGTGGTTCGGCAGGTACGGCGCCAGGTGCGCGCGTACGCCGACCGGGCCGACGCCCGGACCGCCGCCGCCGTGCGGGATGCAGAACGTCTTGTGCAGGTTCAGGTGCGAGACGTCGCCGCCGAAGTGGCCCGGCTTGGCGAGGCCCACCAGGGCGTTGAGGTTCGCGCCGTCGACGTACACCTGGCCGCCCGCCTCGTGCACCGCCGCGCAGATGTCGGCGACGTGCTCCTCGAACACGCCGTGCGTGGACGGGTACGTGATCATCAGCACGGCCAGCTCGTCGCCGGTGCTGCTCGATCTTCGCCCGCAGGTCCTCGACGTCGACCTCGCCGTCCTCGGCGGTCTTCACGACGACGACCTTCATGCCGGCCATCACGGCGCTGGCCGCGTTCGTGCCGTGCGCGGAGGACGGGATGAGGCAGACGGTGCGCTGCTCGTCGCCGTTGGCCCGGTGGTAGCCGCGGACGGCGAGCAGACCGGCCAGCTCGCCCTGCGAGCCGGCGTTCGGCTGGAGCGACACCTTGTCGTAGCCGGTGACCTCGGCGAGCCGCTCCTCCAGCTCGCGGATGAGCGTGAGGTAGCCCTGCGCCTGCTCGGCGGGCGCGAAGGGGTGCAGCTGCCCGAACTCCGGCCAGGTGACCGGCTCCATCTCGGTGGTGGCGTTGAGCTTCATCGTGCAGGAGCCCAGCGGGATCATGCCGCGGTCGAGCGCGTAGTCACGGTCGGCGAGCCTGCGCAGGTAGCGCAGCATCGCGGTCTCGGAGCGGTGCTGGTGGAAGACCGGGTGCGTGAGGTAGTCGTCGGTGCGCAGCAGCGCGGCGGGCAGCGCGTCCTCGGTCGCCGGCGTCCAGCGCCTCGATGTCGCCCTCGACGCCGAACGCGGTCCAGACGGCGCCCAGTTGGGCCCGCGTGGTGGTCTCGTCGCAGGCGATCGACGACCTGGTCGGCGTCGACGAGGCGCAGGTTGACCCCGGCCTCGCGCGCGGCGGCGACGACCTCGGCGGCCCGGCCCGGCACGCGCACGGTGAGCGTGTCGAAGTAGGCGCCGTGCACGACCTCGACCCCGCCCGCCGCGCAGCCCCGCGGCGAGGATCGTGGCGTAGCGGTGGGTGCGCCGCGCGATGGTCCTGCAGCCCCTCGGGCCCGTGGTAGACGGCGTACATGCCGGCCATCACGGCGAGCAGCACCTGCGCCGTGCAGATGTTGCTGGTGGCCTTCTCCCGGCGGATGTGCTGCTCGCGCGTCTGCAGGGCGAGGCGGTACGCCTTGTTGCCGTCCGCGTCCACGGAGACGCCGACGAGCCGGCCGGGCAGGCTGCGCGCGAACTTCTCGCGCACGGCCATGTAGCCGGCGTGCGGCCCGCCGAAGCCCATCGGGCACGCCGAAGCGCTGGGTCGTGCCGACCGCGATGTCGGCGCCCAGCTCGCCGGGCGAGGTCAGCAGCGTCAGCGCGAGCAGGTCGGCGGCGACGGTGACGACGCGCGCCCAGCTCGTGCGCCTGCTCGATGACGGGCCTGAGGTCGCGTACGGCACCGGAGGCGCCCGGGTACTGGAGCAGCACGCCGAAGACCCCGCGCTCGGCGATCTCGGCCGGGATGCCCTCGCTGAGGTCGGCGACGACGACCTCGACACCGGTCGGCTCGGCGCGGGTCTCGATGACGGCGATGGTCTGCGGCAGCGCGTCGGCGTCGACCAGGAAGACGCCCTG
Source organism: uncultured Actinomycetota bacterium (assembly GCA_963711935.1). Taxonomy (GTDB): domain Bacteria; phylum Actinomycetota; class Actinomycetes; order Streptomycetales; family Streptomycetaceae; genus Streptomyces. The sequence continues at coordinate 101,881 of CAVQGD010000029.1, forward strand.
CTTGACCTTGCCCACACGCCGGGACAGCGCCATCGCCTCGGCGGCCGCGGTGCCCTCGTCGAGCAGCGAGGCACCGGAGGTGGGCAGCCCGGTCAGGTCGGCGACCACGGTCTGGAAGTTCAGCAGCGCCTCGAGCCGGCCCTGCGAGATCTCCGGCTGGTACGGCGTGTACGCGGTGTACCAGGCCGGGTTCTCCATGACGTTGCGCAGGATCACCGGCGGCGTGAACGTGCCGTAGTAGCCGAGCCCGATCATGGAGCGCCAGCACCTGGTTGCGGTCGGCGAGGGAGCGCAGCTCGGCGAGCACCTCGGCCTCGGTGCGCGCGCCCGGCAGGTCCAGCGCCTCGGCGCTCTTGATCACGTCGGGCACGGCGGCGGCGGTCAGCTCGTCGAGCGAGCCGTACCCGACCTGGGCGAGCATCTTGGCCTGGGCCTCGGCGTCGGGCCCGATGTGGCGCTGCTCGAAGGGGATGCCCCGTTCGAGCTCGGAGAGCGGAATGCGGTGGGCGGTCATTGCGGAGGCCTCCTGGTCTGACACGACCTTCGAGGGGCACCACGGCACGGGTGCCCGGACGGCCTCCCCCTCTGTCATCTCAACCTGAGAGCTTCACCGGGCCGCCGCGTCGGCGTCCCGGCTTTCACCGTCGGTGAGAGCGGAAGCCGTCCGACGCCCGCCCTGCTTTCCAGAGTGACCTCGTCCGTGCGGTACGTGGGCCTGAGAGATTCCGGGGAGGATTTGCTCCTTCGGCGCCTCCGGATGGTGCCTGGAGGACTCTCCCGCACGGGGTCAGCAGCCGCTGCCAGCGTACCAGCGCGGTCACGCGCAGGCCCTCGAGTGGCCGCGTTCCGGAATGTGCCTTTTCGTAGTGATGAGGATGCGTAGGGGGATGCGGATGCAGCCTGTGCGACCAGTTGGAGGGCCCGTGCAGACCGACATCGATCCGCGCAACCTGATCGGCCGCAAGGCGTTCGACCGCAACGGCACCAAGATCGGCACGGTCGACGAGGTGTATCTCGACGACGCGACCGGGATCCCCGAGTGGGCGGCGATACGCACGGGCCTGTTCAGCCGCGACGCCTTCGTCCCCCTGGAGCCCAGCGAACTGGTCGAGGGCGTCCTGCGCATCCCCTTCGACCGCGCCCTGATCAAGGACGCCCCCGACTTCGGCGTCGGCCGCCACCTCTCCCCGGAACAGGAACTCCAGCTCTACCACCACTACGGCCTGGATGTGGCACCCCCACCGCCCCCGGACCGCGACTTCGGCCAGGTCGCAGGCTCGGAGGAAGCCTGAGGGGCGAGCCGCCCCCGGAACAGTGTCTCCGGCCCCCGCACCTTGGGACGCTGCCTTGGTGCGCCATGCCTCCGCCCTCTCCTGGCTCGGGACGCACCCTGGCGCCCCCTGCCTGAACCGGCGTGACGCGGACCCGGCGCAGAGGCTCACCGGTCGCGGCCCGGATGTCGGTTGTCGGCGCGCGGCTTCCTCCCGACGAGCCGCGCCGACTCCGCGTCCCAAGCCGCTCCTGCGCCCTCCCCATCCTCCGTACAGCCCCGCAGCCCCGTGGCCCCTCAGACCGCTCGGTTCCGCCGTCGTGCCAGCTCGTCCGTGGTGTTGTGGCCGACGAGCGTCTCGCCTGTGTCGACCCGCTCGCCGTGCAGCTGCGACAGCGCGCTCTCCACGTCCCGCCACACCACGCCCACGGCGATCCCGAAGATGCCCTGGCCACCCTGGAGCAGCGCGTACGACCTCGTCGGGCGACGTGCACTCGTAGACGGTCGCGCCGTCGCTCATCAGCGTCATCCGCTCAAGGTCCCGGAACCCGCGCTCCCGCAGGTGCTGCACCGCGGTGCGGATGTTCTGCAGCGACACGCCGGTGTCGAGGAACCGCTTGACGATCTTCAGGACGACGACGTCCCGGAAGCTGTAGAGCCGCTGCGTCCCCGAACCGTAGGCGGGCCGCACGCTCGGCTCGACGAGGCCGGTGCGGGCCCAGTAGTCGAGCTGGCGGTAGGTGATGCCCGCGGCCGCGCACGCGGTGGGGCCGCGGTAACCGATCTGCTCGGACGCCACCCCCGCACCGACGGACACCGCCGTCGGCCTGTGAGGGACATGACCGGCCGCGTTGCTGTGAAGCGGGTACGGGCCGCTCTCCCCCGGACTGCGTTCGTGGGCGCCCCCAGCCGTACCGTCGCCGCTGCTTCTCACGCCGACCTCCGTCCTTGACCTGCCTTCTCGACGGTAGGCAGTCACCAGGGGTGCGTCAACGATCGCCACACTCGGCACGCCGAGTGATAATCACCCAAAGAGTGGTTTCCCGTGCCCTCCCGCAGGGAAAGGCTGGCCGAATGCGCTCCGCCGAACGGCATGGCACCGGCTGCCGCTGGCACTACCGTCCCTCGATCACGACGCGGCCGCCCGTCCATCTGCCTCCCAGCCCAGAAAAACCCGGGCTCAACCCTCGCGCCATCGATCCGCTTCACTGACGCGGCTCACTGACTGTTGGTACCGAAGTCCTCGGGCGAGATCTGGTCGAGGAACTCGCGGAACTTCTCCACCTCGTCCTCCTGCTCGTCCGGAATGGCGATGCCCGCGTCGTCGAGCACGCCGTCACTGCCGTAGATCGGCGTGCCGGTGCGCAGGGCCAGCGCTATGGCGTCGGACGGGCGGGCACTCACCTCGACCCCACTGGCGAACACCAGCTCGGCATAGAAGACGCCCTCCCGCAGATCCGTGATGCGCACCTCCGTGAGCTCCTGGCCGACGGCCTCCAGCACGTCCTTGAACAGGTCGTGGGTCAGCGGTCGAGCGGGGGCCATGCCCTGCTGGGCGAAGGCGATCGCCGTCGCCTCCCCCGGCCCGATCCAGATGGGGAGGTAACGGTCGCCTCCCACTTCACGCAGGAGCACGATCGGTTGGTTGGAGGGCATTTCGACCCGGACACCCACGACGTCGAGCTCGTTCACACAGCAACCCTAGGCCGTGCCCGGGACGTTTGGGTAGTCGGGCACTCCGACCGGCGCGGCCGATCCGCGCGCTCCCCGCAGACCCCGGCGTTCAGGGCAGCCGTACCCCGAGCGCGGCCTGCACCAGGGCCGCGTGCAGCTTCACCGAGAGGCCCGCCAGCTCCTTCGTACGAGCCTCCGCATGGGCCTTGGTCTGCGGATTACGGTGGCGTCGCAGGGGGGCCACCACCTGGTCGACAAGGCCGGCCTCCCGGTCGGCGGCGGCCTTCATGGCCCGCAGGTGCCGTGGCCCGATGCCGAACCGCCCGAGTTCCAGCAGCAGGGTGGCGACGGTCACCGCCTCCGCGTCGTACGACCCGTCCGGCAGGGCGCTGACAAGCCCGTACGACTCCCACTCGGCCAGCTGCTCCTCGTCGGTCCCGGCGGCGGCGAGCAGCTCCGCTCGTCCGAGCCGGGCCACCATCGGCTCCTCGGGCTCCCCGAAAAGCTCGTCCAACCGCTCCTCTCCCTCCCCGCCGTCACGCTGGCGCCCCAGGGCAGGCAGCCGCACCGGCTCGCCGCGCTCCAAGGCGTCCAGGTATTCTCGGATCACCTTCAGCGGCAGATAGTGGTCCCGCTGCATCCTCAGTACCTGCCCAAGGCGTTCGACGTCCTTCGGGCTGAACTTCCGGTACCCCGAGAGGGTGCGCTGCGGCTCGACCAGCCCTTCCGACTCCAGGAAACGGATCTTGGAGATCGTCACTTCGGGGAACTCGTCGCGCAGCACGTTCAGCACCGTGCCGATGCTCATCAGGCCACTGTCCGTGGCGGCGGTGCCGTTCCCGGCACCACCGCTCGGTGTTTGAAGCATGGGTCTTCCCTGGAAGTCCCCCCGGACAGAGTCCTGGGGAGGGTCAGTAGCCCCGCTGGCTCGCATAGAAGACCAGCCGGTACTTGCCGATCTGCACCTCGTCACCATGTCGAGAGCGCGACCTGGTCGATCCGCTCCCGGTTGACATACGTGCCGTTCAGGCTGCCGACGTCGGCGACCGTGAAGGTGCCGTCCTGTCCACGACGGAACTCCACATGCCGGCGCGATACGGTCACGTCGTCCAGGAAGATGTCGCTCTGCGGATGGCGCCCGGCGGTGGTCAGCTCGCTGTCCAGGAGGAAGCGGCTGCCCGAGTTGGGGCCGCGGCGCACCACCAGCAGCGCCGAGCCGAGCGGCAGCGCGTCGACGGCCGCCTGTGCCTCGGGCGAGAGCGCCGGGACCTGGGTCTGGCCGGTGGCCTCGGAGTCATAGGCCTCGATGCCCGAGATGGAGATCGTGGAGGTCGTCTCGGACGGGCGCTCGGCGGCCGCCCCGGCCCGCAGCGGCGCACCGCAGTTGGAGCAGAAGCGGCTGTTCTGCGCATTGCGGTTCCCGCACCTCGTACACACCAGGGCCGACATGGACGGATCCTCCTGCCGCGGCTGCCCGGCCGGGGCATTGGACGCGTACGGACCGGGGGCGAACCCTCCACCCGCACTTGAGGTTGACGGATCCCCGAAACCTATGCGGCCGGACTGGGCAGGGTCAACAGACGGCGCGCCCTGACCTCCGGAAATGTCACCGCCCGGAGCCAGCTACCTGGTCCCGGAACAGCGGACGCTCGACCCTGCCCTCGCCCAGGCTGTGCGCGATGGCGAGCGGTAGCGTTGTCGCTGCCCTCTCGCGTGCTCTTGCCGAACAACTTCGCAAACAACTTCACGGGCGATTCCCCTTGACCGAAACAGACCCGCCCGTGGGGCAGGACGAACCCTGATTGACTACATCGGTCGATCCGGACATCCTCACAACGTCCGTATCCACCAGACAGTTTCCACCACGCACCACCCCTTCGGTGCGCCGACCCCCCGCAACCTCATGCTCCCGCCGGACAGCCGCCCTACACCCCGGGTTCACTGGGAGGACGACCGAGCGTAGTCAGGCCGCTTCGCCGCTCGCAAGGCGTCCACGACGATCTTGTCCGCCCGCTTCACACGTCACGGTGGCCTGCTCCTTCTCCAGCGTCTGCACCACGCCGCCCGGGATGTTCAGCGCGGGCTCCAGGTCCTGCGGCTTGCCGATGACCTTGAAACGGTAGGGCTGGGTGATCTTTTTCCCGTCGACGCTGATCCCCTTGCCGGAGTCCGTCAGATAGGTGCCGGCGACGACCCGTACACCGTTGACCTGGATCGCCTCCGCGCCTGCCGCGCGCAGTTCCTGGATCGCGTCGAGCAGCATGTCCGCCTCGACCGTCCCTTTGGTGTCGTTGATCGTCAGCGTGATGCCGGGGCCCTGCGCCGCCACCGTGCCGGCGAGGATGCCGAGTTGCCTCTCCTTCTCGGCCGTCTGCTTGCGAGCCTCCTCGGCCTGGTCCGAGCTGTTCTCCAGCTCGGTGCGCTGATCTTCGAGACCCTGCTTCTCTTCTTCCAGACGCTGAGTACGGTCATCCAGTTCATCGAGGATGCGTACGAGATCTTCCTGACGTGCGCCGCGCAGGGCGCTGTCGCTGTCGCTGTTGGAGCGCCACCTGGATGGCCAGGCCGAAGCCGAGGCCGAACAGCAGCAGAGCGACGATGAGTTGGGCGCGCGTGACGCGCGGCGGCCACAGGACCATGACCAGCCGCTGACGCCCGGTCAGAGTGGGTCGCTGTTCCTGACCACCCTCTTCGGTGCCCTCGGTGGTCTCAGTGGGCACCTCTTCGGGGAGCGCCCGGCGCAGGCGCGTGGTTGGCGTCTCTTCCCGGTCGCCCTTGGGCGGGGGCGTCGTCTGTGGCTCGTCTTCGCTGCTCTTACGAAGATTCTTCGTCGGTGTCTCGTTGTGCTCGTCGCTCATCGGCCTCACGCCCGGAACACGTGCCGGCGGATCGCCGCGGCGTTGGAGAAGATGCGGATGCCGAGGACGACCACGACACCGGTGGACAGCTGGGCGCCGACGCCCAGCTTGTCGCCCAGGAAGACGATCAGCGCGGCCACGACGACGTTCGACAGGAACGACACCACGAAGACCTTGTCGTCGAAGATGCCGTCCAGCATCGCGCGCAGACCGCCGAACACAGCGTCAAGCGCCGCGACGACGGCGATCGGGAGATACGGCTCGACCACCGCCGGAACCTCGGGCCGGACCAACAGTCCAGCCACGACTCCCACGACGAGGCCCAGTACGGCGATCACGATGTGCCCTTCTCTGCTACTTGGTTCTGCTGTTCGTACGATCACGCTCGGCGCGGCGGGCAGCCGGACGTCGTCCTCGACGGAGATGGCTGGTCCGGATCCCGAAGTTCTCCTGCAGCGCATGCAGATACAGCCCGTCGGCGCTGTCCTGGAACGTGGTGCTCAGTCCTTTGCCGTCCCCCACCGCAAGCACCGTGTACGGCGGCACCAGCGGCTTGTTGTCGACCAGTATCGCGTCACCCGCGGCACGGATCGCGGACAGCGCCGTCAGCCGCTGCCCGTTGATCGAGATGGCCTCCGCGCCCGAGCTGCCACAGCCCGTTGACGACCCGCTGCATGTCACGGTCGCGGACCCGCCCGGTGTCGGAGAACCCGGAGGTCTCGCGCGGGTCGCCGTCCCCGCCCGAGCTGGCTTCCTTGGCGTCGTCCACGACGAGCTTCACGCCGGGACCGTGCACCTCGACGGCCCCCGACAGGATGCCAACGAGATTCGCCCTGGTCACTGCCGCCGTGCTCTTCGAGGGCCTCCCGCTGCCGGGCGCTCACGTCGTCGCGCAGCGCGTCGACGGTACCTCTCCAGCTTGTCGGCGGCTGCGGTCTCGCGCTCGATGCGGTCGATGAGTTCCTCGCGCTCCTTGGCCATTACGGGTGCCGTGATCCGCGCCTGTGCCGCGCCCACGGTCACCACGAGGGCCGCGAGTACCAGGCCGGCGGCGAGCCCCAGCTTGGCCCGCAGCGGTCTTCGGCATGCCACAGCGTGCCCTCCGCCTGCTTCCGGGCGGCCGCCTCCGCGTACCCGTCGTCGAGACTGTGGTCCATCGACGTTGGTCAGCAGCGACATGGAGGCGTCCGGGCGCGAAGGTCGCGTGGGGGTGCTCCGAACGGGGTGCTGCTGCGGCATGCCGCACATCGTCGCACGTCGTGACCGGTACCTCCGAATGGCCCCACCGGTGTGCCGGACAGGCCCGTGGGGCCTGTCCGGCACACGCATGTGTACTCAGCGGCCGGCGCTGTCCACGACTGCCGACCACTCGTCGAGCAGGGCCTGCGCGGAGGCGTCGTCGGGCCCTTCGGCCCACAGATGCGTGACGGCCTCGGCCGGGTCGGGCAGCACCATCACCCACCGCCCGTCGGTCTCCACGACCCGTACGCCGTCGGTGGTGTCGACGAAGCGGTCCCCCGCCGCCTCCACCACTCGCCGCATCACCAGTCCCTTGACGGCCCACGGAGTCGCGAGATCCCGCTTGAGGACGTGCGCCCGCGGAATCCGCGCATCGATCTGGCTGAGCGTGAGCTGCGTCCGCGCCACCAGCCCGATGAGCCGTACGAAGGCCGCCGTCCCGTCGAAGACGCTGCTGAACTCCGGCACGATGAACCCACCGCGCCCGTCACCGCCGAAGATGGTCGAGTCATCGCGCCCGACCCGGGTCAGATCGTCGGGCGAGGTGGTCGTCCACTCCACCTGCGTCCCGTGGTACGCCGCCACCTGCTCGGCGATGCGCGTCGTGGTCACCGGCAGCGCCACCCGCCCGCTGCGCCGCTCGGCGGCCACCAGGTCGAGCATCACCAGCAGCGCCCGGTCGTCCTCGACGATCCGCCCCTTCTCGTCGACGAGCGAGAGCCGCTCGCCGACGGGGTCGAAGCGCACACCGAACGCGGCCCGCGCGGACGCCACGATCTCGCCCAGCCTCACCAGCCCCGACCGCCGCGATGTCCGCGGTCTCCGTCGGCCGGGACTCGTCCAGACCGGGGTTGATGGTCAGCGAGTCGACCCCGAGCTTGCCGAGCAGGCTGGGCAGTACGAGCCCGGCGCTGCCGTTGGACGCGTCCACGACGACCTTCAGCCCGGACTCGGCGATCCCCGTCGTGTCGACGTTCCGCAGCAGCGAGCCGGTGTACGAGTCGAAGACGCTGGCCGGGAAATGCAGGTCACCGATCTCACCGGGGAACGCCCGCCGGTACTCCTGTCGCGCGAAAACCCGGTCCAGCTTCCGCTGACTCGCCTGGGAGAGGTCGGCGCCGCTGCCCGTCGAAGAACATGATGTCGACGGAGTCCGGCACCCCGGGCGTGGTCCGGATCATGATCCCGCCGGCACTGCCCCGCGCGGTCTGCTGCCGTGCCACCGGCAGCGGGACATTCTCCAGGTCCCGTACGTCGATGGCGCTGGCCTGCAGCGCGGAGATCACCGCCCGCTTCAGCGCACGGGCACCTCGGGAGTGGTCGCGGGCCGTGGTGACCGTAGACCCCTTCTTGAGCGTCGTCGCGTACGCCCCCGCAAGCCGTACGGCCAGCTCTGGGGTGATCTCCACGTTCAGGATGCCGGAGACACCGCGGGCACCGAACAGATGGGCCTGCCCCCGCGACTCCCAGATCACCGAGGTGTTGACGAAGGCGCCGGCCTCGATGGTCTTGAACGGGTAGACCCGTACATTGCCCTGCACGATCGACTCTTCGCCGACGAGACACTCGTCGCCGATGACCGCACCGTCCTCGATCCGGGCGGCCCGCATGATGTCGGTGTTCTTTCCGACGACACAGCCGCGCAGATTGCTGTGCTGCCCGATGTACACGTTGTCGTGGACAACGGCCTTGTGCAGGAAGGCTCCGCTCTTCACAACGACGTTCGACCCGACGACAGTGTGCTCACGGATTTCGACGCCGGCCTCGACCTTGGCGTAGTCACCGATGTACAGCGGGCCACGCAGCACCGCGTCGGGATGCACCTCGGCACCCTCGGCGACCCAGACGCCGGGCGAGATCTCGAACCCGTCGAGCTCGACGTCGACCTTGCCTTCCAGAACATCGGCCTGCGCCTTCACATAGCTCTCGTGGGTGCCGACGTCCTCCCAGTACCCCTCGGCGACATAGCCGTAGATCGGCTTGCCTTCCTTCATCAGCTGCGGGAAGACATCACCGGACCAGTCGACGGGAACATCGGGCTCGACATAGTCGAAGACTTCAGGCTCCATCACGTAGATGCCGGTGTTCACGGTGTCCGAGAAGACCTGGCCCCAGGTCGGCTTCTCCAGGAAGCGCTCGACCTTTCCTTCCTCGTCCACGATCGTGATACCGAATTCCAGGGGATTCGGCACTCGTGTCAGACAAACAGTGACCAGCGCACCCTTTTCCTTGTGGAAATTGATGAGCTCGGTGAGGTCGAAGTCAGTCAGAGCATCACCGGAGATGACGAGGAACGCGTCGTCCTTCAGTGCTTCCTCGGCGTTCTTGACACTCCCGGCGGTTCCGAGTGGCTTCTCCTCATTGGCATAGGTGAGCTCCATCCCGAGCTCTTCACCGTCACCGAAGTAGTTCTTGACGAGTGAGGCCAGGAACTGGACAGTTACGACGGTCTCGTTGAGCCCATGCCTTTTGAGCAGCCGCAGCACATGCTCCATGATCGGGCGATTGGCCACGGGCAGAAGCGGCTTGGGCATGCTCGAGGTCATGGGACGAAGGCGTGTGCCTTCGCCTCCGGCCATCACGACGGCCTTCATGTCGGAAGCGTCCTCCTTGAAGAGACGACGGTCTGGCCGACTTCACCCGTCCAGATTGTCCCGCACCATCTCACGCGGGCCATCAGACCACTACAACCGCCTCATCGGGGCGAGCTCAATCGGCCATGGCGTCCGCCCTGACGAGTCGGCGGACCTGAACCACGTAGAGGATCCCTGCCCACCAGTACAGCGTTGTACCCCATCCGGCGAACGCCCATCCGAAAATAGCAGCGAGTGACGGGATCCATCCACTTCCGTCACTGAGTAGCAGCAACGGGAAGGCATACATCAAGTTGAAGGTAGCTGCCTTCCCCAGGAAGTTCACCTGCGGCGGCGGATAGCCGTGACGCCTGAGGATGCCCACCATCACCAGCAGGACCAGCTCTCGCGCCAATAGCGCGACCGTCAACCAGAGCGGCAGAATCTCGCGCCAGGTGAGACCGACCAAAGTCGACAGGATGTAGAGCCTGTCCGCTGCGGGGTCAAGGAGCCGGCCAAGACGGCTGATCTGGTTCCAGCGTCGGGCGAGCTTCCCGTCCAGATAGTCGCTGATGCCGCTGAGCGCCAGCACCAGAAGCGCCCAGCCGTCGCTCTTGGGTCCCCCGAACTCCGGCCAGAGGATCAGCCACAGGAAGACGGGCACACCGACGAGCCGCGCCATGCTGAGGATGTTCGGGATGGTGAGGACCCGGTCCGTCTGAACCCGGGTCTCCTGGACCTCCACCCGGGGGCCTCCTGTGTGAAACGAACCGACGATGCCCCACTGACTTTACCTCAACGCAAAAAGCTCTGAACGCAGAAAAGCTCTGGTTCTTGGACATCGCGTCCAAGAACCAGAGCTCCTAAAGGAGTTCGGCGGTGTCCTACTCTCCCACGGGTCCCCCCTGCAGTACCATCGGCGCTGTAAGGCTTAGCTTCCGGGTTCGGAATGTAACCGGGCGTTTCCCTCACGCTATGACCACCGAAACACTATGAAACACCACCGACCAGACACAACACAGTTCGTTGCTTCAGAACCAACACAGTGGACGCGAGCAAACTAGAGGACAAGCCCTCGGCCTATTAGTACCGGTCACCTCCACCCCTTACCGGGCTTCCAGATCCGGCCTATCAACCCAGTCGTCTCCTGGGAGCCTTAACCCCTCAAAGGGGGTGGGAACACTCATCTCGAAGCAGGCTTCCCGCTTAGATGCTTTCAGCGGTTATCCCTCCCGAACGTAGCCAACCAGCCATGCCCTTGGCAGAACAACTGGCACACCAGAGGTCCGTCCGTCCCGGTCCTCTCGTACTAGGGACAGCCCTTCTCAATGATTCCTGCGCGCGCAGCGGATAGGGACCGAACTGTCTCACGACGTTCTAAACCCAGCTCGCGTACCGCTTTAATGGGCGAACAGCCCAACCCTTGGGACCGACTCCAGCCCCAGGATGCGACGAGCCGACATCGAGGTGCCAAACCATCCCGTCGATATGGACTCTTGGGGAAGATCAGCCTGTTATCCCCGGGGTACCTTTTATCCGTTGAGCGACGGCGCTTCCACAAGCCACCGCCGGATCACTAGTCCCGACTTTCGTCCCTGCTCGACCCGTCGGTCTCACAGTCAAGCTCCCTTGTGCACTTACACTCAACACCTGATTACCAACCAGGCTGAGGGAACCTTTGGGCGCCTCCGTTACTCTTTAGGAGGCAACCGCCCCAGTTAAACTACCCATCAGACACTGTCCCCGATCCGGATCACGGACCCAGGTTAGACATCCAGCACGACCAGACTGGTATTTCAACGACGACTCCACCACCACTGGCGTGACGGCTTCACAGTCTCCCAGCTATCCTACACAAACCGAACCGAACACCAATATCAAACTGTAGTAAAGGTCCCGGGGTCTTTCCGTCCTGCTGCGCGAAACGAGCATCTTTACTCGTAGTGCAATTTCACCGGGCCTATGGTTGAGACAGTCGAGAAGTCGTTACGCCATTCGTGCAGGTCGGAACTTACCCGACAAGGAATTTCGCTACCTTAGGATGGTTATAGTTACCACCGCCGTTTACTGGCGCTTAAGTTCTCAGCTTCGCCACACCCGAAGGCGCACTAACCGGTCCCCTTAACGTTCCAGCACCGGGCAGGCGTCAGTCCGTATACATCGCCTTACGGCTTCGCACGGACCTGTGTTTTTAGTAAACAGTCGCTTCTCGCTGGTCTCTGCGGCCACCCCCAGCTCAGGTCAGTAAAGTACCGTCACCAGTGATGGCCCCCCTTCTCCCGAAGTTACGGGGGCATTTTGCCGAGTTCCTTAACCATAGTTCACCCGAACGCCTCGGTATTCTCTACCTGACCACCTGAGTCGGTTTAGGGTACGGGCCGCCACAAGACTCGCTAGAGGCTTTTCTCGACAGCATAGGATCATCCACTTCACCACAATCGGCTCGGCATCAGGTCTCAGCCTGCATGTGCGGCGGATTTACCTGCCGCACGGCCTACACCCTTACCCCGGGACAACCACCGCCCGGGCTGGACTACCTTCCTGCGTCACCCCATCACTCACCTACTACAAGTCTGGTTCGCCGGCTCCACCACTTTCCTTTCCCCGAAGGGTCCGGAACGGCTTCACGGGCTTAGCATCGCCTGGTTCAGTGTCTGGCGTCTTCACAGCGGGTACCGGAATATCAACCGGTTGTCCATCGACTACGCCTGTCGGCCTCGCCTTAGGTCCCGACTTACCCTGGGCAGATCAGCTTGACCCAGGAACCCTTAGTCAATCGGCGCACACGTTTCCCACGTGTGTATCGCTACTCATGCCTGCATTCTCACTCGTGTACCGTCCACAACTCGCTTCCGCGGCTGCTTCACCCGGCACACGACGCTCCCCTACCCATCCCAGCGGGCGTTGGCCCTACTGCTGGAATGACACGACTTCGGCGGTACGCTTGAGCCCCGCTACATTGTCGGCGCGGAATCACTCGACCAGTGAGCTATTACGCACTCTTTCAAGGATGGCTGCTTCTAAGCCAACCTCCTGGTTGTCTGGGCGACTCCACATCCTTTCCCACTTAGCGTACGCTTGGGGGCCTTAGTCGATGTTCTGGGCTGTTTCCCTCTCGACCATGGAGCTTATCCCCCACAGTCTCACTGCCGTGTTCTCACTTACCGGCATTCGGAGTTTGGCTAAGGTCAGTAACCCGGTAGGGCCCATCGCCTATCCAGTGCTCTACCTCCGGCAAGAAACACACGACGCTGCACCTAAATGCATTTCGGGGAGAACCAGCTATCACGGAGTTTGATTGGCCTTTCACCCCTAACCACAGGTCATCCCCCAGGTTTTCAACCCTGGTGGGTTCGGCCCTCCACGACCTCTTACAGCCGCTTCAGCCTGCCCATGGCTAGATCACTCCGCTTCGGGTCTTGAGCGTGCTACTCATGGGCGCCCTGTTCGGACTCGCTTTCGCTACGGCTGCCCCTCACGGGTTAACCTGGCAACACACCGCAAAC
>CAVQGD010000029.1:120000-329410 GCA_963711935.1 uncultured Actinomycetota bacterium
ACGGTCGACCACCACGCAGCCCAGCAACGACGCTGGCCCTCTCTCGCCGAGGTCGACACGCGCTGGCGCGGTTCGTACGGCTACCTGACCGCGATCGTCGAGGAGAACGGCCAGGACATGCCCCTCCCGCTGTGCCGCATCGAATACCTCGGCGACGACGAGAACTGGGGCTTCGCCCTTTACTCGGCCGCCACCGACGCATACACCGACGCGGTCCTGTGCACCGGCCGACCCACCGGCCACCCCACCGAGGCATTCGACACCGCCGCCCTCGTCCACCTCGCCGACTACGAGGCGTAACAGCAAGCAGCCCGCTCAACCGGCAAAGGACCTGCGACGCGCTGCAACGAGCCCTGCCCGCAGGAGCCGACGAGGCAACCGTGGTGGAGTGGGCACGCTGGGGAACGTCGTACTGGACTGGCCGGACTTGCAGGGGCTCGCCTCCGCACGTCCGGCGTCGCGGACGCTGCCAGTACTACGACGAGACCCACCTGGCCATGACTGGACTGATCTCCGCATGCGCTCATCACCCACCAGCCAACCCTCCAGGCCGACACCCCCACCCTCAATCGCGTAGCAGTCGTAAGGCCGACACCGGGCAGCTGGAGGACTACCTACGGGTGCTGGTCCTCCTCCTCAGGGGAACTGAGCACATCCGCCGATACAAACGCTTCTGGTAAGGCGTGAGAGTCGTTGTCATGCAAACAACAGCAACGACCTTCAGGCGCAAGCTTCCCGCCCTCTTCGTCAGCACCACCGCTGTGGGTATCCTGCTCGCCGGAGGCGCGGGTACAGCGAACGCGACCCCGTCCAACAAACTCTGCACCGGGACTTGGAAACACAAGGTCTCCACGGTCACCTTCCAGCGCGGCAGGGGCGGCACCCTTGCCTGGAGTTTCAAGCTGTCCCACACGACACGTTCGGCCCTTGGCTCGCCGGTGACCGTGGGCATGCCGTATGCCTACGTCAACGGCAAGGCCATCAACCCGCCGTACCATGCCCACACCGAGCCCAGCTGGTACAACTTCCACGGCAGCATAAACAAGTACCAGCGCGTAGGCAGCAGCAAGAAGGGTTCCATCAAAACCGGGGACAAGCTGACCTTCTACTGGACTCTCGAGGGATCCAACCCCCGTACAGTCACTGACCGTTACATCACCTACAAGGTGCCCAAGCCGGGGAGCCACTGACGGGACGGCGGAACCAGCAGAACAGGAGGATCGCCGCATGAACAAGAAGCTCCCCTTTCTCTCCGTCCTCGACGGACGCCATCGCCTGGAAATCCTGGGGTTGGCTCGGGAGGCAGAGGCGTTCACGGTGAACTACTCGATCACTCCGCCGCTGCCGGACGAGGTCTTCCTCGTTGTCGAGGCCATAGACGACCTCGACAACGAATACCTCGACGGTGGAGGTGCCCGGGGCCTGTCCTCCGACGGCCTCCGCACCCTGGGCAGCGTCTCCGTCCAGCCCGCCCCACCGCCGGAGGCAGCCACGCTCACACTGACCTTCGGCTTTCTGAACGGCGAGGAGGAGACCGGGCACGAGCTGTCGTTCGCCCTGGCAAAGTAAGACCCGACCGGTGCATGCTGCGGGTCACGTGGTCCGCTGCCTGGGCGCGCGACAGACATGAGCCTGAGTGATCATGGAGTTCTCCATGTTCAGTGATCACTGGACGCGTGCCCGCTGTCCCCGCTTGCCTATGCGAACCCTGCTGAGCACCGGTTCGCAGCCCTGCACAGCGGCGCGGCGGCGGGGCACGCCACACTTTCGATACCGCGGCTATCAGCCACTTCGGCGGCTACACGGTGTGACTGAGCCGGGCATGCTCAACCGGCAAAAGACCTGCGACGCGCTGCACTAGTAGGGCTTGGTTAGGTTTGGGTGAGTGTGTCGTGTCGGGTCCAGGGTCTTCGGCAGGTAGGGCATGTTCCTGCCCAGCAGGCGAGGAGGACTTGGAGCTCGGCTACGACCTGGTAAGTCGTCAGGCCGTGGCCGCTGCTGGCGGGCACAGCCGCTCCAGGGTGCAGAACGCCTGCGCCACCGAGGCCAGGGTGACATGTCGCAGGAAGCCGTTGAAGGTACGGCCTTCGAAGTGGCCCAGTCCCAGGGCGGTCTTCAGCTCCCGATAGTCGTGCTCCACCCGCCAGTGGATCTTCGCCGCACGCACCAGGCGCCGCAGCGGGGTACCGGCAGGCAGAGTGGACAGCCAGTACTTCGTCGGCTGCTCCTCCCCGGCGGGCCACTCGGCCAGCAGCCAGCACACCGGCAGGTCCTGACCGGGGTGCGCCCGGCGCAGCCGCACCCCGGCCGGGCGCACCCGCAGCGCGGCGAACCGCCCGCGCAACAGCCCCCTTGCTGCCCTGGCGCCAGGTGACCGTGCGCAGCGCGCCGCGCCCGCCGTGGACGGCCAACTCCCGTACCGAGGTGGGCGCCTGCCGGTAGCGGGGCTGTGGCTTGCGGCCGGTGCCCGACCAGGCCGGAGCGGTGCGCAGGACGGTCTCGGACACCGCGGTGTCCGAGCGCACCCCGACCACGTAGCCGATGCCGCGCTCGGCCAGGGCCAGGCGGAAGGCGCCGCCGCTGGCCGTAGCCCTCATCGGCCACCACCAGCGGCGGATCCAGCCCCCAACAGCGCAGCTCATCGACCATGTCGACGGCCGGCTGCCACTTTTCCACGTGCCCGGTCCCCTCGGGGATGCGGGCCCGTCCGCGCCGCCGGGCGGCCCGCTCGGGCTCGTCGGCCCGCGCCGGGTCCCACTGCCTGGGCAGGAACAGCCGCCAGTTCACCGGGCACGAGGCCGTGTCGGTGACCAGGTGCACGCTCGGCGCGACCTGGCAGTTGGCGGTCTTGCCCAACGCGCCGCAGTACTGCGCGGCCACTCCGGGCGAGGCGTGGCCGTCCTCGGGGAAGGACACATCGTCGATCACCCAGGCGGCCGGGCGGATGAGCGGCTCCATGCGCCAGGCCAGCTCGGCCAGCACCATCTGAGGGGACCACGGGGAGTCGGCCAGGAACTGCTGCAGACCCTGCCGGTCCACCCCCAGCCGGGCGGCCATCGGTTCCATCGACTTGCGCCGCCCCTCAGCCAGCAGCCCGCGCACATACCGCTCGCCCCACCGCCGTTGGTCGGACCGCCCCAGTGGGGCGAACACCTCGGCCGCGAACGCCGTCAGCCGGTCCTGGGCCTCCACCAGCTCCTGCGGGGTCATGGCCCTCACCTCCGCGAGGTCAACACGCCATTCCCCCTCCAAGATAACCAAGCCCTACTAGGACCCCGAGTTGATGGCGGACATAGAACGCCGTATCGGGGCGGCAGCATGGCCGAGCGCGCAGTCTGCGACGCGTTCGCCGCGTACCGAACTCTGCCAGCGGGCGCCGGTGAGTACCTCGCCGGTCGTGTGGCGTGTCGTCGTGCGGGGGCAGGAGATCGAGTTCCTGTCGTTGGGGGCCCATGACCTCGCGCAGCACACGTTTGCCGCCGACCATCAGGTTGGCGCACTGCCCCGGTTGCCGGACCCGTGGCAGCCCGCGCTGCTCGACCTGGTGATGCTGTCCGCGGAGGCGGCGAAGGCCGAGAGCAAGAACTGCGGGGTCTGTGGTGAGGTCCCCTCCGACCCGCTGCTGGCGTGTGCGGACCCGCTGCTGGCGTGTGCGCTGACGGGTCTGGGGTCATCTCCCTGTCCATGGGTGCGGCATCGATTCCTTAACATGGGGGCGATACTGGGGAAGTACACGCTGGCGCAGTGCGAGCGGGCTGTCGGCCGCCGCGTGTGCGGCGGACACCGCTGAGGAGGCCCGCAACGCTGCTCATGCGGTGCTGTACGGCGAGGAGCGCCACCACTGTGGGCCGTGGCCAGGGGCGCCCCACCTGGGCGTGGGGCGCCCCTGACGTGTTCAGTGGGTGTGCCCTCCCCTCATCGTTCCTTCATCTCCGAGAGGGGGTGGGGCGCAGTAGTCGACGCCCGATTCGGGGGAGACGAGGTCTCCGGTTTCGACGTCCGTGCAGTAGGCGTCGAAGACCTCACCCGCGGTGAGAGGCTCCAGTCCTTCTCCGCGCAGGCGCCAGCCGTAAACGCGGTCGGTGCTGCCAGCGGCACTGGTGCGCACAACGAGTCCGCCGGCGCTCCGGGTGGCGATGCCGACAGCGAGGACTGTGGTGAATTCGAGGGCTTCGGTCTCGTCGATGCGGAGGGTGCCGTCGGATTTCTCGTCGGCCCAGAGGACCGCGACGAGTGGTTCGGGTGTGGTCGGAACGCTGCATACGAGGTGTCGCTCGCCGGGCTCCGCTGTATCGAGGATGCGGGTGAGCAGGTCGGAGGCGCGGGCGAAAGCGGCGCGCCCGATGTCCTCGCCGCAGGACGCACAGGCCCCGATGCCAGCCAGAACCGTGGTCGCGTACTGCCATGTGGCGTGGCGGAGGGCCTCGTCGACGAGTTCGGGCACGAGCTCGTCGAGGGCTTGTCCTTGGTACGGGAGGCTTGGGCCCGTGGCGGCCAGTTCGGCCGTGAAGCGGGTGCGGCTGGAGGGAGCGTCGGGTTCCAGGCCGGTCTCGGCGCAGAACTCCGCGTACTCCTCGGGGTCGAAGAGGGTGACTGTGGTGTGGCTGCCCTGGGAGGCACGCATCCGAAGCAGGGCTTCCACTTGCTGGAGGTAGGTTGTGTGGTCGTCGAAGGTGAAGGTGCGGTAGCGCCGCATCGTCGTGAAGTCCTGCTCGTCGGTCAGCAGGCCGAGGGTGCCGGCGATTTCGCGGCGTAGGACGTGCCGCATGGTCCGGTGCTGGGTGTGTGCCATGTTTCCCCCTAGGGGCAGTCGATCAATGCTCACTCACCGTAACCGGCAGCACTGACAATGCCCGCTGAACTGGGAATTCGCTGGGGAAGGCACCGGGGCTGACCTCGGACTGCGGAGGGTGCCCGGCAGATCTGAGGCCTGCCGTAGCGGGGTCAGGCGCGTTTGCGGGCCAGGTCCTCGTAGAAGCGCAGCAGGTCGAGGTTGTCGATCGAGCCGGGGTTGACCGCCTTCGCCAAGGGGGTGCCCTGGAGGAGGCGCTTGACCGGGACCTCGATGCGTTTGCCGGTCAGGGTGTGCGGGACTCCGGGGACTTCGATGATCTCGTCGGGGACGTGGCGCGGGGAGAGCTGTTCGCGGATGGTCTGCTTGATGCGGTTCTGGAGGGCCTCGTCGAGGACCGCTCCGGGGGCCAGGTGGACGAAGAGGGGCATCCAGTAGCCGCCGTTGGGCTGCTCAATGCCGATGACGAGGGATTCCTTGATTTCTGGGAGGCGTTCGACGGTTTCGTAGATGTCGGCCGAACCCATACGCACGCCCTGGCGGTTGAGCGTGGAGTCGGAACGGCCGTGGATGACGACGGAGCCGCGTGAGGTGACGGTGATCCAGTCGCCGTGGCGCCAGACGCCGGGGTAGGTGTCGAAGTAGCTGTCGTGGTAGCGGGTGCCGTCGGGGTCGTTCCAGAAGTGGATCGGCATGGACGGCATCGGGTTGGTGACCACGAGTTCACCGACTTCGTCGGTGAGGGGTTTGCCGCTGGGGTCCCAAGACTGGAGGTCGGTGCCGAGACCGGGGGCCTGGAGTTCGCCGATGTGCACCGGGAGCGTGGGGACGGCTCCTGCGAAGCAGGAGCAGATGTCGGTACCGCCGCTGACGGAAGCGATCCACAGGTCTGCTCCGGCCTCCGCGAACTCGTCATGCAGCCAGCGGAAGCCGTCCGGCGGCAGCGGGGAGCCTGTGGTGCCGACGCACTGCACGCGGGAAAGGTCGTGGTCGCGCGCGGGGTGGACGCCGGCCTTGCGGCAGGCCATGACGTACGCGGCGGAGGTGCCGAAGAGGGTCGCCCCCGTGCGTGCGGCCACGCGCCACTGGGCGCCGGTGTCCGGGTACCCGGGGCTTCCGTCGTACAGGACGATCGTGGTGCCTGTGAGCAGGCCGGAGAGGAGGAAGTTCCACATCATCCAGCCGGTGGACGTGTACCAGAAGAAGCGGTCCTCGGGGCCCAGGTCGCAGTGCAGGCCGAGCTGCTTGAGGTGTTCGATCAGGATGCCGCCCTGGGACTGGACGATGGCCTTGGGGAGGCCCGTGGTGCCGGAGGAGTACAGAACCCACAAGGGGTGGTCGAACGGGACCTGCTCGAAGACCGGCTCCACATCCGCTGAGGTCAGCGTGGCCCACTCCAGGGCTCCCTCTGGGGCTTCGGTGCCCAGCAGCGGGATGTGGACGACGGCGCGCAGGGTGGGCAGTTCGCGGCGCAGTTCGGCGACGATGCTGCGGCGGTCGTGTTCCTTTCCGCCGTAGCGGTAGCCGTCGACGGTGAACAGGACGACGGGTTCGACCTGCTGGAAGCGGTCGAGGACGCTGCGGGCGCCGAAGTCGGGGGCGCACGAGGTCCAGACGCCACCGACGGCAGCCGTGGCGAGGAGAGCGACAACGGCCTGGGGAACGTTGGGGAGGTAGCCGCTGACGCGGTCTTTGGGGCGTACGCCGAGGGAGCGCAGCTCGGCTGCGAGAGAGGCGACCTGGCGGCGCAGCTCGGACCAGGTCACGGGGCGCGGTTCATGGGTCTCGTCGACGTACAGGAGGGCCGGTTCGTCGGCGCGGGAGGCGGCGGCTCGGAGGGCGTGTTCGGCGTAGTTGAGGGTTGCCCCGGGGAACCACTCGGCGCCCGGCATGGAGCGGTTGCCGAGCACGCGCGCGTAGGGGGTGGAAAACCGTACGTCGAACCACTCGGTGACGGCTGTCCAGAACGTGTCGAGTTCGTCGACGGACCAGCGGTGCAGAGCGGCGTATCCGCCCTGGGACGGAGCTCCGTGGTGCTCGGCGGCCCAGGCCTGGAACTTGGTGATCTGTGCCCGCTCGATGCGTTTCTGATCGGGCTGCCAGAGCGGTGTGGCGTTCGCTGAGGTCATGGGGCGGCTCCCGGGCTGTGCGCGTCGTCTCGCGTCGTCTGCGGCTGTCGCGCACGGGCTGGGTGTGCGCGTCACGCGGCTGACACGGACGATGCCATGTGATCGACTTCTCCACCAGAGTGCGCCCCACATGGTTGGCGCCGTGAAGAGGTGCTCTCACCTTGGGTGAATGGCGGTTGAATGGCTCACCACCTTGGGTGGGACAGTGGCAGGGTGAGCAGCATGGACGGTCGTGACCTGGTGCGTTCGGTGAAGGCGGTCGGCTCGGTGGGTGCGGCGCAGGGGTTGCGCTCCGTGCGGGCCGCGTGGCGCAGGAGGCGGGCCGATGCCGTCGGGCTGCCCGAGAGGGGCGCCGAGCGCGCGCGGGTGCCCGGAGCCGTACGGGATGTGGAGCCGGGGCCCGGTGGTGGCGTCGTGAGGTTCGCGCGGTCCGAGCTGCGGATCACCATCGCCGCGAACGGGACCGTCTTCTGGGGGTGGGACGGGGCCGGGCCGGAGCCGTCGTACGCGCTCGCGGGCCCGTGCCCGGAGCCGGATCCGCGGGCTGTTCTGGAACCTGACAAGGATGGTGCGTGGCGGGTGGTGGCCGAACGCGTGACGGTCGTCGTCTCACGGTACGGTGCCGTCGAGGTGCGGACGCCCGGCGGAGTACCCCTGCGCCGGGATCTGCCGCCCCGCTGGTGGGAGCCCGCCGGTGGGGGCGGGGCGCACTGGATGCAGCGCTCCGAGGTGGCCGCCGACGCGCGGCTCTTCGGCCTGGGCGGGCGTGCGTCGGGGCCTCGGCTGCGGGAGGGAACGTACCGCCTGTGGAACACCGACCCTGGACACGCATTCGCTCCTGGTGACGATCCGCTGTATCTCACCATGCCGGTGCAGATGATGGTGGCCGACGCGGGCACGCACCTGGTGTTCTACGACACCTCGTGGGACGGCACGGTGGCGCTGCGCGAGGGCGAGGAGGGCGCAGGCTCCGGGCACGACCGGCTCGGGATGAGTGAGCTGCGTGTGGAGGGGGGCCCTTTGCGTTGTTGGGTGATGGTGGGCAGTCCTGCACGCGTCCTGCACGCCTGGGCCGCGCTCACGGGGGCGCCCGCGGTGCCGCCGGCATGGGCGCTGGGCCATCATCACGCGCGGTGGGGTTTTGGGAGCGAGCAGGAGGTACGGCGGATTGTCTCGGGGTACCAGGAGCGCGAGCTGCCCTTGGACGCGGTCCATCTGGACATCGACCACTATGACGCGCACCAGGTGTTCACGGTCGGCAAGGAGCAGTTCCCGAAGCTTCCGGTGCTCGCCGAGGAACTGCGCCGGGACGGGATCCAGCTGGTGTCGATCGTCGATCCGGCGGTGAAGGCGGAGCCGGGCAATGTGGTGTACGACAGCGGGACGGCCGAGGACGCGTTCGTGCGGGACACGTCGGGTCGGCCCGTGGAAGGCGTCGTGTGGGCCGGGGAGTCGGTGTACCCGGACTTCACACGTGCGCGTGTGCGCGAGTGGTGGGGCACGTTGTACGAGGAGCCGCTGGCGCAGGGCTTCGCCGGGTTCTGGCATGACATGAACGAGCCGACGTCGTTCACGGCCTTCGGGGAGAACACGCTGCCACGGTCGGCCCGGCATGATCTGGACGGCCGGGGCGGTGACCATCGTGAGGCGCACAACGTGTACGGACTGTGCATGGCCCAGGCCGCGTACGAGGGGCTGCGCGCACTCGTCCCCCAGAAGCGGCCGTTTCTCTTCTCGCGCTCCGGGTGGGCCGGAATGCAGCGGTACGGCGGCACGTGGTCCGGGGATGTGGCGACGGGCTGGCCGGGGCTGCGGGCGTCGCTGTCACTGGTGATGGGGCTGGGGCTGTGCGGGGTGCCGTATTCGGGCCCTGATGTGGGTGGTTTCGACGGGAGCCCGTCGCCGGAGCTGTATCTGAGATGGTTCCAGCTGGGCGCCTATCTGCCGCTGTTCCGTACGCACGCGAGTCTGCGGGCGGGGCGCAGGGAGCCTTGGGAGTTCGGGGACGAGGTGTTGGCACACGCGCGCGTGGCACTTGTCGAACGGCGGCGTCTGCTGCCCTACTTCGTCACGCTGGCGTATCTGGCACGGCGTACGGGGGCGCCGTATGTGCGGCCCGTGTGGTGGAGTGCGCCGGAGGACCGGGCGCTGCGCGACTGCGAAGACGCCTTCCTGCTCGGCGACTGCCTCCTGGTGGCGCCGGTGCTGGACCCGGGTACGGACCGGCGTGCGGTGCGGCTGCCGCGGGGGCGCTGGTACGACACGGTGACCGAGGAGGCGTACGAGGGGCCGGGACAGGTGTTGGTCGAAGCGCCTTTGTCGCGGATTCCGGTGCTCGCGCGCGCGGGTGCCGTCCTGCCCGTTCGGGGCAGCGACGGCGGCCTGGAGGTGGAGGCGTGGGCGCCGGAGCGCGGACGGACCGGAGGCGGGCTGGTGGTTGCCGATGCGGGCGACGGCTGGGACGAGCCGGAGGTCGAGCGGTACGTGACGTGCTGGGGGAAGCGGCGGGTCGTCGTGGAGCGGGACGGGGACGACGGGCCGGGCGAGCCCTCGTATCCCGTACGGGTACGCGGGCTCGCCCGGCGGTAACGTCATCCGCTCGTCGTCGAGGTCCTTGGCCCGGCGGACGAAGTGGTCCACCGCGCGCTTCTGAACCGGCCCATGTACCGGCCTGAGACGGTCCGCTCGCGGGTCGCTTCCCTGTTCTCAACAGGCGGGAGGGACGGCCGGAACCACCCCCGTGGGCCCCGGCCACCCCTCTCGATACTTCGACGCCGGTGAGGCGCGGTTGGTTCGCCGCGATGCCCGCCCGATTACGGCTGCCCACGGCACATTTCTGACAATCAGTGACAATCAGTCAGGTTCAGTGCTGGGGAGGGACCTTGTCACGTGCTCATCTGCTTGTTCGTGGTCACGCGGCGGTGGTCCGTAGCCCCCGCCGCCGGGGGTTTCGATGACCAGTACGTCGCCGGGGCCGACTTCCGCCGCATCACTGCCGCCGAGTTGGACGACGCTGCCGTCGGCGCGCTCGACCCGGTTGGCGCCGAGAGCTCCGGGCGCGCCGCCCGCCATCCCGTAGGGCGGGACCCTCCGGTGCTGGGAGAGCGTGGAGACCCTCATGGGCTCGTGGAACCGGATACGGCGTACAGCGCCGTCCCCGCCCCGCCGGCGGCCCGCGCCGCCGCTGCCGCGCCGTACCGCGAACTCGTCGAGCTGGACGGGCAGACGCCACTCCAGGACCTCGGGGTCGGTGAGCCTCGAGTTGGTCATGTGGGTCTGCACGACGGGCGCCCCGTCGAATTCCTCGCCCGCGCCGGAGCCGGAGGCGACGGTTTCGTAGTACTGGTACCGCTCGTTGCCGAAGGTGACGTTGTTCATCGTCCCGGAGCCCTCGGCCTGGGCGCCCAGGGCCGCGTAGAGGGCGCCGGTGATGGCCTGCGAGGTCTCCACGTTGCCCGCGACGACCGCGGCCGGGGGCTCGGGGGCGAGCATCGAGCCGGGCGGGACGACGATGTCCAGGGGGCGCAGACAGCCGTCGTTGAGCGGGATGTCGTCGTCGACCAGAGTGCGGAAGACGTACAGGACGGCCGCGTTGACCACCGAGAAGGGGGCGTTGAAATTGGTGGCGAGCTGGGGGGACGTGCCGGTGAAGTCGACAGTGGCGGAGCGGTTTTCGCGGTCCACGCGCACGCGTACGCGGATGACGGCACCGGAGTCGGTCTCATAGGCGTACTCGCCGTCGTCCAGGGCGTCGATGACGCGCCGTACGGCCTCTTCCGCGTTGTCCTGGACGTGTTTCATGTACGCCTGGACGACGTCGAGGCCGAAGTTCTCGATCATGCGCGCGACCTCGTCGACGCCTTTCTGGTTGGCGGCGATCTGGGCGCGCAGGTCGGCGAGGTTGGTCTTCGGGTTGCGGGAGGGGTACGGCGCCTCGGTGAGCAGGCGGAGTGTCTCCTCCTCGCGGAAGCGGCCGGCCTCGGCGAGCAGCCAGTTGTCGAAGAGGATGCCCTCCTCCTCAATGGTGCGGCTGTTCGCGGGCATGGAGCCTGGCTGAATGCCGCCGATCTCGGCGTGGTGGCCGCGGGAGGCGACGTAGAACAGGATCCGGTCACCCTCCGTGTCGAAGACAGGAGTGATCACGGTGACGTCGGGCAGGTGGGTGCCGCCGTGGTACGGGTCGTTGACCGCGTACGTGTCGCCTTTGCGCATGCCGGCGCCACGTCGCCGGATGACTTCCTTCACGCTCGTACCCATGGAGCCCAAGTGCACGGGAATATGAGGGGCGTTGGCGACCAGGTTGCCCTCGGGGTCGAACAGGGCGCAGGAGAAGTCCAGGCGTTCCTTGATGTTGACCGACTGGGCGGTGGACTCCAGGCGGGCGCCCATTTGCTCGGCGATGGACATAAAGAGGTTGTTGAAGATTTCAAGCAAAACTGGGTCGGCTTCTGTTCCGAGATCGGAACTCTCCGTAATCGTCATCCGTTGCATGGTCAGGTGGCCGTCGTCCGTGAGGGCCGCCTGCCAGCCGTCGTCCACGACCGTGGTGGCGCCGGCCTCGGTGATGATCGCCGGTCCGGTGACGGTTTCGCCGGGCGGGAGCTGTTCGCGGCGGTGCAGGGGTACGTCGCGCCAGGTGCCGCCTGTGTGGAGGCGGACGGTCTCCGGGGCGGCGGGGGGATGTGTGGTGCCGGTGGGGCTCTCGTAGGTGGCGAGGGCAGAGAGAGCGGGGGGTTCGGTGATGCCGGTGGCTTCCACGGAGAGGGCTTCGACGACGACCGGGCGGTCGAGTGTGAAGGAGTACGTGGCGCGATGACGTTCTTCAAAGGCGTGCCGCATGGTGTCGGGCTCCGCGAGTTCGACGGTGAGGGCCGTGTCGGTGCCGTCGTAGCGGAGCTGGGCGCGGCGGGTGACCTGGATGCGGTTTTCGGGGACGTCCTCGGCGAGGAGTTCGGCGCGGGCAGCGCTCTCCAGGTCGTCGGCGGTCTTCAGGACCCTGTGCATCGATGCGGGCTTCAAAGGCGCCTCGACGGACTGTTCCCGCATGGCCGTGGTGTGGGCGAGGCCGATGCCGAGGGCGGAGAGCACACCGGCCATGGGCGGGACGAGGACGGTGCGGATGCCGAGCGAGTCGGCGACCATGCACGCGTGCTGGCCGCCCGCTCCACCGAAGGTGGTGAGGGCGTACCGGGTGACGTCGTGACCCTTCTGGACCGAGATCCGCTTCACGGCGCCTGCGATGTTGGCGACGGCGATCCGCAGGTAGCCCTCGGCGACCTGCTCGGGGGTGCGGTCGTCGCTGGTCCCGTCGCGGATCTCGCGCGCGAGGGCGGCGAACCGGTCACGGACGAGCGCGCCGTCGAGGGGCTGGTCGCCGCCGGGACCGAAGACACGCGGGAAGTGGGCGGACTGGATGCGGCCGAGCATGACATTGGCATCGGTGACGGTGAGCGGGCCGCCGCCCCGGTAGGAGGCTGGTCCCGGCTCCGCGCCCGCCGAATCAGGCCCTACGCGGTAGCGGGAGCCGTCGAAGTGGAGGATCGAGCCACCGCCCGCGGCGACGGTGTGGATGTCCAGCATGGGAGCGCACAGCCGGACGCCCGCGATCTGTGTGGTGAAGACACGCTCGTACTCCCCGGCGAAGTGCGAGACATCGGTGGAGGTGCCGCCCATGTCGAAGCCGATGACGCGGTCGAAGCCTGCGAGTTGCGACATACGGGCCATGCCGACGATGCCGCCCGCGGGCCCGGACAGGATGGCGTCCTTGCCGCGGAACTGCCCGGCTTCGGTGAGCCCGCCGTTGGACTGCATGAACATCAGCCGTACGCCTTGGAGTTCATGGGCGACGTGCTGGACGTAGCGGCGCAGCACGGGCGACAGGTAGGCGTCGACGACGGCGGTGTCACCGCGCGGGACGAGCTTCATCAGCGGGCTGACCTCACTGGAGAGCGAGATCTGCGGGAAGCCGGTGCGGGCGGCCAGTTCACCGACGGCTTGTTCGTGGGCGGGATGGAGGTGGCTGTGCATGCAGACCACCGCGACGGCGCGGATGCCGTCTTCGTACGCCTCCTGGAGGGGTCCCGCGAGGGCGTCCAGGTCGGGGGCGCGCAGCACGGTGCCGTCGACGGCGATGCGCTCGTCGACCTCGACGACCCGCTCATACAGCAGGTCGGGGAGTTCGATCCGGCGGGCGAAGATGCGGGGGCGGTTCTGGTAGGCGATGCGCAGGGCGTCGCGGAAGCCGCGCGTGATGACGAGGAGGGTGCGCTCGCCCTTGCGCTCCAGGAGGGCGTTGGTGGCGACCGTGGTGCCCATACGGACGGCCTCGATGGGCTCCGAGGCCCCGTCCAGGAGTGCGCGGATCCCCGCGACGGCAGCGTCGGCGTACCGCGGGGGGTTGTCGGAGAGGAGCTTGTGGGTGAGCAGGCGGCCGTCCGGGCGACGCGCGACGATGTCGGTGAAAGTGCCGCCTCGGTCGACCCAGAACTGCCAGCCTGTCATGTCTCCGCTCCACTTCCGCGCTGCCCAGAGCGCCCGGAGGCCGTTGATCACGTCGCGCAGCAGAATACTCTCGTCGACCAGTTCGGCACCGGAATTCCTCGCTCGTTGGGAATCTTCCGGGGAGGTCGTTCGTTTTTCTGTACAGGAGTTGGGAGGGAATCGATCCGGGTGCCACTTGTCGCGCTCAGGCGGCGTAAATCAGCGCAAGCCGGGCAGCCAGAGGGGTGCGAGGGTTTTGTGATCCTGAAGAGAGCTGTCTGCCGGCGGTGGGGAGTGACGAGTTGATGGGCACGGCGGAGCGGTGCGGGACGCCCGGGGACGGCGTGGCGACGCCCGAGGCAGAACACGATCCGGTTCTCGGTCCGGATCCGGGCAGTCCGGTGGGTGTTGCACCCCGGCAGAGTGACGCGACCGCTGAAGGGGCGCACCGGTCATTCGCCACCGGCTGCGGCGCCCCGGAGGCGACAGACAAGCCCGACGCCCTCCGGCACAGGCAGGACGGCGCCGAAGAGCGGTCGTCCTCCCGGCCGTTGTGGGTCGAGGAGCCCGCAGGGAAGCGGCGGTTACCGGATCCGGTGCGGACGGCGGCCGTGCGGGCGGTACTCATCATCGCGGTCACCCTGATCCAGGCGATGGTCGCCTTCCTGTGCACGATGGCCGGTTCCTGGCCGGCGTTTCCCATAGTCCTCAGCAGTGTCGTCAGCACGGTCGTGGCGACATGGGGTGTGCTGGACGTGTGGGTCACCCGCCAGGTGTGGAATCAGCGGAACGGGGTGGTGTCGGCCCCCAGCAGCACGGCTCGCGCCCTGCGCCGGGAGCGCCGCCGGGCCCGGCGTGAGGCAAGGGCAGCGGCGCGCAGTCAGGAGCGAATACGTCAACGCCAGGGCGGAGCGGGGCAGTTGTCGCACCCATAAGGCTGAACCGATCAGATGAGGGTCCCGCCCTTCCCTTCGCGGCCCGCCCCTGATCGTTCAGCACCCCCCGGTGCTCTCGGCCGGCACCTCACGGCACCGCCGGCTCCACTTCGCTTGCCGCACGCATCAGTTCGCGTCTGGCCCGTCAGTTACTTGTGGGCGGGGCGTTTGAACATCCGTGTCGCCGTGATCTCGCTGTGTACCGCCTCTCCTGCCCGGGACTGCCGCGGCAGTCCCGGGCGGAGGTGTTCCTCCACGCTGATGTACTTCAGGCCGGCGCGCAGATCGGCGTCATTGCGGAGGCGGATCATGAGCGGGAACTCCGCCAGCGCAGTTGTGTCGAACAGGCCCGTGGTGTAGAGGAGCTGGACGCCGAGGGCGTCCGACACGGCCCGCTGGAGTTCCAGGAGGTACGTCGCGTTGGCGCGCCCGATGGGGTTGTCGAGGAACAGGGTGCCCGCGTGCCGGTGCTTGTCGCGGCCTCGGTCGTTCGAGCGCAGCGCGGCCATCGTGCAGTACAGGGCGATGGCGGCGGTGAGCAGCTGGCCGCCCGAGAACACGTCTCCCATCTGGCCGACGGGCACGCGCTCGGCGCGCAGCACGGCGTCCGGCTTGAGGATCTCCACGGCGACACCTTTGGGCCGGAGCGCGGCGCTGACCCCTCTGAGCAGGAGGGACATGCCGTCGCGCCTGAGGTCGGAGTTCTTCTTGACGGCTGCGTGGGTGGCCTCGTCGATGACCTCGCCGAGCCGTTCGGTGAGCGTGGACTGGTCGGGCTCCTCGAAGCGGATGCGCAGGAACTCCTGCCCGGACCACTCACCGAGTCCCTCGGGCAGGCGGGACAGCCGCTGGGCGGACCTCAGGGTGGCCAGGGCCGACTCGACGAGCCCTCGCAGCCGGTCCGCGATCGAGTCACGGTTGCGTTCCAGCTGCTCCAACTCGTCCGTGAGGACCCGAAGTCGGGGCGCGAAGGCGTCCGCCCACTTCTGCGCATGCTCGGGCAGTGCGGACGCGGGCAGCTCGCGGATCTGCTGGCGAGCGGGCGTGCGGACCTGCTCGTAGCGCGGGGAGTTGGCATGCCGTACGAGGACATCGCAGGCCTCGCGTACGGCGGCCTCGGCCGCGGACAGGTCGGCGGCGCAGCCGCGCAGCGAGCGGCGGGCCTCACCGGCGGCCTTCCGGGCCTCTTCCAGGCTGCGGGGATACGGCTCGGGCTCCTCCTGCTCCTCCTCGCCCGCGTGTTCCCGGAGGAGGTCGCGGAGCAGGGCGGCCGTCTCGTCGAAGCCGCCGACCGCGTCCTCGGCGGCGCGGTGGGCCTCCAGCAGCTCGGCGTGGGCCTCGCAGACCCGGACCAACGCCTCGGTATGGGAGGCGAGTTCGGCGGTGGCGGTGCGCAGCAGCGCCTGGGCGTGCTCGGCGTCGCGCGGCACCCATTCCGCGGCCAGCTCGGCGTGTGCCTCGCCCTCCTCGGGCGCGTGCCGCTCGGCCTCGCCGCGCAGCCGGCCGAGCTGCTCGCTCGCGGTGGACATGCGGGTCTCCAGGAGCTGCACGAGCTCCCCGGCACGCGCGGCGGCGGCCTGCCGTGAAGGTCCGTCGGAGCCGTCGGGGGACTCCAGCAGCTGCTCGGCGCGGTTACGGACCTTGTTGCTGAGCCGGTCCAGTTCGGCGCGCGCGGCGCTCTCGTCGCTCTCGGCCCGGGCCTGCTCGGCGCGCAGATCAGCGCCGACGCCGACTTTCTCGTACACCTGGGACGCCGCGCGGTACGCCTCGCGCAGGGCCGGCAGGGATGCCTTCGGCGTGTCTGCACCGTCGTCCGGTACGTCGTCGGGGGCGCCCGCGATCTCGGCGCGCTCGGCGCGCAGGGCGCGGGCCGTGCGGCGGGCGTCGTCGGCAGCGCGCTGGGCGGCGCGGCGGTCCTCGTCGGCGGCGCGGGCGCGCTCCAGGCAGACCTGGGCGCGGGTCTGCGATTGCGCGGCCTCGTCGGCGAGTTCGCGCAGCTCGACCTGCCAGCCGGAGCGCTCGCGCAGCCGGAAGGCGAGTCCGGCAAGGGCGTCGGCGGAGCGCCGGGCCTTCTGCGCGGCCTCCTGCCGCTCCTCGCGCACCTGAGCGGCCTCGGCGGCAGCCTCCTCGGCCTCGGCACGTACGGTGCGCGCCTGAGCGAGCTCTGCCTCGGCCTCCTCGGCGAACGCGCGCGTCTCCCGGGCGGCCGTGGCGAGTTCGGCGAGCCGTCCGGCGGGGCAGCCGGTGCGCCACGAAGCAAGACGCGAGGCCAGCTCTCGGTCCTTGCCGAGCCGTGCGGCGAGCGTGCGGATCTCCCCGTCCCGCTCGGTCGCCCGCGCGCGCAGCGCCTGCCGCTCCTCGTCGGCGGCGTGCTCGTCATGCATGGCCGGGTTCGGCGGTACGAGGAAGACGCCGCTGTTGCTTCCGTCGAAGGGCGGAGTGGGGGCGAGCAGCGCGGCGGCGGTGCCCACGGCCACGGCGGACCTGGGCAGCAGAGCGGCGTCGGCGAGGGCTTCGCAGGCCCGGGCGTGTGTGTCCGGGTCGGTGATGATCACACCGTCGACGAGTTCCGGACGGGCGGCCAGTACGCGCGCGTGGTCGGCGGAGTCGACGGCCTGGGCGAGGTAGCGCCAGCCGGGCAGTGCGGGGATGCCGTACTCGCCGAGGAACTCGACAGTGGCCAGCACATCCCGCCCTGGCGGCAGCAACCCTCCGTCGCCGAGGGCACCGAGAATCCGGGCGTCGTCGGCAGCGGCGGTCCGCAGCTCGAAGAGGTGCCGCTCGGCGGAGGCAACGGTCTCATCGAGCAGCTCACGGAGTTCGTCGGCCCCGTGGTCCAGCGCCTCAGCGGTGAGGGGAGCTTCGGCAAAGGAGCGCGGGGGGTCGGTGGCGCCGCCGGGACGCGTCGCGCGCGGAGGGCCCTCCTCGGGCGGCGATCCGCCCGGACCTGCAGCGGTATCCCCCCTCCGCGAAACGCCGACGCCGGACCGCCCCCTCGCCCCGGCGCCCTGCCCTGGCACCGCACCACCCGGGGTGTCGGCGCCGTCCTGGCGCGGCACAGGCACCGAACGCGCCCCCGTACCGGAGGCGCCCGGCAGGCTCAGCAGCTCCGCCAACCGCTCCTCCGCCGCCAGTGCCTCGGCGGTGCGGCGCTCCCCGTCGTACGCGCGCTCGGCGGCGGTCGCCGCGTCCGCCGCGCGGGCCGCGGTCAGCTCGGCCCGCGACTCGGCGGAGGCGGTCTCACGGGCATGCTCAAAGGCGCGGCGGGAGGCCTCACGTGCGGTATCCCAGGAGGTGACGGCCGCTTTCTCGGCGTCACTCGCGGCGAGCGCGGCCCGCGCCGGATCGGCGTCCGGCGCGCTGTCGTCGAGCCAGCCCGCGCGCACGGCCTCGGCAGTCTCCCGCTCGACCTCGGTGAGCCGCTGCCGCAGGTGCCCGGCCTCACTGCGGGCGCGCTGGGCCTCGGTGGCGGCGGCCGTCAAGTCGCGGTACGCGGCCTCGCTCACCTCCTGGAGCGCGGCGGACCGCTCCTCCTCCTCGTTCGCGAGGGTCTCGGCGCCCTCGGCGGCGCCGTGCAAGGCGCCTACGAGGTCGACGGCGGCCCTGGCGCGAGCCGCGAGGGCGGGGGCGGCGTCCCGCTCGGCCTCGCGGATCGCGGCGGCCACGCGCGCGATACGGTCGGCGGCCGCGCGGTGGCGCAGCACAGCCTCGGCGGCCTGCCAGGCGGAGTGCAGGGTGCGCGCGTCAGCGAGTTCACGCTTCTGCGCGGCGGCCGACTTCTCGGCGGCTGCGAGCGCCAACGAGGCGTGTCGATAGGCGATTTCGGCCGTAATCAGCGCGCTGCGCTCGCGGGCGCCCTCGGCGTGCGTGACCGCGTGCGCGGCGGCGGTGACCCGCTGGGTGAGATCAGTGCCCCTCAGACGCTCCCGCGTGGCCCGGGCGGACAGCAGCCGGGCCAGGGTGCGGGTGCGCCGCTCGGCGCCGACGTGGATGTCCCGCGCGCGTGACCTCGCCCCGGCCGCGTCCACGATCCGGCCGAGCAGGTCGACGGAGCCCGCCGTGAAGTCCCGCTCGGCGATCAGCTCGGCCCGGCGGCCCAGCTTGTTCCCGAAGCCGCCGACCAGGTCGGCGAGCCCGTCGGTGTCGCGCGTGTCGGTGACGGCCCGCAGCAGCAGGTCGGTGAAGTCGGAGTCCTTCTTGACCGCGAAGAGGCCTGCGGCCTCGCCTTCGTCGGCGTTCATCTCCCGCTGGTAGCGGAAGAGTTCGGGATCGAGGCCGAGGTCCGTCAGGTGCTCGTTCCAACGGTCGTGGATCTCTTCCCAGTGCACTTCGAGGTGCGGGTACGCCTTGCCCGCTTCCATGAGCGCGTCCCGGAAGCCCTTCATCGTGCGGCGCCGCCCGCGCGCCCCGGAGGTGCCCTCTGCGGGCGGTCGTACGGCGGTGGACTCGGCGACCGGCAGGTTGTCCAGGCTCAGCCCGGGACCGGGCCGGAAGGAGTACCAGGCCTCGGCGAACTTCCTCGGATCATGGGAGACCTGCCGCCCCCGCCACTCGCTCACCTTGCCGACCACGACACACTCACCGGTCAGTGTGTGCTGCCACTCCAGGGCGACGTGCCCGCAGTCGTCCGCGAGCAGGAACTTCCGCAGCACACCGGAGCTGGCGCCCCCCAGTGTGTTCCGGTGGCCCGGCAGCATCACCGAGAAGATCAGCTTGAGCAGCACCGATTTTCCGCCGCCGTTCTCCAGGAAGAGCACGCCCGCGGGTGCCGGGCGGCGTGGCGGCCCGGCGGGCCCCTCTTCGAAGAACTCCGCCTGCTGGGGCGCGGGGTCGGGCACTGGCTCGCCCACCCCCCTCAGGTCCAGCACGGTGTCGGCATAGCGCGCACCGGCCGGCCCGATGGAGTAGAGGCGGACCCGGGACAGTTCATACATGGCGGCAAAACTCTCGCAGTCGTCACGGTGGTTCGTACGGTCAGGAGTGGAACGGCAGTCCGGCATCGGCCACTCGCTCCAGGTCGTCGGTGTCCTCGGAGGGCAGCAGCGTGGCCGTGCCGTCGGTCACCGGGACGACACCCAGCTCCAGCAACTCGGCCAGGCCGGCGCTG
Source organism: uncultured Actinomycetota bacterium (assembly GCA_963711935.1). Classification (GTDB taxonomy): domain Bacteria; phylum Actinomycetota; class Actinomycetes; order Streptomycetales; family Streptomycetaceae; genus Streptomyces. The sequence goes on from CAVQGD010000029.1 coordinate 139,444, forward strand.
CCCGCCATGTCGCGCACCTGGAGCTGGTAGCGGGCCGTCGTCCGGTACGTCCCGCCGTTGTCGTCGCCTGTGCGCTGCAGGAACCCGGAGTCGGTGAGGAACGCGACCGCCTTGGCGACGATGCCGGTGGTGGAACCCGCCGGTCTGCGCGCGTCCTTGGTGGCCCCGGTGGCGCTGCGTCTGGCCCAGATCCGCCAGGCCGCCTCCAGCCCCGGTGCGTCGGAGGGCGGGTCGGTGTTCTCCCCCTGCTTCTCGGCCCGCTCCTCCAGGCGACGGCAGGCCTGCCGTACGAAGGCGTCGACGCCGTTGACCGACACGCGCCCGAGGTAACCGTCGTCGGCGAGGTCCTCGGGCCGCGGGAACGCCAGGGCGGCGACGGCGAGATGGGCGAGGCCGTGCAGGAACCGGTCCCCCGAGTCGGCCGACGTCCGGCGCGCGTAGTCCCCCATGCGCACGGCGAACACGGAGTCCTCGGCCGCCGTCACGGCCATCCCCGCGCGCGGGGACACCTCCAGGACGACCAGCCCCAGGCCGGCGGCCACGGCATCGGCGAGCCGCGCGAACGGCGGGTTCTCCCGGTAGCGCCGCAGCAGTTCGCCGTACTCCTGGTCGCGGGCGGGCTGGAGCCTGGGCTGGAGCCCGAACGCCACGAGCCGCGCCGCGTCGGCGGTGTCGGCGGGCGTGACGGCGGCGGGCGCCGGAGCATCGGCGGCCTCCGGCTCACTCCACTCAACGTGCTCGGTCACGGTCGGGGCTCCTTGCTGCGCTGGTGCGGGTACCGGCTGCTGCGCTGACGCGGTACTTACGGTTCCGGTTGTCGGCCTGGCTCATGCCGCTTCCGTTCTGTCCGCCGCCATCCCCGCCGCATCCAGCAGAGCCGTACCAACGATCAGATCGGCCCCGCCGAACTCCGGATCGTCCAGCGCGCTCCCGTCGTCCACGGCGAACAGCAGCTTCTCCTCCCCCTGGCGGTAGGCCGTACCGACGGGCGGGCTGGCCGCGTGGACGGCCAGCAGGGCGACCAGACAGGGCAGTGCGGGATCCTGACGGCGGGCTTCGGCCAGCAGCCCCGACAGCCTGCGCGGCACGTCCGCGGGCAGGTCGAGCAACTCCATGGCAGCAGCCAACTGCTCCTCGCTGAACCGGCTGTCGTCCGGCGTGGCGATCAGGTCGGGCTCGGGCATCTCGGCGCCCAAGTGCTCGCGCTCCAGGGGCGGGGTGAGCAACAGGTCGATGAGGTCCCCGATCCGTACGGACGCGGGTGTGCGCAAGCCCGTTCCGCGTGCGAAGAAGGCCTCCGTCACACGGACCGCCTGCTCCAGGGGGAGGGGGAGGACGGGTGCGAGCAGGTGCCCGTACAGGTCGATCCCGGAGGTGGTCAGGTGCGGGGCGAAGGCCTGACGGTCCTGCTCGGCGCGGAAGAGCGGGCCGGCTTCCAGGAGGCGGGACTGGAGCTGAGTGTGGCGGCGGATGCAGTCCTTGACTATGTCGACCAGCTCGGCGGCGCGCCGCTTGTGCTCGGGGTCCTCGGACTCGTCGCGGGCCTTGCGGATGTTGGTGAGGATCGCGTTCTCGTGGCGGTAGCGGTCGGCGACGTGGTCGAGGGCCTCGGCGATCATGTCGGGCACGGCATTGAGCCAGTCCACGGCCCGGACGTTCCGCCGCGTGGCGTCCAGCGCCTTGCGCAGCGTCTCCGCATACTGCACGGTCCGGTAGCGGGCCTGCTCGGCGGCGAGCTGGGCATCGGCGAGGCGGCCGCGGCTGATCAGGACCTCCAGCTTGACCTCGGCGGCGATCTGGGCGCTGGTGACGTCGGTGTCGAGGGCGCCCACCAGGACGTTGACGGCTTCGTCGGTCGTACGGAGGTAGACGCCGCCCCCGTAGCCGGGGACCTCCTCGATCAGCTTGAAGTCGTAGTCACGGCGCACATAGGTGCCGTCGGGTGCGAACGTGCCGTATACGGCCCGGAAGCCGCGGTCCGCGCTCCCGACGTTGATCAGGTTCTCCAGCACCCAGCGGGCCACGCGCTCGTGCTCGGCGACGGGGCGCTGCGGGGCCTGGGCGGTGATGCGCGGGATGAGGCGGGCGGCGACCTGGTCGTGGTCCGCGCCTGTGTCGAAGTCCATGTTCAGTGTGACCAGGTCGATGGCGGCGAGGGCCACCTCCGCCATTCCGTACACCGAGTACTCACCCGCGAGGTTGGCCTTGCGTGCGTCGAGGTCGTGCAGCGGCGCGGTGCAGGCGAGCGCGCGCAGCCGCCGCGCCAGTCCCTCATCTGCGGCCGGGCCCGGAGCGGGGCGCGGCCCCGCACTGAGCTGCGGCCCCGCGCTGAGCTGGGGCGGAACGCTGTCCGTCGATGCAGGCGAAGTCACGGTGCACAGACTAGGTCCTGGGTCTGACAACGGCCGAAAGGATGGTGCTCCGCCGGGAGAGCGCTCCGCCGGGAGAGCGCTCCGCCGGGAGAGCCGGGGAGCTGCGGGTCGCTCTTCGGTGGATCTTTCCGGGCGGGGAACGACGCGTGAGCGTCGCACACCGCTCCCGTCCGGCTTCGTCCAGCTTCTCCCCTGGTCACCTGGCGTTCATGCGGTTGTTCCCAGGGCAGGCGTGTCAGGTCCGATCCGGCTCCGTACAGCTGTCTGGACCTCCGCTTCCTCGGCAGGATCCGCGGCGAGTCGGCGCAGCTGTTCGACGACACGCGTGTCACCGGTCTCGGCGTGCCGGGCGGCGATCTCGCGGGTGGACTCCTCGCAGTCCCAGAGGCATTCGACGGCGAAGCCGGACGGGAAGGAGGCATCGGTGGCGGCGAGGGCGCGGGCGGCGCAGCCGCGGAGATGGGAGGAGGCTGTCTCACGGTAGATATGGCGCAGCAAAGGAGCCGCGCAGACGATGCCGAGCCGTCCGGCGCCGTCGACGAGAGTCCACAGCGTGGGCGCGTCGGGCCCTTCGCCGCGTACAGCCTCGCGGAGCGCACCCAGGACCAGGTCGCTGTCCTGGGCGCCGCCCCGGCAGGCGAGGATGCGTCCGGCGGCGGCGCCCAGCGTGTCGGGCCTGTGCACCCAGCGGCGGGCCCGGTCGACGGCAGCAATGCCACACATTCGTTCGAAGGCGTCGACGGCGGCTTCCCCGACGGCCGCCGAACCGTCGGCCACGGCTCCCTCGATCAGGTCGAGGGCTTCGGGATCGTTGCCGTCGGCGAGGTAGCGCAGGGCGGTGCAGCGAGTGCCGTCGCTGCCGGTGCGGGCGGCTTCGAGGATCTCGGGACGGTCCTCGGGGCCCGCGACAGCCGTGAGACAGCGGGCGGCCGGCACATGGAGCACGGCGCCACGCTCGATGCCCTGCTGGGCCCACTCGAAGACCGCCTGCACGCTCCACCCGGGACAGGGCCCGGCAGGTCGCATCTGCCGCTGCCATCGGTCGAAGCAGCCGGCTTCCTGAGCGGCACGCACGCGCGTGGCGATCGATTCGCGGGAGTCCTCGGCCCACAGCCGCCAGGGCCGTGGCTCGAACGCGTCGCGGACGGCGGCGGCCAGTTCGGCCTCACCCTCCGGATCGGCCGGGAAGCGCGCCAGCACGGGTACGGCGAGGGCGCGCAGGCCGGCGTCGTCGTCCCTGAGGGCCAGCTCGTCGAGGGCCCAGGCCCAGTTGGTGCCGTACGCGGCGTACCCGCGCAGCAGGTGGAGCGCGTCCCGCCTGCCGTACGAGGCGAGGTGCCCGAGGACCGCGAGGGCGAGTCCGGTGCGTGACTCGCAGGTGTCGAGTACGTCCTCGGCGCCGAAGAGGTGCCGCTCGAGCTCGTCCAGTTCGCCGTGCAGGTCGAGGTAGAGACGGGCGTAGTACAGGGAGCGGTTCTCCACCTGCCACTCGTGGCGGGGGTCGCTGAGCACACACTGGTTCAGCGCAGCGAGCGCTTCGGCGCGCGGGGCGGTGAGCGCGTGCAGCGTACCGTCGCCGCGGCCCCGCTGGAGCAGGCCGAGCAGCGTTCCGCTGGGCGCTATAACCGGTTCGAACATGGGAAACAGCCTCACATCAAGCGTCGACGCAACCGGGATCCGCACTACCTGGCCGTGTGAGAACACGTCGGAGCGCCCGCCGTCTCCTGCTTGCTGCAGACCATCTTCCTCTGCCTCTCGTTGGGGGCTCCTGCGGACCGCGTCACGGCTCACGCCGTGCGGCAACACCTGCTCAGCCCTCGTGTCCGTGCATCACGACGCCATGATGACTCGCCGGTTCTTCCCGCCGCGACCGAAATTTCCGCCGAGCACGTACCGCCCCCCTCCGTCTTCTGTGTCGCACCTGGTCAGAACGGTCGGATCAGCGGGCGCCGAACAGTTCGAGCAGTTCGGTTCTGCCGAACATCCGGGCCGTGTCGACGGCCGACGGGGTGCCCGCGAACGGGTCCGCGCCGCCCTCCAGGAGCACCCGGCTGACCGTCCCCTCGCCCTTGAAGACCGCCCCTGCGAGCGGTGTCTGGCCCCGGTCGTTGACGTGGTCAGCCTCAGCGCCGCGCTCCAGGAGGGCGCGCACCGCCTCGGCGTGGCCGTGATAGGCCGCGAGCATCACGAGCGAGTCACCGCGGTCATTGGTGAGGTTGGCCGGAACGCCCGCGTCGACGTACGCCACGAGCGCCTCGGTCTCACCCCGGCGCGCCAGGTCGAAGATCTTGGTCGCGAGCTCCACGACCTCGGGGTCGGGGGCGTCACTCATGACCGGACCGCCTCTCACAAGCGAGCATGTACGAGCCCGGAGACAGGCTCCATGGACAACTTCGGGTGCGTACGACGACAGGCCAGGGCCGCCGTACGAGTGAATCGCCAGCGTACCGGGCTCTGTCCGCACATGACCCGGGACAGCCGAGGCAAAGATCACTGCAGACTCCGTCAGGCGCACCATGCCTGCTCGGTCCGCCCGGCAGCGGCTCCACCAGTCCAGTGAAAACCCCAACTCTTCACCCATTTGCGGCTTTTATCGTATATATACATTCTGTGATCCTGGAAGGACTCATGGTGACTGTCCCTCTCGACCAGGAGATCACAAATGATTCTGTCCATCTCAGGCGTCGTCCTGCTCGGCATCATCGTCTTCCTCTTCTTCCGCAAGGACGGCCTCAAGCCCTCGCACGCCATCGTGGCCACGCTGTTCGGCTTCTACCTCGCCAGCACGGGCATCGCGCCGAGCATCGAGGCGGGCGGCGAGAGCTTTGCGAGCCTTGTGAGCGGAATCCACTTCTGATCCCGTTCCCGCCCGTACGCACCTCCAGGAGACCGCAGTGATCCGGCGCCCCCTCCCCCGCATCCTGACCAACGGCAGCGCACGCCTCGCCCGGAGCCGGGAGCTGGCCCGGACGGCGGCCGACAGCGCCACCGACGTCCTCCACCCGCTGATCATGATCACCCGTGGACTGCGTCGGCTGGCGGCTGCCGGTCGGCGCAGGTGGGCCGACACACCGAAGGACAGGCGCGGAGCGCTGCTCTTCCTGGTGGCGTCACTGGTCCTGGTCGTGGCCTTGGTGCCGTACGGCCCGCTGCTCGCCGTCATCGCACTGATGGCGGCGGCAGCCTGGCAGGGCCGCGAGCACGCCGCACCGAGACCCACGGGTCCCGACGAGGCACAGAGGCGGCGCTTCCAGGCGCTGTACGAGGCCCTCGTGCCGTACTTCACAGCCGCTGAGGACCCCGCTCCCCTCTACGCCCACGGTGGAAGCTGGCAGAAGGCGTTCTCTGCGTACGACTTCGACGACTCGGGACGCCTCCGCCGTCTGGAGATCGTCTATCCGGCGTACTTCACCGACGGTGAGGCCGCCTCCCGCGCGCGGATCGAGCACGTGGTGCACGCCAAGGCGGGCCGCGGCCGCGAGTACCTGTTCGACTGGGACGAGGAGGGCAACCACCTCACGGTCTCGGTCCTCCCGCCGCTGCTCACCGATATCGCCGCCCAGCGCTTCGTCACGGCACCGGGTGAGGCGGTCCTCGGCTTCACCGATCCGACCCATGTCCAGCGCACGCTGCCCGTAGAGCGCGGGACGGAGCAGCGCGACGCCCCTCCGGTCCTCTGGCGCACGGGCGTCCGCTCCACGGAGCCGCATCTGCTGGTGGTGGGTGAGCCGGGCAGCGGTACGACGACACTGCTCCGCTCCCTCGCGCTCCAGGCCCTTCAGTACGGCGACGTCCTGATCATCGAGGGCGGCGGTACGGGCGAGTACGCGTGCCTGACCGGCCGGGACGGCGTGCTGGCCGTGGAGTGCGGGCTCGCCGGGGCGCTGGCGAGCCTGGAGTGGGCGGCGCACGAGACGGAGCGCCGGCTGATCTCCGCGAACCGTGCCCGCCAGGCGGGCCACCCGCCGCCGGACGACACCAAGCGCCCCTTGTGGATCCTGCTGGACCGTCCGGGAGCGCTGGGGCACGTGGCCGCCGCCGATGGGGGCCGGGACCCGCAGTCCCTGCTCCAGGTGCCGCTACGCCATGGCCGTCCGGCGAACGTCACCGTCCTCGTGGCCGAGCAGTTCGACGACCTGGGCGCTCTCTCCGAGGTGGTACGACAGCACACACGCGCGCGCGTGGTGCTCGGCCCCGCCTGCCGGGAGCAACTGGAAACGGTCCTGGGTGTGCCCCCGCGCACCACGCCCACCGCGGACATCCCGCCCGGCCGCGGGTATGCCCGCCTGGGCTCGGGCCCAGTCCACCGCCTCCAGGTCCCGGCCACCCCCGACCCGTACGACGACGCCACGGCCGAGGGCCACCGTCAGGCGGTACTGGACCTGCTGCCGGACCGGACCGATCCCGCGGGCGTGGTGCTCACGAAGGCCGAGGTGGTACCGGCGAACCCGGTACCACCAGACGTGGTGCGGGCAAAAGCCGCCGTGGCCGAGGGCTGATCCACCGGGTCAGGCCACGAACGTGCGCGGCACCTCTCCGCCCCCGTTGACCCCCGTCTCCACCAGCCGTGCCGCTGCCGCGAGCCGCACGGCCGCCTCGTCGGCCACCGCACCGCCCACGGTGAACGGCAGCCGCACATACCCCTCGAAGGCCCCGTCGACGCCGAATCTCGGCCCCGAGGGCACCCGCACGCCCACGCGCTCCCCGGCCTCGGCGAGCCGCGAGCCCGACAGCCCCCCGGTGCGCGCCCACAGGGTGAGCCCGCCCTGGGGCACCACGAACTCCCAGCCGGGCAGCTCCCGGCGTACGGCGGCGACGAGCGCCTCCCGGTTCTCGCGGGCCTGACCGCGCCGCACCTCCACGGCCTGCTCCCACCCTCCGGTACTCATCAGCCAGTTCACGGCCAACTGCTCCAGCACAGGGGTGCCGAGATCGGCGTACGCGCGGGCCGCGACCAGGCTGCGGATGACGTCGGGGGCAGCGCGCACCCAGCCGATGCGCAGGCCCGCCCAGAACGCCTTGCTTGCGGAGCCGACCGTGATGACGGTCGAGCCGGCCGGGTCGAAGCCGCAGACCGGCCGGGGCATCTCCAGGTCCGCGTCCAGGCGCAGCTCGCTCATCGTCTCGTCCACGACGAGCACGGTCCCGGCGGCCCGGGCCGCGTCCACGAGCCGTCGCCGCTGGTCCTCGTCCGCGAGCGCGCCCGTCGGGTTGTGGAAGTCGGCCACCACGTACGCGAGCCGGGGCGCCGCGTCCCGCAGCACCTGCCGCCAGCGGTCCAGGTCCCACCCGGCCAGCCCCTCGGCCATCGCCACCGGCACCAGCCGGGCGCCCGCCTCCCGCATCAGCTGCAGGATGTTGGCGTACGACGGCGACTCCACGGCGATGCGCTCGCCGCGCCCGGCGAAGAGGTGACAGAGCGCGTCGGTGGCGCCCATCGCGCCGGTGGTGACCATGATCTGCTCGGGCATGGTCGGGATCCCGCGCGCGGTGTAGCGCTCGGCGAGCGTCGACCGCAGCGCGGGCAGCCCGGCCGGGTAGTCGCCGTGGGTGTGGGCGTAGGGGGGCAGCTCCTCCAGGGCGCCCCGCACCGCGCGCGTGAGCCAGGGCTCGGGGGCGGGCAGAGCCGCACACCCGAGGTCGATCACGGAGCCCAGTGCCTCGGGCGGGAGCGGCTCCAGCCCGCGCGCGGGGAGCGGGTTACCGGCAGGTACGGCGGTCCAACTGCCCGCTCCCCTGCGGGACTCCAGGAACCCCTCGGCGCGCAGGGCCTCGTACGCCGCCGCCACGGTCGTACGGCTGACGGACAGGGACAGCGCGAGCTCCCGCTCGGCGGGCAGCCGGGCGGCGACCGGCACCCGGCCCTCCAGCACCAGCAGCCGGATCCCGTCGGCGAGCGCGCGATAGGCGGGCGGACGGCGGGTGCCCGGGCCCGCGGGGCGCTCCTGCTGGGAGTTGAGCAGCCGGGCGAGCTGTGCGGCACCCACCACCGAAGTCCACTGTGCCACGATTTCCCGTCCACCTTCCCCGAATTGGCCATGGATGGCGTCTCCTGCCAAGCCACAGGGTGTCATGCGTCAGGCCACTACGACCACCTCAGGAGGTACATCGTGTCCGCGCAAGGGCATCTCATACGGCGGCTGTTGCCGCTCTACGCCGGTCTCGCGCCGGCAGCACAGTCGTTGCCGCCGGTCCACCGAAACGGGCGATACTGCGAGAGTGACCACCCTCGTACGCCACCCGTATCTCGACCACCCGGGCCCGATCGCCTTCGCCCACCGGGGCGGGGCGGCGGACGGGCTGGAGAACACCATGGCCCAGTTCCGGCGCGCGATCGAGGCGGGCTACCGGTACATCGAGACCGATGTACATGCCACGGCCGACGGAAAACTCGTCGCCTTCCATGACGCGACCCTCGACCGGGTGACCGACGGCGCGGGCCGGATCGCAGACCTGCCGTGGAAGGACGTGCAGCACGCGCGCGTGGCGGGCGTCGAACCGGTGCCCCTCTTCGAGGAACTGCTCGAAACCTTCCCCGAGGTGCGCTGGAACGTCGACGTGAAGGCGGAGCCTGTCCTCCACCCCCTGCTCAACCTGATCGCCCGCACCGGCTCCTGGGACCGTGTCTGTGTCGGCTCGTTCTCGGAGGCGCGCGTCGCCCGCGCCCAGCGCCTGGCCGGTCCCCGCCTGGCCACGTCGTACGGCACCCGGGGCGTCCTGGGACTCCGGCTGCGCTCGTGGGGTATGCCGGCCGCCCTGCGCCGCTCGGCGGTGGCCGCGCAGGTGCCCGAGTCCCAGTCGGGGGTGCCCGTGGTCGACCACAGTTTCGTGCGTGCCGCCCACGCGCGCGGGCTGCAGGTCCACGTGTGGACCGTAAACGAACCGCAACGCATGCACCGACTCCTGGACCTCGGGGTGGATGGCATCATGACCGATCACATCGACACGCTGCGCAAGGTCCTGAAGGACCGGGGGACCTGGGTCTGAGCCTCGCGCGGCCCGTTCACGGGGAAGCGAGGGCACGGGTGGGGACCGACACCGTGCGGACGAAGGCGGCCGACGGGGACGCGGGGCGACGGCGCGAACAACACGGCTGGTACTTCTACGACTGGGCGTGCTCCGTCTACTCGACGAGCGTGCTGACCGTGTTCCTCGGCCCTTATCTGACCTCGGTGGCCGAGTCGGCGGCGGACACGGACGGCTACGTGCACCCTTGGGGCATCCCGGTTCGCGCGGGCTCCTTCTTCGCGTACTCGGTGTCCCTGTCGGTGGTCCTCGCGGTCGTGGTCATGCCTCTGGCGGGCGCGGCCGCGGACCGTACGGGCCGCAAGAAGCCACTGCTCGCGGCGGCCGCGTATACGGGAGCCGCGGCCACGGCCGGCATGTTCTTCCTGGACGGGGAGCGCTACCTGCTCGGCGGACTCCTCCTGATCGTCGCCAACGCCGCCCAGTCGGTGTCGATGATGCTCTACAACTCCTACCTGCCGCAGATCGCACCGCCCGAGGAGCGCAACGCGGTGTCCTCCCGGGGCTGGGCCTTCGGATACGCGGGGGGCGCACTGGTCCTGGTGCTGAACCTGGTGCTGTTCACGGCCCATGACACCTTCGGCGTCTCGGAGGGTACGGCGGTCCGCATCTGTCTGGCCTCGGCCGGGCTGTGGTGGGGCGCCTTCACCCTCGTACCGCTGCGACGGCTGCGCGACCGCCGGGCTCCGGCGAGCCGGGCCACGGCACCCGGCCTGCGCCAACTCGCCGCCACCGTCCGCGAGATGCGCCGCCACCCGCTCACCCTGGCCTTCCTGCTCGCCTACCTCGTCTACAACGACGGCATCCAGACGGTGATCTCGCAGGCCTCGGTGTACGGCTCGGAAGAGCTGGGCCTTGGACAGTCGACACTCATCGGAGCGGTACTGCTGGTGCAGGTGCTCGCGGTGGCGGGCGCGCTGAGCATGGGGCGGCTGGCCCGGACGTACGGGGCGAAGCGCACGCTCCTCGGCTCGCTGGTCGCCTGGACGCTGACGCTGGGCGTGGGGTATTTCCTGCCTGCGGGCGCGCCCTTCTGGTTCTTCGTCCTGGCCGCCGGGATCGGCCTGGTCCTCGGTGGCAGCCAGGCTCTGTCCCGCTCGCTCTTTTCCCACCTCGTGCCGCGCGGGAAAGAGGCCGAGTACTTCTCGGCATACGAGATGAGCGACCGCGGCATGAGCTGGCTGGGCCCGCTTCTGTTCGGTCTCACCTACCAGCTGACCGGAAGTTATCGCGACGCGATCATCTCGCTGGTCGCTTTCTTCGTCCTGGGATTCGCCCTGCTCGCACGGGTGCCAGTGCGCCAGGCGATCACCGACGCGGGCAATTCCGTGCCGGAGAGGATTTAGCAGCCAGAGCGAAAGGGCTGTAGTGTACGCGTTTGGCCTGCCAGGCGTACCGTTACTGCGCGTTAAAGATACCAACGCCAGGTGACATCTGCTATCAGGGGTGACAAACGGGACGCTGGTGGGTACTGCATTGGTTGGCAAGGCTGCGGCTACGACGGCGACGCATGACCCGGAACGGAACCCGGAACGGGAATCTTTACCGCCGACCGGACGTTGACCGGATGACGACGACAGCGACACCTGTCCTGTGGGCGACAAGCCCGGGAGGCACGATTCATGAGTGAGCGAGCTCTTCGCGGCACGCGCCTCGTGGTGACCAGCTACGAGACGGACCGCGGCATTGACCTGGCCCCACGCCAGGCCGTGGAGTACGCATGCGAGAAGGGCCACCGATTCGAGATGCCCTTCTCGGTCGAGGCGGAGATCCCGCCGGAGTGGGAGTGTAAGGTCTGCGGGGCCCAAGCGCTCTTGGTGGACGGCGACGGCCCTGAGGAAAAGAAGGCCAAGCCCGCCCGTACACATTGGGACATGCTGATGGAGCGGCGCACACGTGAGGAGCTCGAAGAGGTCCTCGAGGAGCGCCTGGCTGTTCTCCGCTCCGGCGCGATGAACATCGCGGTACATCCACGGGACAGCCGAAAGTCCGCGTAGTCCCTCCGGGAGCTGGGCGGCATACACAGCGCAATCGACGACCGCGGGTGCCCTACGGCGCCCGCGGTCGTCGTGCTGTCCCGGCGTGCAGGACACAGTCCGGGTTGCCCCTGAGGGCTGCCCCTGGAGGCGGCGCCCCCGGACCGGGTCGAAGAGGCGGAGCCCCCGGAGGACGGGAAAGGGGAGGACGGGAAGGGCGGCGGGGGCGGCCCTCCTCAGTCCGACCGTCCCGCACGCACCCCCACGCACTCAGCGATTCAGCGGCGGCCGCGGCTCCTGCGGAGCATCACCCGCGCCCTCGTCCCTGATCACCTCACCCTGCACCACCTTGCCGTCCGGGCGGTGGATGCGGGCCTGCTGAAAGGCGTTGCCCACGCTGCCGCGCGTCGCTTCGCGGAGCTTGCGCTCGAAGGACCGCTCCGCATAGCGTCCCAACGCTTTCTGAAGCGGCGGGATCAGGAGGAGCAGCCCGACGCCGTCGGAGATCAGGCCCGGAAGCATCAGCAGCAGCCCACCGAGCATCAGGAACCCATTGCCCTCACTACCGCCACCGCTCGGGGAAGCCGCACCGGTCTGCTGCTGTTGCAAGGTCTCGGCCAGGTTGCGAAACGCCCGGCGCCCGGCCCGCTTGACCACCATGAAGCCGAGCAGGAAACCGGCAAGCAGCAACAGAAGGACCATGAGGCCGCCGGCCGCACCCGCGACCACCGTCAGCAGCCAGATCTCCAGCACGAGCCACGTGGCGATGCCCAGCGGCAGGAACGTACGCAGCCGGGACCGCCGCGGCCGCGCCGGGTACGGGGGAGTCGGAGCGTCAGTCGTCATGTCCCTAGTGTGCCTGGGCCCGGTTCAGAGCGGGACAAGGGGGCTGGTGAGGCAAAGCGGTGAAGCCCCGCCTCACCAGGGAGCGGCAATCAGGCCCAGGCCGCGACAGGACCAAAGACAGGACCAAAGAGGAGAGACCAAGGAGCAAAGACCCAAAGAGCAAGACCAAAGACCATAGAGACAAGGGCCAGGACCAAGGTCAAGACCAAGACCAAGGCCGACAGCCCGGCTACGACGGCTTCCCGCGCCCCAACACCTTGCCCACCCGCTCCCCCACACCCCACGCCGTGACCCGCCACAACGCCTCCACCAGGATGTCGCGGCTCATCTTGGAGTCGCCGTGCTCGCGCTCGACAAAGGTGATGGGCACCTCGACGACGCGGTAGCCCGCCCTGACCGCGCGCCGGGCGAGGTCGACCTGGAAGCAGTAGCCCTGGGAGGCGACCTCGCCGAGGCTGAGGCCTTCAAGGGTCTCGCGACGGAAAGCCCGGTAGCCGCCCGTGATGTCGCGCAGCGGCAGATCGAGAGCGAGCCGGGAGTAGAGGCTGCCGCCCCGGGAGATGAGCTCGCGGGACTTGGGCCAGTTCATCACGCGCCCGCCGGGCACCCAGCGGGAGCCGAGGACCAGGTCGGCGCCTTTGAGGGCAGTGAGCAGGCGGGGGAGTTCCTCGGGCTGGTGGGAGCCGTCGGCGTCCATCTCGATCAACACGCCGTAGCCGTGCTCCCTCCCCCAGCGGAATCCCGCGAGGTAGGCGGCTCCGAGCCCCTCCTTGCCCTTGCGGTGGAGCACCTGGACATGGTCGTCCTCGGCGGCCAGTTCGTCGGCGAGCTTGCCGGTGCCGTCGGGGCTGTTGTCGTCGGCGACGAGAACGTGCGCCTCGGGGACGGCCTTCCGTACCCGGCAGACGATCGTCTCGATGTTCTCCGCCTCGTTGTAGGTCGGGATGATCACCAAGGCCGTGCCGAGCGGACCGAACTGCCTCTCCTGGGCTCCTGCCGCGAGAGTCCCGTCGCCGTCGTTCACTGCTGCCCCTTCATGTCCGTACGCAGGGATCCACCATAGCCGCGGGCGCCTGACGGAGCCCGCGGCCCGGCGGATCACTCGTCTGGCCGCCGGAACACCGTCCGCCCGCCGACGACGGTGCGCAGGCAGACGGGCAGGCCGGTGCCGGGGCTCAGATCGGGCAGCCCGGGGGTACCCGAGCGGGGGTCGGTGGACCAGCGGGCGACCCGGTCGTCGGGGGCCTGGACGACGAGTTCGCCGGTGCGCCACACCACGTAGTCCGCGGGCGCGCCCGGCACCAGGATGCCCGCGTCGTCCCGTCCGATCGCCCGCCAGCCGCCCCGCGTATGTGCCGTGAACGCGGCGCGCACGGACACGCGGTGCTCCGGGGTGCGGTGAAAGGCCGCCGCACGGACCGTGCCCCACGGGTCGAGGGGCGTGACGGGGCTGTCGGAGCCGAAGGCGAGAGGGACGCCGGCGCGCAGCAGGGCCGCGAACGGGTTGAGGGTACGGGCCCGTTCGGCGCCCAGGCGCTGCGCGTACATGCCGTTCTCGCCGCCCCACAGTGCGTCGAACGCGGGCTGCACGGAGGCGGTGAGGCCGAGTTCGGCGAAGGCCGCGAGGGTGTCGGGGGTGAGCATCTCGGCGTGCTCGACGCGGTGCCGGGCGGCGCGGACGCGGGCGAGTCCGACCTTCTCGGCGGCGGCACGTACGCCCTCGACCACGGCGGCCACGGCGGCGTCCCCGATGGCGTGGAAACCCGCCTGGAGGCCTGCCTCGGCGCACGCGACGACATGGGCGGCGACAGCCTCGGCGTCCAGATAGGCGGTGCCGGTGTGGTCGGCGTCAGCGTACGGTTCGTGCAGGCACGCGGTGTGCGAGCCGAGGGCGCCGTCGACGAAGAGGTCACCCGCGGCCCCGGCCGCGCCCAGGGCGCGCGCCTTCTCGACATCCCGCTCGGCCCAGTAGCCCACGACTCGCGGGCCCGGCTCCTCGGCGGCCAGCCGCAGCAGCCCCGCGAAGTCCTCCTCGGAGGAGGTCGCCGGGCCCGCGCACTCGTGGACGGAGCCGATGCCCAGCGAGGCGGCACGGGCGAGCGCGGCGCGCTGTGCCTCGGTGCGCTGGGAGGGGGTGAGGGCGCCCAGCGCGGTGGCGCGTACGGCGTGGTGGGCGTCGCGGGTGAGCGGGCCGTCCGCGAAGCCGCTGCTGCCGGGAACCATGTCGAGCAGCGCTGTCGTCACGACCGCCGAGTGCACGTCGATCCGGCTCAGGTACAGGGGACGGCCGCCCGTGGCCTCGTCGAGTTCGGTACGCGTCGGCGGCCGGCCGCCGGGCCATCGGGAAGTGTCCCAGCCGTGGCCGAGGAGTACGCGGTCGTCCGGACGGGCGGCCGCGAACTCGCGTACGAGGGCGAGGGCCGCCGGCAAGGAGGGCGCGGCGGACAGGTCGAGCCCGGTCAGCGCGAGCCCGGTGGACGTGGTGTGCACATGTGCGTCGGTGAACGCCGGAGTGACCAGGGCGCCGTCGAGGTCGATCACCTCGTCGGCTCCCTCCGCGAAGGCGTCGGCCGCGCCCTCGGAGCCGACCCAGGCGATCTGCCCGCGTTCCACGACCATCGCGGTGGCGAACGGGTCGGCGGGGCTGTGGACTTCTCCCCCACGCAGCAACACGGTGTTCGACAAGGCGGTGCTCTCACTCGTGACTCCGCTCCCCCACCTGAAGGAGGGGGGCTTCCAACCCGAGGGTTGCGGTCCAGCCCGAACCGGCCCCTTTTCGGGCGGAAAGAACGTACCACAGGCCAGGGAAGCGATTCCCCCACCGGCTGAAGCCGGTGGTCCCCTCGCTAGGAGACCGATGGGAACAGTCTCGCGCCCCGTACGGACCGGCCGGTGCGCGGGGCGTTGCCGGGCTCCGTACTCGCGCACGCCAACGCGGGTGTCCGGAGCCGGGCCCGGCGCCCTCACGGCCCGCCGCCGGTCCGGCCCGCCGCCACGGGCACACGCCCACAGGACCCGGCAGGCGCCCCCAGGCGCCCCTGAGGCACCCCCAGGCATCCCTGAGACACCCGTCAGATCCGCGGCGGCCTCGCCTCGTACGGCGTCGACAACACCACGGTCGTCCTCGTCGACACCCCCGCCAACGTCCGCAGCCGTGCCAGCAGTTCCTCGAGTTCGTGCGGGGTGGCCACGCGAACCTTGAGGAGGTAGTTCTCGTCGCCCGCGACGCTGTGACACGCCTCGATCTCCGGGACGCCGGCGAGGCGTTCGGCGATGTCGTCGGGAGCGCTGGGGTCGAATGGTTTCACCGAGATGAACGCGGTCAGGGGCAGCCCGACGGCCTCCGGGTCGACGACCGCGGTGTACCCGCGGATGACACCGCGCTGCTCCAGCCGACGCACCCGCTGGTGCACGGCGGACGTGGACAGGCCCGTGGCCTTGCCCAGGTCTGTGTAGCTCATACGCCCGTCCTCGACGAGCAGCTGCACGATCTGTCGGTCCAGCTCCTCCATGACGCAAGAACCTACAGGGCGGTTGATCTCCTCGGATACCTGAGCGGCCCAGGCCATACACGGTTCGTGAGGGGGCCGAGAGCTCTGCCGTGAGCCGTCCGGGTAGCGGGACCGGCGCACCCGACACCTGCGAGCGGCATGTGACGAACGCCATAGCGCCTGGGCAGGCTTCGTGATGTTCTCGTGATTACCGCCGAGACGGGACGGGAAGTGCTTGCTGTGGTCGAGGCCGCAGCGCCTTCACGGCCCAGCCCGAGGGGGAGTAATCCATGCAGAGTCTTCAGCACTCTGGTCGTACCGCGCCCAAGCGCCGGCAGCCGGTTGTCGAGCCCGTGTCGGAGGGCGTTGAACCAGACGACGAGTTCGACGCCTACGACACCTTCGAGATGTACCGGGTGGTCTGCCCGGACTGCGCACAGCCCATCGCGCTTCTCGCGGACGAGGAGGTCCTGCCGGAGCACGCGCTGTGCGTTTCGCCGTGGAACCCGTTCGGGCTCACGGTCTGCGCCGGTACGGGCCGCACGGCGGCCGAGGCCCGGCCCGCCGACGAGTCCGAGGAGCTCCAGGAGCAGGACACCGCCCTCTTGTTGACGCTCCCTCAGGGGCTCGACTGGCGGACGCAGCCCTTCTCGCACGTCGGCGGCCCGGACTCCCGCCCGATGCGTGTGCCGACGATGCGCCACCAGACAGAGGACCGCCAAGCCGCCTGAGCCGAGGGCCGGTTCAGCCCGCAGCAGCCCGCTTCCGGCAACTGCCCCGCACCATGACGCGCGGGCCGTCACCGTGACGGATCAGTGCACCCGGGTGCGCAGGGGGGCGTACAGCAGTGCCCACAGGTCATCCAGCTGAGACCACCCTCGAGCAGGGCGCGTACTCGACGTGCCGTCACAGCGGGCCGCCCTGCCCCGCATCGCCGAGGAACCAGCCCTCCTTCAGCGGCACTTGGCCGTGCAGCACGGCCAAGCGGCCCGGAGCTTCCTCGGCGGCGAGGCGCGGCGCATGGCATGGACGACCCTCGTCCGGACGTCCGGATGCATACGGCACTGGCGGCCCGGTGGCGGGCACCGTCACCGGTGCCCCGTACGAGGCCACCGTGAACACAGATCCGTTTCCCGGGACCGGTGACCAACACGCCCACATCCGCGTTGCCCTGGTATGACCCCCTCCTCTTCGGTGACCGGGCGTCGCCGCCACCCTTCCGTTCCGGCCCCGGCAGAATCGGTTCCCCGGCGGCCCGCGCTGCCACAGGACCCGCCCATCTACAGCGCCCTGATGCGGACCTGGGCGGACCGGGGCCGCACCCTGCCAGGGCGCCATGACCCGGAGTGGGTCCGGCTGGCGGCACCTCCGAGCGGCCTCGGTCAGTTCGGCGCGCTCCGGGACTCCTTCGCCCCGGCGACGCCGGGCAGGGGCGAACGGCTCAGCGCGACTCGGGACCCGCGAGGTGACGGGCGATGACCATCCGCTGGATCTGATTGGTGCCCTCGACGATCTGCAGCATCTTGGCCTCGCGCATGTACCGCTCGACCGGGAAGTCGGCGGTGTAGCCGTACCCGCCGAGTATCTGGACGGCTTCCGTGGTGACTTTCATCGCGGTGTCGGTGCAGTGCAGCTTCGCCATGGCCGCCTGCTTGGCGAACGGCCGGCCCATGTCCCGCAGCCGTGCCGCGGCCAGGTAGAGCGCCCGGCCGGCCTCGATCTGTGTCGCCATGTCGGCGAGCAGGAAGCGCAGTCCCTGGAAGTCCGCGATCGGCCGTCCGAACTGCTGCCGTCCGGAAGCATACGCGACCGCCTCGTCGAGGGCGGCCTGGGCCAGGCCGATCGCGCAGGCCGCGATGCCGAGCCGCCCGGAGTCGAGCGCGGACAGGGCGATCGCGAAGCCCTGGCCCTCGGCGCCGATGCGCCTGTCGCTGGAGATCCGGACCCCGTCGAAGTGGACCTGCGCGGTCGGCGAGCCCTTCATGCCCATCTTCTTCTCGGGTGCCGCGGCGCTGAGCCCCTCGGCGTCACCGGGGACCAGGAAGGCCGTGATGCCCCGGGCACCCTCGCCGCCCGTGCGCGCCATGACGGTGTAGAAGTCGGCGATCCCGCCGTGCGTGATCCAGGCCTTGGTTCCCGTGATCAGCCATTCTCCCCCGCTCTCGGCCTCTCCCCCGCTCTCGGCTTCCTCCCCGAGCTCTCGGCTTCTCCCCCAAGCTCTCGGCTTCTCCCCCAAGCTCTCGGCTTCGCTCGACCAGGGGGGACCCCCACGAACAGGGGGGACCCCCACGAGCAGGGGGGACCCCCAGGTGCGGGAGGTGCCCCCCTCGTCCCGCACCGCCCGGGTAGTCAGGGACGCGGCATCCGAGCCCGAGGACGGCTCGGAGAGGCAGTACGCGCCGAGCAGTCCGCCGCCGAGCATCGCGGGCAGGTGCTCGGCCTGCTGCTCCTTGGTGCCGTACTGCGCGAGCGCGTGACAGGACAGGGAGTGGACGCTGACTCCAAGGCCGACGGTGAGCCGGGCCGCGGCGAGCTCCTCGAGGACCTGGAGGTAGACCTCGTACGGCTGGTCGCCGCCGCCGTACTCGGAGCCGTACGGCAGGCCGAGCAGCCCCGATTCCGAGAGCAGGGCGAAGAGTTCGCGGGGGAAGCGGCCGGCTTCCTCTTCCTCGGCCGCCTGC
This sequence comes from uncultured Actinomycetota bacterium, assembly GCA_963711935.1. GTDB lineage: Bacteria > Actinomycetota > Actinomycetes > Streptomycetales > Streptomycetaceae > Streptomyces. Next base: position 157,836 of record CAVQGD010000029.1, read on the forward strand.
GGAGCGATCTCCCGGTGGGCGATCTCACGGACGAGCGAGATCAGATCCCGGGCCTCGTCCGTGGGCAGTTGACGGTCCACCGGCTGCGGGGCGCGGTCGGGCATGGCGACGCTCTCCTCCCTGTCGGGCACTGCGGCGGACACGCACCAGGGATGGGATGGCGCCACCGATTGTCACCGGCTATGACCGTGATTGCTCATCCGGGTCACGGAAGTCGCTGATCAGTGGCGGCGGGGCTATGCCCGATCCGCCAGGGCCGGCCACGAGTTAACGATCGTTTATCAAGACCCATTCAACCACACAACACCGTCCAGCCCACCGCTTCGAACCATTTTCGAACCATTGACGCCCATGGTCTGGTCCTTCCGGTTCTCCCCCACGTGCTCCGCGTTCACGCCAACCGTCACAGCAGGTCGGGCACCCCTCTTCACAGCAGGTCAAGCCGGGTGGCCAGCATCGCGAGGGCCACCACGAGGATCCAGCCCATGGCGTGTTCGAGGATCTTCGGGCCGTCGTCCTGAGGGCCGCCGGTGCGGACCCTCGTGGCGGTGACAGAGGTTGCGGTCATGGCGTCTCGCTGGTGTCGGTTTTTTGGCGTCGGTTCTTTTCGGTGGGCTTTCCCACGATTTCCGTCCACCCTGCCACTAAAGGGGGCGGTCGCCGTCGAGACGTTGGTCACACGGAACGGCCCCCGGTGGTCCGGGGGCCGTGGCACACGCGTACGACCTCGGGTCAGCGCACCCCCACCGCGGCCAGCGCCTCGCGCTGCCGGGCGGTCGGGTTCGCCGGGAAGTACAGGTAGCAGACGCCGCCGGTGGCGGGGACGACCTTGCCGGAGGCGTTGTACCGCCTGGTCCTGAGCCAGAGATTTTCCCACTCCCGCCGCTGGTAGACCCGGCGCACCGCCTCGTTGGCCGGGGAGGACGGATCGCCCGCGATCACGTCGCCGTCGGCGGTGAAGCCGATCACGGTCATCAGGTGGCCTACCGTGCCATAGCCCGCTCCGGTCAGTTCCTCGGCGAGGAACGACTGGGACGTCACGGCCGGGATGTCTGCCGCGATCAGCGTCTCCAGGTCGATGAGCGAGCCGAGCCGGGTCACCACGCCCTGGAGGTCCCGGTATGTGGCGGCGTACGCGGCGTTGAAGGGCCAGTTGCCGCAGCCCGCGTACTGGTAGTCGTACGTGAAGCGGGCCGCGTGGCACACCTGCGGGTCAGCGTAGGCCGGGTTGACCCAGGCCAGGTCCCCGGCGGTGGGCTTGCGGCCCCAGTACTCGATGATCATCTGCGAGGAGGTGGGGCTGCACCAGGCCTCACCGCCATTGTCGTACTCGGGGTACTGGCCCTTGTGGATCTCCTGCGAGTAGCGCGGGACGGTCAGTTCCTTGGCGAGCCCGGGGGTGGACGCCGGGACGGTGAAGCGGTCGGGGAGGCCGGAGCTCATCGCCCCGAGCCGCCACACCGTGGGGGTGAGCTCGGTGCCGGGCTTGCGGTAGAGGGTGAGCCGCAGGCGGTACGAGACGAGGCGCAGCCCCGAGGCGGGGCTGTCCACGGCGAACGTGTCCGTCCGGACGCCGCTCTTGCCGTCGCTCTGGTCGTTGACGGAGGTGCGCCTGATGTCCTGGTCGCCGGACGCCCATCGGCCCATCACGTACCAGGGCGTGTCCGTGCCGTCGGAGTACGTGCCCTTCAGTGCGACCTGGAGCCAGGTGCCGGCCGGGGTGCGGGCGTTCCAGGAGGGGATGACCTCGGTGGAGGGGACGGCGGGCTTGTGGACGGGGGACGTCCACACCGCGTACTCCCAGGCGGAGGTCGTGCCGGTGTGCGGGTCGGTGTAGTCGGTGGTGCCGGCCGGTGCGGCGATCACCAGGCCGGGGCGCTTGCCCGCCACCGCGCGCGTGCCTTGCGCGCTGCCGCCGCCCCAGTCGGTGTACGAGGTCCAGGCGCGGTTGTCCACGTCGGATGCCGGTGCTTTCGCGGGGCGCCCGGCCGCGGTGGCCGTGGCCGGGCCGACGGCTCCTCCTGTGGCTGCTGCGGCGACGGCGGCGGCCAGGACGGTCCTGCGGGAGGGCTGCGAAGCTCTGGTCATGGGTGGGTGACCTCCAGGGGTCCGGAAGGCGGCGGTTCCGACAACGGCTGCGGCCCACTATCGACGCCACAACCCTGCTTCCGTCGGCACCACGCGCCCGCCGCGCCCTGCCAATATGGGCGGGACCACTGACATGGCCTGGGGAGCAGCGGTGACGTCGAACGCCTGGGCACCCCTGCGCAGTACAGTCGGCCGGTCGACCGTGCCACTCCACCGGGGAACCGCCATGCACGCCCTCGCCGCCCGCCTGCGCCGGTTGCCGCCCTCCTGCGGGCCGGCCCGCCTGATCGGCATCGACGGGCACGCGGGCTCCGGAAAGACGACCTTCGCCGGGCGGTTGGCCGCCGCGCTCGACGGCGCACCCGTACTGCATCTGGACGACCTCGCCACCCACGAGGAACTGTTCGCCTGGACCGGGCGGCTGCTGAGCCAGGTGATCGAACCGCTCGGCCGTGGCGAGAGGGCTCACTACCTCCCCTACGACTGGCACGCGCGGAACTTCGGCCCGGCCCGTCCGCTACCACCGGCGCCCGTCGTCCTGGCCGAGGGGGTCGGCGCGGGCCGCCGCGCACTACGGCCGTACCTGGCGCGGCTGCTGTGGCTGGAGTTGACGAAGGAGGAGGCATGGGCCAAGGGGCGCTTCCGGGACGGAGAGGAACAGCGGGAGTTCTGGGACACGTGGGTCGCAGCGGAACTCCGGCATTTCGCCGAGGATCCCTCCCGGCCGTACGCCGATCTTCTGGTACGGCAGTGCCGCGAGGGTTATGAGGTGCTGCCGGGACCTACCGGGACCGCGGAATCGACCCTGTTCCTCACGCTCCGTGACGGACCATCCGCAGTGTGCTGAACGCGTGAAGATCCTTGCAGAGCAACTTTCCCGAGTGTTTCAACTCGGCTTGACCCGGGGGCCGTACAGGACTTACGTTCTCAATGTGCGGTCATTCGAAGCCGCCGCAGACGCGAAGCCCCCGGTTGTTCCCCCGTGATCGGGGGCTTCGTTCTGCCCACATTCCCCTCGTTCCCCATACTCCGGGACACATTTCTTTCACTCTCGGTCACCAAGCGGAATGAGCCCTTTTCCGCTTCCCCTTCGTAAGACGGGCCATGCGGCGCCCTTCGGTGGGCGGCCGACCCGCAGGTACGATGCCCTCGGTGCGACCTTCGCGGGCTGCTCGATCGCACCGAGGCAACTCCCGTCCGCGGCACAGCGATTCAGCGATTCAGCGATTCAGCGATTCAATGAAGGCTGCCACGGGCACCGGCCCGGAAGGCTCCGACGGGGGCACGGTTTGTGGGGGACGTGATGGACTTCGGCACGCGGGGCCCCGGGGCCCCGGCCGACCTCGCCTGGCTGCGAGGCGTGGACGCCTACACGATGGGCGCTTATCCGCAGGCGGAGGAGGAGTTCCACGCCGCGGTGCGGATGGATCCGGGGATGGCCGACGGCTGGCTCGGGCTGCACGCGCTGCGGGTGGACACGACGACCGCGCTGCTCAGGATGTTCCGGCACCGGGAGCGCTTCGGGGAGCAGCGCTCCCGCCACCGGCGCACCCTCAACTCCTGGTACTGGCTGGGCTGGTGGGTGCAGCCGGTCCTGGAGAGCCCGCGCGAGCTGCTGCTGGCCCATGCCTCGCACTGGCTGGACGGCCGTCATGTCCCGGAGCTGGACCGGGCCCTGGCGGGACTGCCGCCCGTGGACACCGACCCGCAGGTCCGCTTCCTGCATGCGTGCCGCGCCTACCTCGTCAAGGACTGGGAGCAACTGGTCCGGCACACCGACCCCTTGCTCAACGACGCCCTACTGGGCATCGAGGCGGGCCTGTTCGGCGGCATGGCCCGGGTCCGCCTGGAGATGTACGGGCAGGCCGAGCCGCTGCTGTCGACCGCGCTGATGCGCTGCCGCAGTGAACAGCCTCAGCGCAAGGAGCTGCGGTACTGGCTGGCCCGGGCGCACGACGGCACGGGCCGCTCGGCGGCGGCACTCCCCCTGTACCGGGCTGTACACCGGGCGGACCCCGCCTTCATGGACACCTCCGCACGGCTCGCGGCGATCGCCGAGGAGGACGGGGACGACGAGGCGTCGGACTTCTCGGCGATCGCGCTGACCGGGGTGGGGGACGTGCTGGAGGTGCCGGAGGGGGTGGACCTGCTGTTCGGCTCCGAGGGGCGGGACGTCAAGGTCTCGGAGCCCGATCTCCCGCCGGGTGGCCCGCCGCCCGAGACGGCCGACTCGGTGGTGCGCGAGAGGGCCATGGTGTCGGTGCGGCTGCTGCCGCCCGGGCCGACCGATCCGGCGCTGCTGGAGGAGGCCCTCGCCGAGCTGGAGCGCATGGTAGGTCTGGAGCCGGTGAAGCGCCAGGTGAAGGCGCTCTCGGCGCAGTTGAACATGGCACGGCTGAGGGCGGAGCAGGGCTTACCGGTCCAGCCGCCCAAGCGTCACTTCGTCTTCTCGGGCCCTTCGGGCACCGGCAAGACCACGGTCGCGCGCATCCTCGGCCGGGTCTTCTACGCACTCGGTCTGCTGGGCGGCGACCACTTGGTGGAGGCCCAGCGGGCCGACCTGGTGGGCGAGTATCTGGGCCAGACCGCGGTGAAGGCCAACGAGCTGATCGACTCGGCGATCGGTGGCGTCCTGTTCGTGGACGAGGCGTACTCGCTGTCCAATTCCGGATACGGCAAGGGCGACGCGTACGGCGACGAGGCGCTCCAAGTGCTGCTGAAGCGCGCGGAGGACAACCGCGACCACCTCGTCGTCATCCTCGCGGGCTATCCGGAGGGCATGGACCGTCTGCTCGCCGCCAACCCGGGTCTGTCCTCCCGCTTCACGACCCGTGTCGACTTCCCGTCGTACCGGCCTTTGGAGCTCACGGCCATCGGCGAGGTGCTCGCCGCGGAGAACGGCGACATATGGGACGAGGAAGCCCTCGACGAGCTCCGCTCCCTCAGCGGCCATGTGGTGGACCAGGGCTGGATCGACGAGCTGGGCAACGGCCGGTTCCTGCGCACCCTGTACGAGAAGAGCTGCGCGTACCGTGACCTGCGTCTGTCGGAGTACCCGAGCACCCCGACCCGGGACGACTTGTCGACACTCCGCTTGCCGGACCTGATACAGGCGTACGGGGAGGTGCTGTCGGGGCGGGGGCCGCAGGATCCGTCAACGAGGTGACGAGGCCCTGGAACCGGGACGTTCCAGGGCTCATCCACAGCCCTCGCTCGCGAACACCTCCCGCAAAGTGGCGCTGTCGCACGGCTCCGTGACCTGTGGCGTCTCGCGGTGTGCCGGGTCCCGGACCTCGCCCACCAGGAGTTCCAGTACGTCCTCCAGGGTGACCAGGCCCAGGATCCTGCCGGAGGCGTCGGCCACCTGGGCGAGGTGCGTGGCGGCGCGGCGCATGACCGTGAGGGCATCGTCCAGGGGGAGTCCGGAGCTGAGCGTGGTCATGGGGCGCCACATCTGCTGCGGGACCGCACGGTCGGTGTCCTCCAGGTCGAGAACGTCCTTGACATGGAGGTAGCGGCCCATGAAGGCGCCGTTCTCCGCCACCACCGGGAAACGGGAGTAGCCCGTGCGGGCCGTCAGCGCCACGACCTGGGCCGGGGTGACCGACGGGTCCACCATGACCAGGGTGTCGCGCTTCAGCAGGACATCCATGACCGGGCGGGAGCCCAACTCCAGGGCGTCTTCCAGGCGCTCCTGCTCCTCGGGATCCAGCAGGCCCGCCTGGCCGGAGTCCCCCACCAACCGGTTGAGCTGCTCACTGGTGAAGACCGCCTCCACCTCGTCCTTCGGTTCGACCCGGAAGAGCTTCAGGACGAGCCGCGCACACGCACCGAGCGCCACCGTCACCGGCTTGCACAGGCGTGCGAAAGCGACGAGCCCCGGACTCAGCCACAGCGCCGTCTTCTCGGGCGCCGCCATCGCCAGGTTCTTCGGCAGCATCTCACCGATGACGAGGTGCAGGAACACGACCACGGCGAGAGCGATCACATACCCCAGGGGGTGGATCATTCCGTGGGGCAGGTGCACCGCCTCGAACACCGGCTCCAGCAGCCGCGCCACCGTCGGCTCGGCCACCGCGCCCAGTGTCAGGGAGCACATGGTGATGCCGAACTGCGCGGCGGCCATCATCTGCGGCAGCCGCTCCAGGCCGTACAGCACCTGCCGGGCCCGGGCGGTCCCCAGCGGTTCGATCTGGCTGCGGCGGACGGAGACCAGGGCGAACTCCGCACCGACGAAGAAGCCGTTGGCGAGCACGAGCAGCAGCGCGAACAGCAGGGGGAGCGCGCTCATCGGGCCGCCTCCGCGACGACAGCGGTATCCGCTGCAGAAGCCGTATCGGCGACGGCAGCGGGGTTCGCGAGGGCAGCGGGGTTCGCGACGGCAGCGGTATTCGCGGCAGAAGCCGTACGGGCGACAGCAGCCCTACCCGTCGCAAGGCTGCTCCCCATGACAGGGCCGCCCTCCAGGGCAAGGGCATGTTCCGCGACGGAGCCGCCCTCCGTGCCCGGGACGTCCTCCGTGACGGGTGCCGTCCGGACGAGTCGTACCCGCTCGGCCCGGTAGTGGCCGACCTGCCGCACCGACAGCCGCCAGCCGGGCAGTTCGGCCTTGTCACCCGGTGCCGGGATGCGGCCGAGCAGTTCGGCGACGAGACCCGCCACGGTCTCGTACGGCCCTTCGGGCACGTCGAGGCCTCTGCGCTGGAGCACGTCGACGCGGCAGCTGCCGTCGGCATCCCACACGGGGTGCCCGTCCTCGGGCGGGGCCGCGGCGAGCTCGGGCAGGTCATGCCCGTCGTGCTCGTCGCGCACCTCGCCGACCAGTTCCTCGACGATGTCCTCCAGGGTCACCACGCCGGCCGTGCCGCCGTACTCGTCGACCACGACCGCGATGGGCTGTTCGCTGCGCAGCCGGGCCAGGAGCGGCTGCACAGGCAGCGTCTCGGGGACCAGGAGAGGGGCTTGTGCGATACGGCCCACCGGCGTGCGCAGGCGGTCCTGCGCCGGGATCGCGAGCGCGTCCTTGAGGTGGGCCATGCCGACGATCTCGTCGATCCGCTCCCGGTAGACCGGGAAGCGGGACAGGCCTGTGGCGCGGGTCAGGTTGACGACGTCCTCGGCGGTGGCGGACGAGTGCAGCGCGCTCACCTTCACGCGCGGCGTCATCACATTCTCCGCGGTCAGCCCGGCCAGGGACAGCGTCCGTACAAAGAGGTCCGCGGTGTGCTGTTCCAGCGCACCGGCCCGCGCCGAGTGCCGGGCCAGGAAGACGAGCTCGCCGGGGGTGCGAGCGGAGGCCAGCTCCGCGGCGGGCTCGAAGCCCAGGGCGCGTACGAGCCGGTTGGCGACCGCGTTGAGCCCGGCGATCACCGGGCGGAAGAGGCGGGAGAAGACGTGCTGGGGTCCCGCGACGAAGCGCGCGACCTGCATCGGCCGGGACACCGCCCAGTTCTTGGGCACGAGCTCGCCGATCACCATCTGCACGGCCGAGGCCAGCAGCATGCCGACGACCACCGTGACACCGGACACGGCGCTCCCGGGTACACCGGCCGCGGTGAACGGGCCGTGCAGGACCTCCGCAAGTGCCGGTTCGGCGAGCATGCCCACAACAAGCGAGGTGATGGTGATGCCGAGCTGGGTGCCGGAGAGCTGGAAGGACAGCTCCTTGAGCGCACCCACGACCTTGTGGGCCCGCCGGTCGCCCTCGGCAGCCGCTCGCTCCGCGTCCGGCCGCTCGACCGTCACGAGGCCGAACTCGGCCGCCACGAAGAAGCCGTTGGCGAGAATCAGCAGGAACGCCGCTCCGAGGAGCAGCAGGGGGATGGTCATGATGCCGCCGCCTCCACGGGGGCGCGGACTCCAAGGTCACAGTCCGCGTGGTGCCGGGAGGGGGCGGCGCAGGTACTACAGGACGATCCGTCCATTGCCGGAGGGAGTCACTCCTCGGGTAGCAGGAACCCCTGTGCACCGGGCGGCACGACAGGGGCGGTGGCGCAAAGGAAACACCTCCGCCACCAGGTTAATCAAGACAGGGGGGTGTACGGCAGGGGTGGGTCCCCGAAGTCGGCCCTGAACGGAGTCGTCACTGAACTCGGCTCTGAACTCGGTCCTGAACATGCCGTGCATTACCCCTGAGGGGGCTCGGGGTCGCCGATCGAGCGGGCCTCCGCGAGCGCGCGCAGCGTCCGCGCGTCCTCGATCGCGTGCTGCTTGGCGATGCCCGGCTGGATGCCGAGCGCGGGCAGGCTGGTGCCGTCGCTGAGGTCGATGAACACCCAGGGGTCGCCGGGGCGGAGGTTCACCTGGAGGATCTCCGCCCACGCCAGGCGTCGCCTGCTCGCGATGTTCACGACGGTGACCCCGGATTCGTCGGCGACGACCTTGGGCCGGGCGAGCAGGAGCAGCACACCGAAGAGCAGTGCCGCGGTGCACACGAAGCTGAGCCTCTCCCCCGGGCCGAGCTGCGGCAGCAGGAACGCGACCGTCGTGATGACCACGAAGATCGCGACACCGGCGGACAGCAGCACGGCCCGGGTGCGGCCCGGCCGGAACGTGACGGGAAGGGCGGGAAGGGCGGGCAGATCCGACATCGTGAACCGTTCCTCGGACGTCAGAGGCGGCAGGCGTGGATGGCCGTGGTCAGGATGGCCCGCGCGCCGAGATCGTACAGGTCGTCCATGATCCGCTGGGCCTCCTTGGCGGGGACCATCGCGCGGACGGCGACCCAGCCCTCGTTGTGCAGCGGTGAGACGGTCGGCGATTCGAGGCCGGGGGTGAGCGCGACGGCCGTCTCCAGTTGTTCCACGCGGCAGTCGTAGTCCATCATCACGTACGTCCGGGCCACCAGGACGCCCTGGAGACGGCGCAGGAACTGCTGAACCTTCGACTCGGCGCTCTCCTCGGTCTCGGCCCCGACACGGCGGACGACGATCGCCTCGGACTTCATGATCGGCTCGCCGATGACTTCCAGGCCCGCGTTGCGCAGCGAGGTGCCGGTCTCCACGACGTCCGCGATGACCTCGGCGACACCGAGCTCGATGGCGGTCTCGACGGCGCCGTCGAGGTGGATGACGGAGGCGTCGATGCCGTTGTCGGCGAGGTGCTTGGCGACGATGCCCTCGTAGGAGGTGGCGACCGTCATGCCGTTCAGGTCCCCGACGCCGTTCGCCGCGCCCGGCTTGGTGGCGTAGCGGAAGGTGGAGCGGGCGAAGCCGAGCGGCAGGATCTCCTCGGCGCCGGCGCCGGAGTCGATGAGCAGGTCGCGGCCGGTGATGCCGATGTCGAGGCGGCCGGAGGAGACGTAGATCGCGATGTCGCGGGGGCGGAGGTAGAAGAACTCGACCTCGTTCTCCGGGTCGACGATCCGCAGTTCCTTGGACTCCCGGCGCTGCTGGTAGCCCGCCTCATGGAGCATCTCCGCCGCAGGGCCGGACAGGGAACCCTTGTTGGGGACGGCGATGCGCAGCATGAGGGGGGCTTCCTTTGCGGGGCGATATACGGATACGTGGCGACATACGGAAAGCGGCGATATGCGGAAATGTGTGCGGAGGTGGCTCAGAGGTGGGCGTACACGTCGTCCAGGGAGATCCCGCGCGCGACCATCATCACCTGGACGTGGTACAGCAGCTGGGAGATCTCCTCGGCGGCGGCGTCCTTGCTCTCGTACTCGGCGGCCATCCAGACCTCGGCGGCCTCTTCGATGACCTTCTTGCCGATGGCATGGACGCCCTTGCCGACCAGTTCGGCGGTGCGCGAGCCGGCGGGGTCGCCGTGGGCGGCCTTGTGCTGGAGCTCGGTGAAGAGCTCCTCGAACGTCTTCTTGGGCATGGTGACGCCTACCCTACGCGCATCGGGTGGTGCCTCAGCGCCAGGGTTCAGCGCCAGGGTTCGGATACTGAGCGGAGCGTGGCCGCGGTCGCCACGGCCGCCGTCACCGCCTCGTGTCCCTTGTCCTCGCGGGAACCGGGAAGGCCCGCGCGGTCCAGGGCCTGCTCCTCGGTGTCGCAGGTCAGCACGCCGAAGCCGACAGGGATGCCGGTGTCGACGCAGGCCTGGGTGAGGCCCTGGGTGACGCCCTGGCACACGTAGTCGAAGTGGGGGGTGCCGCCGCGGATGACGACGCCGAGGGCGACGATCGCGTCGTAGCCGCGGCCCGCGAGGACCTTGGCGGCGACCGGGAGCTCGAAGCTGCCGGGGACGCGCAGGACGGTCGGCTCGTCGATGCCGAGGTCGCGCAGGGCGCGCAGGGCGCCGTCGACGAGGCCGCCCATGACCTTCTCGTGCCACTGGGCGGCGATGACCGCGACGCGCAGGTCGCCGCAGTTCTTCACGCTCAGTTCGGGTGCGCCCGTGCCGCTCACGTTGCTCCTCCGTGTCTTGCTCTCGTGTGCTGTCTGTTACTGGTTGCCGCAGGTGGACACGGGGGCCGTGTCCAGCCAGGGCAGGTCGTGCCCCATCCGGTCCCGCTTGGTGCGCAGGTAGCGGAGGTTGTGCTCGCCCGCCTGTACGGGCATCGGCTCGCGGCCGGTGACCTTGAGGCCGTGGCGGAGCAGCGCGTCCGTCTTCTCGGGGTTGTTGGTCATCAGCCTGAGGCTGCGCACGCCGAGGTCCTCCAGGATCTGGGCGCCGGCGCCGTAGTCCCGGGCGTCGGCGGGCAGGCCCAGTTCCAGGTTGGCGTCGAGGGTGTCGCGGCCGTGCTCCTGGAGTTCGTACGCCCGCAGCTTGGACAGCAGGCCGATGCCGCGTCCCTCGTGGCCGCGCAGGTAGACGACCACGCCGCGGCCCTCGTCGTGGATGCGCTCCAGGGAAGTCTCCAGCTGGGGGCCGCAGTCGCAGCGCAAGGAGTGGAAGACATCACCGGTGAGGCATTCGGAGTGGACGCGGACGAGGACGTCCTCACCGTCGCCGATCTCACCGTGGACGAGGGCGATGTGCTCGACGCCGTCGGCGGTGGAGCGGTAGCCGTATGTGGTGAACTCGCCGAAGGCGGTGGGCAGAGGGGTCTTGGCCTCGCGGCGGACTGTGGGCTCGGACGGGGGCTCGGACAGGGGTGCTCCCTGCTCATGGGGGTTCTCCCCGCTCGAGCGCAGCCGGGAGCTTGAGGGAGAAGCCGAGAGCCTGGGGGAACGGCGGTAGGTGATCAGGTCCTCGATGGAGATGATCGCCAGGCCGTGCTTGCGGGCGAACGGGATCAGCTCGGGCAGGCGCAGCATACGGCCGTCCTCGCCGGCGATCTCGACGATGGCGCCCGCGGGCCGCAGCCCGGCGAGCCGGGCCAGGTCGACGGCGGCCTCGGTGTGGCCGCCTCGCGCCAGCACCCCGCCGGGCCTGGCGCGCAGCGGGAAGAGGTGGCCGGGGCGGACGAAGTCGCCCGCCTGTGCCGTGCCGCTCGCCAGGAGCTGGAGCGTGGTGGCGCGGTCGGCGGCGGAGATCCCCGTGGTGACGCCGTGCGCGGGTGAGGCGTCGACGGTGACGGTGAAGGCGGTGCGCATCGACTCGGTGTTGTGCTGGACCATCTGGGGCAGTTCGAGCCGGTCCAGCTCGTCGCCCTCCATGGGTGCGCAGATCAGGCCCCGGCACTCGCTCATCATGAAGGCGACGATCTCGGGGGTGGCCTTCTCTGCGGCGATGACGAGGTCGCCCTCGTTCTCCCGGTCCTCGTCGTCGACGACCAGGACCGGGCGGCCCGCCGCGATATCGGCGATGGCCTGTTCGACGGGGTCGAGCGCGAAGTCCGCGAGGCCTTCGGCGTTGTCGGTGCTGCGGAGGATCGGCGCCGTGCTCATGCGGGGGCTCCTTCCAAGACGGGCTGACGGGAGCGCGGCCACCGGTCGCGCATGCCCCACGGGACGAGCGCGCCGTAAATGACGTAGCCGTAGAGGACGTAGGGGAGCCGGTCTCTCACGCGGCCCCCTGCGCGCCCAGCAGCCTCTCGACGTACTTGGCGATGACGTCGGCCTCGAGGTTGACCGGGTCGCCGGCCTGCTTGTGACCGAGGGTGGTGAGCGCGAGGGTCGTCGGGATGAGGCTGACGGTGAAGTAGTCGGGGCCGGCGTCGACGACGGTGAGGCTGATGCCGTCGACGGTGAGGGAGCCCTTCTCGACGACGTACCGGGAGAGGCCGGCGGGGAGCGAGATCTTCACGATCTCCCAGTTCTCGGACGGCTCGCGTGCGAGGATCGTGCCCGTGCCGTCGACGTGGCCCTGCACGAGGTGTCCGCCGAGGCGTGCGCCCACGGCTGTCGGGCGCTCCAGGTTGACACGGGAGCCGACGGTCAGGGCGCCGAGGCTGGAGCGCTTCAGGGTCTCGGCCATGACATCGGCGGTGAACTCATCGCCCTCGTGGTCCACGACCGTGAGACAGACGCCGTTGACGGCGATGGAGTCACCGTGCTGCGCGCCCTGGGTGACGACGGGGCCACGCAGGCGGAGACGGGAGGAGTCGCCGAGCTTCTCGACGGCGGTGACCTCACCCAGCTCTTCGACGATTCCGGTGAACACTTCCCGGGTCCTCCTGCCTCATTCGGGCTCGGACTCCGGGGCTGTCGAAGACGACAGATAGGAGCGGACCGCGGCACGGGAGCGACGCCGTGTCGGACCCGTCCCTGAGACGGACCGCGAACAGACGGCGGCGCGCACGCATGCCCGCCCGCCGCGCACTGCCTCCCATCCGGACTTTAACCGTCGGTCCAGGAGTTCCACCTGGTCAACCGGCCGCTGGAAGCGACCGGGTCGCGGACTGTAACCGCCGGTTCGGACTTTCACCGACCCCGGAGTGCGCTGCTTTTGGTACAGGGCCAGTGTGCCACGCCTGATCGTCACCCATACGGCGGAATCCTGTGGAGTGGCTCACAGGTCATCTCGCCGAACACTTCACCGGACATCTCGCCGGACATCTCGCCGGACGTCTCGCCGGACATCTCGCCGGACGTCTCGGCCGACCCGTGACGAGTCAACTGCCCGCTCCGAGACAACCCTTGAGACAGTGGGAGAGCGCACCGGAGCGCACCGCAAGAGGGGTACGGGGCGCCGAGGCAGCGCGGGGATGCGTCGGGAGGCTGGCGGGAACATGGGCGAAGTGGCCGACGTGGTCTACGACGAGCGCACGGTACGGCACGCCCGGTACGCCGTGGCCGCCGTGTTCGCGGTGCACGGCGCGGTCACCGGGTCGTTCGCGACCCGCGTCCCGTGGATCCAGGACCATGCCGCCGTCAGCGCGGGCGAGCTGGGCCTCGCGCTCGCCTTCCCGGCGTTCGGCGCGTCCGTGACGATGCCGCTCGCGGGCCGGATCAGCCACCGTTTCGGCGCCCGCGCGGCACTGCGGGGACTGACCTCCCTGTGGACGCTCTGCCTGGTCCTGCCGTCCCTCGCGCCGAACCTGTGGACGCTGTGCCTGGCGCTTTTCCTGTACGGCGCCACGGCCGGCATGGCGGACGTCGCCATGAACGCGCTGGGCGTCGACGTCGAGAACCGGCTGGGCAGGTCGATCATGTCCGGGCTGCACGGCATGTGGAGCGTGGGCGCCCTGACCGGTTCCGCGGCCGGTACGCTCGCCGCGCATCTGGGCTCGGACGCACGTGTGCACCACGCGCTGGCGGCAGCGGCACTCCTCGTCCTCGCGCGGGTCGCCTGTCGGCGGGTACTCGACCTGCGGCCCGCCCAGGACGAGGAGCCGCCGCCCCGCTTCGCACTGCCGCCCAGGTCGGCGCTGCTCATCGGCGCGGTCGGGTTCTGCGCGGTGTTCGCGGAGGGCGCGAGCCTGGACTGGTCGGCGGTCTATCTCCGGGACCAGCTGGGCGCGTCGGCCGGTCTCGCGGCGGCGTGCACGACCGGTTTCACGCTGTCCATGGCACTGGCCCGGATCGTGGGCGACGCGGTGGTGAACCGTTTCGGCGCGGTGCGCACCGTACGGACGGGCGGTGTGCTCGCCGCGCTGGGCGGGCTGCTCATCGTGAGCGCCGGTCACCCGGCGGTGGCGATGACGGGCTTCGCGCTGATGGGGCTCGGTATCGCGGTCGTGGTACCGCTGTGCTTCGCGGCGGCCGGGCGCGGCGGCCCGAACGCGAGCCTGGCCATCGCGGGCGTCGCCACCCTCACGTACACCTCGAACCTGGTCGCGCCGAGTGCGATCGGCGTGCTGGCGCAGGCGACGAGCCTGGTGGTGCCGTTCAGCCTGGTCACCTTCCTGTCGTGTGCTCTCGCCGCCCTCGCGGGCGTTCTGCGCACGGGCGATCCCGACCGGCCGAAGGCCACCGCCCCGGGAGGTGACTCAGCGGCTCGGCGCGCCAAGTCGTAGGCGCAGCCGGGCGAGAACGTAGCCGCCGCTCCTTCACAGCCCCCTCTCCGCCGTGGGCGGTTAGCCCGTTCTGGGGAAGTGCCCGCGAGGGCGGTACTGACGTCGGCCCGGAGCTGGGACGCTGCCCGCATGGCTCAGTTGGAACATTTCCTCACCCCCGTCGACTCGGTCGTCTCCCGTATGCGTGCCCTGGACGCCGCCCTGCCGGAGCGGGACGGGGTCGCGGTCTTCAACCGTGTCTACCTCGCCGTCACGGAGGCGATCGACCGGCGCCTCGACGCCGGGGAGTTCCCGGACCCACGGGCCGCGATCACGCTGGACGTGCGGTTCGCCGAGCGGTATCTGCGGGTGGCCGAGGGAGGGGCTCCGCCCGCCTGCTGGCGCCCTCTGCTGCGGTTCCGGTGCCATCCCGGCGTACGGCCGCCGCAGTTCGCGCTCGCGGGCATCAACGCGCACATCGGGCACGATCTGGCGCTCGCCGTCCTGGACGCCTGTCGGACGCTCGACTGTGAACCCACCGAGCTGGAGGACGAGTTCGAGCAGGTGGGCGACATCCTCGTCTCGATGGAGGAGCGCGTCCGCGAAGAGCTGATGCCGGGTCCCGATCTCCTCCAGATCGCCGATCCGCTCACGCATCTGCTCGGCTCATGGAGTCTGGAGCGGGCCCGCGACGCCGCCTGGGCGGCGGCCCGCGCTCTGTGGGCGCTGCGCGAACTCCCCGACCTCGCCGAGGAGTTCGAGCAACGGCTGGACGCCGCGGTGGGATTCGCGGGCCGGATGATGCTCACCCCGCTTCCGGACTGACGCGGCCACTGGTGGCCGCGTCCCGCTTCCCACGGGGGCGTCCCAGCCACAGTGCCGTCACCAGATACACCACCGCGAACAGGGCGAACACCACACCGTGCGAGACCTTCGACCCGATCACCGCGTACGCGCCGTACACGCTGATCGTGGCCAGGTCGGTGCCCACCCCGGCGACCGAGGTCAGCGTGGCCCGGCCGGTTCCGGTAATGCGCTCCTGGAGCCGGGCGTCCGCGAGGACGGTCGCCAGCTGGAAACCGCCGAAGGCGAGGGCTACCAAGGCGAGGGCTGCCGGGGTGCCCGCCAGTGCTCCGCCGGCCAGGGCCAGTGCGGAGCCCGCGAGCAGTCCGGCCAGTCCGGCGGTGCCCAGCCGCTCCCCCGCTCCGGCCAGCAGACCACCGGCCGTGGCTCCGGCCCAGAGGAGCAGCAGCAGCCACGGCACGGTGCCGTCGGCCACGCCGGTGTCGCGCACCAGCAGCGGTGTGTACTCGTCCAGCGCGCCCCACACGGCGGTGACGGCCGGGACGAGCAGCAGGGCGCCGCGTACGGACCGCTCCCCTCGGGCCGCGGCGAGCCCGGCACGCAGCGCGCCGGCCCAGCCGACGTCGCTGTCGGCAGCCACATCCCGCTCACGGTGCTCCGGGAACCGGACGGCGACCGCGGCGGTCAGCAGGCAGGCCAGCACACTGGCCAGCCCCACGGCCGGGTACCCGCCGAACGCGAGCACCGGCCCGGCCAGCCCCATCGCCGCCACGACTGCGACGAGCCCGGCGGCGTGGGCCCGGCCCATGACGCGCGCGTAGTGGTCGGCCGCGCCGAGCCGGTCGAGCTCCTCGTACACCAGCGCCTCCAGCGCGCCGGAGCCGAGGGCTCCCCGGACACCCCAGAGCACGAAGCCGGCGGCGAACGCCCCGTACGACGGGACGATCACCCACAGGGCGAAGCCGACGGCGCCGAGCAGCGGCCCGAGCCACAGCAGCGTCCGCCGGGAGACGGCGTCGGCCCAGGCACCGGACGGGATCTCGACGAGGACACCCGTCAGCGACCACAGCACGAAGAGCGAGGAGATCTGCCAGACCGAGAGCCCGGTGTCGGCGAACAGCAACGCGTACACCGGGTAGAGCAGGACGAAGTCGTCGAGGAACGCATAGCCGTACAGCGTGGCCGTCAGCCGCCGCACACCGGTGCTGGGCACACGCGCAGGTGAGAGAGTCATGGGGCCTTCCCGAAGGGACAGTTCGGACACCGGGGGTACGGCGCCCGAGGCGGCCCTCGGGAGGCATGGCCACGGGATCAATGTCGCCAGGTCATGAGATTGAGGGTAGCCGGGTCGGTCCGCGCCCGGTAAAGGGCGCGGGTCCTGGAGGCCACCGGTTCGCTCAGCCCCAGCTGGCGTGCAGGGGCTTGCCCTCCGCGTAGCCGGCGGCGCTCTGGATACCGACGACGGCCCGCCCGGCGAACTCCTCCAGGGTGGCGGCGCCCGCGTACGTGCAGGAGGAGCGGACGCCCGCGATGATCGAGTCGATCAGGTCCTCGACGCCCGGGCGGGCCGGGTCGAGGAACATACGCGAGGTGGAGATGCCCTCCTCGAACAGGGCCTTGCGGGCGCGGTCGTACGCCGACTCCTCCGAGGTGCGGTTGCGGACGGCGCGGGCGGAGGCCATGCCGAACGACTCCTTGTAGAGGCGTCCGTCCGCGTCCTGCTGGAGGTCGCCCGGCGACTCGTACGTCCCCGCGAACCAGGACCCGATCATCACGTTCGAGGCACCGGCCGCGAGTGCCATCGCGACGTCGCGCGGGTGCCGTACGCCGCCGTCGGCCCACACGTGCTTGCCGTACTTCCTCGCCTCGGCCGCGCACTCCAGGACGGCCGAGAACTGCGGGCGGCCCACGCCGGTCATCATGCGGGTGGTGCACATGGCGCCGGGGCCGACGCCGACCTTGACGATGTCCGCGCCCGCCTCGATCAGATCCCTGACGCCCTCGGCGGCGACGATGTTGCCCGCCACGAGCGGCACCGCCGGGTCGAGCGCCCGCACCGTCCGCAGGGCGCTGATCATCGACTCCTGGTGCCCGTGCGCCGTGTCGATGACGAGGGTGTCGACGCCCGCGTCGAGGAGCTGCTTGGCCTTGCCCGCCACGTCGCCGTTGATGCCGACGGCGGCGGCGATGCGCAGCCTGCCGTGCGCGTCGGTGGCCGGGGTGTAGAGCGTGGCACGCAGGGCGCCCTTGCGGGTGAGGATCCCGGCCAGCTTGCCGTCGGCGTCGACGGCGGGGGCGTACCGGTGGTTGGCGGCGTCGAGGGTGTGGAAGGCCTCGCGCGGGTCGATGGCGGCGTCGAGGAGCAGCAGATCCTTGGACATGACCTCGGCGAGCTGCGTGAAGCGGTCGACGCCGGACAGGTCGGTGTCGGTGACGACACCGACCGGCCTGCGGTCCTCGTCCACGACCACGCCCGCGTTGTGCGCCCGCTTCGGCAGCAGGCCGAGGGCGTCGGCGACGGTCTGAGAGGAGCCGAGCACGATCGGGGTGTCCAGGACGAGGTGGCGGCCCTTCACCCAGGAGACGACCTCGGTGACGACCTCGATCGGGATGTCCTGCGGGATGACGACCAGCCCACCGCGCCGGGCCACGGTCTCGGCCATACGGCGGCCCGCGACGGCGGTCATGTTGGCCACGACGATCGGGATGGTCGTGCCGCTGTTGTCCGGGGAGGTGAGGTCCACGCCCTGGCGGGAACCGACCGCGGAGCGGCTCGGCACCATGAAGACGTCGTCGTACGTCAGGTCGTAGGCGGGCTGGATGTCATTGAGGAAACGCACGTGCCGCACATCCCAGTCGGTCAGAGGCGGCCCCCGACAGGTCAGCCAGGGGGAAGAGCACGTCCTTCAGTTTCCCATGGGGCCGGTACGCACGACCCGGACAGCTCGTCCAGCTCGTCTCACTCGTCCAGGCCGGGCGGGGGCGGGCCAGGAGGATCCTCGGAGAATTCCACGAGCTCAGAGAGCCTCAGAGAGCGAGAACCACCTGCAGCGGGGTGTCTGTGCCGCGCCAGCGCTCGGCGGCCTCGGCGAACACCTCCTGCGCGATGCCCCAGTCGTGGGGCACCGCCAGGGCGAACTCCTGCCAGCCCGCGACCACGACCAGCCGCCCTCGCGCGGGCGGGGCCCACGAGAGGTCGCCGAGGCAGTCGGCCAGGGCGTCCCAGTTCCGGCCGAAGTGGCCGGGCAGCTCCAGGGCGCGGACGCAGCGGTCCATGAAGGCGGGCTTGGCGGTGACGCCTGTGAGGTCCAGCTCGACGTGGATCCAGCCACCGGCGGCCAGTACCTCCGCGAGCGTGCTGTCACTCATCTCAGCACCGTCCCGATCGAGTCGTGGTGATCAACTTTGTAGCACACCTCGCCGGGGTACACCCCGGAAGCAGACGGCTCCCACCGGCTCCCCGCGGAGCTGTCCGGAGCGCAGCGGAGCGCGCCTTCAGGGTCTGTCTGCCTGGTCGGGGTCCGCACGGCCCAGCGCGGGTCGCGGTGCCGGCCCCGCCGTCAGCAGGGAGTCCGCCGCCGACGTGTCCGTCACCAGGCTGGTCACCAGACCGGACCGCAGGACGGCGTCGATCGCGGCCGCCTTGCGCTGCCCGCCCGCGATCGCGACGACCTCGGGGATACGGCGCAGCTGGTCGGCCTCGACGGTGATGCACCGCTCGCCGAGGTCCCGGCCGACCCGGCGGCCCTCGGCGTCGAAGAGGTGCGCGGACATCTCGGCGGCGACACCGAGCGAGGCGTAGTGGGCGCGCTCCTCGTCGGTGAGCATGTCGTGCACCGTCGAGATGCCCGCCTCCCAGGAGCCGATGGAGACGCGGCGACCGTGACCTTGTCGAAGTACTCGAAGGCGCGGGCGATCCCGGTCTGGTGCGCAGCGCGGCCGCGGTGGCCGCGTCCGGCAGCAGCATCGGCGCGTAGATGGGGTGGGCGTCACCGCCGGCGACCTGGGCGGCCCGGCGGACGGCCTCGACCGAGCCGCGCTCGGCGGTCCCGGCGTCGTACACGCCCGTCAGCTGCACCACCGTGCAGGGCGGCAGCCGGTCGAGGGCGGCCGCCATGTGGATGGTGGAGCGGCCCCAGGCGAGGCCCAGCACGTCGCCCTCGGTGACCAGTTCGCCGAGCAGGTCGGCGGCGACCTCGCCGAGGTTCTCCGGGTCGGGCGACTCCTCGGCCTCGGCCGGGCGACTCGACGACGACGGCGTGCCGCAGGCCGTAGCGGGCGCGCAGCGCGTCGGAGCGCTCGGCGTCCAGCTCGGCGGGGACGCGGATCTCGATGCGCACGAGATCCCGTTCGAGAGCGGTCTCCAGGACCCGGGCCACCTTGAAGCGGCTGACGCCGAACTCCTCCGCGATCTGGATCTTGGACTTGCCCTCGAGGTAGAAGCGGCGCGCCATGGCCGCCGCCTGCACCAGCTCAGCGGGTCCCATCCGCATGGCTGACCGGCCCGCCGACATACCCGCACTCACCTCACTGCTCTTCCTCACTGCTGTTCACACTCTGCGATTCGCCGTTCATCCTCGCAGATCCGGCGTACTGTGATCAGCTCTGAGGGGCAGCGTTCATGTTTCCTTGGCCCCGTGGTCGCCCTCGGGGACTGTCCTCAGTGGGTGCACGCCCAGGCCGCCGCGGCCGTCGCCGCCTCCGCCTGGGCGCGCAGCGCCCGTACCGCCTCGGCCGGGTCCTCGGCCCCGTACACCGCCGAGCCGGCGACGAAGACGTCCGCGCCCGCCTCGGCGCAGCGCTCGATGGTGGAGGCCGAGACGCCGCCGTCGACCTGGAGCCACAGCTCGAGGCCGTGCTTGGTGATCAACTCGCGGGTGCGGCGGATCTTCGGCAGCATGATGTCGAGGAACGCCTGGCCTCCGAAGCCCGGCTCGACCGTCATGATCAGCAGCATGTCGAGTTCGGGCAGCAGGTCCTCGTACGGCTCGATCGGGCGTCGCGGGCTTGAGCGCCATCGAGGCGCGGGCGCCCTTGGCCCGGATCTCACGGGCGAGCCGCACCGGCGCGGCGGCCGCCTCGGCGTGGAAGGTGACGGAACCGGCACCCGCCTCGACGTACTGGGGCGCCCAGCGATCGGCGTCCTCGATCATCAGATGGCAGTCCAGCGGGATGTCCGTCGCACGGGCCAGCGACTCCACGACCGGCACACCGAGGGTGAGGTTGGGGACGAAATGGTTGTCCATCACGTCGACATGGAGCCAGTCGGCGCCTTCGACCGCCTTCGCCTCCTCGGCGAGACGGGCGAAGTCGGCGGAGAGGATGCTGGGGTTGATCTGCACGGCCATGGCCCCAGCCTGCCATGCCCTTGCCCTCCGCTCGACCAGGAGGGACCCCCACGACCAGGGGGTACCCCCAAGAGCTGGGGGAGCCCCCTCTACGGCTGCGGGAGTGGCCCATGACAGAGACCCGAGACCGGCAGAAGACTCACGACCGGCAGCGAAACGGCATCGCGCACCTGGTCTGCGGCCGCCGCGCCAAGTGGCTGGTGCTGGTGCTGTGGCTGGTGGTGCTGTTCCTGACGGCACCGTTCGCTTCCCGAAGCTCACCGACGCCCAGGACAACGAGGCGGCCTCCTGGCTGCCGGGCTCCGCCGAATCCACCCAAGTCCTGGAGATCTCGGAGGACTTCAGGCCCGAGCAGATCCCCGCGATCGTCGATCTACGCGCGCGAGAGCGGCCTCACCGCCGAGGACCGGACACGGATCGCCGAGGACGTGCGGCAGCTCAAGGAGCTGAGCGACCACGGCATCCGCGGCGCGCAGACCCGCGGTCCGGTCTTCGACCGGGGCACCGCTCCCCGGGCGGCCCAGGTCTTCGTCCCCATCACGATGGACGAGAAGGGCTGGGAGCGCATCGCGCCCGCGGTCGACTCGATCCGCGAGGAGACCGGTGAGAGCGCGGGCGGACTGGCCGTCCACATCACGGGTCCGGGCGGTACGTCCGCCGACTTCTCGGAAGCCTTCGAAGGAATCGACTCCACACTGCTGTTGGCCGCGATGGGCGTCGTCATCGTGATGCTCCTGTTCACCTATCGCAGCCCGACTCTCCTCCTCGTCCCGCTGCTCGCGGTGATCGTCGCCCTCTTCACCGCTCAGGCGTTGATCTACCTGCTGGCGGAGCACGCGGGTCTGACCGTGAACGGCCAGAGCGCGGGCATCCTCACCGTCCTCGTCTTCGGCGCGGGTACCGACTACGCGCTGCTGCTGGTCGCCCGCTACCGCGAGGAACTGCGCCGCCACGAGGACCGGCACGAGGCGATGGCCCTCGCCCTGCACCGCGCGGGCCCGGCGGTGATCGCCTCCGGCGCCACCGTGGTGCTGAGCATGCTGGTGCTGCTGGCCGCCGAGATGAACTCGACGAGCGGCCTCGGCCCGGTCGCGGCCATCGGCGTCGCGGTCGCCCTGCTCGCGATGATGACGCTCTTCCCGGCCCTGCTGGTGATCTTCGGCCGCTGGATCTTCTGGCCGGTGATCCCGCACTACGGCACGGCCGACCCGGCCGAGCGCGGCGTGTGGGCCCGTACGGGTCGCGGCATCGCCCGCCGCCCGCGCATGATCTGGGGCGTCACGGCGGCGGCCCTCGCCCTGTGCTCACTCGGTCTGCTCCAGCTGCGCGCCGAGGGCATCAGCAACGCGGACGCCTTCACCGGGAAACCGGACTCGGTCGTCGGCCAGGAGGTGTCCGAGCGCTACTTCCCGGCGGGCAGCGGCGACCCTCTCGTGATCATCAGCAACCGGGCCCAGGCCGAAGAGGTCGGCCGCGCGGTCGCCGGGACCCGCGGCGTCGTACCCGAGTCGCTCGGCCTGCCACCGGGCACGAAACCCGCACACGAAGGAAAGGTCCTGTTCGAGGCGACCATGAGCGATCCCGCCGACAGCGAGGCCGCGAAACAGACCGTGGAGCGGGTCCGGGACGCCGTGCACGAGGTGCCGGACGCGGACGCCCAGGTGGGCGGCGGCACGGCGGCCCTGCTCGACATGGACAAGGCGACGACCCACGACAACATCCTGATCATCCCGCTGGTCCTGCTCGTGGTCCTGCTGATCCTCTGCGCCCTGCTCCGCGCCCTGATCGCCCCGCTGCTGCTCATCGGCGACGGTGATCCTGTCCTTCACCGCCGCTCTGGGCATCAGCGCGCTCGCGTTCCGGTACGTCTTCGACTACGCGGGCGAGTCGACGGACTTCCCGCTGTTCGTCTTCGTGTTCCTGGTGGCCCTGGGCATCGACTACAACATCTTCCTGACCACCCGCATCCGCGAGGAGGCCGCCCACCAGGGCACCCGCCGGGGCGTGGTGACGGGCCTGGCGGCGACGGGCGCGGTCATCACCTCCGCCGGCCTGGTCCTGGCCGGCACCTTCGCCGCCCTCGGCACGCTCCCGATGGTCGCCTTCGCCGAGATCGGCTTCGCGGTGGCCCTGGGCGTGCTGCTGGACACCTTCGTCGTACGGTCGGTCCTGGTCACGGCGCTGTTCCTGGACGTGGGCCCGAAGGTGTGGTGGCCGCACCGGCTGGCGCGGGAGGACGGGGGCGCCCCGTGCGGGAGTCCGCGGCGAAGGTCACCCGGTCCGGCGGATGAGCGCCTCTGAAGCGAGCGTCCGGAGGCGGCCCTCGCTTCAGGCCGTGCGGCGGAGGAGCGCCTCCGAAGCGAGCGTCCGCAGGTGTGGCCCTCGCTTCAGGCCGTGCGGCGGAGCAGCGCCAGGTACATCGCGTCGGTGCCGTGCAGATGCGGCCACAGCTGGACGTCGGGCCCGTCGCCCAGCGCCGGTACGCCCGGCAGCAGGGGCCGGGCGTCGATGCAGTTCGGCGCGCGGCGCCGTACTGCTTGAGCACGTCGTCGACGACCGCGCGGGTCTCGGCGAGGTGCGGCGAGCAGGTGGCGTAGCCGACGACGCCGCCGACGCGCACCGACGTCCAGCGCCGTGCGCAGCAGCCCGCGCTGGAGCGGCGCGAAGCCGTCCAGGTCCTCGGGCCGGCGCCGCCAGCGCGCCTCGGGCCGGCGCCGCAGCGCGCCCGAGCCCGGTGCACGGGCACGTCCACCAGCACCCGGTCGAAGGTGCCCGGCCGCCACGGCGGGCGCGTGCCGTCGGCGGCGATGACCTGGTACGGGCCCGGGATTGCCGGCCAGCGCCCTCGCGACGAGCCGCGCCCGGTGCGGCTGCTTCTCGGCGGCGAGCAGCACGGCCCCGCGCTCGGCGGCGAGCGCGGCGAGCAGCGCGGCCTTGCCGCCGGGCCCGGCGCAGCCGTCCAGCCACGCGCTGGTCGGGCCCGTCCAGCGGCGCGTTGGCGAGGGCGAGCGCGACGAGCTGGCTGCCCTCGTCCTGCACGCCCGGCGCGGCCCTCGCGTACGGCGTCGAGGGCGCCCGGGCTCGCCGCCCTCGGCCAGCCGCACGGCGTACGGCGACCAGCGGCCGGGCAGCGCGGCCTCCTCGGCGAGCGCGTCGAGCAGCTCCTCGGCGGTGGCCCGCCCGGGCCGGGCGACGAGGGTGACCTCGGGCCGCTCGTTGTCGGCCGCCAGCAGCTCCTCGATGCCCGGCGCGCCCGCCGCCGAGCGAGTCCCACAGCGCGGAGACGACCCAGCGCGGATGCGAGTGCACGACGGCGAGGTGGTCCTCGGGGTCCTCGTCGTACGGCGGCGCGACCCGCTCCAGCCAGCCGTCGAGGTCGTGCTGCGGCGACCTTCCGCAGCACGGCGTTGACGAACTTGGCCCGCCCGTCGCCGAGCACGACCCGGGCCAGCTCGACGGAGGCGGACACGGCGGCGTGGCGTGGGGATCCGCGTGCCGAGCAGCTGGTGCGCGCCGAGGCTCGAGCACGTCCAGCACCGGCGGGTCGACCTCGCGCAGCGGCCGGTCGACGCAGGCCGCGATGACCGCGTCGTACGTGCCCTGCCGGCGCAGCGTCCCGTACACCAGCTCGGTGGCCAGCGCCGCGTCCCGCCCGTCGAAGTCCGCCCTGCTCCCGGGCCTTCCGCAGCAGCGGCGGCAGCACGAGGTTGGCGTACGCGTCCCGCTCGTCCACGGCCCGCAGCGCCTCGAAGGCGAGGATGCGGACGGGGTCCTTCTTGGGACGGCGGTAGGGCTTGCCGGGCCTGCGCGGCCGACGGGTGCTGCTCGCTCACGAAAAAGGTGCTCCGGATGCTGGGATGACGGGGTGCCGCGGTGCGGTCTCCAGCGTACGGCCCGGCGTCGGCCCGGGCCTCGCGGTGCGCACCGGCGACGGGCCCGGCCGGACGCGCTCGCTGCTCCCCGAGCCGCTCGCCGTCGGCGATCCGCACCCCGCGCGCCCAGTCGGCGGCGCGCATCGGCTTCTTGCCCTGGGCCTGGACCCACAGCAGCTCCACGGCGTGCGAGCCGGTGCCGACGTACACGTTGTTCTTGCCGACGGCCAGCTCGCCCGGGGCGAGGTCGGTGCGCTCGGGCACGGGCGCGACCTGGATGAGCTTGAGCCGCTCGCCGCGGAAGACGGTCCAGGCGCCGGGCGCGGGCGTGCACCCGCGCACCACCCGGTCGACGCGCAGCGCGGGCGCCGACCAGTCGACGTGCGCGTCCTCGACGGTGATCTTCGGCGCGAGCGTGACGCCCTCGGCGGGCTGCGGCACGGCCTTGCAGCGTGCCGTCCTCGATGCCGTCCATGGTCGCGGCCAGCAGCCCGGCGCCCGCGAAGGCGAGCCGGGTCAGCAGGTCGCCGCTGGTGTCGGTGGGCCGGACCTCCTCGGTGACGGTCCCGTACACCGGGCCCGGAGTCGAGCCCCTCCTCGATGAGGAAGGTGGAGGCGCCGGTGATCTCGTCCCCCGCCATGATGGCGTGCTGCACGGGCGCGGCGCCGCGCCAGGCGGGCAGCAGCGAGAAGTGCAGGTTGACCCAGCCGTGGGCGGGGATGTCGAGGGCGACGCGGGGCAGCAGCGCCCCGTACGCGACGACGGGGCAGCAGTCGGGCGCGATCTCCCGCAGCCGGGCCAGGAACTCCTCGTCCCGGGGCCTGCGCGGGCTTGAGCACCTCGATCCCCGCCTCCTCGGCCCGCTCGCGCGACGGGGCTCGCGACCAGCCGCCGCCCCCGCCCGGCCGGCGCGTCGGGCCGCGTGACGACGGCGGCCACCTCGTGCCGCCCGGAGGCGATCAGGGCGTCCAGAGCGGGAACGGCGACCTCGGGGGTACCGGCGAAGACGAGCTTCATGGGTGGCTGACGGCCTCTCGGGCGGGAGTCGGACGTCGGCAGCGGCACCAGTCTACGGGGCAGCGCGCCGAGTCGCCGCGACGCGGGGGCGTCGACGGCGAGGCGCACCCGCGATGCCGCCGACCGCGCTCCGACAGCGTGCTCGCAGGGGCGACTCGCGGCGGGCAGCACGACCCCACGCCGGGCGCACGCATATGCCCACGCCCCCGCAGCGTGACCACGGACCGCGACTCGCGTTGGTCAAGAGAGAGTTGACCACAACGGGCCGCATCATGCGGCCCGATCCCTTTTCAACGCCGGTTCGAGAGGCTTGTTCATGGCCGACCACGCAACCCACGACGCCCAGGCTCGGGCCAGCCTGCACTTGCTGGTGCGGGACATCGAGCGGGTCCGCCGGCAGGTGGACGCACTGCGCACCCTCACCGCCCAGCTGGGCAACGTCTACCGCCCGCGCCGCTCCGGCCCCTCCACGGGCTTCGTCGTCTACGGACGCGCCCCCGCCCCGACCGTCCGTCTCGCCCAGGAGCTGCGGGACAGCGTCGAGACCCTGGTCACGGCCGCGGTGGACTTCGACCGCTCACTGGGCTTCTCGTGGGACGCGGTGGGCTCCGCGCTCGGCGTCACCAAGCAGGCGGTGCACCGCCGTTACGGCGCCCGCCGCGCCGCCGCCCAGGCCGCGGCCGAGGCCGAGCGCGACCACGGAACCGTCAGGCACCCGCGCGGTCAACGTGCACGCCGCGGCTCGCCCACTGTCCCGGCGGTCCCCGCGGCCCGCCGATGCCGCACCCAGCCGACGGCGCGGCAGCCCGCCCTCCGCGACGAGACGCCACGGCCCAGCGCCTTCCCCGGCCCCGCAACGGCTGAACCCCGCCTAGCGGCCGACTCCGCCCGCAGCGGCCGATCCTCTGCGGCCCGGCCGGCCTGCCTCCCGGCTCCTCCCCGGGCGGCAGACGCATGTCCAACGGCCGCCGCGCTCCACGAGCCGGCCGCGTTCGCTCAGCCCGATCCCGGGACGGCAGCCGCACCCGCGCACCGCGCGTCGCCACCGCGCACCGCTCAGCCGATGTCGGGCGGATCGATCCGGACCCGCACCGCGCTCGCTCCCGCTCCCCCCGCGCGCCATCCGCGCCGCCTGCGCGGTCTTCAGCGCGGCGGCCAGCGCCGCCCCGCTCCCCGGCGGCACCCGGACCAGCGCCCGCTCCCACTGCTCCCCGCCGGCGGCGCCCCCGCCCGCCGCGGCCGCCCCGGCTCCGTGACGGGCAGCGGCACCGGCCCCAACACCTCGGCGTCCGCCGGGCAGTTCGGCCTCGGCGAGAAAGCTCGGCGACCGCCTCGGCCGGTCCGTGACACCGCCGCCATCCGCGACACCGGCGGGAACCCCAGCTCGGCCCGCTCGGCCAGCTCCCGCACGCGCGTGCCCGACCGGGTCCCAGCGCACCAGCGCCTGCACCGGCCGCAGCGTCGGCTCGGCGACGACCACCACCGTGCCGCCGTCCCCCTGCGCCCGTACCAGCGCGGCGGCCCCGATCCAGCGCCGCAGCGCATCCTCGCCGGCCCGCAGATCGGGCCGCCCGAGCATCGCCCAGCCGTCGAGCAGCAGCGCCGCCGCGTACCCGCCCTCGGCGACCGGCTCGGCGCCCGGCGTGCTCACCACCAGCGCGGGCGCACCCGGCACGGTGTCCAGCACCTGCTCCCGCCCGGAGGTCCGCACCGGGCACCGCGGGGAAGGCCCGCCCCAGCTCCTCGGCGGTCCGCCGCGCCCCCACGACCTGCGCCCGCAGCCGGAAGCCGCCGCACTCCGGGCAGTGCCAGGCGCGCCTCCTCACGCCCGCACCAGCCGCACCGCAGAGCCGCGCCGCCCGCCTCCTGCGCCTCCAGCGGCCCGGCACAGTGCCGGCACCGCGCGGGCGTCCCGGCACCGCGCGCAGGCCAGCCGCGGTACATAGCCCGCGCCGGGGCACCTGCACCAGCACCGGGCCGTGCCGCAGCCCGTCCCGGACGACCTGCCAGGCGAGGCTCGGCAGCCGCGCGGCCCGCGCGGCCTCGTCCCGCGCCAGATCCCCGTCCCCCACGGTCCGCACCAGCGGCGCCGCCGCCCGCACCTGCTCCCGGTCGGCGACGAGCGGCGCGCGCCCAGCCGCTCTCGACGAGCTGCGCGGCCTCGACGGTGCAGCTCCAACTCCCCAGCAGGAAGGCGCACTTGTCCCGGGCGGCCCGCAGCTGGCAGCACCTCCCGCGCATGCGGCTGCGGAGCGTTGTCGTCGCTGTGGCTGGCGTCGCCGTCGTCCCAGACGACGACCAGCCCAAGATCCCGTACGGGCGCGAACATGGCGGCCCGTGTCCCGACCACGGCCCGCACCGACCCCCGCCGCACAGCCAGCCACTCGCCGGTAGCGCTGCTCGGGCCCGGCGTCGGCGGTGAGCACCGCATGCCGCCCCTCGCCCAGCAGCGCGGTGAAGCGCGGCGTCGACCCGCGCCGCAGGCCGCCCGTCGGGCACCACCACGAGCGCACCCCGCCCCGAGGCGAGCGTGGCCTGCACGGCCCGCGCGAGTCTCCTCAGCCCACTGCGGGCCCGGGCAGCGCGGTCCACACGGCACGGGGCGCACCCCCGGCAGCCAGCGACCTCCAGAAATGTCAGCACCCCGCCCGTACCGCCGCCAGGATCCCGGCTCCGGCGCAGCGGGCAGCGGAGGCGGATCACCGCGATCGCCTGGGCCTCGGCCCGCCCGTGCCGCGGCGGAACGGCCAGCTGGAGCACATCCGCCAGACTCCCCGCGTACCGGTCGGCAACGGCCCGCGCCAGCTCCAGCAGCTCAGGCCCGAGCACCGGCTCGGGCGACACGACCTGGGCCAGCGCGGCCAGCGGTCCCGCGTAGTCGGACTCGGCGAGCCGCTCGACGAGAAACCCGTCGATCAGCGCGCCGCCTTCCCGCCTCCCCTCCCGGACATCCGTCCCCCGGCCCCGAACCGCACCCGCACCCGCACCCCAGGCTGAGCCTCGGCATCCAACTCCTCCGGCACGGCGTAGTCGAAGTACCGGTCAAGATGCAGCACGCCCTTGTCGACGAGGACACGCGCCACGGGCAGCTCCTTGGCCAGCGCGGCCCCCCGCCAGGTCCGCGGCTTCGCCTTCGGCGCCCTGTTCTTCCGCACGGCCTCCCGAATGAGCGCGAGCTGCTCCGGCACCGCGCCCCGCACGCCACCGCTGCCCTGCCCGTCCTCGCTGCTCACGCTTGCATTCTTACCAAACAGCACTGACAGCGCCCCGGGCCCGAGTTCCCACCCGAACGGTGGCCGGCCCGGCCACGCGCCGCCGGAGACCCGACATACGCAGGCCCGGCGCCCCGCCAGGGACACCGGGCCTCACAAAGAACCGTGTGACTTACCGACCGAAGAGCCGTGTGGCTTACCGACCGAAGAGCCGTGTGGCTTACCGACCGAAGAGCCGTGTGGCTTACCGAGCGACGGCCTGGCGCAGCGCCTCCACCCGGTCCGTGCGCTCCCACGTGAAGTCCGGGAGCTCACGGCCGAAGTGGCCGTACGCCGCGGTCTGGGCGTAGATCGGGCGGAGCAGGTCGAGGTCGCGGATGATGGCGGCCGGGCGCAGGTCGAAGACCTCCTCGATCGCCTTCTCGATCTTCTCGGTGTCCACCTTGGCGGTGCCGAAGGTCTCCACGAACAGGCCGACCGGCTCGGCCTTGCCGATCGCGTACGCCACCTGGACCTCGCAGCGCGAGGCGAGGCCGGCGGCGACGACGTTCTTCGCCACCCAGCGCATCGCGTACGCCGCGGAGCGGTCCACCTTGGACGGGTCCTTGCCGGAGAAGGCACCGCCGCCGTGGCGGGCCATGCCGCCGTACGTGTCGATGATGATCTTGCGGCCGGTCAGGCCCGCGTCGCCCATCGGGCCGCCGATCTCGAACCGGCCGGTGGGGTTGACCAGCAGCCGGTAGCCCTCGGTGTCCAGCTTGATGCCGTCGTCCAGCAGGGCCTTGAGCTCCGGCTCGACCACGAACTCACGGATGTCGGGGGCCAGGAGGGAGTCCAGGTCGATGTCGCTCGCGTGCTGGGAGGAGACCACGACCGTGTCCAGGCGGACCGCCTTGTCACCGTCGTACTCGATGGTGACCTGGGTCTTGCCGTCCGGGCGCAGGTAGGGGATCGTGCCGTTCTTGCGGACCTCGGAGAGGCGCTTCGACAGGCGGTGCGCCAGGAAGATCGGCAGCGGCATCAGCGTCGGCGTCTCGTCCGTCGCATAGCCGAACATCAGGCCCTGGTCGCCCGCGCCCTGCTTGTCGAGCTCGTCACTCTTCTCCCTCTGGGAGGCACCCTCGACCCGGGACTCGTATGCCGTGTCCACGCCCTGCGCGATGTCCGGGGACTGCGCGCCGATGGATACCGAGACACCGCAGGAGGCGCCGTCGAAGCCCTTCTTCGACGAGTCGTAGCCGATCTCGAGGATCTTGTCGCGGACCAGCTGGGGGATCGGCGCGTACGTCTTGGTCGTGACCTCGCCGGCCACGTGTACCAGGCCGGTCGTGATCAGCGTCTCGACCGCGACCCGGGAGGTCGGGTCCTCGCGCAGCAGTGCGTCGAGAATGGTGTCACTGATCTGGTCAGCGATCTTGTCGGGGTGGCCCTCGGTCACGGACTCCGAGGTGAACAGGCGACGGGACACAACGCTCCCTGGGGTTGCAGCGGCTGCTGGCTGATCATGGGTGGACGGATTGAGGGCTGCGCCCGGCGACGTCCGCGAACAGTTTATCGGTCGCGCTTCTCCGCGGGCCCTTCCGTCTCGCCTCTCGGGCACTCCGTGACCTGCGGCACGCGCATTCTGCCCACAGTCGATCGGTGTCCGCCAGGGTCGCCACGCGCAAACGGTGCGGGGTCCGAGCGTTCCCTGATGAGGTGAGGCGAGGCGAAAACCCTCACTTCAGGCGGGCCGCCACCAGGTCCCACACGGTCTCGGCCAGCGCTTCTTTCGGTCCGTACGGCACCGGCGTCTCACTGCCGTCGGCTCCGAGGACCACGGCCTCGTTCTCCTCCGAGCCGAATGTCTTGTGCTCTCCCACCTCGTTCACTATGAGGAGATCGCAGCCCTTGCGCCGGAGTTTCGTACGCCCGTTGATGAGGACGTCGTCCGTCTCGGCGGCGAAGCCGACGATCACCTGCCCGGCGCGGGGGCGGTCGGCCGATATCTCCGCGAGGATGTCCGGGTTGCGGATCAGGACGATCGGGTCGGGCTCCTGGCCGTCCCTCTTCTTGATTTTTCCGGTCGTGTACGCCACCGGGCGGAAGTCCGCCACCGCGGCCGCCATCACCACGGCGTCCGCGTCCGAGGCAGTCTTCAGGACCGCCTCGCGCAACTGAACGGCGGTCCCGACCTGGAGGACATCCACACCCGCCGGGTCCGGCAGAGCGGTGTTCGCGGCGATCAGCGTGACGCGGGCGCCCCGGGCGGCGGCCGTACGGGCCAGGGCGTATCCCTGCTTGCCGGAGGAACGGTTACCGAGGAAGCGGACGGGGTCGAGGGGCTCGCGCGTGCCCCCGGCGCTGACGACCATATGGCGGCCCGCCAGATCGGGCCCGCTCCCTTCGCGCGCGAACACCCTGCGACAGACCTCGAAGATCTCGGCGGGCTCGGCCAGCCGCCCCTTGCCGGTGTCGACGCCGGTCAACCGGCCGACGGCGGGCTCGATGACGACGGCACCGCGGCGGCGCAGCGTCGCCACGTTCTCCTGGGTCGCGGGGTGTTCCCACATCTCGGTGTGCATGGCGGGGGCGAAGACCACCGGGCAGCGGGCGGTGAGGAGGGTGTTCGTCAGGAGGTCGTCGGCGAGGCCGTGGGCCGCCTTCGCGAGCGTGTCGGCCGTCGCCGGGGCCACGACCACCAGGTCGGCGTTCTGCCCGATGCGGACGTGCGGGACTTCGTGGACCTCGTCCCACACCTCGGTCGAGACGGGGTTCCCGGACAGCGCCGACCAGGTGGCGGCGCCGACGAAGTGCAGCGCGGAAGCGGTGGGGACGACCCGGACATCGTGGCCCGACTCCGTCAGCCTGCGCAGCAGCTCACAGGCCTTGTACGCCGCGATGCCACCGCTGACCCCCAGAACGACCTTCGGCTTGTCCACCGGCCCTCCCCTCACTCGTCACGTGTACGCCGCGGCTCATCGGCGTACACGTCCCATGCTGCGTCACCTGCTGCATCACCGCGGGAGGTGATCCCCGTGTCCTGAGCAAACCACAGGCCCGGCAGTCGCGCTGCCGGGCCTGTGGAAAAGTCAGCCGCAGGCTGAAAATACTACTGCGCCGGTCCCTCAATGGCCTCGGACGACAGCAGTCCCGCGTTGATCTCGCGCAGGGCGATCGAGAGCGGCTTCTCGTGGACGTGGGTGTCAACGAGCGGACCGACGTACTCAAGAAGACCCTCGCCGAGCTGCGAGTAGTACGCGTTGATCTGACGGGCACGCTTGGCCGCGTAGATCACAAGGCTGTACTTCGAGTCGGTGGCCTCGAGGAGCTCGTCGATCGGCGGGTTGATGATGCCCTCGGGCGCGGTGATGGAAGAGGACACGCTCTACCTTCCGAAGGAGGGGATGAGATCGAAAACGATCACACTACGTCCACCAAGGCTAGCAGCTCACACGCCACGTCCTCGACGGAGGTGTTGACCAGGGTGATGTCGAACTCGGGCTCGGCCGCGAGTTCGACCTTGGCCGCCTCCAGGCGGCGCTCGATCACCTCGGGGGGCTCGGTGCCCCGCCCGGCGAGTCTGCGCACGAGCTCCTCCCAGGAGGGAGGAGCCAGGAACACCAGCCGCGCCTCAGGCATGGATTCACGGACCTGCCGGGCACCCTGGAGGTCGATCTCCAGGAGCACGGGCTCGCCCGCCTCCAGGCGTTCCAGCACCGCTTGACGCGGGGTCCCGTAGCGATTGCCGGCGAACTCGGCCCACTCCAGCAGTTCGCCGTTGGCGATCAGCTTGTCCATCTCCTCGTCGGTGACGAAGAAGTAGTGCACTCCGTGCCGTTCGCCGGGGCGGGGTCTGCGGGTCGTCGCCGACACCGAGAGCCAGACCTCGGGATGTTCCTTACGCATATGGGCGACGACCGTGCTCTTGCCGACCCCGGAGGGGCCGGAGAGCACGGTCAGCCGCGGACGTACGTCCGGGGGCTCGGGGGTCGTCCCCCGGAATGTTGCAGCCATGCGGCGATTATTCCAGCTGTCCCGGGCGCCCAGGACTCAGGAGCCGGTGCTGCCGAACTCGCGCTCCAGGGAGGCGATCTGGTTGGAACCGAGACCACGCACGCGGCGGCTCTCGGAGATACCGAGTCGCTCCATGATCTGCTTGGCGCGGACCTTGCCCACGCCCGGCAGGGACTCAAGAAGGGCGGAGACCTTCATCTTGCCGATGACGTCGTTCTCCTGGCCCTGCTTGATGACCTCGTGGAGGGAGGCGCCGGAGTGCTTGAGTCGATTCTTGACCTCGGCCCGCTCCCGGCGAGCCGCGGCGGCCTTTTCGAGCGCGGCTGCGCGCTGTTCAGGGGTAAGGGGCGGAAGAGCCACGCCTACGTCACCTCGGATGTCGAACTGTCGGATACGGACCGGTGAGGAACCTAGTCGCCCCACACCTGGGGAGCTACGAGCAACACGCTTGCCCGGTCTCCCCCACTGCTGTGAGGGCGTGGGAGGCGCCCCCACTCGTCGGAGACTAGCCGCCAAGTCCGCCGGAGTCATCGAGAACGGAGGAAAAGTCCTGGTCAGCCTCACCGGAGTCGGACATAAGTGGCATACTGCCCTCGATTTGGGGATGTATTCAGACTCAAGCGTGGACTCAGGCCAGGACTCACGTCGTCCGGGAGGCACGCATCGGAGGACTCATGAGATCTCAGACTGCCGCCACGGCGGCGCCGATCTCCGCCGCGAAGCGCTCCGCGGACGCGCGCAGGGCGGACGATATCCGGTCCGTGACGCAGAACCCCCCTGCTGATGTTCGGGACGACATGGCGCACGGCCGCCCCGAAGACACCCGGCAGGTCCACCGGGGTGGCCCCCTGGGCACCGATCCCTGGTGCCAGGAGCGGTCCGTTGATCTCCAAGTCGTACGAGGACAGGTCACCCAGCGTTGCCCCGACGACCGCGCCGAAGGACCCCATGGGCTCCTCCCCCGCGTTCTCGGCGGCGAGGTGCGCCAGCACGGCCGCTCCGACGTTCCGGCCGTCGGCGTCCTCGGTGCGTACCGCATGCTGCACCTCGTGCGCCCTCCGGGTTGGAGGTCAGCGCCAGCACGAACAATCCCGCCCCGCTCGCGCGCGCCAGTTCCACGGCCGGTCCGAGGGAGCCGTAGCCGAGGTACGGGCGAGACGGTCAGGGCGTCCGAGAACAGCGGCGCGCCCTTCTGCAGAAAGGCAGCCGCGTACGCGGCCATGGTCGAGCCGATGTCGCCGCGCTTGGCGTCCATCACGACCAGGGCGCCGGCGGCCCGCGCGTCCTCGACCGACTTCTCCAGTACGGCGATGCCGCGTGACCCGAAGCGCTCGAAGAACGCGCTCTGCGGCTTCAGGACGGCCACCCGGTCGGCCAGCGCCTCCACTACGGTGCGGCTGAACCGCTCCAGGCCCGCGACATCGTCGTTCAGGCCCCAGTCGGTGAGCAGGGAGGCGTGCGGGTCGATGCCGACGCACAGCGGGCCGCGCTCGTCCATGGCGCGGCGCAGGCGTGCGCCAAAGGGTTCCAGGCTCATGCGGACTTCCTCACGTCAGCACCGACAGCATCGGCGAGGGTGGCGTACGGACTCCTGCGGAGACGTGCGGCGAGGCCTTTGTGGAGGGTGCGGCTCCAGAAGGGGCCCTCGTAGATGAAGGCGCTGTAGCCCTGCACCAGGGTGGCACCGGCCAGAATGCGCTGCCAGGCGTCCTCGGCGTTCTCGATGCCGCCGACGCCCACCAGGGTGATCCGGTCGCCCACGCGCGCGTAGAGGCGGCGCAGCACCTCCAGGGAGCGTGCTTTCAGTGGTGCGCCCGAGAGCCCGCCGGTCTCCTTCACGAGAGAGGGTTCGGATGTCAGACCGAGTTCCTCGCGCGCGAGGGTGGTGTTCGTGGCGATGATGCCGTCCAGGCCCAGCTCCACGGCGAGGTCGGCGACCGCGTCGACGTCCTCGTCGGCGAGATCGGGGGCGATCTTCACCAGGAGCGGGACCCGGCGGTCGGTGACCGTACGGTCGGCGGCCTCGCGGACAGCGCTCAGGAGGGGGCGGAGTGCCTCCGTGGCCTGCAGGCTGCGCAGTCCGGGTGTGTTGGGCGAGGAGACGTTGACCACCAGGTAGTCGGCGTACGGGGCCAGCCGCTCGGCCGACTTCACGTAGTCGTCGGCGGCCTCGGCCTCCGGGACGGCCTTGGTCTTGCCGATGTTGACGCCGACGGTGGTCCTGAAGACGGGCTTACGGGTCGCCAGGCGCGAGCCGCCACGGCCGCCGAGCCCTCGTTGTTGAACCCCATGCGGTTGATCAGCGCCCGGTCCGGCACCAGCCGGAACAGCCGCTTCTTGGGGTTGCCCGGCTGCGGCTCGCCGGTGACCGTGCCGATCTCGACGTGGTCGAAGCCGAGCATGGACATCCCGTCGACGGCGACGGCGTTCTTGTCGAAGCCGGCAGCCAGCCCGAAGGGGCCGTGCATGCGCAGCCCGAACGCCTCGGTGCGCAGTTCCTTGTAGCGGGGCGCGAGGACGGCTGCGAGGAACGTACGCAGCACGGGGATGCGGGCGGCGAGGCGGATCCAGCGGAAGGCCAGGTAGTGGGCCTCTTCAGGGTCCATCCGGTGGAAGACCAGACGGAAGAACAGCTTGTACATGTCAGTGCTGTCCTCATGAAGAGGGGGACACCGTTTCCGGTGTCCCCCTCGTGGGCTGCTAGTCGCGGGCCGCGGTCAGGTGGTCGGCGTGTTCCTGGAGCGAACGCACGCCCACGTCACCGTGGTTGAGCGCGTCGATGCCCTGCACGGCCGCGGCGAGCGCCTGCACCGTGGTCAGACACGGCACCGACCGCGCCACCGCCGCCGTGCGGATGTCATAGCCGTCGAGACGGCCACCGGTGCCGTACGGGGTGTTGACGATCAGGTCGACCTCGCCCTCGTGGATGAGCTGGACGATGGTCCGCTCGCCGTCCGGCCCCGGCGCCCTCGGACTGCTTGCGCACGACCGTGGCATGGATGCCGTTGCGCCTGAGCACCTCGGCCGTGCCGGACGTGGCGAGCAGCTCGAAGCCATGGGCGACCAGCTCCCGCGCCGGGAAGATCATCGAGCGCTTGTCGCGGTTGGCGACCGAGATGAACGCCCGCCCCTTGGTGGGCAGCGGCCCGTACGCGCCGGCCTGCGACTTGGCGTACGCCGTGCCGAACACCGAGTCGATGCCCATCACCTCACCGGTGGAGCGCATCTCCGGGCCGAGGACCGTGTCGACACCGCGCCCGTGGATGTCGCGGAAACGCGACCACGGCATCACGGCCTCCTTCACCGAGATCGGCGCGTCCAGCGGCAGGGTGCCGCCGTCGCCGGTCGCCGGCAGCAGGCCCTCCGCCCGCAGCTCGGCGATGGTCGCGCCCAGCGAGATCCGGGCGGCGGCCTTGGCCAGCGGCACCGCCGTCGCCTTCGAGGTGAAGGGCACGGTACGGGACGCGCGCGGGTTGGCCTCCAGGACATACAGGATGTCGCCCGCCATCGCGAACTGGATGTTGATCAGTCCGCGCACCCCGACCCCGCGCGCGATGGCCTCCGTGGAGGTGCGCAGCCGCTTGATGTCGAAGCCGCCCAGCGTGATCGGGGGCAGCGCGCACGCCGAGTCGCCGGAGTGGATACCGGCCTCCTCGATGTGCTCCATGACGCCGCCGAGGTACAGCTCGTTGCCGTCGTACAGGGCGTCGACGTCGATCTCGATCGCGTCGTCGAGGAACCGGTCGACCAGGACCGGCCGGGACGGGCTGATCTCGGTCGACTCGGCGATGTAGGAGGCCAGCCGCGTCTCGTCGTACACGATCTCCATGCCGCGCCCGCCGAGCACGTACGACGGCCGCACCAGGACCGGGTAGCCGATCTCGTCGGCGATGGCCTTGGCGCCGGCGAAGGTGGTGGCGGTGCCGTGCTTCGGCGCCGGGAGCCCGGCCTCGGCGAGCACCCGGCCGAAGGCGCCGCGGTCCTCGGCGGCGTGGATGGCCTCCGGGGGGGTGCCCACGAGCGGCACGCCGTTGTCCTTGAGCGCCTGCGCCAGGCCCAGCGGGGTCTGCCCGCCGAGCTGGACGACCACGCCCGCGACCGGCCCGGCCAGCTGCTCGGCGTGGACGATCTCCAGCACGTCCTCCAGCGTGAGCGGCTCGAAGTACAGCCGGTCGGAGGTGTCGTAGTCGGTGGAGACGGTCTCCGGGTTGCAGTTGACCATCACGGTCTCGTACCCGGCGTCGCTCAGCGCGAAGGAGGCGTGGACGCAGGAGTAGTCGAACTCGATGCCCTGGCCGATCCGGTTGGGGCCGGAGCCCAGGATGATCACCGCGGGCTTGGTCGCGGGGCGCGACCTCGCTCTCCTCGTCGTAGGAGGAGTAGAAGTACGGCGTCTTCGCCGCGAACTCGGCGGCGCAGGTGTCGACCGTCTTGTACACCGGGCGCACGCCCAGCGCGTGCCGCACCTCGCGCACGACGTCCTCGCGCAGGCCGCGGATCTCGCCGATCTGCTGGTCGGAGAAGCCGTGCCG
This sequence comes from uncultured Actinomycetota bacterium, assembly GCA_963711935.1. GTDB lineage: Bacteria > Actinomycetota > Actinomycetes > Streptomycetales > Streptomycetaceae > Streptomyces. Next base: position 194,980 of record CAVQGD010000029.1, read on the forward strand.
TTTGGCCTCGGCCAGCAGCCCGGGCGTGAGCTCCGGCGCCTGCGGCGAGCTCGTCGGCGATCTCCTTGATCAGGAACAGCTGGTCGACGAACCACGGGTCGATCTTCGTGGCCGTCGAAGACCTCCTCGGGCGTGGCGCCCGCGCGGATGGCCCGCATGACCGTGTTGATCCGGCCGTCGGTGGGCCGTACGGCCTGCCGCAGCAGCTGGTCCTTGTCGCCCGCCTCACCGGTGAAGGTGAACTGGCTGCCCTTCTTCTCCAGCGACCGCAGCGCCTTCTGCAGCGCCTCGGTGAAGTTCCGGCCGATCGCCATGGCCTCGCCGACCGACTTCATGGTGGTGGTCAGCGTGGAGTCGGCGGAGGGGAACTTCTCGAAGGCGAACCGCGGCGCCTTGACCACCACGTAGTCCAGGGTCGGCTCGAAGGAGGCCGGGGTCTGCTCGGTGATGTCGTTGGGGATCTCGTCGAGGGTGTAGCCGACAGCGAGCCTGGCCGCGATCTTCGCGATCGGGAAGCCGGTCGCCTTCGACGCCAGCGCCGAGGAGCGCGACACCCGCGGGTTCATCTCGATGACGATCACCCGGCCGTCCGCGGGGTTCACCGCGAACTGGATGTTGCAGCCGCCGGTGTCCACACCGACCTCGCGGATCACGGCGATGCCGACGTCCCGCAGGATCTGGTACTCGCGGTCGGTCAGCGTCATCGCCGGCGCGACGGTGATCGAGTCGCCGGTGTGCACGCCCATCGGGTCGAAGTTCTCGATGGAGCAGACGACCACGACGTTGTCGTGTTTGTCCCGCATCAGCTCCAGCTCGTACTCCTTCCAGCCGAGGATGGACTCCTCCAGGAGCACCTCGGTGGTCGGCGACAGGGTCAGCCCCTGGCCCGCGATACGGCGCAGCTCCTCCTCGTCGTGCGCGAAACCGGACCCGGCGCCGCCCATGGTGAAGGAGGGGCGGACGACGACCGGGTAGCCGCCGAGGGTCTCGACGCCCGCGAGGACGTCGTCCATGGAGTGGCAGATCACCGACCGTGCGCTCTCCCCGTGCCCGGTCCTGGCGTTGACGGCGTCGACGACCAGCTTGAACTGCTCGCGGTCCTCGCCCTTGTGGATCGCCTCCACATCGGCGCCGATCAGCTCGACGCCGTACTTGTCCAGGACGCCGTTGTCATGCAGCGAGATCGCCGTGTTGAGGGCTGTCTGGCCGCCCAGGGTGGGCAGCAGCGCGTCGGGGCGCTCCTTGGCGATGATCTTCTCGACGAACTCCGGGGTGATCGGCTCGACGTAGGTGGCGTCGGCGATCTCCGGATCGGTCATGATCGTCGCCGGGTTGGAGTTGACGAGGACGACCCGCAGGCCCTCGGACTTCAGCACCCGGCACGCCTGGGTGCCGGAGTAGTCGAACTCGGCGGCCTGACCGATGACGATCGGGCCGGAGCCGATGACCAGGACGGACTGGATATCGGTGCGCTTAGGCACGCTGGCCCTCCATCAGGGAGACAAAGCGGTCGAACAGGTAGGCGGCGTCGTGCGGGCCCGCTGCCGCTTCGGGGTGGTACTGGACGCTGAAGGCCGGCTTGTCGAGAAGCCGCAGCCCCTCCACCACCTGGTCGTTGAGGCAGACGTGGGAGACCTCGGCGCGGCCGTAGGGGGTCTCGGAGACCTCATCGAGCGGGGCGTCGACGGCGAAGCCGTGGTTGTGCGCGGTGACCTCGACCTTGCCGGTGGTGCGGTCTTGCACCGGCTGGTTGATGCCGCGGTGGCCGTACTTCAGCTTGTAGGTGCCAAAGCCCAGCGCGCGGCCCAGGATCTGGTTGCCGAAGCAGATCCCGAACAGCGGGGTGCCGCGCTCCAGGACGGCCCGCATCACAAAGACCGGGTGGTCGGCGGTGGCCGGGTCGCCCGGGCCGTTGGAGAAGAACACGCCGTCCGGGCCGGTGGCGTACACGTCCTCCACCGTCGCGGTGGCCGGCAGCACGTGCACCTCGATGCCGCGCTCGGCCATCCGGTGCGGGGTCATGCCCTTGATGCCCAGGTCGATGGCGGCGACGGTGAACTTCGCTCTGCCGATCGGGACGGCTGCGCCGTCGGGGCCGATCGCGGGGACGACGTACGCCTTTTTGGTGGCGACCTCGGCGGACAGGTTCGCGCCCTTCATTTCGGGGGCCTGGCGCACCTCGGCGAGCATGGTGCCCTGGTCGGGCAGCGCGTGGCCGGAGAAGATGCCGACGCGCATGGCGCCGCGCTCGCGCAGGTGGCGGGTGAGCGCGCGGGTGTCGAGGCCACAGATCCCGACGATGCCCTGCTTGAGCAGTTCCTCGTCCAGCGAGCGGCGGGCGCGCCAGTTGGACGGCACGCGCGCGGGGTCGCGGACGACGTATCCGGCGACCCAGATCCGCTTCGATTCGGGGTCCTCGTCGTTGACGCCGGTGTTGCCGATGTGCGGGGCGGTCATCACGACGACCTGGCGGTGGTAGGAGGGGTCGGTGAGGGTTTCCTGGTAGCCGGTCATGCCGGTGGAGAACACGGCTTCGCCGAAGGTCACCCCCACGGCCCCGTAGGCGCGGCCGCGGAAGAGGCGGCCGTCCTCCAGGACGAGTACGGCGGGAACCGCCTTTTGCCTCTGCGAGGCGGATCCCTTGATGGAGGTCGTCATCGTCCGGCGCCTTCCGTAGTGATCGTCTTGTTCTTGTTCAGGGAATTGATGGCCTCGACCCACTCGTTGTGCTCGGCCGCGCGGTCGGAGCGGAATCCGGAGTCGATCAGCCGGTCGCCGTGCTCCCAGGTCACGACGAGCAGGCCGCCCTCGGTGAGGACCTTGCCGGCGATGCCCTTGTCGAGGCGGGCCTCGCGCAGCGCGGCGGCCGGGACGAAGAAGTCGGTCGCCCCGGGGCGTACGACGTCCAGTCCCGCGTCCGTCAGCGTGAGCTCGGCCCGGCTGCGGGTACCCAGACCGTGCGCCACGATGCGGTCGAGCCACTGCCCGGCGGTGGTGGAGCCGTGGTAGCGGCCGCTGAGTTGGAGCAGGGGCGGCTTGCCGCCTCCGCTGAGGGCGGTGGGGGGTGAGGAGTGGGCCGGTTTGCCCGGGCCCGGTTCCTCTGGCGCGGTGGGCAGCTCGGGCAGGTCGCTCTGGAGCGTGCCGCGCCACTTCCAGCCCTCACGCATCAGCCAGTAGACGAGCGCGACAAAGAGGGCGAGTCCGACTGCCCAGGCGATGCGGGCGGCCCAGTCGGTCACTTCGGCGGACTTCTGTGCGGCTGCGAGTTCGGTCGCGCGCAGAGTTGCAGGTGTCACGTGAGCTTCCCGTCGACGAGTGTGGCCTTGCCCCGGAGCCATGTGTGGGTGACACGGCCCGGCAGCTCGCGGCCCTCGTACGGGGTGTTGCGGCTGCGCGAGGCGAAGCCTGCGGGGTCCACGGCCCCACGGTATGCCGTGTCGAGGAGCGTGAGGTTGGCGGGCTCACCTGCCGAGACGGGACGGCCGTGACCGGCAGCCCGGCCGATCTTCGCGGGCTTGAACGACATGCGGTCGGCGACCTGGGCCCAGTCGAGCAGCCCGGTGTCGACCATCGTCTCCTGGACCACCGACAACGCGGTTTCCAGCCCGACCATGCCCATGGCGGCCGCGGCCCACTCGCAGTCCTTGTCCTCGTGCGGGTGCGGGGCGTGGTCGGTGGCCACGATGTCGATCGTGCCGTCGGCGAGCGCCTCGCGCAGGGCGTGCACGTCGCGCTCGGTGCGCAGCGGCGGGTTGACCTTGTAGAGCGGGTTGTACGACCGCACCAGCTCGTCGGTGAGGAGCAGGTGGTGGGGGGTGACCTCGGCGGTGACGTCGATGCCGCGGGACTTGGCCCAGCGCACGATCTCGACGGAGCCGGCGGTCGACAGGTGGCAGATGTGCACCCGGGACCTGACGTGCTCGGCGAGCAGGACATCTCGGGCGATGATCGATTCTTCGGCCACCGCCGGCCAGCCGCCGAGGCCCAGCTCGGCGGAGACGACGCCCTCGTTCATCTGGGCGCCCTCGGTGAGTCGTGGTTCCTGCGCGTGCTGGGCGATGACGCCGCCGAATGCCTTCACATACTCCAGTGCCCGCCGCATGATCACGGCGTCGTCCACGCATTTGCCGTCGTCCGAGAAGACGGTGACGCCCGCCGCTGAGTCGTGCATGGCGCCCAGTTCGGCGAGTTTCCTGCCCTCCAGGCCGACGGTGACGGCACCGATGGGCTGCACGTCGCAGTAGCCGTGTTCCTGGCCGAGCCGGTAGACCTGCTCGACGACGCCGGCGGTGTCGGCCACCGGGAAGGTGTTGGCCATGGCGAACACGGCCGTATATCCGCCGCTCGCCGCCGCCCGAGTGCCTGTCAGCACGGTCTCGGAGTCCTCGCGCCCCGGCTCCCGCAGGTGTGTGTGCAGGTCGACGAGCCCTGGGAGGAGCACCTTGCCCTCGGCTTCGACGATCTCGGCGTCTTTGTCCGGGAGCCTGTTGCCCACCGCCGCGATCTGCGAGCCGTCGATCAGAACGTCCTGTGCCTCCCCGCCGAGGACCTTCGCACCACGGATCAGGATCTTGCTCATGTGTCTTACTTCTCCTCGTCCGCAGAAATGGTGTGGGGGGAGCGCTCGTTGGAGGGGTGGGGGTGGGAGACGGGTCCAGAAAAGGTGGGCGCGGAGCGCTCGTGGGAAGGGTGGGGGTGGGCGACGGGTGGGCGGGTGGCGGCGGGGTCCATGCCGCCGAGCAGCAGGTACAGGACCGCCATGCGGATGGAGACTCCGTTGGCGACTTGCTCGATCGCGGTGCAGCGCTCCGAGTCGGCGACCTCGGCGGTGATTTCCATGCCGCGGACCATGGGGCCGGGGTGCATCACGATGGCGTGTTCGGGCATCTTGGCCATGCGGTCGCCGTCGAGGCCGTAGCGCCGGGAGTATTCGCGCTCGGTCGGGAAGAACGCGGCGTTCATGCGTTCGCGCTGCACGCGCAGCATCATCACGGCGTCGGACTTGGGCAGCGTGGTGTCGAGGTCGTAACTGATCTCGCAGGGCCAGGTCTCGATGCCGACCGGCAGCAGGGTGGGCGGGGCGACCAGGGTGACTTCGGCGCCCAGGGTGTGCAGCAGATCGACGTTGGAGCGGGCGACGCGGCTGTGCAGCACGTCCCCGACGAGTGTGATGTGCCTGCCGCTGAGGTCCTGGCCGATCCCGGCTTCCCGGCCGACGAGGCGACGCCGCATCGTGAAGGCGTCCAGCAGGGCCTGGGTGGGGTGCTGGTGGGTGCCGTCGCCGGCGTTGATGACGGCGGCGTCGATCCAGCCGGAGTTCGCCAGGCGGTACGGCGCTCCTGAGGCTCCGTGCCGGATGACGACGGCGTCGACGCCCATGGCTTCGAGGGTCTGGGCGGTGTCTTTCAGGGACTCGCCCTTGGAGACGCTCGATCCCTTGGCGGAGAAGTTGATGACGTCTGCGGAGAGGCGCTTCTCGGCGGCTTCGAAGGAGATCCGGGTGCGGGTGGAGTCCTCGAAGAAGAGGTTGACGACGGTGCGGCCGCGCAGGGTCGGCAGTTTCTTGATCGGCCGGTCGGCAACCCGGGCCATCTCCTCGGCGGTGTCGAGGATCTGGACGGCGTCGTCACGGGTGAGGTCGGCGGCCGAGATGAGATGACGCTGCATCTTTCAGGCTCCGTAAGGCAGTTCAGTTCGAGAGGCGAGGCCGGGTCGGCGGGGTGCGGTCGGGTCGGCGGGGCGAAGCCGGGTCGGCGGAGTGCGGTCAGGTCGGCGGGGCGCGGTCGGGCAGGCGGGGCGCGGGGAGATAGCGCGCTGGGCAGGCGTACGGCGGTGGTGTACGCCGGGGTGCTACTGCTGTGCCCCCATTGCGGTCTGCTTCGCACCGAGCAGGACGGTGTCCCGGCCGTCCTCCTCGGCGAGCTGGACCTTGACCGTCTCCCGCAGCGACGTGGGGAGGTTCTTGCCGACGTAGTCGGCGCGGATCGGGAGTTCGCGGTGACCTCGGTCGACGAGGACCGCGAGCTGTACCGCGCGCGGGCGGCCCATGTCGCTCAGCGCGTCGAGCGCGGCGCGGATCGTGCGGCCGGAGAAGAGCACGTCGTCGACGAGGACGACGAGCCGACCGTCGACGCCGTCACCGGGGATCTCTGTGCGGGCCAGTGCACGCGGCGGCTGCATGCGCAGGTCGTCGCGGTACATGGTGATGTCGAGGGAGCCGACCGGGATCTCGCGGTCGGTGATCTCCTCCAGCTTGGCGGCGAGCCGCCGGGCGAGGAAGACGCCTCGGGTGGGAATGCCGAGGAGCACCACGTCGTCGGCGCCCTTGGCGCGCTCGACGATCTCGTGGGCGATGCGGGTCAGCACCCGCGCGATGTCGGGCCCTTCGAGGACAGCCCTCGCGTCTGACTCTTGTGTGTCCATACGAAACGGACCCCCTTCTCCGCCTCACGGGACGGACCTTAAAGGACGCCGGAATTGCGCCATCAAACATAGCAGGCCACGACAACCACCCTGATCACCCCCCTGGAGCAACGGAAGGCCGGTTACCACGGAAGAGTCGCTCCGGACCATTCGGCTTGACGGGGGAGGGTAACGCTGCGTAACCTCACAGTGAGTCACCAGCCGTGCGGCACCACCGCACGCCGACACAGCGTCCGGGAGCTATATGTCCAGCGAATACGCCAAACAGCTCGGGGCCAAGCTCCGGGCCATCCGCACCCAGCAGGGCCTTTCCCTCCATGGTGTCGAGGAGAAGTCCCAAGGACGCTGGAAGGCGGTCGTGGTCGGGTCGTACGAGCGCGGAGACCGCGCCGTCACTGTTCAGCGCCTTGCCGAACTGGCCGATTTCTATGGGGTTCCGGTGCAGGAGCTGCTGCCGGGTACGACTCCCGGTGGGGCTGCCGAGCCGCCGCCGAAGCTCGTCCTGGATCTGGAGCGCCTGGCCCATGTGCCAGCCGAGAAGGCGGGTCCCTTGCAGCGTTACGCTGCGACGATCCAGTCCCAGCGGGGTGACTACAACGGCAAGGTGCTGTCGATCCGCCAGGACGACTTGCGCACCCTCGCCGTCATCTACGACCAGTCGCCCTCCGTCCTCACCGAGCAGCTGATCGGCTGGGGAGTCCTCGACGCGGACGCGCGTCGCGCGGTCACCCACGACGAGAGCTGAGAGCCTCCGGCTCCCAGCAGAAACGTGCCGCCGGGGTGGCCGGGATCGCATGGTCCCGGCCACCCCGGCGTCTTTCTTGCGACCCTCGCGGCGCCCCGTCAAAGGCGGGGCCGCACCACGACAAGGGACGCGGGGCTGACCACGTGGCGGAGCCGCAGGGCACAGCATGCGGCTCCGCTGCGGCTGTGACACCGTGCGGCTCCGCCACGTGGCCGGCCCCAGACGATCCGCAGCTGTTCTCTCTCGTACCGGCACCCCTACGGCGCTACTCCCTGCGGAGCCCCGGCTTCAGCTCCTTCAGACGGCCCAGCAGACCGTTCACGAACGACGGCGACTCATCTGTCGAGAACTCCTTCGCAAGCTGCACCATCTCGTCCAGCACTACGGCATCCGGAGTCCCGTCGACCCAGATCAGTTCGTACGCACCGAGACGCAGGAGGTTGCGGTCGACGACCGGCATCCTGTCGAGGGTCCAGCCGACCGCATACTGCGCGAGGAGTTCGTCGATCCGGGTGGCGTGCTTCGTATACCCCTCGACGAGCTGCATCGTGTACTCGCTCACCGGCGGCTGCCGGTGGTCGGTCCGGGAGTGCCGGATCCAGTCCGCGAGGACTGTCAGGACGTCGGCTCCGCGCTGGTCGCCCTCGAAGAGGATCTGGAAGGCGCGCTTGCGGGCCGTGTTGCGAGCAGCCACGGTTAGCTGTTCACCCGGCCGAGGTAGTCGCTGGTGCGGGTGTCGACCTTGATCTTCTCGCCGGTGGTGAGGAAGAGCGGGACCTGGATCTGGTGGCCGGTCTCCAGCGTGGCGGGCTTGGTGCCACCGGTGGAGCGGTCGCCCTGGAGGCCTGGCTCGGTCTCGGCGATGGTCAGCTCGACAGTGGCGGGCAACTCCACGAAGAGCACTTCGCCCTCGTGCTGGGCGACGGTGGCCTCGAAACCCTCGACGAGAAAGTTCGCGGCGTCGCCGACGGCCTTGCGGTCGATGTGGAGCTGGTCGTAGGTCTCCATGTCCATGAAGACGAAGTAGTCGCCGTCCATGTAGGAGAACTGCATGTCGCGCTTGTCGACGGTGGCCGTCTCGACCTTGATACCGGCGTTGAAGGTCTTGTCGACGACCTTCCCGGAGAGCACGTTCTTGAGCTTGGTGCGCACGAAGGCCGGGCCCTTGCCGGGCTTGACGTGCTGGAACTCGACGACGGACCAGAGCTGGCCGCCGTCGAGCTTGAGCACCATGCCGTTCTTGAGGTCGTTCGTGGAAGCCACGGTTGCTTAAATCTCCTGGACTGACGTGGACGACCAGGGGACACGCGCTAGAGCGCGAGCAGCTCCTTGGTCGTGATGGTGAGTAGCTCGGGTCCGCCGTCCGCCTCGGGGCGGACGACGAGCGTGTCATCGATCCGGACCCCGCCCCGGCCCGGGAGGTGGACCCCGGGATCGACGGTGACCGGCACACAAGCGTCCAGTTTACCCATGGCCGCGGGAGCCAACTGCGGATCCTCATCGATTTCGAGTCCGACCCCGTGCCCCATCAGCGGTGGGAGGCTCTCCGCATAGCCGGCCGAGTCCAGTACCTGGCGGGCCGCCCGGTCCACGTCGCGGTAGGCCGCTCCGGGCGCCACGGCCTCGCGCCCTGCCCGCTGGGCGGCGAAGACGAGGTCGTACAGCTCGATCTGCCAGTCGGCGGGGGACGTACCGATGACGAAGGTGCGGCCGATCTCGCAGCGGTAGCCGCGGTACGTCGCGCCCAGGCAGACGGAGAGGAAGTCGCCCTCCTCGACCCGGCGGTCGGTGGGGTGGTGACCGCGGCGGCCGGCGTGGGGGCCGGTGGCGACGGAGGTCGCGAAGGCCGGGCCGTCGGAGCCATGGTCGACGAGACGGCGCTCCAGTTCCAGGGCGAGGTGCCGCTCGGTACGGCCGACGAGAATGGACTCCAGCAGCTCGGCGAGCGCCTGGTCGGTGATCTCCGCGCCGATCCGCAGACACGAGATCTCCTCCTCGTCCTTGACGAGGCGCTGCTGCTCGACCGCGCTGCCGAGGTCGGCGAGGCGCAGCCGGGGGGCCACCGAGCACAGGGCGCGGTGCCGGGCGACGGTGAGGTGGTGTTCCTCGACCGCGAGCGACTCGGCGCCCTGGGCCGCGGCGAGGTCGGCGGCGGCGACCGCGGCGTCACCGCCCGCGCCCGGCAGCGAGTGCACCCGCAACGCCTCGTCAGCCCGTTCCTCCTCCTCGCGTCCGCCGGGTGCGGCGCCGCACAGCAGGTCTTCCTCGCCGCACAGCAGCAGGTCTTCCTCCCGCCCCAGCAGCAGGACGGCACCTCGCGGTGCCACTCCCGCGAGATACCGCACGTTCGCCGGGCGGGTGACGAGCGCACTCGCGCTGCCGCCCGCGTGGCAGTGCTCCCGGAGCCGGGCCCGGCGGGCCGCGTACACCTCTGACATGTGCCGAGCGTAAGAGCTCTCCAGGAAAGGCGCGTGTCGAACGAGGCCGACCGGGCGGCGCCGACCGGAGGAGGGGGTGGTAGCGCGGCCAAAGGCCGTATGCCGGGTGAGGGACAGGTGAGGGACAGGGGAGGCGGGGCACCCACGCGGCACAGCCGCATGCGGTGACACTGTGCGGCTGTGCCGCGTGGCACAGCCGCGGCAGAACCGCGTATCGATACCGCGTAGTGATACGGCCCCGTGCCCCTTGGGGGTTGGCTTCAGGCCCCCACGTTCCCGTTCACCACTGCGGCGGGCTCGCGATCGACCGTGCCAGTACGTCGTCCAGGAGCCGTGCCGTCGCGGGCACGTCCAGAGTCGAATTGTCGATAATGGGGAGCCCGGAGCCGTACCAGCCCGCCATACGGCCGTGGATGCGGGCGACCTCCTCGTCGGTGAGGCGGCGGTTGCCCGTGCGCTCGGCGTTGCGCTCAAGGACTATCTCCAGGCCGGGCAGCAGCACGACCGGCAGCAGCCCGGGCCCGACATGCCGCTTCCAGCCGCCGAGCCCGACAACCGGGCGGTCCGGGAAGACGGCGTCGTCGAGGATGCAGGAGATGCCGTTCGCCAGAAAGTTGCGGGCCGCGAAACCGCAGGTGCGGCGGGCGAGACGGTACTGCGCCTCCGCATTGTCGTTCCACCCCGACTGCGGGTCGGCGAAGCCCGAGCGCACCCATTCCCGTACGTCGTCGAGGCTGATGTGCGCCGTGGGCACCCGGCGGTGGCCCGCCCAGTACTTGGCCACGCTCGTCTTGCCCGCACCCGCAGGGCCGATCAGCAGAACCGCGAGCGTGGTGGTCGTCGCGTCGGGCGTGCCCGGCGCAGGCGGCGCGCTCGGCATACCGACGGGGCCACCGGGCGGGAGTCGCACCTGCCCGGTCGTGTGCTGCGGCGGCGGGGCGGAGGTGGGGTGCGGCGGCGCATGGTGCGGCACCTGCGGTGCGCCCAGCGGGACCGGCGCCCCGGCGAAGCCAGGGGGCAAAGGCGGGGTCGACGGCAGGGGACCCGGGGGTCTCTGGGGGTGTCCGGGCGGCGACCAACCGGTCGCCGGTCCCTGCCCCGGCTCAGGGGGCGGCGGCAGCGGAGCCCCCACTGCGTGCTGCATCCGGTGCCACTCCGTCTCGTACCGTCACGTTGGCGCTGGCAGGCGGGGCGCCGGCGCCCCGCTTCCGTACGGAACGGTACCGCCCCCGGCCGTCGTTTGGTGAACGGCCGGTAAGGGTCCGAAGTGCCCATGACCACAAGGCGAATCGGGCATACCACACAAAACCGAGCGTTACTGTCCCACTTCACCGTAGGCGGCGAGCAGGACGGCCGGGTCGGGACCCTCCATGACAGTGGGCTTGGCCAGTGCGTCCAGGACGATGAACCGCAGCAGATCGCCACGGGACTTCTTGTCCACCTTCATCGTCTGCAGCAGCTTGGGCCACTGGTCGTAGCGGTAGTGCAGCGGCAGACCGACCGACTCCAGCACGGTACGGTGCCGATCTGCGGTCGCGTCGTCCAACCGGCCCGCCAAACGGCCCAGTTCGGCGGCGAAGTGCATGCCCACCGACACCGCCGCGCCGTGCCGCCACGTGTAGCGCTCGTTCTTCTCGATCGCGTGGGCCAGGGTGTGCCCGTAGTTGAGGATCTCCCGCAGCCCCGCCTCCTTCAGATCCGACGAGACCACCTCGGCCTTGACCTTGATGGACCGCTCGATCAGCTCCGCGGTGTGCGGACCCGCCGGGGTCCGGGCGGCAGCCGGGTCCGACTCGATCAGCTCCAGGATCACCGGGTCGGCGATGAACCCGGCCTTGATGACTTCCGCGAGCCCGGACACGTAGTCGTTGACCGGCAGCGAGTCCAGCGCGGCCAGGTCGCACAGCACACCGGCCGGCGGGTGGAAGGCACCGACCAGGTTCTTGCCCTCGGCCGTGTTGATGCCGGTCTTGCCCCCGACGGCCGCGTCCACCATGGCCAGCACCGTGGTGGGGATCGCGATCCAGCGCACCCCGCGCAGCCAGGTCGCGGCCACGAACCCGGCCAGGTCCGTGGTGGCCCCGCCGCCCACACCCACGAGGACATCCGTGCGGGTGAACCCGGAGGTGCCCAGCGCCTTCCAGCAGTAGGCGGCGACCTCGGCGGTCTTGGCCTCCTCCGCGTTCGGCACCTGGATCGCCACCGCCTCGTAGCCCTGCCCGGCCAGGTCGGCCCGCAGCGCCTCACCGGTGTCGTCCAGCGCCTCGGGGTGGATCACCGCCACCCGCTTGGCCCTGCTCCCGATCAACCCACCCAGTTCCCCGAGGAGCTGACGGCCGACCAGAACCTCGTACGGCTCGCTGCCCGCCGTGCCGCCGACCTGGATACGGGTGACTTCCTCGCTCATGCTTCCTTCAACTCCAGTGCGTCCAGGACGGCTTGGGCGACCTCTTCGGGCGTACGGCCGTCGGTGGGGACGACCGCGTGGGCGATCTCGGTGTACAGATGGCGGCGCGCCTCCATCAACTCCCGCCACTGGCGGCGGGGGTTGACGGCGAGCAGCGGGCGGGCCGTGTTCAACCCCGTGCGCCGAACCGCCTCCTCCACGTCCATCGAGAGGTAGACCACCCGGTGCGCGGCCAGCAGGGCCCGCGTGTCGGCGTCCAGGACGGAGCCGCCACCCAGCGCCAGGACACCGTCGTGCTCGGCCAGCGCCTTGTGCACGGCCCGCTTCTCAAGGGTGCGGAAGACCGGCTCGCCCTCGTCGACGAAGATGTCCGCGATGCTGCGGCCCTGCTCGGCCACGATGTCGTCGTCGGTGTCCCGACAGGCACAGCCGAGCCGCTCGGCGAGCAGCGCCCCCACGGTGGACTTGCCCACCCCCATCGGGCCGACGAGAACGACCACAGGGGCACTCATCGGATGGCCAGGTTGTCGAGGTACGCGTGCACGTTGCGGCGGGTCTCGGGCACCGAGTCGCCGCCGAACTTCTCCGCCACCGCGTCCGCGAGGACGAGCGCCACCATGGCCTCCGCCACGATTCCGGCGGCGGGGACCGCGCACACGTCGGACCGCTGGTGGTGGGCCTTGGTCGCCTCACCGGTGACCACATCAATGGTGGTCAGCGCCCGCGGCACGGTGGCGATCGGCTTCATCGCCGCCCGCACCCGCAGCAGCTCACCCGTGGTCAGACCGCCCTCGGTGCCACCCGAGCGGCCCGTGGCGCGCCTGATGCCCTCGTCGGTGGCCACGATCTCGTCGTGCGCCTTCGAACCCGGCACCCGGGCCAAGGCGAAACCATCGCCGACCTCGACGCCCTTGATGGCCTGGATGCCCATCAGCGCACCCGCCAGGCGGGCGTCCAGGCGCCTGTCCCAGTGCACGTGCGAGCCCAGTCCCACCGGCACCCCGTACGCGAGCACCTCGACCACGCCGCCGAGGGTGTCGCCGTCCTTGTGGGCCTGGTCGATCTCCGCGACCATCGCCTTCGAGGTGTCCGCGTCCAGGCACCGCACCGGATCGGCGTCCAGCTTCTCCACGTCGGCCGGGGTTGGGTACACCCCGTACGGGGCCTTCGCCGCCGCCAGCTCCACCACATGCGAGACGACCTCGATCCCGGCCGTCTCCTTCAGGTACGACCGCGCGACGGCGCCGAGCGCCACCCGCGCCGCGGTCTCCCGCGCACTCGCCCGCTCCAGCACCGGCCGCGCCTCGTCGAAGCCGTACTTCTGCATGCCCGCCAGATCCGCGTGGCCGGGCCGCGGCCGGGTCAGGGGCGCGTGACGAGCGAGATCCGCGAGGACGGCCGGGTCGACCGGGTCGGCCGCCATGACCTGCTCCCACTTCGGCCACTCGGTGTTCCCCACCATGATCGCGACCGGTGAGCCGAGCGTGAGCCCGTGCCGCACACCGCCGAGGAAGGTGACCTCGTCCCGCTCGAACTTCATCCGCGCACCGCGTCCATAGCCGAGCCGGCGCCGGGCCAGGTGGTCCGCCACCCTCTCCGTGGTGATCGGCACGCCGGCGGGAAGGCCCTCCAGCGTCGCGACGAGTGCGGGACCGTGGGACTCCCCCGCGGTCAGCCAGCGCAACCTGCTCAACGGTGCTCCTCATACTCGCGCCCTGGTACTGCGTACGTGCCTTGTACGTGCCTTGCGTACGCGCGTCTTCGCGTACGGTGGCGGCGCGACCGGGTGCGCGGCCCAGGCCCGCCACTGACGATCCTCCCACGTCCGGGACCGGGAAACGGCTGGAGGTCCCTCAGAGGGACAGGCCCGCTCCCGGCTCCCGGCTCCCGGCTCCCGGCTCCCGGCTCCCGGCTCCCGGCTCCCGGCTCCCGGCTCCCGGCTCCGCGGACAGGATCACCTCACGCCGAGCCTTTGCCCTGCCGCTGCTGCGGATCCTGGGAGCTCACGGGGAGCTCACGGGCCGCGAGGGCGTGCTCGCCTGCTTTCCGCATGGCGCCCAGCGGGGCCGGGGAGTGCCCCGTCATCTGCTCGACCTGGAGAACGGCCTGGTGCACGAGCAGGTCAAGGCCGCTGACGACGGCGCCCGCGGACGCGGACCAGCGCGCCGCGAGGGCGGTCGGCCACGGCTCGTACAGCACGTCGAACAAGGTCGCGGGCCGCTCCGGGACGGCGTCGGCCAGCGCGTCGGTCGTACCGGCCGGGGTGGTGGCGACGACGAGCGGTGCGCACAACGCCTGTGCCGCGTCCGCCCAGTCCGCCGTGCGCACCTCGATATCGAGCCGCTCGCCCCACCGCCGCATCTCGGCGGCGCGCACCTCGCCGCGTACGTACGCGACGACCTCGCCGGTGCAGATCCGGGCGAGCGCGGCCAGCGCGGACGAGGCGGTGGCGCCCGCGCCGAGGATCGCGGCCGAGTCCACCTGCTCGATGCCGCGCTCGCGCAGGGCGGCGAGCATGCCGGGAATGTCGGTGTTGTCGCCGCGGCGCCGCCCGTCCTGCGTGAACACGAGGGTGTTGACCGCCTCGACCGAGGCCGCCGTGTCGCTGATCTCGTCGAGCAACGGGAGGACGGCCCGCTTGAGCGGCATGGTCAGCGACAGTCCGGCCCACTCGGGGCCCAGCTGTCCGAGGAACTCCGGCAATGCCTCCTCGTCGACCTCGAAGCGGTCGTACGCCCAGTCGTCGAGCCCCAGCGCCGCGTACGCGGCCCGGTGCAGCACCGGGGAGAGCGAGTGGGCGATCGGGGAGCCGAGCACAGCGGCTCGGCGCTTGTCGTGGGTACCGCTCATTGCCCGTTCTGCTGTTCGAAGTATTTCTGGCGGTTACGGTTGTGTTCTTCGTTGGTCACGGCGAAGAGCGTCTCGTCCGCGCTGATCGAGACGAAGTAGTACCAGTTGCCCTCGGCCGGGTCGAGGGCGGCTTCGATGGCCACCTCTCCCGGGTTGTTGATCGGTCCCGGAGGCAGGCCCTTGATCTTGTACGTGTTGTACGGGTCGTCGAGCTGGCGCAGTTGGTCGACCGACCCCGTGGCGAGCTTGGACTCGCCCCGCAGGTAGTTCACGGTCGAGTCGAAGTCGAGCAAGCCGTATGTCTCGGTGTTGTTGAGCTTGAGACGGTTGTAGACGACCCGGGCGACCTTTTCGAAGTCGTCCTTCGACCTGCCCTCGGCCTGGACGAGGCTCGCCACGGTGAGCACCTGGAGCGGACTGTCCAGGTTCAGGGCGGCGGCCCTGTTCGCCAGACCGAGTTCGTCGTACTTCTGCCTGGAGAAGGCGACCATTTCCTTCAGGACGTCTTTGGACTTCATTCCCTTGGCCACGGGATAACTGGACGGGAAGATGAATCCCTCCAGCGGGTCCTTGATGTCCTTGTTGTCATACGCCCATGCCGGGAGACCGAGGGTGGACCACTCCTTTTCGGCGACCGTCTCGGTGGTGCCCGCCTCGACGTTGAGGCGCTCGTCGATCAGCTTGTAGATCTCCGCGTTGCGCCGCCCCTCGGCAATGACAAGGTTGTTGTGGCTCTTCGGATGGAGCATGAGCTCGAGGGCATTCTTGGCGGACATCTGTTTGTTGAGGATGTAGACGCCGTCCTGGAGCGTGCCGCCCTCGGGGTTGTTCGCCTGGGCGGTCACAAAGGCGTCGACGCTTTTGACGACTCCGGCCGCTTTCAGCTTCTGCCCGATCGCATAACCGCCCAAGCCCTTCGGAATGGTGACGGTCACCGTCTCGCTCGTGCCGTTTCCCGTGTAATCAGGAGCCACGCCGTAACGGTTTTGGTAGAACTGGTACCCGAAATAACCGACCCCGCCGATTCCGCTGCCGAGGACGAGGACGACCACCAGGCAGGCGCAACCGCTGCGGCGTTTCTTACCGCTC
The DNA here is from genome assembly GCA_963711935.1 of uncultured Actinomycetota bacterium. GTDB lineage: Bacteria > Actinomycetota > Actinomycetes > Streptomycetales > Streptomycetaceae > Streptomyces. Next base: position 210,932 of record CAVQGD010000029.1, read on the forward strand.
TTACCGCCCTTGCCGCCCTTGCCCTTCCGGCCGTCGGAGTCGTCGTCCTCCTCGTCGTCGCCGCCCGCGAAGAACGCGTGCTCGCCCTGGTCCGGCCCCGGGTCCCAGGCGGTCTGCCGCGGCTCGGGCCCGGTGCCGCGGCGCGCCGGGGGCTCCGGCGGCGGGTACGCGTCGGGCGTGCCGTAGGAGTCGTGCCGCTCACCGCCGTACCCGGCGCCCTGGCCTCCATAGGGGTTCACCGAGTCGGCGGGGTACGGGACCTGGGCGTGCCCCTGCGTGCCGGTGTCCCAGCCGCCGCCCTGGTACTGCTGCTGCCCCTGCCCGGCGTACGACTGGTATCCCTGGCCGCCGTCGTACTGCGGATACTGCTGCTGTGCCTGACCGTAAGCGGCCTGCTGCCCTGTGCCCCAGTCGTCGTACTGCGACTGCTGCTGCTCTGGAGGATGCTGCGGCCGGCCGCCGTAGGGGGACTGCTGACCCTCGTGGGCCGCCTGCTGCCCTCCCCATCCGCCGTCCCCGTACAACGGGTCCTCGGGATGCCACGGTTCGGAGCCGGGGCCCCGGCCATACTCAGTCATCGATCCCCTAGGAGCCACAAGGCGGCGGTCGCGAGGCTCCGCTCCCGTCCCGCCTCGAGTCTGCGCGGTGGCTGTTCGAACGCCATCACATCGCGCGGAACGTTACCGTATCGCGATCAGATGACTACTTCGACGCCCTCGCCAGGTGCTTTACCTGACACCCGTTCGGATTCGAGTGCCTGCTGCAGGATGACCACGGCCGCGGCCTGGTCGATCACCGCCCTGCCCTTCTTGGACTTCACGCCCGAGGCGCGCAGCCCCTGAGCGGCCGTCACTGTGGTCATCCTCTCGTCCACGAGCCTCACCGGAACGGGAACGATCACGCGGGCCAGCTCACCGGCGAAGCCACGGACCTTGACCGCGGCCGGGCCCTCGCCGCCCTTGAGGGAGCGAGGGAGACCGACCACGACCTCGAGGGGCTCGTACTCCTCGACGAGTTGCTTCAACCGGCGCTGCGCACCCGGGATGTCATGTCCCGGAACCGTCTCGACCGGTGTGGCGAGGATCCCGTCGGGGTCGCACGAGGCGACCCCGATGCGGGCGTCCCCGACGTCGAGCGCGAGTCTGCGTCCTTGGCGCATCGCCGCGGCCCTTACTTCGCGGTGTCGGCGACCAGGCGCTCGACCGCCTCGACGGCCTCGCCGATGGCGGCCGGGTTCTGGCCGCCGCCCTGGGCGACGTCGGGCTTGCCGCCACCACCGCCGCCGAGGGTCCTGGCGGCCGTACGGACCAGGTCACCGGCTTTCAGAGCGCGCTCGCGGGCGGCCTCGTTGGTGGCGATGACCGTCAGCGGCTTACCGCCCGTGACGGTGAACAGGGCGACCACGGCGGCCCGTCCGCCCTGGATACGGCCGCGCACGTCGAGGACCAGCTTGCGCAGGTCGTCAGGGGTCGTGCCGTCCGGGACCCGGCCGGTGACCAGGGCGATGCCCCGTACGTCCCGGGCGGACCCGGCGAGACCCGCGGCGGCCTGGAGGACCTTCTCGGCGCGGAACTTCTCGATCTCCTTCTCGGCGTCCCTCAGCTTGCCGAGCATGGCGGAGACCTTCTCCGGGAGCTCCTCCGGGCGGCCCTTGATCAGTTCCTGGAGCTGGGCGACGACCGTGTGCTCACGGGCCAGGAAGTGGTAGGCGTCCACGCCCACCAGGGCCTCGATACGGCGCACACCGGAGCCGATGGACGACTCGCCGAGGAGCTTCACCAGGCCCAGCTGGGCGGTGTTGTGGACGTGTGTGCCGCCGCACAGCTCCTTGGAGAAGTCACCGATGGTGACGACGCGGACGCGGTCACCGTACTTCTCGCCGAACTCGGCGATGGCGCCCTGCTTCTTGGCCTCGTCGATGCCCATGGTCTCGGCGCGCACGTCGAGGTCGCGGGCGAGCACCTCGTTGATCTTCTGCTCGACATCGGTCATCACGGCCGTCGGAACGGCGGAGGGGGAACCGAAGTCGAAGCGGAAGCGGCCCGGCCGGTTCTCGGAGCCGGCCTGGGCGGCCGTCGGGCCGAGGGCGTCACGCAGGGCCTGGTGGGTCAGGTGTGTGGCCGAGTGGGCGCGGGCGATGGCCTTGCGGCGGCGGGAGTCGATCGAGGCGTGGGCCGTGGCGCCGACCGTGACCTCGCCGACCTGGACGACGCCCTTGTGGACGTACACGCCCGGGACCGGCTTCTGGCAGTCGCGGACCTCGATGACCGCCCCGGAGTCGACCTTGATACGGCCGGTGTCGCCGATCTGGCCGCCGCCCTCGGCGTAGAACGGGGTACGGTCCAGGACGATCTCGACCTCGTCGCCCTCGGTGGCGGCGGGCGAGGAGACGCCGTCGACGAGGATACCGACGACCCTGGACTCGCTCTCGGTGTGGGAATAGCCGATGAAGTCACTCTCGCCGGAGGTGTCGGCGATCTCGCGGTAGGCACCGAGGTCGGCGTGGCCGGTCTTCTTGGCCCGGGCGTCGGCCTTGGCGCGCTCCCGCTGCTCCTTCATCAGGCGGCGGAAGCCCTCCTCGTCCACGGTCAGGCCCTGCTCGGCGGCCATCTCGAGGGTGAGGTCGATCGGGAAGCCCCAGGTGTCGTGGAGCAGGAAGGCCTTGTCGCCGGGCAGGACGGCGGAGCCGGCGGCCTTGGTCTCGCTCACGGCGCTGTCGAGGACGTTCGTGCCGGAGTTGAGTGTCTTGAGGAAGCGGGCCTCCTCGGCGAGGGCGACCTTCTCGATGCGCTCGCGGTCGGTGAGGAGCTCGGGGTACTGCCGGCCCATCATCTCGATCACGGTGTCGATCAGGTCCTTGACCACCGGCCCCGTGGCGCCGAGCAGGCGCATGGTGCGGATGGCGCGGCGCATGATGCGGCGCAGGACGTAGCCGCGGCCCTCGTTGCCGGGGGTGACACCGTCCCCGATGAGCATGACCGACGTACGCATGTGGTCGGTGACCACGCGCAGGGACACGTCGGAGTCGTGGGCGTCGCCGTAGCGGACGCCGGTGAGCTCGGTGGCCTTGTCGATCACGGCCATGGAGGTGTCGATCTCGTACATGTTCCGCACGCCCTGCAGAATCATGGCGAGACGCTCGAGACCGAGGCCGGTGTCGATGTTCTTGGCGGGCAGGTCACCGAGGATCGGGAAGTCCTCCTTGCCCGTGCCCGCGCCGCGCTCGTACTGCATGAAGACCAGGTTCCAGATCTCCACGTAGCGCTCGTCGTTGACGGCCGGGCCGCCCTCCTCGCCGAACTCCGGGCCACGGTCGTAGTTGATCTCGGAGCACGGGCCGCAGGGGCCGGGGACGCCCATGGACCAGAAGTTGGGGCCCATCCCCAGGCGCTGGATGCGCTCGGCGGGGACGCCGATGACGTCGCGCCAGATGCGCTCGGCCTCGTTGTCCTCCTTGTAGACGGTGATCCAGAGCTTCTCCGGGTCCAGGCCGTAACCACCTTTGTCCTGGGGGCTGGTGAGCAGCTCCCAGGCGTACGTGATGGCGCCTTCCTTGAAATAGTCGCCGAAGGAGAAGTTGCCGCACATCTGGAAGAACGTGCCGTGCCGGGTGGTCTTGCCGACCTCTTCGATGTCCGGTGTGCGCACGCACTTCTGGACGCTGGTGGCGCGCGGGTACGGCGGTGTGCTCTCGCCCAGGAAGTACGGCTTGAAGGGCACCATGCCGGCGTTGACCAGGAGCAGAGTCGGGTCGTCCGCGATGAGCGACGCCGAAGGGACGACGGTGTGACCGCGCTCCTCGAAGAAGCTCAACCAGCGGCGGCGGATTTCAGCCGACTCCATCAGTGGTCCTCATTCCGGTTGTACGAGTACGTCGTCCCGTCGACGACGTACCTCTTCGGCTTGTTGCGGTTCTCGATCGCGGCGTAACGCCGGGGTGGAGGGAGTTCGTGGTCGACGGGTGCGTTCAGGCCGAGTGCCTCGCCGAGTTCGGCCTCGCGCTGGGCCATGCCGTCGCGGATGTCGAGCGCGAAGCCGACCGCCCGGTCCTTGAGCCGGTGGCCCGTCTCGAGCGCCTTGTTCGTCGCCGTCACGGCGAGGTTCTGGGGGGTCAGCTGCTTCAGCTTGCGGTTGACCTTGGTGGTGGCCCATACGCCCGCGGCTGCGCCGGCGGTGAACCAGAACGTACGGCGGAACATCGCTCGCTCAGTCCTTCTTGTTCCGGTTGTTCCGCTTTCCCCGTCGGGTGGAGGGGACGGCGCGGCCCACGATCACGGCACGGCGGGGGGTTGGGGCGGGTTCGCTCTCACGGCGGCCGAGGGCCCGGCGTACGCCGTAGCCGAACGCCGCCACCTTCACCAGGGGGCCGCCGAAGGTGGACGCGACGGTGGTGGAGAGCGCCGACGCGTTCGAGGTGACCTCCTGGACGTCCGAGGCGATCGCGTCGACCCGGTCGATCTGGCTCTGTGCGGAGCGGACCGCCGTGGAGGCGTCGGCGAGGAGCGGGATGGCCTGGTCAGTCATGTCCGCGACGAGCTTGGTGGTCGCCTTGAGCGTCTGGGCCAGCCTCGCCAGCGCGACGGCGAGGAAGGAGACCAGGATCGCCCAGAAGACGGCCACCAGGATCCCGGCCACCTCACCACCGGACACCGCGTGCACCCGCTCCCTGGAACATGCCTGAACATCGAAAAGTCGTGCACCGAGCCTATCGCGCCCGGGGCGCCACTCCGTACCGCATGAACGGCTCCCCGCCTACGCACGGCGTACTCCCCGGCTACGCACGGCGTGCTCTCCCGGCGGGAAACGCGGGAGCCCGCCGTCCCGCCCGCCGTGGAGGGCGGGGAGACGACGGGCTGACGCGCGGGAAGTGCTACGTCCGTGGGGAAAAGATCAACGGGCGTAGTACTCGACGACGAGCTGCTCGTCGCAGATCACCGGGATCTCCTTGCGGTTCGGCTCGCGGTCCAGGCGGAACGCCAGGGCCTTGAGGTTCACCTGGAGGTAGCGCGGCGTCTCACCGTCGGCGGCGAAGCCACCCTCACGGGCGACCTGGAAGAGCGACTTGTCACGGCTGCGCTCGCGCACCATGACGACGTCGTCCGCCTTGACGCGGAGGGACGGCCTGTCGACCTTCTGGCCGTTGACCTCAATGTGGCCGTGGGTGACCATCTGGCGGGCCTGGTAGATCGTGCGGGCGATGCCCGAACGCAGGACCAGGGCGTCGAGACGCCGCTCCAGCTCGATGATCAGGGCCTCACCGGTCTTGCCCTGGACCTTGGAGGCACGCTCGTAGGCGCGGACGAGCTGACGCTCGGACACGTCGTACTGCGCGCGCAGGCGCTGCTTCTCGAGCAGACGGACCTTGTAGTCCGAGTTCTGCTTGCGGCCGCGGCCGTGCTCGCCCGGCGGGTAGGGGCGGGCCTCGAAGTACTTGACTGCCTTCGGGGTCAGCGCGATGCCGAGGGCACGCGACTTCTTGACCTTGGGGCGGGACTGGTTCGCCATCTTCTTCTTTTCTCATTCCTTGTCGGCTTCACCAGGGTTAAGGGAGGTCGCCTCCGCAGCCCGGGAAACCCGCGTGGCCGCTTTACGGGCCGTACGGGCAGCCGCTCCCAGGTCTGGGCACATACGTGCAGCACGCGAGTGGCCCACCGGCCTTTCCCGGGGTCCGGGAGGGTGGTGGGCTGCCCGCGACACCTTCGACGGTGCGCGACGCTCCTGGAATCCCCGGGGCCTTATCGGTCTCGGGGTTCCGGCTGGATGTCCCGCTCTGGTGATGCCGGACCCCTTTTCGGGGCACCGGACACGGGACGCAGCACTTCGGGCAAGTCTACAGGGTGGTCACGACCGCTTACGGCCGAGGTGCTTCCTGGTCCAGTCGACCGCGTCCGCGTAGCGCGCCTCGGCGCCGTGCCGGGTGGGTGTGTAGTACTCGCGGTTCTTGAGGGCGTCCGGTGCGTACTGCTGGGCGGCTATGCCCTCGGGCAGGGCGTGCGGGTAGACGTACCCCTGGGCGTGGCCGAGCTTGGCGGCGCCCTTGTAGTGGCCGTCCCGCAGGTGCGGCGGCACAGGTCCGGCGAGGCCCTTGCGTACGTCCTCCATGGCGGCGCTGATCGCCATGGTCGCGGAGGGGGACTTGGGGGCGAGAGCGAGGGCGATGGTGGCGTGGCTGAGGGTGAGAGCGGCCTCGGGGAAGCCGATCAGGGCGACGGCCTGGGCGGCGGCGACGGCCAGGGGCAGGGCGTTCGGATCGGCGAGGCCGATGTCCTCGCTGGCGGAGATCATCAGACGGCGGGCGATGAAGCGGGGGTCCTCGCCGGCCTCGATCATGCGGGCCAGATAGTGCAGGGCCGCGTCGACGTCGGAGCCGCGGATGGACTTGATGAGGGCGCTCGCCACGTCGTAGTGCTGGTCACCGGAGCGGTCGTATGTCACGGCCGCGCGGTCGACGGTCTCTTCGAGAGTCCGCAGCCCGACCTCCGTCTCGCCCTTGTCCAGGGCGGCTCCGGCGGCGGCCTCCAGAGCGGTGAGAGCGCGGCGCGCGTCGCCACCGGCGATCCGCAGCAGGTGGGACTCGGTGTCGTCGGGGAGGGTGACGGCGCCCTTGAGGCCGCGCTCGTCGGTGAGGGCGCGGTGCAGCAGTCCGCGGACGTCGTCGTCGGTGAGCGGTTCGAGGGTGAGGAGGAGGGAGCGGGACAGCAGGGGGGAGATCACCGAGAAGTACGGGTTCTCCGTCGTCGCCGCGATCAGCGTCACCCAGCGGTTCTCGACGGCCGGGAGCAGGGAGTCCTGCTGGGCCTTGCTGAAGCGGTGGATCTCGTCGAGGAAGAGGACGGTCTCCTTGCCGAAGCCGCCGGTGGCGCGGCGGGCGCTGTCGATGACCGCGCGGACCTCCTTGACACCTGCGGTGATCGCGGAGAGCTCCACGAAACGCTTGTCGGTGGCCTTGGAGACGACGTACGCGAGGGTTGTCTTGCCCGTGCCGGACGGGCCCCAGAGGATCACCGAGGACGGTCCGGCCGGGCCACCGCCGGACTCAGCGACCAGTCTGCGCAGGGGTGAGCCCGGCTTCAGGAGGTGCTGCTGACCCAGCACCTCGTCGAGGGTGCGCGGGCGCATGCGCACGGCCAGGGGACTGCCGGACGGGTCCTTCTCCTGGCGTTCTTCTGCGGCTGCGGTGAACAGGTCGGGCTCCACGCTGAAACCCTACTGGGGTCTGGGGTGTCCCCCGGAAAGCTGGGGGACACCCCCGGAAAGCACAGCACCACGCTGACGGTCCCGTCCGTGCCGTCAGCTGGTCCAGAAATCCCACCAGCGGGTCAGGATCAGCATGCCGATGATGCCGATGTGCGTCACGGGCAGGACCCAGGTGAACTCGCCGAAGAGGGCCTTGAGCCAGTTCGGCGCGGGCAAGAAGCCGTTGCGGACGGTGAACGACGTCACATACCAGAACATGAGGATCGTGGCGGCCCAGGCCAGGCAGCACCACAGGCACAGCGAGTTGATCCGGTACAGGGACTGGAACATCAGCCAGGCGCAGAAGCCGACGCCGAAGAGGGTGCCCGCGTTGAAGGTGAGCCAGTACCAGCGCGGGAAGCGGGCGCGGCCGAGCAGGCTCATGCCGACGCAGATGACGATGCCGTAGGCGACGAGGCCGAGCATCGGGTTGGGGAACCCGAACGCGGCGGCCTGGTCGCTCTTCATGATGTTGCCGCAGGAGACTACGGGGTTCAGGCTGCAGCCCGGTGTGAAGTCCGGGTCTTCCAGCAGCTTGAACTTGTCGATCGTGATGACCCAGGAGGCAAGCAGTCCGGCCGCGCCGGTGATCAGCAGGAGGATCGCGAAGGCGCGGCTGCCGCCCACGCCGCGTGGGGCGTCGGTTTGTTCCCGCTCGGGGGAGGCGTCGGAGACGTCCTTGACCGTCGTCTTGCTCATCACGTCGTATCCGTAGCGTCGAAGGAGGGCTTTCCCGCGCGGTCATTGTGCCGTACCCACGCGCGTGTCCACCGTTCGATGGGCATAAGGAAGTACGCCGTACGCGTGGAGTCGGCAGCGCGGCAGGGGTGGGAAACAGGCCTCGCCCCAGCCGCGCGTCCACGCCTCAATCCAGCCGGGACTCCAGTTCCGCCACGATCTCGTTCACGCCGATCGCTACCTGCTCTCCGGACTCCATGTCCTTGAGCTGGACGACACCCTCTGCCACGTCGCGCTCGCCCAGTACGAGAGCGAAGCGCGCGCCAGACCGGTTGGCCGCCTTCATCGATGCCTTGAGGCCCTTGCCGCCGTACGAGAAGTCGGCCGCGATGCCCACCTTGCGCAGCTCGGTCACCTTCGCGAACAGCAGGCGGCGGGCCTCCTCGCCAAGCGGGACCGCGAACACACTGGTAGACGGGGGGAGTTCGAGCTCGACGCCCTCCGCTTCCAGGGCGAGGACCGTGCGGTCGACGCCGAGGGCCCAGCCCACCGACGGCAGCGCGGGGCCGCCGATCATCTCGGAGAGGCCGTCGTAGCGGCCACCGCCGCCCACCGCGGACTGGGAGCCCAGGCCGTCGTGGACGAACTCGAAGGTGGTACGGGTGTAGTAGTCCAGGCCGCGGACCAACTTCGGGTCGTCCTCGAAGGCGACGCCCTCGGCGACCAGGAGGGAGCGCACCTCTTCGTGGTACGCCTTGCACGCGTCACATAGGTAGTCACGCAGGAGCGGCGTCCCCGTCAGCTGCTTCTGGACCGATTCCCGCTTGTCGTCCAGCACCCGCAGCGGATTGATCTCCATACGGCGGCGTGTGTCCTCGTCCAGGTCCAGGCCACGCAGGAAGTCCTGAAGCGCGGCGCGGTACACCGGGCGGCACTCATTGTCGCCCAGGCTGTTGAGCAGGATGCGGAAGTTGCGCAGGCCCAGCGAGCGATACGCCTGGTCGGCCAGGATGATCAGCTCGGCGTCCAGCGCCGGGTCCTCGGCGCCGATCGCTTCGGCGCCGACCTGGGAGAAGTGGCGGTAGCGGCCCTTTTGAGGGCGCTCGTAGCGGTAATACGAGCCGGAATACCAGAGCTTGACCGGAAGCGAGCCCTGCCTGTGCAGGTTGGCCTCGAGCGCGGCGCGCAGGACGGAGGCGGTGCCCTCGGGACGCAGGGCGAGCTGGTCGCCGCCTTTGGTCTGCAGCGTGTACATCTCCTTGGTCACGATGTCCGTGGACTCGCCGACGCCTCGGGCGAAGAGTTCCACGCTTTCGAAGCCGGGCGTCTCGATGTAGCCGTAGCCGGAGTTGCGCAAGGGTGCCGCGATCGCCTCACGGACCGCCAGGTAGGTGGCGGAGGCGGGCGGCAGCAGGTCGTACGTGCCCTTGGGGGCTTTGAAGGTGCTCACGGAAAGTCTCTCGTCACATTCCTCGTCGGGGAGGGGTGCGGGAACCCGCTCCCTGGCCGGCGGCAGCCACCTGTCGCAGGTACGGGTTGGTGGCGCGCTCCTGGCCGATGGTCGTCTGGGGGCCGTGGCCGGACAGCACCACGGTCGAGTCGTCGAGCGGCAGGCACACGCGGGCCAGCGAGTCGAGCATCTCGGCCATGTCACCGCCGGGCAGGTCGGTGCGTCCGATGGAGCCGGCGAAGAGCAGATCACCCGAGAAGAACACGGACGGAATGTCCGCGCTCTCAGGCATCCGGAAGGTCACCGACCCCTTGGTATGGCCGGGCGCGTGCGCGACGGACAGCTCCAGAGCGGCCAGTTCGAGCTTCGAGCCGTCGGTCAGCTCCCTGACGTCGGCGGGCTCCCCCACGGTCAGCCCGCCCAGCAGCGGCATCCCGAGGGAACGGCCGAGTGCCTTCTCCGGGTCGCTCATCATGTACCGGTCCTCGGGGTGGATCCACGCCGGTACGTCGTGCGCGCCGCACACCGGGACGACCGAGGCCACGTGGTCGAGGTGGCCGTGGGTGAGGACGACGGCGACGGGCTTGAGCCGATGCTTCTTCAGCGCCTCCTCGACTCCCTGGGCGGCCTCGTGGCCCGGGTCGATGATCACGCACTCCTCACCGGCGGCGGGGGCGACCAGGTAACAATTGGTCCCCCAGGCCCCGGCGGGGAACCCGGCAATGAGCACGATCGTCCTTCGGATGGTGGCGTACGGGGCCGTACGAGCCGTCGTACGGGGTGGGTGGGTGCGCCTCAGAGCCTACCGGCGCTGCCGTTTCCGCAGCGAACCCCTATACGGTACGGGGCTACACGCAAGCGGTCGGCTCACCCGTCGCACGCGGAGCGGTCGACGGACGAAACGCATGAGGAGAGAACCCGGTGGTCAGCCAGGAACAGCGGCGGCGTCAGCTCGCCCGGGAGAAGTTCTTGCGGCAGCAACAGCGGCGCACGGAGGCTCGGCGCAAGGCGCGGGTGCGCAACGTCTCGATCGCCTCGGCTCTCAGCGTGATCCTGGTGCTCGTCGTGGTGGCGGCCGCCACCGACGTCCTCCAGGGCGACGACAAGAAGGAGAACGCAAGCGCCGATGTGACGCCGAGCGCCTCGCCGAGCAAGGCTCCGGACCCGTGCGAGAAGCCCGCCGAGGGCAAGGTCAAGGAGCTCACGTACAAGAAAGAGCCCGCCCTCACCCTCGACACGAGCGCGAAGTACACGATGGACCTGCGGACCACCTGCGGTGACATCCCCCTCACCATGGACGCGGCGAAGACCCCGCGCACGGTGAACTCGTTCGGCTTCCTGGTGAACAAGGGCTACCTGGACCACACGAAGTGCCACCGGCTCACCACCATGGGCCTCTACGTGCTCCAGTGCGGCGACCCGCAGGGCACCGGCATGGGCGGACCGGGCTACACGATCCCGGACGAGAACCTGAAGGACTCGCGCCTGAAGGGCGGGGTGTACCCGGCGGGGACCGTGGCCATGGCCAACCAGTACGACGCCCGGACGAAGCAGGGCCGCGACAGCGGCGGCAGCCAGTTCTTCCTCGTCTACCAGGACAGTCAGCTCCCGGCCGACTACACACCGTTCGGTACGATTTCCGCATCGGGAATGAAGGTCCTGAAGAAGATCGCCGGGGCAGGCGAGAGTACGGGGCAGGGCGACGGCGCACCGAATGCGACAGTTGTGATCAACAAGGCGACGGTCAGGAAAACCTGACCGCCAACCGCGTCATTTCGGTCGCGCGGGATGCGGACAGCCGCCCCGCCGGTCGCCTATGTTGGCCGTGACGAAACTGTGGACGATGCTCGGGGGTGCTCAAGGCCCCTCGCAGGCATCAGGTGGAGGAGGCGCTGTGAGCAGCGACCCGTGGGGCCGCGTCGACGAGACGGGGACCGTGTACGTGCGTACGGCCGACGGCGAGCAGGTCGTCGGTTCCTGGCAGGCAGGGTCTCCCGAGGAGGCGCTGGCCTATTTCGAGCGCAAGTACGAGGGCCTGGTTGTCGAGATCGGCCTCCTCGAAAAGCGAGTGAAGACCACCGACCTGTCGGCCAAGGACGCCCGGACCGCGATCGACCACATTCGGGAGCAGGTCGACGCACACCACGTGGTGGGTGACCTGGCCGCCCTGCGGGCCCGGCTGGACAAGCTCGTGGAGCTGGTGGAGGCGCGCCGCGAGGAGCGCAAGGCAAAGCGGGCGAGGCAGTCCGATGAGGCCCGGCACTCCAAGGAGGCCCTGGTCGCCGAGGCGGAGCGAGCTGGCCCAGTCCGACCAGTGGCGGGCGGCCGGGGAGCGGCTGCGCGCGTTGGTGGACACGTGGAAGGGGCTGCCGCGGCTCGACCGCAAGTCGGACGACGAGCTGTGGCACCGCTTCTCGCATGCGCGCTCGGCGTTCTCCAAGCGCCGCAAGGCGCACTTCGCGCAGCTGGACGCGCAGCGCGAGGAGGCCCGTAAAACCAAGGAGCGGCTGGTCGCGGAAGCCGAGGCCCTGGCGGGCTCGACGGACTGGGGGCCGACTGCGGCCCGCTACCGCGAGCTGATGGCCGAGTGGAAGGCCGCGGGCCGCGCCCAGCGCGAGCACGAGGACGAGCTGTGGAACCGTTTCCGCGGTGCGCAGGACATCTTCTTCGCGGCGCGCGGCTCGGTGTTCGCCGAGCGGGACGCCGAGCAGGTCGAGAACCTCAAGCTGAAGGAGGAACTGGCCGAGGAGGCGGAGAAGCTGTTGCCGGTCACGGACCTGAAGACGGCCCGTGCCGCGTTCCGTGCCCTCAACGAGCGCTGGGAAGCCATCGGCCATGTGCCGCGGGACGCCCGCCCGAAGGTCGAGGGCCGGATGCACGCGGTCGAGCGGGCCCTCCAGGAGTCCGAGGAAGCGGAGTGGCGCCGTACGAACCCGGAGGCCCGTGCCCGGGCCGAGGGTCTCACGGGCCAGCTCCAGGCGGCCGTGGACAAGCTGAAGGGCCAGATCGAGCAGGCGCGCGCCCAGGGCAACAACGCCAAGGCCGACAAGCTCGAGAGGGAGCTGGAGGGCCGCCAGGCGCTGCTGGACCAGGCCCTGAAGGGTCTGCAGGAGTTCGGCGGCTGACACGCCGCCATAACGAGGGCCGCCGTAGGTGACGTACGGCGGCCCTCGTCTGTGGGTAGTGACCTCGCCTGGGGGCGGTGAGCTTACGGCCTTCTGGGCGGTGGGCCTTACGGCCTTCGCGCCGACGTCACCCGGTACACGTCGTAGACGCCCTCGACGCCCCGTACGGCCTTCAGGACGTGCCCGAGGTGTTTCGGGTCGCCCATCTCGAAGGTGAAGCGGGAGGTGGCCACACGGTCGCGGGAGGTCTGCACGGCCGCCGACAGGATGTTCACGTGCTGGTCGGAGAGGACGCGCGTGACGTCCGAGAGCAGACGGGAGCGGTCCAGGGCCTCGACCTGGATGGCGACCAGGAAGACCGAGGACTGGGTGGGCGCCCACTCGACGTCCAGGATGCGCTCGGGCTCGCGGGACAGTGACTCGACGTTGACGCAGTCGCTGCGGTGGACCGATACGCCACTGCCACGGGTGACGAAGCCGATGATCGGGTCGCCGGGGACGGGCGTACAGCAGCGGGCGAGCTTCACCCAGACGTCGTCGACACCCTTGACCACGACACCCGGGTCGTTGCTGCTGCGGCGCTTGCGGCCGCGGCCGCGCGCGGGTGGCACCGCCTCGTCGATCTCCTCGGTGGCGGCCTCCTCGCCGCCGAGGGCCTGCACCAGCTTCTGTACGACGTTCTGCGCGGCCACATGGCCCTCGCCGATCGCCGCGTACAGGGAGGAGATGTCCGGATAGCGCATCTCGTGGGCGAGAGTGACGAGGGAGTCGCCGGTCAGGATGCGCTGGATCGGCAGGTTCTGCTTGCGCATCGCGCGCGCGATGGCGTCCTTGCCCTGCTCGATCGCCTCGTCGCGCCGCTCCTTGGAGAACCAGGCCCGGATCTTGTTACGGGCGCGCGGCGACTTGACGAAGCCGAGCCAGTCGCGGGACGGACCCGCGCCGGACGCCTTGGAGGTGAAGACCTCCACCAGGTCGCCGTTGTCCAGGGTGGATTCGAGCGGGACCAGGCGTCCGTTGACCCGTGCGCCTATGGTGCGGTGGCCGACCTCCGTGTGGACCGCGTACGCGAAGTCGACAGGGGTCGCGCCGGCCGGCAGCGCTATGACGTCGCCCTTCGGCGTGAAGACGAAGACCTCGTTGCGGGAGAGGTCGAAGCGCAGCGACTCCAGGAACTCGCTCGGGTCCTCGGTCTCCTTCTGCCAGTCGAGCAACTGCCGCAGCCACGCCATGTCGTTGATGGCGTCCTTGTCCTTGCCGGATGTCCTGGGCACGTCGGTGCGCACCTTGGAGGCGCCGGCGACGGCCTCCTGCTTGTACTTCCAGTGCGCGGCGATGCCGTACTCGGCGCGGCGGTGCATGTCGAACGTACGGATCTGCAGCTCGACCGGCTTGCCGCTGGGCCCGATGACCGTCGTGTGCAGCGACTGGTACATGTTGAACTTGGGCATCGCGATGTAGTCCTTGAACCGCCCCGGAACCGGGTTCCAGCGGGCGTGGACGGTGCCCAGGGCCGCGTAGCAGTCGCGGACGGTGTCGACCAGGACGCGGATGCCCACCAGGTCGTAGATCTCCGCGAAGTCACGGCCGCGGACGATCATCTTCTGGTAGACGCTGTAGTAGTGCTTCGGGCGGCCGGTGACGGTCGCCTTGATGCGGGCGGCGCGCAGGTCGGACTGGACCTCGTCGGTCACTATGGCCAGGTACTCGTCACGCTTGGGGGCGCGCTCGGCGACGAGCCGGACGATCTCGTCGTACATCTTGGGGTAGAGGATCGCGAAGGCGAGGTCCTCCAGCTCCCACTTGATGGTGTTCATGCCCAGGCGGTGGGCGAGCGGCGCGTAGATCTCCAGGGTCTCGCGCGCCTTCTTCTCCTGCTTCTCCCGCTTGAGGTAGCGCATGGTGCGCATGTTGTGCAGGCGGTCGGCGAGCTTGATGACCAGGACGCGGGGGTCCTTGGCCATGGCGACGACCATCTTGCGCACGGTCTCGGCCTGCGCCGCCTCGCCGAACTTGACCTTGTCCAGCTTGGTGACGCCGTCGACGAGCAGCGCGACCTGATCGCCGAAGTCGCGGCGGAGCTGGTCCAGGCCGTACTCGGTGTCCTCGACGGTGTCGTGCAGCAGGCCGGCCATCAGGGTGGCCGGGTCCATGCCGAGCTCGGCGAGGATCGTGGTCACCGCGAGCGGGTGCGTGATGTACGGGTCGCCGCTCTTGCGCTTCTGGCCGCGGTGCCAGCGCTCGGCGACCTGGTAGGCGCGCTCGATCTGGCGGAGCGTCGACGTCTCGATCTTCGGGTCGTTGCCGCGCACTATCCGCAGCAGCGGCTCCAGCACCGGGTTGTACGGGTTGGAGCGCTGGACGCCGAGGCGGGCCAGGCGGGCGCGTACGCGGTTGGAGGAGCCGGAACGCGCGGGCTGGCCCGAGGCCGGGCGAGCCGGAGGCGGGGGCGGGGGCGCGAGGGAGGTCCCCCCTGGACCGGAGCTTGTCGGTGGCCCTTGGGGGCGCTCGGGAGGGGCGGACTTGGGGCGTGACTGCCCGGCAGCCTTGTCGACGGGCGCGGACGCGGGCTCAGAGGCGGGCGCGGACGCGGAGGCGGGCGTGGACTGGGCGCGCTCGACCGGACCCCGCGCGGCGCTCTTCGCGCCCGGCGCGGGCGTGGCCGCGGGTCCCGGCGTGGAGTCGGGCTGGGCGGCGGTCAGGTGCTGGGCCTCGTCTGGCAAGAGGACTCCTCGTGCGCGATCCGGGTCCCCCGGTCAGGCTCCGGAAGACCCCATGGTAGCGATCCTCGGCTCCCGAATACCTGTCAGCCGGTGAGACGGCCTGCTGCACGAGCGACAGCGGAGGCGGGCACCGGGTTCCTCCGGTGCCCGCCTCCGCGGTGTCATACGGGTGACTCAGGCCTTTCGTACGCCTGTCGGGGATACCCGGGGTCGCGCTCAGACCGTGAGCAGCGCCTCCAGCGGGGCACCCGCGAGGGCCGGTTCCAGGCGGGCGCGGCCGCCCAGGAAGCCGAGCTCCATCAGCACAGCAGACGCCCGCGACCTCGGCGCCCGCCCGGCGGATGAGCTGGAGGGAGGCCTCGGCGGTGCCGCCGGTGGCGAGGACGTCGTCGATGACCATGACGCGGTCGCCGACGCGACAGGTCCTCGGCGTGCACCTCGATCTCGGCGGAGCCGTACTCCAGGTCGTACGCCTGGCCGAGGGTCGCGCCGGGGAGCTTGCCCGCCTTGCGTACGGGGACGAAGCCGACTCCGGCGCGGACCGCGACGGGTGCGCCGAGGATGAAGCCGCGGGCCTCCAGGCCGACGATCTTCGTGGCGCCGTGCCGGACGACGAGCTCGGCCAGCGCGTCGGTGAGCGCGGTGAACGCCACCGGGTCGGCCAGCAGCGGGGTGATGTCCTTGAACATCACACCCGGCTCCGGGTAGTCGGGGACGTCACGGATGCGGCTGAGCAGCAGCGGCGTGAGGTCGGCGAGCTCGGTCATCGGCGCTTCCCCGAGGGACGGCCGCGGCCCCGGTTGCGGGAGGCGGGCTGGTGGCGCGGGCCGACGACCGCGGGGGTGGCGTCGTCCGGCTCGTCGCCGTAGGACTCGTCGTCGGTCTGGGCCGGGGCGGTCTCTGCCTGGGCCCGCTTGGCCAGCACGCGCTTCCTGAGGGCCTTCATCTGCGGCTCGCGCTCCTTGAGGTCGGCGACGAGCGGCGTGGCGATGAAGATCGAGGAGTACGCGCCGGCGGCGAGACCGACGAACAGCGACAGCGAGATGTCGTTGAGCATGCCCGCGCCGAGCACGCCGCCACCGATGAACAGCAGGCCTGCGACCGGCAGCAGGGCGACCACCGTGGTGTTGATGGAGCGCACCAGGGTGCTGTTGATCGAGCGGTTGGCGACGTCGCTGTAGGTCCAGCGGGTCTGCTTGGTGATGTCCTTCGTCTGCTCCTTGAGGCTGTCGAAGACGACGACCGTGTCGTAGAGCGAGTAACCGAGGATCGTCAGCAGACCGATCACCGTGCCCGGCGTCACTTCGAAGCCGACGAGGGCGTAGATGCCGACCGTGATCGTGATGTCGTGGATCAGGGCGACGAACGCGGCCATCGCCATACGCCACTCGAACGCGATCGCCAGGTAGATCACCACAAGGACCATGAAGATCCCGAGGCCCTGCCAGGCCTTGTTGGCGATCTGGTCACCCCAGCTGGGGCCGACCAGGTCGGCGTTGATGTTCTCCGAGTTGACCTTCAGATCCTTGGCCAGCTCTTCCTTGATCGCGTCGGACTTGCCGGTGTCGACGCCTGCGACCTGGATGCGCAGGCCGCCCGTGCCGAGCTCCTGCACGATCGCGTCGTGGCCGGCGGCCTCTTCCGCGTACTCCTCGGCCTGGGAGGCCGAGACGCTGGTCTTCGGGGTGGTGAAGACGGCACCGCCCTCGAACTCGATGCCCATGTTCAGGCCACGCACCGTCAGGCCGAGGATGGCCGTGAGGGTGACCAGGATGGACAGGCCGTACCAGAGCTTGCGGTTGCCGACGAAGTCGTAACCGACCTCGCCGCGGTGGAGTCGGGCGCCGAGGTTGCCGAGCTTCGACATCTCACGCCTCCTTCGGGTCGACGGGGACGGCGGGACGGCGGGGGCGGCGCAGCGGCGGCCGGGCGCCCAGTCGCTTCGGGTCGAGGCCGGACCAGCTGTGGCCGCCTGCGAAGAACTCCCTGCGTGCCAGGAGCGTCAGCAGCGGCTTGGTGAAGAGGAACACCACGACCACGTCGAGCACAGTGGTCAGACCGAGCGTGAACGCGAAGCCCTGGACCTTGCCGACGGTGACCACGAACAGCACCGCGGCGGCGAGGAACGACACGAAGTCGGAGACCAGGATGGTGCGCCGGGCGCGTGGCCAGCCCCGTTCCACGGCGGGACGCAGCGAGCGGCCCTCACGGATCTCGTCCCGGACACGTTCGAAGTACACGATGAACGAGTCCGCTGTGATGCCGATCGCGACGATCGCGCCGCAGACGGCCGGGAGGTTCAGCGCGAAGCCGATGGCCGGGCCGAGCAGCGACATGATCGTGTAGGTCAGGGCAGCGGACACCAGCAGCGAGGCGATGGCGATGAGGGACAGACCGCGGTAGTAGACCAGCAGGTAGATCACGACCAGGGCGAGGCCGATGGCACCGGCGATCAGACCCGCTTCGAGCTGCTCACCACCGAGCGCGGCGGTCACCGTGGTGACGCTCGCCTCTTTGAAGGTGAGCGGGAGCGCTCCGTACGACAGCATGTTGGCGAGGTTCTCGGCCTCTTCCTGGAGGAAGCTGCCGGAGATCTCGGCGTTGCCACCAGCGATCGCCCGGTCGACGGACGGGGCGGAGACGACATCGCCGTCGAGGACGATCGCGAACTGGTCCCGCGGGGGCTGGCTCTGGTTCTGGGCGAGCTTGCCGGTGACGTCGGCGAACTTCTTGGCACCGCCGGACGTGAAGTCCATGGTGACCTTCCAGCCCCCGGCGCTCTCGGTGTCGAAGACCGCCTGGGCCTCCTCGATGTCCGTGCCGTCGACCTCGGCCGGACCGAGCAGGAACTTCTGCCACTGGCCCTTGTTCTCGCCGCAGGCGACGATGGGATCGCCGGGCTGGGCGCCGTCACCGGCCTTGGCGCGCTGCGCCGGCTTGGTGCAGTCGAGCGCGGCGTACTCGGCCTGGAGCTTGCCGGCCCCCTCGTCGGCGCCGCTGCTCGCGGGCGGGGAGGAACCGGCCTTCGGGGCGGCCGGGTCACTCGGCGTCGGGTCGGTTTTCAGCGGGTTGGTTTTCAGCGCTGCGGTGACGGCGCGGCCCTGCGGGGCTGGAGTGTCCGACGGGGTCGGGGAGCCTGAGGAGAACGCCGCCTTGTCCTTCTTGGCCTTGTCGCCGGACTTGGCCTTGTCGCCGGGCGAGGGCGATGTGCTCGGGGAGGTGCTGGGGCTGGGGCTGGCCGGTGCGTCGGCTCCGGACGCCTCGGTGGCCAGGACCGGGCGGAAGTAGAGCTTGGCGGTGGTGCCGACCTGGGCCCGGGCCTGCTGGGAGTTCGTGCCCTTGGGGATGTTGACGATGATGTTGCGATCGCCCTGGGTCTGGACCTCGGCCTCGGACACGCCCAGACCGTTGACACGACGGTTCATGATCTCGACCGCGGTGCCCATGTTGGTCTTGTTGATCGCGTTGGGCTGGCCGGGCTCGTTGACCGCCGTCAGCGTGATACTCGTACCGCCGGCGAGGTCGATACCGAGACGCGGAGTGGTGTGTCCGGAGGCGAACATTCCCCCGGTGAGCGCCACGATGGCGATCAGGATGAGGGCCAGAGCGCGCCCTGGTTTGCCCTGAGCGTTGGCGCTCCGGCCCTTCTTCGGTGCTGCCACCTTCTCGTAACTCCCTCTCGGGCCACCTCAGCGCCGGATGGGCCTGCGGGCGGCCATGACATGGTGTCGGGCTCCGTACGCGTACCACACGCCCCGGGTGGCGCGGGCTGGTCATGCCCGCGCCACCCGGGGGTGTGCCTACTTCACGCCGGATCCGCCGTCGGTCTTCTTCGGCTCCGCGTCGTCGGCCTTCGCCTCGTCGGCCTTCGCCTCGTCGGGCTCCTCGTCTGCGGCGTCGGCGGGCTCATCGTCCGCGGCGTCCTTCTTGCCGAGGTCGAGGGGCTTGTCGTTCTTGCCGAGGTCGAGGGGCTCGTCGTTCTTGCCGAGGTCAATGGGCTTGTCCTCGGAGGCGTCGGCGGCGGGCTCGGCGGTCCCGGTGAGGGAGGAGACGTCGTCCGGCACGACGTCGGACTTCAGGTCGTGCTCGATGCCGTGGACGAGGCGGTTGTACTCGTCGTCGGAGAGGACGGCACCGATGGCGTTCTTCGCGAAGAGCAGCTCGACTCCAGGGCCGGCGTCAACGAGGACCGTGTCCTCGTTGACCTCCTTCACCGTCGCGTACATGCCCCCGATGGTGCGGATGCCACTGCCGGGCTGCATTTGGTTCCGCATATCCACGGCCTGCTGCTGCTTCTTCTTGGCCGACCGGGTCATCAGGAACATGGCCCCGATGAGCACGATGAACGGGAGGAGGGTCACGATACTCGGCACGGGTCGGTACTTCCTTCACACGACCGCGAGAGTGAGCGGCCTGATGGTTGGGGGTGTGTGTGCCGCCGACGAAGGCGGCATCGGCGGAGTCTAAGCGAGTCCGCATACCAGGAACAACGCACAGCATGACACCGCTGTTCCGGACCGGGCGAGTCCCTCATCGTCACAGGACCGTCACCCTCCGAACAGGTTCTGTTGTCCGTTTCCCCCCGCCGCCCCGCCGGGCGGGATGAGGCCGAGATGCGCCCATGCCGCGGGGGTCGCGACACGGCCGCGCGGGGTGCGGGCGAGCAGGCCCTCACGGACCAGGAAGGGTTCGGCGACCTCCTCGACCGTCTCGCGCTCCTCCCCCACCGCCACGGCGAGGGTGGACAGGCCGACGGGTCCGCCACCGAACAGCTTGAGCAGGGCCTCCAGTACGGCGCGGTCGAGGCGGTCGAGACCACGGGCGTCGACCTCGTAGACGGCGAGGGCGGCCTCGGCGATGTCCCTGGTGATGACTCCGTCGGCCTTGACCTGGGCGTAGTCCCGTACGCGACGCAGCAGACGGTTGGCGATGCGGGGAGTGCCCCGGGAGCGGCCCGCGATCTCGGCCGCGCCCTCGGCCCCGATCTCGACATCCAGCAGGTGCGCGGAGCGGTGGATGACGCGCTCCAGTTCGGCGGGCTCGTAGAACTCCATGTGGCCGGTGAAACCGAAGCGGTCGCGCAGTGGGGGCGGCAGGAGGCCCGCGCGCGTGGTGGCGCCGACCAGGGTGAACGGGGGCAGTTCGAGGGGGATGGCGGTGGCGCCGGGACCCTTGCCGACGATGACGTCGACGCGGAAGTCCTCCATCGCCATGTAGAGCATCTCCTCGGCGGGCCGGGACATGCGGTGGATCTCGTCGAGGAACAGGACCTCGCCCTCCTGGAGGGAAGAGAGGATGGCCGCGAGGTCGCCGGCGTGCTGGATGGCGGGCCCGGAGGTGATACGGATCGGGGCGCCCATCTCCGCTGCGATGATCATGGAGAGGGTGGTCTTGCCGAGCCCCGGGGCACCGGAGAGCAGCACATGGTCGGCGGTCGCCCCCCGCGCGCGTGCCGCACGCAGGACGAGGTCGAGCTGCGCGCGGACCTTCTCCTGGCCGATGAACTCGTCCATGTCCTTGGGGCGCAGAGCAGCCTCGACGACCTGGTCCTCACGATCGGCGACAGAGCCCACCAGCCGCTCCGCGGCGGGGCCCACGAGCCGCTCGGGAGCGGGTCCGACGAGCCGCTCGGGGGCGGTGGCGTCGGTCGTGTCGTCCCAGTTCATGTCGTGTCGTCCCAGTTCATTGAGTGTGCCTCACGCATCGCGGTCGGGTGGGTCGTACGGGAGCTTCGCCAACGGGTGGGTCAGCGGGCTCTGTTCAGGGTCTGCAGCGCGGCCTTCAGCAACTGGCCCACCTGGGGCGTGCCCTGGGCGGCCTCGGCCCGGGGCGTGACCGCGGCCACCGCCTCGTCGGCCTCACGGGTCGCGTACCCGAGGCCGATCAGGGCGGCGTGCAGGTGGTCTCGCCAGCTGTCGCTCACGGGGGCGCCCACGCTCGTGCCCGCGCCGATCGGCTCGCCCAGGCGGTCCTTGAGCTCCAACAGGAGCTTCTGGGCCCCCTTCTTGCCGATGCCGGGGACCGCGGTGAGTGCCTTCTCGTCGCCGGTCGACACCGCGCGGCGCAGCGTGTCCGGCGTGTGCACGGCGAGCATCGCCTGGGCCAGGCGCGGGCCCACGCCACTCGCGGTCTGCAGCAGTTCGAAGACCTGGCGCTCGTCGTCGTCCGCGAAGCCGTAAAGGGTGAGCGAGTCCTCCCGTACGACGAGGGAGGTGGCGAGCTTGGTCTGCTGGCCCCTACGGAGACCTGAGAGGGTGTTGGGGGTGCACTGGACGGCGATGCCGATGCCGCCCACTTCGACCACCGCGGAGTCGGGGGCGAGAGCGGCGACCGGGCCGCTGACGAAGGCGATCATGGCGTGCGGCCTTTCGGAGCGTGCAGGGCGACGGCTTGCTGGAGTCGGTTCTGGGCGGGGGCCCGCCAGATGTGGCAGATGGCGAGCGCGAGGGCGTCGGCGGCGTCCGCGGGCCTGGGGGGCGCCTCGAGCCGCAGCAGGCGGGTGACCATGGCGCCGACCTGGGCCTTGCCGGCGCGGCCGGTGCCGGTGACGGCGGCCTTGACCTCGCTGGGTGTGTGCAGGGCGACGGGGATGCCGCGTCGGGTGGCGCACAGCGTGGCGATGGCGCTGGCCTGGGCGGTGCCCATCACCGTACGGACGTTGTGCTGGCTGAAGACCCGCTCCACGGCGACGATTTCAGGCCGGTGCTCGTCCAGCCACTGCTCGATGCCCTGCTCGATGGCGAGGAGGCGGTGCCCCAAATCGGCGTCCACAGGCGTCCGTACGACACCGACGCCGAGCATGGTGAGTGGCCGTCCGGGGATGCCTTCGACCACCCCGACTCCGCACCGGGTCAGGCCTGGGTCCACACCGAGTACACGCACGCGTCCCCCCCTCTTTTGCGGCTGAACCGCCGCCGCTCTCGCGTATCTGGCTGAGCGCCGTCGGGGTTCCTCAATGAATGGTTACGGCCCATGAACGGCGATCCTTGACTGTCGCCAGGTTATACGCTGCCACCGACAACGCCCGGTGCCACCGGCGACGCCCGGTAAAGCGACGGGCCGACGGGGTGCGCCCCGTCGGCCCGTTGAGCTCGCGGCGGTGTTACGCCTCGACCTTGGCCATGACATCGTCACTGACGTCGAAGTTGGCGAAGACGTTCTGCACGTCGTCGCTGTCCTCCAGGGCGTCGATCAGCTTGAAGATCTTCTTGGCGCCCTCCTCGTCCAGCTCGACCTGCATGGTCGGGACGAAGTTGGCCTCGGCGGAGTCGTAGTCGATCCCGCTGTCCTGGAGGGCGGTGCGGACCGCGACCAGGTCGGTGGCCTCGCTGATCACCTCGAAGTTCTCACCGAGGTCGTTGACCTCCTCGGCGCCCGCGTCGAGCACGGCGCCCAGGACGTCGTCCTCGGTCAGCTCGCCCTTGGGGACGATCACGACGCCCTTGCGGTGGAAGAGGTACGACACGGAGCCCGGGTCGGCCATGGAGCCGCCGTTGCGGGTCATGGCGACGCGGACGTCGGAGGCGGCGCGGTTGCGGTTGTCGGTGAGGCACTCGATGAGCACCGCGACACCGTTCGGTCCGTACCCCTCGTACATGATCGTCTCGTAGTCGGCGCCACCGGCCTCGAGACCGCCACCGCGCTTGATCGCGGAGTCGATGTTCTTGTTCGGCACCGACTGCTTCTTCGCCTTCTGCACGGCGTCGTACAGCGTCGGATTACCGTCCAGGTCCACGCCGCCCATACGGGCCGCGACCTCGATGTTCTTGATCAGCTTCGCGAAGAGCTTGCCGCGCTTGGCATCGATCACGGCCTTCTTGTGCTTCGTCGTGGCCCATTTAGAGTGGCCGGACATCTGCCTGTCTCCTTCGCGTAACCCGTCCTGTACGGACTCCCCCAGACCTTGAGGGCCCGGGGGACCCCCGGAAATCCTACAAGGACTCCGCTGCCCGCTGGGTGCGCGCCATCTCGACGAACAGGGCGTGCACCCGGTGGTCGCCGGTCAGCTCCGGGTGGAACGACGTGGCGAGCGCGTTGCCCTGGCGTACGGCGACGATGTGGCCGTCGTGCTCGGCGAGCACCTCGGTCTCGGCGCCGACGGACTCGACCCAGGGAGCGCGGATGAAAACGCCCTCTACAGGATCGCCCTCGACGCCCTTCACGTCGACGGCCGCCTCGAAGGACTCGTTCTGCCGTCCGAAGGCGTTGCGGCGCACGATCATGTCGATGCCGCCGATGGTCTCCTGGCCCGAGCGCGGGTCGAGGATCTTGTCGGCGAGCATGATCATGCCGGCGCAGGTGCCGTAGACGGGCATGCCGGCCCGCACGCGCGCGCGGAGAGGCTCCATCACGCCGAAGAGGACGGCCAGTTTGGAGATGGTGGTGGACTCGCCGCCGGGGATGACGAGGCCGTCCACCTCGGCGAGTTCCTCGGGACGCCGCACCGCCCTGGCCACGGCGTCGGCCGCGGCCAGGGCGATGAGGTGCTCCCGTACGTCGCCCTGGAGGGCCAGGACGCCTATGACAGGTGCGTCGGTCATGTGGGTCATGCCTTGTCGGGTCTGCGGGGCTGCGGTTACCAGCCGTCTGTGGGGCTGCGCTTACCAGCTGTCTGCGGAGCTGCGGTTACCAGCTGTCTGCGGGGCTGCGCTTACCAGCCGCGGTTCGCGTAGCGCTCGGTCTCGGGGAGGGTGTCGCAGTTGATGCCGACCATGGCCTCGCCGAGGTCGCGGGAGGCATCCGCGATGATCTTCGGGTCGTCGTAGAAGGTGGTGGCCTTCACGATGGCGGCGGCGCGCTTGGCCGGGTCGCCGGACTTGAAGATGCCGGAGCCGACGAAGACGCCCTCGGCGCCGAGCTGGCGCATCAGCGCGGCGTCGGCCGGGGTGGCGACGCCCCCGGCGGAGAACAGCACGACCGGCAGCTTGCCGAGCTCGGCGACCTCCTTGACAAGCTCGTACGGGGCGCGCAGTTCCTTGGCGGCGGCGTACAGCTCGTGGTTGTCGAAGCCCCTTGAGGCGGGCGATCTCGTTCTTGATCTGGCGCAGGTGGCGGACGGCCTCGACGACGTTGCCCGTGCCGGCCTCGCCCTTGGAGCGGATCATGGCCGCGCCCTCGGCGATACGGCGCAGGGCCTCGCCGAGGTTGGTGGCGCCGCAGACGAAGGGGGTGGTGAAGGCCCACTTGTCGGAGTGGTTGACCTCGTCGGCCGGGGTGAGGACCTCGGACTCGTCGATGTAGTCGACGCCGAGGGACTGCAGGACCTGGGCCTCGACGAAGTGGCCGATGCGGGACTTGGCCATCACCGGGATGGAGACGGCCTCGATGATGCCCTCGATCATGTCCGGGTCGGACATGCGGGCCACGCCGCCGTCCTTGCGGATGTCCGCGGGGACCCGCTCCAGGGCCATGACCGCGACGGCGCCCGCGTCCTCGGCGATCTTCGCCTGCTCCGGCGGTGACGACGTCCATGATCACGCCGCCCTTGAGCTGCTCGGCCATGCCGCGCTTCACGCGGGCGGTGCCGGTCTCGGGGGACTGGGCGGAGACTGGGGAGCGTGCTGGACACGGGTTGACCTCACTCGGGGAAGAGGGATTCTGCGAACACTGAAGGAAACGCTGAGGCGACCAGGCCACAGCAAGGGCCAATGGGGAGGCGGTGGATCGTTTTGGAGGTGCGGCGGTGAGGCCGCCGGGGGCGACAAATCCCGCCCTCAGCGCCCGCTCTCACGCCGCCCGAGCGCCCGCTCTCACGCCCCCGAGCCGGTCCGCCAGGGCCGCCGGCGGCTCGTCGTCCATCTCGAAGGCCAGCGGGAACGGGCGCGTGGCCCGCCAGCCGGAACCAGCGGACCTTGCGGTGGCGGCGCAGGGCGCGGGCGGCGCGTACGGCGTCGTTGTGGAAGCGGCGGGCCATCGGCACCCGGCGTACCGCCTGGGCCAGCTCCGTCGGCCGCCTCCTCGCCGCCCGGCGCCTCCCGTACCGCCTCGACCTGCTGCGCTCTCCGCGAACACGGCCCGCAGCGCCTGGCTCAGCTCGCTCTCGGCGACCTCCCGTTGCTCCTCCTCGGCCTGCCGGGCGGCGTGCGCCGCCTCGTAGAGCACGATCGAGGCGGCCGGATCGAGCACCCCGGAGGTGGCCAGCTCCTGGGCGACCGAGGCGCGGCGCAGCAGTTGCGCGTCGAGGGCGGCGCGGGCGGCGTCGATGCGCGCGTGCAGCCGGTCGAGCCGGCCCGCGGTCCAGCTCAGGTAGAGGCCGATCGCGACGCAGGGCGACGAGCGATCCAGATGAGGGTTGCGTCACGGGCGGCAAGGCTACCGGCGACGCGCCCTGCCGCGGTCACGCCCCGTCCGCAGGCACACCGGACAGCCGCCGTGCCCCGTCGAGCGAGACGGGCGTGTCCGGGAGCGGCGTGTCCGACTGTCCGTGATCATCCGCCCCAGGTCCCCCTGTCAGTTCCGCGCCAGGCCGCAACCGCGCCCGCAGACCGGTCCGTTCGTCCGGCGGCGACCGCGGCCGCGCCGTCCGTCACCGTCTCGTACACGGCGAGGATGTCCGCCCCGACCGTCGACCAGTCGAAGCGCCGGACGTGCGCGCTGCCCCGCTCGCGCAGCTCCGCGCGCCGCTCCGGGTCGCCGAGCAGCCGTACGGCCGCGGCCGCCAGCGCGTCGGCGTCCTCGTTGGCGAACAGTTCGCCCGCCGCGCCCCTGGTCCAGCACCTGCGCGAAGGCGTCCAGGTCGGACTGGCGAGGACCGGGCGCCCCGGCCGACATGGCCTCGACGAGGATGATGCCGAAGCTCTCGCCGCCGGTGTTGGGCGCGACGTACACGTCGACGCTGCGCAGCAACCGCGCCTTGTCCTCGTCGCTGACCATGCCGAGGAACTCGACGCGCGCGCGCAGCTCCTCGGGCAGCGCCTCGACGGCCTCCTTCTCGTCGCCGCGCCCGGCGACCAGCAGCCGGGTCCGCGGGCGCTCGGCGAGGATCTTCGGGAGGGCCTTCATCAGCACCGGCAGGCCCTTGCGGGGCTCGTCGATGCGCCCGATGAAGCCGATCGTGTCCGCCCTGCCACTCGGCCTTGGGCTCGGCGCCGGCGAAGAAGTCGACGTCGACGCCGTTCGGGATGACGACGGCGTCGCCGCCCAGGTGCTCGACGAGCGTGCGCCGCGCGTACTCGCTCACCGCGATCCGCGCGCTGATCTTCTCCAGCGCGGGCTGGAGGATCGGGTACGCGGCGATCATCGCCCGGGAGCGCGGGTTGGAGGTGTGGAAGGTGGCGACGATCGGGCCCTGCGCGGCCCAGCAGGTCAGCAGCGCCGAGCGACGGCGAGGCCGGCTCGTGGATGTGGAGCACGTCGAACGTGCCCGTCGTGCAGCCAGCGCCGTACCCGGGCCGCCGACAGGAAGCCGAAGTTGAGCCGGGCGACCGAGCCGTTGTACGGCACCGGGACCGCGCGGCCCGCCGAGACGACGTACGGCGGCAGCGGGGTCTCGTCGTCCGCCGGGGCGAGCACGGACACCTCGTGCCCGAGCCGGATCAGGTGCTCGGCCAGGTCGCGGATGTGGAACTGGACGCCGCCCGGGCACGTCCCAGGAGTACGGGCAGACGATGCCGATCCTCACGGTGCCTCCTTCCCGGGAGCCTGCGCGGGCTCCCGGTCCTCGGGAGCCCTGGCCGGGTCCAGGTCGGCGAGCCAGAGCCGCTGCAGCATGTGCCAGTCCTCCGGGTGGTCGGCGATCCCCGTGGCGAAGGCGTCGGCCAGCGCCTGCGTCATGACGGACGTCTTCTCGGCCCGGGTGCCTGTCTCGGGTACCTCGACCGGCGGGTGCACTCGGCCCTGCATCACGGGCGGCTCGTCGTACCAGAGCGTCACCGGCAGCAGCAGCGCGCCGGTCTGCTGGGCGAGCAGCGCCGGGCCGGCGGGCATCCGCGTCGGTCTCGCCGAAGAAGTCGACCTCGACGCCGGAGGCGGACAGGTCGCGGTCGGCGACCAGGCAGACCAGGCCGCCGTCGCGCAGCCGCCGGGCCAGCGTGCCGAAGGCGGCGCCGCCGCTGTGCGGCAGCACCTCCATGCCGAGGCCCTCGCGGTAGGCGACGAAGCGGTCGTAGAGCGATCTCCGGCTTGAGCCGCTCGGCGACCGTGGTGAAGGGCGTCTCCAGCTCGGTGGTGACCCAGGCGCCCGCGAGGTCCCAGTTGCCCAGGTGCGGCAGCGCGAGGATCGACGCCCGGCCGGCGGCGAGGCCGTCGGTCAGGTGGTGCACGTCCTTGACGTCGAAGCCGTCCCGGATGCGCTCCTCGCTCCAGGCGGGCAGCCGGAAGGACTCCATCCAGTAGCGCAGGTACGAGCGCATGCCCGCCCGGGACAGCTCGGCGAGGCGCTGCGGGGTCGCGTCCGGGCACCACGCGCGCGAGTTGGCCTCCAGCCGCCGCACGCCCTTGCCGCGCCGCTTCCAGGCGATGTCGGCGATGGTCCGGCCGAGCGCGTACGGCGACGGGCTCGGGGAGCTTCTTGACCGTGCTCCAGCCGAGGCCGTACAGCGCGTCCGTCAGCCGCTCCCGCACGCTGCTCACGATGTCGCCTCACTGCTCCTGCGAGGCGTCTCGCTGTCCTGGGCGGCCGTCGGCGGCGGCCTCGGCCTCCGCGGACTCCCGGCGCACCGTGACGACCCGCTGGATCAGCGTGACGAGGCTGCCGACGGCGACGATCCACAGGGCGATGGGCAGCAGGATACTCGATGCCGGGCACGCCGAACGTCGTGCAGGCCCGCGAGACCCGGCCGCGACCAGCGAGATCACCAGCCGCTCGGCCCGCTCCACCAGGCCGTTGACGGCGACCGGCAGGCCGATCGCTCTCGCCGCGCGCCTTGGTGTACGAGACCACCTGGCCGCTGGCCAGGCAGAAGATCGAGACCGCGCACAGGACGTTGTCGTCGCCGCCGCCCGCGTACCAGAGCGCGAAGCCGCCGAAGATCGCGCGTCGGCGACCCGGTCGAGCGTGGAGTCCAGGAAGGCGCCCCAGCGGCTGGAGCGGCCCAGCTGGCGGGCCATGTTGCCGTCGACCAGGTCGGAGAAGACGAACAGCGTGATGACGACCGTGCCCCAGAAGAACTCGCCCCGGGGGTAGAAGACCAGCGCGCCCGCCATCACTCCGGCGGTGCCGAGGAGGGTGACCGCGTCGGGGCTGACTCCCCGGCGGAGCAGAAACGCGGCGAACGGTGTGAGGACACGCGTGAAGAAAGCACGCGCGTACTTGTTCAGCATGGCCTTCCCGAGGGTCGGTGGGCCGCGCGGCCCCTGCTGGCCACCGGCTGGCCCATCGTAGCCACGCGCGCGCGCGGGCGACCGCCGGGCACCCGCGCCGCCGGATCGCGTCCTGGCGGCGCATGGGCACGCCGTGACGCGAGTGGACCGCCCGGATGCCGCACCGCGGGCGCGACCGAAGCTCGCAGCACGGACGTCGTCACGATGGACGCACCACGGCGGCAGTGCAAAGCTCGCGAGACCGCACGTCCTCAGCCGTGCATCGACCGGGAGGCAGGACACATGGGCGACAAGGCGAACACACACCCCGGAGCCGCCGGCAGGGCAACGGCGGCCGACCAGCCCGCGTCCGTACGGAACGTGGTGCTGGTCGGCCACAGCGGATCGGGCAAGACGACCCTGGTCGAGGCGCTCGCGCTGACCGCGGGAGCGGTGAACCGGGCGGGCCGGGTCGAGGACGGCGGCACCGTCTCCGACTACGACGAGATCGAGCACCGGCAGCAGCGCTCGGTGCAGCTCTCCCTGGTCCCCGTCGAATGGGACGGGTACCAGATCAACCTTCTGGACACTCCCGGATACGCCGACTTCGTCGGGGAGCTGAGGGCCGGTCTGCGAGCGGCGGACGCGGCCCTTTTCGTCGTCTCGGCCGCGGACGGGGTGGACGGCGCGACCCGGCATGGTGTGGGAGGAGTGCGCGGCGGTCGGCATGCCGCGCGCCATCGTGGTCACCCATCTCGAGGCCGCCCGCGCCGACTTCGACGAGATGACCGCGGATCTGCGCGGAGGCCTTCGGCGGCGACGACCCCGACGCCGTACTGCCGCTCTACCTGCCGCTGCACGGCGAGCAGGGCGCCGGACGGGCACGCGCCCGGTGACCGGGTCTGATCGGGCTGCTGTCGCAGAAGCTGTTCGACTACTCCTCCGGGCGAGCGCAAGGAGTCCGAGCCGGGCCCCGGCCAGCTGCCGCTGATCGAGGAGGCCCGCAACCGGCTGATCGAGGGGATCATCGCCGAGAGCGAGGACGAGACCCTCATGGACCGCTATCTCGGCGGCGAGGAGATCGACGTCAAGACGCTCATCGAGGACCTGGAGCGGGCCGTCGCGCGCGGCATCTTCCACCCCGTGCTGGCCGCCGCCCCCGCCGCCGACGGCGCCCGGCAGGGCCTCGGCACGGTCGAGCTGCTGGAGCTGATCACCGGCGGCTTCCCGACCCCGCTGGAGCGCGAGCCGCCGCCGGTCACCACGCCGGACGGCACAGCCGCGCCCGAGCTCAGGCCTGCGACCCGGACGGGCCGCTGGTCGCCGAGGTCGTGAAGACCGCCGTCCGACCCCTACGTCGGCCGGATCTCGCTCGTACGGGTCTTCTCCGGCACCCTGCGCCCCGACGAGACGGTGCACGTCTCCGGGCACGGCCTGGCCGACCGCGGGCACGAGGACCACGACGTCGACGAGCGGATCGGCGCCCTGTCCGACGCCCTTCGGCAAGCAGCAGCGGTCCGCTGACGCACGTGCATCGCGGGCGACCTGGCGTGCGTGGCGAAGCTGAGCCGCGCGGAGACCGGCGACACGCTCTCCGCGAAGGACGACCCGCTGCTGATGGAGCCGTGGGAGATGCCCGACCCGCTGCTGCCGCTCGCCATCCAGGCGCACAGCAAGGCGGACGAGGACAAGCTCTCCCAGGGGCTGTCCCGGCTGGTCGCCGAGGACCCGACGATGCGGCTGGAACAGAACCAGGACACCCACCAGGTGGTGCTGTGGTGCCTGGGCGAGGCCCACGCGGACGTCGCGCTGGAGCGGCTGCGCAGCCGGTACGGCGTCCAGGTCGACGTCGTGCCGCACAAGGTCTCGCTGCGGGAGACGTTCGGCGAGCAGGTCGGCCGGGCGCGGGCGGCATGTGAAGCAGTCCGGCGGGCACGGGCAGTACGCGATCTGCGAGATCGAGGTGGAGCCGCTGCCGGGCGGCTCGGGCATCGAGTTCGTCGACAAGGTCGTCGGCGGCGCCGTGCCGCGGCAGTTCATCCCGTCCGTCGAGAAGGGCGTACGCGCCCAGGCCGCCAAGGGCGTCGCCGCCGGATACCCGCTCGTCGACGTACGGGTCACGCTGCTCGACGGCAAGGCGCACTCCGTGGACTCCTCCGACGCCGCGTTCCAGACGGCCGGCGCGCTGGCGCTGCGCGAGGCCGCCGCCGACGCGAAGATCCATCTGCTGGAGCCGGTCGCCGAGGTGACGGTCCTGGTCGGCGACGACTACGTGGGCCCCGTGATGAGCGACCTGTCCGGGCGGCGCGGCCGGGTCGTCGGCACCGAGCAGGCCGGCGGCGGGCGCACGCTCGTACGGGCCGAGGTCCCGGAGATCGAGATCGGCCGGTACGCGGTCGATCTGCGCTCGCTCTCGCACGGCACCGGCGCGCTTCAGCCGCGCGTACGCCCGGCACGAGCCGATGCCGCCGCAGATCGCCGAAAAGGTCCGCGAACAGGCCAAGAAGGCATGACAGTTCGAGTGCAGGGCACCTGACCGACCGGGTATCGGGCGCCTGGCGGACCGGGCACCTGACGGTGGGGGCGGGGGTGTCCTGGACTCGCTCAACTCCGCGTCGGCGGACGGCTTCGACCCTCCGCTGCCACATGTCGGTGGGTACCGATACGCTGATCACCTCATCAAGTTGCGGCCCGAGCATGACACGATCAGGGCCATGACTTGATCAACAGGTGTGCGAGGCACGGAAGTCGGGAAGGCCGCAGAAGCGGAGCTGCGGCGATGGGGGCGGCGGTGGCGGACGACGGATTCGATTTCACTCCCGGCGCGCAGGTGCCGCTCACGGGCGCCGCGGGCCAGACGGCGGCGACCTTCGCGCTGGCCTCGGCGGCCTACCGGGACAGCGAGGTCGCGGAGATCCTCAAGGCCGACAACGAATGGCACAAGTCCGACGGTCAAGAAAGGCCGCAAGTGGGCGACGATCTTCCGGCCCAACCTGGGCGAGGCGTTCTCCCGCGCCGTGCAGGGACCGCATGCTCGGCGCGGGCCGCAAGCCGCTCATCCAGTCCTTCGGCATCGGAGCCGCAGGTCGTCGTCGAGCACTGCCTCGCGGCGAACCGCATCCGCAAGGAGCGCGACAACTGGCTCACCGCGGTGATGGTGCTGTGCGGTCTGCTCTTCCTGCCCGGCCTGCTGCTCTGGCTGCTGGTCTTCCAGCTCCGCCGCGACGATCGCCGAGCGCGCAGGACAAGCGCGCCGGCGCCCTCGGCACCCTGCTGCTGGTCGGCCGTGGGCGCGCTCGCCGTGATCTTCCTGATCCAGATGCCGTTCACCGGCTTCTGGGCCTGGTACGCGCGCGCGTGCTCGTCGCTGCCCGTCGTCGGCTGGTTCTGGGCCAAGCAGATCTGCGAGCGCACCGCCAAGGACCTGCGCGAGCGCTGGGAGCGGTCTGCTGGCGGGCGGCGGCATCGGCGCCAAGATCCCCGAGGCCGTGCCCGGCAGCCCCGGCGAGACCGCGCGCCGAGCAGCTGCGCCAGGGCCTGGCCCGGCTCAGCGCCGAGCAGCAGTCCAACCTCGTCTTCTACGCGGGCCCCAAGGGCATACTCGGCATGGGCACCCGCTGGGGCAGCTGGCAGCTCGCCGAGGAGCTGGTGCCCGCCGACCCCGAGCAAGGAGATCCACCCCTTCCGCAGCTGGGACGTCATACGCGCGATCCACGACCAGCTGCGCATGCTGGAGCGCGGCCCGCTCCACACCGGCGGCTTCCCGACCCCGTCGATCACGGCACTGGGTGGTCACGCCCGATCGGCGAGGGCGCCGAGGAGGTGGCCCGGCCGGAGGGCACGGACGTGGAGGCGTACCAGATCAAGGACCACGCGATACAGGGATCTGCAACAAGCAGCAGTTCGGCAGCGGCAACCGGCACTACCTGGGCGTGCAGTTGACGCTCTGGGACGGCCAGTTGGTCATCACGATGCTGATCACCGTGACCGTGCTGCACCACACGCTGCGCATCGAGGTGACCGGGCACGCGCTGGGGCCCGGTGCATCGGTCTGTTCACCACCAAGCCGGAGGCGAAGGACGAAGGAGGTCCAGCAAGTCGCGTCAGGTTCTGGGAGACGCGGAAGGTGAAGCTGCCGCTGGTCGACACGGACGAGGTCGTACGGCTGGCCGCGCGCGCCCCGCTGACCTGGTATCCGCCGCTGCTGGACTGGCTGGGCGGGCAAGCTGGCGCTGCCCGAGCCGTTCGGGCTGCGGCACGCCTGGGCTGACAAGCCGTGGCGGCACCGGTTCATGGCGGACGACGCGCTGCGCGCCGCGACGCCTGTGCTGCGGGTGGTGCACGCGGCGGCGATCAAGGTCCTGGAGGAGAACGGCGTGGACACCGAGAAGTTCGGCACCCGGTCCACGTTCCTGAGACGGCTGTCCAGGACGCGACACCGAGCAAGGCCGACCTCTACGACGCGTAGCGCCCCCGGCGGTGGGGCGGCGGCGTGGGTACGCGTGCTGTACGGCTGACTCGCGGTGGACGGTATGCCTCGGCTGCGCCATCAGGCCGGTGATGGCCTGCGGGCCCGTTGTAGCCGCTCGCGCCCACGCGGCAAAGCCGCATATCCACCACAGCCCCGCGTCCCCCACAGCCCCGCGCCTTTCAGGGGGCGTCCAAGCCACACAGCGGGCGCAGTCGACGTCAACTCGTCGGCCAGGCCTCCGCGAGCATCTTGCGGGTGTCGGCGAGGAGTTGCGGCAGCACCCTGGTGTGACCGACGACCGGCATGAAGTTGGTGTCGCCGCCCCAGCGGGGCACGACGTGCTGGTGCAGGTGGGCGGCGATGCCGGCGCCGGCGACCGTGCCCTGGTTCATGCCGATGTTGAACCCGTGCGCGCCGGAGGCGGTACGCAGCGCGGTCATCGCCTGCTTGGTCAGCTCGGCGAGCTCGGCGGTCTCCGGGGCCGTCAGGTCCGTGTAGTCGGCGACGTGGCGGTAGGGCACGACCATGAGGTGTCCGCCGTTGTACGGGTACAGGTTGAGCACCGCGTACACCTGCTCACCGCGCTCGATGACCAGCCCGTCCTCGTCGGACTTGGCCGGGATCGAGCAGAACGGGCAGCCGTCGTCGGCCCCCGGGCCGCTGGGCTTGTTCTCGCCCTGGATGTACGCCATCCGGTGGGGCGTCCACAGGCGCTGGAACGCGTCCTGCGTCCCCACTCCGATCTGCTGCTCCGGCTCAGCTCGCTCGTCATGCGGTGCAGCATATGGCGTCATGCCCGGAGGCACGGGAAAGGGCCCCGGGAGCCGACCGCCGGGGCCCGAGCCCCGCGTGCGCGGCGGGCCTCGTACCGCGAGCTGCCGGCCGGTCACCCGCTCGGCTGGACGCGTCGCTCGCACGGCGCTCCAGCCAGATCTCGGCGATCGCCTCGTCACGCGGGATGCCGTTCTCCTGCGACCCGTCGCGGTAGCGGAACGAGACCGCGCCCGCGTTCATGTCCTCGTCGCCGACGATGACCATGAACGGCACCTTGGCGCTTCTGGGCGTTGCGGATCTTCTTCTGCATGCGGTCCGAGGAGGAGTCGACCTCGACCCGCAGGCCCTTCTTCTTCGCCTCCGCGGCGAACTCCTCCAGGTACGGCACGTGCGCGTCGCCGATCGGGATGCCGACCGCCTGCACCGGCGCCAGCCACGCCGGGAACGCGCCCGCGTAGTGCTCCAGCAGCACCGCGAAGAACCGCTCGATCGACCCGAACAGCGCGCGGTGGATCATGACCGGGCGCTGCTTGGTGCCGTCGGCCGCGGTGTACTCCAGGTCGAAGCGCTCCGGGCAGGTTGAAGTCGAGCTGGATCGTCGACATCTGCCAGGTCCGGCCGATGGCGTCCTTGGCCTGCACGGAGATCTTCGGCCCGTAGAAGGCGGCGCCGCCCGGGTCCGGGACCAGCGGCAGGCCCTGCTTCTCGGCGACCTGGCGCAGCGTCTCGGTGGCCTCCTCCCATGCCTCGTCCGAGCCGACGAACTTCTCCGGGTCCTTGGTGGACAGCTCCAGGTAGAAGTCGGTCAGGCCGTAGTCGCGCAGCAGGTCCAGCACGAAGGTGAGCAGCTTGTCGAGCTCGTCGGCCATCTGCTCGCGCGGTGCAGTAGATGTGCGCGTCGTCCTGGGTGAAGCCGCGGGCGCGGGTCAGGCCGTGCACGACGCCCGACTTCTCGTACCGGTAGACCGTGCCGAACTCGAAGAGCCGCAGCGGCAGTTCACGGTAGGACCGGCCGCGCGCGTCGAAGATCAGGTTGTGCATCGGGCAGTTCATGGGCTTGAGGTAGTAGTCCACGCCCTCGTCGAGCTGCATGGGCGGGTACATGCCGTCCGCGTACCAGTCCAGGTGCCCCGAGGTCTCGAAGAGCTTCCCCTTGGTCACGTGCGGGGTGTAGACGAACTCGTAGCCCGCCTCCTCGTGGCGGCGCCGCGAGTAGTCCTCCATCACCCGGCGGATGATGCCGCCCTTGGGGTGGAAGACGGCGAGGCCGGAGCCGATCTCCTCCGGGATGGAGAACAGGTCCAGCTCGGCGCCGAGCTTGCGGTGGTCGCGCTTCTCGGCCTCGGCGAGGAACTCCAGGTGCGCCTTCAGCTCGTCCTTGGTCGGCCAGGCGGTGCCGTAGATGCGCTGGAGCTGCGGGTTCTTCTCGCTGCCGCGCCAGTACGCGGCGGCGTTGCGCATCAGCTTGAACGCCGGGATGTTCCGGGTGGTCGGCAGGTGCGGACCGCGGCACAGGTCCTTCCAGCACAGCTCGCCGGTCTTGGCGTCGAGGTTGTCGTAGATGGTCAGCTCGCCGGCGCCGACCTCGACGTCCGCGCCGTCGTCGCGTGGACGCCGAGCCCTTGAGGCCGATCAGCTCCAGCTTGTACGGCTCGTCGGCCAGCTCCTCGCGGGCGGCCTCGTCGGTGACGACGCGGCGCGAGAAGCGCTGGCCCCTGCTTCTGGATCTCCTGCATCTTCTTCTCGATGGCCTTGAGATCCTCGGGCGTGAACGGCTTCTCGACGTCGAAGTCGTAGTAGAAGCCGTCCTTGACCGGCGGGCCGATGCCCAGCTTGGCCTCGGGGAAGAGCTCCTGCACGGCCTGCGCCATGACGTGCGCGGTGGAGTGGCGCAGGATGTCCAGGCCGTCCTCGGAGGCGATCTCGACGCGGCTCGACGCTCTCGCCGTCCGTCGACCTCGTACGCGAGGTCCTTCAGCTCGCCCGCCACGCGCGCGGCGACGACGGTGCGCTCGCCGGCGAAGAGGTCGGCGGCCGTAGTGCCCGTCGTCACCACGCGCTCTTCCCGCTCGGAATCGCGTTGGATGATCACACGGACGTCTGACACCGGTCTCTCCTGCCTGAGGGGTGAGCGCGCACGCGTACCGCGTGCGCAGACAGGAATCGTACCGAGCCCGGGGTGCCCTCTGCGAAACGGTGGTGCCCGGCCCGCCTCAGTCCCCGCCGCACGCCTCCTCGAAGAAGGCCGTTGTCTCCGTGGTCTCCTGCAGCGACTTCATCAGCCGGTCCCGCTCCGCCTCGTCGACCTGCACGGGTGCGACTCGCGGAGGCGCTCGGTGAGCCGCCGGAACCCGCCCCGGCTCTCCAGCCGCCCGTGCACCCGTACCGGCAGCCCGACGCAGATGGGCATGGCCCGCGATGCGGTACGCCTCCTCGTCGAGCGTCATGCGGACGTGCGGTACCTCGGCGCCCGCGATGACCCGCAGCCGTACGGTGCCCGTCACCGCGCGGCCCCGACCGGCGCATCCGTACCACGGCCCGGTGATGCGCACCGGCCACCGAGGGCTCCTCGCGGAGATAGCGGGCGCCCGCCTCGCGCAGTGCGGGCAGGTCGCCCGGGGAGAACTCGACGGGCTCGGCGGGAGTCGCGCAGCCCTCGGGGACCCCGGCGGCCGGGTGCCCACTCGACGGCGATCCGGGCGCCCTCGGTACCCCGTACGAGGGCCACGAGTGCCTCGGTGAGCTCATGGCTGACGCCCGCCTCGACGGCGCCGTCGAAGGCGTCCATGCCGCCGGTGGCGCGCTGGTAGTCGATGGCCTCGCGGGCCGCGTACAGCGCCTGGTGGAGCCGTACGGCGAGGGGGCGGCCGGTCTCGACGGGGACGAAGGCGGTGAGCTGCCGGCCGCCGGGCGCGGCGCCGACGAGGGCGTTCTCCAGACAGGCCGCGGCGGCGGCCGGCGGTGCCGGGCGCCGTAGTAGCCCGCACGTGCGCGCGTGGCGAGCGCGCCCGCGAGCAGCATCTGGCGGGCGGCCAGTGCGCAGTTGGTCCTCGACGGTCCAGGACGCGGCGCCCGACCGGTCCGGTCGGGACGTCCCGCCGCCAGCGGATCTCGTCGCTGGGCACGGCGAGGCCGATCAGCACGTCGCGGGCGGAGGGCGAGCCGCTGCGGGCCAGCGCGACGAGGGCCTCGCCCAGCAGGTCCTCGCTGTCGGGGAAGGCGCGGTTCTCGGGCACGAGCAGGCTCGTGCCGGCCGCCGCCCGGTCCGGGCGGGGTCCAGCGGCCGTACCGTCCGGCGGCTCCGCCGCGCCGCTGCCAGCCGTGCCGGTGCAGCAGCGCGCTGAGCACCGCCGGGTCGACCTCGCCGGGCCCGGGCGGCCGGCTCCCGTGGGGGGCGGCCGCGAGGGGGCCGGAGCGGGTCCGAGGGCTCCGTCGGTGGGGCGGTGCGTCACGGTCTGCCTCCCGTTCCGACCCGCGTCATGATCTCGCAGAGCGCTCGGTCGTCGAAGATGCGCGAGGTCGGTATCCGCACGGTGGTCCTGCGCCGGCCGGTGAGCGGGTGTCCGGCCAGGTTGATCCAGTAGCAGCAGTGCCGCAGGTCGAGGCGGTCGTGGCCGGCGCGCAGCCAGTCGTCCTGGGAGCGCGGCACGAGCATCACGACGAGGATCTTGTGCACCGAGACCGGGGTGCGGGCGAGCTTCGCCAGGTGGTGCGTTGTCGAGCGTGAAGGAGAAGGACGGCCCCGGGGGGTTCGGCGGGATCTGGTACGTGCACTTGAGCTGCACCTTGATGGTGACTTCGTCGTCGACCGTGTGCCCGGGGGCGCTGTGGCTGACGTGCCAGTCGATGCCGTTGTCCGGGAAGGGCTGGGAGAGCGAGCAGCCCGCGGCTGCCGCGACGGCGTGCAGATAGCCCACCTGAAGTGTCTCCATGCAGGCGGTGGTGGCGAGTGTGCCGCGATGCGGTGGTGGTCCGCTGCGGCAGCAGCCCGCCCTGTTCGGGCTGCGCGATCGCCATGACCAAGAGCCTTCCAGAGCCGAGGTGATTCCTTCGACGACGGGCCGCTGAACTGCGAAGACCCGTACTTCTGTTGTCTCCTTCCGGCGTACGGCGCAAACAGCCCGGGTATCACCGAATCGGGCAGGTGGACGGTGCGTCAACTGCCGGAGGTGAACGAGGAGTTGTGGGCGTATGACGTGCTGGTACGAGGGCCCACTGGCCGCATTCGACACGGAGACCACGGGTGTGGACGTCGAGACCGACCGGATCGTGTCGGCCGCCGTCGTCGTCCAGGACGCGCCCGGCCGCCCGGCCGCGGGTGACCCGCTGGCTGGTCAATCCGGGCGTGCCGGTGCCCGCCGAGGCGACGGCGGTGCACGGGCTGACGGACGACCATCTGCAGCGCAACGGCCGCTGGCCGTCGCCGGTGGTGGAGGAGATAGCCAGGGCGCTGGCGGAGCAGGCTGCGCGCGGGCCGGCCGCTCGTGGTGATGAACGCGCCGTTCGATCTGACGCTGCTGGACCGGGAGTTGCGCCGGCATCGCGCGTCGTCGCTCGACCACTGGTTCGAGACCGTCGCCGCTGCGCGTGCTGGATCCGCGGGTCCTCGACAAGCACCTGGACCGCTACCGCAAGGGCCGCCGCACCCTCACCGACCTGTGCGCGCACTACGGCGTGGAGCTGGACGGCGCGCATGACGCGGCGGCCGACGCGCTGGCCGCGATGGAGGTCGTACGGGCGGTGGGGCGCCGTTTCGCGGCCCGCCTGGAGCGCCTCTCGCCCGCCGAGCTGCACACGCTGCAGGCGGTGTGGCACGCGGCGCAGGCGCGCGGCCTGCAGGCGTGGTTCGCGCGCAGCGGCACGGAGGAGGCGGTGGATCCGGCGTGGCCGCTGCGGCCGGATCTGCCGGCGGCGGCGTGAACGTCCCGGCCGAGGGCACCATGGCCAAGCTGAGGGGGTGCGGGTGGCGAAGCCCCCGCCGCGCGCGGCGGAGCCGCACAGAACGCGACGCCGCGCAGAACACGACGATGGCGGCTCGTGCCTGCGCTGTGTGCAGGCACGAGCCGCCATCGACATCGTGGGCGATACTGGGATCGAACCAGTGACCTCTTCGGTGTGAACGAAGCGCTCTCCCGCTGAGCTAATCGCCCGGGTGCAGGGAGAACATTACCTCATGTCAGGGGCGCCTTCGACCACGTACCAGCTCACCAGCGGGCCCCAGCGGATCACTGGTCCTTGATGTTCCAGGGCATCTCGAAGCCGAACTTCCAGAGATAGACACCCCCGAGTACGGTCACGATCACGAGACCGATCGTCGTCAAGACGATGTTGCGGCGCCGCACCTTGGGGTCGAGGGCGCGCCGGGCCGCCTCGGTGACCTTGCGCTTCGTCCAGTGGAGCACGAGCTGCGCCCAGACGAACTCGGTCGCCCAGATCGCCATGCCGCCGAAGATCACCACCCAGCCGGGTCCGGGCAGCGGCAGCATGATCACACCCGTGACCACCACCGCGAGGCCCAGGACGAAGACACCCACCTGCCAGCTCAGGTGCAGCATCCGTCGGGCCTTGATGAATTCCGGCGCGCGAGATCCGAGGACCACCCCCTCGCTCGCCGCCGCGTCGGCCTCGCGCTCGGACGTGCCGACCGTCTCGCTCTTCACTCCGTCGGTCACCATGACGGCCTCTCCTACGTCATCACTCCCCGTGTTCATGCGGCCAAACCCTACCGGAGAGAAACCAGCCACTGAAATGGTCGTACCCGACGAACGTACACTCAGCCGTATGAGCTACCTAAAGCTAGGCAAAACACTCAGAGGGGTTTACAACGGCACCATAGGTGGCATGTGGATTTCGCCGACGTGCGAATCCCCGAGCGCACACTGAGCGAAAGGCCCTGGCGCTTATGAACACCACGGTCAGCTGCGAGCTGCACCTGCGCCTCGTTGTGTCGAGCGAGTCCTCACTGCCTGTTCCCGCGGGACTGCGGTATGACACGGCCGATCCCTATGCCGTGCATGCCACCTTCCACACCGGAGCCGAGGAGACCGTCGAGTGGGTGTTCGCCCGCGACCTCCTCGCCGAGGGGCTCCACCGGCCCACCGGCACCGGCGACGTCCGGGTCTGGCCGTCCCGAAGCCACGGTCAGGGCGTCGCGTGCATCGCCCTGAGCTCCCCGGAGGGCGAAGCTTTGCTCGAGGCCCCGGCGCGGGCCCTGGAATCGTTCCTGAAGCGGACGGACGCCGCCGTGCCGCCCGGCACGG
Organism: uncultured Actinomycetota bacterium; assembly: GCA_963711935.1. Taxonomy (GTDB): domain Bacteria; phylum Actinomycetota; class Actinomycetes; order Streptomycetales; family Streptomycetaceae; genus Streptomyces. The sequence goes on from CAVQGD010000029.1 coordinate 250,888, forward strand.
AGCATCGGCATTTCGACCTCGATCAAGAGCTCTCGCACATCCTGGCGGAAAGTTAGGGGCGAGGCCTTCACAGAGACGCCCGGCGCCGTCCACTCGGGGAGACGACTCGGGCCAGGACAACCACACACGGCACGTGCCGACGCCGTCACCGCGACCTCAGCGGAGCGGCGTCGGCGCCTGCCCGGAGGGGCGTCTCGACAAATACCCCGGCACCTGTGTCCTCGGGACGCCCGGAGCGGGAGCCCGGGAAGCCGTCCGATTCTCTGCGCACCTGTGAGGCCGTCCAGGTCTCTGCGCAGGTGCAGGGTGGGGTGGGGTGGATCCGCGCTACGGGCCAGGTGCGCGAGGTGAGCGAACCTGGGCGAGGAAGTGCGGTGCGGGGGGCGCCGATGCGAGGTGTGGAGCGGGCGCGTTCCGGTCGTCACCGTAGTACTCCAAGCGCGCCCCACCCCCGTCGAACAAGTCGTCGAGCCGTTACCATCGGTCAGCATCGGCGGGCGCCCGCCCGACCTCCAGGCCAGGGAGCGAAACGTGCTGATCACCCATGACACCCGGTGCGCCCTCGGCACCGTGGTGGATCTGGTGAACACCGCGCCGGACGACGACACGCCGACGGACGGACTCCCGGACGTTCCGTCCCTCGAGGAGTTCGTACGAAAGCATGAAATCAGCGATGTCGGGATGCTGTCAGAGCTCGACCTCGTGGCAGTGCGCAAGGTCCGCGGCCGGTTCGCCGAGGTCTTCGCTGCCTCTGACGCGCGTTCGGCCGCGGCGATCATCAACGAGTTGGTCGCCGCGGCGGGCACCACACCCTGGCTCACCGACCACGACGGCTACGACTGGCATGTGCACTACTTCGCGCCCGGCGCGTCCGTCGCCGATCACCTCGCGGCCGACTGCGGGATGGCGCTCGCCTTCTTCGTGGTCGCCGGGGAGCAGGAACGGCTGCGCCGCTGCGAGGCCCCCGACTGCCGCCGCGCCTTCGTCGACCTCTCCCGCAACCGCTCCCGCCGCTACTGCGACAGCCGCACCTGCGGAAACCGTCTTCATGTCGCCGCCTACCGGGCACGCCGCAAGGAGGCCGCGGGCTGAGGACCGCCCGTGCCCTGGCACGGGGCCCGTGCGCGCCATACCAGGAAGACGCCCAGCCGGTCACCGGACCTGCCAGAGCGGAGCAAACCAGTCAGCCAAGGGGCGTTGAGCTGGGCGTACTGGGACTGACGGAGCCCTCGGCGGGTGGCGCCGGGGCTCCGTTTACGGCTCAAAGCATCAGCAGATCGTGCAGTGATGCCATGAGCAGCAGACAGCCGATCACCGCAAGGAAGATCATCAGCGGTGGCTGGGAAAGCGCGAAGAGACAACCTCGCCGCTCTTCGGGAGGAGCTGCGGTGTCGCTCTGTGTGGTGTCCAGCATCTCGCGGGCGATGATGGCGCAGCGGGCACACTCTCGTGCGATCAACACGCCCGTATTGACAGGGAGTTCGCCATTATCCGCGAGCACGGGAGCGTTCGTGATCACTTCCGCGCGCTCGCCGGATCACTGTGTCGTTCCCTTCGGGCATATGCGCCGACGGCCTCACACGCCTACAGCCCCTCATATGCCGTGCTTCTTGAGGATGGCCTCGATGTCGCTGAAGTCGCCTGCCGAGTCGGCTGCGGAGGTGGTCCGGGGGGCGGCCTTGGGGCGGGCCGCGGGACGGGGAGCTCTGCCCCAGGGAGGGTGCCGAGGCCGAGGGGGCTACCGCGTCGCGCTGCGCGGCCTGGGCCGCCTTGCGCTCCTTGCGGGTCCCCCCGCGAGCGCCGCTCCACGGCCCGGGTGGTCGCGAAGAGCAGCCAGGCGACGCCCAGCACCCCGAAGCCCGCCCACGCCGTCGGGCTGAAAGCGGTGTCGGCCACCCATTCGACGGCCCCGGTCATCACCAGGCCGAGGGGCACGAGCGAGTAGGCGGCGATGCGGGCCGCCTCGGAGGAAACGCTTGCGGTACGCCGTGATCGCGGCGATGCCCAGGCCGGCCGCGGAGACGGCGGAACAGACGGTCTCGGCAATCATCCGGTCCTCCAGGCGTGCTCGGTCGGGCAGGGGCGGTTCGTCCTCTTCCATCCTGCACCGCCTCGCACCCGGTATGCCATGGCCCGGCCGGACCTCAGGGACATCTCCAGACCTCAGGGGCATCTCCGGATCGGCCCGGGGGCGTCCCGGCGTCGGTTCCTCCTGGTACTCGACGCGGGCGCGCAGCTCTCCTGGCGAGATCACCGACCGGCTGCCGGCCGAGGGTGCGTCGGCCTCGTAAGACGTGTCCGCACCCGTCGGGGCCGCGTGACCAGGCGGGTCTCAGAGCATGTCCCTGGAAAGTTCAGCGTGATCCTTCGAGGAACCCCGGGCGTTCACGCCCGGGAGGAATCGAACTCCCTGCGGAGCAGGGCAAGGAACGGGATTTCGCCTCCAAGGCGAAACACCGCCCCACCCGGATGCGGTAACGTTCCCCGCACGGGGCTGCGAGCGAGAAGGCACGAACCACACGCCGGTGGGGACACGGTTTCCACGCCAGGACCAGCCCGAACAGACTTGAGTCGCCCATAGGCGGCTCGCGGCGACTCCCTCGTCCTTCGGGACGTGTGGTAGCGGGGCGCAGTCAATCGCCCCAGTGCGGCTTGCCGCACCGGACGCAGGGGATCACGTGGCACCCAGTCACGCTCCACTTGCAATCAACGCCTTTCGGACCGAGTCAACAAGCTCGGTCCTTTGAGGGCCGAGAAGTTGACAGCAGGTCCTTGTAAAGGTGGTGCGTGGTCGTGCGGTAACCCAGCGACGCTCCTTGGCCAGGTGCCGGCTGCCCGGCAGGTACCCGAGCGCCGTCGCGAGCCGGAGTCCGGCCTCGGCCTCGGCGGGCACAGACACCTCGATGCGGCGGCAGCCCCAGCCGCGCACCACCTCCTCGGCGGCGAGCGCGGCCACGGTGCCCCGGCCGCGCCGGCGGTCCGGCTCGTCGATGCGCAGGTCCTCGATGCGGGCGACGGCATGTCCGAACGCGGGGCGCGTGGCGAGGCGTATGCCGCCCACGGGACGGCTGTTCACGCACACCTTGTAACGGCGCGAACGCGTCCCGTCGGCGTCGTCGCGCTGGAGCGGCTCGGTCGGCCGCAGGGTCGTGGTCATCAAGGGTGTTCTACCCGCCTCGGCGGCCCGCCGAGTCACCAAGTCTCGCGCGCGACCTCGGTCCGCATCCGCGCCCGTCACGGATCGAGGTCGGCCCCGGCGCGCTCGTCGAAGATCCGCATCGCCTTGGCGGTCACCGGGCCCGGCGCGCCCGGGAGTTCGCGGCCGTCGACCCGGTGGACGGCCTGGACGTCGCGCAGGGTGGAGGTCAGGAAGATCTCGTCGGCCCGCTCCAGGACGTCCAGCGGCAGGTCGGTCTCCTGGGCGCCCGTCCACTCGACGGCCAGGGCGCGGGTGATGCCCGCGAGGCAGCCGGAGGCGACGGGCGGGGTGTGCAGTCTCGCCGTCGAGGACGACGAAGACGTTGGAGCCGGTGCCCTCGCAGAGCTGCCCGACCGTGTTGGCGAACAGCGCCTCGGACGCGCCCTGCTCGGTGCGCGCGGGCGAGGGCGACGACGTTCTCGGCGTACGAGGTGGTCTTCAGGCCGGCGAGCGCGCCGCGCTCGTTGCGCGTCCAGGGGACGGTGATCACGGCGGTGGAGTCGGGGCGCCGGGTGGTCTCGCCGAGGGCGACGACGAGGGTGGGCCCGTGCGTCGCCGCGGTCGGAGCCGAGCGGGGAGAGGCCGCCGGTGTAGGTGATGCGCAGCCGGCCGAGCGGCATCGGGTTGGCGTCCAGGACGGCGGCGCAGGCGCGGCGCACCTCGTCGAGGTCGGGCTCGGGCAGGCCGAGGCCGCGCGCCGAGCGGGCCAGCCGGTCGAGGTGCCGGGTGAGCGCGAACGGCCGCCCGTCGACCGCCTTGACGGTCTCGAAGACGCCGTCGCCCACGGTCAGTCCGTGGTCGAGCACGGAGACGCGGGCGGCCTCGACGTCCTGCAGCCCGCCGTCGAGCCAGATCTTCATCGTGGACTCGGTCCTTCCGCTCGCCCCGCTCGTACGGTGCGTACCCGACGCTACCGCGAGCAGCCGGGACGCCTTCAGCTCGGTCTCCTCCCACTCCCGCTCGGGGTCCGAACCCCAGGTGATGCCCGCGCCGGTGCCGAAGCGCAGGCACGGGCCGTCCGGGCGCACGGTCGATCCAGAAGGTGCGGATGCCGACGGCCAGCTCGCCGGTGCCGCGGTCGGCGTCGACCCAGCCGATGCCGCCGCAGTACGGGCCGCGGGGCGCCGTCTCCAGGGCCTCGATGATCCGCAGGGCGCTGGACTTGGGCGCGCCGGTGACCGAGCCGGGCGGGAAGGTGGCGGCCAGCAGCTCCGGCCAGCCCGCGCCGTCGGCGCAGCTCGCCGCGCACGGTGGAGACGAGGTGGACCAGGCCCGGGTGCTTCTCGACGGCGCACAGCTCGGGGACGGTCACGGAGCCCGTGGCGCAGACCCGGCCGAGGTCGTTGCGGACCAGGTCGACGATCATCACGTTCTCGGCGTGGTCCTTCTCCAGCAGGTCCGCCGCGGTGCGGCCGGTGCCCTTGATCGGGCCGGACTCGACGGTGCGGCCCGTCGCGGCGCAGGAAGAGCTCGGGCGAGGCGGTGGCGATCTCCACGCCGTGCGCGGGCAGGCGGATCGTTCCCGCGTACGGCGCCGGGTTGCCGCGCGCCAGCAGCGCGGTCAGCGCGTCCACGTCGGCGTCCGGGTCGGGCAGCGGCGCGGACAGGACCCGGCAGAGGTTCGCCTGGTAGACCTCGCCGGCCGCGATGTGCTCGCGGATGCGCCGCACGCCCGCCGTGTACGCGGCGCGGTCGAGGGAGGACGTCCAGTCGCCGGCGGCCGGGCCCGCGCCAGCGCCCGGGCACCGGCGCGGGCACCGGCTCGCGCCGTACGTCACCGAAGCGGGCGCAGACCAGACCGCCCCTCGAAGTCCGCCGACGACGGCCCAGAAGCCGGCGGAGTCCAGGGCCGCGGGATCGCTGGTGACGTCGCGCGAGGCCGGTGGCGACGAGGCCGCCGAAGCGGGCGAGAGGAGCGAGGTCGTGCACGCAGCCGAGTCTATGAGCGGGCGCCGCGCGGGCGGCCCCGGCCAGGTCCTGGAGCGGACGCACCGCAGCACGCTGCACAAACGCGTTTTTGTGCTGGCCCCGGAATCCGCTAGAGTTCAACACGTCGCCGGGACGCGCGAGCGGACCGGAAACGACAAGCGGACGTAGCTCAGTTGGTAGAGCATCACCTTGCCAAGGTGAGGGTCGCGAGTTCGAATCTCGTCGTCCGCTCGAGGAGTGGGGGATCTTCCCGAACCCCTGCACTCCTGGTGGAGTGGCCGAGAGGCGAGGCAACGGCCTGCAAAGCCGTCTACACGGGTTCAAATCCCGTCTCCACCTCCAAGGACGATTAGCTCAGCGGGAGAGCGCTTCCCTGACACGGAAGAGGTCACTGGTTCAATCCCAGTATCGTCCACTGGATCTTCAGCACATATGGCGAGATCCGGGCCCGCGCGATTAGCTCAGCGGGAGAGCGCTTCCCTGACACGGAAGAGGTCACTGGTTCAATCCCAGTATCGCGCACGCAGCACTCACGGCCCCGGGTCGTGATCCCGCAGGACGATTAGCTCAGCGGGAGAGCGCTTCCCTGACACGGAAGAGGTCACTGGTTCAATCCCAGTATCGTCCACACCCCGAAGCCCCGGCCGTCTCGTACGGCCGGGGCTTCGTCATCAGGTGGACGGTGTTTCGCCCTGAGGGCGAACTCCCGGTTCCTGCCCTGCCCTGCAGGAGTCCGCTTCTCCCCCGCAAGCGGGAGGTGCCCCCGCCCCGGTACTGACCACCCTTCACGTTTCCCGACCGGCGCTGACAATCGAGCAGGCGGTGAGGGCGCGGCCTCTGCGCGGACCCGGTCGGGGAAACGTAAGCTGTGGCACGTCATACGGACCGGGCAGCGGGGATGAAGATGGCGATGATGCGGCTCCGGCGCGAGGACCCGCGTGTCGTCGGCTCGTTCAGGCTGCACCGACGGCTCGGCGCGGGCGGCATGGGCGTCGTCTACCTGGGTTCCGACCGGCGCGGTCAGCGGGTCGCGCTGAAGGTGATCCGGCCGGATCTGGCGGAGGACCAGGAGTTCCGGTCGCGGTTCGCGCGCGAGGTGTCGGCGGCGCGGCGGATCCGGGGCGGCTGCACGGCCCGGCTGGTCGCCGCGGATCTGGAGGCGGACCGGCCGTGGTTCGCCACGCAGTACGTGCCCGGGCCCTCCCTGCACGACAAGGTCGCCGAGCGAGGGGCCGCTGGCGGCCGCCGAGGTCGCCGCGATCGGTGCCGCCCTCTCCGAGGGGCTGGTCGCCGTGCACGAGGCCGGGGTCGTCCACCGGGATCTGAAGCCGTCCAACATCCTGCTCTCCCCGAAGGGCCCGCGGATCATCGACTTCGGCATCGCCTGGGCGACGGGCGCCTAGCACCCTCACCCACGTCGGTACGGCCGTCGGGCTCGCCCGGGTTCCTCGCGCCCGAGCAGGTGCGCGGGGCGGCCGTCACTCCGGCCACGGACGTGTTCTCGCTCGGCGCGACTCTCGCGTACGCGGCGACCGCCGACTCGCCCTTCGGGCACGGCAGTTCGGAGGTCATGCTGTACCGGGTGGTGCACGAGGAGCCGCAGCTGCACAGCGTGCCGGACGCGCTGGCTCCGCTCGTCCGTGCGTGTCTGGCGAAGGACCCGGAGGAGCGGCCCAGCACGCTCCAACTGTCGCTGCGGCTGAAGGAGATCGCCGCGCGCGAGGCACAGGGGCTCCCGGACGTCCGTCCGCCCGCGCCCCGCACCTCTCCCGAGCAGCCCTCGGGGCGGCTCACGGAGCAGTACACCGAGCAGCGCACCCAGCGGGATCCGCAGAGCACACAGGGCACCCCCCTGCCGCGTACGGGAGGCGGGGGCCGCACAGGCGGCGGCTCGCCCTCCCGGACCGGCGGCGGCCCCCGGCCGGGAGCCGGATCGGGAAGGCGTCCGGTGCCGCCGCGGGGCTCCACCTCCCGGTCCGGCAGCAGGTCCGTACCCCGTGCCGGCGGGCGTCCGGCACCCCGGACGAACGGATCCGGGCGACGGCCCGCCAACCCGCGGCTGCTGCGCCAGCGGCTCTTCGTGTTCGTCGTGGTGACGCTGCTGGTGGCCCTGGGCATCGCGGCGGCGCAAGGGTGCCAAGGGCCGCCCCGAGGGCTGGACGACGACCGGGGCGTGCGAAAGGACGTACGGCCGGAGCAGCCGTACGAGCCTTTGCGGGGCTGAGCGGTCTCGCCGCCGGTGGTGGAGAGCACACTCGCGACACCTTGACGGCGAACATACGCGCATGCGGATTCTCCTCAGGTGCGGGGATCGGCGCGCGGGACCCAGCCGTTGGCGGCTCCCGTGTGGATCAGGTCCTGCGCGTATCGCCAGAGGTCTGCGGAGGCGTCCTTGATCACGGACTTGCGGGCGAGCACGTCCCTCTCTGTGACTCCCGGGGTGCGCCAAGTCCCGCCACGGTTTCCGTAATTGAGGAGCAGGGGCTGGAGCCGGTCCATGGCCTTGGCGAAACGCGCCTCGGCTGTGCTGCGTTCCTCGAACTCCTCCCACAGGGACCGGAAATGGTCCCGTTGGTCGGGGGGCAGGAGCGCGAAGAGCTTGTCCGCCGCCTGCTGTTCCCGCGCCTCCTGGTCGGCGGCCGCTGCTGTGTCGTACAAGAAGGTGTCTCCTGCGTAGATCTCCACCAGGTCGTGGAGGACGACGAGGGCGAGGACCTTGCTTGTGTCGAGGGGTTCGTCCGCGTATTCGGCGAGTACCAGGGTCATCAGGGCGAGGTGCCAGGAGTGCTCGGCGTCGTTCTCCTTGCGGTTCGCGGCCAGTAGCGGGCTCTGCCGGAAGATGTCCTTGAGCCGGTCCACCTCGATGATGAAGTCGATCTGGCGGCGCAGCCTTTCGGGGGTGCCGTCGGGCTGCTGGACCGATTCGGCGAGGAGGGGGGAGTCGTCGTGGGGCATGGCAGGCTCCTTGAAGGGTTTCCTGTGTGCTCTGGTCAGAGGTTGTTTCCCGCGTGCGCTGTTCAGAATTTGAGGTATTGCAGAAGGACGCAGGCCGTGAGGACCAGCGTCGTCACCCACAGAGCGGGATGCGGTCGGCGGCGGCTCAGTGCGCTCGCAGCCGTGCTCACGAGGAAGGCCGCTGCCATGGCCTGGTCGATCGTGAGCGTGACGATGGTGACACCCACGGCGGTCGCTGTGACGGCCAGGCCCAGGCGGTCCGCTCCCCCCGAGCGGGGTGCGGTGAGCATCTTGGCCGCCACGAAGACCAGAGCACCGGTGGTGGCCTCCACAGGGACGTGGGCAAGGAGCGGGCCAAGGAACAGGCAGGAGAACAGGAGCAGTCCGGTGACGATTGCCGCGATCCCGGTGCGAGCGCCGGCGCGGATGCCGACCGCGCTCTCCACGAAGGCCACGAAGCTGGATGATCCGGCCGCGGATCCGGCGACGGTGGCGCCGGCGTCGACGAGCAGCGCCTGACGCATACCGGGCACTTGCCCGTTGCCGTCCTGCAAGGGGGTGCCCGCCGACAGGCCCACCACTTTCGCGATGCTGCCGAAGAAGTCGAGGGCGAACAGCACCAGGACGATGCTCCACGCCCTCGGGTCGGCGATGACGGTGAGGTCGAAGCGGAGCAGCGCCGCCCCGCTGCCGTGGACGCCGTCGTGGACGTCCTCGGTCCTGATGCCCGCGAAGGCGCAGTACAGTGCGGCGGCTGCGATGCCGCCCAGGACCGCCGCGGCACGGGCGCCCAGGACGTCCAGGACCACAGCGACGGCGAGGCCGGTGTACAGGGCGATGGCCGGTGGCCCCGTCCAGTCGCCCAGGCCGGACAGCCGCCCGTCGGACGTGGTGACGAGGCGGGCGATCTGGAGGCCGATGAGGCCGATGAACGTGCCGACCGCGGCTGCGAGTGCCGAACGCATCTGCGGAGGGATGGCGTTGATCACGGCCTCACGCAGCCGCAGCAGGGACACGGCGAGCATCGCGATGCCGGACCAGAACACCATTCCCAACGCCTCGGGCCAGGTGTAGGCGAGGGTGCCGACCACGGAGAAGGCGATCATCGCGTTCATCTCCATGCCGGGTGCCACGGCGAAAGGGAGCCGGGCCCACAGTCCCATGGCCATGGTGGCGAGGCCACCGACCACTGCCGTCGCGAAGAAGGCGGCAGCGTGAGGAATGCCCGCCTGGCTGAGGATGGCCGGGTTGACGACCACGATGTAGGAGAGCGCCAGGAACGTCGATATTCCGGCGAAGATCTCGCGGCGCCAGGTGGAGCCCCTCGCGGTCAAGGAGAAGTACCGGTCGACGGCTCCGTGGCCGGACGCGGCTTCCTGGGGAAGCAGTTCCGGGCGGGGCCCTGAGGGGTCAGGCATGGTCACGTCGCTGTCCTCCTGTCGGGAAGGCGGGGGCGACGGGGCTGATGGTGTCTCCGACATCGCCCAGCAGTACCTGGTCAGGGGCGTGCGGTTCCACGGCGTAGAACTTTCCGTTCAGCACCCCGGACACGTGACCGACGTGGAGGGTCAGCGACACCTGAAGCTGTTCGGCGTACCTCGCCAGGGCGAGTGCGCCTTGCCGGGTGGAGTGGCAGGTGAAGATCTCGACGGCGGCTCCTGGCTCAAGTGCCAGGTGCAGCATCGCCATGAGCGTCGCTCCGCTGGCCACGACACCGTCGACGATGACCAGCCGGTCCGCCTGCGAGGGCAGCCGTTCGTCCACACCGACGAGCAGTCCTGCGGCCACCGGCATCCGCTTGGCCTGGGGCGTCCAGCCCTGCTTCTGGGGCAGGGCACCGAGGTGTTCGGCCAGGATGCGGCCCTCGCGCTCGGGTGCGATGACGGTCGTCCCGGGCGTGGACGCGCGGTGCCGCGCCTGGACGGGGAGCATCCCGTAGATGTCGAGCAGCGCCTGGAGATAGCGGCTGCGGTCTGCGTCGCGCTGTCCGGGCAGGTTGGCGATCTCCGTGAGGACCGCCAACCGCTCCCTCACTCCAGGATGGCCGGTGGACGCCACACGGACGTTGTCCGGCAGAGTGCCGGGGGCGTGCAGCGACTCCAGCAGCTCGGGGCCGAAGTGGATCAGGTGACTGAAGTACGTGTCGTGTTCCTTCTCGAAGTGGTCCACCGTTTGCCGGGCCTGCGGGGGGAGCCCGGTCCTGTCGAGTAAGCGGGCAGTGTTCATCGATGATCTCCGGTCCTGTGCGGGGAAGGCTGGTCTCGTCGGGACACCGGGGCGGGCCCTCGTCCCGTACGGATGAGGAGGAACAGCGCCGACGGGGCGGCCGCCGTGGCGATGACCGCGGTGACGCAGAACGTCCGGACGAAGTCCGGGGTTGTCGGCTGCTCTCCGTGGAGCAGAACCAGCAGCGCCAGGCCGAGGGAGCCGCCGATGTACTGCGCGGTTGTCACCAGGGCGCTCCCGGTGGCATTGCTCGCCTGCGGGAGGTCACGGGTTGCGGTGATGAACATTCCGGTGAACGCCATCCCCTGTCCGAGACCGCTGAGCAGCAGTCCCGGCAAGATGCCCGGCGCGTATCCGCCCTCGGTGCCGACGGCCAGGGCGAGCACCAGGAGGCCGGCCGCACCGGTGAGGAAGGCCGTGGACAGCAGCCGTCTCAACGGCAGCCGACCGGCGAGCCGGCCGGCCACCGTGTTCCCCACGGTGATGGCTCCGGCCAGCGGGAGGAAGGCCATGCCCGCGGCGAGCGCACTGTAGTCCCGCACTTCCTGGAGGTACAGGGTGACGAGGTAGAACTCGGCTCCGAAACTCGCCATGTACAACGCCGCGACCAGGCAGGCCACTTGCAGGGTCCGCACGCGCAGCAGGGTGCGGGGCACCAGCGGCCTGCGCCTGTTCTGGCTGAGAGCGAGGAGTCCTCCCGCCAGGACCGCCACCGCCAGTGCGGCGGCGACGACGGGAAGGGCGGGCTGGGCGCGGGAGAGTTCCGTGAAGGCAAGGACCAGGGCCACGACCGCGGCGCACGCCGAGAGCGTGGCCACGGTGGCGACGGGAGCCCGCGCCCCGGCCGGGGTGGAACGGACCGCGTTCCCGGCGGCGAGCAGGCAGATTGCCACGATGGGGAGGTTGATCCAGAAGATCCACTGCCAGGAGGCCACCTCGAGGATGCCTCCGCCGGCCGTGACGCCGAGGGCGAGTCCGACCGCTCCCGTGGTGCCCCACACACTTACGGCCCGGTCGCGCTCCGGTCCTGCCGGGTAGGCGGAGCTGAGCAGGCCCAGCGTCGCCGGTACCAGCAGGGCCGCCGCCACCCCTTGTCCGACACGTGCGGCGATCAGTGCCGTGGCGGAGGACGAGAGCGCGGCACCGATCGAGGAGGTGGCGAAGAGCAGCTGAGCGGTGAGGTAGATCCGGCCGGCGCCGAAGACATCCGCCAGTTGCCCGCCCAGCAGCAGGAAGCCGGCGAAGAAGATCGCGTACGCGCTCACGATCCACTGCAGGGCGACCGCGGAGAAATGGAGGCTCGTTCCGATGTCGGGCAGCGCGACGTAGATGATCGAGAAGTCGAGCGCCACCAACAGTTGTGCTCCGGCCAATGCCGTCAGTAAGCGGGCACCTGGCGTCGGTAAACGGGCGCCCGATATCGGAACGGGAGAAACGGGCACGGCAGGTCAGCCTCCGTAGGTCAACGGGTCGACCCAGAGCGGTGAGCGCCTTCGTGAACACCTCCCAGAACCGTTCGGTGTTCAGGGAACCGTTCGGTGTTCAGGCGCGTCGCCCTCTGGGAGTTGGGGGTCCTCCCCGTGCCATCGTAGAGGTCGATCACGGTCGCGCCGCGGGTGAGCTCCCCCTGCAGTTCGATTGCAACGGGGCGTCGACGCATTCCACGAGGCTTGCGTCGAGCACACGGGCGACCGCGACGGGGGCGTGCAGCGGAGCGTCGGGCAGGTCCCGGACCTGGTCGTAGGTGCTGGCCTGGTCGTAGGTGCTGGAGCGGAAGGCGAGGCGCCGGCTGGGAAGCTGACGGCTGCTCAGCCCGTGGCTCAGAGCCTCCCAGCCCGTGGCTCAGAGCCTCGTCGCGTAGAAGGCCACGGCGGAGGCCGCGGCGACGTTGAGGGAGTCCACTCCTGCGGACATCGGTATGCGGACCTGTTCATCGGCCGCGCGGAGGGCGTCGGTCGACAGTCCGTCGCCTTCGGTGCCGAGCATGAGTACCAACTTCTCGTACCGGCGGGCGGCCAGTTCGTCCATCGTGATCGACTTCTCGGAGAGGCACAGGGCAGCCGTCATGAAGCCGTGCTGACGGAACAGTTCGATGTCCTTCGGCCAAGAGGTCAGCCGGGTCCAGGGGACGTGGAAGACCGCGCCCATCGACACCTTCACGGCCCGCCGGTAGAGGGGATCGGCGCAGCGCGGTGTGAGGAAGACGGCGTCCACGCCCAGAGCGGCCGCGTTGCGGAAGGCAGCCCCCAGATTCGCGTGATCGACTATGTCCTCGAAGAGGGCGACGCGTTGACCTGTGCCCTTTCGCAGACCTGAAGGCACCACCGCGCCGATGTTGGTGTGGTCGTTGACCGACTCCATGGCCCCGGCCCGGCAGGTGGTCCGGAGGAGTTCGTCGGCCGTCGGCAGCGGCTTGCGCTGCATGGAGGCGAGGGCGCCGCGGTGCACGTGGTAGCCGGTGACCTGTTCGGCGAGTTCGGGGCTGACCGCGTACACCGGGGCGGGGAGTTCGTCGATGACGTCGCGCATGACGTCGACCCACTTGGCGGAGAGCAGCATCGAGCGCATCTCGTAACCGGCGTCCTGGGCCCGCCGGATGACCTTCTCGCCCTCGGCGATGAACAGGCCTTCGGCGGGCTCGCGCTTGCGGCGCAGCTCGACGTCGGTCAGGCCCGTGTAGTCGCGCAGGCGCGGGTCGTCGGGGTCCTCGACGGTGATGAGATCGGCCACAGGGTGATACTGCCTTGTCCTGGGTGCGGTGCCAACGGCTCGGCACGGAGTTGGGTTACCGGCGGGTTACGCCGGAGCGGCGTCCGGGCCTACGGTCACGACCTCGCCGATGACGATGACCGCCGGGGGCTTCACCTCCTGGGCGCGTACGGTCTCGGCGACCGTGGCGAGGGTCGCGTCGACGCGGCGCTGGGCGGCCGTCGTGCCCTCCTGGACCAGGGCGACGGGGGTGTCGGCGGGCTTGCCGTGCGCGATCAGCGTCTCGGCGATCGCTGCCGATCTTGTCGACGCCCATGAGGATCACCAGCGTGCCGGTCAGCTGGGCGAGCGACGGCCAGTCGACCAGGGAACGCGCGTCGTCGGGGGCGACATGACCGCTGACCACGGTGAACTCGTGGGCGACGCCCCGGTGGGTGACCGGGATGCCGGCCGCGCCGGGGACCGAGATCGAGCTGGAGATGCCGGGGACGACGGTGCAGGGGATGCCCGCCTCGGCCAGCGCCTGGGCCTCCTCCATGCCGCGGCCGAAGACGAAGGGGTCGCCGCCCTTGAGCCGGACGACGGACTTGCCCTGCCTTGGCGTGCTCGATCAGCGCGTTGTTGATGGCCTCCTGGGCCATGGAGCGGCCGTACGGGATCTTCGCCGCGTCGATCACCTCGACGTGCGGCGGGAGTTCGGCGAGCAGGTCGCGCGGGCCGAGCCGGTCGGCGATGACGACGTCGGCCTCGGCGAGGAGGCGGCGGCCGCGGACCGTGATCAGGTCCGGGTCGCCGGGGCCGCCGCCGACGAGGGCGACGCCGGGGGTGCGGGTGCGGTGGTGGGGCGCGACGAGGGTGCCGTCGCGCAGGCCCTCGACGACCGCGTCGCGGATGGCGGCGGTGCGGCGGGGGTCGCGGCCCTGGGCGCTGGTGGTGAGGACGGCGACGGTGACGCCCTCGCTGTGGCCGGTGGCCGGGGTCCAGGCGGTGGCGGCGTCGGCGTCGTCGGAGCGGACGCACCAGACGCGGTGCGCCTCGGCCTCGGCGGAGGCCTGCGGTGTTCGCTTCCGGGTCGCCGGTGGCGATCAGGGCGTACCAGGCGTCCGGCGAGGTCGCCGTCCTCGTACGGCGCGCTCTCCAGGTGATCTCGCCCGCGTCCGCCATCGCCTCGACGGAGGGGGTCGCTTCGGGCGATACGAGGAGGATGTCGGCGCCGGCCGCGATGAGGGCCGGGAGGCGGCGCTGGGCGACCTGGCCGCCGCCGAGGACGACGACTCGGCGGCCGGTGAGGCGGAGGCCGACGGGGTAGGCGGGGTTTTCGGCCATGGAGGTGCGGCTCCCTGCGGGGGGTCATGCGGCTGGCGGTGCGGTTCGGCGGGTGGGTGGGGCTGGCTGGGCGGGGCTCTGCAAGCGCCCCTGGACGTGCGGATTGTTGGTCAGCGGTGCGGGCGCCCGAAACGCCCAGCGTTCCGCCCGGAACCTCTGCCCCTGACTGTCTCGCTACTTCTCCGTCACCCCGGCCGAGTCGAACGTCGCCACCTCGTGCATCGCCCGCGCCGCGCTCTGGACCATCGGGAGCGCCAGCAGGGCGCCCGTGCCCTCGCCGAGGCGCAGGTCGAGGTCGACCAGGGGGCGCAGGCCGAGCTTGTTGAGGGCGGCGACGTGGCCGGGCTCGGCGCTGCGGTGGCCCGCGATGCAGGCGGCCAGGACCTCGGGGGCGATGGCGCGGGCCACCAGGGCGGCGGCGCCCGCGCTGACGCCGTCGAGGATCACCGGCGTACGCAGCGAGGCGCCGCCGAGGAGCAGGCCGACCATCGCCGCGTGCTCCAGGCCGCCGACCGCCGCGAGCACGCCGAGGGGTCGGCCGGGTCCGGCTGGTGGAGCTCGAGGGCGCGGCGGACCACCTCGATCTTGCGGGCGTGCGTCTCGTCGTTGATGCCGGTGCCGCGGCCGGTGACCTCGGCCGGGTCGGTGTCCGTGAAGACCGCGATCAGGGCGGCGGACGCGGTGGTGTTGGCGATGCCCATCTCGCCGGTGAGCAGCGCCTTGTTGCCGGCCGCCACCAGGTCGCGGGCCGTCTCGATGCCCACCTCGATCGCCGCGCTTGACCTCCTCGCGGGTCAGCGCGGGGCCGGTCGTCATGTCGGCGGTGCCCGGCGCGGACCTTGCGCGGCAGCAGGCCCGGAGTGGCGGGCAGTTCGGCGGCCACGCCGACGTCGACGACGCAGACCTCGGCGCCGACCTGGGTGGCGAAGGCGTTGCAGACCGCTCCGCCGCCGAGGAAGTTGGCGACCATCTGGGCGGTGACCTCCTGCGGCCAGGGGGTGACGCCCTGGGCGTGCACGCCGTGGTCGCCCGCGAAGATCGCGACGGCGGCCGGCTCCGGGATCGGCGGCGGGCACTGCCGGGACAGGCCGCACAGCTGCGCGGAGATGATCTCCAGCATGCCGAGCGCGCCCGCGGGCTTCGTCATGCGCTTCTGCCGCTCCCACGCCTCGCCGAGCGCCTTGGCGTCCAGCGGGCGGATGCCGGCGACGGTCTCGGCGAGCAGGTCGTGCGGCTCCTCGCCGGGCAGGGCGCGGCGGCCGTACGTCTCCTCGTGGACGACCCAGGACAGCGGGCGGCGCTTGGACCAGCCCGCCTGCAGCAGCTCGGGCTCCTCCGGGAACTCGTCGACGTACCCGACGCACAGGTACGCGACGACCTCCAGGTGCTCGGGCAGGCCCGAGCGCGCGGACCATCTCACGCTCGTCGAAGAAGCTGACCCAGCCGACGCCGAGGCCCTCGGCGCGGGCGGCGAGCCACAGGTTCTCGACGGCGAGCGCCGAGGAGTACGGGGCCATCTGCGGCTGGGTGTGGCGGCCGAGGGTGTGGCGGCCGCCGCGGGTGGGGTCGGCGGTGACGACGATGTTCACCGGGGTGTCGAGGATGGCCTCGATCTTCAGTTCCTTGAACTGCTTCGCCCGGCCCTTGGGCAGCGACTTGGCGTACGCCTCGCGCTGGCGCTGGGCCAGTTCGTGCATCGTGCGCCGGGTCTCGGCGGAGCGGATGACGACGAAGTCCCAGGGCTGCGAGTGGCCGACGCTGGGTGCCGTGTGGGCCGCTTCCAGGACGCGGAGCAGGACGTCGTGCGGGATGGGGTCGCCGCGGAAGCCGTTGCGGATGTCACGGCGCTCGCGCATCACGCGCAGGACGGCCTCGCGCTCGGCTTCGGCGTAACCAGGTGCGGCGGGGCCCCTGGGCTCTCTCACTCCATCCCCGGCAGTTCCGTCCCTGGCCGTTTCATCCCCGGCGGCTCCATCCTCGGCCGCTTCATCCCCGGCGGCTCCGTCCCCGGCCGCCTCGTCCTCCTCCTGGTCGGCGACCCTGGTGTCCAGATCCTCCGCGTGCTGTACGACATCGGGCTCCGCGTCGGCGGCGAGTGACTCCGGGGCGAGCGGCTCCTGGAAGGGCGGTTCCGGGAAAGGCGGTTCCGAGAAAGGCAGTTCCGGGAAAGGCGGTTCTTCCGTCGTGTCGGATGCCTCGGGCTCGCGCGGGGCGGGGACCGTCGCGGTGACGGGTTCTTCCGGGTCGGGGGCGGCGGTGGGGGCCGGGTCCTGAGTGGTGGCGAGTGCCTCGTCGGGGGTGAGGGGCTGCTGGGTGTCCTGCTGGGTGTCCTGCGCTTTTGGTGCTGTTTCCGGGGCCGCGGTCTCGAGTTCCTCCAAAGTCGCGGCGGGCGTCTCCTCGGCTGGTGTCGCGGCGGGCGCCTTCTCGGCCGTGGGAGCCGTGAGGAGTGCCGCGGAGTCCTCGGGTGACGGTGGGGGACCCCCCTGCTCGAGCGAAGCCGAGAGCTCGGGGGAGGGTACGGCGTCTGCCGGGACTTGGGCGCCCTCCTGGAACTGGGCACCCTCCGGGACTGGGGCGCCCTGCGGGGTCCGTACGTCGGTCGGGGGCTGTACCTCGGTGAGGGGTTGTACCTCGGTGAGGGGTTGCACGGCAGTGGCGGCCTCGTCCTGCGCGGGCGTGGGCGCGCCCGGCTGCTCGGCGACGACCACGGTGGGCGGAAGCTCGGTCTCCGAGTCCTGCGCGGGCTGCTTCTCGGGGGGGAGCGGGGGGACTGTCATGGGGTGCGGGGGGGTGGGGGCCAGGTGCGGGGTGGTGGGCACCGTGCCCTCGACAGGGACGAACTGGCCGAGGGGCGGGTCGACTTGGGGATCCCGGGGCGCGCCCGGGAGCGGCGCGGCGTGGGCGGGCTCACCCGGCACCTGGCCTACGGACTGCTGGGCTACCTCGGGCTGGGCAGTGACGCCGGTCGGCATCGCCTGGAGCGACTCGGTTGCGGCGGACTCGGCAGGCGGCGGCTGGGCCCCGGCGGGAGTCGGCTGCTGGTCGGGGAGTTCCTGCTGAGCGGCAACCGCCTGCTGGGCGTCCTGCTCCGGCGCAGCGGCCGCGGGCAGAGGCTCCTCCGGGGGCGGCGCGGCTTCGGGGGCGGCGGCCTGTGGGGCCTCCGGAGGCCCCACAAGGGAGGCGACCTGGTCGGCCACGTCCGGAGAGGCCTCATCCGGAGAAGCCGCCTCCGGAGTCTGGGACGCCGTGTCCGCCATGTGGGCGGCCTGGTCGGCGAGCCGGGGGCCCTCCTGGGCGGGCTGCGGCTCCGAGACCAGGGCTGGGGCCGGGGCATCCACCGTCGTGTCCGTCCCCTCTCTCTCCGACGCCGCGGGCGCGTCCTGGAGCACCGGCTCGTGGATCACCGGCTCCTGGGCCTCGGGTGCCTCCTGCACCGGCTGCGTGTCCTGCACCGGCCGGGGCGCTGCCGCCTCGGGCTGGTCCTCTACGGCCTGGGCTTCCTGGTCCTGTACGGCAGGCTGGTCCTGGGTGGTCAGCAGGTCCGGCTCGGTCGGCTGATCCGGGGCGGTCGGCTGATCCGGGGCGGTCGGCTGATCCGGGGCGGTCGGCTGATCCGGGGCGGTCGGCTGATCCGACGCGGCCGACTGATCCAGTGCGGCCGACGGATCCTGGGCGGCCGCGACGGGCTCCGCCTCCCTCGCCTGCCGCACCGGTACCTGTACAGGCATGTCGGCGGAGAGCGCGGCACCCTCGGTCATCTGCGGAGCCTGGACCTGGCCCTCCGGAAGCGAGGCCGGGTCTGCGGCATGAAGGTCCAGGGAGCCGTCCAGCTCCTGCGGGAGCTCGGAGTTCTGCGCGGCATCCGGCGTCTGGGACGTATGCCCCTCTCCCCCGCCGGACGCGGGAGCCTCTGCCGATGCCGTCGGCGTGCCTTCGTCCTGCCCACCCTCCGGGACGACCGTTTCCGCAGCCGTCTCCTCTGTGGGCATGGTCCCGTCAGCCGTCCCCCCAACAGACGCCCCGCTGTCCGGCGCTCCACCCCCAGAAGCCTCACCCCCAGGAGCCCTCCCCGCAGGAGTCTCACCAGAGGGCATCGTCTCAACGCTCACAGAAGCCTCAATGCCCACCAGAGCCTCAGCAGTCTCCAGAGCCCCGGCAGCCTCCTGAGCCCCAGCGCTTGCCTTCCCCTCGGCACTCACCGAACTCGAACTCGAACTCGCGACCGGCACGCTCACCCAGGGCGACGCGGCCCGCGTCGCGCTCACCCCGTACTGGGGCGCGTCCAGGTACTTCAGTCCCGTCATGACCGGCCCGGACTGCCGTACGGCGGCGGGCGGAACCGGGGCGTCGGCGGGACCGCGGTCGGCGAGGGAACGGACCGGGCTGGCGGAACTGCCCGGGGTCGGTGGCCCGAGATACAGCGGGCGGCGGGCCACCGGCGGCTGCGGGACGGGCGTCGCGACCGGCATACGAAAGCGACCGGGCTCAGCCACGCCGGAACCCGCCTCGGACACGACAGAACCGTTCTCGGACACGCCGCTACCCGCCCCGGACACGACAGAACCGGTCTCAGGAGAACCGGTCTCAGGAGAACCGGTCTCAGGAGCGGCGGCACTCAGCCCATGCGTACGGACCGCGCTCACGTCGACCGCACCGCTGTCCCGGCCGTCCGTCTCGTGCGGGCCCGGCTCATGGACGACCTGGACGACGGGCTCGGGAGCGGGGGGCGGCACCTCGTTGCCCCATGCGCCCTGGGCGCCCGGCAGCAGCAGCTCTTCGTCCTCGGCGGCGGTCTCGGAGAGGTAGGTGTACGCATCCGGCGCGTGGACGCCCGGCTGCTCCACCATGCCTGCGTTCTCCGGCAGTCCCTCGCCCGGGACCTGGCCGGTGTCGGTCATGCGTAACCCCTCGCCCATCAGTTAGTGCTCTACGCCAGCTGGCCCGGAACGGCGCACCGACCGCTCCACAGTGGAGAACGAGCGTGCGTGCCCAGCGGCACGAAACGACCCGTCCGCAAGTCGACAAAGCCATCAACTGGCATTGTCGCGGTCGTCCCACCGTCACGACACCTTGATCCGCGACGGTCCGCTGTGGACTGCGCCACGTTGCGCGCCCTCCGGTTTCGCGATACCACGACCCGCCCCAAAACGAGCGCGCTTTCCAGACATTGGCCTACGAAGCGCCGGAGCGCCAGAATGCGGTACAACGGTCGGCCAGCCTACCGCGCCGGTACGACAACAGGATCACCGGGAACGCTCGGGCAGCTTCCCGCTCAGCAGGAACGCGACGCTCCGTTCCTTCTCCGTCCAGGCCCGCGTGTCGAGTTCGACGGACTGCAGGAGGGCGCACTGGACCTCGTATCCGTGCTCGGTGAGGTCCCTGCCGACGAGTTCGGCCATGTCGCGGTTCACGGCGTGCGTGACGATGCGCTGCGGGCGGCGGTCGGCGACGGCGGTGACGACCGTCACTCCCCCGCCGCCGATGCGCACGACGTCGGGTTCGGGGAGGTTCTCCAGGATGTGCGGCGCGGTGCCGTGCACGACCTGGAGCTGGACGCCGAAGTGGCGGGCCGCGGCGGCCGTGCGGCCGCAGGCCTCGTGGTCGTGGTCGACGGCGATGACGGCGGCGCCGCAGCGCGCGGCCTCGGTGGCGAAGGCCCCGCTGCCGGAGCCGATGTCCCACACGAGGTCGCCGACGCGCGGGCCCAGACGGGCGAGTTGGGCGGCGCGCAGCAGATCGGCCTCGCCCTCGCCCAGCCCACCGCCGTACACCTCGGCGGGCAGCGCCCAGCCGCGCGGTCCGGCTGCCGGGGTCGCGTCCGGCGATCCAGCCGCCGCCCTCGCCCGCGGTGACCGGACCGCCCATGACGATGACGACGTTGGGGTCGCGCCAGGTGTGGTCGGCGGCCTTGTCGGAGGTGAGGACGGTGACCTGTTCGCGTGCGGTGCCGAGTTCCTCGCAGATGACGAAGGTGCGGTGGACTCCGTCGAGGAGCAGGCCGAGTTCGGCGGGGCCGGCGCCGGGTGAGGTGAGGACGGCGACCTTGGCGTGGGCGCGGCACACGTTGACCGCGCGGCGCAGGGTACGGCGGTGTGCGACGACCACCTGGGCGTCGTCCCAGGGCATGCCCGCGCGGGCGAAGGCGGCGGCGACGGAGGAGACGCGCGGGGACGACCTCGACCTCCAGGCCGAACTCGGGCGCCCGCAGGGTGCGGACGACGCCGAAGAAGCCCGGGTCCCCGTCGGCGAGGACGACGGCGGTGCCGCGGTGGCCGGCGATGCGGCGGGCGGCGAGGGCGACGCTGCCGAGCCGGACGCGCTCGGCGTGCGGGGGCACTTCGGGGAGCGCCAGGTGGTGGGCCGCACCGGCCACCAGCGTGGCGGCGCCGAGGGCGGAGCGCGCCGCGGCGGTCAGCGGCGAGCCGTCCCAGCCGATCACCGTGACCCGGTCGGCCATCGTCGTCAGTCTCCTGAGGGTCGTCGCAGGTCGTCGGGGCAGCCCGCACGAGGTCCCGTGAGGGTACCTGGTGTCCGGTGGGACTCCGTGGTGGCCGGGTCGCGGCCGTCGCGTACCGCCGGTGGGTCAGTTCCAGTCGACGTACGGCATGAATCCGCCGGCGTCGGCCATTTCCTCACTGACGCCTTCGAGGTCCTCGGGAAGCAGGCTCCAGACGATGAGGTCGGTGCGGATCTCGGCCCAGCCCGTCCTCGGTGCGGGTGCGCGCTATGCAGGCGTTGCGCAGCACGCCCTCGCTGATGCAGCCGATCTTCTGGGCGACCTGCTGGGAGGCGGTGTTGTCGGCGGCCGTGCGCAGCTCGAGGCGCTCGAACTTCTGGTCTCGGAAGAGCCATTGGGCGGTGGCGAGCGCCGCCTCGGAGGCGTAGCCCTCGCCGCGGGCCCAGGGGGCGATGACGTACGAGAGTTCGGTGGACCGCACACGCCAGTTGGTTCCGGTCAGCTGGACGACGCCGACCAGGCGCTGGGTGAGGAACTCGGTGACGGCGAAGACGATGCCACGGCCCTCGGTGCGCTCCGTGGGCGCGTACTCGGTGATCCAGGTCCGGGCCGCGTTCTCGGTGAAGGGCAGGGGGACGTCCGTCCAGGCGGCGACCTGTTCGTCGTTCATCATCTCGGCCAGCGCGGGGACGTCGCCCTCGTCGAAGGGGCGCAGCACCAACCGCTCCGTACTGATGGAGATGTCGGGGAAGATGGTCATCATGCGCCGCTCCGTTACCTTCGGAAACCTCGGACTTGCTGAACTGCCCAGCATGCAGCATGAGAGCACCGAACCACACCGCGGGGTCCACTCCTTGTGAGCATCGGACCCCGCGCGGTGACAATCGCGCGTCAGCCAGGTCGTGGTAGGCCCACGTTGATCATGCCGACGGTGAGCCCCCGCCGCGGACGCTCCGGGGTCGGGCGCGGCAAGGCCGGGCGCTCCGGGACCGGGCGCGGCAAGGCCGGGCGCGGCCGAGCTTTTGGCCCGTAATAGGGTCACGGCATGCTTGATGCCCTGACGGTGGCGACCGCCATCGCCGCGCCGCTGCTCGCCGCGTGGTGCGGCTGGGCCGCCTACCGTGACCAGCCGACCAAGGACTGGCACTTCCTCGGGATGGGCGTGGTGTCGCTGCTGGCCCTGGCGCAACTGGCGGTCGGGATCACGCTGTTGGCGCGCGGCGAGAAACCGGAGCAGGGGACCGCGATCTTCGTGGCGTATCTGCTCGGGGCGTTCTTCTGCGTTCCGGTGGCCGGCTTCATGTCGCTGGCCGAACGTACGCGTTGGGGCAGTGCGACCGTCGCGGCCGGCGGTGTGGTGCTCGCCGTGCTCCAGGTGCGGCTCCATGACATCTGGGGAGGCTGAAATGGCGTCCCCGTCATCCGGAGAGGCTGAGTCGGTGTCCAAGGGATCCGCTCCGCGGGAGCGGCGGGACACGGCGCGGACGCGACTGATCAGCGGGCCCGGGACGCTGCTCGTGTGGCTGTACGGCGTGATGGTCGTCGGCGCGGTGTCGCGCTCTGTCGTGCAGATCTCCACGGGGTTCGCGCATGCGCCGCTCGCGTACTCGCTCTCCGCGGTCGCCGGGCTCGTCTACGGGTTCATCACGTACTCGCTGGTGCGGGGCGGGGAGACGGCCCGCAAGGCGGCGTTGGTGTGCTGCGCCGCCGAGTTGCTGGGCGTGCTGGTCGTGGGGACGTGGACGTCGGTCGAGCCGTCCGCCTTCCCGGACGCGACCGTGTGGTCCGACTACGGGAGGGGCTATGTGTTCGTTCCCGTGCTGCTGCCCCTGTCAGCCATGTACTGGCTGAGGAAGGGTGCGCGGCAGGGGGAAGCCGCCTGAGGCAGCCAGGCCGCCGCGGGTCCGACGAACAGGGAGGCCCCCATAACCTGGTACCCCCATCGCGGCGGGGCCGCGTATCCCCTGCGGCCCCGCGCCCCTTATCGGCTTACGCCGTCGTCGCGTACGACCCCGTGGGCGCCGTCTTCTCCAGCACGATCATGAGGACTCCGTCGTCGCCCTTCGACGTGCCCACGGTCTCGTACCCCACACGCCGGTACAGCCGCAGGCTGCCCTCGCTGCGGTGGCCCATGTGGAGGCGGAACCTCCTGGCGCCGCGCTCCTCGGCGAGGGCCGCTTCGGCGGCGCGCAGGAGCCGGGCGCCGATGCCGTGGCCCTGGAGGCGCGGGTGGACGCAGAGCTCGCCGATGGACGCGGTGCCGTCCTCGTGGGGGGCGCCGCGTACGGAGCCGATCACCTCGTCCCCCAGCCTGGCCACGAACACACAGTCCGCGGCGACCTCCTCGCGGACCGAGTCGAGCGTCTGGACGAGCGGATCGATGCGGTAGTTGCCGTACAGCGCGGCCTCGCCCTGGAAGCACAGGTACCGCAGCCTGAAGATCTGCTCGGCGTCCCGCTCGGTCGCCACGGAGATGGTCACGCTCATGCCCATGTGTGCACGCCTCCCGCTCACCTGTCGCTTGTTGTCCCCACTCCTATCCCCGCGGTGTGGGGGCCGCAACCTCCGCGTTGAGCAATCGACGCAGACATCCCAGGCATCGGGAACGTTCCGGCCCAAGACTCCCCTGTGAGATACCCAACTCACCTGCAATCTCACGGTACGTAAGGTCCTGGGGAGACAAGAGGGCCGCGAGCAGGCGTGGACAGCGACCGGGCAGCCGGCGCACTGCCGCGTGGAGGGCGCGGCGGCGGGCGGCCACGAGGGCGAGCTGTTCGGGGCCGGGGCCACGGTCGTCGGCGGGCTCGATGGCGTACGGCCGCTCGACCCGTGCCGTACGACGGCTGCGCCGCGCCTCCGCGCGCACAGCGCCGCGCAGCCAGTCCTCAGGGTCGGGAGGCGGGCCGTCAGCGTCGATCCGCTCCAGAAGGCGCAGCCAGACGGCTTGTTCCAGGTCTCCCGGTTCCGCCCCGGCCGCGTAGGCCTCGGCCGAGGCCTCGGCGGCGAGCAGAGGGCGCAGCATGGCGACGATCTCGTCTGTCCTGTGCGGCGGGACGCGTCCGCCCCGGCAGGGGTTGCCGGGGCGGACGGAAGTCACCCCTGCCGGGGCAGCGGGATCGTCGGCGGCCCCGGGCAGGGCCCGCCGCCCCGTCTCCTGGCCCTGCTCGTACGATTCCCGTGTCCCCATATGGCGCTTCCCCCACCTGTCACACGAACGGCCCTGGCACAGAAACGCTCAACGGGCGCAGCCGCAGGCAAAACTACGTCAACAGTACGTGTCCGCTCGGTGAACCCGATGTGCACGACCCCGGGAACCGGGAGTATCGTCCTCACCTGCAAAGACTCATATCGAACCCCTTGACACCGGAGGGCCCGTTGTCCCGCTTCGCGCTCATCAAGGCAGTGCTCGGACCGGTCATGCGCCTGATGTTCCGCCCACGGGTGGAGGGTGCGGAGCGCATCCCGGGCACGGGGCCGGTCATCCTGGCCGGCAACCACCTCACGTTCATCGACTCGATGATCCTGCCGCTGTTCTGCGACCGCCAGGTCTTCTTCATCGGCAAGGACGAGTACGTCACCGGCAAGGGCATCAAGGGCCGGCTGATGGCCTGGTTCTTCACGGGCTGCGGCATGATCCCGGTCGACCGGGACGGCGGCCGCGGCGGTGTCGCGGCGCTGATGACCGGCCGCCGGGTGCTGGAGGAGGGCAAGGTCTTCGGCATCTACCCGGAGGGCACCCGCTCCCCCGACGGCCGGCTCTACCGGGGTCGTACCGGCATCGCCCGGCTGGCCCTGATGACCGGCGCGCCCGTGGTCCCGTTCGCGATGATCGGCACGGACAAGATCCAGCCCGGCGGGGCCGGGTTTCCCGCGGCCCGGGCGGGTCACCGTCCGGTTCGGCGAGGCGATGGAGTTCTCCCGGTACGAGGGCATGGACCGCGACCGGTATGTGCTGCGGGCCGTGACGGACTCGGTGATGGCCGAGGTCATGCGGCTGTCGGGGCAGGAGTACGTGGACATGTACGCCACGAAGGCCAAGGAAGCGGCATAGCTCCGCTGGGAGAGCCGGGGAACTCCGGCTCTCCCAGTCCGCTCTCCCAGTCCACGGGGCTGTGCCATGAGGCGCAGCCCCGCTCCCCTGTCGGGGCGCGGGGTCCGGTGGGCCGCTGTTCCTGTCCTCCGCGCCCGACGCAGCAGGCTACGCCTGCGCATCACGCCGCGCGGCGATCTTCGACGACAGGCTGAAGATGTCGATGAAGCCCTTGGCCGCGGACTGGTCGAAGGTGTCGCCCGTGTCGTACGTCGCGAGGTTGAAGTCGTAGAGGGACTGACTCGGAGCGGCGGCCCGGTGACGACGGCGCGGCCGCCGTGCAGGGTCATCCGGATGTCGCCGGTGACGTGCTGGTTGGCCTCGTTGATGAAGCCGTCCAGGGCGCGCTTGAGCGGGGAGAACCACAGGCCGTCGTAGACCAGCTCGCCCCAGCGCTGCTCGACCTGCCGCTTGTAGCGGGCGAGTTCGCGCTCGACGGTGACGTTCTCCAGCTCCTGGTGGGCGGTGATCAGCGCGATGGCGCCCGGAGCCTCGTACACCTCACGGGACTTGATGCCGACGAGCCGGTCCTCGACCATGTCGATCCGGCCGATGCCCTGGGCGCCCGCGCGCTCGTTGAGCTGCTGGATGGCCTGCAGGACGGTGACGGGCTTGCCGTCGATGGCGACCGGGACGCCCTCCTTGAAGGAGATGACGACCTCGTCGGCCTCGCGCGGGCGTGGCCGGGTTCTGGGTGTACTCGTAGATGTCCTCGATCGGGGCGTTCCAGATGTCCTCCAGGAAGCCGGTCTCGACGGCGCGCCCGAAGACGTTCTGGTCGATGGAGTACGGCGACTTCTTGGTGGTCGCGATCGGGAGGCCCTTCTCCTCGCAGAAGGCGATGGCCTTGTCCCGGGTCATCGCGTAGTCACGGACCGGGGCGATGCACTTGAGGTCGGGGGCGAGGGCGACGATGCCGGCCTCGAACCGCACCTGGTCGTTGCCCTTGCCGGTGCAGCCGTGGGCGACCGTGGTGGCGCCGTGCTTCTTGGCGGCGGCGACGAGGTGCTTGACGATCGTCGGCCGGGAGAGCGCGGAGACCAGCGGGTAGCGGTCCATGTAGAGGGCGTTGGCCTTGATCGCCGGGAGGCAGTACTCGTCGGCGAACTCGTCCTTGGCGTCGGCGACCTCGGCCTCGACGGCACCGCAGGCGAGCGCGCGCTTGCGGATGACGTCCAGGTCCTCGCCGCCCTGGCCGACGTCCACGGCAACGGCGATGACCTCGGCGCCCGTCTCCTCGGCGATCCAGCCGATGGCGACGGAGGTGTCCAGGCCGCCCGAGTAGGCGAGTACGACGCGCTCGGTCACGGGTTTCTCCTCACAGTGCATTCGCTGATATGCATGAGTATGCAGGAGTCTGCATGGTTCGTCAATTTCGAGGTGAAAGGAGGTTGCGCGGCCCGTGGAGGCGGTGCGGTGGTGTGGTCAGGTCCCCGCCGTGCACTCAATGGTTGTTCTGAGCCAACCGCAGCAGGTGGTCCGCCAGCGCCTGCCCCCCAGCGGGATCCCGGCTGATCAGCAGCAGCGTGTCGTCACCCGCGATCGTGCCGAGGATGTCGTGCAGCTCCGCCTGGTCGATGGCCGAGGCGAGGAACTGCGCGGCGCCCGGCGGGGTGCGCAGGACCACGAGGTTCGCCGACGCCTCCGCGGAGATCAGCAGCTCCCGCGGACAGCCGCCGCATCCGCTCCTCCTTCGCCGACTCGCCCAGCGGCGCGCGCGGGGTGCGGAAGCCGCCCTCGCTCGGCACCGCGTAGATCAGGTCGCCGCCGGTGTTGCGGATCTTCACCGCGCCCAGCTCGTCCAGGTCGCGGGAGAGCGTCGCCTGGGTGACGCTCAGCCCGTCGTCGGCGAGGAGCTTGGCCAACTGGCTCTGGGAGCGCACCGGCTGCCGGTTGAGGATGTCCACGATCCGGCGGTGGCGTGCGGTGCGGGTCTGCGGCACGGCAGGCCCTGCGGCGTGCTCGTGGTCCTGCGCCTGGCTCATCGTCGTCTCATTCTCCGGATCGTCCGTCCCCGCTCGCCGCGTCGCGGCGCTCACCGCGTCGAGGACGCCGGGCAGGGCCTGGAGGAAGGCGTCCACCTCGTCGTCGCCGAGGATCAGCGGCGGCATGAGCCGTACGACGTCGGGGGCGGGCGCGTTCACCAGGAAACCGGCGTCCTGAGCCGCCTGCTGCACCTGGGGCGCGAGCGGCTCGGTGAGCACGATACCCAGCAGCAGGCCCGCGCCGCGGACATGGTCGACCAGCGGGTGGCCGAGGGCCTCGATCCCGTCGCGCAGCTTCTCGCTCGGCCGCTTCACGTTCGTCCAGCAGCCCGTCGGCCTGCGAGGGTGTCGAGCACGGCGAGGCCGGCGGCGCAGGCGACCGGGTTGCCGCCGAAGGTGGTGCCGTGCTGGCCGGGCTGGAGCAGCTCGGCGGCCCGGCCGAAGGCGACGGTCGCGCCGAGCGGCAGCCCGCCGCCGAGGCCCTTGGCGAGGGTGACGACGTCCGGCTCGACGCCCTCGTGGGCCTGGTACTCGAACCAGTGGCCGGTACGGCCGATGCCGGTCTGCACCTCGTCGAGGACGAGCAGCGTGCCGGTGGCGCGCGGTGATCTCCCGGGCCGCCTGCGAGATAGCCGCTCGGGCGGGACGACCACGCCGTTCTCGCCCTGGACGGGCTCGATGACGACGAGCGCCGTCTCCTCGGTGACCGCGGCGGCGCAGGGCCTCGCGCGTCGCCGTACGGGACGTGGGTGACGTCGCCGGGCAGCGGCAGGAACGGCTCCTGCTTGCCGGGCTGGCCGGTGAGCGCGAGGGCGCCCATGGTGCGGCCGTGGAAGCCGCCCTCGGTGGCGACCATGTGCGTGCGCCCGGTCAGCCGGCCGATCTTGAAGGCGGCCTCGTTGGCCTCGGCGCCGGAGTTGCAGAAGTAGACCCGGCCGTCGCGGCCGAAGAGCTGGAGCAGCCGCTCGGCGAGCGCGACGGGCGGCTCGGCGACGAAGAGGTTGGAGACGTGGCCGAGGGAGGCGATCTGCTCGGTGACGGCCTCGACGATCGCCGGGTGGGCGTGGCCGAGCGCGTTGACGGCGATGCCGCCGACGAAGTCGAGTGTACTCCTTGCCGTCGGCGTCCCACAGCCGTGGCGCCCTCGCCGCGGACGAGCGGGCAGCCGCGGGGTGCCGTAGTTGTCCATCAGCGCGCCCTGCCAGCGCTGGGTGAGCTCTGCGTTCGTCGCGGTGCCTGTCATGCGTCGTCCCCCTTGTTCTGCTCGGGCTGCTTCCCCTCGGGTTTCTCGTCGGGCACGACCATCGTGCCGATGCCCTCGTCGGTGAAGATCTCCAGCAGGATCGAGTGCTGGACCCGGCCGTCGATGACGCGGGCGGTGTGGACGCCGTTGCGTACGGCGTGCAGGCAGCCCTCCATCTTCGGCACCATGCCGCTGGCCAGCTCGGGCAGCAGCTTCTCCAGCTGGGTGGCGGTGAGGCGGCTGATCACCTCGTCGCTGTCGGGCCAGTCCTCGTAGAGGCCCTCGACGTCGGTGAGGACCATCAGCGTCTCGGCGCCCAGCGCGGCAGCGAGCGCCGCAGCCGCCGTGTCGGCGTTGACGTTGTAGACATGGTCCGTCGTCCTGGCGCTGCGGGCGATGGAGGAGACGACCGGGATCCGGCCGTCGTCGAGCAGCGCCTCGATCGCGCCCGTGTCGATCGCGGTGATCTCGCCGACCCGGCCGATGTCGACCAGCTCGCCGTCGATCTCGGGCTGGTGCTTGGTGGCGGTGATGGTGTGCGCGTCCTCGCCGGTCATGCCGACGGCGAGCGGCCCGTGCTGGTTGAGCAGCCCGACCAGCTCGCGCTGCACCTGTCCGGCCAGCACCATGCGTACGACGTCCATGGCCTCCGCGGTGGTGACCCGCAGGCCCGCCTTGAACTCGCTGACGAGGCCGTGCTTGTCGAGCTGGCCGCGCTGATCTGCGGGCCGCCGCCGTGCACGACGACGGGCTTGAGGCCGGCGTGGCGCAGGAAGACGACGTCCTGGGCGAAGGCGGCCTTCAGCTCCTCGTCGATCATGGCGTTGCCGCCGAACTTGATGACGACGGTCCTGCCGTTGTGCCGGGTCAGCCAGGGCAGCGCCTCGATGAGGATCTGGGCCTTGGGCAGGGCGGTGTGCTTGCGGGTGGACGGGTGCTCATGAGGAGTACGCGCTGTTCTCGTGGACGTAGTCGGCGGTGAGGTCGTTGGTCCAGATCGACCGCGGACTCGGTGCCGGCGGCGAGGTCGGCGGTGATGTGGACCTCGCGGTAGCGCATGTCGACCTTGTCGCGGTCCTCGCCGACGCTGCCGTTCTTGCAGACCCAGACGCCGTTGATGGCGACGTTGAGCCGGTCGGGCTCGAAGGCGGCGGACGGTGGTGCCGATGGCGGAGAGCACCCGGCCCCAGTTGGGGTCCTCGCCGTGGATGGCGCACTTGAGGAGGTTGTTGCGGGCGATGGAGCGGCCCACCTCGACGGCGTCGTCCTCGGTCGCGGCGTTGACCACCTCGATCCGGATGTCCTTGCTGGCGCCCTCGGCGTCGCCGATGAGCTGCCGGGCGAGGTCGTCGCAGACGGCGCGTACGGCCTCGGCGAACTCCGCCGTGCTCCGGGGTGACGTCGGAGGCGCCGGAGGCGAGCAGCAGCACGGTGTCGTTGGTGGACATGCAGCCGTCGGAGTCGACCCGGTCGAAGGTCGTACCGGGTGGCGGCGCGCAGGGCCTTGTCCAGGACGTGCGCTGTCGAGGTCGGCGTCGGTGGTGAGGACGACGAGCATGGTGGCGAGGCCGGGGGCGAGCATGCCCGCGCCCTTGGCCATGCCGCCGACGGTCCAGCCGTCGCCTTGCGTGCGACGGCCGTCTTGTGCACGGTGTCGGTGGTCTTGATGGCGATGGCGGCCTTCTCGCCGCCGTGCTCGGAGAGCTGGGCGGCGGCCGTCTCGACGCCGGGCAGCAGCTTGTCCATGGGCAGCAGCACGCCGATGAGCCCGGTGGAGGCGACGGCGACCTCGCCGGCGCTGTGCGCTCGAGCACCTCGGCGACCTTCTCGGCGGTGGCGTGGGTGTCCTGGAAGCCCTTGGGGCCCGTACAGGCGTTGGCGCCGCCGGAGTTGAGGACGACGGCGGAGACCTGGCCGCCCTTGAGGACCTGCTCGGACCAGAGCACCGGGGCGGCCTTGACGCGGTTGGAGGTGAAGACGCCCGCGGCGGCGCAGGCGGGGCCCGTTGTTGACCACGAGGGCCAGGTCCGGGTTGCCGTTCTCCTTGATCCCGGCGGCGATGCCCGCCGCCGTGAACCCCTTGGCTGCCGTGACGCTCACGGTGCGACTCCGATCGTGGAAAGCCCCGTGGTCCTCGGGGAGCCCGAGGGCGATGTTCATGCTCTGCACCGCGCCGCCCGCGGTGCCCTTGGTGAGGTTGTCGATGGCGCTGATCGCGATGATCGCGGCCGCGCGGCCTCGTCGTACGCGACCTGGACCTGAACGGCGTTGGAACCGTAGACGGACGCCGGTGGCGGGCCACTGCCCCTCGGGGAGCAGGTGGACGAACGGCTCGTCGGCGAACGCCTTCTCGTACGCGGCGCGCAGCGGACTCGGCGGTGACGCCGGGCTTGGCCTTGGCGCTGCACGTGGCGAGGATGCCGCGGGGCATGGGCGCGAGGGTCGGCGTGAAGGAGACGGTGACGCGCTCGCCGGCGGCCGCGCGACGAGGTTCTGGATCATCTCGGGCGTGTGCCGGTGGCCGCCGCCGACGCCGTACGGGGTCATGGAGCCCATGACCTCGCTGCCCAGCAGGTGCGGCTTGGGCGCCTTGCCCGCGCCGGAGGTGCCGGAGGCGGCGACGATCACGGCCTCGGGCTCGGCGAGCCCGGCCGCGTACGCCGGGAAGAGGGCGAGCGAGACGGCCGTCGGGTAGCAGCCGGGTACCGCGATGCGCTTGGACCCCTCCAGCGCGGCGCGGGCACCCGGCAGCTCGGGGAGGCCGTAGGGCCAGGTCCCGGCGTGCGGCGGAGCCGTAGAACCGCTCCCAGTCGGCGGCGTCCTTGAGCCGGAAGTCGGCGCCGCATGTCGACGACGAGCACGTCCGTCGCCGAGCTGCTCGGCGACGGCGGCGGACTGCCCGTGCGGCAGGGCGAGGAAGACGACGTCGTGCCCGGCGAGGACCTCGGCGCGTGGTCTCCTGGAGCACGCGGTCGGCCAGCGGCAGCAGGTGCGGCTGGAGCGCGCCGAGCGCGCTGGCCCGCGTTGGAGTTGCCGGTCAGGGCGCCGATCTCGACCTCGGGGTGCGCCAGGAGCAGCCGCAGCAGCTCCCCGCCCGCGTAACCGCTCGCTCCCGCCACCGCTGCGCGTACCGCCATGGAATCCTCCTCCTCGATGGCATGACTATACGTTTCGCTGCACGTTTATGCAATCCCGCGCCCTGGGCACCCGGGCCTGCCCTCGTGCCCCCGGCCCAGTTCCTCGGCCTGCTCGTCCGGTACCGGGGCATGGCCGCGATCGGCATCCCGCAGGCGAGCCAGTTGCAGCTGGCGCAGCCGCTGCTCACACTGGTGTGGTCGGTGCTGCTGCTCGGGGAACAGCTCACTGTGGCCGCGCCCGCCCCGGCCGCGGCCGTACTGGTCTGCGTCGCGGTCACGCAGCGAGAGCGTGGCCGACCGCGATGCGCTTGCCGGTCCCCTCCGGCGCCATCCGCCATAGACTGCGGTTACGGACCGCCATTCCCGTGCGAACGAGGAGGCCCTTCAGATGCGTGCAGACGTAGGTGACACCCTGCTGGTGCACGGCCGGACCGTCGGGCACCACGACAGGACCGCGAAGATCGTCGAAGTCCTGGGACCGGACGGCACTCCCCCGTACCGCGTCCGCTTCGAGGACGACGGCCACGAGGCCCTGATGTCCCCCGGCCCGGACTCGGTTGTACGCCACCGCGAGGAACCCGCGACGTAGGCAACCAGCAACAGGCAACCAGCAACCGCCTCCGGCACCCCGGGCACCCGCGATTCCGACAGCTGCGGTTGCCCGGGTGCACCGGTGGACGGGGTGCGTCATTTCGGCGGGGCCGTCGGCTGCTGGTAGTGGTCGGCGACCACGCGTGCCATCGCGCCGATCTTGTCCTCTTTGGCCTCCCTGGCCGCGAAGAAGACGTGCCCGCGCACCTCCGGGTGCTCTTGGCGAAGGTGAGGTGCCGGGACAGCTCAGCCGGGTCCTGCCAGGCTGCGGGCTGTGCCGGGTCGCCCGCCTTGTAGAGCGCCTCCCCGACGTACAGCTGCGTCCCGGTACCCCGTCGCGACCTCTGCCCACCAGGGCAGCGAGGACTGGCGTAGTCGGCGGGACGGTCGAAGCCGATGTGCCAGTACAACTGCGGGCACGATGTAGTCGATCCAGCCCTCGCGGACCCACTTGCGGGTGTCCGCGTGCAGGTCGTCGTAGGTCTGCACGCCCGCCTGCGTGTCCGGAACCGAGCGGGTCGGTCCCGGCGTTGCGCCACACACCGAAGGGGCTGATGCCGAACTGGGTGCCGGGCCGGATCTCCTTGATCCGGGCCGCGGTCTCGCGCACCAGCTTGTCGATGTTGTCGCGCCGCCAGGCGGCCCGGTCGGGGAAGCCGCCGCCGTACTCGTCGTACGCCGCGTCGTCGTCGAAGACCTGGCCCGCGACCGGGTACGGGTAGAAGTAGTCGTCCCAGTGCACGGCGTCGATGGCGTAGCGTG
Organism: uncultured Actinomycetota bacterium; assembly: GCA_963711935.1. GTDB lineage: Bacteria > Actinomycetota > Actinomycetes > Streptomycetales > Streptomycetaceae > Streptomyces. Next base: position 283,497 of record CAVQGD010000029.1, read on the forward strand.
CGCACCGCGTCGAGCATGGCGTCCTGGACGAAGCGCCGGACCTCGGGCAGGCCCGGGTTGTAGTAGAGCTTGCCGCCGTACGGCACGACCCAGTCGGGGTGCTGCGGGCCGGGTGCGAGGCGACCAGCTTCGCCGGGTCGGTGTGGTTGGCGACCCGGTACGGGTTGAACCAGGCGTGCAGCTCCAGCCCGCGCGCGTGGGCCTCCTCGACGGCGGTGCCCAGCGGGTCCCAGCCGGGGTCCTTGCCCTGGACGCCGGTGAGGTACTGCGACCAGGGCTCGTACGGGGAGGGCCACAGCGCGTCGGCCGTGGGACGGACCTGGAAGATCACCGCGTTGAGCCGGCGCTGCGGCGGCCGTGTCGAGGTGGGCGATCAGCTCGGCGCGCTGCTCGGCGGCGGTCAGTCCCGGCTTGGAGGGCCAGTCGCGGTTGGTGACGGTGGCCAGCCACATGCCGCGCAGCTCACCGCTCGCCCGCCTGCCGGGCCCGGCTTCCCGCCCGCCGCTCGCGGTACCCGCCACGACGCCGCCGCGCCGCCACGAGTCCGTGACCCTGACAGGGCCGTCACCGCGAACGCCCGCCGTGACATCCGTGGCCGCCGATGCATTTCCCGCACCTCCGCGTGCTGTCGCTGCCACGCCTCGTCGCAGCGCCGTTCCGCGGGCAAGCATGCCATGCGCCGCCTCGGGCACCGCGCACGAGCCGCCGAAGGTAACGTGCGGGTTCGGCGCAGGCTCCCGGACGTACGACGTGCGAGCGACGTCCGGAGCAGTTCCGGCGAGCACCGGTTCCGCAGGTCGATCCGTGCCAGGACCGATAGAGCAGCGAAAGGCACGATGTGACGGACATCTGGGAGACATCGCACGCGTCGGAGTGGTGGGCTGCGGCCAGATGGGAGCGGGCATCGCCGAGGTGTGCGCCCGTGCCGGCCTGGACGTGAAGGTCGCCGAGACCACCGGCGAGGCCCTGGAGATCGGCCGCACCCGGCTGTTCAACTCGCTCGTCCAAGGCCGCCGAGCGCGGCAAGATCACCGAGGAGGAGCGGGACGCCACGCTGGCGCGGCTCAGCTTCACCACCGACCTCGGCGAGTTCGCCGACCGTGACCTGGTCATCGAGGCCGTCGTCGAGAACGAGCAGGTCAAGACGGAGATCTTCCAGGTGCTCGACCAGGTGGTGACCCGCCCGGACGCGATCCTCGCCTCCAACACCTCCTCGATCCCGCTGGTGAAGCTGGCGGTCGCCACCTCGCGCCCCGACCAGGTCATCGGCATCCACTTCTTCAACCCGGCGCCCGGTGCAGAAGCTCGTCGAGCTGATCCCGGCGCTCACCACCTCCGAGGAGCACGATCAAGCGCGGCCGAGGCGCTGGTCGCCGAGAAGATGCTGGGCAAGCACGCGATCCGCGCCCAGGACCGCTCCGGCTTCGTCGTCAACGCGCTGCTGATCCCGTATCTGCTCTCCGCGATCCGGATGTTCGAGTCGGGCATCGCCAGCCGCGAGGACATCGACAACGGCATGGAGCTGGGCTGCGCCCACCCGATGGGCCCGCTGAAGCTGTCCGACCTGATCGGCCTGGACACGGTCGCCTCGGTCGCCGACTCGATGTACGAGGAGTTCAAGGAGCCGCTGTACGCCGCTCCCCCGCTGCTCCAGCGCATGGTGGACGCGGGCCGGCTGGGCCGGAAGACGGGCTCGGGCTTCTACACCTACGTCTGATGTCCCGCAAGGCACACGGCCGCGCCCCGAAAGGGGCGCGGCCGTGTGACCTCGTGCGGCTCGGCCGCGCGGGCGCTCCGACAGGGGGCACTCCGACAGGAGCGCGGGACGGTCCCCGCCCCTCCCGCGAACCTAACCGCGCAGCACCGCCCCCGTGCGCTCGCGCGGCCAGCGCGACCGCCGCGTCCCGGGCGGCCGAGGCCTCCTCGGCGGTCAGCGTGCGGTCGGCGGCCCGGAAGCGCAGCGCGTACGCCAGCGACTTCCTGCCCCTCGCCGAGCTGCTCACCGGTGATAGACGTCGAACAGCCGGATGCGACTCCAGCAGTTCACCGGCGCCCTCGCGCAGCGCCGCCTCCACCTCGGCCGCCGGAACGGCCTGCGTCGACGACCAGCGCGACGTCCTGCGTGGCCACCGGGAACGGCGGAGATCCGCGGCGCCGTGGCACGGCCCCGCCGCCCGCCTGCTCCAGCAGGTCGAGCTCGAGCTCCATCGCGCAGGTGCGCTCCGGCAGGCCGCAGCGCCTTGATGACGCGCGGGTGCAGCTCACCGGCGTGGCCGACGAGGATCTCCTCGCCGTCCACGCGCGACGTACAGCGCGGCGCAGCGGCCCGGGTGCCAGGGCGCGTGCTGGTCGCTGCGCGGACGGTCAGCTCGACGCCGGCCTCGCGGGCGACCGTGCGGGCCGCCTCGACGGCGTCCGCCCAGTCGGCCGGGCGGCCCTCGCCCCACCAGCCGGCCTGCTCGCGGGCGCCGGCGAGCACGACGGCGACGTGCCGCGGCTGGCGCGGGCAGCGCGGCGTCGAGCGCGGCGATCTCCTCGTCGGTGGGCCGGCGGTCGACGGGCAGCCGCGCCGGCGATCGCGCTCCTCGCCCGGTCGGCCGGAAGACCAGGCCGGTCTCGAAGAGCGCCAGGTCGTGCGCTGCCGCGCCCGTCGTTGCGGCGCAGCGCGCCGAGCAGGCCCGGCAGCAGCGTCGTGCGCAGCGCGGCTCCTCGTCGGAGAGCGGGTTGACCAGCGTGACGACGGTGCGGCGCGGGTCGTCGGCCTCGGCAGGCCGAGCTGGTCGAGGACGTCGCTCGCCGATGAACGGGTAGTTCAGCGCCTCGACGTAGCCGGCCCCGGCCAGCGCGCGGCCGACCCGGCGGTGCAGCCGCTGCCGGTCGGTCAGCCCGCGGCCCGGCGGGCGGCTTGGGCAGGGTGGAGGGCAGGTTCTCGTAGCCCTCCAGCCGGATGACCTCTTCGGCCAGGTCGTTGGGGTCGGTGAGGTCGGGCCGCCAGGACGGCACGGTGACGGTCAGCTCGTCCTGCCCGTAGACGTCGCAGCCGACCTGCTGGAGGCGGCGTACGACGGTCTCGCGGCCGTAGTCGACGCCCGCGACCTTGTCCGGGTGGTCGGCCGGGATGGTGATGGTGCGCGGCGCGGACGGCGCGATGACCTCGGTGACGCCCGCCTCGGCGGTGCCGCCCGCGAGCAGCACCAGCAGGTCGACGGTGCGCTGGGCGGCGGCGGCCGCGGCCTGCGGGTCGACGCCGCGCTCGAAGCGCTTGGACGCCTCGGAGGACAGCTTGTGGCGGCGGGCGGTGCGGGCGATGGAGACCGGGTCGAAGTGCGCGGCCTCGATGACGACCTCGGTGGTGGCGCCGGCCGTCGTCGTCGTGCGTCGGCGATCTCGGTGTTGGCGCCGCCCATGACGCCGGCGAGGCCGATCGGGCCCGCGGTCGTCGGTGATCACCAGGTCCTCGGCGTCCAGCGTGCGCGTGACGCCGTCGAGGGTGGTGAGCTTCTCGCCCGGCTCGGCCCGGCGCACGCCGATGGCGCCCTGGACGCGGGAGCGGTCGTAGGCGTGCAGCGGCTGGCCCAGCTCCAGCATCACGTAGTTGGTGATGTCGACGGCGAGCGAGACCGGGCGCATGCCCGGCCTTCTGCAGCCGGCGCTGGAGCCAGATCGGGGAGCGCGCCTCGGGGTCGAGGCCGGTGACCGTGCGGGCGGTGAAGCGGTCGCAGCCGAGCGGGTCGGAGACCTGGACCGGGTAGCCGAACGCGTTCGGCGCCGGGCACGTCGAGCAGCGCCGGGTCGCGCAGCGGCAGGCCGTACGCGGTGGCGGTCTCGCGGGCGACGCCGCGCATCGACAGGCAGTAGCCGCGGTCGGGGGTGACGGCGATGTCGAGGACCTCGTCGACGAGTTCGAGCAGCTCGATCGGCGTCGGTGCCGACCTCGTGCTCGGGCGGCAGCACGATGATGCCCTGGCGTGCGTCGTCGCCCATGCCCAGCTCGTCGCCGGAGCAGATCATGCCGTGCGAGGTCCTGCCGTAGGTCTTGCGCGCGGCGATCGCGAAGCCGCCGGGCAGCACGGCGCCCGGCAGGACCACGACGACCTTGTCGCCGACGGCGAAGTTGCGGGCGCCGCAGACGATGTTCCTGCGGCTCGCCGGTGCCGTTGGCCTGGCCGACGTCGACGGTGCAGAAGCGGATCGGCTTCTTGAAGCCTCCAGCTCCTCGATGGTCAGCACCTGGCCGACGACCAGCGGGCCCTTGAGGCCGGCGCCGAGCTGCTCGACGGTCTCGACCTCGAGACCGGCGGCGATGAGCTTGGCCTGCGACGTCGCGGCCGGTCTCCGTCGGCCGGCAGGTCGACGTACTCCCGCAGCCAGGAAAGCGGGACCCGCATCAGATCTCCATCCCGAACGGCCGGGTGAACCGGACGTCACCCTCGACCATGTCTCGCATGTCCTCGACGTTGTGGCGGAACATCAGCATCCGCTCGATGCCGAACCCGAAGGCGAATCCGCTGTACTTCTCCGGGTCGACGCCGCAGGCGATCAGCACCCGCGGGTTGACCATGCCGCAGCCGCCCAGCTCGATCCAGCCCTCGCTGGAGCAGGTGCGGCAGGGGCGGTCGGGGTTGCCGACGGACTCGCCGCGGCAGACGTAGCAGACCATGTCCATCTCGGCGGACGGCTCGGTGAACGGGAAGTAGTTCGGGCGCAGCCGGGTCTTCATGCCCGTCGCCGAACAGCGACTGGACCATGTGGTCCAGGGTGCCCTTGAGGTCGGCCATGGTCAGGCCCTCGTCGACGGCCAGCAGCTCGACCTGGTGGAAGACCGGGGTGTGCGTGGCGTCCAGCTCGTCGGTGCGGAAGACCCGGCCGGGGCAGATGACGTAGACGGGCGGCTCGCGGTCGAGCAGGGAGCGGGTCTGCACGGGCGAGGTGTGCGTGCGCAGCACGACGCCGGACTCGTCGCCTGCTCGGCCCTTCGGTGCCCTCGGACGAAGAAGGTGTCCTGCATCTGCGCGGGCCGGGTGGTCCGGGCGCGAAGTTCAGGGCGTCGAAGTTGAACCACTCGGCCTCGACCTCGGGGCCCTCGGCGACCTCGTAGCCCATGGCGACGAAGACGTCCGCGATGCGCTCCGATCAGCGTGGTCAGCGGGTGGCGGGCGCCGGCCGGGACGCGGTCGTAGGGCAGCGTGACGTCCACCGCCTCCTCGACCAGCACCCGGGCGTCGCGCTCGGCCTCCAGCTCGGCCTGGCGGGCCGCGAGCGCCTTGTTCACCGCGCCGCGGGCCTGGCCGACGCGCTTGCCGGCCTCGGCCTTGGCGTGCGGGGGCAGGGCGCCGATCTCGCGGTTGGCGAGCGCGAGCGGCGAGCGGCCGCCGGTGTGGGCGACCTTGGCCTCGCTGCGAGCGCGTCGAGGTCGTCCGCGGCGGCGAAGGCGGCGAGCGCCTCGTCCCGCATGCGCTCGATCTCTTCCGGTTTCAGTGCCTCGACCTCGACAGGGTCGTACGACTTATTGGGTGCCGACATCTCTTCCCGTGCTTCCGATTGGCTGGCTGGAAGGTCCCCGTCACTGGCCGACGTCACTGTTGCGATGACCGATCGTCGCCGGCTACGGGACACAAGGTGCCAAAGGCCGAGTCTAACGGGGCTGACGTAGCGGCGAATGCGCCCGTGGGGCCCGGCGCCGGCGTTACCGGCAGATAGCGCCGGGGTGCCCACGGGCAGCGTAAATCGGAACTCGGCGCCGCCGCCGGGGGCGCGGCCGACCGTGATGGTGCCGCCGTGGGCCTCGACGATGCCCTTGACGATGTAGAGGCCCGAGGCCGGTGCCGCCGCGCTTGCTGCCCCGCCAGAAGCGGGTGAAGACGCGGTTCATGGACTCCTCCGGGATGCCGGGGCCCTCGTCGCTCACGGTGACCGACGTACCGGCGGCCTCCGCTCGCGCGGGGACGCCGAGGGCCGGACGTCGATGGTGACGGTTCCCTCGCCGTGGCGCACCGCGTTTTCCAGCAGGTTGCCGAGCACCTGGTCGATCTTGTCGGGGTCGGCCCACAGGTCGGGCAGCGGGCCGGCGGATGCGCAGCAGGAACCGGTCGGCGGGCTGGCCGGCGGCGACGTACGCCTGGATGTGCCGTCCGACGGCGGCGCCGATGTCGACGGGCTGGCGGCGCACCTCGAGCCGGCCGGAGTCGATCCGGGAGATGTCGAGCAGCTCGGCGATGAGCCGGGTGACCCGGTTGGCGTCGGCGTCGACGGTCTCCAGCATCAGCCGCTTCTGGTCGTCGGTGAACCGCTCCCACTTGGCGAGCAGGGTGGCGGTGAAGCCCTTGACGGAGGTGAGCGGCGAGCGCAGCTCATGGGCGACGGTGGCGATCAGCTCGGCGTGGCTGCGCTCGGTGCGGCGGCGGGCCTCGGTGTCCGCGCAGGGAGACGACGAGCGCGGCGGACCGGGCCCGGTGGGGTGCGTCGCGGACGTAGCGCGCGGAGACGAGCACCTCGCGCCCGCCGGGCAGCAGCAGGTTGCGCTCGGGCTGTCCGGCGCGGATGGCGAGCCCGCCGTACGGGTCGGTCAGCTGCCACCAGCGGCGGCCCTCCAGGTCCTCCAGCGGCAGGGCCCGCTCGAGGCGGCGCCCGAGGGCGTCGGCGGCGGGCACGGCGGTGATGCGTGCGGCGGCGGCGTTGAAGCAGATGACGCGGCCGCGTCTCGTCGGCGACGACGAGCCCGTCGGGCAGGTCGTCGGGGCCGACGCCGAGGTCGGCCCCGACGACCTCTGCGTCGGCCGCCGCCGCCTACGTCCGGTGCACCCGGTGCTCTGCTGGTGCCCACTGCCATCCCCGTATCCCACCTCTCGTCCGGCCTCGGGGTCCTCCCCGCTCACGGGGGTTCCCCTGTTCGTGGGGGTCCCCCTCGCGCGAGCGAAGCCGAGAGCTTGGGGGAGAAGCCGAGAACCCGGGAGAACAGCCGCAAGCGTCGGGGAGGCCCCGAGCCCGTCACCCTACTAGCCGAGGGTGACGCAGCGGCACCCTCCAGAGGCGCGCTGTGCACGGGCGGACGCGTAGAGGCATACGGCGGCGGCGGTCGCGAGGTTCAGGCTCTCGGCCTTTCCGTGGATGGGCACGCGCACGACGGCGTCGGCCAGCGCACGCGTCTCCTCCGGCAGCCCCCACGCCTCGTTGCCGAAGACCCAGGCGGTGGGCCCGCCCATGGTGCCCGTGTCCAGTTCGTCGTCGAGGTCGTCGCTCGCCCGCGCCGTCGGCGGCGAGGACCCGCACCCCGGCGCCCTTGCAGCCCGGCGCACGGCCTGCTCGACGGGCACGCCGACGGCGACGGGCAGGTGGAAGAGCGAGCCGACGGAGGCGCGCACGGCCTTGGGGTTGTAGAGGTCCACGGAGGCGTCGGTGAGCACGACGGCGTCGGCTCCGGCGGCGTCCGCGCAGCGCAGCACGGTGCCGGCGTTGCCCGGGTCGCGTACGTGCGCGAGGACGGCGACGAGCTGGGGCCGGGCCGCGAGGATGTCGTCGAAGGGCGGTCGAGGAACCGGCAGACGCCGACGAGGCCCTGCGGGCGTGACGGTGTGCGAGATCTCGGCGATCACCTCGCTCGGCGGCGAGGTGCACCCGGGCCCCGGCGGCCCGGGCCGCCCCGACGATGTCGGCGTACCGCTCGGCGGCCTCGACGGTCGCGAACAGCTCGACCAGCGTGGGTGCCTCGTCGGCCGCGGTGCCCGGCAGCCTCCCGCACGGCCTGCGGCCCCTCGGCGAGGAACAGCCGTTCCTTGCCTCGGAAGTTCCGCTTGGCGAGCCGCCGGGCGGCGGCGACGCGGGCGGAGCGCGGGGAGATCAGCTCGGGGGCGGGGGGCATGGGGCACCTTCGGTCGGACGACGGAGGGGGTTCGTACGGTGCGCGGGCGAAAGAACCGGCCGCCGGACGCACTCGGACCCGCAGGCGGCGGACAGCCTGCGGGTCCAGGTCGCGTTACGTACGCGGCCGCAGCCGACGCTGCGTCACGCCGCCTTCGGCGCGTTGACGTCGCTCGGCAGCGCCTTCTGGGCGACCTCGACGAGCGCGGCGAACGCGCCGGCGTCGTTGACGGCCAGCTCGGCCAGGATCTTGCGGTCGACCTCGACGTTGGCGGCCTTCAGACCCTGGATGAAGCGGTTGTACGTCATGCCGTTGGCGCGGGCCGCGGCGTTGATGCGCTGGATCCACAGCTGACGGAAGTCGCCCTTGCGCTTCTTGCGGTCGTTGTAGTTGTAGACCAGCGAGTGGGTGACCTGCTCCTTGGCCTTGCGGTACAGGCGCGAACGCTGACCGCGGTAGCCGCTGGCCTGCTCGAGGATCGCCCGGCGCTTCTTGTGGGCGTTGACTGCCCGCTTGACGCGTGCCACTTGTTAACTCCTTGTAGCGGGGCCGTGGTGATCCTCACACGGCCCGGAAACGATTGGGTCCCGGTCTCGACGTCACGCTCCCGGCGCGCGGGATGCGGCGCGGACGTCACTTGCCGAGAAGCTTCTTGATCTTCTTGGCGTCGCCCGGGGCCATCTCGGCGTTGCCGGTGAGGCGACGCGTCAGCGTGGACGACTTGTGCTCGAGCAGGTGGCGCTTGCCGGCGCGCTCGCGGAGCACCTTGCCGGAGCCGGTGATCTTGAAGCGCTTACTGGCACCGCTGTGCGACTTGTTCTTCGGCATAGCGCCGTTCTCTCCTCGTCGGTGGCGCTCCGGTGCCCGGTCGTGAAACCGGGCACGGCAGAGCGTCCTGTTTATCGGTTACGTCCCTGGACTCGCGCCCAGGGCGGTAATCCCGGACTCGCGTCCCGGGGTCACGCCTCGGCAGGCTCCTCGGCGGGCGCCTCGGTCGGCCACACCGACGCGACCCTGGCGCTCGGCCTTGCGGGCGGCCTGCGCCTCACGGGCCTCGGCCATCGCCTCGGTCTTCTTCTTGTGCGGACCGAGAACCATGATCATGTTGCGGCCGTCCTGCTTCGGGTTCGACTCGACGAAGCCGAGGTCCTCGACGTCCGTCCGCGAGACGCTGCAGCAGTCGGTAGCCCAGCTCGGGCCGGGACTGCTCGCGACCACGGAACATGATCGTGATCTTGACCTTGTCGCCCTGCTTGAGGAACCGGACGACGTGACCCTTCTTGGTGTCATAGTCGTGCGGGTCGATCTTCGGCCGGAGCTTCATCTCCTTGATGACCGTGTGCGCCTGGTTCTTGCGCGCCTCACGGGCCTTCATGGCCGACTCGTACTTGAACTTCCCGTAGTCCATGAGCTTGCACACCGGCGGACGGGCGTTCGCCGCGACCTCGACCAGGTCGAGGTCGTACTCCTGCGCAAGCTCCAGGGCCTTGGCAAGCGGCACGATGCCGACCTGCTCGCCACTGGGACCGACAAGTCGCACCTCGGGAACGCGAATCCGGTCGTTGATGCGGGGCTCGGCGCTGATGGATCCTCCTCGGTAGCACCACACGACGGTCTGGCGGACAGCCGCGTATGTCTGGTTGTCATAGGACCAACCATCGCGGCGCATGAAAAATGCCCCGGACGGGACACAGGCGGGGCTCCAAGACTGACCGGAGCACCGCCGCGGTGAGCCGCGGGGCGCGCATTCGGGCGACTCCATCGTCCGTACGGAACGATGGTGGCCGCCTGACCGGGTGACCCGCCGTCCCGGGGGACGGTCAGGTGGGAGATCGGAGCCTCCACTTGCGGGCCGGGACGCTGACATGCGTCTGAGCGCATCCGACCGGTCGTTACCCAAGGCTACCAGCTCCTGCCAGCTGAGGCTAACTCAGGCCAACCGGGGCCGGCTCCGCCCGGGACCTATCGTGGGGGCATGAGTGACATCGCTCCCGGACTCCGCGGACCCTAGCTCCAGTCGTCCGGCTCCACGAGTCGACCGACTCCGCTTGAACCCCCGACTTCGACGCCATGACCCGCGACATCGCGGAGGTCCCGGCGGTCGAGGTGATCGTGACGGTCGCCGTGCAACCTGATGAGCGCCGCCGCCGTGAAGCTCGGTCTGACCGAGGAGGGCGACAAGCACAAGGACCTGGACGAGGCCCGCAAGCTGGTGCACGCCCTGGCCGGCCTGCTCGACGCGAGCGCGACCGAGATCAGCTCCTTCCACGCGGCCCCGCTGCGCGACGGCCTGAAGTCGCTGCAGCTGGCGTTCCGCGAGGCGTCGCTCGTCCCGGACGAGCCGGGCCAGGGTCCGGGCGAGAAGTACACGGGCCCGGTCTACGGCTGACCAGGCCGGCACCGCGGCTGATGCACCGGCGTACGGACCAGGGTCGACGTCACTCGGCGTACGCGTACGTACAGGGGCTCGCCCGGCGGTGTCGCCCCGGCGGCAGGAGTGCCAGGTCGAGGCCGCGTACCAGGCGGGCCCGTCAGCGTTTCGTCGGCCGCGAGACGCTCGGCGACCGCGCGGGCCGCCTCGGCCGGGGGCGCGGACGGATCCAGTACGAGGGCGAGGGTGCCGTCGGCCTGTCCCGGCCCGAGGTGGGCGCGGAGCACGGCGGGCTCGGCGGCCACGGCGCCTCGTACGGCCTCGACGACGGCCGGGTCGGCGAGCGGGTCCGTCGTCGTGCGCCCCTCGGCCAGCGCCGAGCAGGACGCGGCGCCGGTCAGCTCGTACGGCACCGGGCCCGGCCAGGTCCAGCACAACCGTGTCGGCCTTCTCGTGCGCGGCGGCCTGAAGGGCCTGGTGCAGGGGCACGGCGACAGGGCGGGCGGCGGGTCCCAGCGGGCCAGCGACGTCGGTGGACGTGAAAACGGGGAGGGCGGTGCGGTGGCCGGCCTTCAGCGTGGGGACAGCCATGTCGCTGGTCTTCTCCTGACGCAAGCCGCCCGCCCGTCGCCCACCGCCACCCTTCTGCGGAAGCGCTCCGCGCCCTTCTGTTTCCCGTCGCCCACCGCCACCCTTCTGCGGAAGCGCTCCGCGCCCTTCTGTTTCCCGTCGCCCACCGCCACCCTTCTGCGGAAGCGCTCCGCGCCCTTCTGTTTCCCGTCGCCCACCGCCACCCTTCCGCGGAAGCGCTCCGCGCCCTTCCTGGTGGTCCTCTTCGACCTCGCCGAGGACGGCCACGACGGGCACAAGCAGCCGGGCGCCCCTGAGTGCCTCCAGGACGGGGCCCACGGCGGTGCGGTCCTCGGCCCAGGCCGTGAGCGCCGCGCTCAGCCGGGGGTCGGCCGAGCCGTCGTCGTCGCAGAAGCCGGGGTCGGGAATGTTCTTGTTCGCCACGGTCACCGACCCTACCCAGGGATGCCTGCCGGGACTGTACGGGGGTAATACGGGGGTAAAACGCCGGTGCTTCTAGAACCTCTCCCGCAGGTCCTCGTACCACCTCGGGCTGCGGCCCCACCACAGCACCACCGCCGCGCCGCCCAGCAGCAGCACGCCGACGCCGCCCGTGACCGGGGCCGCCCAGCTGAAGGCACCCTCGTCGTCCTGGGCCGTGTCCGGGCCGGAGCCGAAGTACTCCCGATCGTAAGCAGCCGCGCGCAGGCTCTCCGGCCGGAGGCTGCCGCCTGCCTTGATCGCGGCCGCCGGGTCGACGAAGCCGAAGCCGCGGGAGTCGTCGCGGCCGCCGTCGGGGGCGTTGCGGGCGGTGTCCTCCAGAAGCTGCTTGATCTGGGCGGGGGTCAGGTCCGGGTGGGCGGACCGGACGAGGGCGACCGCGCCGGAGACGAACGCGGCGGCGGCGCTGGTGCCCCAGCCCTCGTAGTACTCGCGGTCGGGGTCGGCGATGACGACGTCGACGCCGGGGGCGCTGACGGTGGCGTACCAGCGGCGGGTGGAGAAGGGGGCGCGGGTGCCGTAGCGGTCGACGGCGGTCACCGCGATCACGCCCGGGTAGGCGGCCGGGTACGAGACGTGGTCGCCCTTCTCGCCGCCGTTGCCGGCCGAGGCGACGACGACGGAGCCCTTCCTGAGGGCGTACCGGACCGCGGCGTCCTCGGTGGGCTCGGGGTGGGCGGACTTGCAGTCGTCGCCGAGGGAGAGGTTGATGACGTCGGCGCCCTGGTCGGCGGCCCAGCGGATGCCCTCGGCGAGGGCGTTGCCGCGGGTGCTGCGGGCCTTGGCGCGGGCGGGGTCGCTGTCCTCGAGGATGACGCGGACGGGGAGGATCTTGGCCTCGGGGGCGATGCCCATGACGCCGTCGCCGTTGCCGGGGCCGTGTCCGTGCCCGGCGATGATCCCGGCCATGGCGGTGCCGTGCCGGGCCCAGGGGCGGTCGCCCCGGCTCGGCCCCGAAGCCGACCATGTCCTTGCCGGCCAGGACGTTGCCCGCGAGGTCGGGGTGGCGGCCGTCGACGCCCGTGTCGAGAACGGCGACGGTGATCCCCCCTCCCTTGGTGGTCCGCCAGGCCTTTTTGGGGTGCATGGCGTCCAGGGCCCACTGCTGGGCGCGGATGCTGTCCGCGTGGGCGGCGGTGGAGGGGGCGAGAGCGAGGGAGGCGGCAAGAAGCAGGCTCAGCACGCCGGTTCTGCGGTTGCCGCAGGCCTTCGTGATGCCGCAGGCCTTCGTGCGGGGCATGCGGGTGAGGAGCGTCCTGCGGGTCGTGCGGGTCGTGCGGGTCATGAGGACCTGCCCCCGGCCGAGGAGAGCGTCTTGCGGAGGCCACGTTCGATACGGTCGGCGAGGCCCTGTGCCTCGTGGCCGAGGCCGGACTGGGCGGGGGCCGTGGTGGCGCCGGACTTCATGGCCTCCTCCGCGGGCTGCGGCTCGGTGACGGTGCGGCCGTCGGCGAAGCCGGAAACCGCGTAGACGACGACCGGGGCGTCGGTGAGGACAGAGACGGTCCAGGACGCGCGCTGGTCGGCGCCGAACCCGGCGGCGAGGGTGCCCTGCGCGGCGTACGGGAGGGGCATCAGGTCGGTGCGCCGGTCGAGGCCCTCCTTCTCGAAGCGGGACTTCAGGAAAGCCATGGCGGCGGAGTCGGCCTTGGTGAACAGCAGGCCCACGGTGGGGAGATGGCTGCGGGTCGCGTCAGTGTAGGTGGCGCGCAGCAGCCGGAGGCAGCCGACCGGCGAGAGGGCCTTGCGCAGCAGCGGGTCGAAGGCATCGCCGGGCAGCCGCTGTCGGGTGCGACGGCGATCCGCGTCCAGGTGCGGTCGGCGCCCCCGGGTCCGGCGCCCTCGCCGTCGACAGTCGGCGGGAACAGCTCGTCGACGGGCACGCTGTGCCACAGCTCTCCGGCCGCCGCGAAACTGCCGCGGTCGCCCTCCTCGCCCGTCTCCCCGGTCAGCCAACTCCCGGTCACCGCCCCGCCGATGAGGCCGAGGCCGAGGACGACGCAGGCGACGGCCGCCACGGTGCGAGGGCGGCCGGGTCTCAGGCGCGCGGCGTGGTCGTACGTCTCGGAGTGGTACGTGTCGGGCTGCGCGAAGGTGACGTACGGGCGTCCCGGGCGCACACCGCGCGCCCAGTCGAGTGCCTCGAGGGCACGCCGGGAGGAGCCTGAGCGGGGGGAGCCCGAAGGGGGTGACCAGCCGGTCGGTTTCTCGTCCCGGATGAGCCGCAGGCGGGTGGTCGACTCGTTGGGGCTCTCCTCGGGTACGGCGGTACGGCGGGGCGCTGCCGTGGGGGGAGCACTGGGCCTGGGCGGAGCGCTGGGCCTGAGCGGAGTGCCACGACCGGTGTCAGAGGACGCGCCGCCCGGGCGGTGCGGTGCGGCAGCGGACTGTACGGAGGTGACTGCCGCCGTCGGCGGCGCCGCGTCGGGGAACCGCGCCGAGGCCGTGGGCGGAGGAAGGGTGACCGGGGATGCCGGGGCGGCCCCCTGTCCGGCGGGCTGGCGGAGATTTCCCTCCGGAGCGGAACCCGTCGAAGGATCCCCGGGAGCCACAGGACCACTCGGACCGAACGCCCCCGGAAGTGTCGCCGGGCGCGGCGGAGTCGTGGGGCGTGGGGGCGTGGGGCGTGGGGCGGTGGAGGCGCGACGCGCTTCCGTGCTCATACACCCCCCGTTTCCTCGTACCCGGGCCTTTTCGGGTGTCGTCCCGGTGTTCCGTCCGCTCGTGGGGAGCGGTCAGCAACCTGAGAGATGTCTGCCTGGGTGTCCGCCACGGGCATCCGTACCCGCGGTGGCGCATGGCCATCCCCGGCCGGGTCGTCCCCTTGCGTTCGCGTCACTCTACGTGCTGACGCGCGCGGGGAGGGAACCGGTCCGCACGACCAGGGCATCTGCCCGGAACGTCCCCCTACCCTGTGGGAATCGAGACCCTGTGGGGATCGAGTCTGACGGGCTTCGGTCATGACTGCCGTGCCGCTGACCGCGCTCGCCAGGGCCTTTCGGCAACGCCGCTGGGGCCCCACGCCCTTGAGCAAGGCAGTGGGGGAGGTCCGTGCCGGACGCCGCGACGCCGCTCCCCCTCGCTCCCAGGTCATCAGCAGGGGGCCTACAGCGGCGTGACATACGCGCCCGAAATGCCTCCGTCCACCAGGAAGTCGGTGGCGTTGACGAAGGACGAGTCGTCGCTGGCGAGGAACGCGACCGCTGCCGCGATCTCCGTGGCCTCCGCGAACCGTCCGAGCGGAATGTGCACGAGTCGGCGTGCGGCCCGCTCGGGGTCCTTGGCGAACAGCTCCTGGAGGAGCGGGGTGTTGACCGGGCCCGGGCACAGCGCGTTGACACGGATGCCCTCCCTCGCGAACTGCACGCCCAGCTCACGGGACATGGCCAGCACGCCGCCCTTGGAGGCCGTGTACGAGATCTGCGAGGTCGCCGCACCCATACGGGCCACGAACGACGCGGTGTTGATGATCGAGCCCTTGCCCTGGCGCCGCATGTAGGGAAGGGCGGCCTTGCAGCACAGGTACACGGAGGTGAGGTTGACCTCCTGGACCCGCTTCCAGGCCTCCAGGCCGGTCTCCAGGATGGAGTCGTCGTCGGGCGGTGAGATGCCCGCGTTGTTGAAGGCGATGTCGACGCTGCCATAGGTGTTGTAGGCGGCCTTGAACAGGGCTTCGACCTGCTCGGGGGCGGTGACGTCGACCTTCACGAAGATCCCGCCGACCTCCTCGGCGACCGCCTTGCCGCGTGTCTCGTCGACGTCGCCGCAGACCACATGGGCCCCCTCGGAGGCGAGCCGGCGCGCGGTGGCGAGGCCGATGCCGCTGCCGGCACCGGTGATGACGGCGGTACGGCCGACGAGACGGCGGCAGATGCTTTCTTCGGTCATGAGCGGCTCAGGCCTCCGTACTGGTGAAGACGATCTTCGCGACGTCGGGGTGTGCGGTGAAGGCGTTGCCCGCCTCGTCGAGTACCTGGAACTCCTGCTCGTTCGACAAGGAGGGACCTTTCACATGCGTTCGAAGGAGCGGCGCAGCTCCCAGTCGGTCACCGCGGCGTCGAAGGCGTCCAGCTCGACGCGCGCCATGTTGCGGTAGTGCGCGACCACCTCCTCGCCGAAAGCGGCCTTGGCGAGGGGGCTGTTCTCCCAGAGTTCGGCGGCCTCGCGCAGGGTGGTGGGCACGTGCGCGTACTCGGCGGTGTACGCGTTGCCCGGACAAGCCTCGGGAAGCTCCAGTTTCTGCTCGATGCCGTACAGCCCGGCCGCGACGAGGCCCGCGACGGCGAGGTGCGGGTTGACGTCACCGCCGGGCAGCCGGTTCTCGAACCGCATCGAGCGCCCGTGGCCGACCACCCGGAGCGCGCACGTCCGGTTGTCGTATCCCCAGGCCACGGCGGTCGGCGCGAACGAGCCCGGCTGGAACCGCTTGTACGAGTTGATGTCGCATTCACCCCCGGCCTGAAGGCCGAGGCACCCTGCGAAGAAGACCGGTGTAGTTCGCGTCCCAGGCCTGTTCGTACGTGTCCTTGAAGACGAGGAACTCCAGCTCGGTGCCGACCCGGGCGGTGTAGTCGAGCCCGGCGAGCCGGTCGAGCTGGCGGCGCAGGATCTGCCGGGGCGCGGCGAGGACCGGCGAGCCGTCGTTCCAGGCGAGGTCGGCGATCAGCAGGGCCGTGCCCTTGTTCCAGGGCACCCGGCGCAGTGTGCTCAGGTCCGGGTGCATGGCGAAGTCGCCGTAGCCGCGGTCCCAGGAGGACATCGTGTACCCGTCGACGGTGTTCATCTCGGTGTCGACGGCCAGCAGGTAGTCGCAGCCCTCGGTGCCGTGTTCCAGCACCTCGTCGAGGAAGAAACGCGCGGCGAACCGCTTGCCCTGGAGGCGCCCCTGCATGTCGGGGAAGGCCAGGACGACGGTGTCGATCTCGCCGCCCGCGACAAGGGCGTGCAGTTCCTCGACACCGAGCGGGGGTGTGCGGTCTGCCACGGGAGGGCCTCCTTGGGGCTTCTTCACGCTTCTTTGCGCTTCTGCGGCCGGGCCGGCACTTCTGCGGCCGGGCTTGGCGCTTCTGCGGCCGGACCGAGAGCCATAAGGTATTGCGGAGAACCATTGCTTGGGAAGGGGGCACGGCCCTATGCCGGTGGATCCTGACGGCGGCGCGGCGGACGGGCCGGCCCCGGTACTGCGGCCGGTGCGTGCGGACAACGGCTTCGAGGAGGCCCTGGAGCGGATCCTTCAGGTCGTACGGCTCGGCCTGGTGCCCGGCGGTGAGCGGCTGCCCGCCGAGCGGGAGCTGGCCGAGCGGCTCGGGATCAGCCGGGTGACACTGCGCGAGGTCCTCAAGGCGCTCCAGGGCGAGGGACTGGTGGAGTCCCGCCGTGGCCGGTACGGCGGCACGTTCGTGCTCCCCCGGACCGGCGTGGGCGGCGAGGAGGAGCTGCGGCGCCGTATCGAGAAGATCGACATCGAGGACGTACTGCGCTTCCGTGAGGTCCTGGAAGTGGGCGCGGCCGGGCTGTGCGCGGCGCACGGCCTGACCGGCGAGCAGGCGGCCCGCCTCCGCGACGCGCTGGCCCGCACGCGGGACGCACCCCTGGCCGACTACCGCCGCCTCGACACCCTGTTCCACCTCACACTCGCGGAACTGAGCGGTTCGCCCTCGCTCACGGCCCAGTACGCGGCCGTCCGGGCGACCGTCAACGACCTGCTCGACTGCGTTCCTTTGCGGGTGCGGAACCTGGAGCACTCACAGCGGCAGCACGGCGCGATCGTCGAGGCGGTGCTGGACGGCGACGCGGAGGGGGCGCGAGAGAGGACGCGGGAGCACTGCGCGGGGACTGCGGCGCTGTTGCGGGGCTTTCCGGCGTGAGTGACGCCGCGAGGGCGTGCCTCGCACCGCACACCCCTGCAAAGGTATGAACATGCCCCATTGGAGGCGGCGGGGGCGGATCCCTCCAGCGGTCACGCCGTCCGGCTCCGGGTCAACGCCAGCAGCTCCCGCGCCGGCCCCGTGGGCCGATGCCCCGTGGGCCACACAGCCCGCAGCGCCCGACGCAGACGGACCCCGTCCAGCGGAATGCTCACCAGGCGCCGGGCCGACAGTTCCTCACCGAGGGCCAGTTCGCTCAGTACCGCAGGCCCCGCACCACTCACCGCGGCGGCCTTCACCGCAGTCGTCGAGGACAGCTCGATCAGCGGACGCGCCAGGCCCCCCAGCGCCGCGTCCAGCACCTGCCGCGTCCCGGAACCCTCCTCACGCAGGATCAGCGGAGTCGCGGCCAGCTCGCCCGCGTCCAACGGCTTCCGGCGCCGCGCCCACGGATGCCCCGGCGCCGTCACCACGATCAGACGGTCGTGGGCGACGACCACCGAGTCCAGGCCCACGGGCACGCTCAGCCCCTCCACGAATCCGAGATCCGCCTCGCCCGCCAGCAACCGCTCGGCGACGGCCGACGAGTTGCCGGCGAGCAGCGACACCGCCGTGTCCGGGCGCTGGGCGCGCAGCGCGAGGAGCCAGCCCGGCAGCAGGTACTCCGCGATCGTCATGCTCGCCGCGACACGCAGCCGGGAGTCCCGCCGGTCCCTGAGCGCCTGCGCTCCCGCGTCGAACGCCTCGGCCGCCTCCACCACCCGCCGCGCCCAGTCCGTGACCAGCGCGCCCGCGTCCGTGAGCCGCGACCCCCGCGGGGAGCGGTCGACCAGGGCCACGCCCAGCTGCCGCTCCATGGAACGGATCCGGCTGCTCGCCGCCGGCTGTGTGATCCCCACCTCCCGCGCGGCCCGCCCCAGCGACCCGAGCCGCGCCACAGCCAGCAACAGCTCCAGCGCCCCGAGATCCGGCACTCGGTGTGCCAGCCCGCTCCGGGGTACACCGGCGCCGTACACGCGCTGCCCCTCACCCTTGCCCATAACCCCAGCTTATGTGCCGTTCCGCACGGACTCCCTGGTGGGGCCCTGGCATCCCCAGCTGCTCACAGCGTCTCCCCCGTGATGTTTCCGCGATCCCGCGAGAGGACCGCTGACCTGCGGGCCCGGCATCGGGAGTGCCCCGGCCTCGGTCAGCGAGGGGACGTAAGGAGATCACCCGGAGCGAAGGGCACACGACGGGTCACGCACCGCGCCGGTGCCGGTCCTCCAGGACCTCGATGTGGTCCGCGACGGCCACCACGATCACGCGGGTGTCCGGCACCGTGGCCCGCCACCGGTGCCGTACACCCCCGGTCATGTACAGGGTGTCACCGCGCCCGAGCCGGTGGGCGCGGCCCTCCGCCTCGACCTCGACGGCGCCGTCGGCCACGTACATCAACTCGTCGTTGCGGTGCTGGACTTCCCGGCCCTCGTCGTGGTCGCCGGTGAACTCCGTGGCGTGCAGTTGGTGGTGGCCGCGCACCAGAGAGCGCGTACGGGACCCGGGGAGCGCGTAGGCGTCCGTGTTGACGCGCACCACATCGACACTGCACGCCGGGTCGGCCGCGGCGAGCAGCTCGACGGAGGTGGTGGCGAGAGCGCCGGCGATGCGCTCCAAAGAGCGCTTGCTGGGGCGGGCCCGCTCGTTCTCCACCTGGCTCAGGAAGGGCACCGACAGGCCGCTGCGCTCGGCCACGACGGCAAGCGTGAGCTCCAGTGTCCGGCGCCGCCGCCGGACGGCCGCACCTACCCGAAGGGGCTGTTCTTTGTGGTCGCCCATCGCTCCGGCTCCTTCCTTCGCTCGTCGGTCCGCCGCTCCTGATACACCACTTTTCCACTACTCACCCGGTGCGTTCTTCTGATGAGTTCTCTGCACCCTATGCATGTTCGGCAAACCGTTTCCCGCGCCTGCCCTCTCACAGTCACATCGCGTAAGGCTCAGGGCCACAGGGCGAGGGGCGGGCAGATGCCGGGCACTGGCTGTCGGTGCCGTACGGCATGATGCGGAAGCGTGACCCGACGCCTGATGCTCCTCGACACCGCCTCCCTCTACTTCCGCGCCTACTTCGGGGTGCCGGACTCCGTGAGGGCCCCGGACGGCACGCCCGGTGAACGCCGTGCGCGGGCTGCTCGACTTCATCGACCGCCTGGTCCAGGACCACCGGCCCGACGACCTGGTGGCCTGCATGGACGCGGACTGGCGGCCGCAGTGGCGGGTCGAGCTGATCCCCTCCTACAAGGCGCACCGCGTCGCCGAGGAGACACGAGGCAGGGCCGGACGCGGAGGAGGTGCCGGACACGCTGTCGCCGCAGGTGCCGGTCATCGAGGAGGTCCTGGACGCGCTGGGCATCGCGCGCGTGGGCGTCGAGGGGTACGAGGCGGACGACGTGATCGGCACGTTCACGGCGCGCGCGAAGGGCCCGGTCGACATCGTCACCGGCGACCGCGACCTGTACCAGCTGGTGGACGACGCGCGCGGGGTACGCGTGCTGTACCCGCTCAAGGGCGTGGGCACCCTCCAGCTCACCGACGAGGCGTGGCTGCGCGAGAAGTACGGGGTGGACGGGCGACGGTTACGCGGATCTGGCGCTGCTGCGCGGCGACCCGAGCGACGGGCTGCCCGGGCGTGCCGGGCATCGGCGAGAAGACGGCCGCGAAGCTGCTGGCCGAGTTCGGCGACCTGGCCGGGATCATGGCGGCGGTCGACGACCCGACGTCGAAGCTGACGCCGTCGCAGCGCAAGCGGCTCGACGAGGCGCGCCCCTACGTCGCGGTCGCGCCGAAGGTCGTACGGGTCGCGGGCGACGTACCCCTGCCCGGTGTGGACACGGCCCTCCCGCGCGAACCGCGGGACCCGGCGGCGCTGGAGGGACTCGCCGCGCGCTGGGGCCTGGGCGGTTCGCTGCGGCGGCTGCTCACGACGCTGCGGACCTGATCGGTACGCGCGGCCGCGGGGTGAGCGGCGCTCCTCACGTGGCCCTCCCACACTCCTCCCCCCTGTGGCGATACTCACAGCTCTGCCGCCTCTGCCGTGTGTGCGCAGGTAAGGAACCGCTCCGAGCGCGAGATCGTGCCCCGGCTTTACCTCCGCACCTCACTCGTGAGGTGTTATCCAGAGGGGTTGTCCGGAGGTGTTGTCCAGGGGAAGGTGCTAACTTAGGCAAGCCTTAGTCATGTAATGGGGAGGCTGTCATGGCAGAGCGTCCGGCACGCAGGATCCCGAAGCCCCACTCCGCGCGAGTCGTCCGCACCGAGCGGCTGACCCCGCACATGCAGCGCGTCGTCCTCGGCGGCGAGGGGCTCGCCGGGTTCGGCACGAGGGGCAGCACCGACCACTACGTGAAGCTGCTCTTCGGCCCCGAAGGTGTGAGCTACCCGGAGCCGTTCGACATGGAGCGGATCCGTGCGGAGTTCCCGCGCGAGCAGTGGCCCGTGAACCGGACGTACACGGTGCGCGCCTGGGACCCCCGACTGCGCGAGCTGACCCTGGACTTCGTGGTCCACGGCGACGAGGGCCTCGCCGGTCCGTGGGCCACGCGGGTCCAGCCGGGCGAGCTCGTCCGGCTGCTCGGCCCCGGCGGTGCGTACGCGCCGGACCCGAGCGCCGACTGGCATCTGCTCGCCGGTGACGAGAGCGCGCTGCCCGCCATCGCTGCCGCGCTGGAGGCGATGCCCGCCGGCGCCGAGGTCCACGCCTTCATCGAGGTCTCCGACGCCGAGGAGGAGCAGAAGATCGCCTCCGATGTGGAGGTCGTCTGGCTGCACCGCGGGGACCGTGCCGTGGGTGAGGCGCTCGTCGAGGCCGTCCGCGCGCTGGAGTTCCCCGAAGGCCGCCTGCACGCCTTCGTCCACGGCGAGGCCGCCTTCGTGAAGGAGCTGCGCCGTCTGCTGCGCGTCGAGCGCCAGGTTCCCCGCGAGGACCTGTCGGTCTCCGGCTACTGGCGGCTCGGGCACAACGAGGACAACTGGCAGGTGGCCAAGCAGGAGTGGAACGCACGGGTGGAGGCGGAACAGGAGGGCACGTCCACGACCGTGTGAGCTCGCGCGCGGAGGGTCACTCGCCCCGCACGCGCGCAGAAGCCCAGTAGTCGGGGAGCAGGAGGCACAGCGCCAGATAAGCCGCCCCGCACGCGCGCGGAGGGGCACCCGCCCTCCACGCGCGCGGGGAGGGGCATGATGCCCTCTCGTACGCTTGATCGTGATGAGACGCAGAAGCCCGCCCCCGCCCTCTCCTCTGCCGCAGCACGACGGGGTGGATCCGGTACGGGTGCGCTTGCCGGCCGGGGAGGCGTGGGCGACCGTGCGTGATCATCTCGTGACCCGGCTCGCGGCCGGGGAGGGGGTGATCGACGGGATGCTCGAGGCGGGGCGGATCGTGGACGCCGACGGGCGTCCGGTGCCGCGGGACATGGCGTATGTGCCGGGGATGTTCGTGTGGTTCCACCGGGAGCTGCCCGACGAGGAGCGGGTGCCGTTCACGGTCGACGTCGTGTACCGGGACGAGCACGTCGTCGTGGCCGACAAGCCGCACTTCCTGGCCACCACGCCGCGCGGCAGCCATGTCGCCGAGACGGCCCTGGCGCGGCTGCGGCGGGAGCTGGAGGTTCCGACGCTGAGCGCCGCACACCGGCTGGACCGGCTGACAGCCGGGCTGGTGCTGTTCACCGTGCGGCCCGGGGAACGGGGTGCGTACCAGTCACTGTTCCGCGACCGGCGCGTGGCGAAGGAATACGAGGCCGTGGCCCCGTACTCCCCGGCGCTGGCCCTGCCGCGCACCGTCCGCAGCCGGATCGTCAAGGAGCGCGGGGTCGTGGCGGCGCGCGAGGTGGAGGGCGATCCCAATGCCGTCAGCCGCGTCGAGCTGCTGGAGCACCGGAGCGAGCTGGGGCGGTACCGGCTGATACCCCGTACCGGGCAGACGCACCAACTCAGGGTGCATATGAGCGCGTTGGGGGTACCGATCCTCGGCGATCCCCTCTATCCGGTGGTGACCGGCCCCGTGGCGGCCGGTGACTTCCGGCATCCGCTCCAACTGCTGGCGCGGGTGCTGGAGTTCACCGATCCGGTCACGGGGCGCGAGCACCGCTTCGTCAGCCCGCGCGCGCTGCGGGCCTGGTCGTCGTACGAGGAGTGGGCGCGGTAGTCCCGGCCCCGGGCCGGCTCAGTCGCCGCTCCACCAGCGCAAGAAGCGCCGGAACACACCCGGCCGACGGGCCGGTTCGGGGATCGGTGCCGGTTCGGGGACCAGTGCCGGTGCCGGGGCGGGGATCTCCCGTGCCGGTTCCGGGGCCCGTACTGGCTCGGCGGCCGGTGCCGCCGGTGCGGCGGCCGGGGCGGCGGGCCGCGGAGCCGTGGGCCGCGGAGCCGTGGGCCGCGGGGTGCTCACCTGCAGGCTCGGACGCGGCGGCACCGGGTGGGCTGCGGGCGGCTGTTGGACGTCTTGCTGGCACTTCGGCACGAACCTCACCGGCAGTTTCACCAGATGCCGGTTCGAGAGTGTCTCCTGCCAGCTCAGCTCGTCTTCCGCGCAGTCGAGTTGGACATCCGGGATACGCGTCAGCAGCGCGTCGACGCCGACATCGGCGATGGCACGGGCGATGTCCTGGCCCGGGCACTCGTGAGGGCCGCCGCCGAAGGCGAGGTGGGAGCGGTTGCCCTGCATATTGGCCTTGAGGTCGGGGCGGACACGCGGGTCGACGTTGCCCGCCGCGATGCCGTGGAGCAGGGCGTCGCCCTTACGGATCCGCTGGCCCCCCAACTCCGTCTCCTGCTTGGCGAAGTAGGCGAAGACAGTACTGAACGGCGGCTCGTCCCACAGACTCTGCTCGACCGCCTCGGGAACCGTCATCTGGCCGCCGTTCAGCCGGGGACGGAAGCGTGGGTCGGTGAGCACCATCCGCAGCACGTTGGCGATGAGGTTGGCGCTGGCCTCGTACGCGGCGATCAGGACCAGGCGCAGGTGCTGGGTGACCTCCTCGTCCGTGAGCTGTGCCGGGTGGGTGATGAGGTAGCTGGCGAAGTCCTCCGTGGGTTCGGCGCGGCGGCGGGCGGTGAGCCGCACCAGGGCGTCCGTGATGTACTGGTTGCTGGCGATCGCGGTCTCGGTGCCCCTGAGCAGGTCGCGGGCAGCCTGCACATACCGGTCGTTGTACTCCTCCGGCATGCCGAGGATCTCGCACATCACCGCCATCGGAAGGTGCTCGGCGAACTGGCTGACCAGCTCGGCCCTGCCCTTCTCACAGAACGCGTTGACAAGCTGCTGGGTCGCGCGGTTGATGTGGCGGCGGACGGCCCGGTGGTCGAGGGTCGAGATGGCGCCGGTGATCGCGCCGCGCAGCCGCAGATGCTCGTCGCCCTCGGCGTGGGCGCAGATGGGTTGCCAGGCGATGTGCGGCATGTACGGGTGGTCGGGCTTGATCGTGCCGTCCAGGAGTTTGTTCCAGAGGCGGTTGTCGCGGCTGAACTGCGAGGGGCTGCGGACCATCTGCATGTTCTCGCTGTGGCCGAGCACCACCCAGAGCGGTACGTCGTCGTGGAGCAGCGCGGGAGCCACGTTGCCGTGCTCGGCGCGCAGCTTCTCGTACACGGCTCTCAGGTCCTCCGCTTCGGGACCATGCAGCCGGCGCAGCCCGCCTGGGCCGGTGCCGTTGCCGGTGCCGTTGCCGTGGGCGGGGCAGCCGGGCGGCGGGACCGCCGTGGGGTCGTCCATACCGGTCGGGGAGAGGGATTCAGGCGTCACGATGGTCGCTCCGAAGCTGAGAGGGATCCGTGTGCAGAGGTGGGGACTGGGGTGTGCGCAGGACGGGGACGTGCGCGGGAGAAAGACGTGCGGGAGGGAGACGAGCGCAGGACGGGGACGAGCGCAGGACGGGGACGAGGTACCGAACCGCACGAACCGCACGGGCGTACGCAGCTCGGGGGAGCTCGTACGGCCGCGCGCGTCAGATTCAGGTACCTCGTCTGCGGCTCATGGGACAGCTCATGGGACGTGCGGAGGCCGTACGGCCCTGGGGGTGGGGCCGTACGGTCCGGCCGGTACGTGGTTCACACGTGTGCCTTCGCCGTCGTCAGCGAGTGCAGGAAGTGCATCAGCCTCATCAGCACATCCCGGCTGGAGGCGCGGCGCCGTGCGTCGCACTCCACGATGGGGATCTCCTTGGGCAGGTCGAGCGCCGAGCGGAGTTCCTCGACGGGGTAGCGGGGCCCGTCCGGGAAGGTGTTGACAGCGACGACGAACGGCACACCCCGCTCCTCCAGACGCCCGATGACGTCGAAGCTGACCTCCAGTCGGCGTGTATCGAGCAGGACGACCGCACCGAGAGCGCCCTCGAACAGGCCGTTCCACAGGAACCAGAAGCGCTCCTGGCCGGGCGTGCCGAAGAGGTAGAGCACCACCTGGTCCGTGATGCTGATGCGGCCGAAGTCCATGGCCACGGTGGTGGCCGTCTTGGTCTCGGAGCCGTAGTTGTCGTCGACTCCGATACCGGCCTGCGTCATGGTCTCCTCGGTCGTCAGCGGCCTGATCTCGCTGACGGAGCCGACCATGGTCGTCTTGCCGACCCCGAAGCCGCCCACGATCACGATCTTCACCGCGGTCTCGGTCGTGTGCGGCAGGTGGTCCTCGGTCCGTGGACCCGTGATCGAGTCAGAGTTTTTGAAGTCCATGCATCACCGCTTCGAGGAGGGAACGGTCAGCCCGCGCCTGACGGACAACCGGGGCGCGTGCCTGTACCAGTTCGGTCGCCAGCAGCTCGGTGAGAAGGACGGTCACCACGCTGAACGGCAGGTGGAGGTAGGCCGAGATCTCGGCCACGGACAGGGGGGCCTGGCACATCCGGAGCAGCGCCGACTGCTCCGGGGTGGCGGAAGGGGGCGGGTCGTCACTCGCCACGATCAACGTCACGAGGTCGATCGGTGCCCGCTCGCCGTCCTCGATCGCCACGCCCGTGATGATGTACAGCCGCTCGGGGTTCTTCACCGGCTTACCGTCCTGGGCGCCGTGACCGACCGGCTGCGGGAGCTGTTCCTCGGGGGAGCGCCGCCGACGCTGTGGAGGCGTCATACGGTCTGCCCTTTTCGCCGCGGCGGACTCGTCAGATGGGCGCCGATGCGGGCGACGAGGTCGCGCATGCGGTTGCTCATCAGGCCGGGTTCCGCGATGGCGTTGGCGAGGACCGCGAGGTAGGCGTTGGGGCCCGCCTCCATCATGTAGAAGTAGCCGCCCTGGATCTCGATGATGACCACGCGCATCCGGCCGTCGCCGGTGCCGATCTCGGTGGACACGGCACCGGCCAGGCTCTGCAGGCCCGCGCAGGCCGCGGCGATGCGGTCGGCGGCATCGGCGTCACCGCCGTACCGGGCGATGCGCAGTCCGTCGGCGGAGAGCACCACGACCTGCTCGATGCCCGGTACACCGTCGGCGAGATCCTTGAGCATCCAGTCGAAGTTGGCTCGCTTGATCACTTGAGGTCCCCCTCGTCGTCGTCCTCGGCGTGGGCCGGCTCGTCGTCAGCGGTGGACACCGTCGGGTCGTCCGGGTTCCTGGTGAAGGCGTTCGGGTCCGGCTCGCCCTTGAGCCCGGCCCAGAACTCCTCGATCCACGCCCCGGGAGGCTCGATCTTCTCCGGCTCCGGCTCGGGCTCCCACACGGGTGTGGCGGCCCGCGCGGCCTCGGCGGCGGCCTCTGCGGCGTCGGCCTCGGCCATCCGCTGGCTGAGTGGGGTCTTCACCCGGCTGCGGCGCTGCGGCAGGCCGTTGGCGGTCCACTCGGTGACGACGGGGACATCGTCCTCCATGGTCATCAGCGACTCGGCCGAGGACGGGATGCGCGGGCCCGTGGTCGGATGGCGCTTCTTCGCCGCGCGATCCGGGCCCGCGACGCCGTCGTTGTCCAGGGTCGGCAGGGCGGCGGCGCCGATACCGTGGGCGAAGCTGGTGGCGGGCTCCTCGGTGAGCATGGCGCGCGGCACGACGATGACAGCGCGGACACCGCCGTACGCGGACTGACGCAGCGAGACCTGCATGTCGTACATCGTCGACAGTCGGCCGACGACGGCGAGGCCGAGGCGCGGGGCGTCGCCGATTTCCGTGAATTCCACGCCCGCCTGGGCCATGGCCAGCATGTGCTCGACCTTGGCGCGGGACTCCTCGCCGAGGCTGACGCCGGCGTCCTCGATCTCGATAGCCACGCCGGTCTGCACCTCGACGGCGGCGACGTGCACCTTGGTCTGCGGCGGCGAGTAGCGGGTGGCGTTGTCGAGGAGTTCGGCCGCTGCGTGGATGAGCGGCTCGACGGACACACCGTTGACGTTGACCTTGGCGATGGAGTGCAGCTCGATGCGGCGGTACTCCAGGATGCGGGACATGGCGCCGCGCAGCACGCTGTACAGCGGGACGGGCTCGGGCCACTGGCGGCCGGGACGGCCGCCGCCGAGGATGGCGATGGAGTCGGCGAGGCGGCCGATCAGCGCGGTGCCGTGGTCGATGCGCAGCAGGTCGTCGAAGACATCGGGGTTACGCCCGTGGTCCTCCTCCATCTCGCGGAGTTCTTGGTTCTGCTGGTGGACGATCGCCTGGACGCGTCGCGCGATGTTGACGAAGGAGCGCTGCGTCACGTCGCGCCGGGACTCCTCGCTGTCGACGACGTCGAGGACCCTGCGGACCAGGGAACGCTGCGACTCGGGCAGATGCTGGTAGGCGGGGTCCTCCGCGATCCCGAGACGCATCGTCTCTGAGGGGGAATGGCCGCCGCGCAGCCATTCCAGCATCCTGGGCAGAATCTCCTCGCCGAGGCGCAGGAACTCCTCGTTGTGGGCCGCGATGCGCTGCTCCAGGTGGGAAGTCCGGTGCGCGAGTTCGGCGCGCAGGGAACGGATCCGCCGACCGCGGCATACGACCTGGGACGCGACGGTGACGACCAGGACGGTCGTGATGACTCCGCACCAGATGACGGCGATCCGGGCTGCTCCCGTCACCAGGGCGGCGGCGACCCCGGTCACCGCGGCCAACAGTATGGCGGGCGGCAACAGCACGCGCGCGTAAGGAAGTTCACGGCCACCGGGAGGCGATTGAACACTCACCATGTATGCCCTTTGAGACGAATCGGCTGGGGGTCGGAGTGACTTGCTGTGGTTCGGGTACTTGATCTGATTACGGGTGTTCAAACTGGATCTTCGATATCTTTGGGAACAGGCGCACGATTGCACCTCAACTCGGTGCGCCGTGGGCGAGCTTAGTCCGACCAGATCATCGCTATGTCATATTCAGCAAGCGCCTGAAATCGGGACAGCGACGAGGATAGGCTTAGCTTCATTTACATGCTCGACAATTAATCGAACATATTGCCCAGCCTCAAACGAGCGTGCGAAATATGCCTCTTGGCAGGGCGAAAGCCAGCCTTGTGCTCGCATCCAGCCAGATCCCGGACCTCCGGTGCGAACCGGCCGTGCTCGAAAAACCGGCCGTGCTCGAAGGGGCTACCGACATCACGGCGCACGGTGGCTGGAGAACGCGTCCACTCCTCTACGCCTCTGAGCCGGCCCCGCACCCCATGGGAGCCGTGCCATGCGGTCCCGCCGCATGGCACGTCCGCGGCGGGACCGCATAGTGTCACGGCATGCGGGGCCGCCGCGGGGGATCAGCCGCACTCAGCCCGCAGCCGCCAGGCATCAGGCATCAGGCATCAGGCATCAGGCATCAGGCATCAGGCATCAGGCACCCATACACCCAAGCCGCACCTGGGCCCCACCGCCGGAGGCAGGGGCGTCAGCCGACCGACGAGTACGCCACCACGCCCCGCAACAGCCCATCCACCGCTTTACGCGCACTCTTCGCCACCGTCGAGCCCTCCACAGGAGCCGCCGCCGAGATCTGCCCGAGCACATCGATGACCTGCTTGCACCACCGCACAAAGTCACCGGCGGGCATCTCGGCCTCGCGGAGCACCTCGTCGAGGCCCTTGCCGGAGGCCCACATGTACGCAGCCCAGGCGAAGCCGAGGTCGGGCTCGCGCTGGCCGACGCCTTCGGTCTGGCTGATGCGGAACTCCTCCTCCAGTCCGTCGAGCCGCCCCCAGATCCTGACCGTCTCCCCCAGCGCGGCCCTGGCCTTACCGGACGGCAGCTTGGGCGCCAGCGCGTCGTCGCCGACCCGGGCCTCGTACACCAACACCGAGACGCACGCGGCGAGTTCAGCGGGCCCGAGCCCTTCCCAGACGCGTTCGCGCAGGCACTCGCTGGCCAGCAGGTCCAGCTCGCTGTACAGCCGAGCGAGCCGCTTGCCGTCTTCGGTCACCTCGTCGCCGCGCAGGTAGTCCAGCTCTGTCAGCAGCGCGACGATACGGTCGAAGGTCCGCGCGATCGTGTTCGTCCGGCCCTCGATGCGGCGCTCCAGCTGGGCCGTGTCGCGCTTGAGGCGGTGGTAGCGCTCGGCCCAGCGGGCGTGGTCCTCGCGGTCGTTGCACCCGTGGCAGGGATGGGCTCGGATCTCTGTGCGCAGCCTGGCGATCTCGCGGTCGTCGGCGGCCGCGGACCGCTTCTTGCGGTGCCGGTCGGGGACGAGATGCCCGGCCTTGGTACGCAACGCGGAGGCCAGATCCTGGCGCGACTGCGGCGAGCGGGGGTTGAAGGACTTGGGGATGCGCATCCGCTCCAGGGCCTCGACGGGCACCGGGAAGTCCACGGACGCCAGCCGCTTGACCTGCCGCTCGGCGGTCAGCACGAGCGGGCGCGGCCCGTCGTGAGGTTCCAGGCCACGGTGGCCGTTCGTCCGTCCGGCGGGCAGCCCGGGGTCCAGCACCAGGGCCAGGCCCGCGTACTTGCCCGTCGGGACGTGGATGACATCGCCCGGCTTGAGCTTCTCCAGGGCCACGGCCGCCTCTGCGTACCGCTGGGCCGCACCCTGCCTGGCCAGCTCGGTCTCACGGTCCTTCAGGTCGCGGCGCAGTCGCGCGTACTCCTCGAAGTCGCCGAGGTGGCAGGTCATGGAGGCCTTGTAGCCCTCCAGCCCCTCTTCGTTACGCTGCACCTGACGGGAGATCCCGACAACCGAGCGGTCCGCCTGGAACTGCGCGAACGACGTCTCCAGCAGTTCGCGGGAGTGGTGCCGGCCGAACTGCTCGACCAGGTTCACCGCCATGTTGTACGACGGCTTGAAGCTGGACCGCAGTGGATATGTGCGCGTGCCCGCGAGTCCGGCCAGGTGGTCGGGGTTCATGCCGCGCTGCCAGAGCACGACCGCATGGCCCTCGATGTCGATGCCGCGCCGGCCGGCTCGGCCGGTCAACTGGGTGTACTCGCCAGGGGTGATGTCGGCATGCTGCTCGCCGTTCCACTTGACGAGCTTCTCCAACACCACCGAGCGGGCGGGCATGTTGATGCCGAGCGCGAGGGTCTCGGTGGCGAACACGGCCTTGACCAGGCCGCGGACGAAGAGCTCCTCCACCACCTCCTTGAACGTCGGCAGCATGCCCGCGTGGTGAGCCGCTATACCGCGCTCCAGGCCCTCCAGCCATTCGTAGTAACCCAGCACGTGGAGGTCCTCGGCGGGAATCGTCGCCGTGCGCTCCTCGACGAGGGTGCGGACCTCCAGTCGTGCCTCCTCGTCGTTCAGCCGCAGTCCCGCGTACAGGCACTGCTGGACGGCGGCCTCGCAGGCCGCGCGGCTGAAGATGAACGTGATGGCGGGCAACAGACCTTCGGCATCGAGCCGTTCGATGACTTCCGGACGGCTCGGCGTCCACACCCTCGACCGCTGTCTGCGCTCGCGCTCACGGTCGGCCTCGCGCATGGCGCGGCCCCGTCTGCGGTCCGGGTACGGCGAACGGCTGGCCTCCATGCGGGCCATGCGCGTCAGGTCGGGGTTGACGGCCTTCCTGTGGCCCTCGCCCTCCTCGAACAGGTCGTACATCCGCCGCCCGGCCAGCACATGCTGGAACAGGGGCACGGGCCGGTGCTCGGAGACGATCACCTCGGTGTCGCCGCGGACGGTGTCGAGCCAGTCGCCGAACTCCTCGGCGTTCGACACCGTGGCCGACAACGAGACGAGTGTGACCGACTCGGGAAGATGAATGATCACCTCTTCCCACACAGCGCCACGGAAGCGGTCGGAGAGGTAGTGCACCTCGTCCATGACCACGTAGCCGAGGCCGAGAAGGGTCTGCGAGCCCGCGTACAGCATGTTCCGCAGGACCTCGGTGGTCATCACGACCACCGGCGCCCCGGGGTTGACGCTGTTGTCACCAGTGAGCAGGCCGACCTTCCCTGTGCCGTAACGGCGACACAGGTCGGTGTACTTCTGGTTCGACAGCGCCTTGATGGGCGTCGTGTAGAAGCACTTCCTGCCCTGGCTCAGGGCGAGGTGGACGGCGAACTCGCCGACAATCGTCTTGCCGGAACCGGTGGGGGCTGCCACCAGCACGCCCTTCCCCGCTTCGAGTGCCTGGCAGGCCTCGATCTGGAAGGGGTCGAGGCCGAAGTCGTACATCTCGCGGAAGGGGGCGAGCGCGGTGGCCTGCTCGGCAGCGCGCCTACGGGCTGCCGCGTACCGCTCGGCCGGTGAAAGGTCCTCTGTCATCGTGCTTTCGAGACTACCGGCCCCCACTGACAACGGGACGATCATTATCCGGATCGGATCCCAGGGAACCGGCGTCCCTCCAGCTCATTGAACCCTCCCCCAGCTGAAGGCAGGGGATGCCTGGCTCACGCTGCCTGCAGGTCAGCGACCCAACAGGTCTTCCACGATCAACACCAGCCGGGGGGAAACCAGCCCGGTTCGACAGGGCAAAGCTTGGAGGTGCATGTGCTGTCCTGGCTCTCGATCAGCACGGGGTGCGCGCTTGATTCTCGCCACGCACGGCACGCGGCTTACCCGATCAGATGGCTCGTTCGCCTACGAGGTGTTCCTGGTGTTTCCCGCGTCAGGTCACATCGTCGTAACCATTGACCCGGTCCCGGTCCGAGTCCGACTGGGCGGGCAGGGCCCAGCTGGCCGGCACAGCCTCGGCCTCACCGATGTCTTCGGGCGTGAGGTCGAGCTCGGAGGCCTCGTCGTCGTCGGGTCCCATGGCCTCGCGGCGTGACCTGCGACGGTCGTTGAGGAGCGAGAAGAACGCGGCTCCGAAGTACAGGACCCAGATCGGTCCGGCGAGCGCCAGCATGGTCAGCGGGTCCGTGCTGGGCGTGGCGACAGCCGCGAACACGGTGATGCCCATGATCATGCCGCGCCACCAGCCGAGCATCCGCTTGCCGGTGATGGCGCCGGTGAGGTTCAGCATGACCAGCAGGAGCGGCAGTTCAAAGGACAGGCCGAAGACGAGCACCATGCGGACGATCAGATCGAGCAGCTCGTCGAGCGGCAACTGGTTGTCGAGGTCCGCGGGAGAGAACTCAAGCAGCACCGCTGCCATCTTCGGCAGCGTCTTGTACGCGAAGAAGGCACCGCCGACGAAGAGCGGGAACCCCGCGCCCACGAAGGCCAGGGCGTACTTCTTCTCGTGGCGGTGCAGGCCCGGGGCGATGAACGCCCACAGCTGATAGAGCCAGATCGGTGACGCGAAGATCACGCCGGTCATGAGCGAGACCTTCAGCGCGAGCGTGAAGGGCGTCAGGAGGCCGTTGAGCACGATACGGGCGCAGGTCCCGCTCTCCTTCTCGGCCAGCTCGGAAAAGCTGGAATCGCACCCCACGGCCTGCAGGATCGGGTTCGTAAAGAACTCGATGATGTCCTTGTAGAAGAAGGCAGCCACGACCGTCACGACGACAATGGCCAGGACGGCCTTGGTGAGCCGGTTGCGCAGCTCACGCAGGTGCTCCACGAGAGGCATCCGCCCCTCGGGGTCCTTCTCTTCCTTCTTCTTGCGGGCAGACTTCAGCAACCCACGTTCCCATCTCGTGCGGCGGGCCGGATGTCACCGGCCCTGCGTCAGCGCTTGGTCGTGTCCGTCGGCTCGGTGACCGGGCGGGAACTGGTCACGTCACCGGGAGCGGCCTTGATGGTGCGCTGAGCGGGCGCCTCCTCGTGCGGCGGCGCGGAAGCGGCGGAAGCGTTGTCCTGGCCCTCGGACTTCATCGCCTTGGCCTCACTCTTGAGGATGCGCGCGGACTTGCCGAGCGAGCGGGCCATGTCCGGAAGCTTCTTCGCGCCGAACAGCAGGATGATGACGACGAGGATGAGAATGATCTCGGTGGGGCCGAGCTTTCCGAACATGTGTCTTTACCTTCTCACCGAGGCAACGGGCACGGGGTACTGTCCGACCAGTCAGACAAGTGTCCGACGATCGTGCTGGCAGCGATCGTAACGCTCAGGGGTGAACGTCAGACCATCCCTGGACGTACTCCCCCTCCGCGACCCGCGCCTCGTTCTCCGGGTCGCGCAACTGAGCGTACCTGTCCGGCGTGGGAAGGTGACAGGGCGAAGTGCCCCAAAGCGCCCGCGCCCCGCAACTCCCAGGGGTCCCGGTCGGAACTCACAGCCCGTCCGCGGAGCGGGCCGCGCTCACGGCCGCCCGCTCCAGGTCCTCGGCGGCCCGGTTGATACGGCGCGCGGAGTCACTGACCTTCCTGCCGAGGCGCTGTGCCTCCAGGAAGACCCGTACGGCGAGCACACCGAGGACGGCGAGACTCAGGAACCCTACGGCGATCGCGAGCATCGGCCAGAACATGTCGCCGAGCCTAGACCGTCGAGTGCAGCCGCAGTGTCCGCACCCCACCGCCCGTGAGGAGCTCGACGATGCGCTCACCTGCGGGTTTGCGCACAGCCGCGCCGCACTCCGGGCAGGTGAACGAGTAGAACGTCGTCTTGCTGGTCGCGCCGATGGCCAGCCGCAGGGCACTGGCGTCCAGCTCGAAACTGGCCCGGCAGTCGGGGCAGCCGGCTCTGAACACCACATTGGCCACTCTCGTCATGCCGGCGAACGCGACCGCCACGGACATCTCCCGCACCTCCTGCACACCAGACATCGCCGACCCGCTCAAAGCCCTTGCTCCCCTTTTTCTGGTTCGTTCGCCTCCGGGGCGCGCTGCATCGATATGCCCCTACTGGGGCATGGCCGGTGTCGAGACCGCAACCGTGCTCAGCTCACTCACGCCTGTCGTACCGCTGGTCCTGAACTCCGTGGGGCGCGCCCGAGGTGCCTCGTGGTCCGCCGCCGTACACGACGTCCGCCCCGCCGTACCCCGGGGGCACCTCGTCGTGCTCGGTCCGAGGCCCGTCGTACGCCGCCAGCGCCTCCCGGGCCGCCTGCCGGGCACTGTCCGCGAGGTCCTGAGGCGAGACGATCCGGCCGTCGCGCCCGAGCCGCAGGGCGAGCCGCCGCAGCGAGGCAGGGTCGGGGGTCCGCAGGGTGATACGCAGGCCGCCCTCCGGCAATTCATCGGCGCTGTCGTGCGGGTAGTACTCGGCAACCCAGCGCCCGCCCGGCCCGGCCTCGATGACCACCTCCGGGTCCTCCGCCGCAGGCTGCACCAGCGCCTCGGAGAGGTCGCGCAGCTCGATCTCGGGTGGCGCGGACGGCTCGTCGAGGATCTTGATCTCGGCGACCCGGTCGAGCCGGAAGGTGCGGCGCGCCTCAGAGCGGCGGCACCACGCCTCGACGTAGGTGTGACCGACGCTGACCAGGCGGATCGGGTCGATCTCACGCTCGGTGACCTCGTCGCGGGCCGGCGAGTAGTAGCGCATCCACAGGCGGCGGCGCTCGGCTATCGCACGGTCGACGTCCGCGAAAACCCCGCCCTCCGACTCGAAGGTCACTGACAGCCGGGAGCTGGCCCCGGCCGTCTCTCCCGCGGCCGTCTCCACCTTGGCGGTGGCCCGCAGCAACGCCTGCCGGTCGCTCTCGCGCAGGCCGGGCAGAGTGGCCACGGCCCGGGCGGCCACGAGCAGCGCGGTGGCCTCGTCGGCGGCGAGTCGCAGGGGCTCCGCGACATCGTCCGGGTTGTGCCACCAGATCCGGTCGCCGTCGGTGTCGATGTCGAGCAGATCACCGCCGCGGAAGCTGGTCCCGCACAGCGGCAGCACGTCGAGGTCGGAGATCAGCTCGTCCTCAGTGATCCCGAAGGCTCGGGCGACGTCCCCGACGCGGGCGCCGGGGCGCTCCCGCAGATATGTCACCAGGGAGAGCATCCGCCGGGTCTGGTCGAGGGCATTCGCCGGTCTGGCCGGTTTTCCCACCACGTTCTTACCTCCCCCTCAGCCCTTGGCCACGGCACGTAGCCGGTCCACCACGTCGGCCCGCAGCTCGGCCGGCTCCAGGACCACCACGTCGGGCCCGAACTCCACCAGCCAGGCGTCCAGGCCGTGCCCGTACGGAATCTCCAACTCGTCCCAGCCGACACCGAGTTCCCGAACCGAAGTGGCTTTCGCCCGCAAGGGGTAACCGGCGCCCGTACGCAGCCGGATCAGCGCGGAGCGGTCGGCGGTATCCCCCGCCCAGCTCGCCACGGTCTCGCGCACGGTGACGACGTCCGGTACCTGAGCGGTGAACGTGCCGCTGCGGGTGCGCACCTTGCCGGTGATCCGCGACAGCCGGAAGACCCGCTCGGCGCCCCGGTCGCGGTCCCAGCCCGCCAGGTACCAGTGGCCGTGCCAGCACTCCAGCGCCCACGGCTCGACGGTGCGGGGCTCGGGGTGGGCAGCGGTGGCCTTGCGGTACGCGAAGACGACGGGCCGACGGTCCCGGCAAGCGAGCATCAACGGCTCGAAAGCAGCCTCATGCACCGGGATGCGGGGCTCCAGGGCGCCATGAGCCTCGTACGGGTTGACATCCTCGGGGAGCCCGGCCGCGCGCAGTTTCTGCAGAGCGCCGCTGGCCGCGCCCGCGAGCCGGGCCTGCTGCCAGACCTTCGCGGCGAGCCCGAGAGCGGCGGCCTCCTCGGCGTCGAGAGTGATGGGCGGCAGGCGGTTGCTGTCGCGGCGGGCCAGGTAGCCGATCTCGCCGTCGAGGTTCTCCACTGTCTCGATGACCAGGCCGAGTTCCCGCAGATCGTCCTTGTCCCGCTCGAACATCCGGTTGAAGGAGTCGTCGGACCCGGCTTCCAGATAGGCCTCGATGGACTCCCGAAGCTCGCGCTTGCTGAGCGGCCGCCGCGTCCCGAGCAGACACAGCGCCAGATTCATCAGCCGCTCGGCCTTGGCAATGGCCATCGACACCCTTCCCTATGGCGCTTCTGCGGATGACCGTACCGCCCCTGAGTACCCCGGCAAAAGCCGAGGGCCCATGCCCGCACAGGCATGGGCCCCGGATGATCAGGTCCGGTCGGGTCCCGATCACACGGCATACGGCGAACGGGCCGTACAGCGATCAAATCCAGTCAGCGGATCAGCCGCCGACCGGGTCACGGACTCAGACCGAGACCAGGTCGCAGACAAAGATCAGCGTCTCGCCGGGAGCGATACGGCCACCGCTGGCGCCGCGATCGCCATAGGCGAGGTGCGCGGGGATGGTCAACTGGCGGCGCCCGCCGACCTTCATGCCCTGCACACCCTGGTCCCAGCCCGCAATGACCTGGCCGGCACCGAGCTGGAACTGCAGCGGCGTACCACGGTTCCAGGACGCGTCGAACTCCTCACCGGTGGAGAAGGCCACACCCACATAGTGGACGGAGACGGTGTCACCCGTCTTGGCCACCGGCCCGTCGCCCTCCCAGATGTCCTTGATCTCCAGGTCCTTCGGGGGCTCGCCACCCGGGAAGTCGATCTCGGGCTTCTCGATGCTCACTTCACTGGCTCCTGTGTTGGACGAACGTCATGCGCGATGACTGATGGGCAACCTGCCCAGTCTTACATCACGGCCAGGATGTCGACGGCGAAGACCAGCGTGGAGTTCTTCGGAATGCCCTGCTGCTCCTGGTCACCGAAGGCCTGGTCGGGCGGCATGACGAGCAGCACCCGGCTGCCGACCTTCTTGCCCGCGAGACCGTTCCGCAGCCCCTTGATCATCAACTGGTCCAGCGGGAACGTCGCTGTCTTGCCCAGGTCGTACGTGCTGTCGAACTTCTTGCCGCCCTCCCAGAGCAGGGCCACATAGTTCACGACCACACGGTCCGTGTCCTTCACAACGGCGCCCTCACTCTCCAGGACATAACTGGAGAGGAGATTCTTCGGCGGGTCGCTGTCCTTCGGCACGGTCACCTGGGGCGCCTTGCCGTCGGTGTGCGTACCGACCTTCGGCAGGTCGAGGTTGTCCTGAGCGACCTCCGCGCCCTTCGCCGAGGCGGGGATGGTGGTGCCCTTCACGATGTCCACGACGAAGACCAGCGTCGCGTTGCCCTTGATGTCACCCTGACCCTGCGCGCCGTACCCCTGGTCCGGCGGAATGACCAGCTCGACCCGGCTGCCGACTTTCTGGCCCTCCAGGCCCTTCTCCCAGCCCTGGATGACTCCGCCCGCGCCCAGAGTGACCGGGAACAACTGCCCCTTGTCGAAGTTGTTGTCGAAGGGCTTCGCCTCGTCGTACTCCTGGCCGAGATAGTTCACCTCCGCGACGTCGCCCTTCTTGAGCTTCGCGCCGTCGCCCTCGCTGACGACCTCGACCTGCAGCTCCTTCGGCGGATCACCCTCCCCCCTCGCGAGAGTCGGCTTCTTCCCGAACTCGGCGCCCTTGGTAATCGCGGGCACTCCGTTCTTCGTGAAGGTGGAGGCGGACACTCCGTTCTTCGTGGAAAGGGAGTCGGAGCCCTTGTCGTCCTTGCTACCGCAAGCTGCGGAAAGCAGCAGTGGCACGACGAGAAGGCCGGCAATTCGGCGCACGTGTTCCTCAGATCTCAGATGGCACTGTGGTCGCCCGCCACTCTAGGGTGTGCGACGGGCCCCGTACGAGAATGTACGGGGCCCGAGATCCGTTCCCTCCCTCAGAGGCCACCTCGGACCTCACATACCGGCAATGAGCTTCTCCACACGGTCGTCCACGGACCGGAAGGGGTCCTTGCACAACACGGTGCGCTGCGCCTGGTCGTTCAACTTGAGGTGCACCCAGTCCACGGTGAAATCACGGCGCTGCTCCTGGGCACGCCTGATGAAGTCACCACGCAGCCGGGCACGCGTGGTCTGCGGCGGAACGGACTTGCCCTCGAAGATCTTCAAGTCGTTGCAGATCCGGGTGGCCTGCCCCTTTTTCTCCAGGAGGTAGTACAGCCCTCGGCGACGGTGGATGTCGTGGTAGGCGAGGTCTATCTGCGCGACCCTCGGGTGCGACATGGTCATGCTGTGCTTGGCGCGATACCGCTCGATGAGCTTGTACTTCATCACCCAGTCGATCTCGGTGCCGATCCGGTCCAGGTCCTCCGACTCGATCGAGTCCAGCGTGCGCCCCCACAGCTCCAGGACCCGCTCGACCGTGCCGGTACGGATACCACGGCGCTCACAGAAGTCCACGGCCTTCTCGTAGTACTCGCGCTGCACCTCCAGCGCGGAGGCCTCACGGCCGCTGGCCAGGCGCACCTTGCGGCGGCCCGTGATGTCATGACTGACCTCGCGGATCGCCCTGATCGGGTTCTCCAGAGTGAGGTCACGCATCACCGTGCCCGCCTCGATCATGCGCAGCACCAGATCGGTGGCGCCCACCTTGAGGAGCATCGTCGTCTCGGACATGTTCGAATCGCCCACGATCACATGCAGGCGGCGGTAGCGCTCCGCGTCCGCGTGCGGCTCGTCGCGCGTGTTGATGATCGGCCGGGAACGAGTCGTCGCCGACGAGACACCCTCCCAGATATGCTCGGCACGCTGACTGACGCAGTACACGGCACCGCGCGGCGTCTGCAGCACCTTGCCGGCACCACACAGCAGCTGCCTCGTGACGAGGAACGGAATGAGGATGTCCGCGAGCCGGGAGAACTCCCCGTGCCGGGCCACCAGATAGTTCTCATGGCAGCCATAGGAGTTACCCGCCGAGTCGGTGTTGTTCTTGAAGAGGTAGACGTCGCCCGCGATTCCCTCCTCGTGCAGGCGGCGCTCGGCATCGACCAGAAGTCCCTCGAGAATGCGCTCGCCGGCCTTGTCGTGGGTGACCAGTTCGATCACGTTGTCACATTCGGGTGTCGCATATTCCGGATGTGAGCCCACGTCGAGATAGAGGCGGGCCCCGTTCCGCAGAAAGACGTTGCTGCTGCGGCCCCATGACACGACACGGCGGAAGAGGTACCGCGCCACTTCGTCAGGAGACAGGCGGCGCTGTCCCCTGAACGTGCACGTGACGCCGTACTCGTTCTCCAGCCCGAAAATGCGGCGGTCCATGACTGAACATTACGCCCGATCACCCGAGCTGAAACGGGGTTCGACAGCACGGTTTGGATCATTTTCCGATGTGACCGCAACCACGGCACCCCATCGGGGAACCACGAGGACCCGCCCGGTGACCCACAGGACCAGCAACGAGACACCCCCCGCGGCGCCCGGAACGACGAAGCCCCCCAGGGCCCCGCCCGACTCGACAACAGGGCCCGCGAGACCCGTACCGACCGACATACCTACTGTGAACGTCGTCACAAGCCAGGAGAACGCCTCGGTGACGGTACCGCTCGGCGCATGCCCGTCGACAAGGACGAACGCACAAGCGATGCAGGGCGCGAGGAACACCCCGGAAAGCATCGTGAGCGCTGTCATGGCCACCGGGCCCGGCATCAGCATCAAAGGCAGGTAACAGACCGCCAGAAGAGCCACCAGCACCTGCAGCCGACGCTCCGCCGCCCCACCCCACTGCCGCGCCCCGTACACCGTCCCACCGGCAAGCGCACCGAGCCCCAGCCCCGCCATCAGCCAGCCGTACACCGCGTCGCCACCGTTGTCGTCGGCGTACGAGACGGCAGCGACCGTGATGGAGCCCAGTGCGATGCCCACGAACAGGAACGCGGCGAGCAGAGCGAGCAACCCCGGCGAGCGCAACGCACCGAGCCAGTGTGCGTCACGCGGCGCCGACCGCCACGCGCGCGAGGGCGGCGACACGACAACGGAGAGAGCCCCCAGGACGCCTATGACGTTGAGCACGACGAGCGCGGCCTGCGCCGACCAGAGCGACACGCACAACGTCACGAGCAGTGGCCCGACAGTGAACATCACCTCCTGGGCCACCGCGTCCATCGCATACGCCGTGTGCACCTGGTTCTCCTTACGGAGGACAGAGGGCCACAGCGCACGCAGACCACCTTCCAGAGGAGGCGTGAAAAGCCCGGCAATCACCACGGAGACGCACGCGAGCGGCAACGACTCGATCCCCACGAAGGCCAGGACAGCCATCCCGAGCGCCGAGACGAGCACGGCCGGCAACTGGACCCGCGGCTGCCCGTAGAGATCCACGAGCCGACCAAGCACCGGCTGCCCCACGGCATTGGCGACCCCGTACACGGCGGCAAGCGCCCCGGCCAGGCTGTACGTGCCGCCCTCGGCCCGCACGAAGAGCACAAGGGCGATCGGGGCCACAGCGTTCGGCAACCGCCCCACAAGCGTGCCCACCAGCAGGCGCGCGGCATGCCGCGCCCTGAGGATCTCCAGATAGCCCGCGGTCATGCCCCACCCTTCTCCCCGCCTGACTCACCGACACCTGGAACAGGGCCTCAGAAGCCACGGCGTGTTACGTATAATCCCGCCCGTCATACGTACCATGGGCGCTGTCCACGAGTCCAGACGAATCCCGATGAACCCAGACGAAGGAGCAGGCCAACAGTGGCACAAGGCAGCACCCGCCCCACAAGCCGCGACGTCGCCCAAGCCGCCGGAGTGTCCCAAGCCACGGTCTCTCTCGTCCTCGGCGACAAATGGCGCGGCCGCGTATCGGAAACCACAGCGGAACGCGTACGGGAAGCCGCGCGCGAACTGAGCTACCGCCCTAACCTGGCCGCCCGTAACCTCCGCCTGGGCCACACCCGGACCGTACTGCTCGTGGTCCCCGCCCTGACGACGGAGTTCTTCGGAGGCGTCTACACGGGCGCCGCCCGCGTCGCCGCACACCACGGCTTCGGCGTGGTCCTCTACCCCTCCCCCGAAGGCATCGGCCCCGCACGCAATCCCTTCGCCTCCGCCCAAGCAGCCCTCGACGGCGTACTCGCCTCTTCCATGGCCGCCGACGCCCTCACCGACATCCGCGGCAACCAACTCCCCCTCGTCATGCTGGACAGCGACCCGCAAAGCAGCCCAGGCGCGGCAACAGTCAACCTGGACATCGCCGATGGCATACGCCAGGTCACCGACCACCTGCTGACTCTGGGCCACCGCCACTTCCTCCACCTGGCAGCCGACATCCCGTCCTGGACGTTCGAGGCACGGGCACACGCACTCGCCACGCGACTGTCCGGGATACCGGACACACAGCTCCGCACAGCCCGCGCGCCGATCTCCATCGAGGACGCCGTGACCGCAGCCGAAGCGGCCCTCTCCGTACCCGGCCCCCACCCCACCGCCCTCGTCTGCGACGACGACCACCTCGCCGCCGGCGCCTACAAGGCAGCACGCCGCCTGGGCCTGCGCATACCCGACGACATCTCCGTCACCGGCATCGACGACCTGGCCCTCGCCCAAGCCCTCGACCCAGAACTCACCACAGTCCGCCTGGACGCCGAGCTCTTCGGAGAACGCGGCATGCAGGCCCTCCTGGCAGTCCTGGAAGGGCGCACGCCGGACAGAAGCGACATCCCTGTCCACCTAGCAGCACGGAGCTCCACAGCACCACCACGCCAGTCAGCCCCCCGCCACTGACACCCGACGCTGGCCTCCCTACAACGCAAAGCAACAGCCCAGCCCTCCAACGCCGCGCGCCCCGGCCTCTCCCAGCCGGGGCGCACACATCGGGCGGTGGAACTGCCGAGCGAGCTATTTCTCCTCGTCACCACTCTCGACCTCCGCGGCCGTCTCCGTACCATCGGCCTCCAGGAGCCGCGAAAGCCGTCGGCCGACGATCCGCCTGAACTTGCGCTGCTGCGGACGCGTACGGTCCAGCACCGCGACCTCCAGACGCTCCGCAGGGATCTCCCGCTCACTGCCGTTCGTGTCGCGGGACAGGGCCTGGACAGCCAGCTTGAGGGCCTCGGCGAGCGACATGCCATCCCGGTGACGCTGGTCGAGATAGCTGCTGATCTGCTCGGCATTGCCCCCGACCGCGACCGAGCCATGCTCATCCACAATCGAACCGTCATGCGGCAACCGATAGATCTGGTCACCCTCGGGTGTCTCACCCACCTCGGCGACAACCAGCTCCACCTCATACGGCTTCTCGGCAGCACTGGAGAAAATCGTGCCCAGGGTCTGCGCATACACATTGGCAAGACCACGGGCAGTCACGTCGTCCCGGTCATAGGTGTAACCACGAAGATCGGCATACCGCACACCACCGATCCGCAGATTCTCGTACTCGTTGTACTTGCCGGCCGCCGCGAAACCGATCCGGTCATAGACCTCGCTGAACTTATGCAGCGCGCGGGACGGGTTCTCGCCGACGAAGACGATGCCATCGGCGTACTGCAGCACAACCAGGCTCCGACCACGGGCGATGCCCTTGCGGGCATACTCCGCCCGGTCGGCCATGGCCTGCTGCGGTGAGACATAGAACGGCGTCGACACCGGTTATCTGTCCCTTTCTGTGGAAGTCACTGGATCACCTTGCAAGAAGTGGCCACTGCCTACAGCAACGCGGCCCGCGGGCCGTCCGGCTGCTCCAGACGCCGCTCCAGAATCGAGCGGGCGATCTCGGAGGACTCCTCATCGGTGAGCTTACGGAAGCCGTCCTCCGTGATCACAGTGACGATCGGATAGATCCGGCGGGCCATGTCAGGACCGCCCGTCGCCGAGTCGTCATCGGCCGCGTCATACAGAGCCTGGACCACCAGGGTCGTGGCCTCGCCCTCGGACAGGTCGCCATGGAAAAACTTCTTCATGGCACCGCGCGCGAAGATCGAGCCCGAGCCCGTGGCCGCGAAACCCTGCTCCTCGGAACGGCCGCCCGTCACGTCGTACGAGAAAATACGACCCTTCTCGCGGTCGATGTCGTACCCGGCGAAGAGCGGAACCACGGCCAGGCCCTGCAGGGCCATAGCGAGGTTGGAACGGATCATGGTCGACAGGCGATTCGCCTTGCCCTCCAGAGAGAGCTGCGTGCCCTCCACCTTCTCGAAGTGCTCCAGCTCCAGCTGGAACAGCTTCACCATCTCGATAGCCAGACCGGCCGTACCAGCGATACCCACCGCCGAATACTCATCGGCCGGGAACACCTTCTCCATGTCACGCTGAGCAATGACGTTACCCATAGTGGCCCGGCGGTCACCTGCCAGCACCACTCCGCCCGGGAACGTCACGGCGACGATCGTCGTGCCATGCGGGGCCTCGATCACGCCCTGCGTGGGCGGCAGCTGCCGGTTGCCCGGGAGCAGCTTTGGCTGGTGCTCGGACAGGAAGTCCATGAACGAGGACGACCCAGGCGTCAGGAAGGCAGCTGGTAGACGCCCGATGCTACGAGTGTTGGCTTCCACGCGTTTCCTTCCACGTATGTAGCAGCCCGCCTTATGACGTCGGGCCGATCCTTGAACTGCCCCAGCGCCGCATTGCAGCTGAAGCACAGTACGCCACGGACCCTACCCGTCTCATGGCAGTGATCCACATGCTCAGCCGGAGCATCAAGACAGACGCAGCAGACGCCTTGCTGCTCGGCAATCATCACGTCTAGTTCGACTGGAGCGAGACCGTACTTGCGCTTTAGGTGACCCGCATGGTTGTCGACTGCCCGACAAGATCGGCAACGTGACGCCAGGCCGTCAGAGGATGGCTTCTTTCGATGCCATTCGGAGTGCGGCTTGATCTCTCCGCACCCCTGGCAGTGCTTATGGCCCTCCCGGACAGCCTCACGAGACGGGAGCGCTCTCCCCATAGCCTCCTGGCGCCTCCGGTCGGACTCAGCGGCACAATCACGGCAGCGGTGCTGCAGGCCGTCGAGGTTGGTCCGCTTGGGCGCGAAGGCTGCGCGCGGCTTGACCTCGCCGCACCGCACGCAGCTCTTCGAGCTTGGATGAACCGGCACCCTACCCCCACCCACCTTCAAATCGAAGGTGATAGCAACCTACTGGCCACCCTTCTGGACGAATGACCTCACGAAATCCTCTGCGTTCTCCTCGAGTACATCATCGATTTCATCGAGGACGGAGTCCACGTCATCGCTCAGCTTCTCTTGCCGCTCCTTGAGGTCTTCGCTGGCCTGCGCCTCCGGCGCCTGCTCCTCGACTTCCTCCGTGGAGCGTGTGGCCTTCTGCTGTCCGCCGCCGGTGTCCTTGGTCGCCATAACCCTCACCCCGCTCAGTTCGCCCACATGGTCGGCTTCGATGCCGATCGGTCTTGGTCAGACCCTACAAGCCGGGGCTGACATTG
This sequence comes from uncultured Actinomycetota bacterium, assembly GCA_963711935.1. Lineage (GTDB taxonomy): Bacteria > Actinomycetota > Actinomycetes > Streptomycetales > Streptomycetaceae > Streptomyces. Next base: position 327,037 of record CAVQGD010000029.1, read on the forward strand.
GCCCCGCAGTTTCTGCAACGTCAGGGGACCACCTCGATGATTCCCTGGCGTCTGCGTTTCCACCCTGTCCGGACGCCCCGCCCTGGAGGTCCGCTCAGTCCCCCGACAACACCCTGACCAGGTCTTCTGCCGTCCGGCAGCGGTCCAGGAGTTCCTTGACGTGATTACGCGTTCCGCGAAGCGGTTCCAGGGTTGGAACCCTCTGTAGCGAGTCTCGGCCCGGCAGGTCGAAAATCACCGAGTCCCAGGAGGCCGCGGCGACGTCGTCGGCGTACTGCTCCAGGCAGCGGCCGCGGAAGTACGCGCGGGTGTCCTCCGGGGGCTTCGTACGGGCTCGCTCCACGTCCGTCTCGTTGAGTAGCCGCTTGATCTTGCCGCGGGCCGCGAGGCGGTTGTAGAGGCCTTTCTCGGCGCGTACGTCGGCGTACTGGAGGTCGATGAGGTGCAGCCGGGCGGCGTCCCAGTCGAGGTTGTCGCGGCGCCGGTAGCCCTCCATGAGCTCGCGCTTGGCGACCCAGTCGAGCTCTCCGGAGAGGCTCATGGGGTTGTTCTCCAGGCGGTTGAGCGTGTCCTCCCAGCGGCTGAGGATGTCTTTGGTCTGTTCGTCGGCGTCCGTCCCGAAGCGCTCTTCCACGTACTTGCGCGACAGCTCGTAGTACTCCATCTGGAGTTGTACGGCGGTCAGCGTGCGCCCGCTCCGAAGCGTGACGAGACGCTTCAGTGAGGGGTCGTGCGAGACCTGGTGGAGGGTGCGTACCGGCTGGTCGATCGCGAGGTCCACGGCGATGAAGCTGTCCTCGATCATGGAGAGGACCAGCGCTGTCGTGCCCAGTTTCAGGTATGTCGAGATCTCTGAGAGGTTTGCGTCGCCGATGATCACGTGGAGCCTGCGGTATTTTTCGGCGTCCGCGTGGGGTTCGTCGCGAGTGTTGATGATGGGGCGCTTGAGGGTGGTTTCGAGGCCGACCTCGACTTCGAAGTAGTCGGCGCGCTGGCTGAGCTGGAAGCCGTGTTCGTGTCCGTCCTGGCCGATGCCGACGCGGCCGGCTCCGGCGAAGACCTGGCGGGAGACGAAGAACGGGGTGAGGTGGCGCACGATGTCCGAGAAGGGGGTTTCCCGTTTCATCAGGTAGTTCTCGTGCGTGCCGTAGGAGGCGCCCTTGTTGTCGGTGTTGTTCTTGTAGAGGTGGATCGGCTGGGCGCCGGGGAGCTGGGCCGCGCGTTCGGCGGCCTCTGCCATGATGCGTTCGCCGGCTTTGTCCCACAGGACGGCGTCGCGTGGGTTGGTGACCTCGGGGGCGCTGTACTCGGGGTGTGCATGGTCGACGTAGAGGCGTGCGCCGTTGGTGAGGATCACGTTGGCCAGGCCGATGTCCTCGTCGGTGAGCTGGCTGTTGTCGGCGGCCTCGCGGGCGAGATCGAAGCCTCGCGCGTCGCGCAGCGGGTTCTCTTCCTCGAAGTCCCAGCGGGCCCGGCGGGCCCTGTGCATCGCCGCGGCGTAGGCGTTGACGATTTGAGATGAGGTGAGCATGGCATTGGCGTTGGGGTGGCCGGGGACGGAGATGCCGTACTCCGTCTCGATGCCCATTACTCGCCGTACGGTCATGCGGCCCTCCTTGCCAGGCGGCGCCCTCGGTCGGGGGCGGCGCTCAAGTACCGCTGGCGCTCCGGTGCGTGTGCGGTGCCCGTCCCCGCACTGCGCGACTCGGCGGTACGAAAGAGCCTAGAACGCCTTTGCGCTGGTGGGGAGATCATTTGCGTCATTGCCTTGCTCCAGCCGTGCCCGGAAAGCACTCGGCTGCGGGTACCCGCTGAGGGCACCCGCAGCCGCCCTGGTTTTACAGGTACTGTCCGGTGTTGGCCACCGTATCGATGGAGCGTCCGGTGTCCGCGCCCTGCTTTCCGGTGATCAGGGTACGGATGTAGACGATCCGTTCGCCCTTCTTTCCAGAGATTCGGGCCCAGTCGTCCGGGTTGGTGGTGTTGGGGAGGTCTTCGTTCTCCTTGAACTCGTCCACGCATGCCTGGAGGAGGTGGGAGACGCGGAGGCCTTTCTGAGTCTTCTCGAGGAAGTCCTTGATCGCCATCTTCTTGGCGCGGCCGACGATGTTCTCGATCATGGCGCCGGAGTTGAAGTCCTTGAAATAGAGGACTTCCTTGTCGCCGTTGGCATAGGTGACTTCCAGGAAGCGGTTCTCTTCCGTTTCGGCGTACATCTGTTCCACGGCGGTCTGGATCATGCTCTGGACCGTCATGGATTTATCGCCGCCGTGCACGCCGAGGTCCTCGGCGTGCAGCGGGAGGCGTTCGGTGAGGTATTTCCCGAAGATGTCCTTGGCTGCTTCGGCGTCCGGACGTTCGATCTTGATTTTTA
>CAVQGD010000030.1:0-44838 GCA_963711935.1 uncultured Actinomycetota bacterium
CTCGCGCTGACGAACGGGGTGAACGGCGCGACACCGGCGATCACCGGAGCCGCGGAGTCCGTCCCGGTGGCGGAGTCCGTCCCGGAGGAGCGCCCGGAGAGCTGATCCAGTCCGGAGAAGCTGATCCAGCCCGGAGAAGCTGATCCAGCAGAGCAGCTCCCTGCCGGTCTCCACGGCCCACCAGGCCCGGCATGAGGGCCGCGCCCCCCAGGTTCTAGCCTGGGGGGCGCGGCATTTCGTATGCCCGTACGTGAGGCGCGTGATCCGTATGCGTCGAAGGCACAGGAACGAGGCACCAGATGACCGACCCCGTGACGCTGGACGGCGAGGGCACGATCGGTGAGTTCGACGAGAAGCGCGCCGAGAACGCCGTACGGGAGCTGCTGATCGCGGTCGGGGAGGACCCGGACCGAGAGGGGCTGCGGGAGACGCCGGGGAGGGTGGCGCGGGCGTACCGGGAACTCTTGGCGGGGTTGAGGCAGAACCCTGAGGAGGTTCTGACGACAACGTTTGATCTTGGGCATGATGAGATGGTCCTGGTCAAGGACATTGAAATCGTGTCTTTGTGCGAACATCATCTTCTGCCGTTCCACGGTGTCGCCCATGTCGGTTACATCCCGGCCGAGACCGGAAAGATCACCGGCCTGTCGAAGCTGGCCCGCCTCGTCGAGGTGTTCGCCCGGCGTCCTCAGGTGCAGGAGCGACTCACCACGCAAATCGCCGACTCCCTCATGCGGATCCTCGAAGCGCGTGGCGCGATCGTCGTCATCGAGGCCGAGCACATGTGCATGTCGGTACGTGGCATCCGTAAGCCGGGCGCCAAGACCACAACGTCGGCCGTGCGTGGCCAGCTTCGGGACGCTACGACCCGTGCCGAGGCAATGAGCCTGATACTGGCGCGCTGATCCGGCTGCTACGCCGCCCGGGCCACGCCCCCGCCCCCGTCCGTGTCGTCGTCCTCCGGGAGCTTGCACACGCGCTCCAGGAAGAAGGCGGCCGCTATGACGGCGATGCCCGCGAGGACGGAGAAGCCGGCGTAGACGGCCTGGTCGCGGTGGGCCGGGACCTCCAGGGACTCCAGGAGGAAGACGCCTGTGCCGCCGTACATTCCGGCGACCAGGGAGGCGACCAGGGCGCTCGCCTGGCCGAAGACCACCGCTCGGGCCGCGAGGAGCGGGTTGACGCCGCGGGCGCCCGGGCGGCGCTCGCGCTGGGCCTTGAGGCGGGAGCGTAGCGACAGGGCCGTGGCGAGGAGGACAGCGGCGATCAGGGCGAGCACGATGGGCGCGGCCAGGGGGACACGGGGCAGCGTGCCCACCGCGTTCCACAGGCGGGCGCCGGCCCAGGACAGTACCCCGGCCACCACGAACACCGCGGACAGCGTCCTGATACGCAGCTCTTTCACGATGCCCTTTCGACAAGCCGGGTGGCCTTGTGCGTCGGCGGCTGATCCCGGCGAATGATGCCGGCCAATAATCCCGTCGAACTGATCCGCCCCGGTAGACCTTAACGACTAATGGGGCAGCTGGAGTTCCAGGTCGGGGCGGGGCGCGACACCCTCCCGGGTGATGTCCGCGAGGAGCCGTGCGATCGGGCCGCGGCCGGGCAGCCGGGCCTCGGGGTCCACGTCGTGCCAGGGCGCCAGGACGAACGCCCGCTCGTGCGCGCGCGGGTGGGGCAGCGTCAGCACCGGGTCGTCGGAGACCATGTCGGCGTAGGAGAGGATGTCCACGTCGAGCGTGCGCGGGCCCCACCGCTCCTGCCGTACGCGATGGAAGGCCTCCTCGACCGCGTGCGCCCGCTCCAGCAGCGAGGACGGGGGGAGCGTCGTCTTCAGGACCACGACCGCGTTGAAGTAGGGGGGCTGGCTGCCCGGTGCCACACCCCAGGGCTCTGTCTCGTACACCGGAGAGACCGCTTTGATGCGTACGCCCGGAGTGTCCTCCAGTGCGTCGACGGCACCTTGGAGGGTCTCCAGACGGTTGCCGAGGTTCGAGCCGAGGGAGAGCACGGCCCGCTGGGGGTTGCTGAGGGTGGTGTCGGCGGCGTCCACCTTCTCGACGACCGAGGCGGGCACCGGCTGGACGGTCGGGTCGCTCTGATCCCCGGTGAAGTAGGCGGTCATACTCGGCTCCGTGTGATGGTGATGGTCACGTCGTCGAAGGGGACCGTGATCGGCGCCTCGGGTTTGTGGACGCAGACCTCGACCTCCTGGACCCCCGCGTGTTCCAGACAGACCTGGGCGATGCGCTCGGCCAGCGTCTCTATGAGGTCGACGGGCTCGCCCTCGACGACGGCCACGACCTCCTCCGCCACGATGCCGTAGTGCACGGTCTTCGCCAGGTCGTCGCCGGCCGCGGCCGGCCGGGTGTCCAGGCTCAGCGTCAGGTCCACGACGAAGGTCTGCCCCTTCTCGCGCTCCCTCTGGAACACACCGTGGTGCCCGCGGGCCCTCAGGCCACGCAGCGCGACACGATCCACGCGTATCACTCCTGCAGTCGTCGGTCACTGCCGGTGCGTCGTCCCGCGGACGGCACACCGGCCACCCTTGAATCTATCTGCGGGCACTGACAGCACTCGGCAACGGACAACCCGGGCCCGCACCTGGACAGGCACAGTTCATCGGGCGTTTCCCGTGGCAAGGCGGCGGCTCACAGGTTCGGAAGCCGCGCATACCCCGGTTCCGTCATTCCAACCACTCCTCGGTCCGCCCACTCCTCGGTCCGCACTGGCCCGCACTGGTCCGCACTGGGGCGCCTACCCACTCAGGCGGGGCTGTCGTCCTCAGGCGGGGGTGTCGTCGTCTTCGGCGTCCTCGGATTCGGTCAGAACGGGGGAGGCGTGGTGGGACCACAGTTTCCAGCCGTCGGCGGTGCGCCGGAACACGTTCGTGGCGACGACCAGCTGGCCGACGAGCGGCCCCAGCTCGCTGCCGCCCTCCGGCGCGGGGCCGCCGCTGAGGATGTTCTCCGTGCAGGTCACCAGGGCCGTGTCGCCGGTGACGGACACATGGACATCGGTGAGGAAGAACTGGATGTACTCGGTGTTCGCCATGATCAGCGCATACGACCTGAGTACCTCGCCGCGGCCGGTGAGGACCGGCCAGCCGGGGTGGACGCAGGAGATCACGCCGGTGTCGGCGGGGTCGTGGTACGTCTCGTCGACACCCAGGTCGGAAGGGACCAGCCAGAGCGAGGAGAGCGTTTCGAAGTCACCGCTTTCCAGCGTTTCGTAGAAGGCCGTGTTGGCGAGTTCGACTTGCTCGACGTCGGTGTGGGGCGCGCTCACAGCTCCCGGGCTCCTTCTACGGCCCGCGCGACGCGTACGGCGTCGGCGGTGGCCCGTACCTCGTGGACGCGGACCGCCCAGGCGCCCTCATGGGCGGCGAGTGCGGAGACAGCGGCGGTGGCGGCGTCACGCTCGCGGGCGGGCGGCGGAGCGCCCTCGGGGTCGGCGAGAACCCGTCCGAGGAACCTCTTGCGGGAAGCGGCCACCAGCAGAGGGTGCCCGAGCCCGAGCAGGCGGTCGAGATGAGCGAGCAGCGTGAGGTCGTGCTCGGCGTCCTTGGAGAAGCCGAGCCCTGGGTCGACGACGATCCGGTCGGGGGCGATGCCACCCTCCACAACGGCCTCCACGCGCGCGTGGAGCTCGTCGACGACTTCGGAGACGACGTCCTCGTACACACCCTTGACGTTGCCGCCCTGGAGGAAGCCGCGCCAGTGCATGACCACGAAGGGGGCGCCCGCTTCGGCGACGGCCGGGATCATCGCCGGGTCGGCGAGGCCGCCGCTGACATCGTTCACAAGCGCGGCGCCCGCCGTGAGGGCCTGCTCGGCGACACAGGCGCGCATGGTGTCGACGGAGACGACGACGCCTTCGGAGACGAGGCCGCGGACGACGGGGAGGACGCGCCTGAGCTCCTCCGCCTCGTCGACGCGGGGGGCGCCGGGGCGGGTGGACTCGCCGCCGACATCCACGAGGTCCGCGCCCTCGGCGACGAGGTGGAGACCATGCTTGACCGCGGCGGTGGTGTCGAACCAGCGGCCGCCGTCGGAGAACGAGTCCGGAGTGACGTTGACCACGCCCATGACCGCGCAGCGGTCCCTTGCGGGCAGCCCTGCCACGTAGCTGCGCTGGTTCTGCTTGCTCATGCGTCCAGCGTAGGCCTCTGGCGGTGGGGCGGATTCGCCCGGGCGGAGGGTGGAGTGGCGTACGTCATTCCGGCCGTGCTGCCCGTGCTGCCCGTACGCCCTGTCTGTCGCCGCGTGGGCTCTGGAGAGGACTTCGTGTGGCTTCTGGAGAGGAGCTCGCGTGGTCTCTGGAGAGGAGTTCACGTGGTCTCTGGAACTGTGAACTGCGTCCCCTGGTGCCCTCGTTGGTACCAGAAGCGTCGCGAAGGCCGCGGGGCGCTGGGTTTTTACCTGCCGGGTCACCGCGATTCCCCCATGCGCGGTAAGTTTTTGGCCATGCCACGTGGACGTCACCGCCATTCACCACCCCTGCACAGGTTGCTGCCCCCGTCAGCGATCGCAGGCGTCTCACTCGTCTGCGCCCTTGGTCCCTGGGTGTTCACGGAGTCATCGGTGCTCCGGGTGTCGGCCGCGCTCGCCGCGGCGACCGCCACTGTGGGCGCGGCCGTCATGCGCCGCTGGGACGTGGAGGCGGGCAAACGCGTCGCGGACCTCACGCGCGCGCGGGTGAGCGACGAGTGGCGGTACGAGGAGCAGGTCGCCGAATGGGAGACTGATCTGGAGGAGTCGCACGCGCTGCGCCAGAAGCTGGAGCACAAGCTGCGCGCCAAGCGGGCGGAGCTCGCGAGTCTGCGCACCGAGCACGCGGCGCTGCTGCGGCGCTACGCCACCGCGGAGACGGAGCGGGCCAGCATCCTGGAAGGCCGCCGCCTGCTGGCCATAGAGGCCTCGACGGCACCGGATTCCGTACGTGCGCTGCCGGCAGGTAGCGGGGGGCGGGGTACCGGGGTGCGGGGTACCGGGGTGCGGGCAGGGGCCTGCGAGGGCGAGGCCGTGGCTGTCGCACCGGAAACTCCTCGCCGACGCCAGGCCACCGAGGGCGGGTTCGACTTCTTCGGTACGCACAAGAGCGCGGACGCCCTCGTGGCCGTACAGAACGAGGACCTCGCGGACGTGGTCGGCCAGGAGGCGCTCGCGCTGCACAAGGCCGAGTCCGAAGCGCAGTTCAAGCCCTTCAAGCCCGCGGACGAGGACTCGCGCGGCGCGGGCCAGGTCATCGACCTGATGGCCCACGACGAGACGGAGCAGATCGACGTACAGGGGCTACGGAACGCGGTTTCCTGACGCGCTGAGTGGAGGATGAGTGGAGGAGCGGAGTCATGACGTCGGCTTACGTACGCAAGACTGTCCCCATGACTCCTACGACGGAGACCACGGTCGGCATCGGTGGCGCTGCGGAGAGCACCGACATGGTGCTCAATATCGGACCGCAGCACCCGTCCACACACGGTGTGCTGCGCCTCCGGCTCGTGCTCGACGGTGAGCGCATCACCCAGGTCGAGCCGGTCATCGGCTATATGCACCGCGGCGCGGAGAAGCTCTTCGAGGCGCGTGACTACCGCCAGATCATCATGCTCGCCAACCGCCACGACTGGCTCTCCGCCTTCTCGAACGAGCTGGGCGTGGTCCTCGCCGTGGAACGCATGCTCGGCATGGAGGTGCCGGAGCGCGCGGTGTGGATGCGCACGCTGCTGGCGGAGCTGAACCGCGTCCTGAACCACCTGATGTTCCTGGGTTCGTATCCCCTGGAGCTCGGCGGTATCACCCCGGTCTTCTACGCCTTCCGTGAGCGTGAGGAACTCCAGAACGTCATGGAGGAGATCTCCGGCGGGCGCATGCACTACATGTTCAACCGTGTCGGCGGCCTCAAGGAGGACCTTCCGGCCGGATGGACCTCCCGCGCGCGGGGGACGGTCGCCGCTGTGCGGTCCCGGATGGACGTGTTCGACAACCTGGTGCTCGGCAACGAGATCTTCCGGGGCCGTACGCGCGACGTGGGCGTCCTCGCGCCGGAGACGGTGCACGCGTACGGGGTGAGCGGGCCGATCGCCCGCGCCTGCGGAGTGGACTTCGACCTGCGTCGGGACGAGCCGTACCTGGCGTACGGGGAGTTGCGGGACACCCTCAAGGTCGTCACGCGCGCGGAGGGTGACTGCCTGGCCCGCTTCGAGTGCCTCCTCGAGCAGGCCCACAACTCCCTGGACCTCGCGGACGCCTGCCTCGACCGGCTCGCCGAGCTGCCGCCCGGCCCGATCAACCAGCGCCTCCCGAAGGTCCTCAAAGCCCCCGAGGGCCACACCTACGCCTGGACCGAGAACCCGCTCGGCATCAACGGCTACTACCTCGTCAGCAAGGGCGAGAAGACCCCGTACCGGCTGAAGCTGCGCTCGGCCTCGTACAACAACATCCAGGCGCTCGTCGAACTGCTGCCGGGGACGCTGGTCGCGGACATGGTGGCGATCCTGGGATCGCTGTTCTTCGTGGTCGGGGACATCGACAAGTAGGTCTTCACACAGGTCTTCAAGCAGGGCTCCAGGGAGGGTCTTCAAGCAGGGCTCCAGGGAGGTCTTCAAGCAGGGCTCCAGGGTGGGCCTCAAGCAGGGTTCCAGAGAGGGCTTCGGTCGGCGAAGTCGTGGGTTCCGGGATTCCGGATGCCAGCCACTTTCACGGGAGGGCCGTGTCCGCGATTCCGACTGGCTGGAGCAGCCATACGAAGTCGCCGAGCCCGCCGGGTGCCGTGAGCTCGGTGGCCTCGCCCGCGGTCGCGAGGGCCCGTACGTACGCAGCCGGGTCGCTGGTCGCCAGGGACAATGGTGGCCGCCCGCCAGTGACCCCCAGGGCGCGCAGGGCGTCCCGTTGGGTCAGGAGCCGGGCTCCCGGCACCGCGCACGCGTCCAGCGCCACGTGCGCGGTGATGTCGCACGAGCCGTCCGGCAAGGGGGCGGTCTCCCGCCCCTCCCGGAATCCCGTGAGCGTTCCGAAGGGCGGCCGGGCACTCGCGACGTGGGCGTAGTCGGCGGCGACGGCGAGCCCTCGCCCGAGGCTCGCCACGGCGGAAGCCCAAGCGGCATCCCTGGGGCGCCCGATCTCGGGCCGCAGCCCTTCCAGGGCCTGTAGCTTCTCCGAAGCCGCCTGTAGCCCTTGCCCAGCCTGTATTCCTTGCCCAGCCTGTATTCCTTCCGAGGGACGTAGCCCTTGCCCAGCCCGCACCTCTTCCGAGACACGCACCTCTTCCGAGGCCCGCGCTCCCTCCGAGGAGCCGCCCCCACCAGAGCCCTCCCCGGGCAACGGCCACCACCGGTCCAGCCACTCCGCGTCCGCGCCCTCCACCGGGGCACCGAGCCGCTCGGTTCCATCCCGTCGTACGAGGACGAGGCGGCGTACGCCCTCGGAGTCCACCTCGGCGACGTCCAGGGGGACGTTGTCGAGCCACTCGTTGGCGAACAGCAGCCCGGCGACGCCCTTCGGGGGCTCCGCGAGCCACTCGATCCGGTGATCAAGATCATGTGGTCGGCCGGCGCGTTCGACCGCGTACCCACGCGCGCGGGAGGCCGCTTCCGGGGGGAGAGCGTCGAGGACACCCGTCACCAGCTCTCCCCGGCCGGCCGCCATGTCCACGAAGGACACCTCGGAAGGGCACCCGAGCGCCTCGTCCACCCGGCACAGCAACCGGGCCACGGCCTTGGCGAACAGCGGCGACACGTGCACCGACGTGCGGAAATGCCCCGCCGGACCCTCAAGGCGCCGATAGAAGCCGGAAGACCCGTACAAGGCCTCCTCCATCGCCTCGCGCCACCCGCGCCACTCGCCGCCCGTCTCACCAGTCACCGCGCCAGGTTAAGCGCCGGGGACAACGGCGCCTCCCCCTTGGGAAGTACGTGCACCGGTCGCGGAGCGGACCTCCGGTAGCCCCCACGCGCGCGGCATCCCCTCTCCGTACTCCCGTGTCGGTACTCCCGCGCCCGTACTCCCGCGATGCGCGAAAGTCCCCAGCCTGTGGACAGCCAAACGGCCCCCGAACCAATCGCGTTAACATGACGAGAAATCGTCCGGTACCCGAAGCGGGCTGGAACGGGAAGGCCGCCAGCGAGTGAGTGAATTCCAGCGATCAGACCCCAAGGACCGCCCCGCGCGGCTCACCGTGGGCGTCGTCGGGGCGGGCCGCGTGGGGCCCGTGCTGGCGGCGTCGCTGCAGCTCGCGGGGCACCGCCCGGTGGCCGTCTCCGGGGTCTCCGACGCCTCGAGACGGCGGGCCGCGGCGCTGCTGCCCGAGGTGCCGCTGGTGTCCCCGGCCGACGTCCTGGAGCGTGCCGAGCTGGTGCTGCTGACCGTGCCGGACGACGCCCTGCCGGGGCTCGTGGAAGGCCTCGCCGAGACCGGGGCCGTACGGCCGGGACAGCTGCTCGTGCACACCTCCGGGCGGTACGGCGCGAAGGTGCTGGACCCCGTGCTGCGGGCCGGGGCGCTGCCGCTGGCGCTGCACCCGGCGATGACGTTCACCGGTACTGCCGTGGATGTGCAGCGGCTCGCCGGGTGCTCCTTCGGGGTCACCGCGCCCGAGGAGCTGCGGCTGGCCGCCGAGGCACTGGTGATCGAGATGGGGGGCGAGCCCGAGTGGATCGCCGAGGCCGCCCGTCCCCTGTACCACGCGGCCCTCGCCCTCGGCGCCAACCACCTGGTGACCCTGGTCGCCCAGTCCATGGAGCTGCTGCGCACGGCGGGCGTCGAAGCCCCCGACCGCATGCTCGGGCCGCTGCTGGGCGCAGCCCTCGACAACGCTCTGCGTTCCGGCGACGCGGCCCTCACCGGGCCCGTCGCGCGCGGGGACGCGGGCACGGTCGCCGCGCACGTCGCCGAGCTGCGCGAGCACGCCCCGCAGACCGTCGCCGGCTATCTGGCGATGGCGCGCGCGACCGCCGACCGGGCGCTCGCGCACGGCCTGCTCAAGCCGGAACTCGCCGAGGACCTCCTCGGCGTACTCGCCAATGGCACCGAAGGGGACGCCGGATGAGCGGCTTGGGGCTGGAGAACGCGGGCGGGGGATGCCGGATGAGCGGCCTGGGGCTGGAGAACGCGGGCGGGGGACACCGGATGACGTGCGCGTCCGGGAACGGAGACGCCCGATGACCACCCTGCTGCGCACCACCGACGAACTGCCCGCACCCGCGCGCGAGAGCCGCCGCTCCGTCGTGATGACCATGGGCGCCCTGCACGAGGGCCACGCCACGCTGATCCGCGCCGCGCGCGAGAGCGCGGGACGTGCCGGCGAAGTGGTCGTCACCGTCTTCGTGAACCCCCTGCAGTTCGGCAAGGGTGAGGACCTCGACCGCTACCCGCGCACCCTCGACGCCGACCTCAAGCTCGCCGAACAGGCGGGCGCCGACGCCGTGTTCGCGCCCTTCATGGACGAGATCTACCCCGGCGGCGAGCCCCAGGTGCGGATCTCCGCAGGTCCCATGGGGGAACGGCTGGAGGGCGCCTCGCGGCCCGGGCACTTCGACGGCATGCTCACCGTTGTCGCCAAGCTGCTGCACCTCACCCGGCCCGATGTGGCTCTCTACGGGCAGAAGGACGCCCAGCAACTCGCCCTGATCCGCCGCATGGTGCGCGACCTGGACTTCGGCGTGGAGATCGTCGCCGTACCGACCGTCCGCGAGGAGGACGGCCTGGCCCTGTCCAGCCGCAACCGCTACCTGTCCGCCGCCGAGCGCCGTACGGCGCTCGCGCTCTCCCAGGCCCTGTTCGCGGGCCGCGACCGGCACGCCGCCCAGGAGGCGCTGCGCGCGCGGGCCCGCGAGGTGCCCGCCACGCACGCGCGTGCGGAAGCCCTCAGCGCCCTCGGCGAGTCCCGTGCGGCGGCCGACGCGCACGCCGTCGCGAAGGCCGCGCCGACCGCGATGTCGGGCCCCACGACCGTCCGCGCGGCCGCCCGCCTCGTCCTCGACGAGGCCGCACGCCTGAAGCCGCCGCTCGAACTGGACTACCTGGCCCTCGTCGACCCGTCCGACTTCACCGAGATCCCCGACGACTTCACGGGAGAGGCCGTCCTCGCCGTCGCCGCCCGGGTCGGGACGACCCGGCTGATCGACAACCTCCCCCTCATCTTCGGAGCCGCCTCGTGACCACCGCAGGCACGATCAACGCAGGCACGATCAACGCAGGCATACGACTGCACGCTCCCGCCCCCGGATGGGCCCTCACCGCGGATGTCGTGGTCGTCGGCTCCGGAGTCGCCGGTCTGACCGCGGCCCTGCGCTGCGAGGCCGCAGGCCTGAAGACCGTCGTCGTCACCAAGGCCCGCCTCGACGACGGCTCCACCCGCTGGGCCCAGGGCGGCATCGCCGCGGCCCTGGGGGAGGGCGACACCCCCGAACAGCACTTCGACGACACGCTGGTCGCCGGCGCGGGCCTGTGCGACGAGCAGGCGGTACGCATCCTCGTCACCGAGGGCCCCGATGCCGTACGCCGCCTGATCGAGACGGGAGCGCAGTTCGACGAGTCCTCCGAAGGAGGACTGGAGCTGACCCGCGAGGGCGGCCACCACCGCCGCCGCATCGTGCACGCGGGCGGCGACGCGACCGGCGCGGAGATCTCCCGGGCGCTCGTCGAGGCCGTACGCGCGCGGGGGATGCGCACGGTCGAGAACGCGCTCGTCCTGGACCTCCTCACCGACGCCGACGGCCGCACCGCGGGCGTGAGCCTGCACGTCATGGGTGAGGGCCAGCACGACGGCGTGGGCGCCGTGCACGCGCCGGCGGTGGTCCTCGCGACGGGCGGTATGGGCCAGGTCTTCTCGGCGACCACGAACCCGTCGGTCTCCACGGGCGACGGCGTGGCGCTGGCGCTGCGCGCGGGCGCCGAGGTCAGCGACCTGGAGTTCGTGCAGTTCCACCCGACCGTGCTCTTCCTCGGCCCGGACGCGGAGGGCCAGCAGCCGCTGGTCTCCGAGGCCGTACGCGGAGAGGGCGCCCACCTGGTGGACGCGGACGGCACGCGCTTCATGCTCGGACAGCACGAACTGGCCGAACTCGCGCCCCGGGACATCGTCGCCAAGGGCATCATGCGCCGTATGCGGGAGCAGGGCGCCGAGCACATGTACCTGGACGCCCGGCACTTCGGCGCCGACATGTGGGAGCACCGCTTCCCGACGATCCTCGCCGCCTGCCGCGCCCACGGCATCGACCCCGTCACCGAACTCGTCCCGGTCGCCCCGGCCGCCCACTACGCCTCCGGAGGCGTGCGCACCGACTCCCACGGCCGGACGACCGTACCGGGGCTGTACGCGTGCGGAGAGGTCGCCTGCACGGGCGTCCACGGCGCCAACCGGCTCGCCTCCAATTCCCTCCTGGAAGGCCTGGTCTACGCCGAGCGCATCGCCGCCGACATCGCCGCGAGCCAGTCGGACCCGTCGGACCAGTTGGACCCGTCGGACCAGTTGGACCCGTCGGAAAACGGCCTCCACGCGCGCGTGCCGCAACCCGTGCCGTATCCCGAGATCCCGGCGCACCCGCTGCTCGCCCCGGAGGCACGCTTCGCGATCCAGCGGATCATGACTGAGGGCGCGGGCGTCCTGCGCTCGGCGGTATCCCTGACGGCCGCGGCCACGGCCCTGGACCAGCTGCACACCGACGCGTGCGACGCCCTCGCCGAGAACGGCAAGACGGCCGAGCCGGGCGTCGACACCTGGGAGACCACCAACCTCCTGTGCGTGGCCCGCGTCCTGGTCGCCGCCGCCCGGCTGCGCGAGGAGACCCGAGGCTGCCACTGGCGCGAGGACCACGCGGACCGCGATGACACGGCCTGGCGCCGCCACACCGTCGTACGGCTGAATCCCGGTCTCCCACCGGTCTCCCGCCACCACCCCTCCCACGAGACTCCCCCCGGGCGGAACGCCTGGGGAGACCACCCTCGCACCGCACCTTCCGAATGGGCCGTACACACCACGGACACCCCGGAGTTCCCCCCTACCTTCCGGCCTGAGCCCTACCTTCCGGCCTGAGCCCTACCTTCCGGCCTGAGCGCCTTCCCCAGGAGCAGTGACAGACGTGAACACCCCTGACCTTTCCCCCGCCCGGAGCGGCGGCTGCGGCGGCGGCTGCGCCTGCGGCATGGACCCCGACGCGGATACGCCGGCGATCTCCCTGGAGTGCGGCCTCGACCCCGCGCTCGCCCAGCTCCTCGCCGACGCCGGGCTCGACCCCCTGGAGGTCGAGGACATCGCCAGCATGGCGGTCCAGGAGGACCTCGACCACGGTGTCGACGTCACCACGGTCGCCACGATCTCCGAGGCGGCCCGGGCCACCGCCGACTTCACCGCGCGTGAGGCGGGCGTCGTGGCGGGCCTCAGGGTCGTCGAGGCGGTCATCTCGGTGGTCTGCACGGACGAGTTCGAGGCCGAGCGCCACGTGGACGACGGCGACCGGGTCGAGGCGGGACAGAAGCTCCTGTCGGTCACCACGCGCACCCGCGACCTCCTCACGGCCGAACGCAGCGCACTGAACCTCCTGTGCCGCCTGTCGGGCATCGCGACGGCCACGCGCGCGTGGGCAGACACTCTGGAGGGCACGAAGGCGAAGGTCAGGGACACACGCAAGACGACCCCGGGGCTGCGCTCGCTGGAGAAGTTCGCGGTGCGCTGCGGCGGGGGAGCCAACCACCGCATGTCGCTCTCGGACGCGGCCCTCGTCAAGGACAACCACGTGGTCGCCGCGGGCGGCGTCGCGCAGGCTTTCAAAGCGGTACGGGAGGAGTTCCCGGACGTACCCGTCGAGGTCGAGGTCGACACCCCGCACCAGCTGCGCGAGGCCGTGGACGCGGGCGCCGACCTGATCCTGCTGGACAACTTCACGCCCGGCGAGTGCGAGGAGGCGGTGGCACTCGTCGGCGGCCGCGCCAAGCTGGAGGCCTCGGGCCGCCTCACGCTGGAGAACGCGCGGGCGTACGCGGAGACAGGTGTCGACTACCTGGCGGTAGGGGCACTGACCCATTCCTCTCCCGTCCTGGACATCGGCCTGGACTTGCGAGCGGCGGAGTAGGGGCGGGGGTACGGGCCATGCTGCTGACGATCGACGCGGGCAACACGCATACCGTCCTCGGCCTGTTCGACGGCGAGGACATCGTCGAACACTGGCGCATCTCCACGGACGCGCGCCGCACCGCCGACGAACTGGCGGTCCTCCTCCAGGGCCTGATGGGCATGCATCCGTTGCTCGGCAACGAACTGGGCGACGGTATCGACGGCATCGCGATCTGCTCGACGGTGCCGTCCGTGCTGCACGAACTGCGCGAGGTGACGCGCCGCTACTACGGCGACGTCCCCGCGGTCCTGGTCGAACCCGGCATCAAGACGGGCGTGCCGATCCTCATGGACAACCCCAAGGAGGTCGGCGCGGACCGCATCATCAACGCGGTGGCGGCCGTCGAGCTCTACGGCGGTCCGGCGATCGTCGTGGACTTCGGTACGGCGACGACGTTCGACGCGGTGTCGGCACGCGGCGAGTACGCGGGTGGGGTGATCGCACCAGGCATCGAGATCTCGATGGAGGCCCTGGGGGTGCGCGGGGCACAACTCCGCAAGATCGAACTGGCCCGCCCGCGCGCGGTGATCGGCAAGAACACGGTCGAGGCCATGCAGGCAGGCATCGTCTACGGCTTCGCCGGCCAGGTGGACGGTGTGGTCACCCGCATGGCTCGCGAACTCGCCGACGACCCTGACGACGTCACGGTCATCGCCACGGGCGGCCTGGCCCCCATGGTCCTGGGCGAATCCTCCGTGATCGACGGACACGAGCCGTGGCTGACACTGATCGGCTTGCGCCTGGTGTACGAACGGAACGTGTCGCGTATGTGACCCGTGCCCGTGTGACCCGTATCCGTGTGACCCGTGCCCGGGGGCGAAACACCCCCATGGGTGCGCCCCCGGCGGCCGGGAGCGCACCCGCCCGGGTGGCTCACCCGCGCCACGCCCCCACACCCGCGCCGCTTTTGTCTGATTAGCGCGTATCGTCGCCGCATGCCCACGCCCCACGGATCCCGCGGCGCCATGGCGTTCGGTACGGAGGAGCTGCGTGTGCTCCGCCGCGCTCTCGCCCTCGCCCTCAACCCCAGCTCCGCCACCGCGGAGGACGTCCAGGCCTGTCTGCGACTCGCCGAGTCCGTCGACGAGGCGACCCGCGAGGGCGCCCGGCTGAGGGCCTTCCTGCTGGCCGACCTCGCCCGCTATCGCGCCGCACTCCCCGGCACCGCCACGGGCTACCTCGCGCTCCTGAGCGATGCCCTGGGCGCCGGCCACCGGCCCACCGCCGACGACCTCGCCGCCCTGCGCGCCCTGCGCGGCAACCCGACCGCGGCCGCCCTCCTGGGCCGCTGCGGTGTCCCGGCCCAACAGGACGCGCACCGGCCCGCGGACCGCACGGCGGCCCCCGTCGCTACCGCCGCCCCCCTCGCTGCTGTCGCCACCGTCACCGTCCCGGCGTCCCGCACCCGGCTGACCGCCCTCCCTGGAGGCCTCTGCGGCACCACGCGCACGCGTACCGCCTCCGAAGAGCCCGTCAAGCGCCCCGCGGACAAGCCCGCACAGCCCGCCAGGCCCGCCGAACCCGTCCAGCCCGCACAGCCCGCCGAGAAGCCGGACGGCCCCCCGCCCCAGCCCACGCAGCCCAGGACGCCGCATCCGGAGCGTCGCCCCGTCCCGACGCCCGGCGAGGTGTTCCCGCCCAAGCGCAAGCCCGGTCCCAGCACGAACCCACCGCAGCAGCGACAACGCGCCGCAGGCTGACGGCTCGTCTCCCGGCGGCCCACCGGCCCCGGCCCACCGGCCCCGGCCTGGACTCACCCTGGCTACCCTGGATCCATGGATTACGTCTCCGCGCTCGTGCCCCCCGTAGTGATGGCCGTGTTCTTCACCGGCGTGATCGTGACGATCGTGAAGACCCAGGGCGGTGCCAACAAGGCCAAGGAGGACGCGGCCGTCGACGCCGCCCTCGCGCGCGCGGAGAACGTCCGGCAGCCCTCCAAGGGCGACGTCCGGGGCTGAACCCGCAGGCCCCCACGGACCGGCCCCCATAGACCGGCCCCCCACGGACCGGCCCCCCGGACCGGGGCCGCCCCGGCACCCTCATCGGCGTACGACTCGTTCACCTTTCGAGTCGTACGCCCTTTTCATTCCGTCTTGCTCCCATTGATCACCTTCTCCCAGTATGGTGTTGAGTTGTGCCCCGACCATTGGGAGAACTCGAAGACGCGGTCATGACGCGGGTGTGGAAGTGGAACCGCCCGGTGACCGTTCGAGAAGTCCTGGAAGACCTTCAGCGGGAACGGTCCATCGCCTACACCACCGTGATGACCGTTTTGGACAATCTCCATCAGAAGGGCTGGGTGCGCCGCGAGGCGGAAGGACGCGCCTATCGATATGAGGCGGTCTCCACCCGCGCCGCCTACGCGGCTGCTCTGATGAACGACGCATGGTCGCAGAGCGACAACGCCGCGGCCGCTCTCGTCGCCTTCTTCGGCATGATGAGCGAGGAGCAGCGACAGTCCCTCCGCGACGCCATCCGTATCGTGCAAGGACCCGAACCCGCCGAAACCTCCGCCGGGTCCGCCGAAACCTCTGGGTCTGCCGAAACCGCCGTCAGCCCCGCCGAAACCTCTGCTGAAACCGCCGGTGAATCCCGCGGCGAAACACCGGCGCCCACCGGCGGTCCCGATGAGAACCCCGCCTGAGAACCCCGCCTCGGCACAGGACGGCACCGGGCGATAGCGTCCGGTCATGCCAGCAGAGAGTCCAGCTGAGAGTCCCGAAGCAACCGCAAAAGCCATCACCGTCCGGCGGGCCAGGACCAGCGATGTCCCGCACGTGCGCAGCCTGCTGGACGCGTATGTCCGCCGGGGCATCCTCCTCGACAAAGCGACGGTGACGCTTTACGAGGACATCCAGGAGTTCTGGGTCGCGGAACGCGATGACAACGCTCAGGTGGTGGGCTGCGGCGCACTGCACGTCATGTGGGAAGACCTCGCGGAAGTCCGCACTCTCGCGGTGAACCCGGAGGCCAGGGGCCTGGCTGTGGGCCACCAGTTGCTGGAGAAGCTGCTGCAGACCGCCCGCTGGCTGGGTGTTCGCCGGGTATTTTGCCTGACCTTCGAAGTCGAGTTCTTCGCGAAGTACGGCTTCGTGGAGATCGGTGAGACGCCGGTCGACACCGATGTCTACGCGGAGCTGCTGCGTTCCTATGACGAGGGCGTCGCGGAGTTCCTCGGTCTCGAACGAGTGAAACCGAACACCTTGGGCAACAGCCGGATGCTTCTGCATCTGTGATCGCCGGGGATCCACACGCGGCGATCGGCACGGATCTCGACTCAGCTCTCGACTCAGCTCTCGACTCGGATCTCGACTGGCTCTCGGCTCGGATCGTCGACGGGTATGCCAAGGGGTATGTGGAGGTATTAGGGCGGGGCGGCCATGCCCGCGTTCCCTATGTCCGAAACGCGCATGTTTTCGGTCTTCCCTTGGCCACAGGTCTCTGCCTGGGGTTTGTGTTTTTCCAGCAAAAGCGGTTTGCTTTCCGATGTACTGCAGTACTGCATATAACAGGGACTCGAAACAGTGGCTCCGGCCGCGGATCCTCGGTCCTGAAGTTATCGATG
This sequence comes from uncultured Actinomycetota bacterium, assembly GCA_963711935.1. GTDB lineage: Bacteria > Actinomycetota > Actinomycetes > Streptomycetales > Streptomycetaceae > Streptomyces. The sequence continues at coordinate 16,674 of CAVQGD010000030.1, forward strand.
AAAGGAAAACCGGTGGCACAGAAGGTTCAGGTTCTTCTTGTCGACGACCTCGACGGCGGCGAGGCGGACGAGAGCGTGACGTTCGGGCTGGACGGCAAGACGTACGAAATCGACCTCACAACTACCAACGCGGACAAGCTCCGCAGCCTTCTTGAGCCGTACCTGAAGGGTGGTCGTCGTACTGGAGGCCGTGCTTCGGGCGGCCGCGGAAGGGCGCGCGCGGCTACGGGCAGCGGCCAGGACACCGCACAGATTCGTGCCTGGGCGAAGGAGAACGGTTACGAGGTCAACGACCGCGGCCGCGTCCCCGCGTCCATCCGTGAGGCCTATGAGAAGGCGAACGGCTGAGCGTACATACGTCGCAGCCGGACGCGGTGGCACCGCGTCGCCACCGTGTTCACCAGTCGCACGAGGTCGGGGGCGCCCCCACCGCCCCCCAGTGCCGACAGTGTCGGCAGCGACGGTTCCCTCTCCTACCCCGGCCCGGGGGCCGCAGCCACACGGCGGCCCCCTGCGAACCGGACCGGTCGGAGGTGATGGCTGGAACGGTGCCCGCGAGGCCGGGGAGCGAGGACTCCTGCGTGCCCGGACGGGATCAGGGCAGCGGCGCCTCGATGGGGGCAGGGTGATCGCCCCGCCCGGGAGCGGGGAACGAAGCCGCAGGGCCCGCCCGGAGGGGCCGTGAGCCCCGGTGTGTCGTACGGCCAGGGGCGGCCAGGGACACGGAGCCTCGACGGGGCCGCCTGCGCCGATGACCGTGAGGTCCAGCTCGAGGGCGCCCCCGTCCAGCCAGGCCGACGGTCCCGGCAGTGCCTCCGCACTGCCCGCCGCGACCAGCAGCCGTATCCGCTCCCCGTGCGGTGCCACCGGAGAAGCCGGGGCAGCCCGGAGGCCGCAGCGTCGCGAAACCCACCTCCGCGGGGGCACCGAGCACGTCGAAGCTCAGGCCCGTAAATCACGTCGAAGCTCAGGCCCGTAAATCAGGTAAATCAGGTAAATCAGGCCCGTAAGGAGATGTGCCGGCGTTCCGGGCACTGTGGCCCAGCGGAGTTCGTTCTCGTACCACCGCCGCACCCGGTCGCTCGAGTCGAGCGACCGGCGGGGGAGGAGGACGATGGATGCCATGGGAGAAGCAACCACGCGGAAGGCGCCCGAGATACACAAGGTGATAAGTCGTGTGCACAAAGTGGCGATGCGGGAACGTCCGGGGGCGTACGGCAGCGCAAGGTTGTTCGCCCATAGCGGAGGGAACCGGTGCGCGCGGCATGGACTGTCAGTGCGTACGGGTAAGACATCCCTAGTGGGAGGGGGCGACGCGCAGGCGAGGGCGTCTCGCGTTCGCCATCGGCGTACTGATGGTGACGCTGACCACCTGGCCTGCGGGAACATCGTCTCGCACCATCGGGTTGGAGCAGATGTCGGCGTTCGGGGTCAGGAGGCAGTAACTTCTTGTCTCCGCGGGAGCGGAGGTGAACCTCTGACGGTGTCGGCAGTTGGAATGAGCGGTCCCCGCTTGCGGGACTAAGCTGCGGAAGGACAGCGAGGGGAGCGTCCCCTCACTGGCTGACCGCTCTGAGGAGCGATTAACGATGTTCGAGAGGTTCACCGACCGCGCGCGGCGGGTTGTCGTCCTGGCTCAGGAAGAAGCCCGGATGCTCAACCACAACTACATCGGCACCGAACACATCCTCCTGGGCCTGATCCACGAGGGTGAGGGTGTCGCCGCTAAGGCCCTGGAGAGCCTCGGGATTTCGCTTGAGGCTGTCCGCCAGCAGGTGGAGGAAATCATCGGCCAGGGCCAGCAGGCGCCCTCGGGCCACATCCCCTTCACCCCCCGTGCCAAGAAGGTCCTGGAGCTGTCGCTCCGCGAGGCCCTTCAGCTGGGCCACAACTACATCGGCACGGAGCACATCCTGCTCGGCCTGATCCGCGAGGGCGAGGGCGTCGCCGCCCAGGTCCTGGTCAAGCTGGGCGCCGATCTCAACCGGGTGCGGCAGCAGGTCATCCAGCTGCTCTCCGGCTACCAGGGCAAGGAGGCCGCCACCGCCGGCGGTCCTGCCGAGGGCACGCCCTCGACGTCCCTGGTCCTCGACCAGTTCGGCCGGAACCTCACCCAGGCCGCTCGTGAGTCCAAGCTCGACCCGGTCATCGGGCGCGAGAAGGAGATCGAGCGGGTCATGCAGGTGCTGTCCCGCCGTACGAAGAACAACCCGGTCCTCATCGGTGAGCCCGGCGTCGGCAAGACCGCCGTCGTCGAGGGCCTGGCCCAGGCCATCGTCAAGGGCGAGGTGCCCGAGACCCTCAAGGACAAGCACCTCTACACCCTGGACCTCGGTGCCCTGGTCGCCGGCTCCCGCTACCGCGGTGACTTCGAGGAGCGCCTGAAGAAGGTCCTCAAGGAGATCCGCACCCGCGGCGACATCATCCTGTTCATCGACGAGCTGCACACGCTGGTCGGTGCGGGCGCCGCCGAGGGCGCGATCGACGCGGCGAGCATCCTCAAGCCGATGCTGGCCCGCGGCGAGCTGCAGACCATCGGTGCGACGACGCTGGACGAGTACCGCAAGCACCTGGAGAAGGACGCGGCCCTGGAGCGCCGCTTCCAGCCCATCCAGGTCGCGGAGCCGTCGCTGCCGCACACCATCGAGATCCTCAAGGGCCTGCGCGACCGGTACGAGGCGCACCACCGCGTCTCCATCACGGACGAGGCCCTGGTCCAGGCGGCCACCCTGGCCGACCGGTACATCTCGGACCGCTTCCTGCCGGACAAGGCGATCGACCTGATCGACGAGGCCGGCTCCCGGATGCGTATCCGCCGGATGACCGCGCCGCCGGACCTGCGCGAGTTCGACGAGAAGATCGCGGGCGTGCGCCGGGACAAGGAGTCCGCGATCGACTCGCAGGACTTCGAGAAGGCCGCCTCTCTCCGCGACAAGGAGAAGCAGCTGCTGGCCGCGAAGGCCAAGCGGGAGAAGGAGTGGAAGGCCGGCGACATGGACGTCGTCGCCGAGGTCGACGAGCGAGCTGATCGCCGAGGTCCTGGCCACGGCCACCGGCATCCCGGTCTTCAAGCTCACCGAGGAGGAGTCCTCGCGCCTGCTGCGCATGGAGGACGAGCTCCACAAGCGGGTCATCGGCCAGAAGGACGCCATCAAGGCGCTGTCGCAGGCGATCCGCCGTACGCGTGCCGGCCTGAAGGACCCGAAGCGCCCCGGTGGTTCGTTCATCTTCGCCGGCCCGTCCGGTGTCGGTAAGACCGAGCTGTCCAAGACGCTCGCCGAGTTCCTCTTCGGCGACGAGGACGCGCTGATCTCCCTCGACATGTCGGAGTTCAGCGAGAAGCACACGGTCTCGCGGCTCTTCGGTTCCCCGCCCGGATACGTGGGTTACGAAGAGGGCGGCCAGCTCACCGAGAAGGTCCGCCGCAAGCCGTTCTCCGTCGTCCTGTTCGACGAGGTCGAGAAGGCCCACCCGGACATCTTCAACTCGCTGCTGCAGATCCTGGAGGACGGTCGCCTGACCGACTCCCAGGGCCGGGTCGTGGACTTCAAGAACACGGTCATCATCATGACGACCAACCTCGGCACCCGGGACATCTCCAAGGGCTTCAACCTGGGCTTCGCGGCCCAGGGCGACGTCAAGACCGAACTACGAGCGGATGAAGAACAAGGTCAACGACGAGCTGAAGCAGCACTTCCGGCCCGAGTTCCTCAACCGTGTCGACGACACGGTCGTCTTCCACCAGCTCACCCAGGACGACATCATCCAGATCGTCGACCTGATGATCGCGCAAGGTGGACGAGCGGCTGAAGGACCGGGACATGGGCATCGAGCTCAGCCCAGACCGCCAAGGAGCTGCTGGCCAAGAAGGGCTACGACCCGGTGCTGGGCGCCCGGCCGCTGCGCCGGACGATCCAGCGCGAGATCGAGGACATGCCTGTCGGAGAAGATCCTCTTCGGCGAGCTGCGTCCCGGTCACATCGTGGTCGTGGACACCGAGGGCGAGGGCGAGGACGCAAGACCTTCACCTTCCGCGGCGAGGAGAAGTCGGCGCTGCCGGACGTCCCGCCGATCGAGCAGGCGGCCGGCGGAGCGGGGCCGAACCTGAGCAAGGAGGCCTAGCCGCTGCGCTCGGCTTGAACCAAAGGGGCTGCCCCGGGACTTGGTCCCGGGGCAGCCCCTTTGGTCAACAGACCAGATGCGAGGGAGCTCCGCTCCGCCCTGCGAAGGATGCGATTCCTCCCGGGCTGAAGGCCTGGGGCTCCTCGCAAGAGCCCCCAAGAGCCCCGCTGAACGAGTCCCGGAGAGTCCCGGAGAGTCCCGGAACGCGTGCTTGGCGGGATCCGTGCGACACCCCGAGAGCCATGAGCTGGATCTGTCGGCGTAGTGCCCCTCACATTTTGAGGTCCCTCGATCTCGTGACTCGGTGACATGCCGCACAGGAGATTCGCCCATTACTAGGCGGGATAGTGGAAAAAGGCGTACGAAACGGAAAGGACATTTCAGTATTTGGATGGTGATATCCCGCAATGTCTGGGGAGCACGGCTTGGGAGGGGTTTGTCAAGGTTCAGTGGTTTTTCGGGCTGTGTACGACCTTCTGTCGTAGATCACATGGTTTGGGGCTGATGGAGGTCGGGGGTTACCAAGGGATGGCCCCTCCGGTGGTCGTCCAAATGCCGGGTGGTTTCAACGGCCATGGATGCCGTTCGGTTCGGATGCTGTTCCGGTCCGGGTGTCTTCCGGGTGTCTTTCGGTCCTGCCCTTGTCCCTTGCCTGTGAGGTGTTCAGATGTCGAAGCGCGTTCGTTCCCCCCGTTCCCCCCGTTCCCGCACGTCCCTGCTCCGGCTGCACTCGGCCGTGGTGGCCGTCGGACTCGGGGCCTCGGTCGTGGGGGGAGCCGGGATAGCGGCCGCCGCCGGCACCGGTACGTCGGCCGCTGTCAAGAAGGGCTGGGTCAGCCCCGTCAAGGGCTACAGGCTCTCCGCCACCTTCGCGCAGGCCGGCAACCTGTGGAACTCCACCCACAGCGGGCAGGACTTCGCTGTCAAGAGCGGTACGGCGGTTGTCGCCGCGCATGGCGGGACCGTCGCCAAGGCCGGCGGTAACGGAGCCGGTGACGGTCCCGCGTACGGCAATGCCGTCGTCATCAGGCACGGCAACGGGACCTACTCCCAGTACGCCCACCTGTCGCGCGTCAACGTGAACGTGGGTCAGGTCGTCAGGACCGGGCAGCGCATCGCGCTCTCCGGCAACACCGGCAACTCCAGCGGGCCGCACCTGCACTTCGAGATCCGTACGAGCGCCAACTACGGGTCAGCCGTCGACCCGGTCGCCTTCCTGCGGACCAAGGGCGTCAGCCTCTGAGGGAGCCGAAGTCAGCTGTCGGCGCCTGTCGGCAGCGGCAGCATGGGATAGCTCCCCGTGTTCGTCGGTGCGTGCTCCGGCAGCCACAGCACCGCCACCGCCCCCTCAGCGGGTACGTTCTCGGGCGCATCGGCCGGGAGTACGTTGCGGAAGGTCAGGCGGGCGCCGAGCACCCGGGCCTGGCCGACCGCGATCGTCAGGCCCAGGCCGTGGCCCTGACCGGCGCGGTCGGAGGAGCCCGTACGGAAGCGGCGGGGGCCGTCGGCCAGCAGGTCCTTCGGGAAGCCGGGGCCGTGGTCGCGGACGCGGATCACGCGGCCCTCGACGGCGACCTCGATCGGCGGCCTGCCGTGCTTCGCCGCGTTCGCCAGGAGGTTGAACAACACACGCTCCAGGCGCCGCGGATCCGTCATGACCGCCGACTCGTGGACGACCCGCACCTCCACGCCCGCGTCCTTCGCGGCGACCCGCCGGGCCACGAACTCGCCCAGCAGGAGGTCCTGCAACTCGGCACGCTCAGAGGCACCGTCGAGCCGGGCCACCTCCAGGACGTCCTCCACGAGCGTACGTATCGCCTGGGCGCGGTCGCGGACCAGTTCGGAAGGGCGGCCCGGGGGCAGGAGCTCCGCCGCCGTCAGCAGGCCCGTCACGGGAGTGCGGAGTTCATGCGCGATGTCCGCGGTCACCCGGCGCTCGGCTTCGATGCGTTGCTGCAGCGCGTCCGTCATGGCGTCCACGGCCCGCGCGAGGTCGTCGGTCTCATCGCGTACGACGCCACCGATCGCGTCCCGGACACGCACATCCGTCTCACCCTTGGCGACCTGGTTCGCCGCGGCCGCGGCCTTACGCAGCCGGCGGGACATCTGGCCGCCGATGAGCACACCGAGCGCGCAGCCGCCGAAGACGACCGTGATCGAGCCGATGACCAGGGCCTGGTCGAGGTCGTTCATCACGTCCGTGCTGCGGTCCGTGAAATGGGTGTGGAGAGAGAGCACACGGCCGTCCTTGAGCGGCACCGCGGCCCAGAGGTCCGGCACCCCGTGGGCGCCCTCGGCGACATACGTGGCGCGCCTGCCCTCCAAGACCTTGGCCAGCAGGTCCCGTGGGATCGCGGGATCGTCGACCTTCACCCCGAACGCCCCCGGGTTCTGCTGCCGTCCCGACTCGTACATGCGCTGGGCGACCCGGATACGCTCATCCGCCAGGTTGCGCGCGTTGTCGAGCATGGACACGCGTGCCGCGTTGTGCACGACCAGGCTCAGCGCGAGCGCCACCAGCGCGCCGACCAAGGCGATCGCCGCGCTGAGCTTCCAGCGCAGGCCGGTACGGAGGCCGCGGACGAGGCTAGCCGGTACGCAGGCTGCCGGTACGCAGGCTCGTGCGCGGGCCGGTACGCGGGCTCGTGCGCAGGTCGCCGCGTAGGCTGCCGTCCGCAGACGGCCGTTCGAAAGCCCTCCTCATGCTCCTGCTCCCCCTGGCCCTTGACACGCCTGCCCCTGCCCTTGACGCCCCTGCTCAGGCCTTGAGTTTGCCTGCTCAGGCCTTGAGCTTGTAGCCGAAACCGCGGACCGTCTCGATGCGGTCCTGGCCGATCTTCGTGCGCAGCCGCTGCACGTGGACGTCCACGACCCGGGTGTCACCGCCCCAGCCGTAGTCCCACACGCGTTCGAGCAGCTTGTCGCGGGACAGTACCGTGCCGGGCGCCGACGAGAACTCCAGCAGCAGCCGCATCTCGGTCGGCGTCAACGCCACCGGCCGCCCGGACCGCCGTACCTCCATGCCCTCGGTATCGACCTCCAGGTCCCCGAAGGACAGAACCCCGCTCGTCGCGTCGGGCCCGGAGCCCTCGCCTTTCGCCCCGCCTCCGCTCGCGTGCCCGAACCGGCGCAGCACCGCCCGGATACGCGCGACCAGCACGGCACCGTCGAACGGCTTGGTCACATAGTCGTCCGCGCCCGCCTCCAGGCCCAGGACGACGTCGATCGAGTCGGCGCGGGCCGACAGCATGATCACGGGAACGGTCGACTCGTCCCGGATACGACGGCACAGACTGACCCCGTCCAGGCCCGGCACCATCACGTCCAGCAGCGCGATGTCGGGCCGGTCGGTGCGGAACGCCTCGAGACCCGACAACCCGTCGGGCATGGCGGTGACCACGAAGCCGACCCGTTCCAGGGAGAGTTGGGTGGCCTCACGGATGACGTCGTCGTCCTCGACGAACAGGACGTGGGTCTGCTCTGCCATCCGGTGCTCTCAGTCGCTCTCTGTCGGTGTAGGAGTCGGAGTAGAAGGTGGCCGGACCGGAGTAGAAGGTGGCCGGAGTAGAAGGTGGCCGGAGTAGAGGGTGGTCGGAGTAGAGGGTGGTCGGAGTAGAAGGTGGCCGGAGTGGGAGGGGAACAGAGTAGGAAGTGATCGGAGCAGAAAGAGGTGAGGAGGAATCGGTGTCGTACGCGTCAGCCGCCGTGTCGTACGCGTCAGCCGCCGGAAGGCACCGCACTGGGCGTGTCCGTGGAGCCCACCACGTTGCTGTAGTCGTGGTGCGTACGGGACTCTTCCGTGAAGCGGCCCATGGTCCAGCGGTAGGTGATGACTTCCTCGCTGGACGGGTACTCCACCGGGTCGCCCTTCTCGTACAGCTGCTGGGTCACCACCAGGCCGCCTCGGTCGATCTCCGCGTAGACCGGGGGCTCCTCGGCGACGAAGACGTTCTCGTACCCCTTGCCTTCCGGGCGGTACACGTACGAGCCCACGCCCACGGCATCCCCGCAGGTCATCACGTTGACCACGAGGTCGTCGGGGGAGGCCCCGGTCAGTTTGCCGTACGACACGTCGACCGGATACTCGTTGGCCACGCACGGCTGGAGGTCCCGCTTGACCGCCTTGCTCACCTCGGGGTCGGCCTTGATCAGCTTGACCACCCTGGCCACGCTCATGTGACTCTCGCTGGTCGAGGCGGCGGGCGAGGCGGCGGCCCCCGCCAGCACGTCGCTGCCCGCCGGGCCCTCGTCGCGGGCACCGGTTCCGTCGGCGCCACAGGAGGCGAGGGAAAACCCGAGGGCGGCGAGTACGGCCACCGCCGCGCTCACCGCCTTGAGGGCCTGGCCGGTTCTGGACCGGCCGGTTCTGGCCTGGTCGCTTCCGGACCAGCCAGGCCCGAGGCGCCGGAGCTCGTGGAGTCCGAGCTCCGGTACATCGGCTTCCGGTACATCGGCCTCCGGTACCTCAGGCCGGGGACCGTCCGGGCCGGGCCGATTGCTCAGGCCGCGCAACGCTTCCGCTCCTCACGTTTCCGCGCGCGGGCATCCAGGTCCCGGCTCTCCAACTCCTCGCGGAGCCGGGCCAGCGCCCGGTGCAGCGTGCTCTTGACCGTACCGGCCGACATACCGAGGGCAGCGGCCGTCTCCTCCGTGGACATCTGCTCCCAGTGTCGCAGCACCACAACGCTGCGCTGCTTGGGGGCGAGCACCTTCATGATGTCCATCAGCAAGGCGCGGTCCGCGTGCTGCTCGGTGGAGTCCTCGACGGAGGCGTCCGGGGGCTGCTCGGTCGGGACCTCCTCCAGTTTCCGGGCGCGCCACCACTCGGTACGGGTGTTGATCATCACGCGGCGGAGGTAGGCGTCCGCGAGCCGCTTGTCCGCGATGCCGTCCCAGCGGTGGTACGTCCGTGCCAGCGCTGTCTGCAGCAGGTCCTGCGCGTCGACCAGGTCCGGGACCAGCCGACGGGCGCTGCGCAGCAGCGCGTCCTGCCGGGTGCGGACGTACTCCTCGAATTCGAGCACCTCGCCCTGCGCCATGCCCTGCGCCATGCCCTGCGCCATGCCCTGCGCCATTCCAACCGCCTCCATTCCCCGTTTCCCGGCCGCCGCTGTGCCTGTGCCTGCCCTTGGCCTGCCCTTGTAGCTGCGTAGCTGCCGGTCGCTTGTTGCTTGTCGCTTGTCGCCGCACCGGTGTCCGGTGTGCGGTGTCCGGTGTCCGTGCGGTACGGCAATGAAGCTACGGAGGCGTTGTCACGGGCCTGTCCGAGTCAGCCTGCGGAGAACGCTCGGCTGTCCGTCGGTTGTGTAACGGAAGGAGGGCCGGGGAAAGGGAGTTGCCCTTTGAGGTAGGGATGGGGTGATTTGCCGGGCGGTGGTTGTGTGGCGTCGAGAAGGTAGCTGTGACAGCTGAGGTGAGGAGTAACGGGGTCGGTGGCGGGCCGGTGAGCCGTGGTGAGTCGGTGGTGAGTCGGTGGTGGGCCGGGGAGTCGGTGGTGGGCCTCGCAGGGAGGAGAGGGCCGTCACGGGGGGCGGGGGCGGGCCCGCCCCACCGCGGTCAGCTCAGCGGCAGGCGGTAGAGGCCGCCCTGGAGGGGCTCCACCAGACCGTCGGCCACCAGGCCATCGAGAGCGCGGGCGCGCTGCACGGGCTCGTCCCACACGCGGTCGAGAATGACCTGCGGTACGGGTGCGGCGGCCTCACGCAGTACGGCGAGGAGCTTGCCGCGGACCTGGCGGTCGGTGCCGGCGTACTTCTGGCTGCGGCGGGCCGGGCCCTCGTGCGCGGGCTTCCCGGCGAGTTGCCACGCGCACTGTGGGGCGATCGGGCAGCGGTCGCACGCCTCGTTCTTCGCCGTGCACACCAGTGCGCCCAGCTCCATGGAGGCGGCGGCCCAACGGGAGGCGGTGCGTTCGTCCTCCGGCAGCAGGGCCCGGGCGAGCCTGCGTTCGGCGGCGGTGGTGGCGTTGGGCGGGTACTGCGTGCCGGTGACCGCGCGAGCGAGGACGCGGCGCACATTGGTGTCGAGGACGGCGTGCCGCTGCCCGTACGCGAAGGACGCCACTGCGGCCGCCGTGTACTCCCCGATGCCGGGCAGCGCGAGCAGCTGCGCGTGTTCCGTGGGTACGTCGCCGCCGTGCCGTTCCGCTATGGCGACCGCCGCGCCGTGCAGGCGCAGGGCGCGACGTGGATAGCCGAGGCGGCCCCAGGCGCGTACGGCCTCGCCCGGTGCCTCCTTGGCGAGGTCGGCGGGGCGGGGCCAGCGGGTCAACCAGTGCTCGTACACGGGCAGTACCCGGTTGACGGGGGTCTGCTGGAGCATGAACTCGCTGATCATCACCCCCCAGGGCCCGGCTTCGGGCCGACGCCAGGGGAGGTCGCGGGCGTGGGCGTCGAACCAGTCGATGACCGGCCCGTGCAGGGTGCCTCCGGCGGGTGCGGGTGCGGGTGCGGGTGCGGGTGCGGGTGCGGGTGCGGGTGCGGGGGTGGTGGGTGTGGTGGGTGTGGTGGGTGTGGGGGCACTCGGGGTGTGCGTGGGTGCAGTCATGGCGTGGTCGATCCTGCCACGAGGGGGTGCGGGAGGGCGGGTATCGGGCGCGAGTGGGTGGGTCGTGCGCTGTACGGGTGGATGAGGTGTATGGGTGGATGAGGTGTGCGCTGCGCGGGTGGGTGCCGGGCGTGTGCGGTGGGCGGTGCGGGGCATCGGCCGAACGGCCTCATCACTCGGACGGCCTTATCGCTCGAAAGCGCCGTATCGAGATGCCGTATCGAGATGATGATCCGGAGAAAGTGCGGGGCCGGGTGGCGGGGTGGGGCCAGGGAAGTGGCGAATCTCTCGTAGAGTTTGCGCTGTGGGATCTCTGCGCAAGCCGGTCGGGCCGCTACCCTCCTCCATCTATTGGCAGCGGAGGACCTTTCTGCTGACCGTTGTCGCCCTTTTGGCGCTTCTGGTCGCCTGGACCGTCATCAGCGGTGGCGGAGGCAGACAGAGCAACACGAACGGGTATGACGGCAAGAATCCCGCGCCCTCGATCATCCCGGGTCCCGGCGGTTCCGGGCCCGCGATCGGCGAAGCCCCGGGCGGGCGTGAGGAGTCGGTCGGCGGCGGTGACACCACCGGCTCCGGGGGCGCCTCCGGATCGGGTGGCGGCTCCGGTGACGGCTTCGGCTCCGGTGACGGCTCGGATTCAGGCGACTTCATCGGCGGTACCGGGGAGAGCGATGGTTCCGGCGGCGCCGACAGTGCCTCGGGCGGCCAGGGAAGTGGGAACTCCGGCGAACAGGTTCCCGCAGGGTCCCGTCTGCCCGACTGTACGGCGAGCGCGGTGAAGTTGACGGTGCGCAGCGTTCGGAACGAGTACGCACCGGGCGAGGAGCCCGCTTTTGAGTTGATCGCCCGGAACTCGTCCGGCAGTGACTGCAAGGTCGATCTCGGGCCGAAGAAGACGGTGTTGACGATCACTCAGGACGGTGACGACCTCTGGTCCTCCGCAGACTGCCCCGAGGGCACCGGCAGTCTCCTGTTCCGCGTCCCCGCCGAGGGCAGCGCCGCCTACACCGTCAAGTGGGACCGCAGGGCCAGCTCCCTCTACTGCGCCACCCCATCAGGCGGTTCGGCCCCCGCGGGTACCTACCTGGTGGAGGCGAAGGCCCCGGGCCTGGCAAAGACGTGGGGGTCGTTCATGCTGACGAAGGACTAGGAAGGACGAGAGAGAGCCGTACGAAGGACCAGAAGGAGCCGCGGAGGCCTGGCCGGAAACATGGCGCACACGCAACGGCCCCAGCGAGCCGCAAGCTTGACCTCTGCCACTCAAGCTTGACCCTTGACCGGCACTCAAGCTTGACCTCTGCCACTCAAGCCTGACCCTTGACCGGCGCTCAAGCTAGACATACCGCTCAAGAATCGACGACTCCGCCAACCGTGACAGCCCCTCCCGTACACTGCGCGCCCGGGCCTCACCGACGCCGTCGACCGTCTGGAGGTCGTCCACGCTCGCCGCGAGCAGCTTCTGCAGGCCACCGAAGTGCTCCACCAGCCGGTCGATGATGGCGCCCGGCAGCCGCGGCACCTTCGCCAGCAGCCGGAAGCCGCGCGGTGACACGGCGGAGTCCATGCCCTCGGGGGAGCCCGTGTAGCCCAACGCCCGTGCTGCTGTGGGCAGTTCAAGCAGCTCTGCGTGCGTGAGCGCGTCCAGCTCGGCAAGGGCCTGGCCGACCGTACGGGACCGCTTGGCCGTCGGCTCGGGGACGTAGTCCCGGACCACCAGCTCGCGCTCCGGCTCCACGCCCGCGATCAACTCGTCCAACTGCAGGGCCAGTAGGCGTCCGTCCGTGCCCAACTCCACCACGTACTCGGCGATTTCCGTGGCGATCCGGCGCACCATCTCCAGCCGCTGGGCGACCGCCGAGACATCGCGGACCGTCACCAAGTCCTCGATCTCCAGGGCGGAGAGCGTGCCCGCGACCTCGTCCAGGCGGAGCTTGTACCGCTCCAGGGTCGCCAGGGCCTGGTTGGCCCGGGACAGGATCGCCGCCGAGTCCTCCAGGACGCGGCGCTGCCCGTCCACGTACAGCGCGATGAGCCGCATGGACTGGGAGACGGAGACGACGGGGAAGCCGACCTGCTTGCTGACCCGGTCCGCCGTACGGTGCCGCGTGCCCGTTTCTTCCGTGGGGATGGTGGGGTCGGGCACCAGTTGCACACCCGCCCGCAGGATCTTCGACAGGTCCGACGACAGCACGATGCCGCCGTCCAGCTTGCACAGCTCCCGCAGCCGTGTGGCCGTGAACTCGACATCCAGGACAAATCCGCCCGTGCACATGGCTTCGACGGTCTTGTCGGAGCCGAGCAGGATGAGCCCGCCGGTGTTGCCGCGGAGCACCCGCTCCAAGCCGTCGCGCAGGGCCGTGCCGGGTGCCACGGCACTCAGTGAGGCGCGCATCAGGCCATCGGCGCCGGCACTCCCACCGGACTTTCCGGGGGCTGCCACCCGGTCGTTGGCTGCCACTGCACTCCTCCGGTCGCAGGTTCTGGGGCGCTCCCGTTTCGCACCTGTGGTTCGTACGGACGGGCGGGACCAGGCCAAAGTCTACCGGCGGTCCTCCTCCTCCTGTGGGGCCTCTTGGCGACGGGAGCGTGGAAGGACCCTCAGCGCGTCCCCTATGTCGGCCACTTCCAGGACCTTCATGCCGGCCGGGATCTTTCCGGGATCGGAGGGCACGAGGGCATGTGTGAAGCCGAGACGGTGGGCTTCGGCAAGGCGGCGCTGGACGCCCGTGACGCGTCTCACCTCGCCCGCGAGACCCACCTCGCCGATCGCGACGAGGTTCTTGGGCAGCGGGGTGTCACTCGCGGCCGATGCCAGCGCGAGCGCGATCGCCAGGTCCGCGGCCGGCTCCGAGAGTTTCACACCCCCGACCGTCGCGGAGTAAATGTCCCTTTTGCTCAATGCGCTGATCCGGCCGCGCTGTTCCAGGACGGCGAGCATCATCGAGACGCGGGAGGTCTCCAGGCCGGAGGTCGTACGGCGCGGGGAGGGGATCTGCGAGTCGACGGTGAGCGCCTGGACTTCGGCCACCAGGGGGCGGCGCCCCTCCAGTGTCACTGTCAGGCACGTGCCCGGCACCGGCTCGTCGCGGCGGGTCAGGAACAGACCGCTCGGGTCGGCCAGGCCCGTGATGCCTGCGTCGTGCAGTTCGAAACAGCCGACCTCGTCCGTCGCCCCGTAACGGTTCTTGACGCCCCGTACCAGCCGCAGGCGTGCGTGCCGGTCGCCCTCGAAGTGCAGGACGACATCCACGAGGTGCTCCAGCAGGCGCGGGCCCGCGATCGCGCCGTCCTTCGTGACATGGCCCACGAGGAGGGTGGCCATGCCGCGCTCCTTGGAGGCGCGGATCAGGGCGCCGGCGACCTCGCGGACCTGGGCCATGCCGCCAGGGGCGCCGTCGATCTCCGGTGATGCGACGGTCTGTACCGAGTCGAGGATCAGCAGCGAGGGCTTCACCGCGTCCAAGTGGCCCAGCACAGCGGCCAGGTTGGTCTCCGCCGCGAGATACAGGTCGTCGTGGATGGCGCTGATGCGGTCGGCGCGCAACCTGACCTGGCTCGCCGACTCCTCACCCGTGACGTACAACGTGCGGTGCTCGCTGCTCGCCGCTTTGGCCGCCACATCCAGCAGCAGCGTGGACTTGCCGACCCCGGGCTCGCCCGCGAGGAGGACGACGGCTCCGGGGACGAGGCCGCCGCCGAGAACACGGTCCAGCTCGGGCACGCCGGTGGAGCGGGCGGTGGCCTGGCGCCCGTCCACCTGGCCGATGGGCAGCGCGGAGGTGGTGACGCGGCCCGGTGTGGTCGTACGGACTGCGGGCGCGCCATACTCCTCGACCGTGCCCCATGCCTGGCATTCGGAGCAGCGGCCGAGCCACTTGGCCGTCTGCCAGCCGCACTCGGTGCAGCGGTAGGACGGCCGGTCTTTGGTGGTCTTGGTACGGGCAGCCATGTACGAAACCGTAACCGAGTCCACTGACAGTGTGGGCCGCCTGTGGATAACCCCCCTGACAGCCCTTTGATCAACAGCACCGCGGTACCAGGGAGCGTTCTGCTCCTTCGACTGCCGACTGCCGACTGCCGACTGCGACTGCCGACTGCCGACTGCCGACTGCCGACTGCCTCAACGGTCTGCTGGAAGGCCCACTGATCCCGTCGAAAACTCCTGATCAGACAATCACGTGAACGGCGCTAGCATTCATGTCATGCACACTGATTCGTCGCCAGTGACCATGCTGCTGGCCCTGAGGCCCCGGACTCAAGAACGTCTCTATGAGTTTTACGAGCAGCTCCGGAGCGCCGACGACCTCTTCTGGGACCGCCGCCTGGACGCCTGGATCGCGACCAGCCACGCCGTGGTGAGCAGCGCTGCCAGTGACCCCCGACTGTCTTCAGTGCGCTATCCCGACATCGAGTCCGTTTCCCAGGAACTGCGACCGCTGGCCCAAGTGCTGAGTCGGCAGATGCTCTACAGCGACGCCCCCGATCACACCCGGCTACGTGCCCTGCTCAGCAGAGCCTTTACCCCCCGTGCTGTCGCGATGCTCCGCGATCAAATCCGCAGGGCTGTCGAGCGGATCATCACCCAAGTCGCGCCGACTGGACGGATGGACATCGTCGCAGACCTCGCCCGCCCTCTGCCTCTCACCATCATCTGCGATCTCCTCGATGTGCCGGAACGAGACCGACTCAGGCTGTCCTCCTGGTCCGACCCCATCGCCGCGGCCATCGGCAGTTCCCGGCTCGACGCCGACGAAAGCCGTGCCGCCTCGCGAAGCATGGCGCATATGCTCGCCTACCTTCGGGAACTCCTCACCCGTCACGACGCCCCAGCGCCTCACACCTTGCGCGCCCTGCTCACCACACGGGCCGAGGACGCCGACCAGGACTTCGACGAGCTCCTCGCCAACTGCGCCTTGCTCCTTATCGCCGGACACGAGACCACGACCCACTTCATCGGTAATGCCGCGCTGGCCCTGCTCCAGAATTCCCACGCAGCCGACCAGCTGCGCCGCCGACCCGACCTGATTCCCGCCGCAGTGGAGGAGTTCCTGCGTTACGACAGCCCCGTTCAGCTGCTGCTGCGTCGGGCGCGGCACCGCTTGGACCTGGCAGGACGTTCCATCGATGCCGGACAGGTGGTGCTCCTGGTGTGCGGTGCCGCCAATCGTGACCCGGCTGCTTTCCCCAACCCCGACGAGCTGGACTTTCACCGGTCTGGTGGGAGGCACGTCGCATTCGGGTACGGGCCGCACTTCTGCCTTGGAGCGGCGCTGGCCCGGCTGGAAGGGGCAATCGCTCTGGAAGCCCTCCTCACCCGGCTGCCCGACCTACGCCTGGACAACCCCTCACCGCAGTGGCAGCGCAGCCTCAACTTCCGCGGACTCACACGCCTGGATGTCACATTCGAGCCCGCCTCCGGCGATCACAACAGCTTCGAGGCTCACGCTGCCAGTTCCTGACCGATCTAGGTCTGTCGTTGGAGCAGCCTGAACTACTGGGGCCGGTGCGCCGTCGCGGTAGATCGAGCGAACGAGCGACAAGCCACCCCGGGACACCGAGTCCCGCTGTACGCAGGGAGCGGCAACATGCCCCGGGACGAACGACGAAGGGACGAACGACGAACTGAACAACTTCACCCGGGACAGCGACAACATGACGAGAGACGGGACAGCGACAACATGACGAGAGACGGGACAGCGACAACATGACGAGGGACGGGACAGGGGAGAGCGCCACCGGCCGGGTGCGAGTCGCGGAAGCGGGCATTCCTGTCCTCTTATGAGGGATCGTTTCACCTGGATGGAGTAAATGCGGGCAAGGAGGACGAAGGAGTCATTGCTTGCCCCATACGGTCGTACGGGTGATGAGCAGTAGCCCGGACACCTCCACCCGCCCCACCGGCGCACACCGAGCGCACTGCGAGGCGCCCGACGGAGCGCACTGCGAGACGCCCGCCCGGACAGCCGCGCGTACGCCAGCGTGGCGCCCGCCCGTGCGTCACGAGCCACTCGCGCGCTATGAACCCTGTCTGGACGGCCTGTTCACCTACTGCCTGTCCGTACTGTGCGACCACGACACGGCTACCGCTGCCCTGGCCGACGCTCTCGCCCTCGCCGAGCGCCGCCGCGGCCCCGACGCCGCGAACGACCGCCGGGCCTGGCTGTACGCGCTGGCCCGGTGGGCGTGCCTGCGCAAACTGGCCGAGGCCAAGCACAAACGTCAGGGTGCGCACGCCTCCGGCCGCCACGGCACCGAGAAACAGCCCGCCCAGAAGCCCCCGCCCCCTGTCTCCGAAGAGGTCCAGCAGCAGCGGCGGCGCGAACTGGCCCTGCTCGTCTGGCCCGAGGTCGCCGGGACGACGCCCGAGCAGCACGAGGCACTCGAACTCGCCGTACGCCACCAGCTCGCCGCCCAGGAGATCGCCGCAGTCCTCGGCCTGGCCCACGCAGCCGCGCGCGAACTGCTCGCCTCCGCCGCCTGCGAGGTGGAGCGCACCCGTATGGCCCTCGCCATCGTGGAGACCGGCGTCTGCCCGAGCGTCTCCCGGCTCACCGGCGACCCCCGGCTCGCCCTCGGCGCCACCCTGCGCCGTGAACTCGTCCGGCACGTCGACAACTGCCCCCGCTGCCGCCGCACTGCCGAGCACGCCATGCCCGGCCGCTGGCCCGGCACCAGCGTCACGCCCGCCGCGCTTCCCGTACTCGAAGCCCCGCGCGCGGCCCTGCACTCCGCGATGGCCCACCTCACGCGCGCGCGTGGCGGTGCTCCACACTTCGACCGGCGCGGCTTCCCCATGGACCCCAGGGACCACGCAGCCCGCCGAGACCGCCTGCGCGCCCGTGCCGTCACGACGACCGTCGTCGCCACCGTCGTCGCCGCACCCGTCCTCGCCCTCTGGGCCGCCCACCGGAGTACACCCCTGACCGGCGAAGGCGCCGACGGCCACTCCGCCACCGCGCGCGAGGCACACGGCCCCGACGGGCCCAGTGACGAGGAGACAGACACGTACGAGAACGCCGGTGACGCCGACCCCCGGCCCGGGCCCCGCCATGACAAAGGCAAACACGCCTCCGGCGGCTCCGCGGAGGTCACCGGCGCTCCTGGAAAGGACGCCCGGCGAAAGGACGCCCGGCACCTCGCAGTGGAGGTCGGTGACGACGGCGGCACCACGCTCATCACCCTGGCCGCGTCCGGGAGGTCACCGGTCCACTGGTCCGCGCACACGAGCCAGGACTGGCTCTACTTCAGCCAGTCCTCGGGAACGCTCGCGCCCGGCGAATCGTTGACGATCAAGGTGTACGTCGACCCTCTGCGCGAGCCCGCCGGGTACTGGAGCGCACGGGTGTCGATCGAGCCCACCGGGGTCGTCGCCTCCATCGAGGGATACGGGAACGCTCCGCGTCCTACGCCGCCCGGCCCGCACCCCACGACGCCGAGTGACCCGCCGCCGACGGTCGCCCCCGACCCGACGCCCACCGACCCGACGCCCACCGAGCCGACGTTTGCCCCATCGGCCCCGGACTCGGGTGCCCCGGACTCGGGTGCCCCGGACTCGGGTGCCCCGGACTCGGGCGGGTCCACCCCGCCGCCCAGGGACAGCGGTGATCCGAATTCTCCGGAGGGGTAGCCGGGAGGGCTGGCCGGGAAGCGTCTGCCGGGTTGCTGTGATCTGCGCACTGCCGGGCGCGCAGGCGCCCTCAGGCCACCGGATCCCCCGGATCCCCCGGATCCGCCGGATGCGGCGCCACCAGCGGCAGCCGTGACGCCAGCCGCTCCTCGCACAGCCCGACCAGCCGGTCGTACCCCGCCTTGCCCATCAGCTCGATCAGCTCCGGCCGGTACGAGACGTACACCGGCTCGCCCGCGCCGTGCGCCGAGGTCGCCGAGGTACACCACCAGTGCAGGTCGTGCCCGCCCGGGCCCCAGCCGCGCCGGTCGTACTCGCCGATGGAGACCTGCAGCACCCGCGTGTCGTCCGGACGGTCGATCCAGTCGTACGTCCGCCGGATCGGCAGCTGCCAGCACACATCCGGCTTGGTCTCCAGGGGCTCGCGGCCCTCACTGAGCGCCAGGATGTGCAGCGAGCAGCCCGCACCGCCCGGGAACCCGGCCCGGTTCTGGAAGATGCACGAACCCTGGTACGGGCGGGTCTGGCGCTCGCCGTCCTCGTCCTCCGAGACCCAGCCGGTCTTCACGCCCACATCGTGGTGCTGCCAGATCTCCGGGGTGAGCCTCGCCACATTCTCGGCGACCCGCTTCTCATCGTCCTCATCGGAGAAGTGCGCCCCCAGAGTGCAGCAGCCGTCATCCGCGCGACCTGCCTGGATGCCCTGGCAACCGCTTCCGAAGACGCAGTTCCAGCGGGAGGTCAGCCAGGTCAGGTCGCAACGAAAGACCTGCTCGTCATCCGCCGGATCAGGGAACTCCACCCAAGCGCGCGCGAAGTCGAGCCCCTTCTCGTCGGGCTCCGGGGCGCCGATCCCCGGCTTGCTGGACCCGGCCGTCGGCTTCGCCTGCGCAGAACCCCCGACGGATGATCGGGCGCTGCCGCCTTGCCCGCCTTGCCCGCCTTGCCCGCCTTGATTTCCTTGATTTCCTTGGCTGCCTTGTGATCCTTCGCCTTTTTCGTCTTTGGCACGCGTCCAGAGTAAGACCCCGAGGGCCCCGGGAACGGCTTCGAGCATCGCGAACCCTGCTGCTGGCAGTAGCGTTCCGTGTATGAGACTCGGTGTCCTCGACGTGGGTTCGAACACGGTGCATCTGCTGGTGGTGGATGCCCACCCAGGCGCGCGCCCCCTGCCCGCGCACTCGCACAAGGCGGAGCTGCGGCTCGCCCAGCTCCTCGACGACAGCGGCGCGATCGGCCCCGAGGGAGTCGAGAGCCTGATCGGCGTCATCCAGGATGCGCTCCAGGCCGCCGAGGACAAAGGCGTCGAGGACATACTGCCGTTCGCCACGTCCGCTGTGCGCGAGGCCAGCAACGCGGACGACGTCCTCGCGCGCGTGAGGGACGAGACGGGCATCGCGCTGCGGGTCCTGCCAGGCGAGGAGGAGGCGCGGCTGACCTTCCTGGCCGCCCGCCGCTGGTTCGGCTGGTCGGCGGGCAAGCTGCTGGTCCTGGACATCGGCGGCGGCTCCCTGGAGATCGCGTACGGCATCGACGAGGAGCCGGACGCGGTGGTGTCGCTGCCGCTGGGCGCGGGCCGGCTGACGGCGGCCTGGCTGCCGGGGGACCCGCCGGACCCGGCCGACATAAGGGCGCTCCGGCGCCACGTACGAACCGAGATCGCCCGTACGGTGGGGGAGTTCACCCGCTTCGGCACACCTGACCATGTGGTGGCCACCTCGAAGACCTTCAAGCAGCTGGCCCGGCTGGCCGGCGCCGCCCGCTCCGCCGAGGGCCTCTATGTGCATCGCGATCTGAAGCGGGAGTCCCTGGAGGCCTGGGTGGAGCGGCTCGCCGGGATGACCGTCGCCCAGCGCGCGGAACTCCCCGGCGTCTCCGAAGGCCGCGCCGGACAGCTCCTCGCGGGCGCCCTGGTCGCCGAGGGCGCCATGGACCTCTTCGGCGTCGAAACCCTGGAGATCTGCCCGTGGGCCCTCCGCGAGGGCGTGATCCTGCGGAGGCTGGACCACATGCCGTCGGTGGAGGCGGCCGGGGCGGGGACGTCTCAGCGCCACGCCGGCCTCCGACCGGTACCCCAAGAGCCGGTACCCCAAGAGGGCTGATTTCGGGGCTCGGCACCACGGGTCCCCGTGACCGGCTCCCCGGTGCGAAGCGTGGCCCCGTAATCTGTCCCTCGTGGCAGAACCAGTGGTGCGCATCCCAGATGCGAAGGTCGCGCTGTCCACCGCCTCCGTGTATCCGGAGTCGACGGCGACGGCTTTCGAGATCGCCGCGCGCCTCGGGTACGACGGCATCGAGGTCATGGTGTGGACCGACCCGGTCAGCCAGGACATCGAGGCGCTGCGCAGGCTCAGCGACTACCACCAGATCCCCATCCTCGCCATCCACGCCCCCTGCCTGCTCATCACGCAGCGCGTGTGGTCCACCGACCCCTGGGTCAAACTCCAGCGCGCCCAGGCCGCCGCCGAGAAGCTCGGCGCCACCACGGTCGTCGTCCACCCGCCCTTCCGCTGGCAGCGCCAGTACGCCCGCGACTTCGTCACCGGAATCTGGCGGATGGCGAACGAGACGGACGTACGGTTCGCCGTCGAGAACATGTACCCCTGGCGCTACCGCGACCGCGAGATGCTCGCCTACGCCCCCGACTGGGACGTGACCAAGGAGGACTACCGCCACTTCACGATCGACCTCAGCCACGCCGCGACCGCCCGCACCGACACCCTCCAGCTGCTCGACCGCATGGGTGACCGCCTCGGCCACGTGCACCTCGCCGACGGAGCCGGCTCCAACAAGGACGAGCACCTGGTCCCCGGCCGCGGCACCCAGCCCTGCGCCGAGGTGCTGGAGCGCCTTGCGCTCACCGGCTTCGACGGCCACATCGTCATCGAGGTCAACACCCGCCGCGCCATGTCCGGCGCCGAACGAGAGGCCGACCTGGCGGAGGCCCTCACCTTCACCCGGCTGCACCTCGCCTCGGCCGTGAGGATGCCCCGGCCGTGAGGATGCCCCGGCTGCACCTCACCTCGGCCGTGAGGATGCCCCGGCCATCGAGTGGCACCGGTGGTGCAGGGGCCCCTGACCCGGTCCTGAGCGTGCTCCGGTCCTGAGCGTGCTCCGGTCCTGAGCGTGACCAGCCCTGAGAGCCCCGCCGAGTACGCCAACCGGGCGGCCGATCACCGAGACACACATCCCGCATTCCGGACACCACGTCCACCCCTTGGTGCACCGGCGTAGGCTCGGCAACAGTCAGAAGTCTCTGATCGCAGTCTCTGAAGGAGCGAGCGCGATGCCCGACCTGAGGTCCCGCACAGTCACCCACGGCCGCAACATGGCGGGCGCCCGTGCCCTTATGCGGGCCTCCGGTGTACCGGGCGCGGACATCGGGCGGAAGCCGATCATCGCGGTGGCCAACTCCTTCACCGAGTTCGTGCCGGGCCACACTCACCTGCAGCCGGTCGGCCGGATCGTCTCCGACGCCATCCGGGAGGCGGGCGGCATCCCGCGCGAGTTCAACACGATCGCGGTCGACGACGGCATCGCGATGGGCCACGGCGGCATGCTGTACTCGCTGCCGTCCCGCGACCTGATCGCGGACAGCGTGGAATACATGGTCGAGGCCCACTGCGCCGACGCCCTGGTCTGCATCTCCAACTGCGACAAGATCACCCCGGGCATGCTGAACGCCGCCCTCCGCCTGAACATCCCCACGGTCTTCGTCTCCGGCGGCCCCATGGAGTCCGGCCGCGCCACGCTCGTCGACGGCACGGTCCGTACGCTCGACCTGGTCGACGCGATCTCCGACGCCGTGAACGACAAGGTCTCGGACGAGGACATCCTCCGCATCGAGGAGAACGCCTGTCCGACCTGCGGCAGCTGCTCCGGCATGTTCACCGCCAACTCGATGAACTGCCTCACCGAGGTGATCGGCCTCTCTCTCCCCGGCAACGGCTCGGTCCTCGCCACCCACACGGCCCGCCGCAAGCTGTACGAGAACGCCGCCCGCACGGTCATGGACCTGACCCGGCGCTACTACGAGCAGGACGACGACACGGTCCTGCCTCGCTCCATCGCCACCTTCGAGGCCTTCGAGAACGCCATGGCCCTCGACATCGCCATGGGCGGCTCCACCAACACGATCCTGCACCTGCTGGCCGCGGCCCAGGAGGCGGACGTCCCCTTCGGCCTCACCGAGATCGACGCGGTCTCCCGCCGCGTGCCCTGCCTGGCCAAGGTCGCCCCGAACGTCGCCAAGACACGCACGTACTACATGGAGGACGTCCACCGCGCCGGAGGTATCCCCGCCCTGCTCGGCGAACTGCACCGCGCGGGCCTGCTCAACGAGGACGTGCACTCGGTGCACAGCCCGTCCCTGGCGGACTGGCTGAAGACCTGGGACGTCCGCGGCGGCTCCCCGTCCCCCGAGGCGCTCGAGCTGTGGCACGCGGCCCCGGGATGCGTGCGGTCCGCCGAGGCATTCTCCCAGTCGGAGCGCTGGGAGTCCCTGGACGACGACGCCGAGAACGGCTGCATCCGCTCCGTCGAGCACGCGTACTCCAAGGACGGCGGCCTGGCGGTCCTCAAGGGCAACCTGGCCGTTGACGGCTGCGTGGTGAAGACGGCCGGCGTCGACGAGTCGATCTGGACGTTCGAGGGCCCGGCGGTGGTCTGCGAGTCGCAGGAGGAGGCCGTCGAGAAGATCCTCGCCAAGCAGATCACCGAGGGCGACGTCGTCGTCATCCGCTACGAGGGCCCCAAGGGCGGCCCGGGCATGCAGGAGATGCTCTACCCGACCTCGTACCTGAAGGGCCGCGGCCTCGGCAAGGCATGCGCCCTGATCACGGACGGCCGCTTCTCCGGCGGCACTTCGGGCCTCTCCCTCGGCCACGCCTCCCCGGAGGCGGCATCCGGCGGCACGATCGCCCTCGTCGAGGACGGCGACCGCATCCGCATCGACATCCCGAACCGCTCGATCGAACTCCTCGTCCACGACACCGAACTGTCCCGCCGCGCGCAGGCCCTCAACGGCACGTACGCCCCCAGGAACCGCGACCGCAAGGTCTCCGCCGCCCTCCGCGCCTACGCCGCCATGGCCACGAGCGCGGACAAGGGCGCGGTACGGGACGTGACGAAGCTGGGCTGACACCCGGCCGCCCCGTGTCCAGATCGACGGCCGAGCGGCCGAGAGCGAGCCGTCCGCCCACCGGACACGTGCACCGAGCCGGTGAACCCGGTGCGAAGATGACCCAGGACGACGCACACCGGAGGGCACCCGCACCATGACCCAGAAAGTCGCAGTCCTCGGCACCGGAAAGATCGGCGAGACCCTGCTCAGCGGCATGATCCGAGCCGGCTGGCCCCCCGGGGACCTCCTGGTCACTGCCCGCCGCCCGGAGCGAGCCGAAGAACTCCGCACCCGCTACGGAGTCACCCCGGTCACCAACCCCGAGGCTGCCAAGACCGCCGACACTCTCATTCTCACGGTCAAGCCGCAGGACATGACCACCCTCCTCGAGGAACTCGCCCGGCACATCCCCGCCGACCGCCTCGTCATCAGCGGTGCGGCAGGCATCACCACCTCCTTCATCGAGGAGCGCCTCGCCCAGGGCACCCCCGTCGTCCGTGTCATGACGAACACCCCCGCTCTCGTCGACGAGGCCATGTCCGTCATCTCCGCCGGCAGCCACGCCAGTGAGCCCGACCTCGCCCACACCGAGGAAATCTTCGGCGCCGTCGGCAAGACCCTCCGTGTCCCCGAGTCCCAGCAGGACGCCTGCACCGCCCTCTCCGGCTCGGGCCCGGCGTACTTCTTCTACCTGGTCGAAGCCATGACCGACGCAGGCATTCTCCTCGGCCTGCCCCGCGACAAGGCCCATGACCTGATCGTGCAGTCCGCGATCGGCGCCGCCACCATGCTCCGCGACAGCGGCGAACATCCCGTCAAACTCCGTGAGAACGTCACTTCCCCCGCAGGCACCACGATCAATGCCATCCGCGAACTCGAGAACCACGGCGTACGAGCCGCCCTCATCGCAGCTCTCGAAGCCGCCCGCGACCGTAGCCGCGCACTGGCCTCCGGCAACAACAACTGACGCCGGGCGCCTGCCGGAGGCGGCCACTCCGCCGCGTCCACGACCGCCTTCGCCGTCATCACGCGCGCGAAGCCGCTCCCGTGCAGGGACACCGCCGACGCCTGCGCCACCTCGTTCGCACTCCGCCGCCAGCCGAACGGTCCCTCCAGATCGAAGGTGTACGTCGCATCGAAGGTGTACGTCGCCTTGTACGCCACGACCACGCCGTACCCCAGATTCCCGCCCCTCCGCGCGGTCGTCTCCACTGCGGGTGCACGTACGCGTAGTACACGCACCCCGGATAGGCCCCCGGAATGCAACCCGAACCGAAGTTGACACGCCCCGACGCGGTCCGTAATGTTCTCCGAGTTGTCCGACGTGAGCGCCGATCTCGGTCGGTCCCCGGACAGCTATTCCGCAAGCACCAACCGCAATGAAGACGACAGTCGACCTGTCTGCCGTCGCGTCATTGGCATGCGTATTTGCGAAGTGAGGAATCCGCGTTCGAAAGAACGCAGCCCCCGATTAGCTCGGGAGCTGGGAGTCCGCTAAAGTCTCACTCGTCGGAACGGCTCGAAAGGCCGCGAAGGCACCCCCACCGACGGGGAATCGGACCCGAAAGGATCTGATAGAGTCGGAACCGCCGGAAAGGGAAACGCGAAAGCACACCCCCTGGAAAGCACCGAGGAAAACAGACCAGAACACAAAGTCTGCTAGAATCGGAAGCGCAACACCGAAAGGGAAACGCCCCGAGGAAAACCAGGAGAACACCTCTCCCGGCCAGTACAGAGGAAGCACCCGTTCCTTGAGAACTCAACAGCGTGCCAAAAGTCAACGCCAGATATGTTGATACCCCGTTCCCGGCCATTCGGCTGGGGCGAGGTTCCTTTGAAACAAACACAGCGAGGACGCTATGAACAGCCGGGCTCATTCCGCCTGGCTGTTCCGCTCTCGTGATGTGTGCACCGGCTGTATTAATTTACTGGCCGAGTAAACATTCACGGAGAGTTTGATCCTGGCTCAGGACGAACGCTGGCGGCGTGCTTAACACATGCAAGTCGAACGAGGAACCACTTCGGTGGGGATGAGTGGCGAACGGGTGAGTAACACGTGGGCAATCTGCCCTGCACCCCGGGACAAGCCCTGGAAACGGGGTCTAATACCGGATACAACCCCCCAGGCATCTGGAGGGGTGGAAAGCTCCGGCGGTGCAGGATGAGCCCGCGGCCTATCAGCTGGTTGGTGAGGTCACAGCTCACCAAGGCGACGACGGGTAGCCGGCCTGAGAGGGCGACCGGCCACACTGGGACTGAGACACGGCCCAGACTCCTACGGGAGGCAGCAGTGGGGAATATTGCACAATGGGCGCAAGCCTGATGCAGCGACGCCGCGTGAGGGACGACGGCCTTCGGGTTGTAAACCTCTTTCAGCAGGGAAGAAGCCGTAAGGTGACGGTACCTGCAGAAGAAGCGCCGGCTAACTACGTGCCAGCAGCCGCGGTAATACGTAGGGCGCAAGCGTTGTCCGGAATTATTGGGCGTAAAGAGCTCGTAGGCGGCCTGTCACGTCGGATGTGAAAGCCCGGGGCTCAACCCCGGGTCTGCATCCGATACGGGCAGGCTAGAGTGTGGTAGGGGAGATCGGAATTCCTGGTGTAGCGGTGAAATGCGCAGATATCAGGAGGAACACCGGTGGCGAAGGCGGATCTCTGGGCCATTACTGACGCTGAGGAGCGAAAGCGTGGGGAGCGAACAGGATTAGATACCCTGGTAGTCCACGCCGTAAACGGTGGGAACTAGGTGTTGGCGACATTCCACGTCGTCGGTGCCGCAGCTAACGCATTAAGTTCCCCGCCTGGGGAGTACGGCCGCAAGGCTAAAACTCAAAGGAATTGACGGGGGCCCGCACAAGCAGCGGAGCATGTGGCTTAATTCGACGCAACGCGAAGAACCTTACCAAGGCTTGACATATACCGGAAACCCCCGGAGACGGGGGCCCCCTTGTGGCCGGTATACAGGTGGTGCATGGCTGTCGTCAGCTCGTGTCGTGAGATGTTGGGTTAAGTCCCGCAACGAGCGCAACCCCTGTCCTGTGTTGCCAGCACGCTCCCTTCGGGGGGTGGTGGGGACTCACAGGAGACCGCCGGGGTCAACTCGGAGGAAGGTGGGGACGACGTCAAGTCATCATGCCCCTTATGTCTTGGGCTGCACACGTGCTACAATGGCCGGTACAATGAGTGGCGAGGCCGCAAGGCGGAGCGAATCTCAAAAAGCCGGTCTCAGTTCGGATTGGGGTCTGCAACTCGACCCCATGAAGCCGGAGTTGCTAGTAATCGCAGATCAGCATCGCTGCGGTGAATACGTTCCCGGGCCTTGTACACACCGCCCGTCACGTCACGAAAGTCGGTAACACCCGAAGCCGGTGGCCCAACCCCCTCACCGGGGAGGGAGCCGTCGAAGGTGGGACCGGCGATTGGGACGAAGTCGTAACAAGGTAGCCGTACCGGAAGGTGCGGCTGGATCACCTCCTTTCTAAGGAGCAGCTAGGCGCCAGCCCTACCCGGGCCGGCGTCCAGGGCCATTACGTCGGCACATGTCCGGCGGTGGTTGCTCATGGGTGGAACGTTGACTACTCGGCACGGTCCAGAACGGACCAGACGCTAGTACTGCCCCCTCGGGGCGTGGAACGCTGCTCTGGCCCCCTTGACCGTGCCGGGCACGCTGTTGGGTATCTGAGGGCACGGGCCTGTGCGCCCGCTTCCTTCGGTACCGGCCCCGGTACAGCACCCCCCAGGGCGTGTGTGACGGGTGGCGGTCGTTGTTTGAGAACTGCACAGTGGACGCGAGCATCTGTAGCCAAGTTTTTAAGGGCACACGGTGGATGCCTTGGCACCAGGAACCGACGAAGGACGTGGGAGGCCACGATAGGCCCCGGGGAGCCGTCAACCAGGCTGTGATCCGGGGGTGTCCGAATGGGGAAACCCGGCAGTCGTCATGGACTGTCACCCTTGCCCGAACACATACGGCAAGCGGAGGGAACGCGGGGAAGTGAAACATCTCAGTACCCGCAGGAAGAGAAAACAACCGTGATTCCGGGAGTAGTGGCGAGCGAAACCGGACCAGGCCAAACCGTATACGTGCAAGACCCGGCAGGGGTTGCGTATACGGGGTTGTGGGATCTCTCTGTTCACGGTCTGCCGGCCGTGGGAGAGTTCAGAAACCGTACGGGTAGGCGAAGGGCCTGCGAAAGGTCCGGCACAGAGGGTAAGACCCCCGTAGCCGAAACCTGTACGGCTCGTCTGTGAGACACCCAAGTAGCACGGGGCCCGAGAAATCCCGTGTGAATCCGGCGGGACCACCCGCCAAGCCTAAATATTCCCTGGTGACCGATAGCGGACAGTACCGTGAGGGAATGGTGAAAAGTACCCCGGGAGGGGAGTGAAAGAGTACCTGAAACCGTGTGCCTACAAGCCGTGGGAGCGTCGGGCATCAGCATCGCTATGCCGTCGTGACTGCGTGCCTTTTGAAGAATGAGCCTGCGAGTTTGCGGTGTGTTGCCAGGTTAACCCGTGAGGGGCAGCCGTAGCGAAAGCGAGTCCGAATAGGGCGCCCATGAGTAGCACGCTCAAGACCCGAAGCGGAGTGATCTAGCCATGGGCAGGCTGAAGCGGCTGTAAGAGGTCGTGGAGGGCCGAACCCACCAGGGTTGAAAACCTGGGGGATGACCTGTGGTTAGGGGTGAAAGGCCAATCAAACTCCGTGATAGCTGGTTCTCCCCGAAATGCATTTAGGTGCAGCGT
>CAVQGD010000031.1:0-10664 GCA_963711935.1 uncultured Actinomycetota bacterium
CACGTCCCTGGATACGTTGCCCATCACGCCCGAGCAGGTCGCCCGGGTGACCGCCCTGGTCGCCGAGGGCTCCCTCAACGACAAGCTGGCCCGTCAGGTCATCGAAGGTGTCCTCAAGGGCGAGGGCACCCCGGACGAGGTCGTCGAGAAGCGCGGCCTGAAGGTCGTCTCCGACGAGGGCGCCCTGACCGCCGCCGTCGACGAGGCCATCGCCGGCAACCCGGCCATCGCAGACAAGATCCGCGGGGGCAAGGCCGCCGCCGCCGGTGCCCTGGTGGGTGCCGTCATGAAGGCCACCCGCGGCCAGGCCGACGCGGCCCGCGTCAAGGAGCTCATTCTGGAGAAGCTGGGCGTCAGCGGGGGCTGAGCAGCCGTATCGCACGTCCCCAAGCGCGTCCCCAGGGGCGGTACACCGAGTCCGGTGTACCGCCCCTGGGCGTCTCCGGAGGCACGGGGAGGCGGCAGAGTCCGCTTGCTTGTCCCTGCTTGTCCCTGCTTGTCCTGCGGAACTGAGCTTGTCCTGTGAACTGGCTCGCATTCCTGTGATTAGGCCCATAAAACGGACAAAAGATCTCTCCCTTTTGTCAGAGTGGTGGGGCATTGCCCCTTGCATTACCCAATGCGTTCTTTACGGGCTTTTCAGTCACTCCGCGGCTGTTCCCGGTCAAAGATCCACCCCTCCACCCCCCAGGGAGCACGTTCGTGGCAGCCCTTGCGCGCTGGTGTGTCCGGCATCGCCTCGTCGCCGTCCTTCTGTGGCTTCTCACCTTCGCGGGCGCCACCGCCGGCGCCGTCGCCGCCGGCTCCGCGTACTCGAACGACTACGCGACCCCAGGCACCGAGTCCAGCCGCGCCACCGCGCTCCTCCAGGAGGGCTTCCCCCGCCTCAGCGGCGACAGCGACACCGTCGTGTGGCACACCACCCAGGGCAGCGTGAAGGCCGCCGGCGTCGAGCGGGCCATGTCCCACACCCTGGACGAGATCGCGGAACTGCCGGGTGTGGCCTCCGTGACCAGCCCCTACGAGAGCACGGGCGCCGGACAGATCAGCGGCGACGGCCGTACGGCGTACGCCACGGTCACCTTCGACGACCGGGTCCAGGACCTCCACGAGGCCGAGGCCCAGCAGGTCGTCGACACCGCCAAGGCCGCCGGGACCGGCGGACTCCAGGTCGAGCTGGGCGGCAGGGCCGTCGGGCTCACCGAGTCGGAGGGCGGGCACCTCGCCGAGGCGGTCGGTGTGATCGTGGCCGCCGTCGTGCTGTTCCTCGCCTTCGGCTCGCTCGCGGCCTCGCTGCTGCCCATCGCGACCGCGCTGGTCAGCGTCGGCACCGCGTACGCCGGGACCGTGTTGCTCGGGCACGTCATGACCGTCGCCGACTTCGCGCCCATGCTGGGCATGCTGATCGGGCTGGGCGTCGGGATCGACTACGCCCTGTTCATCGTCACCAGGCACCGCCGGGGACTGAAGCGCGGGCTGTCCGTCACCGAGGCCGCGACCCATGCCGTCGCGACCACCGGACGGGCCGTCGTGTTCGCAGGTGCCACCGTGTGTATCGCCCTCCTGGGGATGCTCATCCTGCGGCTCAGCTTCCTGAACGGGGTCGCGATCGCCGCGTCACTCACCGTGATCCTCACTGTCGCCGCCTCCGTGACGCTGCTGCCCGCCCTGCTGTCGCTCATCGGCATGCGGGCCCTGAACCGCCGTGAGCGCCGCCGCCTCGACGAGCACGGCCCAGCGCCCGAACTGCCGACCGGGCTCGCGGCCCGCTGGTCCGCCTTCGTGGAGCGGCACCCCAAGAAGCTGGGCGCTGTCGCGCTCGCCGTCATGACGCTGCTCGCGCTGCCCACGCTCGGGCTGCACCTGGGCACCTCCGACCAGGGCAACAACGCGAAGGCGACCACCACGCGCCAGGCGTACGACCTTCTGGCGGACGGCTTCGGACCCGGCGTGAACGGGCCGCTCACCCTCGTCACCAAGAGCGACGGCGCCAAGGACAAGCTCGCCCTCGACGGCCTCGACAACACCCTCCGCGG
The DNA here is from genome assembly GCA_963711935.1 of uncultured Actinomycetota bacterium. Classification (GTDB taxonomy): domain Bacteria; phylum Actinomycetota; class Actinomycetes; order Streptomycetales; family Streptomycetaceae; genus Streptomyces. The sequence continues at coordinate 2,037 of CAVQGD010000031.1, forward strand.
CACCGAGGGCGTCGCGTCGGTGAGCCCGGTGACGTACAACACAGACGGTGACATCGCCTACCTCAGTGTCGTCCCGGAGTCCTCCCCGCAGTCCACGCAGACCAGCGACCTCGTCGACCGGTTGCGCGACGACGTCCTGCCGCGCGTCGAGACGGGCACCTCGCTCGACCTGCACGTAGGCGGGGTCACCGCAGGCTACGACGACTTCGCCGACGTCATCATCGGCAAGCTGCCCCTCTTCGTGGGGGTCGTGATCGGGCTCGGCTGCCTGCTGCTCCTGCTCGCCTTCCGGTCCCTCGGCATCCCGCTGAAGGCCGCCGCGATGAACGTGGCCGCCGTCGCCTCCTCCTTCGGGGTCGTGATCGCGATCTTCCAGTGGGGTTGGGGCAGCGAAATGCTGGGCCTCGGCAGCGCGGGGCCGATCGAACCCTTCCTCCCCGTGATCATGGTCTCGGTACTCTTCGGGCTGTCCATGGACTACCAGGTCTTCCTGGTCAGCCGGATGTACGAGGAATGGCTGGAGACCGGCGACAACCGGCGCGCCGTCCGCGTGGGCCTCGCCGAGACCAGCCGAGTGATCAACTCCGCCGCCGTCATCATGATCTCGGTGTTCCTCGCCTTCGTGCTCAGCGGCGACCGCGTCATCGCGATGTTCGGCATCGCGCTCGCCTCCGCTGTCGCCCTCGACGCCTTCGTGCTCCGTACGCTCCTTGTGCCCGCCCTCATGCACATGCTCGGCGGCGCCAACTGGTGGCTGCCCCGCTGGCTCGACCGCCGGCTGCCGCGCATCAGCATCGAACCGCCCGAGTGCCGCGCCGTCGCGGACGCCACCGAAAAGACCGGCACGGACGAAGCCTCCCCTGCGACCATCCCCGGGCAGCGCGCGGACGATGACGACCTGATCACCGACGGTGAACTGGACGGCGAACTGGACGGCGAACTGGACGGCGAACTGGTCGTACTGGTGAAGGACCGACAGCAGGATGTACGCGATATCCCTGGGTGACGACGGCACCGAACCGCGGTCCCTGTAAGTTGCGAGGCATGGGATCCAAGACAGTTGACGAGGCCGGCATCGAGACCGGCACAGAGGCGAAGCGCGACAAGGAGGCGGTGGACGTCATCAAGGAAACCGCGAAAGCCACGGAAGCCACGGAAACCACGGAAACCACGGAAACCACGGAAACCACGGAGGGAACCTCCAGGGAGATCCCCGCCGACGAGAGAGAGGCTTCCGATGAGGTGGCCGACGAGGTGGCCGACGAGGTGGCCGACGAGGTAGCCGACCAAGCGGCCGGGGCCGCGGGAGGGAAAGATCCCTCCGAGACCTCTAACACCTCCGACGCCTCCGACACCTCCGCCGGGGTCGGTCAGGGCGCTGCGGCCCTCGTGTCGGCCGGACTCGGACTCGTCTCGCTGACCGGCAGCTGGCTCGGCACCATCGCGCAGGACCGCAACTCCGTGTACGGCCAGCTGGAGGCCGCGACGAGCACGAGCGTCTCCACGCAGATCCGGCAGGTGTACGTCGACTCCTGGAACGCCAACGCCCTGGTGGCCGCCCTGTTCGCGCTGGTCGCCCTGATCGTGGGCGTGGCTGTACTGCTCCGGCCCGCGTTCGGGGATCCCGGCCGGGTGCAGGCGCCGTGGATCAAGTCGGTCGCCTGGGCGGGCATCTGGCTCGGCTTCCTCGGCCTGGTGCTGGCCGCCCTGAAGTACTCGGACGTGCTGCTCGCCATGCCGACGACGGGTTGAACCCTCCACCTGCTCGCCGATCCCCACCTCTCCCACCGCTCCTGCCGGTCCCGGGTCCTCGGGTGTCTCCTGGTGCTTCCCAGGGGTTCCCGAGGCCGCGCTACTTCACCTCCAGCTCAAGGATCTTGTCGTCCCCGCTCTCCGGTGACCCCCGGCCGTCCGTCTCGCTCGTCGTCAGCCAGAGCTTGTCGCCGCCGGCGGAGACGACCGTGCGGAGGCGGCCGTGGTCGCCTGTCAGGAAGGCTTGGGGGTCGGCGGAGAGCTCTGTGCCCCGCAGGGGGATGCGCCACAGGCGCTCGCCGCGCAGACCCGCCATCCAGACCGAACCCTCCGCCAGGGCGATACCGCTGGGGGAGGCCTCCGCCACCTCCCACTGGGCCACCGGATCGATGAAGCCCGACTCGCCCGCCTTGCCCTCGACGTCCGGCCAGCCGTAGTTCCCGCCCGGCTTGATCAGGTTCAACTCGTCCCAGGTGCGCTGCCCGAACTCCGAGGCCCACAGGCGCTGTTCGGCGTCCCAGGCCACGCCCTGCACATTGCGGTGGCCGTAGGAGTAGACGAAGGAGTCGCCGAAGGGATTGCCCGGTGCCGCCTCGCCTTCGGCTGTCATGCGCAGGATCTTGCCGCCGAGGGACTTCTTGTCCTGCGCCAGCGGCCCCTCGTACCGCTCGCCGGTGGTGGCGTACAGCATCCGGTCGGGGCCGAAGGCGAGGCGGCCGCCGTTGTGACTCGTGCCCCTGGGGATACCGCGCAGGATCGTGTCGGGGGCGCCCAGCTGCTCGCCCGAGGGCTTCTCCGGGTCGTACAGCATCCGCACGATGCGGTTGTCCGACTCCGAGGTGAAGTACGCGTAGATCATGTGGTCCGACGCGTAGTCCGGAGAGAGCGCGATGCCCAGGAGGCCGCCCTCGACGGTAGGAGAGACTCCGGGTACCTCGCCGAGCTCCGTCTTCTTGCCGGTCTTCTCGTCGACCAGCGTGATCGTGCCCTCGTCCCGTGAGGAAACCAGCAGGCCGCCGTCGGGAAGAGGGGCCAGCCCCCAGGGGGTGTTCAACCCCTCGGCGACGGTGCGCACCACCCTTACCGAGCCCTTCGCGGGTGGGGCGTCCCCCGCGGGCCGCTTTGGCGAGGACGCCGGTTCCGTACTGCCCGGAGCGGAGGTCCCGCCGCCGGGGCCGTCCCCGCCGTCGGAGGAACAGCCGGCCGTCACCAGAAACACGGCCGCGGCCAACACGGCCAACACGGCCGACACAGCTCGACGTTGCACGATCAAGTTCCCTTCGACGCGGAGCCCCTCCTGCTTCTGTTCTTACACCGCTGTTCTTACTGTTCTTACGCCGCGAGTGCCCCAGAGGTTCCAGCTCCGACGGATCAAGCGGATCAAGCGGATCAAGCCAGCATTGCAGCGGGAACCGTCGCCGCGCTGATCCTCCTGCGCTCCCCCTGGCCGTACCCTCCCTTTGCCGGCTTCCCCCACCAGCCGATGCGGCCCCAGCGACTTCGCATAGCCTCCTGAGCATGACTGGTGACATGACTGGTGAGGTGTGGCTTCCGTTCGGCGCCGACGAGATCAAGGGGCTCCCTGAAGGACCCCACTACCTCTTCTGGGACGGTGACCAGGAGTTTCCCGGCGATCCGGCCACCTGTGTCTTTTATGTCGTGCCCTATATGAAGGGGCCCGCGATATCCCAGCGGCCGCTTCCCCATATGAGCTCCGTACAGGTCGTGCAGACGCTCTCCGCCGGCATCGACCACGTCGAGCCCGGCCTGAAGCACCTCCGCCCGGGCGTGCGGCTGTGCAACGCGCGCGGGGTGCACGAGACAAGCACCGCCGAGCTCGCCCTCACACTGATCCTCGCCTCGCTGCGGGGCATCCCCGACTTCGTACGCGGGCAGGAGAGGGAGGAGTGGCGGAGCGGGTTCCGTCCGGCGCTGGCCGACAAGTCCGTGCTCATCGTGGGGTACGGGGCGATCGGCGCCGCTGTCGAGGACCGGCTCGCACCCTTTGAGCTCGCGCGGGTGACGCGCGTCGCGCGCTCAGAGCGCACAACGGGGCGCGGACCGGTGCACCCGCTCACCGAACTGCCCTCCCTGCTGCCCGACGCGGACGTCGTCGTCCTGTCCACGCCCCTCACGGAGGCCACACGCGGCCTCGTCAACGCCGGTTTCCTGGCACGGATGAAGGACGGAGCGCTGCTCGTGAACGTCGCGCGCGGCCCTGTCGTCGACACCAAGGCGCTCCTCGTGGAGCTGGACAGCGGCCGTCTCACCGCAGCCCTGGACGTCACCGATCCCGAGCCGTTGCCTAAGGGACATCCCTTGTGGCACGCGCCCGGAGTGCTCATCAGCCCCCATGTCGGCGGGCCGACGTCCGCCTTCCTGCCGCGCGTGGAAAGGCTCCTCGGGGATCAGCTGAAACGATTCGTGAACCAGGAGCCGCTGCGAAACGTGGTCTTTACGACAGACCACGGGGCGGACGGGTAATCCGTTTCGGGCACCCTCCGCAGTTTCCCGGATACGAATGGTGTGCGCATTGCCGTAGGCGGTCACGGAACGTATGGAGGACCTGTCCGAGAGTGACGAACCTGGTGTATCGTCCCGACTGGGGCTGCGCCGCGCACCGTTCGGTGCCGGGGAGGGACATGCGACTTGCGAGGGGGGCGACAGGCGATGCACGGCCTTTGGGCGAACGATCCGACGCGGCGGGGGCGCCGACGGCGATCCTGGCGGGCCGAGCCGCGCAGGCACAGCAGCCGCAGGAAGCACCCGCACCTGGCACTCCGGAACCGGCGGGATACGGGACCGGCACTGATCGGGGAGGCCCGGTGAGCCCTGATCAGTCTCCCGCCCCCACACTTGACCCAGCGCTGCGGGCACAGCCGTTGACCGGCCCGCTGCTGTCCGGCGACCCGGCCCCGGGAGGCGGCTCGCAGGCGCGTGTACGCCCGCAGCTCGTCCTGGCCCTGGTGTGCGCGGGATACGCCATCGGTTCCGCGCTCGGCTGGGGATCCGAGCAACTCGCAGTGATCATGGGCGACTTCGGGCTGAGCGCCGCCGCGGCAGCCGGGGCCGTGTCCTGCTTCCTCTACGCGCGAAGCCGCGTCAGCCGCTTCAGGTCCGCCTGGCTGCTGTTCGCGCTGTCCTCGACGATGGCGTCGCTCGGCAACCTGGTCTGGGGCTGGTACGAGGTCGTGCTGGGCCGCCCGGTACCCAACCCGAGCTACGCGGACCTGTTCTTCCTGTGCTTCGCACCACCCGCCATCGTCGGACTGCTCGTCTTCGCCAAGAGACCCGTGACCAAGTCCGGCTGGGTCTGTCTGGCGCTGGACGCCTGGCTGATCGGCGGCTCGCTGGTCACGCTCTCCTGGAGCCTGGCGCTCGCGCGGGCCGCGGAGCACGGCGACGGCGACGTGGCACACGCGGCACTGACGCTCGCCTACCCGCTCCTCGACATCGCTCTGATCAGCATGGTCCTCGCCCTGCACTTCCGGCGCTCGGCAGTGAACCGGTCGGCGGTGAACACAGCGATCGGCGGCCTCGCGCTCACGGTGATGTGCGACGCCCTGTTCACCTCGCCCCTGATGCACAACAGCTACCGCTCCGGCCAGCTCCTCGACGCGGGCTGGTTCGCGGGCTCCCTGCTCCTCGCGTACGCCCCCTGGGTCGGCCACCGGCGCGGTCGGCCGGCCGCCGACGGGGACGGCACGGACGGGGACGGCACGGACGGGCACGGCACGGACGGGCACGCGCGCGTGGTGCACGAGAACATCCCAGCACAGCGCCACGAAAAACCCCGGCACGCGACACAGCGACACAAGACACAACGGCACGACGCGCAACAGCACGAGGCGGATCAGCACGACGCGCACCAGGGAGGACACCTGCACGTGCTCCTCCAGGAAGGAGGTCACCGCCGGTATCCGGCCACGCGCCCGATCGCCGGATCGCTGACCGCGCTCACCCCCTACCTGGCCGCCGCCGTCTGCACCCTGGGGATCCTCTACAACGTCCTCCACGGCCGCAGCATCGACCGCGTGGTGCTCCTCACCGCCTGCACGGTCGTACTCGCCCTCGTGGCGCGCCAGGGCATCATGCTCCTTGACAACATCACCCTCACCCAGGAACTGGCCCAGAAGGAGAACCACTTCCGTTCCCTGGTGCAGGGCTCCAGCGACGTCATCATGATCGCTGCGCCCAGCGGCATCCTCCGCTACGTCAGCCCGGCCGCCGCCGGTGTGTACGGGCGCCCCGCGGAGGAACTCGTCGGGACCGAACTCGCCTCACTCATCCACCCGGAGGACCTGGGCTGCGTGGTGCACGAAGTGCGCCGCTTCCTCGCCGCCAGTCCCCTCGACGAACCCACCACCCGCATCGAGTGCCGCTTCAGGTCCGGCCGCGGCGGCTGGCTCAACGTGGAGTCCACTGTCAACCGTCACCACGGCGGCCTCATCTTCAACAGCCGGGACGTGACCGAAAGAGTGCGCCTCCAGGCGCAGTTGCAGCACAATGCCGAGCACGACCCGCTCACCGACCTGCCCAACCGCGCGCTGTTCACCCAGCGCGTGCGGCAGGCCCTGTCCGGCCGCCGCGCCTGCGACCGCGGCGTCGCCCTGCGCAATACGGCGGTTCTCTTCATCGACCTGGACGGCTTCAAGGCCGTCAACGACACGATCGGGCACCAGGCCGGGGACGAGCTGCTCGTCCAGGCCGCCCGCAGACTCCAGGACACCGTCCGGCAGGGGGACACCGCCGCCCGCCTGGGCGGCGACGAGTTCGCGGCCCTCATCGCGGGCGACCACACCCGCGACCGCACCACGCGCGAACAGCACCTCTTCGAGCTCGCCGACCGGCTCAGGGCCGCCCTCTCCCAGCCGTACGCCATCGACGGCAACGACGTCCGGGTGGCCGCCTCCATCGGCGTCGCCTTCGCCGAGCCGGGTATCGGCGAAGGCGAGCTGCTGCGCAACGCAGACCTCGCCATGTACCGCGCCAAGGCGTCCGGCAAGGGGCGCGTCGAGCTGTACGTCCCGCAGATGCAGCAGGACGTCGTACGGAAGGCCGAGCTGGCCACGCGGCTGCGCACGGCCCTGCACGACGGCCAGTTCACGCTGCTGCACCAGCCCGTCGTCGCGCTCGAGAACGGCCGGATCACCTCGGTCACCGCGCAGGCCCGCTGGCGCTCGTCCCCAGAGGTGCCCTTCACGCCCCCCGAGTTCCCGCAGGTCTCCGAGGACAGCGACAAGACCGCTGAGCTGGACCGCTGGATCCTGGAGGAGGCCATCGAGCAGGCCGCCGAGCGCACCGCCACCGGCATCGGCGTGCCCGTGACCGTCCGGATGAGCGCCCGGAGTCTGCTGGACCGCTCGCTGCCCCTCAGCTCCGTCGAGGCACTCCTGACCCGCCACGGACTCCCCTCCGGTGCCCTGATCATCGAGTTCGCCGACACCGGTCTCCGGGTCCCTCCGGAGGAGCTGGAGCGTTGGCTGAGCGCGCTCCGGCGGCTCGGCGCCCGGATCGCCCTGGACGGGTTCGGCAACGGCTGCGGGGGCATCACGGCGCTGCGACGCCTCCCCGTCGACGTACTGAAACTCGACCGCAGTCTGGTCGAGGGGATCGTCGAGTCACCGCGGCTGTACAAGATCACCAGTGGGCTGCTGCGTATCGCGGGCGACCTCGGCCTGCAGTCGATCGCGGACGGCGTGGACCATCCCGAGCAGGTGATCGCCCTGCGCGCGATGGGCTGCGGCCACGGTCAGGGTGCGGCTTTCTCCGCGCCGCTGGACGAGCACCAACTGCGCCAGGCACTGTCCACCGGGCACTGTCCGGTGCCTCCCGGACCGGCGGAGCCCGCGTTCACGGTCGGCGGAGCGGGGGTGTACACCAGCGGTGTGTCCACGGCGTCCACGGCGTCCACGGCGTCCACCGTGTCCACGGTCTACGGAGGCGGTATGCTCTTCCGCTCACATAATGAGACTCCCGTCCCACCTGCTTGACACGTGGTGCGTGCCGGGTAGATGGTCAGTGCCATGCGCACCCGAATTCTCGTACTTGGAAAGCGCGTCGGCTGAAGCGGGGACTCAACCGGAGGACGAACCGGTAATCCCCAGCGACCGTACCCGGCGCGCTCCCCTCGCTTGCCTCATGGCACGAGGGGTTTTTTGTTGCACAGACACCTGCCACCCACCGAACAAACCTCGCGAAATCCCTCGCCAGACCAACCCAGACCAACGTCGAACCCTCGCAAAAACCTCAGCATCGAGAAGAGAATGCCGATGACCGAGCAGGCCACCGGGGCCCACCCTCCGCAACCGCGGCCCCGATCCGGAGGACCCCAGCCCGTCCCCGTCGAGCACGTCACGGGTGCGCAGTCCCTGATCCGCTCGCTTGAGGAGGTCGGGGCCGAGACGGTATTCGGGATTCCCGGGGGCGCCATCCTTCCGGCGTACGACCCGATGATGGATTCCAGGAGGGTGCGGCACGTGCTGGTCCGGCACGAGCAGGGCGCCGGCCACGCGGCCACCGGTTATGCGCAGGCCACGGGCAAGGTCGGGGTGTGCATGGCGACCTCCGGTCCGGGTGCCACCAACCTGGTGACCCCGATCGCCGACGCGCACATGGACTCGGTGCCGCTGGTCGCGATCACCGGACAGGTCGCGTCCAAGGCGATCGGCACGGACGCCTTCCAGGAGGCGGACATCGTCGGCATCACGATGCCGATCACCAAGCACAACTTCCTGGTCACTCAGGCCGAGGACATCCCGCGGGTGATCGCCCAGGCGTTCCACATCGCCTCCACCGGCCGCCCCGGCCCGGTGCTGGTCGACATCGCCAAGGACGCTCTCCAGGCGCCCACCACCTTCTCCTGGCCGCCCGTCA
>CAVQGD010000032.1:0-25721 GCA_963711935.1 uncultured Actinomycetota bacterium
TCTGGCAGCCGCGGTTGAGGGTGCTGGAGAAGATCGCGGAGGTGGAGGCCGACTGGCGGCTGGAGTCCGCCGGGGACAAGGGGTTCGCCGTCGCGGTGCGGCAGGACCGGGACATCGCTGATTTCCGGCCCGACGGCACCTTCTCGCACTGGGTGATGGTCTTGCCCGGACACGGGCACCGGCTGCGCTTCGACACTCCGCAGGGCCTTCCGCGGCTGGTGGCCGCCGACGGGGTGAGCGACCTCCCCGGTGGTGTCGTCAGTGCCGAGGGGGGCGGCTGGCGGGTGCGCCAGGGCGAGGGGAAGTGGGCACTCGACGCCGACCGGGCGGTGCGCGGCTACCAGCGGGCGGACGGCAGCGGGCCGGACCCGGCGCAGCAGCTCTCGCAGCAGCTCTCCGCATGGTCCCGCACCCTGGGCGAACCGACCCGGGAGGACTTGAAGAACTCCCTGGAAACCATAGAGAAGGCCACCGGCAAAACCACACAGCACGATATGGCGAGAATTCTGGGTTATGACAGGTCAAACATGACAGCCCTGGTGAAAAACCCGACTCCGGGTTTCCGGTGGCGGGCGCGCATTGCGGCCTTCCTGACGTCGAAGGAAATGCCGAAGGACATCAGGAACTGGCGCATCGAAACAGACCCGGGTAGTCAGTTTTTCCATGTCGTCTTCGGTACGGGTACCACGCTCACGTTCTTCGGCGGGCAGGTCGTGGGCTGGAGGGTCGACCTGCCGGGTACCGACCTCCAGGTGCGCTACAACGAGGAGGGCTCGGTGCGGCTGGCGGCCCGGGACGGCGGGGAACCGCCGGCCGGCTGGAAGCTGCGGAGCGAGGAGGACGGCAGTGTGACGGTCATCCAGGTTCCGGCAGGCGGGGGGACGGGCCCGCGGTGGCAGGTGTCCGCCGGGCGGACGCTGGAGTCCTTCACGCTGCCTGCCGGTCCGGTGGTCCCCAGTGCTTTCGCCCGGCTGACCCGGGCCGGGGCGCTGGACCACCCCGCCCTCCTTGCCTCTCCTGGGGCCTCCCTCGGCGTCGGTCCTGCCCGTCCCTCCCCCCGGCCGTCGGACACCGGCTCAGGCAGCCGGACTCCCGGGCCGTCCCGCAAGCGGGCCAGGCCCTCGGTACCCGCCGGGTCGTCGGCACCCGCCCGGCCCGTTCCCCCTGCCACGGCGGACGTACCCGGCAGGGACCGGAGCAAGCAGCTCACCCATGAGCTCCTTGCCCAGCTGAACGGCAACAAGTCGGAGCTGGCGCGGCGCCTGCTGATCGGACGCAGTCCATATCCACTGGAAAAGCTGCTCAAGGGAGAGGGCGACGGGGGTGTCTGGCTGCCGCGGTTGAGGGTGCTGGAGAAGATCGCGGCGGTGGAGGCCGACTGGCGGCTGGTGTCCGCCGGGGACGAGGGGTTCGCCGTCGCGGTGCGGCAGGGCCGGAACGTCGCTCATTTTCGGCCCGACGGGGTGTTCTCGCACTGGGTGATGGCCCTGCCCGGACACGGGCACCGGCTGCGCTTCGACACTCCGCAGGGCCCTCCGCGGCTGGTGGCCGCCGATGGGGTGAGCGGCCTCCCCGGTGGTGTCGTCAGTGCCGAGGGGGGTGTCCTGCGGGTGCGCCAGGGCGAGGGGGAGTGGACGCTCGACGCCGGCCGGACGGTGCGCGGCTACCAGTGGGCGGCCGGCAATGTGACGGACCCGGCGCAGCGGCTCTCGCAGCAGCTCTCCGCATGGTCCCTCAACTCCGGTGAACCGACCCGGGAGGACTTGGAGAACTCCCTGGAAGCCATAAAGGCGGCCCACGGCATAACCGCACAGCAAGATGTGGCGAGAATTCTGGGTGTTGACACGAAGCGCATGCCAGCCCTGGTGAGTAACTGGACTGCGGGTTTCCGGTGGCGGGTGCGTATTGCGGCCTTCCTGACGGCGCAGGACCTCAGGAACTGGCGCATCGAAACAGACCTGGATCGTCAGCTTTTCCATGTCGTCTTCGGTACGGGTACCACGCTCACGTTCCTCGGGGGGCAGGTCGTGGACTGGAGGGTCGACCTGCCGGGTACCGACCTCCGGGTGCACTACGACGAGAGGGGCGAGGCGCGGCTGGCGGCCCGGGACGGCGGGGAAGCGCCGGCCGGCTGGAAGCTGCGGAACGAGGAGGACCGTAGTGTGACGGTCGGTCAGGTTCCGGTGGACGGGGGGACGGGTCCGTGGTGGCGGCTGTCCGCCGGGCGGACGCTGGAGTCCTTCGAGCTGCCGCCTGCCGGTCCGGCGGACCTCAGTGCTTTCGCCCGGCTGACCCGGGCCGGGGCACTGGACCACCGTGCCCCGCACCCGCAGGGGGAACCAGACCTGGCGGAGGCCCCCTCCATAACCCCGGACAGCACCTTCCCCGACGTGCCCGGCGACGGTGCCGGGCCGTCGGCACCCGCCCGGCCCGCCCCGCCTGCCGCGTCGGACATGTCCGGCGGGGGCCGGAGCGGGCAGAGCAGCCGTGAGCTGCTGACCCGGCTGAACAACAACAAGACGGAGCTGGCGCGGCGCCTGCTGATCAACGTTGATCGACTGGAAAAGCTGCTCGCGAGAGAGCGCGGCAGGGGTGTCTGGCAGCCGCGGTTGAGTGTGCCGCGGTTGAGGGTGCTGGAGAAGATCGCGCCGGTGGAGGCGGACTGGCGGCTGGTGTCCGCCGGTGCCGACGGGTTCGCCGTCGCGGTGCGGCAGGGCCGGGACATCGCTCATTTTCGGCCCGACGGGGTGTTCTCGCACTGGGTGATGGCCCTGCCCGGGCACGGGCACCGGTTGCGGTTCGATGCTCCGCAGGGCCTTCCGCGGCTGGTGGGCGCCGACGGGGTGAGCGGCCTCCCCGGTGGTGTCGTCAGTGCCGAGGGGGGTGGCTGGCGGGTGCACCAGGGCGACGGGGAGTGGACGCTCGACGCCCAGCGGGCGGTGCGCGGCTACCAGCGGGCGGCCGGCAGTGGGCTGGACCCGGTGCAGCGGCTCTCCGACTGGTCCCGCACCCCGGGCGAACCGGCCCCGGGGAACTGGGAGAACTCCCTGGAAGCCATAAAGAAGGCCCACCGCATAACCGCACGGCACGATGTGGCGAGAATTCTGGGTCTTGTCGGCGCAAATCTGACAACCCAAATGGAAAACCCGACTCCGGGTTTCCAGTGGCGGGTGCGCATTGCGGCCTTCCTGACGTCGCAGAACATCAGGAACTGGCGCATCGAAACAGACCCGGATTCGCAGTTTTTCCATGTCGTCTTCGGTACGGGTACCACGCTTAAGTTCCGTGGGGGGCAGGTCGTGGGCTGGAGGGTCGACCTGCCGGGTAGCGCTCTCCAGGTGCGCTACGACGAGGAGGGCTCGGTGCGGCTGGCGGCCCGGGACGGCGGGGAACCGCCGGACGGCTGGCAGCTGCGGAGCGAGGTGGACGGCAGTGTGACGGTCGTCCAGGTTCCGGCAGGCGGGGGGGCGGGTCCGTGGTGGCGGGTGTCCGCCGGGCGGACGCTGGAATCCTTCGAGCTGCCGCCTGCCTATCCGGCGGTCCCCGGTGCTTTCGCCCGGCTGACCCGGGCCGGGGTACTGGACCACCCGGCCCCCCACCCGGAGCCAGTCCCGGTGGAGGCCGTTCCCATGGCCCTGGACAGCGACCTCCCCGACATGAACTTCGACATGGACTTCCCTGCCATGGACTTCCCCGCCATGGGCTTCCCTGGCCTTGAGATGCCGGACACGGTGGCCGGAGACGGTGCGGGTCCCAGCTACCTCGACACCCTCAACTGGTCCGACACCTGACCTGCTCCCCGGCCTTAACGCGCAAGCGGTCTTCCCGCGCGTAGGAGTCGCCTTCTGTGACTGCTCAGGTCCTTAAGGGCCAGGACTCGATCCTCGACCTGTACCGCCGGCTCGGCGAGGAGACGAACCACACCCTGCAGGTCAGGTCGAACTGCGCCACGTACTCGTCGACGGCCGAGGCCACGCAGTCGCCGTGCACCGCTTCACAGCCGAACGCCAGGGCAAGCGGCTCGACGAGAACGCGGCCCTCGTACTTCCGGGCCGCAGCGGGGTCCTGAAGGCCGGGGAGCAGGTCAGATGGCGGCCCAGTTGAGGGTGTGGAGGTAGCTGGGAGCTGCCTCGTCTTCGGCCACCCCCGCCTCGTCTCCGGCCACTGTGTCCGGCATCTCAAGGCCAGGGAAGCCCATGTCAGGGGGGGGCGCTGCCCGGGGCCATGGGGGCAGCCTCCGCCGGGACTGGTTCCGGGTGGGGGGCCGGGTCCAGCGCCCCGGCCCGGGTCAGCCGGGCGAAGACGCCGGGGTCCGCCGGACCGGCAGACGGCAGCGTGAAGGATTCCAGCGTCCGTCCGGCGGACACCCGCCACCACGGGAACCACGGGCCCGTCTCCCCGGCCACCGGAACCTGACCGACCGTCACACTACGGTCCTCCTCGCTCCGCAGCTGCCAGCCGTCCGGCGGTTCCCCGCCGTCCCGTGCCGCCAGCCGCACCGAGCCCCCCTCGTCGTAGCGCACCTGGAGAGCGCTACCCGGCAGGTCGACCCTCCAGCCCACGACCTGCCCCCCACGGAACTTAAGCGTGGTACCCGTACCGAAGACGACATGGAAAAGCGGACGAGCCGGATCTGTTTCGATGCGCCAGTTCCTGATGTTCTGCGACGTCAGGAAGGCCGCAATGCGCACCCGCCACCGGAAACCCGCAGTCGGGTACCTCACCAGGTCTGCCAGGCTGTGCTCGATAATACCCAGGATTCTCGCCACATCGTGCTGTGCGGTTATGCCGGGGGCCTTCCCTATGATTTCCAGGGAGTTCTGCCAGTTCCCCGGGGTCGGCATTGTCACGTTGGCTGAGCGGGGTGGGATGATCTTGTGGTTGATCGTGTCTGGAAGGGATCGCCCGTGTCGTCCGCGTCGCCGTCGTACAAGGGGCACCGGTACCCGGTCGAGATCATCTCGCACTGCGTGTGGCTGTACTTCCGGTTCCCGCTCAGCTTCCGTGAGGTCGAGGTGCTGATGCTGGAGCGCGGCGTCGTCGTGTCCTACGAGACCGTCCGCCGCTGGTGCGCCAAGTTCGGGCAGGCCTACGCCAACTCCCTGCGCCGCCGGTGCCCCCGCCCCGGCGACAAGTGGCACCTCGACGAGGTCTTCATCAAGATCAACGGCGAGCAGAAATACCTGTGGCGGGCCGTCGACCAGGACGGCGACGTCCTCGACATCCTGGTCCAGAACCGGCGCGACAAGGCCGCAGCCAGGCGATTCTTCCGCCGTCTTCTCACAAAGACCCGCACGGTGCCGCGGGTGGTCGTCACCGACAAGCTCCGCTCCTACGGCGCCGCCCACCGCGAGGTCATGCCCTCCGTCGAGCACCGCTCCCACAAAGGCCTGAACAACCGTGCCGAGAACAGCCACCAGCCCACCAGGCAGCGCGAACGGGCGATGAAAGGCTTCCGCGGCGTCGGCGCGGTCCAGCGGTTCCTGTCCGCGTTCAGCGGCATCTCACCCCACTTCCGGCCCCGACGGCACCTGATGACCGCCACCGAACACCGCACCGAGATGATCAACCGCTTCGCCATCTGGAATCAGATCACCGGCGCCGCCGACCAGCCCACCGCGGCTTGAGTCAAGGCTGACGCCTGGGCCAGCCATCCCTGGCACCCCGTCAGACACCCACGTGCCCAACAACGTGACAGCGCCTCTTTCATGGCTCTTGCCTCTCGGTGTCGTTGTGGGGTTCGGGTGGGACCGGGGCCTGCCAGAGATCACCGGATCTACGAACTCGGGGCAGCTCGGGGAGTTGTCCGTCAGGGTGTTGTGGCAGGCAGTTGGGTGGGCACGGCGGGCAGCATGATGCCGTCGCCGAGTGGCGCGGTGTGGGGCAGGAGTCCACCGGACCGGGCGATTCGGAGCAGGTCCGGGAGCGTGTACGGCTCGGCGCCGTCGAGGTCGACCTGGTAGCCGAGATCGCCGAGGCTCGCTGCGGTCATTCGGCTCAGGAGGTTGTTGCTGCCCGAGATGAACGGTGACATGAGCTCGTTGACGAACACTGCTTCTCGCCAGTGGCTGTTCCTGGTTCCCGGTCCGCCGAAGTTGGCGACCGGTACCGGTACCGGCTGGGCCTCCGAGACGAGCGTGGCGAACTCGGCCTGGGCGCGGCGGCCTGTGAAGGTGGGGTCCTGGCTGCCGGATCCGGTGAGGAGGCCGAGGGGCTTCCACAGGGTTCCGATGCCCAGTACGTGGCCCATCTCGTGGGTGATGACGTCGACGAGGGTGCCGTCGGTCTCCATCTGCGCGAGATCGGCGGAGTCGAACCTCATGACGCCCTTCGCGGGAAGCAGTGCACCGAACTGGGCGGTGCCGTCACGGAAGTCGGTGGGGCCCGCCATGCCCAGGATGCCGCCAGGGCCGTCGATCGTGACGTGTCCCGCTCGAAAATACGATTCGAGGCTGTGGCCTGCTCGTTTGCTGATCCTGGCGACGCGGCTTCGAGTGCTTTGGGATGATCTGTGGATGTCGCTGTCGTTCGTCTCCGCGCTGGTCCGGAATTTGATCATGGTGCCCGCTGCTGTGCTGCGCAGCCGCGCGGCGAAGGATGCGGAGGCGCTGGCGTTGCGGCACGAGAACGCGGTGTTGCGCCGTCAGGTCGCCCGGGTCCGCTACGAGCCCGCCGACAGGGTCTGGCTCGCCACACTCTCACGGCTGATCCCGCGCGAGCGCTGGCGCCTGGTCTTTGCGGTCACCCCCACCACACTGCTGGCCTGGCACCGGCAATTCCTCGCTCGGAAGTGGACGTTCACCCAGCGCCGCCCCGGCAGGCCTTCCACCGCGCCCATCATCAAGCAGCTCATTCTGCGCTTGGCTCGCGAGAACAGTACCTGGGGCCACCGGCGGGTGCAGGGCGAACTCGCCCGTCTCGGCTACTTGATCGCTCCGTCCACCGTGTGGCAAATCCTGCATGCCGCCGGTATCGACCCGGCCCCGCAGCGCTCCGGCCCGACCTGGCGCCAGTTCCTGCAATGCCCAGGCTCATGGCATCCTCGCCGTGGACTTCCTGCACCTCGACACCTCTCGCTCAGGCGCCTGTATGCCCTGCTCTTCATCGAGCACGGCACGAGGCGCGTCCATCTCGCCGGCGTTACCGCCCGCCCCACCGCGCAGTGGACCGTCCAGCAGGCCAGGAATCTGGCCATGACGTTGGGGTGCCGGATGGACTCGCTGCGCTTCCTCATCCGGGATCGGGATACGAAGTACACCCATGCCTTCGACGCCGTCTTCCAGGCCGATGACGTGGAGATCCTGCTCAGCCCGCCGCGGGTACCGCGAGCGAACGCGATCTGCGAGAGAGTCGTGGGCACCCTGCGCCGCGAGATCCTCGACCGCATCTTGATCTACAACGAGGCCCACGCAGCGGAGGTGTTGACCGAGTACATCCAGCACTACAACGGGTACCGGCCCCACCAGTCTCGGCGGCAACTACCCCCAGACAGCGCCGAACCACCCGCCCCGGCCACCGTCACCGACCTCCAGGCTCACCCGATCCGACGACAATCCATCCTCGGAGGATTGATCAACGAGTACCAGCGCGCCGCCTGACCGAACGACACCGCCGCAGCTCACAGCGCCGAATCGTATTTTCGAGCGGGACAGGTCGTCGAGGGAATCGGCCGCGGCCGTGGGCCCTGTGTCCCCGGTGGAGTCGTCGTACAACTGCCCCCACCAGTCGTCCTCGTGATCGGTGGGCCTCTCCCCCTGGTAGCTCATGTCCCTCATTGTCCACCGCTGGACCCGGTTGAAAACGGGGCTTTCGGAAAAACCGGCCAGAGAGTTGACCATCGAACAGCGGGGCGAACGAGCCGTCGAACTGCGGTACGGAGGAGGACGCGGAGAAGCGGGCGGGCATGGAGTTCGCCCCCATGGTGATCGAGCGCGCGGCGCTGGACCTGCCGGACCGGGTCATGGAACTGCCACGCCGGACCGGGACGCGCCGGTGCGCGTGTGGACGAGGTCCGGCCAAGCTGCTGGTCACGGACGACGCTCAGGAGGCACTGCCGGGCGTGGACTCCCGTACGGTCGCAGTGATCCGCACCCGCGCACTCGGCTTTTCGGGGGGCGTCCGCTGCCCGGTGGCGTCAGCTCACGTCGTACAGCTCTGCCCGTTGAGTGTGAAGGCCCCCGGCACGGTGTTGTCGCCGTCCTGGGAGGCGAGGAAGGCTATGTCGAAGGTGTCGCCGGCCGCGACGTGCCGGTCGACCGCGGAGGCGGTGACGCGGGAGCCGTCCTGACTGTAGGAGGCACCCCACAGCTCGCTGATGCGCTGGCCGTCCTGGAAGGTCCAACCGATGCTCCAGCCATCGAGGGCCTTGGTGGAGGTGACCGTTATGTAGCCCTTGAACCCGCCAGACCATTCCTTGACGATCTCGTACACAACGCGGCAGGGGGAGTCCGCGGACCCGATCGGCTCGACCGGCTGGTCCGACACGCCGACGGGGGACGGCTCCTCGCCCTGCGGGTCCCTGTCGGAGTCGCCGGCCTTGGTGCGGGTCGCCTCGGGGCGCGGCGACTCCGACGGGTCGCCCGACGGGTCGCCCGACAGGTCGCCCGACGGGTCGCCCGACGGGTCGCCCGGCCTGTCGGGCGGCACGTCGGGGCGCGGCAACCCCGACGTGCCGGGGGGCCGCGGCGCCGCGGCCGGCAGCGACACGTCCGGATCCGTCGCCGGCTGACGCCTCGTCGCGCTCTGGGCGAAGCCGCCGCCCTCGGAGTCGAATGGCATGAGGGAGACCGCCAAGGTCAGGACGGACACGATGCAGGCCCCCACGAGCAGGCCGGTACGTCCCACGCGCGGCTTGGGCTTTCTGCCCGGTGACGGGCCCCGGCCGGTGCCCGACACGTCGGCGCGGCCGGTGCTCAGCCCCGCCTCGGCGGCCCGGCGGCGCCGCTCGAGGTACGCCAGGCCGCCCCAGCCGATCACACAGCCGACCAGCGCGACGGCCAGTCCACCGCTGTGCAGCCTCAGACAGGCGGCGGCCTCGGCGCACTCGACGCAGGTGGCGAGGTGCTGCGAGAGGTCCTCGGGGATCGCCGGGCCGGACGAGCGGGTGACCGCGTCCAACAGCCGTGCGTAGCTGGAGCAGACCGCGTCCGTCGACGTGTCGATGTGGTTGCGGAGGCAGCGCTCCCGGAACAGCGTCCGCGCCTGGCCGAGCTCCCTGGCCGCCGACGCCGGGTCGAGCCCGAGCCGCCGGGCCACGGCGGGCAGCGGCAGCGCTTCCACCTCGGCCAGCCACAGCAGCGCGGGGTAGGGCTCCTGCATGTCGCTCAGGCCTCGCAGGGCGAGCGGACGGTGCGGGAGCGGGCCGGTGTAGCGGGCGGCCTTGTCGGAGTTGAGCCACAGCCGCAGGTCGGGGTCGAGGCGGTCGCCCTTCCCGTGGGTCTCCCAGGAGGCCGCCGTGATCCGAACCGACGTCAGGAAGGAGGGTATGTGAGGTAGCCGCAGCGAACCGAGCCCCGGCCCCCCGTCGGCCCGGTGCAGGGCCTCGCGCGCCTCGCGCATACCGTGGGTGAATGCCTCGGTCGCCAGTTGTGTGGTGGCCGCGGACGACCCGGACGTGCACAGGTCTGCGTACGACAGGACCGCGTCCCAGCACTCCGAGAGCAGCGCGGCCTCGGTGGCATCCTGGGGCTCGGGCAGCTCGGGCAGCTCGGACATGGGAAGACTCCTGCTTCAACGGCATCCACGCATACGTCAACGTGAGTTGGCGGATGTCTCGCGACGAGGCCAGAGCTTTTCACGCGTCCCACACAACTGACAAGCCAGGTTATCCCCATGGGGTTACCGGCGGTTGCACAGGAAGCGGTACGTGAGCGCGTAAGGACCAGATCGTGAGCATACCCGGATGTGAGCGCACGATGAGCGCCAGCCAGGGGGACGCGCGCCGGTGCGGCGTACGGGCAGGGAGGGAACGAAGGTTGCCCGCCGTCCCGTATGGTAGACCATCCTTTCAACGGGCGGACAGGCCGGCCCGGTCACCCACACACGTCGACTAAGAGCCTCTAACAAAATGAGCGTCTCGCGTTAGCCTGGGGCTATATACCCTGGTTTGTTCTGGCGGGGAGGTGCGCGATGGCTCGCCCCAAACCCTGGGAGATCGACGACAAGTTGTGGGCGCTGATCGAGCCGCTGCTGCCGAAGGTGGAGCGCCGCCGTACGCATCCGGGACGCAAGCGGCTGGACGACCGCAAGGTGCTGCAGGGCATCCTGTTCGTGCTGCACACCGGGATCCAGTGGGAGTTCCTGCCGCAGGAGCTGGGCTTCGGCTCGGGCATGACCTGCTGGCGCCGGCTGCGGGACTGGAACCAGGCCGGCGTCTGGCAGCACCTGCAGCAGATCCTGCTGGCCCGGCTGCGCGGCGCCGACCAGCTGGACTTCTCCCGCGCCGCGATCGACACCTCCCACGTGCGCGCCCTGCGAGGCGGCCCAAAACCGGACCGAGCCCGGTCGACCGCGCGCGCCCGGGCTCGAAGCACCACCTGATCACCGACGGACGCGGCACCCCGCTGGCGGTCACCCACACCGGCGGCAACCGCGGGCGACGTCACCCAGCTCATCCCGCTGCTGAAGGCGATCCCGCCCGTGCGCGGCCGCCGGGGAAGACCCCGGCACCGGCCCCGGCGGCTGTACGCGGACCGCGGCTACGACCACGACACCCACCGCCGCCTGGTCCGGGCGATGGGCATCACCCCGCACCTCGCCCGCCGCGGACAGCCCCACGGCTCCGGGCTGGGCACCCACCGGTGGGTGGCCGAGCTGGGAGTCTTCGCTTCGTTGTCCGGGGTGCTTCTCGGTTCGGTGTCCGGGAGCGGCGGGGGGCGTGGCCGGGCTGGTTGTGCTTGCTTTTGGTGGAGTTGGGGCTGGTAGCTGGGGCTGGCTGTTGGACAGGTGATGAGGATCGGCTGGTCACTGAGTGAGAATCTGCCGGTCAGTGGGGTGAGAGCTCTCAGTATTGACGCTGATCACCGGAACCTTATCATCCAATTGCTCGACACTTCGACCCTTGTTCGGCTATATCGAACATCCAGGGCCGCACCACACCGCCTCCGGACAGCCCCTGACGGGCCAAACCGGAGTCGCTTGCTCAAGGATGACGAGGTCCTTATGCACAGACGTAGTTTCAGCCGCAGACGCCCGTCCGCGGTGCTCGCCGCCGCGGTTGCGGCCCTGGCCGCGTTGGCGGCGCTGCTCGTCGCCAGCCCGGCTCAGGCGGCCACCACCAGCGACGTTGCGCGGTGTTGATTCCGGCCGGTGTCTCGATGTGGCGGGCTTCAGCCAGACCGACGGCGCGAACGTGCACATCTGGGACTGCCACGGCGGAACCAACCAGCAGTGGACGTCGACGGACAGCAACCAGCTGACCGTGTACGGCAACAAGTGCCTGGATGTCCGGGGCGGCGCCACCACGTCCGGGACCCCGGTGCAGATCTGGACGTGCAACGGCAGTGACGAACCAGCAGTGGCGGGTGAACGCCGACGGCACGATCGTCGGCGTGCGGTCCGGGCTGTGCCTGGACGTCTCGGGCTGGGGTACGGCCAACGGCACGGGGGTGCAGATCTGGTCGTGCCACGGCGGCACCAACCAGAAGTGGACCGGCCTGTCCGGGACGAGCAACGCGTGTGCTCTTCCGTCGACCTACCGGTGGACCTCGACGGGTCCGCTGGCGCAGCCGGCGAACGGGCAGGTCGCGCTGAAGGACTTCACCACCGTCGACGTACAACGGCAAGCACCTGGTCTACGCGACCACCTCCGACGGAACGACGTGGGGCTCGACGGCGTTCAGTCCCTTCACGAACTGGTCGGACATGGCGACGGCCACCCAGACCGCGATGAACGAGGCCGCGGTGGCGCCCGAACTGTTCTACTTCGCGCCCAAGAACATCTGGGTGATGGTGTACCAGTGGGGTCAGTGGCCGTTCTTCTACCGCACGTCCAGCGACCCCACCAACCCCAACGGCTGGTCCGCCCCGCAGCCGCTGTTCACCGGCAGCCTCCCCGAGGGCCCCGAGCGACCAGAAGGACGCCCCGATCGACCCGACCATGATCGCCGACGACCAGAACATGTACCTGTTCTTCGCCGCTGACAACGGCAAGATCTACCGGGCGAGCATGCCGATCGGGAACTTCCCGGGCAGCTTCGGCTCCTCGTACACGACGATCATGAGCGACACCGAGGACAACCTGTTCGAGGCGCCGGAGGTCTACAAGGTCCAGGGCCAGAACCAGTACCTCATGATCGTTGAGGCGCAGGGTGCGAACGGGCGCTACTTCCGCTCGTTCACCGCCTCCAGCCTGAACGGTCCGTGGACCGTCCAGGCCGGCAGCGAGAGCAGCCCCTTCGCGGGCCAGGCCAACAGCGGTGCCACCTGGGCCAGGGACGTCAGCCACGGTGACCTGGTCCGCAACAACCCCGACCAGACCATGACCATCGATCCCTGCAACCTGCAGTTCCTCTACCAGGGCCTCCCCACCAACACACCGGAGGGCACCGACTACCTGAAACTGCCGTACCGGCCGGGCCTGCTCACCCTGCAGCGCTGACCCGCCTGATCCACGGTGATCGCGATGGGGTGCGGTCCGCCGACGCGTAGACGAGCTGTCTACGGCGTGGGCAACTCCACCTGCTGACCGATACTCACCGCCTTGAGGAACCCCAGCCGTGCGTCGGCTGGGGTTCCTCTCGTTCGTGGACTCTCATCGTGGGTACGGACCGAAGCCCTATGACGCCACCGGGGATCCGCCTGCCGGCCGTGGTGTGCCGAGAATTCCGCAAGCTTCATCCGGGGCATCGGTCCGTGTCGCCGTCGTCCTCCTGGACCCGTCGTCTTCCTGCTGCGACTACGAGCCCATCGCTTCGGCGCCGACGCCCTCCTCGACAGTCACCTGCCGATGCTCGACCCGGTCGACATGCCGGCCTGGGACTACCAGGCAATGGACCCGGCGGATCCACCTCACGCAGGTCTCGCGTACGCGGTCGACGTGCCGGCGCAGTCGTACACCGAGTACCCCCACTACCGCCAGGAGTGGCGTCCGTAGGCCACCGAGGAGACAGGCCCTAGGAATATTCTGAAGATCTTGTGTGAGGGGCTGTCCGGCCTCCGTGTGGGCGGATGCCCTCTTGCGTCACGCGTTGGCCGTGTTGATCGTCCAGGTACCGTCGGTGATGCGGAGTCCGAGGTTGATCAGTCGGCGGAGGTTGAGGGCGGCAGCACGGTGGTGGAGCCAGGCATCGTTCTTCCTGACACCCCGGTAGCGGAGTCTGCGGCTATGGCGGGTGAGCCAGGCGATGCCGCGTTCGACGAGGGGGCGCCAGCGGCGGTATTCGTCCTGCCAGGCGGTATCGGTGGCGGCCTGGTGGCGGGCGGCAGCCTGGGCGTCGTGGTTACGAACCGAGGCCGGTACAGGGCCACCTTCCGGCTGAGCTTCGCCCGCGCGGCCAGGGCGTTCCCGGCCAGGGCGTTCCCCGCCAGGCGTTCGCGTCCAGCCAGTTGACGTCGTAGCCGGGCGGGAGCCGACGGCCGCCGGGCACGAGGCGGCGGCCGCCGAGCGCTCAGCGCACCCGGTCCATGAGTGTCGCCCGCGCCCTCGTTGACGACCTGGAGCGGGCTCCAGGTGCGGCCGCCGTCGGTGGAGCGCTTGACGACGATGTCGATGTCGGCCGCGTCCCCGCAGTTGAGGACACGTCCCTCGGCGAACGCCAGGAGCGTGCCCTTGGTGGTCTTCACGATCGCCGGGATCCGGAAGCACGCGTAGCCGGGATCCCGGGAGGCCTTGAAGAGGATCTGCTGGTCGAACTTCCCTCTCACCGGCTTCTGTTGGGCTGCCGTCATAGGTTCGGCGCCCGCCGGGCCCGGCGAGGTGAGCTGCGCGGTCACGGTGAGCGCCGCGCGGAACGCGGCGGCGAGGGGAGAGGCGAGGGGAGATCTGAGGCGTGCACGGTGACTTGACGGCATGCTACGGCTCGCCCTTCATGCGTCGAGACGAATGGGACGTCGGACATCCCACGTCCCACGCGCAAAGCGCAGACGCTACGGGGCACCCATGGGCGCTACAAGGACCGTGCCCGGCCACGTCGGTGTCGCCTCGTCAGGGCGACCTTTGGCCGGGGGAGGGAGGGGGAGACGGAGAGGGAGAGAGACGGAGACGGAGAAGGGAAGGGGACCGGGAACCGGTCAACCCCGTTGCGAACCCGGACGAGGTCGAGGCGCTACGGGCAGCGTGGGGGTTCGCGCCGCTGGAGACGTACATCGAGCAGGTCGCGGACGGCGCCCGGTAGGGCTGGCCCAGGGGCGGTAGGCAACGGGCCCGAGATCGCCGCCACCTGAGCGCCGGCTGCCCCGCCGCGAAGGGATCCCGCCGTTCACGCCCGGCGGTCAGATGAGGGGTGGCCGCCCCAGACGGGTCATTCGCCATACCGTGCGCCATCGGATGGGACGCCGGGGCGGGCAGGGGACGCGGAGTCCTTCGAAGAACCCGGCCCACCAGGTGCGTAGGCCCCACAGGGGGTGGCGCTGGGTCAGGGTGTAGGCGGCCCAGGTGGTGAGGTAGACCGGGATGAGGAGGGCGGGCAGGCGCCGTCGTGCCAGCCAGACCCGGTTGCGGCCGGTGTTGCGGTAGAAGACGGCGTGCCGGGTGGCGACCGTCGAGGGCCTGCTCGGCGCGCAGGAGCGCGGATGCGGCTTGGGCGGTGAGGTCGGCGGCGCCGTAGGCGCGGGCGCAGGTCACCAGGAGCAGGGCTTGGGTGTGCCGGTCGACTTTGCCCGCGGCGCGGCGAAGTGCTTCTTCGGACAGGTCGACGCAGGAGCCGGGGTGGCCGAGGTCGAGGGCCTGGTGGGTCATGGCCCGCAGCATCCATGCGGCGTGCCCGTTCGGGTCGGCTTCGCAGGCGAGCTGGTAGCCAACCTGGTAGTAGCGCTGGGCGGCGCCTTCGCGGCTGAGGTCGTGGTGCTTCCATCCGATCTAGGCAGGCCAGCTGGGCGGCGGCCCCGTACGCCTATCTGCGCTGCTTCTCGTCGGGGAAGCGGGCCTTGAGCAGCGGGACGACGGTGTCGGTGAGGTAGACGGTTGCGGTGGTCAGGCCGTGTCCGCCGCCGAGTTTGTCGTCGGCGGCCCGGAACATCTCGGTGAGGTCGCGGATGGTGCTGATCTCGCCGGCGCCCACGGCTCTCTTGTGCGCGGCGGCGTGGAGGGTGGCGGCGACGGCTTCGTGGTCGTACGCCAGGGGAAGAGCGACGGCGGCGGTGGCGAAGGCGGAGTGGAGGAAGTCTCTGCGCCGGAGCAACACGAATCTCCCGAGGTCGGCGACGGTGGCGAGTGGGTCGGCCGCGAGGGCCGGTCCGGTGCCTGCGGAACCTAGACCGATTTCGTCGACCGTCACCGTCCGCTTCATCCTTCTGGTGAGCGCCTCGGCGATGTAGAACGGCGTCTGGCCGGATGGTGTACCGCCGGCGACCCAGTAGGCGACGGCGGATGGCCGGGTGCTGAGCCGCTCTCCGGCTTCGGCCGCGACGATGCGAACTGTGCAGGCCAGCGCGTTGTAGGTGATGCCGACTTCGGCGATGACAGCGGCTAACTGGGTGTTGGGGTCCGGCATGCCCGGCCTCCCGTAGGTGATCTTGAACGGTTTGAACACATCCGTGGGGCGAACACCGTACTCGCTTTGCGTGCACAGCTGTTCACTCTTCACAGCGCCCGGTACGGCCAGCTGTCTCGAGAGCCGTCCGCGGGCCGCGCCCGTTCCTCCTTGCCCTGCCTGGTACGGCCGGGCTCCGTCATCCCTGGCTTTGCCCGGCCCGAGGGCGAGCCTCACCATCGCGGAGGCGCAGCATGGAACTGCCGTACGTCACTCTTCCGTTGGACGAGACCCTGTCCCGCCGCTGGGACCGCTTCTACGCCCGCCCGGTCGGGCGCCCCCGTCACGTCGAGGAGGGGCTGTGGCGCCGGACGCAGGACCCGCGCAACGCCGAGCAGTCCGGGTGGGCCGGGCCCGGGAACGCGCGGCGGCGGATCGTGCACTACCGCCACGAGTTCTCCGCCACCCCCGCCGCGGTGCTGGCCCTCGCGCAGATGTAGGTCTTCCACTCCTGCGCCTACCCCGGGCCGGAGGCTGCCCTTCACCACGACCAGGTGGGCAAGGCCCTCGTCGCCGGCAACTGGACGCAGCTGGGCGAGACGATGTGGCGCCGCGGGTCCCTGCGGTGCGCGGTGCGCACCCACGAGGTGCACCCGCAGGACGTGCGGGCCGGGCGAGCCATGCCGGCCAGCTACCGGCACGTGGAGGTGACCGTGTGCTCCGACGGCTACCGGTCCGCCGGGCCCGGCGAGGCGGACCTGCCGTGGAAGGTCCTGGCCGGCGGGATGCGGGTGAAGGACCGCCGCGGGGAGCCGGAGATCGTCACGGACCTGTCTGGCCTGGCCGACTTCCTGCCGTTCCAGGTCGAGGTCGGCTGCGGC
This sequence comes from uncultured Actinomycetota bacterium, assembly GCA_963711935.1. Lineage (GTDB taxonomy): Bacteria > Actinomycetota > Actinomycetes > Streptomycetales > Streptomycetaceae > Streptomyces. The sequence continues at coordinate 16,511 of CAVQGD010000032.1, forward strand.
ATGTCGGTCGAGGCGGGGATCCCCGCCCTGCACCGGCTCCACGAGGTGTACCGGGTGACCGACCGGTCCGACGACTCCTTCGTCCTGTCCCCCGAGGCGGACACCTTCCTGACCGAGCTGCTGGGCGCGCCGGAGGCCAAGCTACCGGAGCTGGTGGAGATGTTCGGCGCGTGCCTGAGGGCCGAGCCGACGCCGGCGCACCGGGTGCTGCGTTCCCTCGCCCGCGCGGGGCACCTGGTCGGGCCGGTCATCACGAACAACTTCGACGGCCTGTTCGACCGGCTCGGCATGCAGGAATGCTACGTCCGCCGCTACGACGAGCAGGTGCCCGACGTGCCGTTCCTGCCCGAGGCCCCGGCCCTGCTGGTGGTCGGCAGCCACGCCGACCGGCGCCGGGTCCAGGCCCGTGCCCGCCGGCGCGGGCTGAAGGTGTTCTTCCTCGACCCCGAGGGCTTCGAGGACAACGGCGTGTGGCACCCCTACCCGGTCGAAGGCGCCCGCGAGGGCGATGTGCTGTGCCGCCGGCCGGCCACGCCCGCTCTGACCGAATTCGCCGCGCTGCTCGGCGCGGACAAGTAGAGGAGGATCTCGGTGACCGACCACCCCAGCCTGATCTGGCACAACGGCCGCATCCGTCCCTGGGACGAGGCCCGCGTGCATGTGACTGCGGAGACCGCGCTGCGCGGCGTGAACGTCTTCGAGGGGATCCGCGGCTACTGGCAGGCGGAGCACGGCCGGCTGGCCCTCGTCCGCCCGGCGGCGCACCTGGCCCGCTTGGAGCAGTCCGCCGCCCTGATGCGCATCCCCCGCCCCCAGCTCGCCGAGCAGGTCCGCGAGGGCATGACCGCTCTGCTCAAGGAGCTCGCCCCGCGCCACGACGTGTACCTGCGGCCCACGCTGTACGTGGAGGACGGCCGGTACACCGACCGCCCGGACTCCCTCGTGACCGGCGTGTACGTCACGTGCGTGGCCGCGCCGACGCACCCGCAGCAGCCGGTGGCCTGCCAGATCAGTACCTGGATGCGGATCCCGGACCGGGCGCTGCCGACGGCGGCGAAGACCGGTGCCGCGTACGCGGCGTTCCGGCTGGCCCGGCTGCAGGCTCAGGCAGACGGCGCGGACGAGGCGATCTTGCTGAACGAGCGGGGCATGGTCGCGGAGACGGGCGGGGCGGCGGTGTTCGCGGTCACGGGCGGCACGCTGCTCACCCCGCCGGTCAGCGACGGCCTGCTGGACTCCGTCACCCGCAGCGTCGTGCTCGCCCTGGCCGGTCGGCTCGGCATCCCCGCGCAGGTGCGCTCGCTGGCCCCGGCCGAGCTGATGAACGCGGAGGAAGTGTTCCTGACCGGCACGCTGGACGAGGTCCGTCCGGTCTCCTGCGTCGACGACCGGCGTTTCGGTGACGGGGCGGTGACCGGCGCGGTGAGCGAGGCCTACCTGGCGATGTGCACCGGCCGGGCCGAGCCGTTCGACGAGGCGTTCACGGAGGTCCTCGCATGAGCAGGCGTACGCCCCGGGCGGTGCTGCTGGACATCGGCATGACGCTGATCCACCCCTCGGGCGCGGTGATGGCCGAGGAACTCGCCGCCCATGGCGCGCCCGGGGTGGACCCGGCCGCCGCGGAGGCGGCGCTCGCGGCGGCGGCCGAGGCCCACCACACCGACTTCCCTCACGGCCTTGGGCGGCGTACGAAGCTCGGCCACGCCTGGGCGGACCTGCTGGAGGTGGACCGCACGGCGGGTCTGGCGGCGTGGACGGCGGCCGCGGCCCGGCCGGATCTGTACCGCGACCTCGACCCGGAGGCGGTCGGTGTGCTCACCACGCTGAAAGGCGCGGGGATCACCACGGTGGCGGTGTCGAACTCGGACGGCACCCTGGATGAGGAGCTGGACCGGTTCGGCCTGCTGGGCCTGTTCGACGCGACGGTCGACTCCACCGTCTTCGGCCGCGAGAAGCCCCACTCGTCGATCTTCACCGCGGGCCTGGAACGCGCCGGATGCGCACCTGAGGAGGTGGTGTTCGTCGGGGACGGGCTGATCAACGACGTCTTCGGCGCGCTGGCGGCGGGCATCGACCGCACCGTGCTCTACGACCGGCACCGGGTGTGGCGCACCCTGCCGGTGCCGGTGATCCACCGGCTCGGGGACCTTGTGCCGCTGGTGGGCTGCTGATGCGGATCTGCCTGGTGTCCACGACGTACCGTCCCCGGACCGGCGGGATGGAGACCCACGTGACGAACCTCGCCGAACACCTCGCGCAGCTCGGGCACCGGGTGACCGTCCTGACCAACCGGGACCACCCCGGCCAGCCGCCCACCGCCACCGAAGGCGGTGTCGACGTGATCCGGGCGGGGGCGCTGCTCACCGCGTTCACCGAGCACGGCGTGCCCTGGGAGGAAGCGATGTTCGGCCTGCTGGCCGACATCGCACCGCTCCTGGCAGGCCAGCCGCTCGACGTGGTGCACACCCACACCCAGGCGGCCCTGCTGCTGGCGGCCCTGTCGGGCCTGGCCGAACGCAGCGCGCTGGTGGCCTCGTTCCACGAGACCCGGCCCGAGACCGAGCCGTGCGGCGCCACCCGCTCCCGGTTCGTCGCCCGCGCCTGCCGGCCCGACCTCGTACTCGCCGGCAGCCGTCGCTTCGCCGACCAGGCCGTCTCCTTCGGCTACCCCGAGGACCGGATCCGCACCGTGCTCATGGGCACCCCGGCCCCGGCCGCCGTACTGCCGCGCGCGCGAGCGGAGGCCCGGCGGGCGCTGGAGACCGAAGCCGGCGTCCCGGCCGACGGCACGCTGGTGGTGTGCGTCGGCCGCTACACCCCGCGCAAGGCCCAGCACCGGCTCCTCGACGCCCTCCCCCTTCTCCAGGGCGCCCCGGCCCGGTGCGGATGCTGCTGATCGGCTCCCGCAACGGGTCCGCCCCCGGCTACCTCAGCCGGCTCCAGCAGCAGGCCGTCGCGACCGGCAGCGCGGTCACGCTCCTTGCCGACTGCCCCGACCCCCTGCGCGACCTCGCGCTGGACGCCGGCGACATCCTCACCCAGCCCAGCACCCACGAAGGACTCGGCCTGGCCTGCGTAGAAGGGATGCGCCACGCCCTGCCCGTCGTCGCCACCGACACCGACGGGCTGCGTGAAGTCGTCACCGACCAGACCGGCATCCTCACCGACACCGCCGACCCCCACCGCTACGCCGCCGCCCTGGCCCGCCTCGCCACCGATACCGGCCTGCGGGCCCGGCTCGGTCAGGCCGGGCGGCGGCGGGCGGAGGAAACGTTCGGCATCGCCCAGTGCGCCCGGCGCACCCTCGCCGTCTACCGCGAGGCGATCTCCCTTCGCACGGCAGGAGCAGCATGACCCTCAAGACGCTCGGCATCTACGGACCACTGCCCGACGACCGCAGCGGCGTGGCCGTCTACCTCACCGACTCCCTCGCCTCCCTCGCCGCCTCCTACGAGCCCGTGCGGGTCACCGAACCCGCCACCGACCCCCACCAGTTCGACCAGGTCCTCTACCACCTGGGCAACAACGTGATGCACCACGAGGCGTTCCGGGCGCTCGCCGCCCGGCCCGGGCCCGTGATCCTGCACGAGTACAACAACATCGACTACTACCTCAGCAGCTGGGACCGGCTCCCGCCCGCCGAGCAGGACCGCTTCCTCGCCCTGGCCGGCCGGCACCTCGACCGTCGTTTCGACGGCCGCGCCGCCCTGGACCGGTACCTCGACGCCCGGCCTGAACTCGACCGGTACAGCATGGACATGGGCGTGGAGAGCATCGCGATCGGCCAAGCCACCGAGATCCTCGTCCACTCCGCCGAAGCCCACCTCGCCCTCGCCCGCCGCTACCCGCAGGCCCGTATCCAGCGCCTCCCGTTCGGCGTCCACCCCCTCACCCCGCCGCGCCGCAAGGACCTGCTCGCCGCCCACGGCGTGCCCGCCGACGCCTTCGTGTTCGCCACCTTCGGCTTCCTCGGCGCGTACAAGAGGATCGGGGTGCTCCTCGACGCGTGGCGGCAGTGGCACGACCGGCCCGCCGACGCGGTCCTGCTCCTGGCCGGCGAAGCCCGCGACGGCCTCGCCGTCCCCGACGACCCGACCATCGTCCACACCGGCTACCTGCCCGACGCCGCCTTCGACCAGCTGCTGGTGTCCGTGGACTGCGCGATCCAGCTCCGCGGGCCGTGGCTGGGGGAGACCTCCGGCCCGCTGACCAAGCTCCTCGCCCACCGCCGACCCGTCATCACCAGCGAGATCACCGGCCTGCGCCTGCTCGACGACACCTGTGACGTCACCTACGTCCCCGTCGGCGGCAGCGAGGTCACCGACCTGACCCGCGCCCTGCGCACCCGCTACGCCCGGCGTCCTTCGGCGCCCCGCTTCGACGCGGCCTACACCTGGCAGGCGTGGGCGGCCGGGGTGTTCCTCGCGCTGGACCAGGCGGCGCCGGTATGACCGCCACCCTGCTGCCGCCCGGCAAAGAAGCCGACGCCACCACCGGCGTCCTTCTCGACGCCGTCCACGCCGCCGGACAGCGGCTCCTCGACACCTGGCCCGGCGCGGGAGGAAGTCCGGCCGTGGCCGTCAAGACGGACGGCAGCATCGTCACCGACGCCAACCTCGCCAGCGAAGCCCTCCTCACCCAGGCCATCCGCGCCGCCACCCCCGGCGCCCACATCGCCGCCGAGGAAGACCCCGCCAGCCACCACCCCGCCGCCCCGGGCACGATCGTCTGGTTCGTCGACCCCCTCGACGGAACCCGCCCCTACCTGAACGGCTCGCCCGACTTCGCGATCCTCCTCAGCGCCTGGCACACGGGCATGCCCCTGCTGTCCCTCACCTCCTTCCCCGCCGCCGACATCCTGGCCACCGCGATCCACAACACGGCCTCCTTCACCCCGCCCACCCCGCCACCGCAGCGGCTGCCGGTCCACGTCTGCTACTGCGACCCGCCCGCCCTGCGCCGCGCCGTCCCCGCACACCTCGACCACCAGGTCGACGCCTACGAGTCCACCCGCGCCCTCGTCGATGTCGCCCGCGGACACGCCGCCGCCACCGTCGCCCTGATGTGCGGGCACCGCACCTGGGACATCGCCGCCCCCGCCCACCTGATCACCGCCGCCGGAGGAACCGTCACCGACGAACACGGCAGCCCGCTCCACCTCACCGGCTGCGACGTCCCCGCCCGCTACCTCGTCGCCGCCACCACCCGTACCTTCCACCACCGGCTCCTCGCCGCCCTGCCCCAGGAGCAGCCCCCGTGCCGCTGACACCGTCACCCGACAACTGGGCCTCAACCTTCTTCGACGAAGGGTTCGAGACGACCTTCACCGAACTCGGCAAGTACGACACCACCGAGCAGGACCTCGCCGCCCTCATGGCCCTGCCCGCCCTCCGCCCCGGCGCCCGGATCCTCGACGTGCCGTGCGGGACCGGCCGGCACGCCGGGCCCCTGGCCGCCGCCGGCCACCGCGTCACCGGCATCGACACCTCGCCCGTCCAGCTCGCCACCGCCCGCCGCCGGTGGCCCGCCGTCACCTACCACGCCCTGGACATGCGCACCCCGCCACCCGGCCCCTACGACGTCGGGTGTAGCTCGCGTTGAGGGAGGACTGTCGTTCAGACGGTGAGTTGGAATCGGTGCTGGTCGGGGGTGGGGTAGAGGCGTTCGTGTTCGCGGGCGAGGTGGTAGGTCCAGTACTGCGGGAAGTCGCCGTTGTCGTTGAGGGCACGGAGTTTGAGGATGGCTTCGGCGCCGGTCAGCCCCCAGCGGGCGCCGGTGATGTCGAGTCGGTCGCCGATCAGATGGCGGCACGCCCCCTCGATCGCGCCGGTCGCGATCGGCCAGCCGGAGGCCAGCGCGGTGTCGTAGCCGAGCTGGTCGAGGTGGCCGGTGAGGTAGCCGACGCAGGCATCGGCGGCCTCGCGTTTCGCACCGCGTAGACGGGCCCGCTGAGCCTGCACGGTGATCTCGGCGGCGGCGCGGGCGGCCTGGCCGTGCAGGATCGTGATCAGGTGCCCGGCGACCCAGACTTCGGCTTCGGCGGTGCCGGGTGGGTGGAAAGCGTGCGCGGCGGTCCATAGGTATTCGCTGACGTGCACGATGTCGAGCAGGATGTGCACTCGGATGCGGCGCCGGGCGGCTTCGGCGTGGATGAGGCCGAGCTGATGGCGGGCGCCGTCGACGAGCACCACCCAGCTGCGGACATGGCCGGGGTCGCGGGCTTCGGCCTGGTCGAAGGCGGCGGCGATGGTGTGCTCGGGCGGGTGGACGACGGAGCCGGTGAGCCATTTCGCTGTGGCCTTCGGCCCCGGTCTCGGTGTCCGCTCACGGCTGCGGCCGGCTGGCGGGGCGATGATGTCGTGCGGTCGGCGGGGGGCCGCAGTGGCGTCGAAGACGCAGGCCAGGGTGGCCATCCGCTTGCGATGCGGTTTCTCGCCCGGCGCGAGGCGGGTGCGCATGGCGCGTTGGGCGGTCCGGTGGGCTTTGAGGGTGGCCGACCGCAGGGCCTCGGGCCGCATCACGATGCCCTTGCCGTCGACCTGGAGGACCAGGAGGCTGTCGGCGGTGGCCGGCATCACCAGCTGGTGTCGGTAGAACGCGTCGATGTCCCGGGCCGCGGCGATAACCAGGTCCTCGGCCTGCCGTTTGCCCAGGACTTTCCCGCACCGGCGCTCGATCGCTTCCTTGGCCTGATCGTACGAACCGCCCACGGCCTCGCAGGCGGCGAGCCGCCGCAGGCCGGCCGAGTGCCGGCCGACGGGCAGGGACAGGGCCCGGTCGGCGGGATGGACGTTGCTCAGCCCCTTCTGCCGCCAGGCGCACCGCTCGACGGTGACTATGCCGAAGACACAGGCCAGCTTGCGGTGATGGCCCGTCTCCCGGTGCGGCCGGAGGAGTCCGTCCGCCCCTGTCACGACCATGGCCGACGGGCGGCCGACCTGCTCGCGTTCCCGACGGGCCCGCAGGTCGAGATGGCCCTGGAACAGCAGACGCAGCAGTTCACGGCCCCGCTCCTCGATCAGCTCCTCCACCGCGTGGTGTGCCAGTCCTTTGGTCGCGAGGTTGGCCAAGTCGCCTTGCAGGCGGTCGAAGGCGCTGACTGCGGCAGCAAACGGATCGATGGCATCGAAGGCGTCGTAGCGTTCCATGGCGCTCTTCTTTCTGCGCTTCGTTATTGGTTGGCACCTTCGAAGGTAGAAAGAAGAGCCGTTGTCACACCCCCAACGCAGTGGGCAACTTCTGCTTCGATGTCACACTGAGTTACCGGCGGCTGGAACGGCCCCGGCGGGACGGGGGCGGCTGAGGTGGGCGGCGGTACGGTCGGTTCATGGCCAGTGCTCTTGGCGCCGGCAGCCACAGCCCGCTGCGGTGGGCCGAGGCGGCAGCCCGGCGAATACGGCGATGAACGGGGCACGGGCCGAGACCGAGTACGTCTTCGACCGCCTGGCGGCCGCGGACCTCTCGGCGGCCTACGCCCTCCTGGTACCCCAGCGGCAGGCCCGCGTGCGGCGGGCCGGTCAGGAAGGAGCGCCGCATCATGACGAGCGCGGCGATCTACGCCCGGGTCTCCTCCACCGGGCAGAAGAAGGACCAGACGATCGGCTCGCAGACGGCGGCGCTGCGCGACCTCGCCGCCGAGCGGCATCTTGAGGTGCCCCAGGAGTGGGTCTTCGAGGACGAGGGGCACTCCGGGGCCACCCTGGTGCGCCCCGCGCTGGAGCGGCTGCGGGATCTGGTCGCCCAGGTTGGGGTGGATGTGGTGCTGTGCTACGCGCCAGACCGCCTCGCCCGCAAGTTCGCCTACCAGGCCCTGCTGATCGAGGAGTTCGCCCGTGCCGGAACGCGGGTGGAGTTCGTGCGTGGCCCGCGCAGCGACACTCCTGAGGACCAGCTGCTGGTCCAGTTCCAGGGCATATTCGCCGAGTACGAGAAGGCCCAGCTGATGGAGCGTTACCGGCGGGGCAAGGCATACCGGGCCCGCACTGGATCGGTCAACGTCCTTGGCGGCGCTCCGTTCGGCTACCGCTACCGGCGCAAGACCCCTGAGTGCGGGGCCACTTACGAGATCGTCGAGCACGAGGCGGCGATCGTGGCTGAGCTGTTCCGCCGCTACACCGATGACGGCGACTCCATCGCGGAGCTGACCCGCTGGCTCACCGAGTCCGGCACTGCGACCCGGACCGGCAAGAGGCGCTGGGACCGCAGCGTGGTGTGGGGCATGCTGAAGAATCCCGCCTACGCAGGGGCCGCCGCCTTCGGCAAGACCCGCATCCTCCACGAACCGGCGGGGCTGAACCGCCGGGCCCGGCTGGAAGGCCGCAGCACCCCGCGCCCGGCCAGGACCGTGGATCAGCCCCGCCAGGAGTGGACCGCCATCCCGGTGCCCGCGATCATCTCCCGCCTCACCTTCGAACGCGCCGCCAAGCGGCTGGAAGACAACAAGAAGTTCGCCTCCCGCAACAGCAAAGTCCCCTCCCTGCTCCAAGGCATGATCGCCTGCGCAGCCTGTGGCTACGGCTACTACCGCAGCCACACCACCACGACCGCCAAGAACAAGATCTACTACTACCGGTGCCTGGGCTCCGACGACTACCGCTACGAAGGCGGGCGCATCTGCGCCGGCAAGCCGGTCCGCGCCGACTACCTCGACGCCCTCGTGTGGGAGCACATCACCGGCCTGCTCGCCGACCCCTCGCTGATCCGCGCCGAGATCGACCAGCGGCTCGCACACGCCCGGACCTCGGATCCCGCCACCCGCGAGCAAGACCGCCTCCAACTGGCCCTGGCCAAGGCCGACACCAGCATCACCCGCATGATCGAGGCCTACCAGGAACAGCTGATCACCATCGACGAGCTGCGGACCCGGATGCCCGGCCTGCGGGCCCGCCAGGTGAACCTGCGCGGCCAGCTCGACGCCCTCCAGGCCCAGCTCGCCGACCGCGAGGCCTACCTGAAGCTCGCCGAGGACCTGGAGGGCTTCCTCGCCCAGCTCCGCCACAACGCGGCCACCGCCGACGTCGAACAACGGCAGCGCGTCCTGCGGCTGCTGGTCAAAGACGTCCTGATCGGACCCGAAAAGATCACCATCCGGCACCGGATCCCCCTCCGCGAGCCCGGCCCCACCACCCGGCCCCGCGACCCGCACACCGACACGGAGAGTGACGAAAAAGGCGACCGCGGGCCGAGTTGCCCATTGCGTTGGGGGTGTGGT
>CAVQGD010000033.1:0-385821 GCA_963711935.1 uncultured Actinomycetota bacterium
CGAGCGCGGACAGCCCGAGCCTGACGCCGGTATCGTCCCACGGTAGGCCTTGCAGGTAGCGCACCCGGTCGTTGGCGCGCCAGGGCTCCAGCAGCTCCGGCTCGTGGAGGTCCCAGAGCCGGCACCCCGGCCCGTCCGAACCCGAGTGCTCGAGGATCCCGTTGACTGCGCGTCGGGCCGCCTCGTTCGCAGCCTCCATGGTGGCCAGATCGGTAAATGTCTGCACGTAGTCCGCGGCCAAGAATAGATTCGGGATGGCTGTCACCGCCCGTGGCCTGAGCCGCCAGGTATCGACCAGATTGACAAATAGTGGCTCGGCGTTGGTCCTGAGCAGCGGATCGATGGCGAGATCCAGATACCAGTGGACCAGGTCTTCGTCCTCGAGCACATCGGCGCCCTCCACGTTCAGACTGCGCTTCAGCTGATCCCACACCTCGTCCCTGATCTCACGGCGGGTGCACTCCCGGGCGAGCTTCCCATTCAAGCCAGGCGTCTCCCAGTCCGAAATAACAACTGAGATCACACCACGGATGTTTCCGTCGCCGAAGCGGCTGAGGTCTACATCTGGCCAGAACTGTGCCTGCGACACGGATGTGAGCGCCCAGGGCGAGTCAAGGTAGATCTGGTGGCCGCGGCCCATGGGCGCGTCTCTCGAGGTAGAACTGGATGCCGTTCATCCAGGCACGTGTTCTGGCTGAGCGGGAAGATGTTGGCCAAGCCCGGATCGGCGCGTATGACCTGGTCGGTGACGATCGTGGCCATGACCTCCATCGGCAGGGCGGCCACGTAGTAGTCCGCGTGGACCTCGCTCACTGTGCGGTCGTGTTCGACGGTCACGCCCCGCACGACGCCACCGTCCATCTCGATCGAGCGCACACGGGTGTTGAGCTGGTACTCCACGCCCTGTCTGCGTAGGTAGTGAGCCAGGGGTCGATCCATACGTCGTTGGTTGGCCCGTTGAGCACACGGTCCCCGCTGATGCTGGGCTCGGCCAGATTGAACAGGACTGCACGAAGAGGTCGCCGACCGTCTTGGTGCTCGCGAGCTTCGGCTGAGACGCCACGAGTGAGCGCGTAGCGCCGATCGCGAGGAACTTCTGATAAGCCTCAGATCGCTGCGCTGCGCCGATGAATTCCCACCAGCCGATCTTCTCGTACTCCTCGAGACGGCGCTCGGAGCAACTGGTGAGGATCTGCCAGATCCGTTCGCCGAAGAATGCATACTCGTCAGGCGAAATCCCGAGCTCGGGGCCGAACAACGACCCGAGGTCGCTGACCAGGGTGAAAAGCTCGGGAACCGTTGATGGCGTGATCGTCGGCAGCTTCAGCGAACGGCGGCCGAAGCGAGCGAAGATGGTCCCGGTGGTATCGACCAGATTGTCCGCGACCGAGCGCGAGCCGCGATACGGCGTCCGCGCCATCGTGTCGATGATGTGCTTGTCGACCCGCGGGAAAAAAACGGAAGCCGTGCTCACCCGGGAGGTCCCGTCGCGCCGGAGCGGTGAGTCGGCCAGGTAAACGGCGCCGACATTTCGTACGGGAGCCGTGCTCGGGGACGACCACGCTGCGGGCCTTGCCACCCGGCACGTCCCGCCGCTCCAGGACGCGGACGGAGAAGCCGCGCTCGATCAACTCGTGGGCGGCACTCATGCCACCGATTCCGCCGCCAAGCACGATCACCGTTTTAGGCAAGGCCAACTCCCGCGCTCAACGGACTACGTAGATATCGTAGGTGTACAGGTAGTCACCGAGTCGGGCCTCGCCGATACCGAGGCAATGCAGACGGTTGAGCCAGCGATACCTCGGCTCGGAGGTCAGCGGCTCCTGATCTGCGAGCGCACCATCAGCGCGGCAGGCCAGTTTCTGACCGGGAGGGATGCATTCCAGTTTTCTCCGAAGTCGACGGTCCCGGAATAGCGCTCGGCTATCAGTGCCCGATCATGAGTCTCAAGCGTCGCCCTGACGCTGAGATCTACTATCCCGTCCGGGCGCACCACTGCCTGGTGTTCTGCCGCCTGGAACAACCCTGGCGCGGATCGCTGGTCCTTCCACCGTTCCGCTCAACACAGGCCAGTTGATGACAAAGCCGGCCGGTGTCTCACCGAAGAGCTCCGGCTGTCCGGCAAGCTGGACCCGCACGTGAGCCAGGTGATCGAGCCGTGCCGCGTACTCGGCTTGCGGTTCGGGTGACCCCTCGGCGGGACCGGTCGCCGGTAACGCCGTACTCACCTCGCTGAGCCGAAACGCTGTGGGGAACGTCCAGGTCGCCGGTTCTCGTCCGCTACCGAGCCTGGCGTGCCGAGCACCCGCCGATCTTCCTGCCCGGGAAACGCCCCGACGGCGGCCCCGGCGCCGGCGGCAGACGGCTCTCCGTCTCCGACCAGCTTGTCGTCTTCCTCCTCAAGAGGCGCTGGTCCATGACGAACGCCGTTCTCGCCGAGGCGACCAGCCTGGCCAAGAGCAGAATCGGCGCGACCCTCCAGGAGGTCACCCCCGTGCTCACCGCGCTCGGGCACAAGGTCCCGGCCGGCGCCCTCACCGTGACCACGGCACAACAACTCGCCGCGATCGCCGGGCACGACCCCACCCTCCTGCAATCCCCACCAAGATCGACGAGTTATTGATCGGCAGACCCCTGGACTTCGCTCGGTGGCACCGGTGATCGCGAAGTTTCCGCAACGGAGAGCGCACCCAAACCGCCTCGGAAGGACCCGCGCTTCTTCCTAATCGCGGGTGCGCATCAGGGTTCTGTCCACGATTCGTACGAGAGACGCTTGCGCGGCTTCAGCGCCGTCTTCGGGTCGAGGCTCACCTCAAGCCTGGGCCCTGCCGCAGTATTCGCTAGAAAGAGCGGATTGGTGACGGATGCCTTGCTCGGCTGGCAGGCAGTGCCGCAAGGTTCGAGTACTGGATTTGTCACACGGTCGGGGGCTCGATGGGTAGGCAGGACTATCGGCTGCTCACTGTGGCCGAGGTGGCGGAGTGGCTGCGCGTAAGCGAGGTGACGGTGCAGAATAAATACCGATCTTGGGGACTGAAAGCGCAGAAGGTCGGCCGGCTCTTGAGGTTCCGAGAGCGGGATGTGATCACCTACCTCGACGCCCGGTACGAGTAGGACGCGCTGTTGTGGCGAGCGTCTTTCAGCGGTGCAAGACAGATCGCCGGGATCGGGCGTATCCGTGCCGGAAGGCGGGTTGCGGTCATGGGTGGACTGTCCGGTATCGAGAGCCCGGCGGCAGGAGAGGGCGGCAGCGGGAGAAGTCCTTCCCGCGACGGACGGGGCCCGGTGGTGCTGATGCGTTTGCAGTAAAGACGGAGAACGACAAGAGGGCTGGAATCTACCCGGATCCCATGCGGGGTGCCGTGCCGATGAGGGTGTGGGCGCACGAGTGGCTGGATCAAAAGAGCGTCGGCGAGGGGACTCGTCGCAACTACGAGGGGTTCGTACGCAATCACCTCGTGCCGCACGTCGGGCGTAAGACTCTGGCCAGCCTGACGCGTTCTGACATCGAGAGGTTCGCTGTTGCTGTCCACGGTGGCGGTGAAGGACTGGCGGCTGCCACGGTTAATGACCGTATGGTCCTGGTGACGGCCATGCTGGAGGCTGCCGTCGCTGACAAACGCATCGCACGGAACCCTGCGAGGGGCGTCCGGGTCGGTCGGGTGCGACCAGGTGCTGTGGACGCGGACACGATTCCGTCCCTGGGTGAGGTCGAGCTGCTTGCGCGGCACATTGCGCCGCAATACCGGCTCACCGTCTATCTACAGGCTGGTGCTGGCTGCGGGTCAGCGAGGCCCTAGCCTTCTCGGTGGAGTGCAGAAGACCCGGCTTCATCCGGGTCCGCTGGCAGGTCAGCTCGAGAGCTCGGAAGGGCGACTGCACTGCAACCCTGGTTCCGCTCAAGCACCGGGTCGAGGGTGAGTACCGCGATGTTCCGACGGCCCCGTTCATCGACGAGGAGATCGACGCGCACCTGGCACAGTGGGCACCGGTGCCTGCCGACTTCACCAGTCCGTCCGGCAGGCATCGGCGGCTGGCGGTGTTCTTTGCTCCCCGCGAGCGCGGCGAGGGTGTGACGCCCACCGCATCGACGTACGACTACCACTTCCGGAAGGCATGCCACGCCGCGGGGCTGGTGGACAGCCAGGGCCGGCCGAAGTACACGCCTCGCACCCTGAGGGACTTCTTCGCCTCGACGGCGCTCGCGAATGGCATCCCCATTCACGAGGCCTCCCGCTGGCTCGGTCACCGCTCCATCAAGATCACCGTCGACATTTATGGGAACACTTGCTTCCCAGTGCCTGGGACCGCTGCCGTGCGGTCCTCCAGGAGGCCATGCGGCCCACGGTAGGTGCGGCACTGGCCGCGTAGGCGCTGATGTGTTCGGCGCTGACCTGTTCGAACCGTGCTGATTCTGTGCTGACCTGGATCTCTCAGAAGCCCGTTTTCGCAGGTGAGAGCGTTGCAGTGGACGTTCCGGTTCAACGTGTAACCGTATCGTTGCCGCACGCTAGGTAATTCGTCGCACATGTACGTCAGAAGGGGTCGGACTCTGGTGAGTCCGACCCCTTCTGCATTTCCGTGCTGACTTGGTACTGACTCGGCAATGCTGTGTCAGTCCGTCCGGCCTGGCGCGAGCGTGTCGAGGTCAAGGCTGATCTCGAAGGGCTGGGACCGCTTGAGTGTGTGGCGGAAGATGCCCGCCGGGGCGTATGCGCCAGTCGGCTCGTCCAGTTCGTAGACGTGCACAGCGGGGACGGTGTCCTCGTCCTCGATACACCAGTAGTGCCGGATGCCGGCCTCGGCGTACTTGCGCAGCTTGACGGTCCGGTCGCGATGGGCGGACTCCGACGAGACGACCTCGATGACGAGCTGGACATCCTCGGGGGCGAACCAGGTGCGGTCGGCGTCGTAGGGGGCGGTGGTCAGAAGCAGGTCTGGCTCGGGGCGGTTGCGGGCGTCGAGGCGGATGGTCATCTCTCGCTCGACCTCGATGCCCTCGGGGGCCTGAGCCATGAGGGCCACCGTAAGACCAGTGACGAGGCGGCCGTGCCACGACCGTTGCGGGGACATCGTGAAGACGAGGGCTCCGTCGATGAGCTCGGTGTGGCGGGGCGCCTCAGGGAGGCGGTCCAGGTCTTCCGCGAACCAGCCTTCCGCACGCGGCGGGCGCATCCAGTCGGGCAGTGCGGTCATGAGTCAATTCTATCGATCGTGGCTGTCACGAGGGATGAAGCGCCTGCGCAAAGCGCTTCTCCCACCCGTGTCATCACATCGAGTGATTCTCTGGCCTTTACTTGCGGGCTCAACCCTCGGTTGCCAGGCTGTAGCTGTCTGTACAACCTGATGGGAGTGGCCAGTGACATTCGGTGAGCAGCCGGCGTACCTGCGCGTCGCGGGTGATCTCCGTAGGAAGATCGTCGAACGGTTCACTGCCCCCCCACACCCGGCTCCCCTCCCAGGCCCGCATCCGCGAGGAGTACGGCGTTTCGGACACGGTCGCGCTGGAGGCCCGCAAGGTGCTGATGGCCGAGGGGCTGGTCGAGGGCCGCTCCGGGTCGGGGACGTATGTGCGGGAGCGGCCCGTGCCCCGCCGGGTCGCCCGCTCCGGGTTCCGGCCCGCCAGCGGGCCACGCCCTTCCGGCAGGAGCAGGCCGACGCCGAGGCGCGCGGCACCTGGGAGTCGCGCAGCGAACAGGCCGAGGCGAGCGGTGCCGTCGCCGAGCGGCTCGCCATCAAGCCCGGGCGAGCGCGTGATGTGCACGCAGTACCTGTTCCGGGACGCGGGCGAGGCGATGATGCTCTCCACGTCGTGGGAGCCGCTCGCCGTCACCGGCCGTACGCCCGTGATGCTGCCCGAGGAGGGGCCCCTCGGCGGCATGGGCGTCGTCGAGCGCATGGCGGCCATCGACGTCGTCGTCGACAACGTCACGGAGGAGGTCGGCGCGCGCCCCGGCCTCGCCGAGGAACTGCTCGCCCTCGGCGGCGTCCCCGGCCATGTCGTCCTGGTCATCCAGCGCACGTACTTCGCGTCCGGGCGCCCGGTGGAGACGGCGGACGTGGTGGTCCCGGCGGACCGTTACCGGGTGGCGTATCACCTGCCGGTGAAGTAGGCGCTGCCGGTGAGCCGGGCATCTCAGCCGAGACTCTCAGAGAGGGCTTGCTGGGGTGTGAGGGGGCGCATATGGGGCGGTTGACGGCGCGTTCCTCTCTCTGACGGGACGCTGCCTTCTGTGCCTTCTGTGCCTTGGTCGGCTTGGTCGGCTTGGTCGGCTTGGCTGGTTGGGTGCCTCTTTGTGAAAAACCGTGTTCGCTGCGTGAAGGTTAGGCGTACGCTCGGGCATATGCAGATTGCGGTTTCCTCGGGCGGTGCAGGCGCGGTGTGGGCCGGGGGTGGGAAGTGAAGGGGTGCGATGAACGACAGCGCGATCACTCTCTCTTGGCTCGTCATAAGGCGGGACGACAACGGCAATCGCTACCGCGTGGGCAGGTACGCGACCAAGGCCGAAGCGCAGAAGATCGCGGACAGTCTCGACGGCCGCGGACACAAGCGGCTCTACTGGGTCGAGCACATCGGGCAGAACGAGCGGGGCGGATAGGGCGGACGAGGCGGACAGAGCGGGGGAAAGTGACTCGACTCCGCCCGGCGTCCTGCCCCCTCCCGTAGGGTCCCGCGCATGACTGAACCGATCGTGGTGGTGGGAGCCGCCCTGCTGAACGACGGGCGCCTGCTCGCCGCCCGCCGCAGTGCCCCGCCCGAGCTGGCCGGACGCTGGGAGCTTCCCGGCGGCAAGGTCGAGCCCGGCGAGACCCCCCAGGAAGCCCTCGTACGTGAACTGCGCGAGGAACTCGGCGTGGAGGCGGAGCCGGCCGAACGTATCCCCGGTGAATGGCCCCTGAAGGCCGACTACGTCCTGCGCGTGTGGACCGCCCACCTCCTCGCCGGTGCCCCCCGGCCCCTGGAGGACCACGACGAGCTGCGCTGGCTTACTCCCGACGAGATCTGGGACGTCGACTGGCTGGACCAGGACATCCCGGCGGTCAGGGAAACGGCACGGCTGGCGTGGGGGAGGGGAGGGCCTGGGGTGCACTGAGAGCGCTTACGCTCCGCGTACGCAGAGGCGGCGCCCTTCGGTTGGTCTTGCGGATGTGTGGGGCTCCTGGTGCGTGTTTCCTGGGCGCCATGCGTGTTTCCTGTGCGCCGTTCGTGCCATAATGCGCCCCCGTGCGCGGTAGTTGGTCGCCAATATCGGGTATATGCCCATTAAGTACCCGAAACCGGACGCCCTCCGCTTGTGGTCTGGGAAGTGATCGGCGTGATCGACACCGAAGGCGAGTGCGTCGAGTGGACATTCCCCGCCGAGCCGGGTGCCGTACGAGGTGCCCGCGCTGTCGTCCGGGACCGGCTGGGCGGCTGGGAACTTGACTCCCTCGCCGATGTGACCGCCCTGCTGGTGAGCGAGCTGGTGACCAACGCCCTGCGCCACGCCACCGGCCCCATCGGTGTGCGCCTCGTCCGTCCCGCCGCCCCCTTGGGTGTTCTGCTCGTCGAGGTCTCCGACCCTCTCCCCGAACTGCCCCACGAGCGCGCCGCCTGCCCCGAGGACGAGGGCGGACGCGGTCTCCAGCTCGTGGCCGGCTCCTCCCGGGCTTGGGGTACCCGGCCCGACACGGCCGGGCAAGACGGTGTGGTTCGAGCTGGCCGTACCCGGCTGAGGCGCGTTCCACGAGGGGGCGGCCCCCTGGGGCGCACGGCTGCCGAGCGGTTCAGGCCAGGAGGGCCGAGGAGATCTGTGGTTCGACCGGGTACTGCCTGGTTAGAAGACTGGGAGTATGGCCGGGCCGGTCCAAAACTCATCGGGACCGTGCTGTGATCGTGAACACCGTGTCGTGCGGGGCCGTAGTGCTGGATACTGCGGGCAGCCGCCGCCGGTGACCGAAGCCGGACGCGGTGAGCTGGAGGGGACGGTTCGCGTGAGCGAGATACCAGCGAAGGCCATGGAGTCGGACGACCCGTGGGACGGTGCGAGGGCTGATGTCACGAGCCGTTTCGGCAGGGGCGACACCGTCGGAAGCGTGCCGCGCGGAGCCGCACGCCACATAACAACGGGTCGCGCGACGGGCCGGGAAGTGCCCGGCGGCGGTGGAGTGTCCGACGGCGGTGAGGTATCCGGCGGCGGTGGAGTGTCCGACGGCGGTGAGGTATCCGGCAGCGGTGGAGTGTCCGACGGCGGTGAGGTATCCGGCAGCGGTGAAGTGCTCGGCGGCGGTGAGGTGCTCGGCGGCGGTGAAGTGTCCGACGGTGAACGGTCCGGTAACGGTGAAATGTCCGGCAGTGGCGAAGATCCAGGCGGCGGCGAAGATCCTGGCGACCCGGTGTGGCAGAGCAGCCCGCCCGGCTCCATCTACGACTACATCAAGGTCGCCTCGTTCTCGATCGGCCCCGACGGCCTCGTCGACCAGTGGAGTCTGCGCGCCGAGCATGTCTTCGGCATCCCCGCCGAACGGGCCGTCGGCATGGACCCCATCGACGCCTTCGTCGCCCCCGATCTGCGGGAACGCGGCCAGCGCAAGATGGCCGAGATCCTCGACGGGCGGGAGTGGACCGGAGTCGTCCCTTTCCGTATGCCCGACGCCGAGGGCGGACGCGAGGGACTCGCCGAGGTCTATGTGATGCCCACCACCACGGAGGACGGCGAACGGGCCGCCGTATGCATCGTCGTGGACGTCCGCACCCTGCGCCGGATCGAGACGGACCTCGCCGCTTCGCAGGCGATTTTCGGCCAATCTCCGTTCGGCTTCCTGCTGATCGACACCGACCTCAGGGTCCGACGCGCCAACGAGCGCTTCGCCTCCATCTTCGGCGGCACCGCCGGACGACCACCGCGGGCGCGGCGTCCGCGACTACCTGCCCTCCCCGGAGGCCGAGCGGGTCGTCGCGACCCTGCGCCGGGTCCTGGAGACCGGGGACTCGGTCACGGACATGCACGTCACCGGCTTCGTGCCCGGCGTCCGACGAACGCCGCCAGCTGGTCCATCAACCTCTACCGCGTGCACAGCGGCTCCGGCCGCCCCAT
Organism: uncultured Actinomycetota bacterium; assembly: GCA_963711935.1. Taxonomy (GTDB): domain Bacteria; phylum Actinomycetota; class Actinomycetes; order Streptomycetales; family Streptomycetaceae; genus Streptomyces. The sequence continues at coordinate 9,078 of CAVQGD010000033.1, forward strand.
CGGTGTCGCCGTGGCTCGGCACCGACGTCACCGGCCCGCCGCGCCGCCGCCCGCGAGGCCGCCGCCGCCCGGCGCAACCTCGCCCTCCTGAACGAGGCCGGCGCCCGCATCGGCAACTCCCTCGACCTGGAGACCACCGCCCGCGAACTCCTCGACGTCGTCGTCCCCGGCTTCTGCGACCTCGCCTCCGTCGACCTCTACCAGGGCCTCCTCGTCGGCGACGACGACCCCGCCCGGACTCGCCGACGGCAGCGCCGAGCTGCGCCGGGTCGCCTTCGCCAGCGCCGTCTCCGACGCGCCGTTGTCGGCGGCCCGGTCTCCGTCGCGCCGTTCGTCGGCGGCCCGGCCCCCGTCGCCGTCGGCGCGGTCCACCACTACCCGTTCAACTCGCCCTGCGCGAACGCCCTGCGCACCGCCCGCCCGCAGCACGTCCCCGCCGAGGACGGCGGCCTCATCCAGTCCACGCTCGCCGTGCCGATGGTCGCGCACGACACGGTCGTCGGACTGGTCCAGTTCTCCCGTACGAAGGGCAGCGAGCCGTTCGGGGAACGGGACCGCGCGCTCGCCGTGGAGCTGGCCGCGCGCGCCGCCGTCTGCATCGACAACGCCCGCCTCTACCGCCGCGAGCACGAGCGGGCCCTGATCCTGCAGCGCAGCCTGCTGCCCGCCGGGCGACCCGGAGGCCTCCGGCCTGGACATCGCCTGCCGCTACCTGCCCGGCAACGCGGCCACCGAGGTCGGCGGCGACTGGTTCGACGTCATCGAACTCCCCGGCCACCGCACCGCGTTGGTCGTCGGCGACGTCATGGGCCGCGGGCTGCGTGCCGCCGTCGCGATGGGCGAACTCCGCACCGCCGTACGCACCCTGGCGCTGCTCGACCTCGAACCCGCCGAAGTCCTCTCCGCGCTGGACGAGATCGCCCGCGGCCTCGGCACCCCCGGCGGTCCTCCCAGGCCGGCCCGGAAGAGGTCCAGCGGGACTCCCGCACGGCCGCCCGCCGGCCCCGCGACGCCGACCTCTCCGAGGTGTACCTCGCGACCTGCGTGTACGCGGTCTACGACTCGGTCACGCGCCGCTGCACCTTCGCCAACGCCGGCCACCTGCCGCCCGTCCTCGTCGAGCCAGGCGAGAAGGCGCTGCATGCTGGACGTACCGCCGGGCATGCCGCTCGGCGTGGGCGGCGAGCCGTTCGAGGAGGTCGAGGTCGAACTTCCGGAAGGCGCCCTCCTGGCGCTCTACACGGACGGACTGGTCGAATCCCGCGACCACCCCCTGGACGAGGGCCTCCAGGCGTTCGTCGGCGCCCTGCGACCCGCCCCCCTCACCCGGCCGCCCCCCGGAGCGACAGCGCGACGCGCCGACAGCTTCCGATCCCTGGAGGACGTCTGCGACCACGTCCTCAACACCCTCGACACCCACCACGGCGAGGACGACATCGCGCTGCTGATGGCCCGCGTCCAGGGGCTGCCGCGCCGAGTCCGTCGGCGACTGGCCCCTGCCGCGCGAGCCCCGCAGCGTGGGCCGCGCCCGCGAGTACTGGCCCGCGCGCAGCTGCGTCGCTGGGACCTCGAAGCACTGGTGGACACGACGGAACTGCTGGTCAGCGAACTGGTCACCAACGCCCTGCGCTACGGCGAGGGCGAGATCAGGCTCCGGCTGCTGCTGGACCGCACGCTGGTGTGCGAGGTGTGGGACGCGGGTCTGGTGCAGCCGCGCCGCCGCCGCGCCCGCGACACCGACGAGGGCGGCCGCGGCCTCCAACTGGTCGGTCTGCTCAGCGCGGGCTGGGGCTCCCGCCGGACACCGCGCGGCAAGACGGTCTGGTTCGAACTCCCGCTGCCGGACGGTGAGTCGAGCGTGGCGGACCCGGCGGAGGCGTTCCTGAGCCTGTTCTAGTGCCGCGGGTTTGGTGCCGCGGGCCTGTTCTGGTGCCGCGGGCCTGTTCTGGTGTCGCGGGCCTGTTCTGGTGTCGCGGGCCTGTTCTACGGCAGGGTGAGGCCCTACGTGGCCCGAGGCCCTACGTGGCTCTCCTCCTGATCTTCGACCCCAGCCACACCAGCGGGTCGTACTTGCGGTCCACCGCCCGCTCCTTCAGCGGGATCAGCGCGTTGTCCGTGATCTTGATGCCCTCGGGGCAGACCTCCGTGCAGCACTTGGTGATGTTGCAGTAGCCGAGGCCGTGCTCGTCCTGGGCGGTCTTCTTGCGGTCCAGGCCGCGTCTCGCTCGCCGCGTCCAGCGGGTGCATGTCCAGCTCGGCGACCCGCATCAGGAAGCGCGGGCCGGCGAACGCCGGCTTGTTCTCCTCGTGGTCGCGCACGACATGGCAGGTGTCCTGGCACAGGAAGCACTCGATGCACTTGCGGAACTCCTGCGAGCGGTCCACGTCCTCCTGCTTCATCCGGTACTCGCCCGGGCCGAGCCCCTCCGGCGGCACGAAGGACGGGATCTCGCGCGCCTTCGCGTAGTTGAAGCTGACGTCCGTGACCAGGTCGCGCACCACCGGGAACGCCCGCAGCGGCGTGACCGTGATCGTCTCCTGCCGGTCGAACACCGACATCCGCGTCATGCACATCAGCCGCGGCCGGCCGTTGATCTCCGCCGTGCACGAACCGCACTTGCCCGCCTTGCAGTTCCAGCGGACCGCGAGGTCGGGGGCCTGGGTGGCCTGGAGGCGGTGGATGATGTCGAGGACCACCTCGCCGTCGTTCACCTCGACCTTGAAGTCCTCCAGGCCGCCGCCCCGCACGTCGCCGCGCCACACCTTGAAGTGGGCCGTCGTAGGCTGCTCACTCGTACAGCTCCTCTTCGGCGAGGTACTTGACCAGCTCCTCCTTGTCGAAGAGGGCGAGCAGGTCGGGCGGATGGGGTCGGTGGTCTCGCGGGTGAGGTCGATCTGGCCGCGGACGCGGGTCGGTGGCCGCCAGAGCCGCCCGTCGGGTCGGTCAGCCGGCACAGCAGGTTGATGCTGCCGCCACTTGCGGTCCATCGTCGGGTGGTCCTCGCGGGTGTGGCCGCCGCGCGACTCCGTGCGCTCCAGCGCCGCCCGCGCCACGCACTCGCTGACCAGCAGCATGTTCCGCAGGTCCAGGGCGAGGTGCCAGCCGGGGTTGAACTGCCGGTGCCCCTCGACTCCGGCCCGCCGTGCCCGTACCCGCAGCTCGGCGAGCTTCTCCAGGGCCTGCTCCATCTCGCGCCTCGCGGCGGATGATGCCGACCAGGTCGTTCATCGTCTGCTGGAGTTCCTGGTGGAGGGTGTACGGGTTCTCCGGCGGCCGTCCGGCCTCCTCGCCCGGCGCCGGGCCCTCGGCGGAGAACGGGCGCAGCGCCTCCGCCGCCGCCGCGTCGATCTGGACGTCGTCCACCGGCGGGCGCGCTCGCGCCGAGCCCGGCCGCGTACTCGGCCGCGTGCAGCCCCGCCCGGCGGCCGAAGACCAGCAGGTCGGAGAGCGAGTTGCCGCCGAGCCGGTTGGAGCCGTGCATGCCGCCCGCGACCTCGCCGGCCGCGAACAGGCCCGGCACCCCGCGCGCCGCCGCCGTGTCCGAGTCGACCGCGATGCCGCCCATCACGTAGTGGCAGGTCGGGCCCGACCTCCATCGGCTCGGCGGTGATGTCGACGTCCGCCAGCTCCTTGAACTGGTGGTACATGGACGGCAGCCGACGGCTGGATCACCTCGGCCGGCATCCGGGTCGAGACGTCCAGGAAGACACCGCCGTGCGGGGAGCCGCGGCCCGCCTTCACCTCGGAGTTGATGGCCCGCGCCACCTCGTCACGGGGGAGCAGCTCGGGCGGGCGCCGGTTGTGGTCCGGGTCCTCGTACCAGCGGTCGCCCTCCTCCTCCGACTGGGCGTACTTCTCCTTGAAGACGTCGGGGATGTAGTCGAACATGAACCGCTTGCCCTCGGAGTTGCGCAGCACCCCGCCGTCGCCGCGCACCGACTCGGTGACGAGGATGCCCTTCACCGACGGCGGCCAGACCATGCCCGTCGGGTGGAACTGCACGAACTCCATGTTCAGCAGCGGCGCGCCCGGCGAGCAGCGCCAGCGCGTGGCCGTCGCCCGTGTACTCCCACGAGTTCGACGTCACCTTGAAGGACTTGCCGATGCCGCCGGTGGCGAGCACGACGGCAGGGGCCTCGAGGACGAAGAAGCGGCCGGACTCGCGCTCGTAGCAGAAGACCCCGAGACCGACCCGTGGCGTCCGCTCGTCCTTCAGGACCCGGGTGACCGTGCACTCCTGGAAGACCTTCAGCCGGGACTCGTAGTCGCCGGTCTCCTTGAAGTCCTCCTGCTGGAGCGAGACGATCTTCTGCTGGAGCGTGCGGATCAGCTCCAGGCCCGTACGGTCGCCGACGTGCGCGAGGCGCGGGTACTCGTGCCCGCCGAAGTTGCGCTGGGAGATCCGGCCGTCCTTCGTACGGTCGAAGAGGGCGCCCCAGGTCTCCAGCTCCCACACCCGGTCCGGGGCCTCCTGCGCGTGCAGCTCCGCCATCCGCCACTGGTTGAGGAACTTGCCGCCGCGCATGGTGTCGCGGAAGTGGACCTGCCAGTTGTCGCCCGCGTTGACGTTGCCCATGGCGGCCGCGATGCCGCCCTCGGCCATCACCGTGTGGGCCTTGCCGAACAGGGACTTGCAGATCACGGCCGTACGGGCGCCGCGCTCACGGGCCTCGATCGCGGCGCGCAGCCCGGCGCCGCCCGCGCCGACCACGACGACGTCCCACTCCTGCCGTTCGACCACGGACATCAGAAGAACCTCGGATCGTCGAAGGCGCCGGACGCCACGCAGGTACACGTAGAAGTCGGCGAGCGCCACGCTCACCAGCGACGCCCAGGCGAGCTGCATGTGACGGGCGTTGAGCTTCCCGACCCACTGCCACATCCGGTAGCGCACGGGGTGCTTGGAGAAGTGCTTGAGCTTGCCGCCGACGATGTGCCGGCACGAGTGGCAGGAGAGGGTGTACGCCCAGATCAGCACGATGTTGACCAGGAAGACGAGGGTGCCGAGGCCCATGTGGCCCCACTCGTAGTGCTCGTCGCGGAAGGCGAGCACGGTGTCGTACGTGAGGATCCCGGCGACCGGGATCGCGGCGTAGAAGAAGTACCGGTGGATGTTCTGCAGGATCAGCGGGAAGCGGGTCTCGCCGGTGTACTTCTTGTGCGGCTCGGCGACCGCGCAGGCCGGCGGGGAGGCCCAGAAGCCGCGGTAGTAGGCCTTGCGGTAGTAGTAGCAGGTCAGCCGGAAGCCGAGCGGGAAGATCAGGATGATGCAGGGCGGGGGACAGGCCCCACCAGCCGCCGAAGATCTCCCAGTTGGGCCCGCCGCGCATCGGCTCGCAGTTCTCCGCCAGACAGGGCGAGTAGAACGGCGAGACGTACGGCGCCGCGTAGTAGTCGGCGTTCGCGAAGGCCCGCCACGTCGAGTAGACGATGAAGGCGAGCAGCCCGGCCGCGGTGGCGGCGGGGGCCAGCCACCAGCGGTCGGTCCGCAGATGCGGGGCGGCGATGGCGGCGCGCGTACGGTGTGTACGCCGGTGTGTACGCCGGTGGTACGTCGCCGCTGTTCGGTTCGGGTTCCGTACCAGTGGCCAACTTGGGGGCACCTTCTTTTCAGGGGCTCTTTTCAGGGGCTCGGTTCGCCTCCGGGGTGCGGGGGCCGGTATCGACAAGGCCGACGCGCCCCTTCGGCTCACTCGCCGGCGGGGACAGCGCTCGGTGGTCAGGGCGCGTGGCGGTCGCGGGCGCCGAGGCCCTCGTCGTCCGTGTCCGTCCACAGGGCGCTGTCGTACGGGGTGTCGGGGATGGCGACGAGCTCGGGGCGGCGGGGCTGCCCGAGGCCGGGCGCCGCCTCGCGCAGCAGCGCGAGGCTCTCGCGCAGGTGGTCGGCGTCGGTGCGGACACGGCGCATCTCCAGACCGCCGCTGCCGATCTGCTGCTCCAGGCGCCCCACGGACCGGAACAGGTCGTCGAGGCAGCGCTGGACCGCTGTCAGTTCGTCGTGCACGGACATGACGTGCCCTCACTTCCGCGGACGCACCGGCACCCGGGCGGCAACGTTCATGCGCCTGCGAGTGTCGCGCGTCGCTCGGCCGCTGTGAAGGCACTGTGCATCCATATGCGGATTGCACGCCTCCGTGCGCTCCTGTCTCTCGTCGTGTCGCCGCCTCCACGGGTGCGCGTTCCCTCGCCTTCAGTAGGCGCCATCCGGCTCGATCCGTCCGATCAGCTCCATAGTGCGCCCAGATTTAACCAGAAGTGCTCCGAAAATGACCAAAATGGTCTTGATCCTCCGTATGCGGCAGCGGCGGAGTCGGTACGCGCGACACCCGTGCAGGTGGTCAGTGAACCGCTCCGGAGGTAGCAGTGATGTCCCACGACGGCGTCGGACCGCGCGCGGTGCATGCGCTCGGTCGCGTTCCTCGTCCGCGGGCGTGCTCGCGGTGCCCGTGCTCGCCGCGTGCAGCGAGGAGGACCCGGCCGGCCGGCCCCTCGCCGGACAGGACATCGCCCCCGCCGCCCGCGACCGGATCGCCGACGGCGGCACCCTGCGCTGGGCCGTGGACGCCGTCCCGGAGACGCTCAACACCTTCCAGGCGGACGCCGACGCCGACCACCGCGCGGGTCGCCGGCGCCGTACTGCCCTCGATGTACCGGCTCGACGCGAGCGGCCGGCCCGAGCGCAACCCCGACTACCTGGAGTCCGCCGAAGATCGTCGAGCGCGAGCCCAAGCAGGTCGTGCTCTACAAGCTCAACCAGCAGGCCGTCTGGAGCGACGGCCGGGAGATCGGCGCCGCCGACTTCGCCGCCCAGTGGCGCGCCCTGTCCGGCAAGGACTCCGCGTACTGGACCGCCCGCAACGCCGGCTACGACCGCATCGAGAAGATCGAGCGCGGCGACAGCGACCTGGAGGTCCGGGTCACCTTCACGCAAGCCGTACGCCGACTGGCGGTCGCTGTTCTCGCCGCTGTACCCGAAGGAGGTGATGGGCACCCCGGACGCCTTCAACGACGGCGCCCGCACGCAAGCTCAAGGTCACCGCCGGCCCCTTCACCGCTCAAGGAGGTCGACCGCAACGGCCGGCGAGGTCACGCTCACCCGCAACCCGCGCTGGTGGGGCCGTCCCGCCAAGCTCAACGAGCTGGTGCTGCGCGCCGTGCCGCGCGACAAGCGGGCCGCGGCGCTGGCCGACGGCAAGGTCGACATCGCCGAGATCGACCCCGCGGAGGCCCGGCGGATCACCCTCGCCGCCGGCGACAAGGGCCGCAAGGGAGCCTCCCGCGCCCACGCCCACGCGCTCCGACGGGAAGGCCCGCGACGGGAAGGCTCACGCCGAGAAAGCCGCGCGACGAGGAGATCCGCGCCCCCGGCAAGCAGGACCAGGCGATCAGCCAGTACGGCTTCCGGCGCATCGACCGGTACCCCTCGCAGCAGTCCGCGCTGCGCGGCTTCGTGGTCCGCAAGTCCCTGGAGCCCGCCTACACCCAGCTCGCCCTCAACGGCGCCGAAGGCCCGCTCGCCGACGAACGCGTCCGCCGCGCCGTGGCCCGCGCCCTCGACCGCGAGGAGCTCGCCGGCCTCGTCCTGAAGCCCCTCGGCCTGCCCGCCGAACCCGTCGGCAGCCACCTCGCCCTCGCCGGCCAGGCCGCGTACGCCGACAACAGCGGCGCCCTCGGCGACCAGGACACCGAGGAGGCGCAGGCCCTGCTCGCCGACGCCGGATGGGTACGGGGCGGCCCGCTCAAGGAGGAGGAGAGGAGAAGGCGGCCGGGCGCCGAGGGCGAGAAGCCGAGGTCCAGCGACGTCCGAGAAGCCGCAGGGGACGGACGACCGGCACGAACGACCCGGCCAGGACCGACGACGCGGCACGTACATCGTCGGCGAGGACAGCCAGTACAGCGAGCTACGAGCAAGCGACGTACGCAAGCCTGACGAACAGGACTCCGTCGTCGGAGAAGGACGAGCAAGGCCGACGCGCAGACGAGGACGAGAAGGACGAGAAGCCGACGAGAAGAGCGAGAAGGGCGGCAACGAGGGGGCAGTCGCGGGCGCCGGGCGCGTACGCCCCGAAGGGCACCGCGGCGCCCGCCGGCGCCGCGAGCCGGCCGCTCGCCAAGAACGGCAAGCCCCTGACGCCTGCGCTTCGTGCTGCCCTCCGGGCCCGGCTCGCAGTCCCTGCGGGCCGTCGGCGAGCGCATCGCGCAGATGCTGGAGCGCATCGGGATCCGTACGGAGATCTCCAAGGTCTCCGACGACAGCTACTTCAAGGACCACATCGCCACCGGCCAGTACGACCTCGCGCTCTACTCCTGGCCCGCCTCCGCCTTCCCCGCCACCGACGCCCGGCCCATCTACTCCAAGCCGGTCCCGGCGGCGGACGGCTCCCTGAGCGTCGAGCAGAACTACACCCGCGTCGGTACCGACCAGGTCGACCAGCTCTTCGACCAGGCCATCGCCACGCTCGACGAGGACGAGTCCCGCTCCCTGCTCCGCAAGGCCGACGCCCGCATCTGGGCCGCGGCGGGCTCGATCCCCCTGTACCAGCGCCCTCAGCTCGTGGCCACACGGGCGAACCTGGCCAATGTGGGAGCGTTCGGCTTCCAGACGCCGGTGTACGAGGACATGGGCTTCCTCAAGAAGTCGGGGCGTCCGGCGCCGAACCGGGCGTAGCGTCACGCGGTGGCAGGCTGTCGTAGCCCTTACCCGGGCCCTTACCCGGCTGCGGACTGTCGTGCGGCCGGGGCGACAGCCCCTCCACGCGGCGGCGCGGCGGCGCGGGCTGCCATGCGGCGACGTAGCGACGTGGCAGCCCGGCAGCGCGGCGACGTAGCGACGTAGCGACGCGGCGACGCGGCGGCGTGGCGACGTAGCGGCGTGGCGACGTAGCGACGTGGCAGCGCGGCGGCGTGGGCTGCCGCATCAAGGCCCCCACACATCCCGGCCGACCCCAGCGGCAGCGCCCCCGTACCATGGGGTGAGGCCGTGGCATGTTCAGCCCGGCAGGGCCCGCGTCACACAGAGGTACGCGCAGGCCGTCCTCACCACTCCGGGAGTACGTCACATCATGGCTGCGTTTTCCACGCGTCACGACATCCGCAACGTCGCCATCGTCGCCCACGTCGACCATGGCAAGACCACCATCGTCGACGCCATGCTCAAGCAGGCCGGCGCCTTCGCCGCCCACCAGCTCGAGTCCGTCGACGACCGCATCATGGACTCGAACGACCTGGAGCGTGAGAAGGGCATCACGATCCTCGCCAAGAACACCGCGGTGAAGTATCACCCGAAGGACGGCGGGGATCCGATCACCATCAACATCATCGACACTCCCGGCCACGCCGACTTCGGCGGCGAGGTCGAGCGCGGTCTGTCGATGGTCGACGGGGTCGTCCTCCTTGTCGACGCCTCCGAGGGCCCGCTGCCCCAGACCCGCTTCGTCCTGCGCAAGGCGCTGCAGGCCCGCCTGCCCGTGATCTTGTGCATCAACAAGACGGACCGCCCGGACGCCCGTATCGACGAGGTCGTGAACGAGGCGTACGACCTCTTCCTCGACCTCGACGCCGACGAGGACCAGATCGAGTTCCCGATCGTCTACGCGTGCGGCCGCGACGGTGTCGCCTCCCTGACCAAGCCGGACGACGGCACGGTCCCGTCCGACTCCACCAGCCTGGAGCCGTTCTTCTCGACGATCCTGGAGCACATCCCGGCCCCGACGTACGACGCGGAGGCCCCGCTCCAGGCCCATGTGACCAACCTGGACGCCGACAACTTCCTCGGCCGTATCGCGCTGCTGCGTGTGCAGCAGGGCGAGCTGAAGAAGGGCCAGACGGTCGCGTGGATGAAGCGCGACGGTTCGGTGCGCAACGTCCGCATCAGCGAGCTGATGATGACCGAGGCGCTGACGAGGAAGCCCGCCGAGAAGGCCGCCCCCGGTGACATCTGCGCCGTCGCGGGCATCCCCGACATCATGATCGGCGAGACCCTGGCCGACCCGGAGAACCCGGTCGCCGCTCCCGCTGATCACGGTGGACGAGCCCGCGATCTCCATGACCATCGGCACGAACACCTCGCCGCTCGTCGGCCGCGGCGGCACCGGCAAGGGCGCCGACAACAAGGCGGCCGTCAAGGACCGCAAGGTGACCGCCCGTCAGGTCAAGGACCGTCTGGACCGCGAGCTGATCGGTAACGTCTCGCTGCGCGTCCTCGACACCGAGCGGCCGGACGCCTGGGAGGTGCAGGGCCGCGGCGAACTGGCCCTCGCGATCCTCGTCGAGACCATGCGCCGCGAGGGCTTCGAGCTGACCATCGGCAAGCCGCAGGTCGTCACCAAGGACATCGACGGCAAGGTGCACGAGCCGGTCGAGCGCATGACGATCGACGTGCCCGAGGAGCACATGGGCGCCGTCACGCAGCTGATGGGCGTCCGCAAGGGCCGTATGGACAACATGTCGAACCACGGCTCGGGCTGGGTCCGCATGGAGTTCGTCGTCCCCTCCCGCGGCCTCATCGGCTTCCGCACCGAGTTCCTGACCAGCACCCGTGGCACGGGCATCGCGCACTCCATCCACGAGGGCTACGAGCCGTGGTTCGGCACCCTCCAGACCCGTAACAACGGCTCCCTGGTCGCCGACCGCGCCGGCGCCGTCACCGCCTTCGCGATGACGAACCTCCAGGAGCGCGGTGTGCTCTTCGTCGAGCCGGGCACCGAGGTGTACGAGGGCATGATCGTCGGCGAGAACTCGCGCGCCGACGACATGGACGTGAACATCACCAAGGAGAAGAAGCTCACCAACATGCGCTCGTCCGCGGCCGACGTCGTTCGAGGCGATCGTCCCGCCGCGCAAGCTCTCCCTGGAGCAGTCCCTGGAGTTCTGCCGCGACGACGAGTGCGTCGAGGTGACCCCGGAGGCCGTGCGCATCCGCAAGGTGAACCTGGACCAGCCGCGAGCGGGCCCGCGCGGCAAGCCGGGCGAAGCACGGCTGACGGCTTCCCGCTCCGGCTGACGGTTTCCCGCCCTGGCTGTGCGGACGGCCCGGGTGCTCCTACGAGGGAGCACCCGGGCCGTTGTGGTGGGGTGGCATCGGTGGCTGTGGGACAGGCTGTGTGGCATCGGTGGCTGTGGGACAGGCTGCGTGACATCGGTCGCTCAACGGCCTTGTTCCAAGGGCTCATTGGCGGCGTGTGAGGCTGCCCCCGGCGCTCGCGGGCGCGGATGTTGTCGACAACTCCCCCACTACCGGACGATGATGATCCGCAACTGGTTCTGACTGGTTCTGAGGAGGAGTCATGCGCGGTGTCAAGAGCGCCAGGTGGGTCGCCAAAGTCGCCGGAGCGGCCGTCGTCGCCCTGGCCGCGACCGCCTGCGGCGGCGGTGACGGCAAGAACGGGGGAGCCGGGGAGTCCGGTGACACCTTCAGGCTCGGTCTCACCGAGCCTGTGGCGATCGACCCGTTCAACGTCCAGGAGTCCGAGGGCGGGCTGGTCGCCCGTAACCTCTTCACCGGGCTGTACGGGGTGGAGGTCGACGGCGAGATCTACGCGCGTCTCGCGACCGCCGCCAAGACCAGCGAAGACGGCACCGAGTGGACCTTCACCCTCAAGAAGGGCACCGAGTTCTCCAACGGCGAGCCGGTCGACGCCGCCTCCTTCATCCGTGGCTGGACGCGCGTGGTGGCGAAGGCCTCCGCCTCCGACGTCGCCTACCACATGTCCGGCATCGAGGGCTACGAGGACCTGAACTCGGGCAGGAGCGAGAAGTTCGCCGGCCTGAGCGCTCCGGACGCGTACACACTCAAGGTGAAGCTGTCCGCGCCCGACTTCGAGTTCGACAAGAAGACCGTCCACACGGCCTTCAGCCCGGTGCCGAAGGTCGCCGGCGCCGGCGACAACAAGACGTTCAACGAGGCCCCTGTCGGCAACGGCCCCTTCACGATGGAGGGCAAGTGGGAGCACGACAAGAGCATCACCCTCGTCCGTAACAACAACTACGGCTTCACCAGGGCCAAGCTCGCCAGGGTCGAGATCTCCCTCCTCAACCCGGCCAACAGCATTGCCCTGGAGTACAAGGGCTACCAGACGGGGCAGTTCGACTGGGCCCGCCTTCCCACCCCGCAGCTGACCGCCGCGAAGGCCAGATACGGGCCCCAGGGCCAGTGGATCAGGCAGGACACCAGCGGTATCAACTACCTGCTGACGATCGACTTCAACGGCCCGATGAAGTCCGCGGACGCCCGCAAGGCCGTCTCGTACGCCCTCGACCGCCAGGCCATCACCAAGTCCGTCTTCCAGGGCATGCAGGAGCCCGCGACGGCCCTGCTGCCCCCGTCCTTCACCTCGGCCTACACCGACGGCGTCTGCACCTCCTGTGTGCGGCAGGACAAGGCGAAGGCCAGGCAGTACGCCCGGAAGGCCGGACTCAGGCCGGGCACCGCCTTGAAGTTCGGCTACAACACCGGTGCCGGGCACGAGGAATGGGCGCAGGCCGTCGCCCAGCAGCTGAAGGACGTCCTCGGCCTGAAGGTCGAACTGGAGGGCAAACCCTGGAAGGAGGACCTCGCAGCCCAGCAGCAGAAGGACGCCACCGGTATCTGGCGTGCGGCCTGGGCCGCGGACTTCCCGAGCCCGGACAACTTCCTCGGCTCACTGCTCAGCACCGACGCCATCAACGAGGACGCGGACGGCAAGGCGCTCGGTAACAACCGCAGCCGCTACAGCAACCCGGAGTTCGACGCCCTCCTGAAGAAGGCCCGCGGCACGGCGGACGACACCGAGCGCGCGCAGCTCTACCGGCAGGCGGAGAAACTCGCCCTCGACACGGACCAGGCACTCATCCCGCTGTTCAAGAGGACCCAGCCGCGTCTGGCGAACACCAAGGAGTTCACCCACGTGAAGATGGACTTCTTCGAGGACCCGACGCTGGCGGAGATCTCACCCGAATAACCCCCGAATAACCCCCAAATAACACCCAGACAACAGTGACATCCTCATCCGGATACCCGGATACAGCGGCCCCGGATGCAGCGGCCCGCCCCCACGGCAGCGGTGAACGGTGAACGGTGAACAGCGGTGAACGGTGAACAAGGAGGCAACGTGGGACGATATGTGATCCGGCGACTCGGACAAACGGTGGTCGTCCTCTTCGGCGCCACGGTGATCCTCTTCGTCTGCCTCTTCGTGCTTCCCGGTAACCCGGTGGGCTCGCTGGGCGGCGGCAAAGCACGTGACCCCGCTGTGGTCAAGGCGCTGGAGGAACGGTACGGGCTGAACGACCCCCTGCCGGTCCAGTACGGGAACTTCGTCAAGAACCTGGCCCAGGGCGACCTGGGCGAGGACTACACCCAGCGGCGTCCGGTGACCGAGGTGCTGTCGCCGAAGCTCGCCAACACCGCCGAACTGGCGCTGCTCGCCCTCGCCTTCGACCTCGTGATCGGCATGGCCGCCGGTCTGATCGCCGCCTTGTTCCGGTACTCCTTCTGGGACGTGCTGATCACCCTGCTGACCACCCTGGCCATCGGCTTCCCGAGCTTCGTCATCGGTGCCGTCCTGCAGAGCCAGTTCGCGGTGAAGCTGGAATGGTTCCCGCTGATCTCGGACGGCTCGTTCCACTCGATGATCCTGCCCGCCCTGACCCTGGCGATCATCGACGCGGCACTGGTGGCCCGCCTGATGCGCGGCACCATGCTCGAAGTACTGCGTGCCGACTACGTGAAGACCGCCATGGCCAAGGGACTGCCGCGCAGAACCGTCCTGTTCAAGCACATCCTGCGCAACTCGGTGATCCCCGTGCTCACTTACCTCGGCATCTCCTTCGGTACGCTCCTGAGCGGCGCCCTGATCATCGAGACCATCTTCAACTGGGACGGCATCGGATACGCCCTGGTGATGGCCGTCCAGCAGCAGAACAACCCGGTCGTCATCGGCGTGGTGAGCTTCGGCGTCGCCGTGTTCGCGCTGCTCAGCCTGCTGGTTGACCTGCTCTACGCGGTACTTGACCCGCGTATCCGCTTCAACTGACCTTCCGGTCCTTCCGGTCCTTCCGGTCCTTCCGGTCCGTCCGGTCCTTCCGGTCCTTCCGGTCCTTCCGGTCCGTCCGGTCCTTCCGGTCCTTCCGGTCCTTCCGGTCCGTCCGGTCCTTCCGGTCCGTCCGGTCCTTCCGGTCCGTCCGGTCCGTCCGGTCCGTCCGGTCCGTCCAAGGAGTCACCGTATGACCGAGCTCACCAAGAGCGTCGGCCCGAAGACCGCGACCGCACGACCCGCGGACACGGCGACCGGGGCCGAGACCGAGGCCAGGTCCGGGGCCGAGACCGGGTGCGGGTCCGGGTCCGGGGCTGAACCCGCTCTCGCCCAGGTCACCCAGTGGGGTGAGATCCGCGCCCGTTTCATGGAGAACAAGCTGGCCGTCGTCGGCCTGTTCCTCATCACGCTGCTCTTCCTCACCGCCGTCTTCGCACCGCTCATCGCCCCGCACGACCCGTACCACCAGGACCTGACCAGCACACTCCAGTCCCCGAACGGCACCCACTGGCTCGGCACCGACGTACTGGGCCGTGACCAGTTCTCGCGCATCGTCCACGGCAGCCGCATCGCTGTCGTGGTCGGCCTCGCGTCGATCTTCCTGGCCACCGTCATCGGCGTCGTCGTCGGCGCGATCTCCGGATACTTCGGCAAGACCGCCGACACCCTGCTGATGCGCAGCGCCGATATCTTCCTGGCGTTCCCGCTGCTCATCGGTGCCATCGTCATCATCCTCTGGCTGGGCCGCGGTGTGCTGCCAGTGATCATCTCGCTGGCGGTCTTCTCCTGGCCGACCGTCTCGCGACTGCTGCGCAGCTCCATCCTGTCGGTCCGCGAGGCCGACTACGTACTGGCGGCGCGCGCCCTGGGCGCGGGCACCGGACGGATCCTGACGAGACACATCCTGCCCAACTCCCTCGCGGCGGTGATGACGTACGCGGCGTTCAGCGTCGGCTCGGCCATCGTCGCCGAGGCCTCACTGTCCTTCCTCGGCGTCGGGGTGAGCCCGGAGACGCCCGAGTGGGGCAACATGATCTCCGCCGCCAGGGATTTCATGGGTATCAAGGACTATCTGTGGCTGTACCCCAGCACCGCGATCGTGCTGACCGTGCTCGGGTTCGTATTCGTCGGTGACGGGCTACGTGACGCCCTCGATCCGAAGCTGCGCTGAGGAGGGCGGCACTATGACCACGACCGGAATGACCACGACCGAAGCATTGGCCAAAACACTGAACGTGCCCGGACCGCGCGCGGACTCCGCGAGCTCTGCGGACTCCGCGGACTCCACGGACTCCGCGGGCACCCCTGTGCTCGAAGTCCGGGACCTGCACGTCGAGTTCAAGACCTCCAGGACCTCCAAGACCCGCGATGCCGTCGTGAAGGCGGTCAACGGCGTCAGTTACCGCGTCCGGGCCGGGCGAGACCCTCGCCGTGCTCGGCGAGTCCGGCTCGGGCAAGTCCGTGACGGCACAGGCCGTCATGGGCATCCTCGACATCGCCTCCCGGGCGGGTGACCGGCGGCGAGGTTCTCTTCCACGGCCAGGACATCCTGAAGCTCTCCGACGAGGGAGCGCCGCAAGCTGCGCGGCGCGAAGATGGCGATGATCTTCCAGGACGCGCTGTCCGCGCTGAACCCGGTGTTCTCGGTGGGTAACCAGCTCGGCGAGATGTTCCGCGTCCACCAGGGCCTGTCCAGGAAGGACGCCAAGGCCAGGGCTATCGAGCTGATGGACCGCGTGCGTATTCCCGCGGCCAGGGCACGGGTGGACGACTATCCGCACCAGTTCTCCGGCGGTATGCGCCAGCGCATCATGATCGCCATGGCGATGGCGCTGGAGCCGGACCTGATCATCGCGGACGAGCCGACCACGGCGCTCGACGTGACCGTGCAGGCCCAGGTGATGGACCTGCTCGCCGAACTGCAGCGCGAGTACCACATGGGCGCTGATCCTCATCACCCACGACCTCGGCGTGGTCGCGGACGTCGCCGACAAGATCGCGGTGATGTACGCGGGCCGTGATCGTGGAGCGGCACCGGTGCACGAGCTGTACAAGCGGCCCGCTCACCCGTACACGCGGGGCCTGCTCGACTCCATCCCGCGCCTGGACCAGAAGGGCCAGGAGCTCTACGCGATCAAGGGCCTGCCGCCCAACCTGTCCCGCATCCCGTCCGGTTGCGCGTTCAACCCGCGCTGCACCGGCGGCCCAGGACATCTGCCGTACGGAGGTGCCGGTGCTGTCGCCGGTGACCGAGCGGGACGGCACCGAGCTCCGGGGCGCGGCAGCGCCTGCCACTTCTGGAAGGAGACGATCCATGGCTGAGCCGAGCAAGAAGGACGAGGCCGTGGACGCCTTCGAGGCTCCGGTCGAGAAGGCTCCGAGGTCGAGGAGGCTCCGGTCGAGGAGGCTCCGGTCGAGCGCGGTGAACCCGTCCTCAGCGAACCCGTCCTCAGTGAACTCATCCCCGGGGAACCCATCCCCGGTGAACCCATCCTCCAGGTACGCAACCTCGTCAAGCACTTCCCGCTGACCCAGGGCATCCTCTTCAAGACGGCAGATCGGCGCGGTCAAGGCGGTCGACGGCATCTCCTTCGACCTGTACCAGGGCGAGACGCTCGGCATCGTCGGCGAGTCCGGCTGCGGCAAGTCGACGGTGGCCAAGCTGCTGATGCTGCTGGAGACGGCGACGTCGGGCGAGGTCTTCTACAAGGGCGAGGACATCACCCGGCTGTCCGGGCGGGCGCTGAAGGCCGTACGGCGCAACATCCAGATGGTGTTCCAGGACCCGTACACCTCGCTCAACCCCCGTATGACGGTCGGCGACATCATCGGGGAGCCGTACGAGATCCACCCCGAGGTGGCGCCCAAGGGCGACCGGCGCCGGAAGGTGCAGGAGCTGCTGGACGTCGTCGGCCTCAACCCGGAGTACATCAACCGCTACCCGCACCAGTTCTCCGGCGGTCAGCGCCAGCGCATCGGCATCGCCCGCGGCCTGGCGCTCAACCCGGAGATCATCATCTGCGACGAGCCGGTCTCCGCGCTGGACGTGTCGGTCCAGGCGCAGGTCATCAACCTGATGGAGCGGCTGCAGGACGAGTTCGACCTCTCCTACCTCTTCATCGCGCACGACCTGTCCATCGTCCGGCACATCTCCGACCGGGTCGGCGTCATGTACCTGGGCAAGATGGCCGAGATCGGCACGGACACGCAGATCTACGAGCACCCGACGCACCCGTACACCCAGGCGCTGCTCTCCGCCGTGCCCGTTCCGGACCCCGACGCCCGCGAGGGCCGGGAGCGGATCATCCTCACCGGTGACGTGCCGTCCCCGGCCGAACCCGCCGTCCGGCTGCCGCTTCCGCACCCGCTGCTGGAAGGCCCAGGACAAGTGCGCCGAAGAGGTCCCGCTGCTGGCGGTCCCCGAGCGCTTCAAGGACACGAACTCCCCGGCGGCCCACGAGTCGGCATGCCACTTCGCGGAGGAGATGGACGTCGTGCACGCGGCCTGACCGCTCTACGGCACCTTCCGCTCTATGGCACCTTCCCGGTTCCCGGCACCCGCACAGGTGCCGGGAACCGGCCTTTTACAGGACAGGGAGAACAGGGACAACAGGGACACGGGGTCCTGCCGGGCCGGCGCGTCGTTGGCAGCTCATGCGTCCTCTGCCTCCCCTGCCTCCCCTGGCTCTTCTGCGTCCTCGCTCTTCGGCGTGACGCTGAACCACACCGCCTTGCCGCGTGGGTAGGTCCATACGCCCCACTCGTCGGCGCAGGCCTCGACGATGCCAAGGCCTCGGCCGCGCTCGTCGCTGTCGGCGGGGGTACGGGGCGTCGGGGTGCCCGGGGCGTGGTCCCAGACCGTCACCCGGAAGTCGTCGGAGGTGCGTTCCACGCTGACGTAGGTCTCCGTGGCGGAGTGCTGGTAGGCGTTGGTGACGACCTCGGAGACCATCAACTCCACTGAATCTACGATGCAGTTGAGTCTCGCGACCTTGAGGATGCCGCGGAGGGCCGCCCGGACGACGCTGACGGCGCGAGGGTCGTGGGGGATGGACATGCCGTAGGTCCAGAGGGGGTTGGGGGTTTTGGGCGCGTGCATGTAGCAGCCTCCAGTTGTGTGGCGAGGTGTGACTGGTGCCTCACATACGGTAGGGGCTAGGGTGCGAGTTATTCAACCTGATTGGGTGAGATGATGGTTGCCCGATGAGTGAGGAGGGAGCGCATGGGGCTCAGGGCTGAACCGACGTACCGGCAACGGCGTTTCGCCGCAGAGGTGCGAAGGCTGCGTGAGCGGGCGCGGTTGTCGTCGACCGAGGCGGCTGCTCTGCTGGGTATAAGGCAACCCCAGCTCAGCAGCGTCGAGGCGGGGAAGACTGGTCTGTCTGCGGAACGGGTTCGGCGTCTCGGTCAAGCAGCAGGTGAGAGTTCTCATACCTTTGTGGATGCGCTGATCGATTTCGGGCAGAGGTCAGGCAAGGGATGGTGGAGCGAGTACCGAGACGTGCTGGGTGCCGCGCACTTGGACGTCGCTGAACTGGAGGACGCTGCCCGCTCCGTGGTCACTTATGAGCCCATGTTCGTTCCGGGCATCCTTCAGACACAGAGCTACGCTGAAGTCATTCACCGAGGTCCCTACCGGCCGATGCCTCCAGAACAACAGGATGCTGCCGTCCGTTTCCGGGTCCGGCGCGGAGATCTGTTGACCGGAGAGCGCCCGCCGGTTCTGCACGCCGTCCTCCACGAGGCCGCTCTCAGCATGACCTTGGGCGCATCTGAGGTGATGCGAGATCAGTTGCTGCACCTCTTGGAGCTGTCCCGGCTTCCGCATGTGACCATCCAGATTCTGCCGTTCGACGGCCCCATCGCGTTCGGCACTGGATTCGTGCTGATCGAGCCGGAGGAACGGGAGCTGTCGACCGTCTTGGTATCCCACATCGAGAAGACGCTCTATCTGGATGACCAAGAGACTCTGGCCAAATACCGGAATCGTTTCGCTACGTTGACCGGGGAAGCACTACCCGCTGTCGACCCCGAAGCGTCCCCGGAGGCGCAAGCGGCCAGGAATTCGCTCAGCCTCTTGCGACGCATCCTGTACCCCCTGCTGTAGAAAGGCGCGCATGTCCGAGCTCAAGTGGCAGAAGTCCAGCTTCAGTGAAGGAGGGGCGGCGAACTGCGTCGAACTCGCCCTGGACCCCACCGGCACCGTCCACCTCCGGGAGAGCGACGCTCCCGCTACGGTCGCCACCGCCGCTCCGTCTGCCCTTGTGGCGCTGCTCGACGGGCTGAACTCCGCTGCGGTTCACCGGAGTTGATCCCGGAGGCATCCATGCGGGTGGTGTCACAGCAGCGTGGGCTTGCCCGTCCGGAAGTCCCGCAGGGAGTCGACCGGCAGGACGGCGACGTCCTGGCCCGCGGCACCCAGGGCGTCGCGGTAGGCACACAGGTCGTCCGGGTCGGAGGTGAGGATGACCGCGCGTTCGTGGCGTGCGGCGATGACGGTGACGAGGGCGTCGACCGCGTCGGGGGCTTTCTTGGCGGGCAGGGCGGCCCTCGCCGCCACGACACCCGCGCGTTTGCCGTCGTCGACGGCGTGGCCCGCCTGGCACACTCCGCACGTGCCGAGGTCTCGCCGTGCCGAGAACACCACGCATTCGGGCAGTGCCCTGGACAGAGGTGTCCAGTGTCCGGGCTGCGGGCGCCAGACCTGTGCCAGGACGGGAACGAGCACGAGGGGCGGATGGAATCCCTGCCGCGCCACGAGCCGGGAGTGAAAGCGGTGGGCTTCCGGGTCCTTGCGCTCCAAGGCGATGAGCGCGCCGGTGTCGTAGACGAAGACGGTCACGCGGCTGTGCTTCCCCGGGTGCCGAAGCTGCCGTCGAAGGCGTCCAGGTAGGCGTCCATGGCGGCATCGTCCTCGGGGGCGGCATCGGGCGGGACATCGGGCGCGCCCTCCTCGGCGGCGCGGCTGACCGCGTCGACCTCGGCGAACCGGTCCCGGACGCGCTGACACCGCGCCACCTCGGCGAGTGCCGCGGTGCGCAGGAACGCGGAGAGATCGAGACCGTAGTAGGTCGCGGCCTCGCGGATCGCGGTGTCCTCGCCGGGATCGAGGGTGAGGGTGATGCGGTTCTTCGCCATGCCCCTACCGTAGGACGGCGTAGGACGCTCCCGCAAACGGCCTCTGCTCGGCGATCGCTCACGTCCTTCGTGTGCTCCACATGTTGAGGCGTAGGAGGGTCGATGCCCAAGTCGTCGCATGGAATTGGTAGGGGTACGGGTGCGTCCCCATACCGCGACCATGATGTCGGCGAGGCCGCCCTCGGTCAGGCCGTTGGGGCCGCGGAAGGCGCGTGCGGTCCAACTCGCGGCGCCGACGGTGGCCTCGGCCGGAAGCCCGGTGGCTGTCTTGCCGAGGGTGTCGCCGAGTCCGCCAGTGACGCCGCGCCCGCGTACGTCGAACACAAAGCCTTAAGCTTTGAGGTACCTGAGGTACCGTAGAGGCTTACGCCTCAGGGTGAGGAGAGCAAGATCATGACGCAGGCAGCCGATGCGGCCAGGACACCGAGCACACCCCGACAGATCCCGATCAAGGTCTCTCCTGCCGGAGACAAGCTGATCACCGGCGGCGCGAACTTCCTCGGTATGAGCAAGAAGGACCTCGTCGAAGAGGCAGTCGCGTTCTACCTCGACGCTCGCCGCGAGGACATGCAGAACCGGATGCGAGACCTGCTCAGCCAGCTCGACGGCACTCAGGCCGCCAGGCTCTCCCTCCTGACTGGCATCAGCCGGGAAAGGATCGACGAACTGGGCGGGGTGCGCGAGGACACGGACACCTGACCCAACCTGTTCCCGCCACCCGCACAAAAGGACATGCACCGATGGGCCGAACCCGGCCGACCTTGCGTACCCTGCGCGAAGACCTGAAGCTGCCCGTCCCGCCGCTTCCCGGCACACTGGACACAATCTCGCATCCGCTACTGGCCAAAGCCGACGAGCAGTTCGCCGACGAGGACACACCCCACGAACGTATCCGCGCGATCGACGACGAGGTCCTTTTCAAGGTCAAAACAGGGCGGTGGCGGGGAGCGGCGTGGCTGGACCCAGGCGCCGAAGTGCCGGTGTGGCTGGTAGCTGCAGGCCAGCGCGAAGACGGCAGCAAAGACGACTTCTACGCAGCCCTCACCACCGCCGCCCAAGCAGCGCGCGCCCGCTACAACGCCACGCACACGCCTGCCCTGCCCACCTCCACCTATAGCGGTCCCTGGCTGCCCTCGGCAGACGACTGGGATCGCTATGCCCTGGAAGCCGCGGCCCGGCTGGAACAGCGCCTCACCTCAGCAGTCCGAGGCTTGGTGAAGTCCACGCTCCAGGACGGACGCGAACACGCCGCGCTGCTGGACGGTCTTGCCCTCGGCATCCAAGTGCGTACCCGCTCCGAACACGAAACCTACGTGGCGATCCGGATCATCGGATCCGTCCCAGGGAACCTGACTGCACTGATCCTCAGCTCGGTCCCCGCCTGCAGTCCCACTGGCTGGGCAATTGACTACACCATGCCCGACCGGCCAATCGCCGTCGCGGAACAGGTGTGGTCCAACCTCATGGATCCCGCTCAAGCCGCCAAATTCCTCCGCGACGACGACGCCTGACGGTGCATCGTTGATGGCTTTGACCTGGTCTTTTGCCGTTTGACTCAGGTGTGGCGGGCCGCATGGTCCGGCTTTGGGCGGCCGTGACCAAAAACGGGAGCGGTACGGGATCCGCGCGGCATCAGCGGGGCCTCGGAATGCGTACATCCGGTGCGTACATCCGGATGGTCGCCACCCCGACAGGCGGGGTGAATGTGCGTCATGCGCGGAATGGGTCGATATTGGCCGGTAACAGACGTCCCGTCACCGCCGCCCGCACGCGCACAAGGAGGCCCTCCATGCCCGGAGCCACGCACACCAAGCGGCATGCCCTGTGGCCCGCCCTGCGACCCGTCCCGCGGCCCGCCCGATGGGCCGTATGCGCGCTGGCCGCCGCCCTCGCGGCGACGGCCTGCGGAGGCGGGGGCGGCGCCGGTTCCGGCGCCGGCACCGGTACCGGCGCCGTGCTCAGTTCCTCCTGGGGCGATCCCGCAGAACCCGCTGGAGCCGGCCAACACCAACGAGGTGCAGGGCGGCAAGGTCCTGTCCATGATCTTCCGCGGTCTGAAGCAGTACGACCCGAAGACCGGCGCAGGCCGAGAACATGCTCGCCGAGAAGATCGAGACCCCGGACTCGCGGAACTTCACGATCACCGTCAAGGACGGCTGGACCTTCAGCAACGGCGAGAAGGTCACCGCCCGGTCCTTCGTGGACGCCTGGAACTACGGCGCCGGCCTGAAGAACAACCAGCGGGGCGCGTACTTCTTCGAGTACATCGAGGGCTACGACAAGACCCACCCCGACCCACGGCAAGCAGACCGCCGACACCCTCTCCGGCCTCAAGGTCACAGGGGAGCGGAGCTTCACCGTCAAGCTCCGGCAGAAGTTCTCCAGCTTCCCCGACACCCTCGGCTACAACGCGTTCGCCCCGCTGCCCCGGGCGTTCTTCGACGACCACGACGCCTGGCTGGAGAAGCCGGTCGGCAACGGCCCGTACCTGGTCGAGTCGTACGTGAAGGGCTCGCAGCTGTCCCTGCGGAAGTGGGGCACCTACCCGGGCGAGGACAAGGCGCGCAACGACGGCGTCGACCTCAAGGTCTACACCGACAACAACACCGCCTACACGGACCTGTTGGCGGGCAACCTCGACCTCGTCGACGACATCCCGGCCTCCCAGCTCAAGAACGTCAGGAACGACCTCGGCGACCGCTACCTCAACGCCCCCGCCGGCATCATCCAGACCCTCGCCTTCCCGTACTACGACAAGAACTGGTCCAAGGAGGGAAGGGAGAAGGTCCGCGAAGGGCTGTCCCGGGCGATCAACCGCGTCCAGATCACCCGGACCATCTTCCACAACACCCGCATCCCGGCCGTCGACTGGACCTCACCCGTCCTCGGCGAGGAGGGCGGCTACCGGGCGGGCCCCTGCGGGGACGCCTGCGTGTACGACGCCGCGGCGGCCAGGAGACTGATCAAGGAGGGCGGCGGACTGCCCGGCGGGCAGGTCAGGATCACGTACAACGCGGACACCGGCTCCCACAAGGAATGGGTCGACGCCGTCTGCAACTCCATCAACAACGCCCTCGGCAACGACAAGGCCTGCGCGGGCAACCCGGTCGGCACCTTCGCCGACTACCGCAACCAGATCACCGACCGGAAGATGAGCGGCCCCTTCCGGGCGGGCTGGCAGATGGACTACCCGCTGATCCAGAACTTCCTCCAGCCGCTGTACTACACCAACGCCTCCTCCAACGACGGCAAATGGTCCAGCCCCGAGTTCGACAAACTCGTCGACGAGGCCAACGCCGAGACCGACCCCGCCAGGGCCGTCGAGAAGTTCCGGCAGGCCGAGAAGGTCCTCCGGGACACCATGGCCGTCATCCCGCTCTGGTACCAGAACGGCAGCGCGGGCTACTCGGAGCGGCTGTCGAACGTGACGCTCAACCCCTTCAGCGTGCCCGTCTACGACCAGATCAAGGTCGGCTGAGCCGCCATGGGACGGTACGTCGTCCGGCGTCTGCTGCAGATGATCCCCGTCTTCGTGGGCGCCACCCTGCTGATCTTCCTGATGGTCCACGTGATGGGCGACCCGATCGCGGGGCTGTGCGGCGACCGGAGCTGCGACCCGGCGACGGCCGCCCGGCTGAAGAGGGAGTTCGGCCTCGACGAACCGCTCTGGCAGCAGTACCTGACCTACATGGGCAACGTCTTCACCGGCGACTTCGGCACCGCGTTCAACGGGCAGGAGGTCACCGAGCTGATGGCGGTCTCGTTCCCGGTCACCCTCCGGCTGACGATCGTCGCGATCTTCTTCGAGATCATCCTCGGGGTCACCCTGGGCGTGGTCACGGGGCTGCGGCGCGGCCGGCCCGTCGACACGGGCGTCCTGCTCCTCACCCTCGTCGTCATCTCCGTCCCGACCTTCGTCACCGGTCTGCTGCTTCAGCTGCTGCTCGGCGTCGAGTGGGGCTGGATCACACCGTCGGTGTCGCCGGCGGCCGGCTTCGAGGAGCTGATCGTGCCCGGCCTGGTGCTGGCGTCGGTCTCGCTCGCGTACGTGACCCGGCTGAGCCGGACGTCGATCGCCGAGAACGCCCGCGCCGACTACGTCCGTACGGCCATCGCCAAGGGACTGCCCCGGCACCGGGTGACCATCCGGCACCTGCTGCGCAACTCCCTCATCCCCGTGGTCACCTTCATCGGCGCCGACATCGGCTTCCTCATGGGCGGCGCCATCGTCACCGAGCGCATCTTCAACATCCACGGCGTCGGCTACCAGCTCTACCAGGGGATTCTGCGGCAGAACACCCAGACGGTCGTCGGCTTCGTGACCGTCCTCGTCCTCGTCTTCCTGGTGGCCAACCTGCTCGTCGACCTGCTGTACGCCGTACTCGACCCGAGGATCCGCTATGCCTGAGCGATCGATCCGCTATGCCTGAGCCGCAGCGCTCGCTCGGAGCCGCAGCCGCTGGAGCCGTCGTACGTGCCGGGTGGAGACAAAAGCCCCGCCGGGACCCAGGCGGAGTCCTTGGGGACCTTGGAGATGCAGGAGTCTTTGGAGACACAAGAGACACAGGAGACCCCGCGGAAAGGGCCGGAAGGGCCGGAAGGACCGCCGGACGGTACGCAGCCGCACGCCCGGCCACGGAGCCTGTGGTCCGACGCCTGGCACGACCTGCGCCGCAACCCCGTCTTCCTCGTCTCCGGGCTCGTCATCCTCTTCCTCCTCGTCATCTCCCTCTGGCCCTCGGCGATCACCACCGGCAACCCCCTCGACTGCGAGCTCGCCAGAGCCCAGCAGGGCCCCGGGCCCGGCCACCTCTTCGGGTTCAACGGCCAGGGCTGCGACGTCTACACGCGGACCGTGTACGGCGCCCGCACCTCCGTCACCGTCGGGGTCTGCGCCACACTCGGGGTCGCGGTGCTCGGCTCGGTGCTCGGCTCCCTCGCCGGGTTCTTCGGCGGGGCCTGGGACACGGTCCTGTCCCGGATCACCGACATCTTCTTCGCGATCCCGGTCGTCCTCGGCGGTCTCGTCCTGCTGTCAGTGGTCACCAGCGCGACCGTCTGGCCCGTCATCGGGTTCATGGTGCTGCTCGGCTGGCCGCCGGTCTCCCGTATCGCACGCGGCTCGGTCCTCACCGCCAAGCAGCACGACTACGTCCAGGCCGCCCGCGCGCTCGGCGCCTCCCCCTCCCGCGTTCTGCTGCGGCACATCGCGCCCAACGCGCTCGCGCCGGTCATCGTCGTGGCCACCATCGCGCTCGGCACGTACGTCGCCCTGGAGGCGACCCTGTCGTACCTCGGCGTCGGGCTGAAACCACCGACCGTCTCCTGGGGCATCGACATCTCCGCCGCGTCCCCGTACATCCGCAACGCGCCGCACGCCCTGCTGTGGCCCTCCGGCGCACTCGCGCTCACCGTCCTCGCGTTCATCATGCTCGGCGACGCGGTGCGCGACGCCCTCGACCCGAAACTGAGGTGAGCCGCCGTCATGCTGCTCGAAGTGCGCGATCTGCACGTGGAGTTCAGGACCCGGGACGGCGTGGCCAAAGCCGTCAACGGCGTCAGCTACGGCGTGGACGCGGGCGAAACGCTCGCCGTGCTCGGCGAGTCCGGCTCCGGCAAGTCGGTGACCGCACAGGCGATCATGGGCATCCTCGACACGCCGCCCGGCCGGATCACCGGCGGCGAGGTGCTCTTCCGAGGCCGGGACCTGCTGAAGCTCAGGAGGAGGAACGCAGGAAGGTCCGGGGCGCCGAGATGGCGATGATCTTTCAGGACGCGCTGTCGTCCCTGAACCCGGTCCTGCCGCGTCGGCGACCAGCTCGGCGAGATGTTCCTCGTGCACCAGGGGATGTCCCGCAGAGGACGCGCGGGCCAGGGCGGTCGAACTGATGGACCGCGTCCGCATCCCGGACGCCGCCGCGCGCGTACGGGACTATCCGCACCAGTTCTCCGGCGGAATGCGCCAGCGCATCATGATCGCCATGGCGCTGGCCCTCGAACCCGCGCTGATCATCGCCGACGAACCCACCACCGCCCTCGACGTCACCGTCCAGGCCCAGGTCATGGACCTGCTCGCCGAACTCCGGCGCGAGCTCGGCATGGGGCTCATCCTCATCACCCACGACCTCGGTGTCGTCGCGGACGTCGCCGACCGGATCGCGGTGATGTACGCGGGCCGGATCGTCGAGTCGGCCCCCGTCCACGACCTGTACAAGGCCCCGGCACACCCGTACACCAAAGGCCTGCTGGACTCCCTTCCCCGGCTCGACCAGAAGGGCCAGGAACTCTACGCGATCAAGGGCCTGCCGCCGAACCTCACGCACATCCCGCCCGGCTGCGCCTTCCACCCACGCTGCCCACTGGCCCAGGACGTGTGCCGCAGCGAAGTGCCACCCCTCCACCCCGCAGGCGAGACCCGGAAAAGCGCCTGCTTTTTTTGCGCCTAAACCGGCGCCGCTTTCGCGGAGCTGGTTGATGCTTCGTCGTGGTTCCTCAATTGATGGTTGCGGTGCTCAGTGGGATGTCTTCGCTCAGGGCAGGTTGAGAGTGCGCCGGAGGAAGTCCAGTTGGAGCAGCAGCAGGTTCTCCGCGACCTGTCTCCTGGGGGGTCATGTGGGTGACGCCGGAGAGCGGCAGGACCTCGTGGGGGCGGCCGGCGGCCAGGAGGGCCGAGGACAGGCGCAGGGAGTGGGCCACCACCACGTTGTCGTCGGCCAGGCCATGAATGATCATCATGCGGGCGGTGCGGTTCCGCGGCGTCCGACCAGGCCGTTGTCGTCGATCAGTGAGTTCTGCGCGTACACCTCGGGCTGCTCGCCCGGGTCGCCCAGGTAGCGCTCCTGTAGTGCGTGTCGTACAGGCGCAGATCGGTGACCGGTGCGCCCGACGATGCCCGCGTGGAAGACGTCCGGGCGGCGCAGCACCGCGAGGCCCGCCAGGTAGCCGCCGAAGGACCAGCCCCGGATGGCGACCCGGGTGAGGTCGAGCGGGAAGTCGGCGGCGAGGGCCTGGAGCGCGTCCACCTGGTCGTCGAGGACGACCGCGGCGAGGTCGTCCTTGATCGCCTTCTCCCAGGCCGGCGAGCGGCCCGGGGTTCCGCGCCCGTCGGCGACGATCACCGCGAAGCCCTGGTCGGCGAACCACTGCGAGGTCAGGTGCGGGTTGTGCGCGGCGAGCACCCGCTGGCCGTGCGGGCCGCCGTACGGATCCAGGAGTACCGGGAGAGGAGTGTCGCCGTCGATAGTCCGTAGGCATAAGCACGGCGCACGGGATTCGGCGTGCGCCCCCCTGGGTGAGGGTCACGCGCGGGGACAGGCCGGGGTCTTCGGCGTACGACGGCGCCGTCTCCGGCCTCGGCAGCGCCGGCCTCCGGCGGGGAGCCCCCTTCTCGGTTCGCTTGCCGTCCCGCAGCACCCGCACCCGGGTGCCGGGCTCGGTCCGGTACCGCCGAGACGAGCACGGTCACGCCTCCGGCGCGCACCGCCGAGTGCACGCCGGGCTCCTGCGACACGCGCTCCACGCCGAGCTCGTTCACGCGGTACACATGGACCTCGCCGATCTCCGGGTCGGCGGCCGCCTCGCCCGCCGACGCCGACGACCAGCACGTCGTCGTCGGCCACGTCGAGCACCGCGCGGACGTGCAACTGCGGCCCCGTCAGCGGCCGTTCGCCCACCGCGAGCACCCGCGCGCCGCCCTCGTCGGCGATGCGCACGAGCTGTCCGGACGGGCGTCCAGGCCGGTACGCCGGGGAAAAGATCCAGCCAATGTGGATCTTCGTCCGCGTGCACCATCCGGGTCGCCCCCGAGTCCGGGTCCACGGCCAGGAACAGCTGGCTGCGCTGGTCCCGCGCCTGCACCAGGAGCAGCGGCGCACCCGCCGCCGACCAGTGCACATGTGCCAGATACGGGTAGCGTGCCCGGTCCCAGACCACCTCCGTGCGCTCCCCGTCGAGGTCCGACGACGAAGAGCCGTACGTCCGCGTTGTCCGTTCCCGCCGCCGGATACGCGACCTGCTGCGGCTCCCGCTCCGGGTGCGCGGGGTCGGAGATCCACCAGCGGTGACCGGAGTGTCGTCCACGCGCGACACGAGCAGCCGGTCCGACTCCGGCGACCACCAGAAACCGCGCGAACGGCCCATCTCCTCGGCCGCGATGAACTCGGCCAGGCCGTAGGTGACGTCTCCGACTCAGGCCTTCCTCGGCGAGCGCCCGGTCGCCCTCGCCCTCGGCGCCCGACGACCCGCAGGGCGCCCCCGGGCGACATACGCGACGTGCCGGCCGTCGGGGGAGGGGCGCGGGTCGATCACCGGGCCGGGAACGGGCAGTTCGCGCGCCGTGCCGGCTCGCAGTTCGGCCGCGAAAAGCCGCCCTGACAAGGCGAAAGAGGCCAACTCGACGGCCGTGTCGGTGGCGTAGCCGACGATGCCGGCGCCGCCCTCGCGGCTGCGTTCGCGGCGGGCCCGCTCCTCGGCCGACAGCTTCTCGGCGGCGCCGCCGAGCAGCGCGTGCGGGTCGGCGGCGACGCGTTCCTCGCCGTCCGTCACGTCGTAGCACCCACAGCAGGTTCGCCCGGTCGGTACCGGAGGAGGACCGCAGGAACACGACACGGGAACCGTCGGGGCCACGGTGAAAGCGCGCGGTGCGCCGAGCGTGAAGCGCTGGGTGCGGGCGTGCCGGCGGGGGAAGGAGTCGGGCTCGGTCGTCATGCCCCGACCATATTGGCCATGCGCCCCCTTGTGCGGCCGTGCGCCGATCGATGCGCGCGGACGGATAGTTATGATCAATGGCGCTGCGTGGGTATGAACCCGCTGGCTGCTGTATGGACTGTACAAAATCGACCCGCTCTGGGATCTTGGAGGTGAACCGCCGTGGCACTCTCGATTTCGGCGGTGGTGCTGCTGGCGATCATCGTCTTCCTCCTGATCAAGAAGTCAGGACTGAAGGGTGGGCACGCGGCCGTCTGTGTTCTGCTCGGGTTCTATCTCGCCTCCTCGACCATCGCGCCGACGATCAGCGAGCTGACGACGAACATCGCGGGCATGATCGGCGGCATCAAGTTCTGAGCCCGCCTCGGTCCCGTACGGCCTGATCCCGCTTCGGCGCCGCTCCTGACCTCGCTTCGGCGCCCGCTTCAGAGCCAGTTCCTGATCCCGCTCCTGCCTCTGCTCCCGCTTCTGATCCCGTTCTGTGGATGACCTGTGCACGCCACGGGGGCGGGCGTCGCCTCGTAGGGTGGGGCCATGAGCGATCTGCCCTCCCCGGCCTCCGGCCGGGGGACCCCTCTCGCCGCGCCCGTCGTCTGCTTCTGGTGCACGCGCACCCGGACGACGAGTCGATCAACAACGGCGCGACCATGGCCAGGTACGCGGCCGAGGGCGCCCAGGTCACGCTGGTGACCTGCACCCTCGGCGAGGAGGGCGAGGTCATTCCGCCCGAGCTCGCTCACCTCGCGCCCGACCGTGACGGCGCGCTCGGCGCCCACCGCGCGCGGCGAGCTGGCCGCGGCGATGAAGCGCGCTCGGCGTCACCGACCACCGCTTCCTCGGCGGCCCCGGGCGCTTCCGGGACTCCGGGATGATGGGCGTCGCAGCAGAACGACCGCGCGAGCTGCCTTCTGGCAGGCCGACGTCGACGAGGCCGCCGGGCACCTCGTCGAGGTGATCCGCGAGGTCCGCCCTCAGGTCCTCGTCACCTACGACCCGAACGGCGGCTACGGCCACCCCGACCACATCCAGGCCCACCGCGTCGCCATGCGCGCCGCGGACCTGGCCGCCGACCCGGACTTCCGGCGGAGCTCGGCGAGCCCTGGGACGATCGCCAAGGTCTACTGGAACCGGGTGCCGCGCTCCGTCGCCGAGGAGGGCTTCGCCCGGCTGCGCGCGGCGCTCGCCGAGTCCGGACGTCTGCCCTTCGCCAAGGTCGCCGCCCTCGACGACGTACCCGGTGTCGTCGACGACCGGATCGATCACCACCGAGATCGACGGCACCGCCTACGCCGCCGCCAAGGCCGCGGCGATGCGGGCGCACGCCACGCAGATCGACGGTCGCCGAGCCCTTCTTCGCGCTCTCCAACGAGCTGGCGCAGCCGCTCTTCACCACCGAGTACTACGAATTGGTGCGCGGCAGACACGAAGGGGGCGGTCGGGAGAGCGGACTTGTTCGAGGGCGTCTTCGAGGGCGTCGAAGAGCACGGTTCGGCGGCGGGACAGGCAGGACAGGCAGGACAGGCGGGACAGACGGGACAGACGGGACGAGAAGGGCGGTCACCCCATGAAGGCGGTGGGCATGACGGGTGAGCAAGGCAGCGCGCTGGCACAGCCGTTGACGGTGCCCCCGGCCGGACGGGCCGCCGCCTATCGGGGGCTGTTCCTGCTCGGTGCCGTGGTCGCGGCGGCCGGGGGTCTGGTCCAGTCCGCCTGGTTCCCGGGCGGGTTGCTGCTCGCGCTGCTGGGCGCGGCCGGGCTCTTCCTGGGCGGCGCGCACGCGACGGGTACCGGGCCGGGGCCGTCGCGCCTGCGCCTGGGCTGGATGATCGCCGTCATCCTGCTCACCGCCAGCCGTCCGGAAGGGGACTTCCTCTTCGCCGCGGGAGCCGGCTCGTATCTCTTCCTGCTCGGCGGCATGGCGCTCGCTGTGATGTGCGCCACGCTTGGGTCAGGGCGGCAACCGGACGGCCCCGGTGCCCGACGTGGCAGGTGACGCACCACTTCGCCGGAAAGCGCCGGCGGAGGGCCCGTGCGGGTTTCCTCAGCGGTCGTGGGATACGGGCGAGGAGTGGCCAGTATGGTGGTGCGCGCCGCCGAGCCGCCCGCTGTGTGAGGTCGTCACGGGCGGCGGAGCCAACCGGGAGAACCTGCCTTGAGTCGTGAAACTGACACTTCGTCCTCCGGGCCCAAGCGGGCGCGGAGGAACCGCGTACCCCTCGGGGACACCGCCGTACGGGACCCCCATGGCTTCCGAGGGCGTGCGGACGCGGGCCGCCGTCCGGCAGCGGGCCCGCAGCCGGAGGAGCGCAAGACCGAGACCACGCTGACGACACGGGTCCGGATCAACATCCCCGGCTCGCGGCCCATTCCGCCGGTCGTCGTCCGCAAGCCGGTGGCAGAGGCCGAGGGAGCGGCGGACGAGGCGGGCAGCGAGTCGGAGACCACGGGCACGGTGAGCATGCCCGTGCCGGCGGACACCGCCTCGCCTTCGCCGGAGGCCTCCGCGCCGGCCAGGGAGAAGGCCAGCGACTGGTTCGCGCCACGCTCCAAGTCCGGTGGCGGCAAGGGCAGTTCGGGGGGTGACGGTCCGCGTGCCGAGGGCTCGGGTGGTGGGGGGCCGTACGGCGGGGGTTCGGGTGGTGGCAGTCCGTATGCCGGTGGCTCGGGTGGTGGGGGTCCGTATGCCGGTGGTTCGGGGGGTGGCAGTCCGTATGGCGGTGGTTCGGGTGGTAGGGGTCCGCGTGCCAACGGTGCCGGTCCGAACGGACTGAGCGGTCCGAACGGTCCGGGCGGTCCGAACGGTCCGGGCGGTCCGAACGGTCCGGGCGGTCACGGCCCGACGGTCGAGCGGTCCGAACGGTCTGAGCGGGTTGACCGGTGGCCCGGTCACCGGCAACAGCTGGGTGCCGTCCCCGCCCCCGGTGCCCGACCTGGGCTTCGGCGACCCGGGCGGTGGCCCCTCCGGAGCCCCGGGCGGGCCCGGCGCGACCACGGGATATCCGGGGGGCGTCCCCGGCAGCGGTCCCTTCGGCGGTCCCCGCGGTGACTTCCCCGGCCCCGGCGGCGGCCTCAGCGACGACACCGCGGCCCTCATGCCCCAGTGGCCTGTGCCCGAACCCGGCACCCAGCAGGGGTACAACGTCCCCGGCGGCCCCGAGGAGAACGTCTCCGGGCACCCCCTGACCAGCGGCGTCCCGCTCGTCCCGCCCGGCACCCCCCAGGGCGGCGGTCCGGGACCGCACACGCCGCCGAAGCTGCCGACCCCGGAACAGCCGGCCACAGCCACCTCCTCGAAGCCGGCCAAGAAGGGCCGCAGCAAGGTGGTGCTGCTGGGCGGCGGCCTCGTGTTCCTCGCGGCCGGCGTATACGGCGCGGGGCTGCTCATGAACCACTCCGACGTGCCCAAGGGCACCACCGTGCTCGGCGTCGACATCGGCGGCGGCACCCGCGACGAGGCCGTCAAGAAGCTCGACAAGGCCCTCGGGGACCGTACCGACAAGGCGCTCAAGCTGTCCGTCGACGGACAGACCGTGTCGCTCGCGCCGGACCAGGCGGGCCTCCAGCTCGACGCCGACGCCACGATCAGCGCCGCGGCCAAAAGCGACTACAACCCCGTGTCGGTGATCGGCTCGCTGTTCGGGCAGCAAACGCGTCGTCGAACCCGCCATGCCCGTCGACGAGGAGAAGCTGCGGGCCGCCCTGGAGCGTGTCGCGGGCGGCTCCGGCACGGCCACCGAGGGCACGATCAAGTTCGAGTCCGGCAAGGCCGTCGCCGTGTACGGCAAGACGGGCAAGAGCATCGCCCTCGGCCCGTCCATCAAGGCCGTCGAGGAGGCGTACCGCACCCAGGTCGAGACCAGCGCGAGCCGACGCCGTGCAGTTGCCCACGACCATCAAGGAGCCGACGGT
The DNA here is from genome assembly GCA_963711935.1 of uncultured Actinomycetota bacterium. Lineage (GTDB taxonomy): Bacteria > Actinomycetota > Actinomycetes > Streptomycetales > Streptomycetaceae > Streptomyces. The sequence goes on from CAVQGD010000033.1 coordinate 41,844, forward strand.
CTCCAACGCCGAGGTCGACCGGATGATGAAGGAGTTCGCGGAGCCCGCGATGTCCGGGATCGTCACGGTCAAGGCGGGGCCGGCGGTCATCCGGTTCAGCCCGGAGAACTCCCTGTGGAAGTTCATCGAGGTGAAGCCCCTGGACGGCAGGCTCGTCGAGTACTACGACAGGGCCGCGCTGAAGGAGCTGTACGGCAGCACCTTCGAGGGCGTCCGGATCGTCCGGGGCAACGGCAAGGAGACCGCCGTGACGCCCGAGGACGTGATCGGTGCCCTGCGCCGGGCCCTCCTCGGCAAGACGGACGCCGAGCGCACCGGCGTGATAGAGATCAACCCCAGCTGAGCTGCCTCTGCCGAGCTGCCTTTTCGGGACCTGAGCTGCCCTTTGGGGCCCTGAGCTGCCCATTGGGGTCCTGAGCTGCCCTTTCGGGCTCGGTCCGCCCCCCGGGGGGCGTCGGCGTCAAGGCACCCGGCCTCGCTCAGGTGCCCTTCGCGCGGTTCCGCGTCAGTTGAGCGTCGCCCGGGCTGCCCGTGCCTGGTGGCGTACCCGCTCGGCGGCCGGCTCGTCGACGGCCGACACGACATCGGCGTACGCGTCGAGCTCTGCGGCGCCGCGCAGGAAGTCGCCGTGCTGGACCAGAAGCTGGGCGTGCTCGTAGCGGAGGCGGGCCGGGTGGGAGGGCAGGAGCAGGGAGAGCTCGACGGCCCACAGGGAGACGTCCGAGCGTTCCGGGCGGGAGGCGGCCCAGGCGCGGATGTTGTTGAGGACGCGCAGGACGACGTCGAGCGGAGCGGCGGGCGTGAGCATCGACGGATCGAGCGGCGCGCCCGTGGCCCCCGCCACCAGGAGCTGCGCGTCACCGCCGGTCAGGACGCGCCCCCCGTCGAAGGGGTCGGCGAGCACCTGCTCCTGGAAGGAACCACCGGGCGAGGCTCCTTGAGGGGCGGTGGCCGGGGGAGGGGCGGTGGCCGGAGGAGGGGTAGGCGGGTGAGGGGCGGGCGGACCGAAACCCACGACGAAGTGCCCCGGCAGCGCGACCCCGTACACGTGCGCGCCCGCTCGCCGGGCGACCTCCATCCACACCACCGAGAGCAGGATGGGCAGCCCGCGCCGCCGCCGCAGCACCTCGTGCAGGAACGAGGACTCCAGCCGCTGGTAGTCGCCGGGCGAGCCGCGGAACCGGCAGCGCTCGCCGAGCAACTCGGCCAGCGCGAGCGCCCAGTCCCGGGGCCCGCCGGGCCGGAACGGCACCTGCCCCGCCAGCCGGTCGAGCTCGATCTGCGCCGCGTCCATCCCGGCCTCGTCCAGTGCCCCGTCCCCGGCCGCCCCCACCAGCAGGCACAGCGCCGCCAGATCCGGTCGCCCGGCCCGCGCCTCCTCCCCGAACCGCCGCCGCACCTCAGCGGCCCGCTCCGGCTCCGGTGGCTGTGGAGCACGCACACCACCCTGGTGCCCGGTCACGGTGATCGGTACGACTCGCCGGGGGAGCCGTCTGTCCCGGCAGGGGGTTTCTCCGGCTCCGGCTCCGGCTCCGGCTCCGGCCTGGCGGGGCGCCGCCGCCGGGCCGGAGCCGGGGGGACCACCTTGCCCGCGACCAGCGACGACTCCGCGATCCGGACCCGCTCTCCGGTCCGCCGTGTGATCACCAGCACACCCTCGTCCCAGGATGTGAGAACACCGACCGTGTCGGTGAACTTCTCACCCTTCGGCGCAGCTTCCTCAATTCGCCGGACCGAAACCCGTTTGCCCACGTCAGCAGCGGTGATACGGACCTCGAGCCGCACACCACCAGAGTTTTCCACAGGTCGGTTCACCTCTCCTGTTCGGATCATGTCCAGAAACGGAGATACTAGGTGCGGGCATCGACGACGCCGCGCTCCCGCGCGCCAGGCGGCGGAGCCTGAGGAGGCCCGCCAGCGCCCTATCGAGGAGGAACGACAGCGTGACCTACGTCATCGCAGAGCCTTGTGTCGACGTCAAGGACAAGGCGTGCATCGAGGAGTGCCCGGTCGACTGCATCTACGAGGGCCAGCGGTCCCTCTACATCCACCCGGACGAATGCGTCGACTGTGGCGCCTGTGAACCGGTCTGCCCGGTCGAGGCGATCTTCTACGAAGATGACACCCCGGAGGAGTGGAAGGACTACTACAAGGCGAACGTCGAGTTCTTCGACGAGCTCGGTTCGCCCGGTGGCGCCAGCAAACTGGGGCTGATCGAGCGCGACCACCCCTTCATCGCGGGCCTGCCCCCGATGAACCAGGACCACTGAGCGGTCCGGTCCGCATCCGCGCCGCCTCGGTCCCGTACGGCCTGATCGCATTGATCGCCGTACGGGACCGAGGCGTTTGCCGTAGCAGAAGCCGTAGCAGAAAGTGAGCGAGTACCCGTGTCCGCAGTCTCCGACCGGCTGCCCACCTTCCCCTGGGACAAGCTGGAGCCTTACAAGAAGACGGCCGCCGCGCACCCGGGAGGCCTCGTCGACCTCTCCGTCGGCACCCCCGTCGACCCGGTCCCCGAGCTGATCCAGAAGGCCCTGGTCGCCGCGGCCGACTCCCCGGGCTACCCGACCGTCTGGGGCACCCCCGAACTGCGGGACGCGATCACGGGCTGGGTGGAACGCCGACTCGGCGCCCGCGGGATCACCCACCGCCACGTCCTCCCGATCGTCGGCAGCAAGGAACTCGTCGCCTGGCTCCCCACCCAGCTGGGCCTCGGCCCCGGCGACCGGGTCGCGTACCCGCGCCTGGCCTACCCGACGTACGAGGTCGGCGCCCGCCTCGCACGCGCGGACTCCGTGGCGTACGACGACGTGGCGTACGACGGCCCGGCCGGGCTGGACCCGGCCGGCCTGAAGCTGCTGTGGGTGAACTCGCCGTCGAACCCCACGGGCAGGGTGCTCGGCAAGGACGAGCTGACCCGGACCGTCGCCTGGGCCCGCGAGCACGGCGATCCTCGTCTTCTCCGACGAGTGCTACCTCGAGCTGGGCTGGGAGGCCGACCCCGTCTCCGTGCTCCACCCGGAGGTGTGTGGCGGCTCGTACGACGGGATCGTCTCGGTGCACTCCCTCTCCAAGCGCTCGAACCTGGCGGGCTACCGCGCGGCCTTCCTCGCCGGTGACCCCGCGGTCCTCGGCCCGCTGCTGGAGATCCGCAAGCACGGCGGCATGATGACGTCCGCGCCGACCCAGGCGGCCGTGGTCGCGGCCCTGGGCGACGACGCGCACGTCCGCGAGCAGCGGGAACGGTACGCGGCCCGCCGCACCCTCCTCCGCGACGCCCTGCTGAACCACGGCTTCCGCATCGAGCACAGCGAGGCCGGCCTCTATCTGTGGGCGACCCGCGAGGAGTCCTGCTGGGACACGGTGGCACACCTCGCGGAGCGGGGGATCCTGGTGGCGCCGGGCGACTTCTACGGTCCGGCGGGCGACAGGTTCGTCCGCGTGGCGCTGACGGCGACGGACAAGCGGGTGGCGGCGGCGGTGGAGCGGCTCTCCTGAACACCCCGTGAACGCCAAAGGAGGCACACCAAAGGAGGCACGGAAAGGAGACACGGGAAGTGGACAACGGGGTAAGTGCGGCGGGATCGGTCATGGGGTGCGCGTACCGCAGGGGCGTTAGGGTCGTCGGCATGGCTGATACCCCGCTTGACCTCACGTTGGACGCCGCGCGGCTGACCGCGCAGCTCGTCGACTTCCCCTCCGAGAGCGGCAGCGAGAAGCCGCTCGCGGACGCGATCGAGAGCGCGCTGCGCGCCCTGCCGCACCTGACGGTCGACCGGTACGGCAACAACGTCGTCGCCCGTACGCACCTCGGCCACACCGAACGCGTGATCCTCGCCGGGCACATCGACACAGTCCCCCTCGCGGACAACGTACCGTCACGGCTGGACGAGGACGGGGTGCTGTGGGGCTGCGGCACGTGCGACATGAAGTCGGGGGTGGCGGTCCAGCTGCGCATCGCGGCGACGGTCCCGGAGCCGAACCGCGACGTCACGTTCGTCTTCTACGACAACGAAGAGGTCGCCGCACATCTGAACGGCCTGAAGCATGTGTCCGAGGCCCACCCCGACTGGCTGGCGGGTGACTTCGCGATCCTCCTGGAGGGCACGGACGGCGAGGTCGAGGGCGGCTGCCAGGGCACCCTGAGGGTCCTGCTGAAGACCAAGGGCGAGCGGGCGCACTCGGCGCGCGGATGGATGGGCTCCAACGCCATCCACACGGCGGCCCCGATCCTGGCCCGGCTGGCGGCGTACGAACCCCGCTACCCGGTGATCGACGGTCTGGAGTACCGGGAGGGCCTGAACGCGGTCGGCATCTCGGGCGGCGTGGCCGGCAACGTCATCCCCGACGAGTGCGTCGTGAGCGTCAACTTCCGGTACGCGCCGGACCGTACGGAGGATGAGGCGCTGGCCCATGTCCGCGAGGTGTTCGCGGACTGCGGGGTGGAGGAGTTCGTGGTGGACGACCACAGTGCCGCGGCGCTGCCCGGTCTGTCCCATCCGGCCGCCGCCGCCTTCATCGAGGCGGTCGGGGGCACCCCGCAGCCCAAGTACGGCTGGACGGACGTGTCCCGCTTCAGCGCGCTCGGCATCCCGGCCGTCAACTACGGTCCCGGGAACCCGCACTTGGCGCACAGGCGTGACGAGCGGGTGGAGACGGCGAAGATCCTGGCGGGCGAGGAGCGGCTGAGGGCGTGGCTGACGTCCTGACGGCACTCCGGCAGCGGTTCGTGCATCAGGGGGTTCCCTCACTGCGCACCAGGGGTTCCCTTACTGCGCACCATGGGGTTCCCTGACTGTGCACAGCGGGGTTTCTTGACTGTGCACCATGGCGTTCCCTGACGTGAGTCATGACGGTTCGTGGCGGACATGCCCGCGTCCCCCGTCCGTAACCTGCGGGGATCTACGCTGAGGTGGAAAGTCCAGCACGGCGTAAGGGAGCACACATGGCTACTGGGAACCCCGAGGGCAGGAAGCAGCCACCCAAGGAGCAGCGGCTGGGCCCCGTGCTGCGCAGGCGGGGCCAGGTACAGGCGAGCACGACGGACCAGCGGCTGCTGGACGCGGGCGGCCCCTCCGACTGGGTCCACACCGACCCCTGGCGCGTCCTGCGCATCCAGTCGGAGTTCATCGAGGGCTTCGGCACGCTGGCTGAACTCCCGCCCGCCATCAGCGTCTTCGGCTCCGCACGGACCCCGGCGGACTCTCCTGAGTACGAGGCGGGGGTGGCCCTCGGACGAGGCCTGGTCGAGGCGGGCTTCGCCGTCATCACGGGTGGCGGACCGGGCGCCATGGAGGCCGCGAACAAGGGTGCCTGCGAGGCGCGGGGCATCTCGGTCGGCCTCGGGATCGAGCTGCCTTTCGAGCAGGGCCTGAATCCCTACGTCGACATCGGGCTCAACTTCCGCTACTTCTTCGTCCGGAAGATGATGTTCGTCAAGTACGCGCAGGGCTTCGTGGTCCTGCCGGGTGGCGTCGGCACGCTGGACGAATTCTTCGAAGCGCTGACCCTGGTCCAGACCCAGAAGGTCACCCGCTTCCCCATCGTTCTCTTCGGTACGGAGTACTGGGGCGGCCTGGTGGACTGGCTCAAGAACACACTGGTGGCCCAGGGCAAGGCGGCGGAGCACGATCTGCTCCTGTTCCACCTGACGGACGACGTGGACGAGGCGGTGGCGTTGGTGTCGAAGGAGGCGGGACGGTAAGAGGCGGGACGGTAGGAGGCGGGACGGTAGGAGGGGCGGCGGGGGCGAGGAAACGTCCTGGCCCGCGGCCCTACGCGAGCCCCCGCCGGGCCACGGCAGGCGGTCGGTGCCCCGCGATCGACGCCACCATGTCCAGTACCTGCCGGGTCTCGGCGACCTCGTGCACCCGGTACACCCGCGCCCCCAGCCACGCCGACACGGCCGTCGTCGCCAGAGTCCCCAGCACCCGCTCCTTCACCGGCTTGTCCAGGGTCTCCCCGACGAAGTCCTTGTTGGACAGGGACACCAGCACCGGCCACCCCGTCGCGACCATCTCGTCCAGCCGCCGTGTCGCCTCCAGACTGTGGCGCGTGTTCTTGCCGAAGTCGTGGCCGGGATCGATGAGTACCGACTCCCGGGGCACACCGAGGGACACCGCACGCTCGGCCAGAGCGACGGTCACCCGGAGGATGTCGGCCATGACGTCGTCGTAGGTGACGCGATGGGGGCGGGTGCGCGGCTGGGTGCCCCCCGCGTGCGTGCAGACGAGGCCCACTCCGTAGCGCGCCGCGGTCTCCGCCAGCCGCGGATCGACCCCGCCCCACGCGTCGTTGAGCAGGTCGGCCCCCGCCTCGCACACCGCCTCGCCCACCTCGTGCCGCCAGGTGTCGACGCTGATGACCACGTCCGGGAAGCGACGCCGCACCTCCGCGACGAAGCCCACCGTGCGCCGCGCCTCCTCTTCGGCACTCACCTCTTCCCCCGGCCCGGCCTTGACCCCGCCGACGTCGATGATCGCGGCCCCCTCGGCCACCGCCTGCTCCACGCGCGCGAGTGCCGGCTCGTCGTGGAACGTGGCCCCCTGGTCGTAGAAGGAGTCGGGGGTCCGGTTCACGATCGCCATGATCACCGGCTCGTGCGTGCCGAATTCACGCCTGCCCAGCCTGAGCATCCCCTGTGACCTCTCCGAGTACGTGCCGCTGCTTGGCCGCCTGCGACTGCTCAGCCGCCTGCGACCCTGACTGTCAGCCTCGCATGGCACGATCGGACTTGGACAGATCAGACCTGGACACCGCAGAGCCGGCGGAGGCGCCCCGCAGGCGCGGCACGACAGAAGGGGTACCCAGCGATGCTCATGTTCTTGTTCCTGGTCGTCGCGCTCACCGTCGTGGTCGCCGCGGTGACGCTCACCATGGTGGGCGGTGGCGAGAGCGGCGCGCTGCCCGAGGCCGCGCCCGAGTGCTTCCGGGACCCCCTGCCGCAGGATCGCCCGGTGAACCGCGCGGACGTGGAGACGCTGCGCTTCCCGGTCACCGTACGCGGGTACCGCATGGCGGACGTGGACGACGCCCTCGGCCGCCTCGGTGCCGAGCTCGCCGAGCGGGACACCCGCATCGCCGATCTGGAGGCCGCCCTCGCCGGAGCCCGCGCGGCGACGGGCCCTTCCGGCACCTCCCCGCATACACCGGAGGAGGGAAACCACCAGTGAGCGACACCGTGACACCGCGGCAGCGGGCCGGACGACAGGGCGCGTTGCCCGTGGGCCCTGGGGACTGACATTTCGTGGGGCTCACGACGGCGTACCCGCTGGTGCAGGCATACCCGCTGGCCGGCGAGCACCTGGCCGACTGCGCGGCGAGAGGGGGCTGAGCGCTCCGCCGGGCCCCCGCGCTCCCGTTGCCTCAGTGCCCCGGATGCTTCCCCTCAGCGCCCCAGATACTTCGGCTTCTCCTTGTTGACGAACGCCTGGACCGCGATCTCGTGGTCCTCCGAGGCCCCCGCCCGTGTCTGCAGCTCGTCCTCCTTCTCCAGGGTCTCCTCCAGCGAGTGGGACAGCCCGTACGCGATCGACTCCTTCAGCGCCGCGTACGCCAGGGTCGGCCCCTCGGCCAGCGCCCGGGCCACCTTCTCCGCCTCGGCCCGCAGCTCGCCCGCCGCCACGACCCGGTTGGCGATCCCCAGCTCGTACGCCTCCTGGGCCTTGATACTCCGCGGGAAGAGCAGCAGGTCGGCGGCGCGCCCGGGACCGACGACCCGCGGCAGGGTCCACGAGACACCGGAGTCGGCGGTGAGCGCGACCCCGGCGAACGACGTGTTGAAGGACGCCTTGTCCGCGACCACCCGGTAGTCCGCGGCGAGCGCGAAGCCGAAGCCGGCCCCGGCCGCGACGCCGTTCACACCGGCCACCACAGGCTTCGCCATTCCGGCCAGCGCCCGCACGATCGGGTTGTAGTGCTCCCGTACCGTGTTCATGCTCTGCCCGGAGCCGGCCTCCCGGTCTGCGGCCAGCAGCCCGATGTGCTCCTTGAGGTCCTGCCCCACGCAGAACGCCCGGTCCCCGGCGGCGGTCAGCAGCACGGCCCGTACGGCGGCATCGTCGGCGGCGGACCGTGCCGCCTCCCGGAGGGCGACCTTGGTCTCGATGTTCAGCGCGTTCATCGCCTCGGGACGGTTCAGCGTGATCGTCGCGAGTCCGTCGCTCACCTCGTAGAGCACGGTGTCGGCCATGGCGGTTCCCCTCAGGCGGTGTCGCGGCTCCGGCGTACCGGTCGGTACGTCCCTGCGTCATCGCACAGCATGGCGGAGATCACGGACGGTGGCGCGGGGTCGGACGTGTGACCTGCGTCAAAGAATTCCGGTGCCGGTCCGGCAGAAGTCGATGCGGCGGCGCAGTATCGCAGTCACATCGCCGAATTGAGTGGTTTTGCTCGCGCGCGTTGCCCAAGCGATGCCGACTGATGTTGGTCATCGGGTCCTGAGATGCGGGATAATGGCCTGGAAGCAATGTGTTCGATGCCGGTGTCGCGTGTCCGAGGAGAGAACGCGCGTGCCCTTCAAGGGGCCGTCGGCTGACGATGAGCTGGTTTCAGGAAGGGGAACGAGCATGGCGGCCATGAAGCCGCGGACGGGCGATGGCCCGCTCGAGGTGACCAAGGAGGGGCGGGGCATCGTCATGCGCGTTCCGCTCGAAGGCGGCGGTCGGCTCGTCGTCGAGCTGACCCCTGACGAGGCCGACGCGCTCGGCGACGCCCTCAAGAAGGTCGTCGGCTGACGCGCGGTAGCGACCATACACATCTTTCAGCTGCCCCGGCACCGAACGCGCGGTGCCGGGGCAGCTGTTTTCGGGCCTGATCCGCTTCCGGCCCTGACCTGTTTCCGGACCTGGTCCGCCCGGCCGGTCCCGTCACCGTCCGACGTTCGATGATCGACGTTCGACCACACTGTCCGTCAGCGCTTGACCGCGCACAGCAGTCCGTCGCCCACCGGGAGCAGTGACGGGACCAGATCCTGGCTCTCGCGGACCGTGCGCAGCAGCTCCCGCAGGCGTATGACCTCGGTGGGCTGCGGGCTCGCGTCCACGGTCCGGCCGTTGGCGAAGACGCCCTCGAAGACCGACGAGGCCTCCCGGACGGAGCAGCCGCAACGATTCAGCGAGGTAGTCGAGGCACTCCAGGCGGTCGCCGTCGCAGAAGACGAGGTCGTAGCCGGCGTCCGCGAGCCGGGGCAGAACGTCCAGGGCGCGGCCCGGGATGAAGCGGGCCCGGTTGCTGGCGAAGCCGGCACGCGCGGAAGGCCTGCCGGGCGAACTGCTGGTGCTCGGGCTCCGGGTCCACGGTGGTCAGGACGCCGTCCGGCCGCATACCGTGCAGCAGATGAATCCCGGAGACGCCGGTCCCGGTCCCGATCTCCGCCACCGCCTTGGCGTCCACGGAGGCGGCGAGCAACCGCAGCGCGGCGCCCGTGCCGGGCGACACCGAGCGCAGCCCTGCCTCGCGGGCCCGGTCGCGGGCCCAGCGCAGCGCGTCGTCCTCGGCGACAAAGGCGTCGGCGAACGCCCAACTCGTCTGCCGGTTGCCGGTAATGGCCCTCTCCTGTCCCCGTGGTTGCCTGGGCGTGACTGTATCCGTTGGCGTCGGGAACCTGCGGATGGGACCGGTCGTTTAGAGGGATGCGAGAGACGCACGCGGGGGGCAGCGGATGGATCAGGACACCGGGCAGGACACCGGGCAAGTGCTGACGCAGGAGCATCAGCCGGGTCAGCATGTGTCAAATTTCTCGTAAAACCGCTTATCCGGAGCTAACGGGCGAGGTGGCTATGGTAGGGGCTCCACTGGACACCACCAGAGCCGACAGGGGAGGTGCGGCCGCGCCTGTGGATCGCGGAGGAGTGCTGCGGCGCTTTCTCGGATCGGCGGGCAGGCCGAAATCCGTGAACGACACCGCTGACCACAGCCACGCCGCTGACTTCGCGCAGACCGCGACCTTCACCACCGACGCGGACGCGCAGGCGTGGACTCCGCCCACCTGGGAGGAGATCGTCAGCACCCACAGCGGCCGGGTCTACCGGCTCGCCTACCGCCTGACCGGAAACCAGCACGATGCCGAGGACCTCACCCAGGAGGTCTTCGTCCGGGTCTTCCGCTCCCTGTCGACGTACACGCCCGGCACCTTCGAGGGCTGGCTGCACCGCATCACCACGAACCTCTTCCTGGACATGGTGCGCCGCAAGCAGCGCATCCGCTTCGACGCGCTCGGTGAGGACGCGGCCGAGCGGCTGCCCAGCCGTGAGCCCTCCCCGCAACAGGTCTTCAACGACTCCCACTTCGACGCGGACGTCCAGCAGGCCCTCGACACCCTCGCGCCCGAGTTCCGCGCCGCCGTCGTCCTCTGCGACATCGAGGGGCTGTCGTACGAGGAGATCGCCGCGACCCTCGCGCGTCAAGCTCGGCACGGTCCGCTCCCGGATCCACCGCGGCCGCTCCCAGCTGCGCAAGGCTCTCGCACACCGTTCGCCGGAGGCCCGCGCGGAGCGCCGCGGCGGTGGGGGTCCTCCCCGCCCTTAAGGCAGTGGGGGCCATCGGAGTGCCGACGCTGGGAGGAGGGGGCGCGACCGCGTGAGTGGATCACGGCCGAATCCCGGCGAGCGGCGCGTCGCCGATCAGCATCTTGGGGACCGACTCTCCGCTCTGGTGGACGGAGAGCTCGGTCATGACTCGCGTGAGCGTGTCCTGGCACACCTTGCCACCTGCGCGAAATGCAAGGCGGAGGCGGACGCCCAGCGCCGGTTGAAGAGTGTGTTCGCGAAGGCGGCCCCCCCGTCGCCCTCCGAGAGTTTCCTGGCCCGCCTCCAGGGGCTTCCCGGGGGAGGTGACCTTGACGGTGGTGGCTCGCCGCTGGGCGGGGGAGGCCTCGGCGGAAGACTTCCGGGCACGGGCGGAGAGACGGGATTCCCTGGGGGGCCCGCAGCCGGCGGTGGCCTCACCAGCGACCGCGGCTTCCGTATCCACCACGTCGGGCGTCATGATGCCGAGCGGTCGGCCTCGCGCGGGCTGCGGTTCGCGTTCGTGGCGGCCGGGGCGGTGTCGCTGGCCGCGATCGCGCTCGGCGGGATGTCCACCGGGGCGCCGGGGGAGACGACGGAGGCACGGGTCGGTTCGGGCCCGGGCAGCAAGGTGACCCCGATGCGGACACCGGGCGCGGGCGCCGCCACCGCCCCTGAATCGCAGCGCCGTCGGGGAGCCGCCGGGCCGCTGCTCGGACAGGGCCAGCGGCAGATGGGCGACGTGCCCATGGCACCCACTGAGGTGTCCGCACCCCTGCTGCCCGGGGGCCCCGCTCCGGTCGGCCAGAACCAGGAGGCCGTGCATCCGCTGATCACGCCGGTGTGGGCCGGTGCCGCGGCGATGTCCCCGCTCATACGTCCGCTCTCGATTGCCCCGCCGGTGGTGTCGGCCTCGTGGCCGACGACACCAAAGCTCACGGCTCCAGGCCTGCTGACCGCCCCCGTCGCGGGCTCCTCTCCCACACCCCCCTCTCCTGCGGTTCCCTGACCCCGTCCACTGCGCGGCGCTCCGTGAACCTGACGGAATCCATGACGGAAATCCATGGTGGGCCGCATCCATGGTGGGCCGCGTTCGCCGGGAGGATCCCGGACGCGGCGTGGACGATCTGCGGTGACCGTCGGCGAGTTGTGCTGCGGGCCAGGCGGCAGGTGGGGAGAGAGCATGGCGGGAAACCTGCCCGCTACACGAATCCCGGAGCGCCGCGCAGTACCGGATGGACAGGAACGCCGGGTACCGTGGACCCGGCCCGGACCACGGAAGACACCACAGAAAGACTGCCGAGGGCCGATGGACGGGGCCGCGAGGACATCGCAAGGAGCTTCAGGTGTTCAATGACATAGGGCCGCTCGAGCTGGTGACGCTCGTTGTCCTCGCCGTGCTCGTCTTCGGCCCGGAGAAGCTCCCGAAGATGATCCAGGACGTCACGCGCACCATCCGCAAGATCCGCGAGTTCTCGGAGAGCGCCAAGCAGGACATCCGCCAGGAACTCGGCCCGGAGTTCAAGGACTTCGAGTTCGAGGACCTGCAACCCCAAGACGTTCCTCCGCAAGCAACTGGACAACGACGACCTGGGCCTCAAGGAGATCCGCAACGGCTTCGACCTGAAGAAGGAGATGGCCGAGGTCGCGGACACGATGCACGGCCGTGAGTCCGACTCCTCCGCCTGGTCCCCCTGGTCCGCATCAGGATCATCCGGGTCATCCAGGTCATCCAGCTCGTCCGGCGGCAGTGGTGGCTCCGTCGACATGACGAAGAAGCGCGGCCGACGGACGACCGCCCGCTCTTCGACGCGGACGCCACCTGAGCCGTCTGCCGTTCGCAGTCTGTCCTCTGCCCTCTGCCGTCTGCCGTCCGCCGTCCGCCCCGGTCACACGCGTACGAGCGCGACGGGCACCTTCCCGGGCGTACGCCAGCGCGGTAAGCCATCGCCGCACGCCCCTCGTACCTGATGCCCGCCCTACGCGCACGCCCCCTCACGCGGCGTGAAACAGGCTCGTGCGCGCCTCGCGCGCCGGGCGTTTCCCCGCTGTTCGGAGCGCTGTGGCTATGCTGCCCAGTTGTTGTGCGGACCGGAGGACGCCCGAGGGGGCGGGCCGCTCAGGTCCGACGAGAGCGAGGAGGCGTCCGGGCAGATGGAGACGACAAGTCGGGTAGACGCGCAGGCGCCGGCCGCGGAGGGCGGACAACAGCGTCCCCTCCGCCCGGCGCACGGTCGACGGCTACCTGCTGGCGCCCTTCCCGTGGTACGGCCTCGACGAGGCCTTCACGGGGCCGCGCTGGCTGATGCAGGTCGGTACGGCGGTCGACGGAACCGTGGAGCACGGTTTGATCGGGCACGGCGACGAGCCCTCGATACGCAACGAGAGCTCCGGCGAAGACGACAGGGAGCGCTTCGCCATCGTGGTCACCGTCGCCGCGAACCCCGTACGGCGCAGCGCGGACGGCACAGGGATCCTGGAGGCCACCTCGGTGTCCTCCGCGGCCTGGCTGGCCGGAGTGGGACTGCTGTCCTTCACCTGGCCCGGCCAGATGGACCACACGCCTGCGGGACGACTGGCTGGACCAGCAGACCGAGACGGCGTGGGTCCTGGCGGACGACCTCGACCGGCCCCGACTGGTCCACGCTCTCGCTCCCCGTGGACGGGGTCCCGACCCCCTTCCACTACCGCGAGTCCGAGTTCGGCTGGGTCCTCGCGGGCTCCACGCCGGAGGGCGTGCACGTGGGCGCGTACGGCAGGGGGATGAGCGCGTACGGTCTGGGCTTCGCCATGATCAAGGACATCGGGGCATACGCGTAGCCCGCCGCGCTGAACCGTCGGCGTCGTTCTGTCGCGGCGCCTTTGCCGGGTGCGGGTTGTCGTGGGCTGCTCGCGCCCACGAGGGAGGTCCCCTCACTCATGGGCCCCGCTCAGGAGGTCCCCCGTTCGAGCGAAGCCGAAAGCAGGGAGAGCCGAAAGCAGGGAGAGCCGAAAGCGGGGAAGGAGCCGCGCCTCCAGCACGGCCCCGCGCCTCTTGCGGGGCGTGAGCGCCCCAACCGTCGTACGAGCCCTAAAACTTGTTCTTCGGGGTGATCCCCAGCGACATGCCCGACAGACCCCTCTGACGTCCCCCCAGCTTCCCCGCGATCGCGCGCAGGGCCGCGCCCGCCGGGGAGTCGGGGTCCGTCAGGACGACCGGCCTGCCCTCGTCGCCGCCCTCGCGGAGGCGGACGTCGATGGGGATGGAGCCGAGGACCGGGACATTGGTGCCCGTGGTCCTGGTGAGGCCGTCGGCGACGGCCTGGCCGCCGCCCGTGCCGAAGACGTCGACCATCTCGCCGCAGTGCGGGCAGGGCAGGCCGGACATGTTCTCGACGACGCCGACGATCTTCTGGTGGGTCTGTACGGCGATGGAGCCCGCCCGCTCGGCGACCTCCGCGGCCGCCTGCTGAGGGGTCGTCACGATCAGGATCTCGGCGTTCGGGACCAGCTGCGCGACCGAGATCGCGATGTCGCCCGTACCGGGCGGGAGGTCCAGGAGCAGGACATCCAGGTCGCCCCAGTACACGTCCGCCAGGAACTGCTGGAGAGCGCGGTGGAGCATCGGGCCGCGCCAGACGACCGGTGCGTTGCCCGGGGTGAACATGCCGATCGAGATGACCTTCACGCCGTTCGCGGACGGCGGCATGATCATGTTCTCGACCTGGGTCGGGACGGCCGTCGGCGCCCAGCATGCGCGGCACGGAGTGGCCGTAGATGTCGGCGTCCACGACACCGACCTTCAGGCCGTCGGCCGCCATCGCCGCCGCCAGGTTCACGGTCACGGAGGACTTGCCGACGCCGCCCTTGCCGGAGGCGACCGCGTAGACGCGGGTGAGCGAGCCCGGCTTGGCGAACGGGACCTCGCGCTCGGCCTGGCCGCCGCGCAGCGCGGACGCCAGCTCGCGGCGCTGCTCGTCGCTCATCACGTCCAGCGTGACGTCGACGCGCGTGACGCCCTCGACCCGTCGAGACCGCCTCCGTCACGTGTTGCGTGATCGTCTCGCGCATCGGGCAGCCGGAGACCGTCAGGTACACGGTGACCGCGACCGCTCCGTCCGCACCGATCTCCACCGATTTGACCATCCCCAGCTCGGTGATGGGCCGGTGGATCTCGGGGTCGTTCACCGTCGCCAGCGCTGTCGCGCACCGCGTCTTCCGTAGCCATAGGACCGATGGTACGGCGCCCCGCGGCGGCCCTGGGAGCCCCGTCAGAAGATGGCGGTGCCGCAGAGGGGAGAGACGACAAGCTCCGGGGCGCGTCGGCAGCCATGGGCCGCGCCTGCGTTTCCTGTGCGTTTCCTGGGGATCGCATTCGTGGAGATCGCTCGGGATTGTCTGTCAAGAGGGGCTTCAGGCTGGCCCGTCCCGGTCGGATACGCCCTGGTGAGCGGTGCGGAGGGACTGGTTCCGAGGGGCGTGCGGCGCCCCGGTACGCTGCGGTACGCCGCTGCCGTTGCGCACCCCCGTACGAGAGGTGTCCCACCTGTGACTGTGATTCCCCGTACCCGAAGGGCTGCGACTGGTCGGTGCGGTCTGGGCGCTGGTGGCGACCGGGGCCGGGTTGACGGGATGCGGTGAGGACCCGGACGCGGGCACGAACGGGGTCGGGAAGCTGCCGGCCACGAAGATCCAGAGCCGGACGAAGGCGGCGGCGAAGTCGGCGGACACCGTGCGGCTGTCGGGAACGGTGGTGACCAACGGCCGTACGTACAAGCTGGACATGCGGCTGGCCAAGGACGGCGGTACGGGCTCGGTGACCTTGAAGGGCTCGACCTTCCGGCTGCTGCGGGTGGGGGAGCACCTGTTCCTGAAGGCCGGGGTGGGGTTCTGGAGCCAGGCGGACGGGGAAGGCGGGGGGGAAGGGGACGGCGAGTCGGACGCGGCGGCCGCGGACAAGCTGGCCGGGCAAGTACGTGAAGGTCCCGGCAGGATGACCCGGCCTACCAGCGCTTCAGCGGCTTCACCGACAAGGACGTGCTGCTGGACGGCCTGCTCACCCTGCACGGCGACCTCGTGCACGGACGGCCACCACGAGCAGTCCGGCATCCGCACCATCCGCATCACCGGCGACAAGGGCTCCGGCGGCACCCTGGACGTCTCCCTGGAGGGCACCCCCTACCCCCTGCGCCTGGTCCGGGCCGGCGACGCGGGCACCATCCGCCTCACCGACTGGGGTGAGGACTTCCCCCTCAAGGCGCCCACGGGACAGGAAGCCGTCGACTATGGCAAGCAACTGCCGTCGTCGTAGGCGTCGGCTGCGTTGCGAGTGGCCGATGGGACGGGTGGTGCGGGTGGTGCGGGTGGTGCTGAGGCCGACGGGGTGGGCGGTGCGGGTGGTGCTGAGGCCGACGGGCGGGTGGTGCGGGTGGTGCTGAGGCGCCGCCCGCGTGGCCAGTGCCCTGGCAGGTGACGTTTGCTCGTCAAGGAGCGGCGTCCGGTGTCTGCCGAGGCCGCTAGCGGCGCTTGCGTTTCTTCAGGAGGAGGCCGGGGGAGACCGGCCGGGATCGGCTCGCGGGTCGTCGCGGGAGTGCGGACGGGGGCCGCGGCCAACGAGGCGTCGGGCAGCGGTGCCGTGGCTCCGGTGGGCTCCAGGCGGAGCACCCGGCACTCGCGGGCCCAGCGCTCCGGCATGGCCTCGCCGTCGGGGGCGTTCAGCCGCTTGCCCTTCAGCTCGGCGACCGCGGCCTCCCACCCGGGGGAGCCCGGGGCCAGCTCCACGACCTTCGCCGTCCAGGTGACGAGCCGGCCGCCCTTGTCCTTGCTGCGGACGGTCACCACCGCCTCGGCCCCGTCGACCAGCCCCGGCAACGGCTGCTCACCGGGCCCGTCGCCGACCAGGCACGCCGCGCCCTCGTGCCAGACGTGCCACAGCGCACGGCGGCGCCGTGCACCGGTGCCCTCGCACCCAGACGAGCCCGGACTTCTTGGTGGCCTCCTCGACGAGGGCCTGGTCGAGCAGCGCGCCGGTCACGGTCATGGGGCCAGCACTAGTCCGGCCCCGGCCCTCACAGCCACCCGTTGCGCTTCAGCGTGCGGTGGATGCCGAAGCAGAGCGCCACCGTGACGCCCAGCACCAGCGGGTAGCCGTACCTCCAGCGCAGCTCCGGCATGTGGTCGAAGTTCATGCCGTACACCCCGCACACCATCGTCGGTACGGCGATGATCGCCGCCCATGACGTGATCTTGCGCATGTCCTCGTTCTGCGCGACCGAGGCCTGCGCCAGGTTGGCCTGGAGGATCGAGTTGAGCAGCTCGTCGAAGCCGACGACCTGCTCCTGGACCCGGGCGAGGTGGTCGGCCACGTCCCGGAAGTACTTCTGGATGTCCGGGTCGACCAGCCGCATCGGCCGCTCGCTCAGCAGCTGCATGGGCCGCACCAGCGGGCGACACCGCGCGCTTGAACTCCAGAACCTCGCGCTTGAGCTGGTAGATCCGGCCCGCGTCGGTGCCGCGTGACGCGCCCTTGCGGCCCGGGGAGAACACCTCCGTCTCCACCTCGTCGATGTCGTCCTGCACGGCGTCCGCGACCGCGATGTACCCGTCGACGACGTGGTCGGCGATGGCGTGCAGCACGGCCGACGGCCCCTTGGCGAGCAGTTCCGGGTCGTCCTGCAGCCGGTGCCGCAGCGCCCGCAGCGAGCCCTGTCCGCCGTGCCGCACGGTGATGAAGAAGTCCCGTCCGGTGAAGCACATGACCTCGCCGGTCTCCACGACCTCACTGGTGGCGGTGAGCTCGTCGTGCTCCACGTAGTGGATGGTCTTGAAGACGGTGAACAGCGTGTCGTCGTAGCGCTCCAGCTTCGGCCGCTGGTGCGCGTGCACCGCGTCCTCCACGGCCAGCGGGTGCAGCCCGAACTCGGCCGGCGATGACCGGCGAATTCGGCCTCGGACGGCTCGTGCAGACCGATCCACACGAACCCGCCGTCCCGGCGCACCTGACAGCATCGCCTCATGCGGCGTCAGGTTGCGCTCAGAAGTGACGCGTGCGCCGTCGCGGTAGACGGCGCAGTCCACGACGGCCGAGTTGGTCCCGGCCGCGTCAGTGGTGTCGTACGCGCGGCCGTCTTTGCGCAGCGACGGACGGGGGCGGACCGCGGCACGCAGGTCACGGATCATCGACATGGCAGGCTCCTTCGCAACGAAAGGCCGCCGGCGACGGGTGGAACTGCCCGGAATGGGGACGTCCTGACAAGGATTTTCCCCGCCCTTCAGGGAGGGGCAGGATGTTTGGCACGTCCACAAAGCGGGGAGCACCGCACCGTCGCGGTGGCAGCTTCGCTACTGATTCAGATCAGCGACGGATCGCGAGACCGAGATCAGGCGATCGGATAAAGGAACGAAGTGCTCTTCCGGTGTGCGCAACGGCACGACAGCGGACGTGACATCAGCGCGAGAGGCGACAGCAGGCGGAGCGACGGCTGCAACAGCTACAGCTGAGCTTTTGAGCTACGGAACTCAGCGGCCGGAAGAGCGGGTAGTACTGCACGGTCGACTTCGGTCCATTGCAGCCCCACCTCCTCCGGCCGGTCCCCCGTAAGGGACGATCCATTCCCCGGTAGCCGGCAGGGCCCCGGTTCCCCTAAGGGAGTCTCAGCGCGTCGGGGCTTGAGAGCGACGCTTCTGCGTGCTGCCCCGACCGGCGGCCAAGAGTATCAGCCGCCCTCAGTGAGGAGCAGCCGCCCGCCGTGTCAAGGCGCCGCTTTGCCTGCGGCTGACGAGTTCTGTGCTCGGCTTCTATGCTCGACGCATGGCTGATGTTCTTCCTTTGGTGGAGGCCCGTTTGCGCACTGCGCTGGGCGAACCGGACGCGCGCGCCGCGGTCACCTTCCTCGGCACGGACCGCATCGAGGTGCTCCGTTTCACAGAGGCGAGCAGAAGGTGACACAGAAGGCGACATCGTCCGCTACGCCACGCTCGGCATGGCCGCCAGCCGATGACCGACCCCGCGGCGGCCCTCGCCGACCCGGTCAAGGGCCCGCGCGCCGAACTGGTCCTCTCCGTACGGCGCGGCGCTGGCGCCGACACCGACAAGGTGCTCCGCCCACTGGCCGTACTCGCCGCCTCCCCACAGGTCGAGGGCGTGATCGTGGCTCCGGGGGCCTCGCTGGACGTCGGCGAGCCCTTGTGGCCCGGAGCGCCGTTCACCTCCGTCCTGGTGGCCGAGTCCGGCGGCCTGGTGGAGGACCTGGAACTGGACGCGCCGGCCGACCCCGTACGCTTCCTGCCGCTCCTTCCGATGACCCCCAACGAGGCCGCCTGGAAGCGCGTGCACGGTGCCCAGGCTCTCCAGGAGCGCTGGCTCGCGAACGGGACGGACCTGCGTGATCCGTCCCGCACGTCCGTGTCGCTGGACTGACCGCTGGACCAACCAGCCCCTCAGGGAGCCGAACGCGACTCCTCTGTCGGTTGGTTGATCCCCGGCGGCCGGTTGATCGTCCGGTTGATCGCCGAAGGGAAGCCGGTGAGGACGGCGGCCCCGTCCGGTGACCGGGCCCCGCCGGACGGGTGATCGTCCTTGACGTGAGCAAGGACAGGGAGGACCGTTGGGCCCTATGAGGGGCGAACCCAGTTGCCCGAAGTGTGGTGGCCGGGTCAGGGCTCCCGGACTCTTTTCCGACTCCTGGCAGTGCGATGTGCACGGTACCGTGCATCCGCTGCAGCCCGTGATCCCGCCCAGCGTCGAGGCCCTCAGCGTCGTGGTGCACCGCGCCAAGGTGCCGGTGTGGATGCCATGGCCGCTGCCCGTCGGCTGGCTGTTCACGGGTGCGGCCTTCGCGGGCGACGACCGCAGCGGCGGTCGTGCCACCGCCGTGGCCTGCTCCGGGCCCGGGCCCGCTCGGCGGCGTAGGAGAGCTGGTGCTCATCGCCGAGGAACTCGGCGTCGGGCCTCGGTGCGCGGTACGCGGGCATCGACGGCCCGGATCCCGGCCCGTACATGAACGTCGAGAAGCCGCCCCAGGCGAAGGTCCTCGCCGGCGGGCCGCCCGACTCCGCTGTGGCAGGTCTCCGGCACGCCCGACGACCGCGCCGTCTTCGCCGGCGAGGCGCTGCGGGCTGTGGCTGTGGGCGGTCGTCTGGCCCGAGCAGACGGGGCTGCTGATGTACGACGAACTGGTGCTGACCGATCTGCGGGACGCGGGGGCGGAGGTGGATCTGCTGCCGTGCGGGGCGCTGTCGCCGCGGATCCTTGAGCCGTAGCCGTAGCGTCTGCTGGGTTTGGCCGCTGGCCGGGGCGCGGGGCGCGGCGGTGCTCGGGGCCGGTCTGTCGCTGCCGGGGAGTTGCGGCGCTCGTGTAGGGGGCATGTCCCTGCCCGGCCTCAGGGTGTGACAGGGTGCTCGCAGCGCGGTTATCCTTGAGTGTCCCTTTCCGTTCCGTCATCGCCTGGAGTCCGCGTCGTGCGCATCGATCTGCACAGCCACTCCACGGCTTCCGACGGTACGGACACCCCCGCCGAGCTGGTGCGCAACGCGGCCGCGGCCGGGCTGGACGTCGTCGCGCTGACCGACCACGACACGACCCGTGGGTATGCCGAGGCGATCGCCGCGCTGCCGGAGGGGCTCACGCTCGTCACCGGTGCCGAGCTCTCCTGCCGCCTCGACGGCGTGAGCATGCACATGCTGGCGTACCTCTTCGATCCCGAGGAGCCCGATCTGCTCGCCGAGCGCGAGCTCGTCCGGGACGACCGGGTGCCGCGGGCCCGCGGCATGATCGCCAAGCTGAACGAGCTGGGCGTGCCGGTGACCTGGGAGCAGGTGGCGCGGATCGCCGGCGACGGCTCGGTGGGGCGTCCGCACGTCGCCACCGCCCTCGTCGAGCTCGGCGTCGTACCGACCGTCGGCGACGCCTTCACCGCGCGACTGGCTCGCCGACGGCGGGCGGGCCTACGTCGAGAAGCACGAGACCGACCCCTTCGAGGCGATCCGGCTGATCAAGGGCGCGGGCGGCGTCGCCGTCTTCGCGCACCCGGCCGCGGTCAAGCGAGGCCGGACCGTACCGGAGTCCGCGATCGCGAAGATGGCCGCTGCCGGACTCGACGGTATCGAGGTCGACCACATGGACCACGACCCGGCGACCCGGGAGCGGCTGCGCGGACTGGCGGGGGAGCTGGGGCTGCTCACCACAGGGTCCTCGGACTACCACGGCAGCCGCAAGACCTGCGTACTCGGGGAGTACACGACGGATCCCGAGGTGTACGGGGAGATCACGCGCCGGGCGACCGGGGCGTTCCCCGTGCCGGGGAGCGGCGGGGGCTGCGCCGTCCAGGCTGATCGAAAATTCTTGGGCACAGACCCCCGGCTTCAGCCGAGGGGTTAGCCCATTCGACCGGTCCCGTCTAGGTCTGTCCGACCGGTTCGCTCAGGTCTGTCCGACCGGTTCGTTCAAGGCTGTCCGACCGGTTCGCTCCGGTCCCGGGAACGTACAGGGCCCCCTACGGCACCGATGCCGTACGGGGCCCTGAAGTGTGGCGGTGTCCGGAGCAGCCGGAGTATCCGCGGTATGCGCGGTGGCCGTGTTACGAGACGGCTGTGTTACGAGACGCTCGGTTCGGCTGGGCGGATCCAGAGGCGCTGTCCGATGGCGGCGGCCTGCTGAACGATCCGGTTGACGGAGGCGGCGTCCACGACGGTGCTGTCCACGGCGGTGCCGTCGACGTCGTCGAGTCGCATGATTTCGAAGCGCATGGCTTCTCCCTTCGTCTGGTCATCCTCCTCGAGACTGAGGAGAACTGCTGATGGTCGAGCCTGGGGTGTCGGTGCCCCGGGTTCCCAAGGGAGTCAACGGGATGCCCGCTACAAACATTCCCTACGCTAAGGAAAAATTTCGAGAAGCTAATTATTCTCCGGTAGGTGTCCGGAGGGTGCACCGTCGGAGGTCGGGCGAAGAAGGGCGAAGAAGACTGATCGGGGCCGGTTGTGTTCGTAGCGTGACCGCCTGGACAATGGGTCGCATATGAACGACGACCTCACGGCGCTCCGCGTCCGCATCGATCGAACGAACGAGCTGCTCCAGCGCATGCTCGCCGAGGTGGCGAAGACGCCCTCGACTCATGCGATCTTCGTCGACGCCGGGTATCTCTACGCGGCCGCGGGGCGGCTCGTCGCCGGGACGGAGGACCGGCGCTCCTTCGACCTGGACGCCGAAGGGCTGATCGAGGCGCTCATCGACCAGCGCGCGCACGATCTTCGCGGACAGCCGGCTGCTGCGGGTCTACTGGTACGACGGCGCGCGACGCCGCATCCACACGGCGGAGCAGCAGTCGATCGCCGAGCTGCCGGACGTGAAGGTGCGGCTGGGCAACCTCAACGCCAACAACCAGCAGAAGGGCGTCGACTCCCTGATCCGCACGCGACCTGGAGTCACTGGCCCGGCACCGCGCGATCAGCGACGCGGCACTCCTCGGCGGCGACGAGGACCTGGTGTCGGCGGTCGAGGCGGCGCAGGGGTACGGGGCGCGGGTCCACCTCTGGGGCATCGAGGCGCCCGAGGGCCGCAACCAGGCCGAGCCGCTGCTCTGGGAGGTCGACAGCCAGCGGACCTTCGACCTCGACTTCTTCAAGCCGTACGTGTCCCGGCGGACCGCCGCCGCGTACGACGCGTCGGCGGCCGTCCGGCCGACGCGCGAGGACGTGCGCTTCGTGGGCGCCCAGATCGCGGCGAAGTGGCTGGCGGCGCGGGGGCGCGAGACGCTGGGGGAACTGCTGCCCGGGCATCCGTATCTGCCCGGGTCGGTCGATCAGGACCTGCTGGTGGAGGCGGAGGGGCTGCTGCAGTACTCGCTGCGCGGGCAGGCCGATCTGCGGCGGGCGCTGCGGGACGGGTTCTGGGAGCACCTGCAGGCGCAGTACTAGGGGCGGGCTTCAGGGGGTTTCGTCAAGCTCCAGAGGGCTCCGAGGCTCCAGGGGCTCCAGAGGGCTCCAGAGGGCTCCATCGGGTTTCGGCGGGTTGCTGCGGGTTTCGTTCGGTGCCGCTCAGGCCGTGATGCTGTCCCAGAACGTCGATGAGGGCCCGGGCCGTTGCCTGCGGGCTGGTCGGTGTTGGGGGAGTGCTCGGCTCCGCGGACGACGGTGCGGTGGGCGTTGAGGCGTACGGCCATGTCGTCGAGGAGCGGGACCGGCCAGGTGTCGTCGCGTTCGCCGGACAGGACGTGGACGGGGAGCCGGCAGCGGCGGCCAGTTCGGCGACGCGGTCGGGTTCTGTGCAGAGCTGGCGGCCCGTGGCGATGAGCTGGGCCGGGCTGTGACCGAGCCAGCGGTGACGCAGGGCAGCGCGGTCGTCCAGGCCCTCGTCGAGGGCGGCTGTGTCGGTCTCCTCGGGCGGTTCCATGGCCTGGATGGCGTCCCACACCTGGGCCATGTCCATCACGGCGAGGGCGTCCCGCAGCAGCTTCACGCGCTGCTGCTGAGAAGCGGAGATCTGGGCCGGGCCCGACGCCATGAGGGTGAGCGAGGCGAAGAGGGACGGGTCGAGCAGTACGGCGGCGCGGGCGATCTGACCGCCGAGGGAGTGGCCGACGAGGTGGACGGGCGTGTCACTGACGGCGGCGGCCTGGGCGAGCACGTCCTTGGCCAACTCGGCCTGGGCGTACGGGGATTCGTCGTCGCGCGGACCGGGGGTCTCGTACTGGCCACGGCCGTCGACGGCGATGGTGCGGTAGCCGGCGGCAGCGAGGGGCTCGTGCAGGGCGATGAAGTCCTCCTTGCTGCCGGTGAACCCGGGAGGAGGAGGGCGGTGCCCTTCTCGGGCCGTACCTGCCTCGACCACGGCGAATTCCCCGCGCGGGGTAAGGAGCCGGTGGGCCCGTGCTCCGGGCGGCGGGGCGAAGGTGGGGGGCCGGCTCATGGAGTGAGGTTATCGGGGGCGGCTTGATGGGTGAGGTGCTTGATGGGCGGGGTGCTTGATCGGGGTCGTGGGTGGGGTGCTTGATGGGCGGGAGTGGGCGGCCACTGCCACTGCCCCGAGCCGGCAGACGAGACCGACCGCCACATACAGCATGCCGATGGCCCGGTCTCCTGAAGAGGGGACCGGGCCATCGCGGATCGCGGAGCGATCAGGCGTCCGTGGACTCGGCAGCGGCAGCGGCGGTGGCTGCGGTGGAAGCCGCGGTCTTGCGGGTGCGGCGGCGGGGTTTGGTTTCGGGTTCCTCGGTGGCCTGGGCCGGGACGGCCGCCTCGGTGGTGGCGGCGGTCTTGCGGGTGCGGCGGCGCGGCTTCGGCTCCGTGCCCTCGGCCGTGTCCGTCGCTGCCTCGGCGGAGGCCGCGGTCTTGCGGCTGCGGCGGCGGGGTTTGGTCTCGGGTTCTTCGGTGGCCTGGGCTGGGACGGTCGCCTCAGCAGGCTCGGGAACAGCCGTGGTTTTCCGGGTGCGGCGGCGGCGCGGCTTGGGAGTCACCTCGGCCCCCTCAGAGACCTCAGGCACCTCAGCCCCCTCGGTCGGAGGTACGGCCTTGAGGGGCTCTGCCGGCGTGACCGCCTCGGCGGCCGTCGGCTCCGTCGATGCCGGGAGCGACGGCTGGTCCGCGAAGACGCCTCCGCGGGTACGGCGACGGCGGCGCGGCGTACGGGACTCCGGGGGCTCTGTGAGCTCGGGGGAGTCCGTGGGGGTCCCGGAGGCCGGCGACTCCACCGGGGCGCCGCCGCGCGTGCGGCAACGGCGTCGGGAACTGGGCGCCGGGCGGTCCGAGGACGAGCGGGGCGTACGGCTGCGAGCGCCGCCGCGGGCGCCCGTCTCGCCGAGGTCCTCCAGCTTCTCGGCCCCCAGACCCTCCCGGGTGCGCTCGGAGCGGGGCAGGACGCCCTTCGTGCCCTCGGGGATGTCAGGTCCTCGAAGAGGTGGGGAGAAGTGGAGTACGTCTCCGGCGGGGCGTTGAACGCGAGGTCCAGCGCCTTGTTGATCAACTGCCAGCGCGGGATGTCGTCCCAGTCGACCAGGGTGATGGCGATACCATTGGCTCCCGCGCGGCCCGTGCGGCCGATGCGGTGGAGGTAGGTCTTCTCCTCCTCCGGCGACTGGTAGTTGATGACGTGCGTGACACCCTCGACATCGATGCCGCGCGCGGCCACGTCCGTGCAGACGAGCACGTCCACCTTGCCGTTGCGGAAAGCGCGCAGCGCCTGCTCGCGGGCGCCCTGGCCGAGGTCGCCGTGGACCGCGCCGGAGGCGAAACCGCGCGCTGGAGCTGGTCGGCGATGTCCGCCGCCGTGCGCTTCGTACGGCAGAAGATCATCGCCAGGCCCCGGCCTCGGCCTGCAGGATGCGCGCGACCAGCTCCGGCTTGTCCATGGAGTGCGCGCGGTAGACGTGCTGCGTGGTGTTCGCGACCGTCGCGCCCTCGTCGTCCGGCGCCGTGGCGCGGATATGCGTGGGCTGCGACATGTAGCGGCGGGCGAGACCGATGACCGCGCCCGGCATGGTCGCCGAGAACAGCATGGTCTGGCGCTTGGCCGGAAGCATGGTGATGATCTTCTCGACGTCGGGCAGGAAGCCCAGGTCGAGCATCTCGTCGGCCTCGTCGAGGACGAGGCACCTGACGTGCTTCAGGTTCAGCTTCTTCTGGCCGGCGAGGTCGAGGAGACGGCCCGGGGTGCCGACGATCACGTCGACACCCTTCTTGAGGGCCTCGACCTGAGGCTCGTACGCGCGGCCGCCGTAGATCGCGAGGACGCGTACGTTGCGGACCTTGCCCGCCGTCAGCAGGTCGTTCGTGACCTGGGTGCACAGCTCGCGCGTGGGGACGACGACGAGTGCCTGCGGGGCGTCGGTGAGGTGCTCGGGCTGTGGCGCGGCCCGCCTCGACGTCGGCGGGGACGGTGACCCGATCGAGGAGCGGGAGGCCGAAGCCCAGCGTCTTGCCGGTGCCGGTCTTGGCCTGGCCGATGACGTCGGTGCCGGAGAGGGCGACGGGGAGCGTCATCTCCTGGATGGGGAAGGGGGTGGTGATGCCGACGGCTTCGAGGGCCTCGGCGGTCTCGGGAAGGATCCCGAGATCTCGGAAAGTCGTAGTCAGGGTGCTGCCTCTTCTGTGTGACGCGGTGCGAGGCGAGCGCGGGGGTCGTGTCGGACCGTGCCGGGGACGTCGGCCGCCTCACGGGCGGGCCGTGGGGCACGGGACCACTGCCGACGCTCTAGCGCTCGTACCGCTGAGGGGTCTCTCCGGACGCCGTACGCATCAGTGCCGTACGGACCAGGAGAGCTGTCGGGTCGGAGCCGATCGGGCCACCGACCGGGCATCCTCATGCATGCGGCCCGTCGAATATTCGGTCAGCGGCGCATTACCACCATACCCCGGAATCGCGCACATGCGATGGCCGATTTGGTCACGTAGTCGTCATCACACTGGACTGACCAGGGACTTCCGGCAGGCGTCGAGCGGGCTATTGTGCGCTCCATGACGACGCCTGACAAGCCTGACCACGCTGCCGACACCCCCACCGAGGCCCCTGCCGAACCCACCGGAGTCGCCGCCCAGGACTGGGCGCGGGCCTCCGCCGACCCGCAGTACCGCGCCGCGGTCGTGGACCTGCTCGGAGCGCTCGCGTACGGGGAGCTGGCGGCGTTCGAGCGGCTCGCGGAGGACGCCAAGCTGGCGCCGACGCTGGCCGACAAGGCGGAGCTGGCGAAGATGGCGTCGGCGGAGTTCCACCACTTCGAGCGGCTGCGGGACCGGCTCGCCGAGATCGGGGAGGAGCCGACGCGGGCGATGGAGCCCTTCGTCGCCGCGCTACGACGGCTTCCACAAGCAGACAGCGCCCTCGGACTGGCTGGAGGGCCTGGTCAAGGCGTACGTCGGCGACTCGATCGCCAGCGACTTCTACCGTGAGGTCGCGGCCCACCTCGACTCCGACACGCGCGGGCTCGTGCTCGGCGTGCTCGACGACACCGGGCACGGCGGCTTCGCCGTCGAGAAGGTGCGCGCCGCGATCGACGCGGACCCGCGCGTGGGCGGGCGGCTCGCGCTGTGGGCGCGGCGGCTGATGGGCGAGGCGCTGTCGCAGTCCCAGCGGGTCGTCGCGGACCGGGACGCGCTGTCGACCATGCTCGTCGGCGGGGTCGCGGACGGGTTCGATCTCGCGGAGGTCGGCAGGATGTTCTCGCGGATCACGGAGGCGCATACGAAGCGGATGGCGACGCTGGGCCTCGCGGCCTGACGCCTCTGCCGGGGCCTGTGCCAGGGCCTGTGCCGGACGCAGCCCGGTCCCCCTCGGGGTGGACGCCGTCCCTTCCGAGCCCCTTCCGATACGGCCCCCCGCGCTCTTTCCAGAGGAACGCCCTTACGAACCCCGGCGCTGTGGCTTACGCCGTTGCCGAGCGGCGGCGAAATCTCTCCGCTGGGCGGAGCAGCAGGGACAGTGAAGCCACCGAGACGGTCAGTGCGCCGGCGAGGACTGCCAGGAAGTGACCGGCGCCCAGCGCGGTGTGCGTGACGAACGCGCCGAAGAGAGCCCCGGCGACGCCGGTCGACAGGACCAGGGTGCGGGATGGCAGGCGGTGCGGCAGCAGGTGCAGGGCCGCCCATGCCAGGGCGAGACCGAGGATCGCTGAGCCGAGCGCTTCCAAGAACATGATGAGGTGCCCTCCCGCACGGCCATGGGCAAATCGGTCGTAGCCCGTCTTACCCCTGGCCAGCGGAACGCAATCATCGTCTGTGAGGGAGATGTGCTCCATCCGTGTAGTTCGGGCCACGGGCGGAGCAAGGACGACCAGGGGAGGGCCAGGAAAGGGCAGTGGGCACGCACAGGGCCAGGAAAGGGCAGTGGGCACGCAAGGGGGCCGGTGGCGATTCGTTGCCACCGGGCCCCTTGTCTGCCCGTGCCTGCCGGTGCTTCCGCGAACTACAGCGCGCTGCTGAAGCCCACCTTGCGCGCGGTCGGCTCGCCGAGCTCCACGTACGCGAGACGGTCGGCCGGAACCAGGACCTTGCGGCCGTGGTCGTCCACGAGGCTCAGCAGCGGCGACTTGCCGGCCAGCGCCTCGGACACCGCGCGCTCGACCTCCTCGGCACTCTGCCCGCTCTCCAGAACGATCTCGCGGGGCGCGTGCTGCACGCCGATCTTGACCTCCACGGCTATGTCCCTCCGACGGTCAGTGAAGTGCGCGGCCATCCGCGCCGTACCCAGCACACATTAGCCCGGTGAGGGGACGTGCACGGCCCGGCCGGAAACGCCAGGAGCGAACAAGCGAACAGCCGACGAGAACAAGCGAACAGTCGATGAGGACAAAGGACGGTGCGGTTCCTCAGGCGGATGGTGAGGTTCCCCGCGGATCGTGCGGTTCCTCCCATGGGAACGGGCCGGGCGTGGCGTGCGGTGGCCGTCAGTGGTGCTCGCCGCCCTGCAACGGGAAGCCGGCGATGCCCCGCCAGGCCAGCGAGGCCAGCAGCCGCACCGCCTGCTCGCGCGGCACGCTGCGGTCACTGTGCAGCCAGGAACGCGCCACCACCTGGGCGAGGCCGCCCAGCCCGGAGGCGAGGAGTATCGACTCCGCGCGTGACAGTCCGGTGTCCTCGGCGATGACGTCACAGATCGCTTCGGCGCACTCGTTCGTGACTTTGTCGACACGCTCACGCACGGCGGGTTCGTTCGTCAGATCGGACTCGAAGACCAGTCGGAAGGCGCCGCCCTCCTCCTCGACGTACGCGAAGTACGCGTCCATCGTGGCCCGTACGCGCTGCTTGTTGTCGGTCGTCGACTCCAGCGCCCCGCGGACCGCCTGGAGCAGTGCTTCGCAGTGCTGGTCCAGCAGGGCCAGGTAGAGGTCGAGCTTGCCCGGGAAGTGCTGGTAGAGCACCGGCTTGCTGACGCCGGCGCGCTCGGCGATGTCGTCCATCGCGGCCGCGTGGTAGCCCTGGGCCACGAAGACCTCCTGGGCGGCGCCCAGCAGCTGGTTCCGTCGGGCTCGGCGCGGCAGGCGCGTGCCCCTCGGGCGTGCCGCCTCTGTCTGCTCGATGGCTGTCACGCCGCCTCCCAAAATCGTCCACTCGCGGTGTGCGCCGCGCCGCCATCGTACTTTTCGGTAACTGTGCTCTGCGCGGTGCGAGCGCAGAATTTCATGGACCGGGCGCTGGGGAAACGGCGGGGAGTGCGTCGGGTGGGGGAAGGAGGCCCTGCTCGGTTGTCCGTTAAGTCGGTGCGTCCCTGGTGCGGTCGTAGCGCGGTCGCCGGTGGTCGTCATGGCGTCCGCGGTCGTTACGCCGCTGGTGCCGCCGTCACGCCAGGCAGTGGCCGTCTCGGTGCCGACGGTCGTTCGCTCGTCGGCTGTCGTCCCGTCACCTGTAGTCGTCCTCGTCCAGCTCGACGACCCGTGCCTGCTCGACACGGTCGGCCTCGTTGGCGCTGTCCGGGTCCCCGCCGGTCAGAGGGTCGTCGTGGTGGGGCGCGAGATCCGTGTGCTGCTCGGCGGCATCGGCCTCGGGAGCCTCGACGTCGAACTCGGTGGCGTCCGGCTCGTCGAGGGTCTCGGGATCGGTCGGGTCGACGGTCATGCTGGGCTCCCTTCCCGGAAGATTCCTGAACATCCTTGAATGGAGCAGGGGCCATGGCACGTGGATGCCGAGGCCATGTACGGGTGCCCTGTGTACGAGCCTAGGAGACACCCGATGGTGGCGCTATGCGTTCCGTTCCGTGACCTTCGCGCGCTCTGGGTGCGGTCGTACCCTCCGTGGGTGTGGCGTATGGCGTGGCGCGTGGCGTGGCGTGGCGCGCGAACTTCCGTACCAGTAGTGGGTGTCTGTGACCGTGAACACATGAGTCACTGTGTGATCGTCTCGTAACATTGCCGCATGTCTTCGACCGAGTTGCCGCCCGCGCTGGCCGCCACTGTCACACCGAAGGTGAGTGCCGTGCGGGTCGCCGCCGGGGAGCGGCTGCGGTCGGTCGGGCTGCCGGGGGTCACGCTGACCGTACGGTCGAGGCCGCCGGTGCGGGAAGGCATGCCGCCCGCCCTGTACGTGCACGGCCTGGGCGGTTCCTCGCAGAACTGGTCGGCACTGATGCCGCTGCTCGACGGGCTCGTCGACAGCGAGGCGCTCGACCTGCCCGGCTTCGGCGACTCCCCGCCGCCGGACGACGGCAACTACTCGGTCACGGGCCACGCGCGCTCGGTGATCCGTTACCTCGACGCGGCCGAGCGCGGGCCGGTGCACCTTTTCGGGAACTCGATGGGCGGCGCGATCGCGACCCGGGTCGCGGCCGTACGTCCCGATCTCGTCCGCACGCTGACGCTGGTCTCGCCCGCGCTGCCGGAGATCCGCGTGCAGCGGACGGCGGTGCCGACGGCGCTGCTGGCGCTGCCCGGGGTGGCCGGGCTGTTCACGCGCTTCACCCGGGGCTGGACCGCCGAGCAGCGCGTACGTGGTGTGACGGCGCTCTGCTACGGCGACCCCGGGCGTGTGACGCTGGAAGGGTTCCGTAATGCGGTGGAGGAGATGGAGCGGCGGCTGCGGCTGCCGTACTTCTGGGACGCGATGGCGCGGTCCGCGCGCGGGATCGTGAACGCGTACACCCTGGGTGGGCAGCACAATCTCTGGTGCCAGGCCGAGCGTGTCCTCGCCCCCACGCTCCTCGTCTACGGTGGCCGCGACCAGCTCGTTTCCTACCGCATGGCCCCACGCGCGGCCCGCGCTTTCCGTGACTCCCGACTGCTGTCCCTGCCGGATGCCGGGCACGTGGCGATGATGGAGTACCCGGAGACGGTGGCCACGGCATTCCGTGAACTACTGGCGGAGACAGGGGAGTTGAGCGGGTCTTCTGCCTGAGCGGGTCTTCTGCCTTGAGCGGGTCTTCTGCCGTGAGTGGGTCTGTGTCCGTGAGTGGGTCTGTGTCCGCGAGTGGCCCGGCTGCCGGGAATGGCCTGGCTGCCGGGAGTGGATCAGGAAGCAAAAGCGGATTGGCCGCCGGGAGCGGGTCGGTTTCCGGCGCGGAGGGGTCCGGTACAGGCGAGTTGCCCTCCGGCGCCCGAGGGTCCAGTACAGGCGGGTCCAGTACGGGCGGGGCCGATACGGGCGTCTCCGGCACGGGGAGTTGAGGCGCGGCGTGGGACGGCACAGCCGTAAGGGGCGGACCGCCAAGGGCGGGACGACCAACACACCAGTGGCCCCGGAACCACCGGTTCCCGGGGCAGCCGACACGCCTGCACAGGGGGCGCCGCGCTTCCCGGACGGCACTCCGGCCTATGGGGGGCCACGTTTCCCGGACGGCACGCCCGCGCGTGAGGTGCCACGTTTCCCGGACGGCACCCCCGCGCGTGGGGCGCCACATAGATACGACGGAACTCCTGCCCAGGGCACCCCCCAGGTGAGGGGTGGGCACCCCGAGCAGCGTGAACCGGGCGGTGGTTGGGGCCGGTTCGCTCCGGCGGGAGCCCCGCAGGGTATGGCACAGGGTGTCTCGCAGGGCGTGCCCCAGGGGGCCCCGGCCGGGTACGCGGGGCCGCGTATACCGCCGCCTCGACAGCAGCGGCAGCAGCCCGGCTGGGGCAGCGGGGCAGAGCCGGGCGCTCGCCCGGCGGATTCCCCCCACTTCGCTTCCGGTGCCGGTCCCCGTCAGGCATACCTCGACACCTTCGGCGAGGCCGACGACGTCTTTACCCCCGGGCAGAGCCACCGTGCCACCCCCGTCACCGAGCTCGGCGAGGCCGAGGAGGCGCTGACGGCCGAGGCGCTGACGGCCGAGGCGCCGGAGACCGGGAAGGGCAAGGGCGGCAAGGGGCGGACGTTCGCCGGGATCGCGGCCGCCGCGGTCACCACCGTGCTGGCCGTCGTCGTGGCCGGACAGGTCACCGGTGGGCTCGACAACGGCGCTGTGCGGTCGCAGGCCGCCGGGAGCGGTGACCGTGACGTCCACGACTCTGCCTCGCGCAACGAGGACCGGCCCACCCCGCCCCGGCCACCGAGCGCGGCCCCGCTGACGTACGACCAGAAGATGGGTGAGAAGTACGCGCTCGCCGCTGAGCTCAGCGGGAGCGGGAAGTTCGCGGCCGTCATGGGCTCCGACCGGGCGCCGGGCGCGGGCCGGAAATACCGTTACCGCGTCGATGTCGAGGAAGGGCTCGGGCTCGACGCGGAGCTGTTCGCTCAGGCCGTGCAGAAGACCCTGAACGACGACCGGAGCTGGGCCCACAAGGGCGGCCGTACCTTTGAGCGGATCTCTTCCGGCAGGCCGGATTTCGTGATCACGCTGGCGAGTCCGGGAACCACCGCCACCTGGTGCGCCAAGTCGGGCCTCGACACGACGATCGACAACGTCTCCTGTGACTCCGCCGCCACCGACCGCGTGATGATCAACGCCTATCGCTGGGCACGGGGATCGAAGACATACAGTGATCAAATTCACACCTACCGGCAGATGCTGATCAATCACGAGGTGGGTCATCGCCTCGGCTACGACCATGTGACCTGCGACAGGGACGGCGACCTCGCGCCCGTCATGCAGCAGCAGACGAAATTCCTCGACCACGACGGAATCCACTGCCGGGCCAACCCATGGCCGTTTCCCGGGAGTTGACCAACAGTTCGGGCTCCACAGCCGGACGAAACGTAACTGCTTGACCCTCCCTATAGCGCGACAAGGCGCCGCCCGCGCGCGAAAGTTACGATCATTCACCCCTTTTGGTGGCGCGACGGACAACCGTCCGTCATGTCGTCGGCGTGTCCGCATACGTTCGTCCCGCTGCGAGCTGCCTGTTCCACGGCGGCTCGCCAAAGGGGAGATCGGGGGTACGCACGTGCGCGTCGGACTGCTTACGGAGGGTGTCTCTCCGCAGGTGAGCGGTGACGCCAGGCTCTGGTGCGACCGGCCTTGTGCGCGGACCCGGGCAGCACGAGTTCGACATCTGTGCGCCCAGTCGCGGCAAACAGCAGGAGGACGACGGCTGGATCCACTGCCGCCGGAGGTCAGCCGCGTACGGACTGCGCCGCTCTGGCCGGCCGAGGACGACATCGACCCACATCGACCCACAGCACCACCCCAGAAGGAGAACGCCAGATGATCACCTCCCGAACCGGATGTTCCGCCCCGGGGGCCGCCCGATGAGGGTCCTGCTGATCGGAGCCAACGGATACCTCGGCCGCTTCGTCGCCGACCGCCTGCTCGCCGACCCGGCCGTCCAGCTCACCGCGCTCGGCCGTGGCGACGACGCCGACGTACGGTTCGACCTCGCCACCGGCAGCCCCGGCGCGCTCACCCGCTTCCTGGACGCGGTCCACCCCGGGGTCGTCGTCAACTGCGCGGGAGCCACCCGCGGCGGCGCCCGCGAACTCACCCGGCACAACACCGTCGCCGTCGCCACCGTCTGTGAGGCACTGCGCCGCAGCGGGTGCGGGGCACGCCTCGTCCAGCTCGGCTGCGCCGCCGAGTACGGCCCCAGCCAGCCCGGATCCTCCACCGCCGAGGATGCCGTGCCCCGCCCCGGCGGCCCGTATGGCGTGAGCAAGCTCGCCGGTACCGAACTGGTCCTCGGCTCCGGCCTGGACGCCGTCGTGCTGCGCGTGTTCTCGCCC
Organism: uncultured Actinomycetota bacterium; assembly: GCA_963711935.1. GTDB lineage: Bacteria > Actinomycetota > Actinomycetes > Streptomycetales > Streptomycetaceae > Streptomyces. The sequence continues at coordinate 74,882 of CAVQGD010000033.1, forward strand.
GCCGGGCCCGGCACCCCGGCCGGCTCCCCGCTCGGGCGCCTTGCCGAGGCCATGCGCCGCGCCATGCAGTCCAGCGATGGCGAACTCAAACTCGGCAGCCTCGGCCTCCAGCGCGACTTCATCGACGTACGCGACGTCGCCCGCGCCGTCCACGCCGCCTCACTCTCCGCCGCCCAGGGCGTGATCAATATCGGCTCCGGCCGCGCCGTGCGCCTGCGTGAGGTCGCCGCCGTCCTCGCCCGCGTGGCCGGATACGGCGGCACCCTGCACGAACTCGACGGCCCCCACGGCCATGTCCGGTCGGCCATCGGCCACCCCCGCCTCGAACCGGACCACGCGGCCCCCGCCGCGTACCCCTACCCGGACGGCTGCGGCAGCTGGCAGCAGGCCGACGTGCGCACGGCCCGCGACCGACTCGGCTGGCGGCCCCGCATCAACCTCGAAGAGTCCCTCGCCGACATCTGGATGGAGGCGGCATGCCGTATCTGACCAGCACAGGGCCGGTACCACAGCGGCCGGTACTACGGGGGCCGGTACCACGAGCACAGGTTGAGGCCTCGGCCTCGGTATCGGCATTCCCGGTGAGGGGCACCCGCTTGTCGCACCCGAGGCCATGCCCGGCTACTGGGACGACATCGTCTCGCTCATTGGACCGGGTGTCTCGGAATGAAAAAGGGCGTGGCAGTGTTACGGGGAGAACAACCGTAGTGATTGACCGATCAACGGAGTCCCCGTGTCGCTGCCACCCCTGGTCGAGCCGGCCCCCGAGCTCACCGTAGACGAGGTCCGCAGGTACTCCCGCCACCTGATCATCCCCGACGTCGGGATGGACGGGCAGAAGCGGCTGAAGAACGCCAAGGTGCTCTGTGTGGGCGCCGGCGGCCTGGGCTCGCCGGCGCTGATGTACCTGGCCGCGGCGGGTGTCGGCACGCTCGGCATCGTGGAGTTCGACGAGGTCGACGAGTCGAACCTGCAGCGCCAGATCATCCACAGCCAGTCCGACATCGGCCGTTCCAAGGCCGAGTCCGCACGCGACTCGGTCCAGGGCATCAACCCGTACGTGAACGTGGTCCTTCACGAAGAGCGGCTCGAGGCCGACAACGTGATGGAGATCTTCAGCCAGTACGACCTGATCGTCGACGGCACGGACAACTTCGCGACCCGCTACCTGGTCAACGACGCCTGCGTGCTGCTGAACAAGCCGTACGTGTGGGGTTCGATCTACCGCTTCGACGGCCAGGCCTCCGTCTTCTGGTCCGAGCACGGCCCCTGCTACCGCTGCCTCTACCCGGAGCCCCCGCCGCCGGGCATGGTTCCGTCCTGCGCCGAGGGCGGCGTCCTGGGCGTGCTCTGCGCGTCCATCGGCTCCATCCAGGTCAACGAGGCCATCAAGCTCCTCGCGGGCATCGGCGAGCCGCTGGTCGGCCGCCTGATGATCTACGACGCCCTGGAGATGCAGTACCGCCAGGTCAAGGTCCGCAAGGACCCGAACTGCGCGGTCTGCGGCGAGAACCCCACCGTCACCGAGCTCATCGACTACGAGGCCTTCTGCGGCGTCGTCTCCGAGGAGGCCCAGGAGGCGGCCGCCGGCTCGACGATCACTCCCAAGCAGCTCAAGGAGTGGATCGACGACGGCGAGAACATCGAGATCATCGACGTCCGCGAGATCAACGAGTACGAGATCGTCTCGATCCCCGGCGCCAGGCTGATCCCGAAGAACGAGTTCCTCATGGGCACCGCCCTGGAGGGCCTCCCGCAGGACAAGAAGATCGTCCTGCACTGCAAGACGGGTGTCCGCAGTGCGGAAGTCCTCGCGGTCCTCAAGTCGGCGGGTTTCGCCGACGCGGTCCACGTCGGCGGCGGCGTGATCGGCTGGGTCCACCAGATCGAGCCGCACAAGCCGGTCTACTAGGCGCACGCCTTCCACGGAGGGGCTCGACACCGCTCGGACAAGCCAACAACGTCCCGCGTGTGCCGGGCCCCTTTCCGCTGCCGGGGCTACGAGCAGACCTTGCTGTCCTTGCTGTCCTTGCTGTCCTTGCTGTCCTTGCTGTCCTTATGCGTACGCGTGCCTACAGCGCGCCCTTGCGCGTCAGATGGTTGAAGGCCAGCCAGCCCGGCAGCACCGGCAGCCACAGCGTCAGCAGCCGGTACAGCAGCACCGCGGGCGCCGCGACCTCCTTGGGGAGCCCGACGGCGATCAGACCGACGGTGAGGGTGGCCTCGACCGCGCCCACACCGCCCGGCGTCGGCGCTGCGGATCCGAGCGCGTTGCCGGCGAGGAAGACGACGGCGACGCTGGCGATGCTGAGCGCGGGCATGTCCTCGCGGCCGAACGCCCGGATCGAGGCGTCCAGGCACATCACGAAGCAGGCCGTGAGCAGCAGCATGCCGCCGATACCGGTGATCAGCTTCTGCGGCCGCTGCAGCACGTCGAGCATGCGCGGCACGACACCCGCGAACAGCGACCTCACGCGCGTGACGACGAACTTCCGCAGGAACGGCACCGACGTCACCACGAGCACGAGCACCGCGACCGTCAGCAGACCCGCGATGACCGTGCGGGACGGCGACAGGGAGGGCGTCTTCTCGGTACCCGTCAGATAGCCGAAGGCCAGCAGCATCAGGATGTGGCAGCCGAGCCCGAACAGCTGCGACGCGCCGACGCTCGCCACCGCGAGCCCCGGGCGTACGCCCGCGCGCTGCAGGAAGCGCGTGTTGAGGGCGACACCGCCCACCGCCGCGGGCGCCACGATCTTCACGAACGATCCGGCGACCTGCGCCGCAATGGTCCGCAGGAACGGCACCCGCTCGGGCACGAAGCCCAGCAGACTCATCGCCGCCGCGACATAGCTCAGCGCGGAGAACAGCGACGGCCGCCGCGACCCAGCCCCACTCGGCGTTCTCGATGAGCGGCCCGAACTCGATGTGGGCGAGCTGCGAGAGCAGGAAGTACGCGCCGATGGCGCCGGCGATGAAACTGATCAGCGTGCGCGGCCTGATCCGCTCCAGGCGGGCCGGTTCGACCGGCGCCTGGGGCCTGATCAGCAGTACCTGGTGGCGGATCTGGGTGAGCAGGTCCTCCTCGCGCGCGCCTCCTCCAGGGCCTCGTCGATCGCCCGCTTCTCGGCGCGCTGCTCGGCGCGTACGGCCTTCTTGGCGGGCTTTTCGGCCGCGGACGCCTGGCGAACTCCTCCAGACGGGCCTGCTTGGCCTGCTGGGACGCCTCCAGGACCGCCTCGCGCTCACGTTCCGACCGCTCCCGGGCCAGCCTGCGCAGCGTCGCGCGGTGGAGCGTGTCAGCGCGATGGGCTGCAGCATCGGCAGGCAGTCGGCCACCGCGTCGGGGCCGAGCACGCTCGACCGCCGATGCCACCGCGCGTTCGGCGCCCGACCCGCAGGCCGAGCGTGGTCACCAGCTGGGCGATGTCCATGCGCAGCAGCAGGTCACCGGCCGCGATCTCGCCGCCGCGCAGATCGGTGAGGATCGACCTTGCCGGAACGATCCACCAGGATCGCGTCACCCGCGAGCCTGCGATGCGCGATGCGCCGCGACTGCAGCGCCTTCACCTGGCGCCAGGTGTCGCGCAGCAGGTCGTCGGTGATCTCCTCGTCCGCGAGGGAGTCCAGGGTGCGGCCGCCGGTGTGCTCGTAGACGAGCATCACGGCGTCCGGGCCGAGTTCGGAGGTCGCGATCAGCTTGGGCGCGTTGGCGCCGGCCGCGATGGCCGCGTACGCCAGCAGCGCCTCCTGCTCCAGGGCCTGGCGCAGGGACTGGAGGCTGCGGCGGGTGGTGAGACCGCGCAGCGTCAGATTGCGCCACACGCGGTAGAAGAAGCCCTGCGCCTGCTGCTCCCGGTCGACCACCGTGACATCCAGCGGCGGGCCGTCCTCCAGCGTCACGAAGTACCGGCGGCCCCGGTCGCCGCTCTCCGCCGTGTCCGGCGCCTCCTCGCGGGACGCGCTCACCGGCTGGAACCCGACGCGTCGCAGGCCCGCCATCAGCGTCCGCCCGGTGGGGCGCACGTTCGGTGAGCCGACCGCGTACAGCGTCCCGTAGGCGACGGTCCAGCCGATCAGCACCGTCAGGGTGATCGAGAACGGTGTCGTGTAGCCCGGTGACCAGCATGGAGAACGCTCGAGCAGGAGCACGATCCACAGCACCGACGCGCCAGCGTGGCCTGCGGGACATGCCGACGGCCGTCATGTACGCGATGACGGGCGCGAGATAGCCGTGCACCGGGTCGGTGAGGGCGTTGATGTCTCCGGGCGACGGCTGGGTGAGCGCCTCCTGGATCGAGCCCGGGGCGGCCCTGGCGACCCACAGGTCGGTGGCGAGCGTCACGCCGTGCGCGAGGACCGCCGCGAGCACGCCGTCGGCGATGCGCAGCCCGTCCCGCTTGATCAGCCGCTCGATCGCGAAGGCGACGGGCACCAGGAGGATCGCGATGCTCGACGCCAGACCCGCGATCTTGATCAGGAGGTCGGGTGCCTGGCCGGTGCCCTTGTTGATGTCCTGCTCGAGCCCGGAGGTGGTGCCGTGCGCGAACGCGGCGATCGCCAGCAGAACCGCGATCGCGAGCACGCCCACCAGGAGCCGCATCAGGTCGGAAGGACGGTGCACGCGCGCGGGGAGCAGCGGTTCGTCGCCCTCGACCTCGTCGACGTACACCTCGTCCAGGTCGTCCGCACCTGGCTCGACCTGCTGTTTCTCGTTTTTGTGCGTCTTCGGGGCAGGGGTTGTGCCGGTAGTTCGGGGGGCGGGGTCCCCGTCCCTCGTCTTCGGCGAGGCCGTGCCCTTTGTGTCCTCGTCGGCGGTGTCCGGGCGCGACAACGCCTCAGAGGTGCCCGCAGCGTCTTCTGGGTGCACGCTCTGCTGCTTCATCGTCTCTTCTTGATCTCGTATCACCGGTCACCACCCGCATGATGGTGGCATGCCCTGCCGACCCCCGTGGGCATCAGGGTGCGCTACGGGGGCGCACGGCCTGCCCGAAGCGCAGCGTGAGGGCGAGGGACAGGTGCGGCCCGCCGCCACGTCCCATTGTCGGTGGGGTCCGGCAGGATGGGGCGGATGAGCGAGGAGAGCCTTCCGGCGGGTGCCCTGCCGAAGTACGCGGAGCGGGTCCTTGAGGTGGCCGAACTGATCCCGCCCGGGCGGGTCATGACGTACGGCGATGTCGCCGAGTGGCTGGAGCCCGAGGAGAGCGAGCGCGAGGCGCTCTCCGGCGAGAGCGGTGGTGGGAGAGGGGCGGGCGGACCACGTCAGGTGGGACGGGTGATGGCCCTTTACGGGGGCGCTGTCCCGTGGTGGCGGGTCGTACGCGCGGACGGTGTGCTGCTCCCGGGCCATGAGCTCGAGGTCCTGGGCCGCTACCGCGCCGAGGGCACACCCCTGCGTGAGGCGGGCCGCGCCTCTGAGGGGCATCTGCCGCGCGTCGACATGAAGCGGGCGCGATGGGACGGCGGCGAACGCGCGCGGGGTCACCTCTGACAGCTTCTGGCACCGGACAGGCGGAGCGGTGCCCTGGGGCCGGTGCGGGGGGAAGCGGGGCGCGCCCGTGGCATGCCGTACGTTCGTGAGGCGAGGGACGCGTGTGCCGTGCGGGCAGGGAGGGAACAGCGGGCAGGGAGGGAACAAGGGGAAGCTCTGCTTCCGCATTTCCTGTCGGCGTAGCGTCCCCTACGCGTCCCCCTCCCCCTCGGCTGCCGCCGTCCCCGCGCGGCAGCCTGCCCACCAGCACAACAACCAGGACCGGCGAACCACGTGAGCTCCCCTTCCTCCACCACACGCCTGTCGCACCACCAGGTGCGCCAAGGGAACCGTGGCGCTTACCGGCTGGTGCGTACCCCGCCGGCCGAGACGGACCCCCCTCATCTGGACGCGAGCCAGCGCGCCGTGGTGGACCACGAGACCGGCCCCCTGCTCGTTCTCGCAGGTCCGGGCACCGGCAAGACCACCACGCTCGTCGAGTCCGTGGCGGCCCGCATCGCGCGCGGGGCGGACCCCGAGCGGGTCCTGGTACTGACGTTCAGCCGCAAGGCGGCGGTGGAACTGCGCGACCGCATGGCCCTGCGCATAGGGGCTGCCCACGCGCCCCGGGCGACCACCTTCCATTCCTTCTGCTACGCCCTGGTCCGCGCCCACCAGGACAGCGACCTGTTCGTCGAACCCCTGCGACTGCTGTCCGGCCCCGAACAGGACGTGGCCGTCCGTGAACTTCTCGCCGGCCAGCCCGACCTGGAGCGCCTCGGCCTGGCGCACGTCCGCTGGCCGGACGAACTGCGTGCCTGCCTGACCACGCGCGGCTTCGCCGACGAGGTCCGCGCGGTGCTGGCCCGCAGCCGCGAACTGGGGCTCGGCCCCGACGCACTGCGGCACTTCGCCACGCGCATCGGCCGCCCGGACTGGCTCGCGGCCGCCGCCTTCCTCGCCGAGTACCTCGACGTCCTCGACCTGCAAGGGGTGCTCGACTACGCGGAACTGGTCCACCGCGCCGTACTCCTCGCCCGCCGCCCCGAAGTCGCCGAGCGCCTCGCCGCGCAGTACGACGCCGTCTACGTGGACGAGTACCAGGACACCGACCCGGCACAGGTACGGCTCCTCAGGGCCCTCGCCGGCAACGGACGCACGCTCGTCGCCTTCGGCGACCCCGACCAGTCGATCTACGCGTTCCGGGGCGCCGACGTGAACGGCATCCTGGACTTCCCCGTAGCCTTCCCGCGCGCGGACGGCCGACCGGCCCGGGTAGAGGTCCTGAGCACGTCCCGCCGCTCGGGCGCCGCCCTGCTCGCCGCCACCCGCCTGCTCACCCCGCGCATGCCGCTGACCCGCCTCCCGGCGGAGAAAGTCCGCGCCCACCGCGAGCTGACGCCGGTACGGGACGGCGGCCGCGTCGAGGTCTACACCTACCCGACGTCCGGCACCGAGCTGGACAACATCGCGGACATCCTGCGCCGGGCCCACCTGGAGGACGGCGTGCCCTGGAGCGACATGGCGGTCCTGGTGCGCGCGGGCTCCCGCACGATCCCGTCGGTCCGCCGCGCGCTCACCGCGGCGGGCGTACCCCTGGAGATCGACGGCGACGACCTCCCGCTGCGGCACGAGCCGGCGGTGGCGCCGCTGTTGACGGCGCTGCGGGCGGTGGCGCGGGCCGATCTTCACGGGACGACCTCTGGGGAACAGGGAGGGCCTGTAGGACCCGGGGAACAGGGAGAGCCTGTAAGGCCCGGAGGGCACGCTCAGCAGGCTCCCTGGCTCGACACCGAGACCGCGCTCACCCTCCTCGCCTCCCCCCTCGCGCGGCATGGACACCGCCGACCTGCGCCGCCTGGGCCGTGCCCTGCGCGAGGAGGAGCGGGCCGCCGGCAACCCCCTGCCGCCGCCCTCCGACGAACTGCTCGCGCGTGCGCTCGCCGAACCGGAGCGCCTGGTCGCGCACGACCCCACATACGCGCGATGGCGCCCAGCGGCTCGGCGCACTGCTGCGCCGGGCCCGCGAGCGCCTCGCGGCGGCGGCACGGCCGAGGAGGCCCTCTGGGAGCTGTGGGACGGCACTCCGTGGCCGCAGCGCCTGGAGCGGGCCGCCCGGCGCGGCGGCGCGGCCGGCCGTAACGCGGACCGTGACCTCGACGCCGTATGCGCGCTGTTCGCGACCGCGGCCCGCGCGGAGGAGCGCACGGGAGGGCGTGGCGCGCTCAACTTCCTGGAGGAGGTCGAGGCCGAGGACATCGCCGCCGACACGCTCACCCGGAGAGCCGTACGCCCCGACGCCGTACGCCTGATGACCGCGCACCGCTCCAAGGGCCTTGAGTGGCGGCTGGTGGTCGTCGCAGGCGTCCAGGAAGGGCTGTGGCCCGACCTGCGCCGCCGCGGCTCGCTCCTGGAGGCCGACCGCATCGGACGCGACGGCCTCGCCGAACCGCTCACCCCGGGGGCGCTCCTGGCCGAGGAGCGGCGCCTGTTCTACGTGGCCGCCACGCGCGCGCGTGAACGCCTCGTCGTCACGGCCGTGAAGGCTCCCGCCGACGACGGTGACCAGCCGTCCCGCTTCCTCACCGAACTCGGCGTCGAGCCCAGGGACGTCACCGGCCGCCCCCGCCGCCCGCTGTCCGTCGCCGCGCTCGTCGCCGAACTGCGCGCCACGACCGTGGACCCGCGTGTGCTCGGACGCCCTCAGGGAAGCCGCCGCCCGCCGCCTGGCCCGGCTCGCCGCGCTCGGCGACGAAGACGGCCGCCCCCTGGTGCCCGTCGGCGCACCCGTACCGCTGGTGGGGCATGTTCGAGCCCACGCGAGAGCAAGGTGCCGCTGCGCGACCGTGACCAGCCCGTCGTGCTCTCCGGCAGCGCCCTCGACCAGCTCGCCAACACCTGCGCCCTGCAGTGGTTCCTGGGCCGCGAGGTGAAGGCCGACGCGCCCGCGACCGCTCGCCCAGGGCTTCGGCAACGTCGTCCACGTCCTCGCCGACGAGGTCGCCTCCGGCCGCACCCCCGCCGACCTCGCCGTCCTCATGGAGCGCCTCGACTCCGTATGGAACGCGCTCGCCTTCGACGCGCCCTGGAAGTCCGAGCAGGAGAAGGAGCACGCGCGCGTGGCGCTCGAACGCTTCCTGAAGTGGCACGTCATGGACCGCACCGGCCGCACGCCCGTAGCCAGCGAGCACGACTTCGACGTGACCCTCGAAGCGGGCGACTACGAGGTGCGCATCCGCGGCTCCATGGACCGCGTCGAGACGGACGGCGAAGGCCGCGCCTACGTCGTCGACTTCAAGACCGGCAAGCAGGCGCCGACCGGCGCCGAGGTGGCCCGCCACCCCCAGCTCGCCGTCTACCAGCTCGCCGTCCGCGAAGGCGCCGTCGACGAGGCCTTCGACGGCGTACGCCCCGAACCGGGCGGCGCCGAACTCGTCCAGCTGCGCCAGGGCGCCGCCAAGAAGGACGGCGGCGAGACCCTCCCCAAGGTCCAGGCCCAGGAGCCTCTTGAGGGGGAGTGGATCGGCGAGCTGCTGGCCACCGCCGCGGGCAAGGTCCTCGACGAACGATTCTCACCGACCACGGGACAGCACTGCGCACACTGCTCATTCCGGGCCTCGTGCAGCGCGCGGCCGGAGGGGCGCCACGTGGTCGAGTAACTGCCGTGAGGCGCCACACCACACGTGCTGACCGAGCGCTTCCCCAGGTCCATGAAGCGACGCTTCGCCAGGTCCATGGAGCTGAGCCGGCATCCGCTGTCAGTGGCCGCCGCTAGCCTCTCTTGGAGTGACCGCCCGTATCACCGATCCCGAGCAGCTCAAGGAGCTCCTCGGTATCCCGTTCACCCCGGAGCAGACGGCCTGCATCACCGCGCCGCCCGCCCCGCAGGTGATCGTGGCCGGAGCAGGCTCCGGCAAGACGACGGTGATGGCCGCGCGCGTGGTGTGGCTGGTCGGCACCGGACAGGTCGCCCCCGAACAGGTGCTCGGCCTGACGTTCACCAACAAGGCGGCCGGTGAACTCGCCGAACGCGTACGCAAGGCGCTCATCAAGGCAGGCGTCACCGACCCGGACGTCATCGACCCGGACAACCCGCCGGGCGAGCCGGTCATCTCCACGTACCACGCCTTCGCGGGCCGTCTGCTGACCGACCACGGCCTGCGCATCGGACTGGAACCCACCGCCCGCCTTCTCGCCGACGCCACCCGCTACCAACTCGCCGCGCGCGTGCTGCGTGAGGCCCCCGGCCCCTACCCGGCGCTCACCCGCTCCTTCCCGGACCTGGTCAGCGACCTCCTCGCTCTCGACTCCGAACTCGCCGAACACCTCGTACCACCCGAGGAACTGCGCGCGTACGACGCCGAGTTGCTGCGCACCCTGGAGGGCGCCAAGCTCACCAACGCCGACCTGCGCAAGGTCCCCGAGGCGGCCGCCGCCCGCCGCGAACTCGCCGAACTGGTGGGGCGCTACCGGGCGGCCAAGCGTGAGCGCGACCTGCTCGACTTCGGCGACCAGATCGCACTGTCGGCCCAGCTCGCCCAGCACTCGCCCGAGGTCGGCGCGCATCCTGCGCGACGAGTTCCGGGTGGTCCTCCTCGACGAGTACCAGGACACCTCGGTCGCCCAACGCGTCCTGCTGGCAGGCCTGTTCGGCGGCGGCACCGGCCACCCGGTCACCGCGGTCGGCGACCCCTGCCAGGCCATCTACGGCTGGCGCGGCGCCTCCGTCGCCAACCTCGACGACTTCCCCGAGCACTTCGCGCACGCCGACGGCCGCCCCGCGACCCGCCAGGCGCTCAGCGAGAACCGCCGCAGCGGCGGCCGCCTCCTCGACCTCGCCAACGGCCTCGCGGAGCCCCTGCGCGCCCTGCACGCAGGCGTGGAGGCACTCCGCCCCGCGCCCGGCGCCGAACGCGACGGCGTGGTCCGCTGCGCCCTGCTGCGCACCCACGCCGAGGAGATCGACTGGCTCGCCGACTCCATCGCCCACCTCGTACGCACCGGAAAGGAGCCCGGCGAGATCGCCGTCCTGTGCCGTACGGCGACCGACTTCGCCCGAGATCCAGGGCGCCCTCGTCGCCCGCGACATCCCCGTGGAGGTCGTCGGCCTCTCCGGGCTGCTGCACCTGCCCGAAGTCGCCGACCTCGTCGCCGTCTGCGAGGTCCTCCAGGACCCCGGCGCCAACGCCTCCCTGGTCCGCCTGCTCACCGGCCCGCGCTGGCGCATCGGCCCGCGCGACCTCGCCCTCCTGGGCCGCCGCGCCCGGCTGTCTCGTGTCCCGCGCGCGCGTGGACGCCGACGACGACCCCGACCGGCGGCTCGCCGCAGCCGTCGAAGGGCGTCGACCCGGCCGAGGTGATCTCGCTCGCGGACGCGCTCGACACCTTCCTGGAGCTGCCGTTCGAGGCGACCAGGACGACGACGGACTGCCCTTCTCGCCGGACGCGCGCGTACGGTTCGCCCGGCTCGCCACCGAACTGCGCGACCTGCGCCGCTCGCTCGCCGACCCGCTGATGGACGTGCTGCACCGAGTGCTCGCCATCACCGGCCTGGAGGTGGAGCTCTCCGCGTCCCCGCACGCCCTGGCCGCCCGCCGCCGCGAGACCCTGTCCAACTTCCTCGACATCGCCGCGTCCTTCGCCGCCACGGACAGCGAGGCCACCCTGCTCGCCTTCCTCGGCTTCCTGCGCACGGCCGCCCAGTACGAGAAGGGCCTGGACAACGCCCTGCCCGGGCGGCGAGAACACCGTCAAGGTGCTCACCGCCCACAAGTCCAAGGGCCTGGAGTGGGACGTCGTCGCGGTCCCCGGACTGGTCACCGGCACCTTCCCCAGCGACCAGGGCCGCGAGAAGTGGACCGCCCAGGGCAAGGTCCTGCCGCACGAACTGCGCGGCGACACCGACACGCTGCCCGACATCGAGGCCTGGGACTCCCGGGGCATGAAGGCCTTCCACGAGGCCATGAAGGACCACCAGCACACCGAGGAACTCCGCCTCGGCTACGTCACGTTCACCCGCCCCCGCTCCCTGCTCCTCGGCTCCGGCCACTGGTGGGGCCCGTCCCAGAAGCGCCGCGCGGCCCGTCCGACTTCCTGCGGGCCCTGTACGAGCACTGCGCCGCCGGATACGGCGAGATCGAGGCCTGGGCCGACGAACCCGAGGAGGACGAGGAGAACCCCGCCCTGCACGAGGCGGCCGCCGACCACGCCTGGCCCCTTCCCCTGGACGGGGACGGCCCTCGCCCGCCGCCGTGCGGCCGCGGAGACGGTCCTGGCCCACCTGGGCCCATCTCCGGCCCACGAGTCCGGACTGGCCCCTCCGCCCGAGGACGCAGCCCACTCGACGGCTCACCGCTGGACACGACGGGGCGACCTCCCTCCGAGGACGACGCCATCCCGCCCGACACCCGACTGGGTCCGACCCCGGCCGAGTTCCGCACCCAGGCGCCCGGCCTCCGCGACCGGCCCTCGCTCCACGCCCCTGATGCGATCCGGCGCCCCTCACTCTGGAGGAGGCCCGCACCGTCGCCTCCTGGGACCGCGACCTGGACGCCCTCACCGGAGAGCTCCTGCGCGCCCGCGCAGAGCGTCACCGACGTCCCCCTGCCCGTGTCCCTGACCGCGTCCCAGCTGCTGCGCCTGGCCGCCGACCCGGACGGCTTCGCCCAGGAACTCGCCCGCCCCATGCCACGCCCCCCGCAGCCCGCCGCCCGCCGGGGCACCCGCTTCCACGCCTGGGTCGAGGCCCGCTTCGAAGAGCTGCGGCTGCCCATGCTGGAACCCGAGGAACTGCCCGGCAGCGAAGCCGAGATCGCCGACGAACGTGACCTGGAGGCCCTCAAGGAGGCCTTCGAACGCACCCCGTACGCCCACCGCACGCCCTACCGCGTCGAGGCGCCCTTCCAGCTCACCATCGCCGGCCGTGTCATCCGCGGCCGTATCGACGCCGTCTACAAGGAAAGCAGCGGCAACGGCACGAAAGAAGGAAGACAGCGGCGACAGGACGACGTACGAGATCGTCGACTGGAAGACCAGCCGCACCCGCACCGCCGACCCCCTCCAGCTCGCCGTCTACCGCCTCGCCTGGGCCGAGCAGCAGGACGTGCCCCTGGAGTCCGTCGCGGCTGCGTTCCTGTACGTCCGCACCGGTGAGGTCGTACGCCCCGACGACCTGCCCGACCGGTCCGCACTGGAGCGGCTGCTCCTGGAGGAGCCAGGCGCCGACGGAGAGGAGCCGTCCGCGGGCGAACCGCCGGAGGAGCATGTCGGTGCGGGCCGATAGGCTCGTGAGCATGAGCCAGCCCGTTGACAGTGCCGTCAGCGCCGACAGCCCCCTCTCGCTCACCGCCCCGAGCGGCATCGACCGGTCCGCCCGCCACCGGCTCGACGAGGCCTGGCTCGCGGCGGCGTGGAGCCACCCCACGACGCGTTGCTTTGTGGTGTCCGGCGGCCAGGTCCTCATCGACGAAACGGAGAGCGGCACCACCGAACTCGTCATGACCCCGTCCTTCGAAGCCCCGCTCACCGAAGCCCACCGCTACTTCCTGGGCCTCGACGACGACGGCGTGAGCTATTTCGCACTCCAGAAGGACACGCTTCCCGGCCGCATGGACCAGTCCGCGCGCCCGGCAGGCCTGCGGGAGGCGGGCCTGCTGTTGTCGCCGCGCGACGCGGGCCTCATGGTGCACGCGGTCGGTCTGGAGAACTGGCAGCGCACCCACCGCTTCTGCTCGCGCTGCGGCGAGCGCACCGTTATCGCGGCGGCCGGCCACATCCGCCGCTGCCCGGCCTGCGGCGCCGAGCACTATCCGCGCACCGACCCGGCCGTGATCATGGCGGTCACGGACGACGAGGACCGCATCCTGCTGGGCCGCCAGGTGCACTGGCCCGAAGGCCGCTTCTCGACCCTCGCCGGCTTCGTCGAGCCCGGCGAGTCCATCGAGCAGTCCGTGCGGCGCGAGGTCTTCGAGGAGGCGGGCATCACCGTCGGCCGAGGTCGAGTACATCGCCAGCCAGCCCTGGCCCTTCCCGTCCAGCCTCATGCTGGGCTTCATGGCCCGCGCCACCTCGACCGACGTCAACGTCGACGGTGACGAGATCCACGAGGCCCGCTGGTTCTCCCGCGAGGAGCTGCGGGCCGCTTTCGAGTCCGGGGAGGTCCTGCCGCCCTACGGCATCTCGATCGCGGCCCGCCTGATCGAACTCTGGTACGGCAAGCCCCTGCCGACGCGGGGGCGCACCGCCTAGTCCCGTGGCTACGCGCCGATCTTCTGCTTGACCTGCGCCAGCGAGGGGTTCGTGAGCGTCGAACCGTCCGGGAACAGGACGGTGGGCACCGTCTGGTTGCCGCCGTTCGCCTTCTCCACGAACGCCGCGGACTCCGGGTCCTGCTCGATGTTGATCTCGTTGTACGCGATGCCCTCGCGGTCCATCTGGCTCTTCAGCCGACGGCAGTAGCCGCACCACGTGGTGCTGTACATCGTCACAGTGCCCGGCATGTCTCTGACGCTCCTTCACGGCTCGGGGGCTGCAGTGCTCGCAGTGAGTGGAACATACGCGACGGGGCCGCCATTCCCGTACGCGGGGGCAACTGCGCTGGTACCTGGTCCCGGGCGCAGAGACGCGTGTCACATTCCAGGACGCCTGCCGCATTAGTACGACTGCGAGTGCCCTGCCTGTGGACAACCTGCGCAGCCGTCTCCGGCGACCTGGCAGCATGGCGGGGTGACAGCAGCAACGCACTCCACCCTCTTCCCGCAGGTCCCGGACTCGGCCGACGCGGTGCTCGAAGGGCTCGACCCCGAGCAGCGCGAGGTGGCGACCGCCCTGCACGGTCCGGTGTGCGTGCTGGCGGGAGCCGGCACGGGCAAGACGCGGGCGATCACCCACCGCATCGCCTACGGCGTGCGCGCCGGGATCCTCCAGCCCTCCAGTGTGCTGGCCGTCACCTTCACCAACCGCGCCGCCGGCGAGATGCGCGGCCGCCTGCGCCAGCTCGGCGCCGCCGGAGTCCAGGCCCGTACGTTCCACTCCGCCGCGCTGCGTCAGCTCCAGTACTTCTGGCCGAAGGCCGTCGGCGGCGCCATGCCGCGGATCGTCGACCGCAAGATCCAGCTCGTCGCGGACGCGGCGGCCGCCTGCCGCATCCGTCTCGATCGCAACGAACTGCGCGACGTCACCGCCGAGATCGAGTGGTCCAAGGTCACCCGGACCGTCCCCGCCGACTACGCCGCCGCGGCGGCCAAGCGCGGCCGCGACGCCCCCCGCGACCCGGCCGAGATCGCCCAGCTCTACGCGGCGTACGAGGACCTCAAGCGCGACCGCGCGGTCATCGACTTCGAGGACGTCCTGCTGCTCACGGTCGGCATCCTCCAGGACCGGCACGACATCGCCGAGCAGGTCCGCTCCCAGTACCAGCACTTCGTGGTCGACGAGTACCAGGACGTCAGTCCCCTCCAGCAGCGGCTGCTGGAGCTGTGGCTCGGCGAGCGGGACGACCTGTGCGTCGTCGGCGACGCCAGCCAGACGATCTATTCGTTCACGGGTGCAACCCCGGACCATCTGCTCGACTTCCGCACCCGCCACCCCGGGGCCACGGTCGTCAAGCTGGTCCGTGACTACCGCTCCTCGCCCCAGGTCGTCCACCTCGCCAACGGCCTGCTCGCCCAGGCCCGCGGCCGCGCCGCCGAGCACCGCCTGGAGCTGATCTCCCAGCGCGGCCCGGGCCCCGAGCCCGTCTACTCCGAGTACGCGGACGAGCCCGCCGAGGCCGAGGGCGCCGCCCGCCGTATCCGCGACCTCATCGCCTCCGGCGTCCCCGCGAGCGAGATCGCCGTCCTGTTCCGTACGAACTCCCAGTCGGAGACTTACGAACAGGCCCTCGCCGACGCGGGAGTGCCCTACCAACTGCGCGGCGCCGAGCGGTTTTTCGACCGGCCCGAGGTGCGTAAGGCGGGTGTCGCCCTACGCGGAGCAGCCCGTTTCGGCGCCAACGACTCCCTTCTCGACGACACTGTCGACCTGCCCTCGCAGGTGCGGGCCGTGCTGTCGGGGGAAGGGTGGACCAGCGAGACCCCCGCTGGTTCCGGCGCGGTCAGGGAGCGCTGGGAATCGCTGGCGGCGCTGGTGAACCTTGCGCAGGACTTCGCCGCGGCCAAGCCCGACGCTTCCCTCGGCGACTTCATTGCGGAACTCGACGAGCGGGCGGGCGCCCAGCACGCCCCCACTGTGCAAGGCGTCACGCTCGCCTCGCTGCACTCCGCCAAGGGCCTGGAGTGGGACGTCGTCTTCCTGGTGGGAGTCGCCGAGGGCATGATGCCGATCACCTATGCCAAGACCGACGAGCAGATCGAGGAGGAGAGACGTCTGCTCTACGTCGGTGTCACGCGCGCGCGGGAGCGACTCCACGTCACCTGGGCCCTGTCCCGTGCGCCCGGCGGGCGTCCGAACCGTCGGCCCAGCCGCTTCCTCGACGGCCTGCGCCCTGGATCGGCCACCACCACGGGCCGGGTCGGCGCGGGCGCCTCTGGTGGCATCGAACGAGGCTTCCCGAGCGGCACAACCACCGTGGCCCAGCGGCCCACCAGCCGGACTCCGGCCCGCTGCCGTGTCTGCGGCCGGACACTCAGGGACGCTGGCGAGATGAAGCTGATGCGTTGTGAGGACTGCCCCTCCGATATGGACGAGGGGCTCTACGAGCGGTTGCGTGAGTGGCGGGCGGCCCAGGCGCGGCGCAGCGGTCAGCCCGCCTTCTGTGTCTTCACCGACCGGACCCTGATGGCGATCGCCGAAGCGGGGCCGGCCACTCCGGCCGAACTCGCGCGCATCCCAGGAGCCATCACGCGTAAGCTACAGCGCTACGGGGCCGACGTGCTGGCCATCTGCGCAGGACAGGAGGTGGGGGCGGACGGCGAGGACGGCTGCTTCGAACTCGTCGAAAAAAATAGTTTGCGCATGCCCCAGCAATCCCCCTAGGTTCTTAAGCACGGGAACGGCGGCCTTCTCCGAGGCCCCGGTTCTGTGCTGTACTTAATAGCCGTTGGATCGGCTCACCCGATCCTCTAGACGCCGAGAGGAGGCGAGTCCAGTGATCAGCATCACACCAGCTACAGCACCGTCAAAATGACCGATCGCTCGGCCGTCTCCCTGTGCATGCTCGGCGTCTCCCACAGGGCACCGGCCTGTCCGGCATTCGTGCCGTCCGTCTGGCGTCCTCTGTGTCTCCCGCGGGTCTTCCGGGTCTTCCCGTCCGCGAGCGCAATGAGCGACCGACCAAGGCACTGGAAGCAGCAGTAGGGGCACAGGCACAGGCCTATGTCTTTGCGGCGGCCGCCGGTGCCGGATCCCTGAAGCAGACGACGCAGCACCACACGATGTGGGCCTTCCGTGGGCCAGAACCCTGGAGTGATCCAGCCTGATCGTCAATCAGGCCGGCGCCTTCAGGGCCGCGGAACCCCACTCCGGGATCCGCGGCCCTTCTGTTTGTCCCTGACCGGGGACAGACAGAGCGAAGGAGCCTCGGGACAAGAAAAAGAACCCGGTACCAGCCGCCAACCGGCCAACCGGCCGGAACGACCAGACGAGGAAGACGAACCGTGCAACTCGAAGCGCACGCCCCGTCCGTACCGCCTTCCGAAACGATCCCCCCGCCCGGCCTCACGGAGGACTCCACCTTGACCCGCTCACTGCGCTCACCGCGCTCGACGACGCCATCGAGAACCTCGGCGTACCCGTCCCCTGCCGTTCCTACGACCCGGAGGTCTTCTTCGCCGAGTCGCCGGCGGATGTCGAGTACGCCAAGTCCCTCTGCCGCACCTGCCCGCTGATCGAGGCCTGCCTCGCCGGTGCCAAGGAGCGGCGTGAGCCCTGGGGCGTCTGGGGTGGCGAGCTGTTCGTCCAGGGTGTCGTTGTGGCCCGCAAGCGGCCGCGTGGCCGTCCGCGCAAGAACCCGGTCACGGCATGAACACCATCGGAACGATCGACCGCCCCCTCACGCACGATCCCAAGAAGCAGGCCCCGATGAAGCCATCCACCAGCGAGCCCGCCGGCTCCGCGACTTCCAGACTTCACCACCACCGGCGCGAACGACTCGCGTCAGAACAGGACCCGAGAGATGCAACTCATCCCAGAAGCCCTGGCTCGTGCGCATATGCACGAGCGACTGCAGGAGGCCGAGCAGGAGCGCCGGGCCATGCGCCTGGCGACGGCCCGGCGGATGCAGCGCCGTGCCGAGCGCGCCTCGAGGCGCGCCCGCCGTGCGCTCGCCATGGCCGTCATGCAGTAGCCGCAGCCGGATACGCAGGCAACAAATCGAAGCAGTGACTCCGCGGGGGCAGGGCGGTGGGGGCTGGTCCGAACGGACTGGCCCCCGCCGTGCGTTGTCACCCGCTGAACCGTCGGCCGCGGCGATATCGCTACCGGATAGCGAGTCTTCCTGGAGACAGCGACAACAAGGACTCCGCGCAGTGGCCCGGCGCCGCGAAATCCCCACCCTTTTTGCGCTCACTGGGGTACTCCGGCGGCAACTGAGTTTCATGGCCGGCTTGGTGCTGAGCGGCAGTCTTTGGCGCTGAGTGGCAGGCCCCTCACGCTCCGGCGGCCGTTTTCCGCTCCGGCAGGAAACCTGGCAGCCACTGCTCCAGCTCGTCGCGCAAGCCGGACCGTGGCGCCCAGTTGACACAGGACGCCGATCGTGCTCAGGGTCACCCGGTGTATCAGCAGGTAGGACGGGGGCAGGTTGAGCTGCTTGCCCAGCTGATGGGCGGGGGAGCGCGGGTCGGCGATGCGGGCCGCCTGGCTGCGCATCCAGCCGCGGGTGAAGGTGAACTCGTCGACCTGGGCCGGTTCGATGATCGGCAGCAGATAGTCGAGGACCGCGTCGGGATCCAGCTCGATGGACTCCTTGACGAAGCCCTCCGCGCAGAGCAGTTCGTAGACGGCCTCGGCCTCGCCCTCGAGCGTCATGCGCAGGGAGTCGCCGATCGGTCGTGGGCAGGCCGCCCGGGAGACGGTCCACCGTGCCGAAGTCCAGGACACCCAGGCGCCAGCCGCTCCTTGCCGTCCGGTCGTCGGGCAACAGGCGGAAGTTGCCCGGGTGCGGGTCCGCGTGCAGCAGACCGGTGCGGGCGGGGCCCGAGAAGAGGAACCGGGCGAGCAGCTGGCCGGCGCGGTCGCGCTGCTCCTGCGTGCCGTCGGCTGATCACCTCCGACAGGGGTATCGCCGTCGATCCACTCGGTCACCAGCACCTGCTCGCACTGGTGGACCACGGCCGGCACGAGTACGTCCGGGTCGTCCGCGAACTCCTCCGCGTGCGCCGC
The DNA here is from genome assembly GCA_963711935.1 of uncultured Actinomycetota bacterium. Taxonomy (GTDB): domain Bacteria; phylum Actinomycetota; class Actinomycetes; order Streptomycetales; family Streptomycetaceae; genus Streptomyces. The sequence continues at coordinate 93,669 of CAVQGD010000033.1, forward strand.
TGGGCCTGTGCCTCCAAGCCGTAGTCGAGCTCCTCGGACACGCGGTCGCGCAGCTCCGCGATCAGCGGTTTGATGTCCATCCCCGGGATCAGGGGGCCCAGCAGGCGGGCGAACCGGCTGAGTTGGTTGAGATCGGACAGCAGGGCCTCGCCCGCGCCCGGGTACTGCACCTTGACCGCGACCTCACGGCCGTCGTGCCACACCGCGCGGTGCACCTGGCCGATCGAGGCCGCGGCGGACGGCTTGTCCTCGAACTCCAGGAACAGTTCTTGCCAGTCCTCGCCGAGCCGCTCCTCCAGCACCGCGTGCACCGTGCGCGTCGGCATCGGCGGTGCCGCCTCCTGGAGCTTCGTCAGAGCCGCACGGTACGGTCCCGCGACCTCCTCGGGCAGCGCCGACTCGAAGACGGACAGTGCCTGCCCGAACTTCATCGCACCGCCCTTGAGCTCGCCGAGCACCTTGAACAGCTGCTCTGCCGTGCGCTGCTGGAGCTCACGGCCCACGATCTCCGCAGACTTCCCGCCGATCCGTTTGCCGAGCCCCCAGGTGGCCCGCCCGGCGAAGCCGAGCGGGAGCGCGGCGAGCTTGGCGGTACGGGTGACCGCCTTCCGGGGAAGATCAGACATGCGCCCTCCAAGTCCCAGACAGCCGTGCCGCGTGTGCGGGTCGGGACAAGTTCGTTGACCGCTGTTGCCCAGTCATTGTCTCGTGCGGTTCCCCCTTCTCCGAGGTGTGATCCTCCTTACCTCTCTCCGGGGCCGCGCACAGGCATGCGGGATGTGCCCACACCGGCCTGGAGTGCCAGCCGAACCCGGGGGCGGACACCTCCCAGCGCGCGCCCGCACTGGAGGGCACCAGCCCGTCCAGGAAGGCGAGCGCGTGCCCCGCGGCAAGTCCGGCGACCGCCGACGCCAAGGCCAGGTCGCAGGGCTCCACCTGACGCGGTCTTCCCGAGCGCCACTGCGCGACCAGACGTGGCCAGCACTCGGTCCCGGTCGGTGCGCTCCTGGTCCAGACAGCCCGCGCAGGCCGTCTCGCCGGGCAGGACCAGCGGGCCCACCACGCCCGTGCCCTCCACGACGCCCGCGTAGAGGTGCGGTGTTCCCGAGGCGATGAGCGGTTCGGCGGTGGCAGGCTCGGGTGCGTGGACATCGACGTCCATCGCGCGGAGCAAGGATCACCAGGGAGAAGCCGGGATCCTTCGGCGGAGGCGGCGTGCGCCGTAGGGGACGGTCCGGTGCTGCCCGTCGTACCGCCCGGCGTGCCGCCTCGTCCCTGCGCTCGCCGATCGCATCGGCCGGCAGCCCGCCCGGTGCCACATCCCACGGCTCGACTCGGCCGACATCGCGTACGTCGACGCAGCCCACGCCCGCGCCCGCCAGGAGAGAGGCCAGGGCAACGCCCACCCGGCCCGCGCCGCGCACCTGCACCCGCAGGGAGCGGCGGGCCGCCAGGCGTCCCATCGCGCCGCCCGGTTCCGGGGAGACCAGGGAGAGGGCGGCCAGGTCGGGGCGCAGGCGGTCCATGGCCGTCCCTTTCTGGCGCAGGGCGTCGGCGGCGGGACCGCCGCCCGTTGCGTCGTCCAGCAGGCCCGACTGGGTGAGCCGCTCCACCAGCCCGTCGACATGGCCATCGGGCAGATCCATCCGGCGTCCCTCGTCACGCAGGAGCGGCAGTCCGCGCGTCCCGTCGAGCAGGGCGAGAAAGCTGCCTGTCGCCGTGTCTATCGGTCCCAGCACCATCGCGTGTGCGTGCGCCATCCCGAACTGCACGGTGTTGAGATCCCGCCAGCCGCGCCGCAGCGCGGGCTTCACCATCGGATGCATGTTCTGCTCCCGTAGTCGTAGTACGTCCCCGTATGCCGACGGGGTGGCACGCCACGGCCCAGCCGTGGTCTCGTGTCCGGTCCACCGACGTATGCAGGATGCCGGGGTTTCGACTTCGGGTGTCGGGAGTTGTCCACAGGCACCTGGATTAGTCGTACAAATCCAGCGCTCTGGGTGCGGATCGGTATCGAACCGTTCCGGAGCCGGGACTTCCCGCGTGTACAGCGGGTAACGTCGGGGCGTGCCTGCCGACCCACTGCACCGCGCCGGAAAGCCACAGCGCAGCACGACGAGCCAGCCGCCGAGCGGCTCGGGGGCGAGCGCGATCGAGGTCCGCAGGAGCGCGCGACGGCGCAGAACGGTCTCCGCGTACCGCGAGGGCGATCGCACCGTCGTGCTCATCCCCGCCCGGATGTCCGAGGCGGAGGAGCAGCGCTGGGTGACCGTCATGCTCGACAAGCTCGCCGCCCAGGAGAGCAAGCGGCGTACTCGGTGACGCGGAGCTGGCCGAGCGTGCCGAGCGGCTGTCGCGACCAGTACTTCGACGGCCGGGCCCGGCCCACCTCGGTCCGCTGGGTCACCAACCAGAACACCCGCTGGGGCTCCTGCACCCCGGCCGAGGGCAGCATCCGTCTTTCGCACCGGTTGCAGGGCATGCCCGAGTACGTCGTCGACTACGTCCTCGTCCACGAGCTCGCCCACCTGCTCGTACCCGGTCACGGGCCCCGCTTCTGGCAGCTGCTGGAGGCCTATCCGCGGACCGAGCGGGCCCGCGGCTACCTCGAAGGGGTGGTCGCCGCCGACCGGCTGCCGCATCTGCCCGCCGCGCGCGACGAGTGACCGACTGACGAAGACCGGCCAGCCGCGCGCGTGCACACACCGGCTGCGGGCTGAGAGCAGTGATTGTGTACCGGGTCTGTACCGGCTTCGTCCGCGATGTCGGACTTTGCCGTTAGCCTGGCGCGACGCACTCGCACTCGGGATGGGGGACGGTCGTTACGCATGGCCAGGGAATTCCAACGCGGCCACAAGGCCAAGATCAGTGATCTCACCGCGGGCACGGATCTGTACGTAGGTGTGCAGATCTCCGGCCCCGGACTGACCTTCGACATCAGCTGCTTCGGTCTGGACGCCGACGAACGGCTTTCGGACGACCGGTACTTCGTCTTCTTCAACCAGCCGAAGTCCCCCGAGGAGTCCATTCAGCTCCTGGGCGCCCAGGCAGGCGACACGGAGTCCTTCCGCGTCACGCTCGACAAGATCCCGCCGCAGATCCAGAAGCTGTCGTTCACGGCGACGATCGACGGCGCCGGGCAGATGTCGCAGATCGCCCCCGGCTACATCCGCATCGTCGCGGGCGGCGAGGAGGTGGCCCGGTACTCCTTCAACGGCGCGCGAGTTCTCCACCGAACGTGCCGTGATGCTGGGCGACTTCTACCTGAAGGACGTCTGGCGGTTCGCCGCCGTCGGGCAGGGCTTCGACGGCGGTCTCGACGCGCTGCTGAAGAACTTCGGCGGCGAGGTCGCCGAGGAGGAGCCCGCCGCCCCGCAGCAGCCGCAGCCCGGTGCCGCACCGGGTTTCGCCCCGCCTGCGCAGGCCGCCGCGCCGCCCGCGTTCGGCGCCCCGGCCGCCTCGGCACCGGTTCCTGCCCCGGCGCCCGCGCCCCGGCCCGCGCAGGGCTTCGCGCCGCCTCCGGCAGCCACTCCGCCCCCGGCAGCGACTCCGCCCCCGGCGCCCGCGCCTCCGGTGCACGCCGCGCCCACCATCGCCGCGCCCATGAGCACCCGCCCGGCGGCGCCCGGTACCGCCTCCGGCCCCGCTCCCGCGCCCTACGGCGCAGCCGCGGACCTGCAGCAGCCTCCGTACGGCCAGCCTCCCGCCCCGAGCGCACCCCTGCCGCCCGGCTACGGCCAGCCGCAGGCCCCCAGGCTCCGGCCCCGCCGCCCGGCTACGGCCAGCCGACCCCGCCTCCGGGCTACGGCCAGCAGCCGCCGTTCGGCCAGGTCCCGGGCCAGCCCGGCGCGCCCGGTGCCCAGCACGTGCGTACGCGGTACCGCAGGGCGCCCCCAGGGCGGCGCCGGTGTCGCCGCCGCGCTCCAGCCGTACAAGGAGACACCCACCGGGCAGCGCTGGACCCAGCAGAACAAGAAGCTGGTCCGCGTCGACCTCGGCATGGGCGGTGACCAGCCCGTGCTCGCCCGGCAGGGCAGCATGGTGCTCTACCAGGGCAAGGTCGACTTCAGCTACAAGGGCGCCGGGCTTCGCCGGCCGGATCGTGGGCAACGCGACCGGCCAGGAGATGCAGCTGATGCGCTGTTCCGGCAAGGGCCAGGTGTTCCTCGCCGAGAACTCCACGATGCTGCACCCCATCGAGCTCCAGGGCGACGCCATCTGCGTCTCCGCGGAGAACGTCCTCGCCTTCGACGAGAGCCTCCAGTACGAGGTCCGCCGCATCGAAGGGCACGGCATCCCCGGAGGCGCGCTGTTCACGATGCAGTTCCAGGGGACCGGCACGATCATCGTCAAGACGCAGGGCGCGCCCGTCGTGCTGCCGGTGACGCCGACGACGTTCGCCGACTGCAACGCCGTCGTCGCCTGGTCCGCCGCCTCCCAGGTGATCGTCTCCAGCCAGGTGCGGATGCGCCGCAACGCCTACCCGGGCGACACCGGAGAGAGCGTGAACCTCCAGTTCCGGGGCGCGCCCGGCAATTTCATCGTCGTCCAGCCGTACGAGGTCTGAGGGAGCCCGTCATGAACCAGCAGCTCGCGGGCTTCGCCCCCGCCCCCGTCACCGCCCGCATGGAGAACCACGGCAACCACATGCTCAAGGTCGCCATGCAGACCGGAAACGACCTCCTCGCGCGCGTGGGATCGATGGTCGCCTACGAGGGGTTCATCCAGTACGAGCCCAACCCGCCCGCCGTACGCCAGATCGCCAAGGACTGGCTCACCGGCGAGGGCGCGCCCCTGATGAAGTGCTCCGGTGACGGCCTGCTCTACCTCGCCGACTACGGGGCGAACGTGGTCATCATCAACCTCAACGGCGACGCGATCTCCGTCAACGCCACCAACCTGCTGGCTTTCGACGCGCACCTCACATGGGGTGTCGAACGCGTCAAGGGGCTGGCGAAGTTCGCCGGACAGGGCCTGTGGAACACCAAGATCTCCGGGCAGGGCTGGGTCGCGCTGACCTCCCGGGGCAAGCCGATCGTCGTCGACTGCGGCGGCGGTGAGGACGAGACGTACGTCGACCCGGACGCGCTCGTCGCCTGGTCCCCGAACCTCAAGGTGAAGGGCAAGCGCAGCTTCAAGGCGCAGTCGCTGATCGGACGCGGCAGCGGCGAGGCGTACCAGATGGCCTTCTCCGGGCAGGGCATCGTCGTCGTCCAGCCCAGCGAGGACAGCACCGACCGCCTCCGAGTCCGGGGCTGAGGGGGAACGACACATCATGCAGAGCCCGATTTTCGGCTACAACGAGCAGCAGACCCAGGAGCGCTACAGCCTGCAGAACAAGCAGATGCTGCGCGTCCTCCTGGAAGGCCACGACGACGTGCTCGCGCGCAAGGGCACGATGGTCGCCTACCAAGGGCTGGTCGAGTTCGACGCGGAGTACCAGAACAACAGCCAGCGGCGCTCCCGCGCGCAGACCGGCGAGGGCCTCGATCTGATGCGCTGCCACGGGCAGGGCACCGTCTACTTCGCCAACCTCGCCCAGCGCATGCACGTGGTCGACGTGGAGCAGGACGGTCTCACTGTTGACAGCAGCTACGTCCTGGCCATGGACTCCTCGCTGCACCACGAGGTGATCTCCGTGGACAGCCAGTACGGCATCTCCGGCTCCGGGAAGCACCAGCTCAACATCACGGGCCGCGGCAAGGTCGCCCTGATGACCTCGGGCATGCCCCTGATGATGCACGTCACGCCGGAAAAGTTCGTCAACTGCGACGCCGACGCGATCGTCGCCTGGTCGACGGCGCTGCGCGTACAGATGCAGGCCCAGACGCACTCCTCCGGAGTGTGGCGGCGCCGCGGCAACACCGGTGAGGGCTGGGAGCTCAGCTTCATGGGGCAGGGCTACATCCTCGTCCAGCCCAGCGAAATGCTCCCACCCCAGAACGCCCAGATCGGCTCGGGCATCGCCGCCCAGTACGGCATGGGCCAGCAGGGGGCCCGCGGGCAGAACCAGGGCAACGCCTGGAGCTGACGCATAAATAGCAGCAGTTCAGAGGCTGTATAGGCAGGGGTGGGTGCCCGGTAGCCGTGAGGGCTGCCGGGTGTCCTGGTTGTCCGCTGGTCAGGCCGCGTCCTCGATCGGGTTGAGGGTGACGGTATAGCCGAGCTGGTTGAGCTGGGTGATCGCGCGGCGGGTGGCGCGTGCGGGGTCGCGCTGGGCGAAGTAGGTACCGCCGAGTTCCTGGTAGGGGACGTGGTCGGTGAGCATGTGCCAGATCGCGGTGATGATCGAGTGCTCGACGGCGACCAGGGCCTTGAGCGGGCCGCGGCGGGCGGTCAGCCGCTTGTACCGGGCCTGCAGGTAGGTGTCCTTGGTTCTCACCGCGCCGAACGCGGCGAGTCCGAGGGCGCCCTTGAGGTAGGGGTTGCCGGGGCGGACCTTCGTGTTCTTGGTGTGGCCGGCGGACTCGTGATGACCGGGGCAGACCCCGGCCCAGGAAGCCAGATGCTTGGCCGAGGCGAAGCGGCTCATATCGCCTCCGCTCTCCGCGATGATCACTTCTGCGACGGCCTGGTTGATTCCGGGGATGGTGTCGAGCAGGCCGAGCGCGGGACGCAAGGGGGCCATCGCCTCCTCGATCCGCTCATCCAGCCGCCCGATGGCGCCGGTGAGCTGGTCGTACTGGTCCAGATACAGGCGGGCCAGGAATGCGTGGTGGTCATGGAAGCGGCCGGTCAGGGCCTCGGTCAGTTCAGGGATCTTGTTGCGGAGCTTGCGCCGGGCCAGCTCGGCGAGGGCCTGCGGGTCGCGTTCCCCGCGGATGAGGGCTTCGAGCATGGCCCGGCCGGAGACACCCATGAGGTCAGAGGCGACCGCGGCGAGTTTGATCCCGGTGTCCTCCAGCAGTTTCTCCAGCCGCTGCACGATCTGCCCGCGCTCGCGGGTCATCTGGGTGCGGGCCCGGGTCAGATCCCGCAGTTCGCGCACCGGCTGGGGCGGCACCAACGAGGCCCTCACCAGGCCGTGGGCGCCGAGCTGGGCCAGCCAGGCGGCGTCGGAGACGTCCGTCTTGCGGCCGGGCAGGTTCTTGACCTGCCGGGCGTTGACCAGGATCACGTTCAGGTCCTCGGCCATCAGGTAGAAGAATGGCTTCCAGTAGTCCGAGGTCGCCTCGATCACCACCAAAGTGACCTCGGCGGCGAGCAGGTGATCTTGCAGCGCGAGGACCTGGTTCGTCGTCGAGCCCCAGGTCGTGGTCTCGGTCGTGAATGATCCGCGCCGCTTCGTACTCGGGGTGCGGACACACGCCTTGGCGTCCTTCTTGCTGACGTCCAGAGCGGCACAGCGTTCGTGCAGTACGTCCATGGCTTTGCTTCCTTCCCACCCCGGAGGGCCAAGCGGTATGCCGCTCCGGGAGGGCCAGGGTGAAACAGGAATTCTGACGCCCGTGCTTCGCAGCAACACTCCACGGTTCCCGTGGACGGCCCCCAGCACCACGCTGACCTGAGAGCTCACCGGCATCACAGACCCATCGGTTTCGGCCGGAACGAACCCTTCCAGCATCCCGGACCGGCATCAGCCCACGCCACGTCAGAGGCGGACAGAAGCATCCCCCGCGCGCCACGGCATTTACCATGCCCCCGGCGCGCACCGAAGGTGCGCTGGGACGCTGACCTGCGGCTGACCGTCCAGGAAGCAAACGTAAGGGGCGACCGCAAAGGCGGCCGCCCCTTACACATGCCCTGGAATCCCCATGCCCTCGAGTCAGAGCCGTACGCGCGCCGCCTCCACCAACCGTACGACCGACGTGTCGGCCACGTCCGCCACCTCGTCGTATGCGAACCAGCGCAGGTCGAGCGATTCGTCGCTGATCTCCTGTACCGCTCCTGAGGGGGCCACGACCGTGTACTGGACGTCGAAATGGCAGTGGCACGGCGGCGGGATCGGGTGCCGGTCGAGATTCACCGGGCCGCCCGGGAGCAGCGTCAGCCCCGCGATACCGGACTCCTCTGTGGCCTCGCGCAGGGCCGCGGCCGCCAGCGAGACGTCCTCCGGCTCGCAGTGGCCACCCATCTGGAGCCACATGCGCAGTTTCCTGTGGAGTGTGAGGAGGACCTGGCCGCGCTCGGGGTCGATCACCAGGGCGCTCGCGGTGATGTGCCCGGCGCGGCACGACTTCCCCATGCCGTCCGGGTGCGCCTCCAGATGGTCCAAGTACGCCTGGCGCAACTCTTCCTGCTCCTCGTACTCCTTCAGGACGAGGACCGCGTCGTCGTAGAGGCTCACTCGGTGTTGTTGTCCTTGTCGTCCTCGTCCTTCTTCAGGTTCGGCCCCTCGGGGGAACCACTGTCCGCCGCCTCGCCGAGCATCTTGTCCAGCTCGGAGAAGTCCAGCTGCTCGCGGTGCACGAAGCCGTCCGGGTCGTCCAGGTCGGATGCGGTGGGCAGCATGTCAGGGTGGGCCCACAGGGCGTCCCGGCCGTCGACACCGCGCGCGTCCGTGAGGGAGGCCCACAGGCGGGAGGCGTCGCGCAGCCGACGGGGGCGCAGCTCCAGGCCGATCAGTGTGGCGAAGGTCTGCTCGGCCGGACCACCCGTGGCGCGGCGGCGGCGCAGCGTCTCGCGCAGCGCGTCCGCGGAGGACAGGCGCGGCTTCGCGGCGGAGTGGACGACCGCGTCCACCCAGCCCTCGACGAGCGCCAGAGCCGTTTCCAGGCGGGCCAGGGCCGTCTTCTGCTCCGGGGTGTCCTCGGGCTGGAACATACCCTGCTGGAGCGCCTGCTGGAGTTCCTCCGGGTTCTGCGGGTCGAACTGGCCGACCACGTCCTCCAGCTTGGCCGTGTCGACCTTGATGCCGCGCGCGTAGCCCTCGACCGCACCGAACAGGTGCGAGCGCAGCCACGGCACGTGCGCGAAGAGGCGCTGGTGGGCGGCCTCGCGCAGCGCAAGGTAGAGCCGCACCTCCTCCTTCGCGATACCCAGGTCCTTGCCGAACGCCTCCACGTTCACCGGCAGCAGCGCGGCCTTGCCGATCGGGCCGAGCGGCAGGCCGATGTCGGTGGAGCCGACGACCTCGCCCGCGAGCACACCCACGGCCTGCCCGATCTGCGTACCGAACATGGCGCCGCCCATGGAGCGCATCATGCCGAGGAGCGGGCCCGCCATGGCCTGCATCTCCTCCGGCAGTACCTCGCCCATGGCCGTGCCGACGCGCTCGGCGACGGGGTCGACGAGCTCCTGCCACACCGGCAGGGTCGCCTCGACCCACTCCGCGCGGCTCCATGCCAGGGCGGAGCCCGCACCGGACGGCAGGGAGGTCGCGTCGTCCAGCCACAGGTCGGCCAGACGCACGGCCTCCTCGACCGCGGAGCGCTCGGCCGGGCCCACGCTGGAGTCCTTCGTGCCGTCGGAGGCACCCTGGGCGACCTTCTGGCGGGCGATCTGCTTGGCCATGTCCCAGTTCACCGGGCCGCCCTCGTACGAGAGCATCTGCCCCAACTGCTGGAACGCGGCGCCCAGGTCGGTGGGGTTCATGGAACCGAACATCGCGGCGAGCGGATTGTCGGCGCCAGGTCCTCCGGCACCGGGCCGCCCGAAACCGAACGGATTGGCCGGTCCCTGACCACCGCCGCTCTCCTGGTCCTTCTTCTTGCCCTCGTCGCCGTCATCCGGCTCCTCCGGCGGAAGACCGAATCCGAATGGGGTGTCACTCACGGGATTCCTCGGCTGGTAAGGCCGCCGGTTCTCTCCGACGGCGCGGCTGCCCGACAACACCACCCAGCGTAGACACCACAGCCTGTTAGGGCCTCGGTGCTTCGCCGACTGCTGGGCTGCGGCAGGATGGATGCCACCTGGTACGTACGCGTCACGCGCGTGCGTACTGAAGACAACCGCTGGAGACGCCCGGTGAGTTCCCCAGATCCGCAGGTTCGCGCAGCGCGAAACCACTCAACCAGCCCGGCCGTGCGCGGGCCAGTCGTCGCGGTCACCGGAGCCGCGTCCGGGGTCGGCGCGCTGCTCGCCGAGCGGCTCGTCGCCTCCGACGAGATCAAGCAGGTCATCGCCATCGACGAGCGCCGCGGCGAGTGCGCCGCGGCCCAGTGGCACGTCCTGGACGTGCGGGACCCAGCGATCGCTGACAAGCTGCGCGGGGCCGACGTCGTGGTGCACCTTGCGGTCGACCTCGACCTGGGGACCGATACGGCGGCGCGGACCGCGTACAACGTCCGGGGGACACAGACCGTGCTTACGGCGGCGGCCGCGGCCGGGGTCCACCGGGTCGTGCTGTGCACCTCCGCGATGGTCTACGGGGCGCTGCCGGACAACGAGTTGCCGCTCTCCGAGGACGCCGAGCTGCGGGCGACTGCCGAGGCGACCGGGGTCGGCGATCTGCTGGAGATCGAGCGGCTCGCGCGCCGGGCACCGCGCGCCCATCCGGGCCTCAATGTCACCGTCGTACGGCCCGCGGTGCTGGTCGGGGGCACTGACACGGCGCTGACCAGGTATTTCGAGTCGCCCCGACTGCTCGTCGTGGCCGGGTCGCGGCCCGCCTGGCAGTTCTGCCATGTCGAGGACCTCTGTGCAGTGCGCTGGAGTACGCCGTCCTGGAGAAGGTCGACGGTGAGCTGGCCGTCGGGTGCGACGGGTGGCTGGAGCAGGAGGAGGTCGAGGAGCTCAGCGGGATCCGCCGGATGGAACTGCCGTCCGCGGTCGCGCTGGGTGCGGCCGCGCGGCTGCACCGGATCGGCCTTACGCCGTCCCCGGCCGGGGACCTGGCATACACGATGTACCCCTGGGTGGTCAGCGGCAGCCGTCTCCACGATGCCGGCTGGCGGCCTCAGTGGACCAACGAGGAGGTGCTCGCCGAGCTTCTGGAGGAGGTTTCCGGGCGGCACACCGTGGCCGGGCGCCGACTGGGCCGCAAGGACGCGACGGCGGCGGGTGCCGCGGGTGCGACGGTCGCGCTGCTGGGCACGGCCGCGCTGGTGCGGCGGGCCCGGAAGGCGCGGCGGCGGCTGAGTGACCCCAGGGAAGTTCAGGCACGTCCCCGGTGCTGCTCAGCCGTCTTGTCGGCCCTGGCCCTCCCGGCGGACCGACTCTCGTCTGTTCCGCGTTGTCAGTGGGGTGGGGCACGATGGAGGCATGGCACCCAACAATGATCATCCCGGTGAGCAGGTGGCGCAGGAGCCCGATCAAGCTGATCGGCGATTCGGGAGACGCCGCTTTCGGTGGACGAGGTGTTCCGGGCCGTCGGGGACGACGCGGCCGGGGGGACCGCACTGTTCGTGGGCACCGTGAGGAACCACGACGGGGGCGCCGACGTCGACGAGCTGGGCTACTCGTGCCATCCCAGCGCCGAGGCGGAGATGCGGCGGATCAGCCGAGAAGGTCGTCGCCGAGTTCCCGGTGCGGGCGCTTGCCGCCGTGCACCGGGTGGGGGACCTGGAGGTCGGGGATCTCGCTGTCGTCGTCGCCGTGTCCTGTCCGCACCGCGGCGAGGCCTTCGAGGCCTGCCGCAAGCTGATCGACGACCTGAAGCACGAAGTGCCCATCTGGAAGCACCAGAGGTTCTCCGACGGCACAGAAGAATGGGTCGGCGCGTAGCGCCGTCGTTGGGGGTGGTGGTTGGGTGACGGGAGGGCGGGTCGGTGTGTAGCACCGTCGTTGGGGGTGGTGGTTGGGTGACGGGAGGGCGGGTCGGTGTGTAGCACCGTCGTTGGGGGTGGTGGTTGGGTGATGGGAGGGCGGGTCGGTGTGTAGCACCGTCGTGGGGGGCCGGGGCTGCTGAGACTGTGCTGTCATCGGCTCGGTTTCCGGTTGCGTAACCTCACCCCTGGCGTGAGCGTTGACGGAGCGGATGGTTAATCTGCTGATCAGTCAGTTGCGGTCGTGCATGGGGTTGGGAGGTCGGCATGGCGGCGCTCGCCTGGTTGCTGATTCCGCTTTTTGCCGCGATCGGTGCCGGACTGTGGGGAAGTTGGGCCAGCCGGAACCGCAAGAGCATCGGGGACGGCACTGAGCTCGCGGGCTACACCCGCTTCCGCGAGGCCATGGAGAAGCCTCCCTCGCGCACCTGAGATCCTGGCCGCGGCCTCGTATGCAGTGGTCCGCCTGGCCTCGTACGGGCGGCCCTGGACAGTGCACTGACAGGCCAGTCCCGTACTGTCGTTCCATGCCACGCCGCACCGCGACGATGCTCGCCTCCACCCTGATGCTGATCGCGCTCCTGTGCGCGGGAGTGTTCATCCCCGTGCCGTACTCGGAGATGTCCCCGGGGCCGACGGTGAACACGCTCGGCGGAGCACGACGGCGAGCCGGTGCTGCAGATCTCCGGCCGCAAGACGTACCCGGCGACCGGCCACCTCAACATGACGACGGTCCGGGTCACGGGCGCCGACTACAGGATGAACCTCGTCGAGGCCGTGTACGGGTGGCTGGCCCATGACAACAAGGTGGTGCCCGCACGACACGCTCTACCCGGACGGCAAGACCGAGGAGCAGTCGACGCAGGAGAACGCCGAGGAGTTCAGCCAGTCCCAGGAGAGCGCCAAGGTCGCGGCCCTCGAGGAGCTGGACATCCCGGTGAAGTCCTGGGTGATCGTCTCCACCGTCCTCAAGGACTCGCCCGGCCGAGGGCAAGCTGCACGCGGGCGACGTGATCAAGGCCGTCGACGGTACGGCGGTCAAGGCGCCCGAGCGACGTCGCGAAGCTGGTCACCAAGCACAAGCCCGGCGAGAAGGTCGATCTTCATCGATCGTCCCCGCCAAGGAGCAGGCCGCCGCCGAGAAGGAGAACAGGACGGCAACCGAGACCCAGGACGTCACGATCACCACCACGAAGTCCGACGACGGGGCGAGGATCGCGCGATCGTCGGGATCTCGGCCGGGACGGACCACACCTTCCCGTTCACCATCGACATCAAGCTCGCCGATGTCGGCGGCCCGAGCGCCGGCCTGATGTTCGCTCTCGGCATCGTCGACAAGCTGACCGCCGGGCAGCCTGACCGGCGGCAAGTTCGTGGCCGGCACCGGCACCATCGACGACGAGGGCAAGGTCGGCCCCATCGGCGGCATCGAGATGAAGACTGTCGGCGCGCGCGACAAGGGCGCCCAGTACTTCCTGACGCCCGAGGACAACTGCGCGGCCGCCGCCAGGGACATCCCCGAAGGGCTCACCCTCGTCAAGGTCGACACCATCGACGACGCGCTCGAACGCCCTCAAGGACATCCGCTCCGGCGACACCGCCGACCTGCCGAAGTGCACCACCAAAGGCTGACGGTACGCATGCATGCGGCTTGTACGGCTGTGGCCCGTACGGCGCTGAGGGCACCCAGCGCCGTACCCGAAGCGGTCAGTCGCCGATCCGAAGCGGTCAGTCCGCGAACGTCGCCGCCAGTGCCTCCGCCAGGCCCGGCACCAGGTCCGGGCCGGTGAGTACTTCCGTCGGCGTGTCCTTCTCGCGCAGCCGCAGCGCCGACTCGCGTGTCCCGTCCCGCAGGACCGCGACCGTCATACGGACCTCCTGGCGGTCCGGATGCTCGGCGACCCACTTCGCGAGCTGCTTCTCGCTCAGACCCTCCGGAACCGACGCCTCCGCGGACGGCGGCAGCATCAGCCGCTCCACGGTGAGCGCGCAGCCGACCACCGCGTCGGGCCAGGCGATGCGTGCCGAGGAACTCGTCCAGCGGCTTGCCGGCGGGGATCTCGTCCTGCTCGATCGGGGTGAGAGCGGAGCTGTCGGACTCGTCCCGCCAGGCCGAGCTGGGCCGCGAGGCCGGGTTCCTGGGCCCGCAGCCGTGCGGTGTCGACGAGGGCGAAGAGGCGAGCGGGCTGGTCCCAGCCGAGGCCGGAGGCGTACTCGTCGATCTCGAGGACGGCCCGGGTGAGCGGGCTCGCTGCCATGGGAGTGTTGGACATGGTCACAATCCTGCCTCGTTCGTGCCCCGAACCGGGAACCGAGTAAAGCGTGAGTAAGTTGCATAGGTGAGGCCCCTACGATCGCGGTGATCGCGGCCTGCAAGATGGTCCGCGTTCCCGAGGGCCTGACGGATCAACAGCGAACTTCGAGGTGCGCACCTTGGCTTTCCAGATGCCGGACCGCGGCGGAGGCCCGACGGGGCCACGGATCAGAGTGGGCCGACCGTCCCGGCGTGTCCGGACCCTGCTCATGACACTGGGCGTCCTGGCCGTCCTGGCCATGGCGTTCGTCATGTTCGCGGGGTTCTGGACGGACTGGCTCTGGTACCGGTCGGTGAAGTACTCGTCGGTCTTCACGACCACCCTGTGGACGAAGATCGGACTCTTCTTCGTCTTCGGGCTGCTGATGGCGGCGGCGGTCGGCTTGAACATCTGGCTGGCCCACCGGCTCCGCCCGCCGCTGAGCGCCATGTCGATGGAGCAGCAGAGCCTCGACCGGTACCGCATGGGCATCGCGCCCGTACAAGAAGTGGCTGCTCCTCGGGATCACCGCCCTGGTCGGGCCTGATCGCGGGCGCCTCCGCCGTCGGGCCAGTGGCGTACGTGGCTGATGTGGGTGAACGGCGTGTCCTTCGGCCAGAAGGACCCCCAGTTCCACCTGGACGTCTCCTTCTACGCCTTCGACCTGCCCTGGTACCGCTTCCTGCTCGGCTTCGGCTTCGCTGCCGCGATCCTCGCGCTGATCGCCGCCGCGCTCACCCACTACCTGTACGGCGGCCTGCGGATCACCAGCCCCGGGCGCGCGCGCCACGGCCGCGGCCACCGGGCATCTGTCGGTGCTGCTCGGCATCTTCGTCGCCCTGAAGGCGGTCGCGTACTGGCTCGACCGGTACGGGCTCGCGGTGAAGTCCAGCGACTTCAAGGCGACGGGCAACTGGACGGGTCTGCAGGTACGTCGACGCCAACGCCTACCTGCCGGCGAAGACGATCCTGTTCTGCATCGCCGTCATCTGCGCCCTGCTGTTCTTCGCCACCCTGTGGCGGCGCACCTGGCAGCTGCCCGTCATCGGCTTCGGCCTGATGGTGCTCTCGGCGATCCTCATCGGCGGGCTGTACCCGGCGATCGTCCAGAAGTTCCAGGTCCAGCCGAACGAGCAGGCCAAGGAAGCGCCGTACGTCGACGAAGAACATCGAGGCGACCCGCAAGGCGTACGGCATCGACGAGCGCCAAGGTCGAGCGAGTACTCGGGCGAGCGCAATACGGACGACGTGGCCAAGCTGCGCGACGACGTCGACACGACCGCGAGCTATCCGCCTGCTCGACCCGAACATCGTCTCGCCGACGTTCCAGCAGCTCCAGCAGAGCAGGAAGTACTACGCGTTCCCGGCGAACCTGGACGTCGACCGCTACAAGGGCAAGGACGGCAAGGCCAGGACACGGTCATCGGTCTGCGCGAGCTGAACCTCAGCGGACCTCCCGAAGAACAACTGGATCAACGACCACTTCCGCTACACCCACGGGTACGGCGTGGTCGCCGCCAAGGGCACCGACCGCCGACAAGCCGACGGCTCGCCCGGTCTTCACCGAGTCCGACCTGCCGTCCAAGGGCGCCAACAACGGCAACCTCGGCAAGTACCAGCAGCGGATCTACTACGGCGAGAAGACCACCCAGTACTCGATCGTCGGCGGTCCCCAGAAGGAGATCGACTACTCCGACGACAAGCGGTGAGAAGACCACCAGCTACAAGGGCAACAGCGGGGTCAACCTCTCCAACCCGGTCAACCGGGCCGCGTACGCGGTGGCGTTCAGCGAGCCGCAGATCCTCTACTCCGGTGCCATCGGCGAGGGTTCGCGGATCCTCTACAACCGCACGCCCAAGGAGCGCGTCGAGGCGGTCGCCCCCTGGCTGACCATCGACGGCGACGCCTACCCGGCGGTCGTGGACGGCAAGATCCAGTGGATCGTCGACGCGTACACGACCACGAACGGCTACCCCTACGCCTCCCGTACGACCCTGGGCGACACGACCGCCGACTCGCTGACTCCGCCGACAACCAGCGCGCGGTGGTGGCCCAGCAGAACCAGGTCAACTACATCCGCAACTCGGTGAAGGCGACCGTCGACGCGTACGACCGGCGATGGTCAAGCTGTACCAGTGGGACACGCAGGACCCGGTCCTGAAGACCTGGATGAAGGCGTTCCCGGACACGGTGAAGCCGAAGGAGCGAGATCTCGACAGGCGCTATGGCCCATCTGCGGTACCCGCAGGACCTGTTCAAGGTCCAGCGCGAGCTGCTCACCCGCTACCACGTGACGGACGCGGACACGTTCCTCAGCGGCAGCGAGCGTGTGGCAGGTGCCGGACGACCCGACCAACACGGTCCGGGCGACGCCGTGCCGCCGTACTACCTGAGCATGAAGATGCCCGGGCAGAACGGCCCAGGCGTTCTCGCTGACGACGACGTTCACGCCGAACGGCCGGGACAACCTGAGCGCGTTCATGTCGGTCAACGCCGAAGCGGGCAAGGGCGACTACGGCAAGATCAGCATTCTGAAACTGCCGACCGGCAAGACGGTCGACGGTCCCAAACAGGTGCAGAGCCAGTTCAACTCCGAACCGGACATCGCCGAGTCCATCCGGCTGCTGAGAGGCGGTGACTCGGAGGTCGAGTACGGCAACCTGCTGACCGTGCCACTGGACGGCGGATTCCTGTACGTCGAGCCGGTCTACGTGCGCGGTGGCGACCTCAAGTACCCGCTGCTGAAGAAGGTCGTTGGTGACCTACGGAGGTGCCACCGCCTTCGAGGACACCCTCGACGAGGCGCTCAACAAGGTGTTCGGCGCAGAGGGCACGACGCCCCAGCCACCGGACCAGGGCGAGGGTGACGACACCACAGCCGCCGCCGCCGACGGGCGACCCGACGGTTCAGCAGGCCCTGGAAGACGCCCAGAAGGCCTTCAACGAGGGCCAGGAAGCCCTCGAAGAACGGCGACTGGGAGGCGTACGGCACGGGCCCAGCAGGACCTGGAGGAGGCGCTGCAGCGGGCCGAGGAGGCGCAGGCCGGGGCCGAGGGGACCAGCGGCAGCGGCGGCAGCCAGACAGCGATCAGAACAGTGATCGGAGCAGTAAGAGCAGTCAGAACAGCGAGGAGAGCTCGGGAAGCAGCTGATCAGGAGCCCATCCCGCGCCGTGGTACGGTTGCAGCACAACGGCGCGGGGTGGAGCAGCTCGGTAGCTCGCTGGGCTCATAACCCAGAGGTCGCAGGTTCAAATCCTGTCCCCGCTACTGAAGTCGAAGGCCCGGATCCTTTAGGGGATCCGGGCCTTCCGTCGCGATGCTGTGGGATCTGTGCGTGTCCGGTCGTCCGAGTAGGACTGCGCTCGCGCGAAGTGGTGCGCCATGCGGGGAGAGTTGAGGGAACTGTGTTTGACTTGTCTCTCTGTGGGCATGTCGACAAAACGCTGAAGTGACCTCACTGGCTGCGGTATACCAGGTGTACCCAGGTTGCAGGTGGTGCGACGATGGACGTTATGGGGGACAAGGCAACTCTGTTGGAGACAGGGCGGTTTGCGCAGCACGAGGTTTTCGCGCAGACTGCGATTTTGTGCAGCTCGCCGACGGGGACGAGACCGGTGAGGCCGCCGAGGAGGCGCGTCAGCGGCTCGCCGCCGAGGCCGGCGACATCGAGGCGATGAGCGTTCTCGGGGCCATGCTGCTGCGCCGCGGTGATCTCGACGGAGCCGAGCCCCAGCTGCGCGCCGCCACCGCCGCGGGTGACCGTGCCGCCGCCAACAACCTGGGTGTCCTTCTGCACCAGCGCGGGTACGCCGACGAGGCCGCCGGATGGTGGCGGATCGCCGCCGTCGCCGGTTCCGCCGCCGCCGCACACGCGCTCGGGCGGCACCACCGCGAGCGCGGCGACGAGCCGGCCGCCGAGTACTGGCTGCGCCAGTCCGCCGAGCAGGGGCACACGCTGGGCGCGTACGCCCTCGCCGACCTGCTGGAGCACCGCAGCGACGCCGGCGCCGAGCGGTGGATGCGGGCCGCCGCCGAACGCGGGCACCGCGAGGCCGCGTACCGGCTCGCCCGAGCGCTCGACCGCAGGGCGGTGACCGAGGAGCGCCGGACCGCACAGGATGACTGTCAGACGGCACGGGAGGATCATTCGGTCGTGCGTGACGAGAGCAAGGCCGTACATGACGAGAGCAAGGCCATACGCGACGGGGAGGCCGTACGTGAGGGGGAGGCCGTACGCGACGGGGAGGCCGATGCCGGCAACGGCGCTGTGCTGTCCGCCGCCGAGGAGGCGGAGCAGTGGTACCGGCAGGCCGCCGCGCGCGGGCACCGGCGGGCCGCGCTGCATCTCGGGGCGATCCTGGAGCAGCGCGGCGAGCTCAAGGAGGCCGGGCGCTGGTACCTGACCTCCGCCAAGGACGGCGAGCCGCGGGCCGCGTGCGCGCTCGGGTTCCTGCTGCGGGACGCGGGGACACCGAGAGCGCGGCCGTGTGGTGGCTGCGGGCCGCCCAGGACGGCGACGGCAACGCGGCGAACGCGCTGGGCGCGCTGCACGCCGAGCGCGGTGAGACCCAGACCGCCGAGCGGTGGTACCGGGCCGCGATGGACGCCGGAGACGTGAACGGCGCGTACAACCTCGGGCTGCTCTGCGCCGAGCAGGGGCGCACCGCGCAGGCCGAGCAGTGGTACCGGCGGGCGGCGTACGCCGGTCACCGTGAGGCCGCGAACGCGCTTGCGATCCTGCTGCTGCAGGTCGGGGACGCGGCCGGGGCCGAGCCGTGGTTCTCCAAGGCGGCGGAGGCGGGCAGCGTGGACGCCGCCTTCAACCTGGGGATCCTGCACGCGGGGCGAGGCACCGCAAAGGGCGGCGCGAACGCGCTGGTCTGGTACGAGAGGGCGGCTGCCGCCGGGCACACCGAGGCGGCGCTCCAGGTCGCCATCGCGCGGCTCCGTGAGGGCGACGAACAGGTGGCCGAGCGGCATCTGCGGCTGGCGGCGGGCGGCGGCAGCGCCGAGGCCGCCTACCAGCTCGCCGCCGTGCTGGACGCCCGGAGGCCTCCGCCGCCCGCACACGAGCTGGGGGAGCCCGCGCGCGAGAAGAACGAGTGCGAGGAGTGGTACGAGCGGGCCGCGTTCCAGGGGCACCGGCGGGCCCAGGTACGGGTCGGCATGCTCGCGGCGGCCCGGGGGGACGTCGTCGAGGCGGCGCGGTGGTACCGGGAGGCGGCGGAGGCCGGATCCCGGAACGGGGCGTTCAATCTCGGGCTGCTGCTGGCCCGGGAGGGGAGCGAGCCGGAGGCCGCGCTGTGGTGGACCCGGGCTGCGGACGCGGGACACGGGCGGGCGGCGCTGCGGCTGGCTCTTGTCTACGCGCGTCAGGGAGAGCTGGCCGAGGGGCAGCGCTGGGCGGACCTGGCTGTGACGCTGGGCCCGGCGGAGGTCGCGGAGCGGGCGGCCCGGCTGCGGGACGCGCTGCGGGAGGAACTGTCGGCGTAGGGCGGGGAGGGCCGGGTCGGCCGGAAGGGCCGGGTCGGCGGGGCTCGGCCAGCTCACGGTAAAGCGATTTGCCCTGGCCGGTGACATTGACGTAGTGTTGCGTTCATCGACGCGGGGTGGAGCAGCTCGGTAGCTCGCTGGGCTCATAACCCAGAGGTCGCAGGTTCAAATCCTGTCCCCGCTACTGAACACGAGGGGCCGGAGCCCATCAGGACTCCGGCCCCTCGGTGTGTTTGCGGCTCTGCGGTTCCGGCCCTTTCGCCTCCTGCACCAAGAGGGCGCGTGGTCCGTTCAGGAGTACGTGGGGATCACTTGTGGATCACTCGTGCGCCCGGTAAGCCCCGGCACTGCTGTTCAGATATCTCAGCAGCTCGTCGTGGAGCAGGCCGTTCGACGCCGCCGCGTTGCCGCTGTGCGGGCCGGGGCGGCCGTCGAGGCCGGTGAAGGTGCCGCCCGCCTCGGTCACGACGATCGCGTTGGCCGCCATGTCCCAGAGGGACAGCTCGGGCTCGGCACAGAGGTCGACCGAGCCCTCGGCGACCATCATGTAGGGCCAGAAATCGCCGTACGCGCGCGTGCGCCACACCTCGCGGGTGAGGTCCAGGAAGCCGTCCAGCCGGCCGCGTTCCTCCCAGCCGCTGAGGGAGGAGTACGCGAAGGAGGCGTCGGAAAGCTTCGAGACGCGGGACACATGCAGTCGGGAGGCGGAGGAGAGACTGCGGCCGGTGAATGCGCCGTGGCCCTTCGCGGCCCACCAGCGGCGGCCGAGTGCGGGGGCGGAGACGACGCCGACGACGGGTTGGTACCCGCCCTCCCGTCGCCCGTCACCACCCTCGAACGAGCCTTCCCCAGAGCTGGACGCCTGGGGGTGCCCCCCACGCGGCGCGGGGTCAATCGGTCCCGCTTCCATCAGGGCGATCAGGGTCGCCCACACCGGGACGCCACGGACGTAGTTCTTGGTGCCGTCGATCGGGTCCACGACCCAGCGGCGCGGGCCCGTGCCCTCGATGCCGTACTCCTCGCCGAGGATCGCGTCGCGTGGCCGGGCCCGTTGGAGCCGGTCGCGGATCAGCTTCTCGGCGGCCTTGTCGGCCTCGCTCACCGGCGTCATGTCCGGCTTTGTCTCGACCTTGAGGTCGAGCGCCTTGAACCGGTCCATGGTCGTGGCATCGGCGGCGTCCGCGAGGGCATGGGCGAGCCGCAGGTCATCGAGATAATCGGGCATGAGCGAACCGTATCCGTCGGCTCATGGGTCCGGCCATACGGTCCAGGGGATCATCACGGCACCCTCGTGCGGGGTGGCCGGGAGAGCCCCTGCCGTCCCGAGGGCCACCCCCGCGGCCGCTGTCACGTGCCACGCTCGACCGCTCTCACCGTCCTGCGGCCGCTCAACTAGTGTGAAGATCCGGACAGTTGGAGTCCGATGATTCCCACGATCACCAGTGTGATCGAGACGATCTTCAGGGTGGACACGATGTCGCCGAGGAACACCATGCCGTAGATCGCGGTGCCGGCTGCTCCGATGCCGGTCCACACCGCGTACGCCGGTCCCACGTCAAGCTTCTTCAGCGACAGGGTCAGCAGGCCGAAACTGCCGAGCGCGAAGACACAGAACGCGATCGTGGGCCAGATTCTGGTGAAGCCGTGGGAGAGCTTCAGGCAGACGGCGAAGCCGGTTTCCAGCAGCCCCGCAACGATGACCAGCAGCCACGCCATGTCTCGTCCTCCCGTGTCCCCACGTTCCGTGACCGCTTCGTCCGGCTTGGATCGGCTCGGTGAGATTATGCACTTACCGTCCGGGGGCCGAGGCAAACAACCTGGAGGTCAGTCGCCTTCCCGCCGCTCCCGGGTCGCCAGCAGCCGTCGCAGCGAGTACAGCCGGGCCGGA
This sequence comes from uncultured Actinomycetota bacterium, assembly GCA_963711935.1. Taxonomy (GTDB): domain Bacteria; phylum Actinomycetota; class Actinomycetes; order Streptomycetales; family Streptomycetaceae; genus Streptomyces. Next base: position 114,992 of record CAVQGD010000033.1, read on the forward strand.
TCCGCGTGCCCGTCCGTCACCCACGCGCCCAGCGCGCAGTCCGGTTCGTCATGACCGCACGCGCGCGGGCAGTTCTCGGTTCCCGGTCCCAGGTCGGGGAAGGCATGGATCACACGGGACGGATCGATGTGCGCCAGCCCGAAGGACCGTAGGCCCGGTGTGTCAATGACCCACCCTCCCCCGTTCCCGGCTTCCCCCCTGTTCTCGGTTTCTCCCCCACGCTCTCGGGCTTTCCCCCGCGCTCTCGGCTTCGCTCGCGTGGGAGGTACCCCCTCAAGCAAGGGGAACCCCCCTGAGCGGGAGGGACCCCCACCGCCCGTCAGCGGCAGGGCGAGTGCCGATGTCGTGGTGTGACGGCCTCGGCCCGTCACCGCGTTGACGTGTCCGGTGCTGCGTCGGCGGTCCTCCGGCACGAGCGCGTTGACCAGCGTCGTCTTGCCCACGCCGGAGTGGCCGACGAACGCCGTGATCTTGCCGTCGAGTTCCTCACGCACCCGGTCCGCCGCGTCGCCGTCCTCCAACTCCTCGCGGCTGGTCACGACATACGGGATGTCCAGGTTGCCGTACAGCTCCAGGAGTTTGTCGGGCGGGGCCAGGTCCGACTTCGTGAGCACCAGCAGCGGCTCCAGGCCGCCGTCGTACGCCGCGACCAGGCAGCGGTCGATCAGGCGTGGGCGCGGCTCGGGGTCGGCGAGGGCGGTGACGATGGCGAGTTGGTCGGCGTTGGCGACGACGACGCGTTCGTACGGATCGTCGTCGTCGGCCGTGCGGCGCAGCACCGAGGTGCGCTCGGCGATGCGGACGATGCGGGCGAGGGTGTCCTTCTTGCCGGAGAGGTCACCGACGAGCGCCACCTGGTCGCCGACCACCGCGGCCTTGCGGCCCAGTTCGCGGGCCTTCATGGCCATCACGACCCGGTCCTCGACGAGGCAGGTCAGCCGGCCCCGGTCAACGGTGAGGACCATGCCGTCGGCCGCGTCCTCGTGCTTGGGGCGGATGTTCGTGCGCGGGCGGTTGCCCTTGCGGTGGGGGCGGACCCGGATGTCGTCCTCGTCAGTGTGTTTGCCATAGCGGCGCATGATCCCGGTCCGCCCGTCAGTTCCCGAGCATTCCGGTCCACAGGCCGGGGAAGTCCGGCAGGGTCTTCGCCGTCGTCGCCACGTTCTCGATGCGTACGTCCTTCACCGCGAGGCCGATGACCGCGCCCGCGGTGGCCATGCGGTGGTCGTCGTACGTGTGGAAGACGCCGCCGTGCAGCGGGCGCGGGCGGATGTGGAGGCCGTCGGCTGTCTCGGTGACGTCGCCGCCGAGCTCGTTGATCTCCTTGGTGAGCGCGGCCAGCCGGTCCGTCTCGTGCAGGCGCAGGTGGGCCACTCCCCGCAGGGTCGAGGGGGAGCCGGCCAGGGCGGCCACGGCCGCGATGCCCGGAGTCAGCTCGCCGACCTCGCTCAGGTCCACGTCGATGCCGTGGATCACGCCCGAGCCGGTGAACTCCAGCCCGTACTCGGTCAGTTCGCAGGACACCGCCCATCTCGGTGAAGATCTCACGCAGTTGGTCACCGGGCTGGGTGGTGCGGGCCGGCCAGTCGGGGATGAGGACCTTGCCGCCGGTCACCAGGGCCGCTGCCAGGAACGGCTGGGCGTTCGACAGATCAGGCTCGATCGTCAGGTCACGGCCCAGCAGCGCGCCCGGTGTGACCCGCCAGACGTTCGGTTCGCCGCCCGACTCCGGCGTGTCCACCTGGGCGCCGACCGCGCGCAGCATGTCGACGGTCATGCGGATGTGGGGCAAGGAGGGGAGCGTCGCGCCGGTGTGGCGTACCTCGACGCCTTGGTTGAAGCGCGGGCCGGAGAGCAGCAGGGCCGACACGAACTGTGACGAGGACGAGGCGTCGATCTCGACCGGCCCGCCGTCCAGCGCACCGCCGCCGTGGACCGTCAGCGGGAGCGCTCCCCGGCTGTCGTCGTCGATACGGGCACCGAGGGCGCGCAGGGCATCGATCACGCCGTGCAGCGGGCGCTCGTACGCGCGCGGGTCGCCGTCGAAGCGGACAGGGCCGTCGGCGAGGGCGGCCACCGGGGGCAGGAAGCGCATCACGGTGCCGGCGTTGCCGACGTCGACCGTGGCGGGGCCGTGCAGTCCCGTGGGGAGGACGCGCCAGGCCTCGCCGGTGCCGTCGGGGCCGATGCCTTCCTCGATGGCCACGCCCATCTCGCGCAGCGCGGCCGCCATCAGCAGCGTGTCGCGGGAGCGCAGCGGGCGGCGCAGCCAGCCCGGCTCGGAGGCGAGGGCGGCCAGCACCAGGGCGCGGTTGGTGACCGACTTGGACCCGGGCACGTGGACCGTCGCATCGACGGCTCCGCTCGCGCGCGGGGCGGGCCAGAGGGCGGTGTGTGCGTTCAGGGCCATGCGGCCCACTTTAGTGGGGGTTCGCCGAAGGGGGTGCTTCGTGATCGCTGTGGGCGTCCGCATCGCCGTGGGCGTCCGCGGGCCGTTTGCGACGCCACGCGGCGGAGCCGCACAGTGTCACGGCCGTGGTGGAGCCGCATGTCGTGCCCTGCGGCTCCGCCACGGGGCACAGCCCCGCGCCCCTGACGCCTGTCCCTTCGGGGGGCGTCACACCTGGAGCAGCCATTGCCCCCCGCCTGTCAGCGAGCACAGCGACACCACGTGGAACAGGAACAGCCACATCCCCGCAGGCACATGTGTCAGCCGCGACAGCTGGTCCGCGTCCGAGTCGCCCGCCCCTCGCCCACCACCGCCCTCGAACGACGCTTCGCGACTGTCATATTTCCCTCCCCGGCGCCGCTTGGCCTGGAGTTCGAAGACCGGTCGTACGCCGCCCAGCAGCAGGAACCACACCACCACGTACGCGAACGCCGCCTGCACCTGGGGGCCGGCCAGCCAGGACACCACCACGAACGTGCCGCCGGTCAATGACCACCGTGAGCGCCCCGTACGCGTTGCGGATCATCACCAGCACCGCCATGAGCAGGACCGTGGCCAGCCACAGCAGCGCGGTGATGTGCCCCGCGGCGAGCAGCGCGGCACCGCCGAGGCCGAGCAGCGGGGGAGCGGTGTAGCCCGCGGCCGCCGTGAGGATCATGCCGAGCCCGGTCGGCTTGCCCCGGCTGACGGTGAGGCCGCTGGTGTCGGAGTGCAGCCGGATGCCGGTGAGGGTGCGGCCGGTCAGCAGCGCGACCAGGCCGTGGCCGCCTTCGTGGGCGATGGTGATGGCGTTGCGCGAGAGTCGCCAGAGGCTCTGCGGGACGACCGCGGCGAGTGCGGCGACCGCGGTGGCGATCACGACCCACAGGTCGGGGTCGGGCTGGCTGCCGAACACCTCGTCCCAGAGGTCGGCCAGCGAGGTGGTGTCCATGGGGCTTGGCTCCCTTGCTCGCATCGGTTAGGGGTCGGCGCGCGTAGTGCCGTCGTGGGGAGTGGTGGTCGGGTGACGGTGGGCCTGGCAGTGTGGCATGTATGTGCGGACGGTATGCAGCGAGTCGCAGGCCCGAGGATCTCGCGGGAATCTTTGACATCGAAAAGTGGGAGCCCGAGGAGACCCTGACGCCCGACTACAACGTGGCTCCCACCAAGGAGGTCTACGCGGTCCTCGACCGCCCTCTTAAAGACGTCGACGACAACCGGCCGGTTCGCCAGCTCCGCAGGCTGAAATGGGGCCTCGTCCCCTCCTGGGCCAAGTCGCCGGAGGGCGGCGCCCGGATGATCAACGCTCGCGCCGAGACCGTCCACGAGAAGCCCTCGTACCGTCGTGCCTTCGCCGCCCGGCGCTGCATCCTGCCCGCCGACGGCTACTACGAGTGGGTCACCGGCAAGCAGGAGCGGGACATGGAGGCGGAAGGCAAGAAGAAGCGGCCCCGCAAGCAGCCGTACTTCGTGCTCCCCGCCGACGGTTCGGTGTTCGCGATGGCCGGGCTGTACGAGTTCTGGCGGGACAAGACGCTGCCCGGACGACCACCCGCAGGCCTGGTGGGCGACCTGCTCGGTGATCACGACAGAGGCCGAGAGCACCCCGCTCGCCGTCGCACCCGCCGAAGGGCCGCGCTCCCTGGCCGATATCCACCCCCGGATGCCGCTGATGCTCACCCCGGACCGCTGGGAAGCCTGGCTGGACCCGGCCCGCACCGACCTCGACGACCTGCGCGAGCTGCTCGCACCGCCGCCCGCCGGGCTGATGCGCGCGTACCCCGTGTCCATGGCCGTCAGCAGCGTCCGTAACAACGGCCCGGAGCTGCTCAAGGAACTGGAAGGGCCCGAGGAGGGCACACTCTTCTGACGTGACTTCTGACGTGACTTCTGACGTGACGAGAGCGCGGGAGTGGACTGCGTCACGGAGACAGAGGGGCGGGAATGCTGTGCCCCGGTCCACTGTTGTCCGGATCAGACAGCGCGCACCTGCGCTGACCCGCTTCGTACGAGAGGAAGTCCGCCGCATGGGTTCGACCATCTGCCCGAGCCGCCGCAGCGCCCATGACCTGGATTGGACGGTGCTGCACGCGGCGAAGAGCGCCCCTGTTCGAGCGGCAGGTGGACACCATGTACAAGCAGCCCCGACCGCAGGTCGTCTATTCTCCGATTCGAGTGGGACCGGTTTCGGTCCTGTCCGGAATCTTGAGGAGGTGGGTCCGGTTCCCGGTACCGACGCAGGGGCCGAACACGGCCAGGCGGAGCAGCCCGAGGGCCGGGGCGGCGGCACGGAGACGACCGCCGAGCGCAGTGCGCGCTTCGAGCGGGACGCGCTCGAGTTCCTCGACCAGATGTACTCGGCCGCGCTGCGTATGACACGCAACCCGGCCGACGCCGAGGACCTGGTGCAGGAGACGTATGCCAAGGCGTACGCGTCCTTCCACCAGTTCCGTGAGGGAACCAACCTCAAGGCGTGGCTGTACCGGATCCTCACCAACACTTTCATCAACTCGTACCGCAAGAAGCAGCGTGAACCGCAGCGCAGCGCGGCCGAGGAGATCGAGGACTGGCAGCTGGCGCGCGCCGAGTCGCACATGTCGACGGGTCTGCGCTCCGCCGAGTCGCAGGCGCTTGACCACCTGCCCGACTCGGACGTCAAGAAAGCGCTGCAGGCGATCCCCGAGGAATTCCGTATCGCCGTCTATCTCGCGGATGTCGAGGGCTTTGCGTACAAGGAGATCGCGGACATCATGGGGACACCCATCGGTACGGTGATGTCCCGGCTGCACCGGGGCCGCCGTCAACTGCGCGGCATGCTGGAGGACTATGCCCGTGACCGCGGGCTGGTCCCGGCCGGTGCCGGAGAGTCGAACGAAGCGAAAGGCTCGGGCTCATGAGCTGCGGAGGGCCGCACGAGACGGACTGCAGCGAGGTCCTCGATCATCTCTACGAGTTCCTCGACCGTGAGATGCCTGATGCCGACTGCACCAAGTTCGAGGACCACTTCGAGGAGTGCTCGCCGTGCCTGGAGAAGTACGGGCTGGAGCGGGCCGTGAAGAAGCTGGTCAAGCGGTGCTGCGGGCATGACGACGTGCCGAGCGACCTGCGGGCCAAGGTCATGCGGCGGATCGAGTTGATTCGCTCCGGGCAGACCGTGCCCGAGCACGAGGTGACGGCGACGCCGCAGGAGTCGTGACGTTCCGTCCGTACGTGGTTGGATGCGAGGGAGAGGAAAAGCGGGGGCACAGGCCAGCCCACTCGACGGAACTGGCAGGCGGAATCGTGAGGATCTTCGGCAAGGGACGGCACCGGCCCTCCGCCTCGTGGCGGCAGGCCACCCACCGCGCGTTCACGCTGATCGGCGACGGGCGGTACGAGGACGCGGGGGCACTGCTCACCCGCGCCGCCGACCTGGAGCCCTGGCTGTCGGAGTCCTGGTTCAACCTCGCCCTGCTGCACAAGTTCCGGCATGACTGGGAGCAGGCGCGGGCCGCGGGCCTCAGGGCCGTCGCGCTGCTCGACCGGGGGACCGGGGCGCCGGACTGGTGGAACGTCGGCATCGCCGCCACCGCCCTGCAGGACTGGCCGCTGGCCCGGCGGGCCTGGCAGGCGTATGGGCTCAGGGTGCCCGGTGGCTCCGGCGTCTCCGGTGAGCCGGTGGGCATGGATCTGGGCAGCGCGGCCGTGCGGCTGTCGCCTGAGGGTGAGGCCGAGGTCGTGTGGGGGCGCAGGCTGGACCCCGCCCGGATCGAGGTGCTCTCCATCCCGCTGCCGTCCTCCGGGCGCCGCTGGGGCGAGGTCGTTCTGCACGACGGGGTTCCGCATGGCGAGCGGACCACGGCCTCGGGGCACGCGTACCCGGTGTTCGACGAGATCGAGCTGTGGGCGCCCTCGCCGGTGCCCACGTGGGTGGTCCTGCTGGAGGCCGCGACCGAGGCCGACCGGGACGCCCTGGAGCAGCTCGCCGCCGACGCGGGCTTCGCCGCCGAGGACTGGTCGTCCTCCGTGCGGCTGCTGTGCCGGCTGTGCTCGGAGTCGCGGATGCCGTCCGACGAGGGCGACGGCGACCACCTCGACCCGCACGACCACAGTGAGCCCGGCCACCCGGGACCGCTGGGTCACCGCACGGACGGGCAGCTGTGGGTGCCCGAGCGTGAGTGCGGGGTGGCTGCGCCGGCTTCGCTGGTCCGGGGGTTGCTCGATGGCTGGGTGGCGGACAGTCCCGATTCGCGGGACTGGCGGGATCTGGAAGAGGTGTGTTAGGAGCTCTGCCGGGGGACCGGCCGCGCGGCTTGTGTGGGGCTGTGTCCCGCGGCTGAGCCGCATGCTGTGCCCCGCGGCTCTGCGGCGTGGCACAGCCGAGGTGGGAGCCACACAGCGGCACAGCCCGGGCCCCTTGCGGGGCGGGGGCCGCCGTAGGCTGTACCCCGCACCTTTTCTTGAGAACCCAGGAAGGCATACGTCCGTCATGGCGCAGCAGGACACCGATCAGCAGCACGCGGGCGTGCTTCCCGTGGACGACGAGGGCTTCGTCATCGACACGGAGGACTGTGCGGAGCGCGAGGAGGCGTACCGCGAGCGCGGTACCTCGCGCCCGATCACCGTTGTGGGGAACCCGGTGCTGCACAAGGAGTGCAAAGACGTCACCGAGTTCGACGACGACCTCGCCCGGCTGGTCGACGACATGTTCGCCAGCCAGCGCACCGCCGAGGGCGTGGGTCTGGCCGCCAACCAGATCGGTGTCGATCTGAAGGTGTTCGTCTACGACTGCCCGGACGACGAGGGGCGGCGGCACGTCGGTGTGGTCTGCAACCCCAAGCTCACCGAACTGCCCGCCGAAAAGCGCCGTTTGGACGACAGCAACGAGGGCTGCCTGTCGGTGCCCACCGCGTACATGCCGCTCGCCCGCCCCGACTACGCCGAGGTCACCGGGCAGGACGAGAAGGGCAACCCGATCAAGGTGCGCGGCACCGGTTACTTCGCGCGCTGCCTTCAGCACGAGACCGACCACCTGTACGGCTACCTCTACATCGACAGGCTCTCCAAGCGCGAACGCAAGGACGCGCTGCGGCAGATGGCCGAGAGCGAGCCGCGGTACCCGGTGGTCCCGAACAACTGATCCCAGGCTGTGTCCGAGTCCGTGAACGGCTGAGACAGAAAACGACAACTGGGATATGAGCATCCCGGGCGGCGCCTGATTGGTTTTCTTTCCGATCAGGCGCCGTTCCCGTCCCTGTCGTGCATTCGGTTCCCTTGCGTATGTCCTGCGTATGTCCTGCGTATGTCCAGCGATCCAGATTCAGGCATCCGGGAAGGGGGGAGGTTATCGGCATCAGGGGGTAGTGAAGGAAGCAAATCCGTTCCCGGGGCGGTTCGTTGGGGTACTGAATGGAAGCGCGGGGATGTGCGTCGGCGCATGTCCGGCACGGCGATAGGGGTGTGCGCCCCAAGGCGGCTGAGAGGAAGGTTTGTTCGTGCCTGCTTTCCCACAGAGCACCTCACCTACAACGCCAGCGCCAGCGTCGGCGATCCCACCGTTACTCGCCCTTCCAGCAATCGAAGCGGCGTTTCCCCGGCAACTTCACCCTTATTGGCCCCAGGTCCAGGAACGGACCAGGTCCTGGCTGCTGGAAAAGCAACTCATGCCCGCCGACAAGGTGACGGAACATGCCGACGGCCTCTGCTACACCGACCTCATGGCGGGCTACTACCTGGGCGCCCCGGATGAGGTTCTCCAGGCGATAGCGGACTACAGTGCCTGGTTCTTCGTCTGGGACGACCGCCACGACCGTGACGTCATCCACCATCGGCCCGCCTCCTGGCACCGGCTCAGTGCCCGGCTCCACCTGGCTCTCCGCTCCCCATGGGACCATCTGCACCACCGGGACTCCCTGGTCGCGGGGTTCGCCGACAGCATGGTGCGGCTGTACTCGTTCCTGAGCGCCAGGTGGAACATGCGCTTTGCCCGGCACTTCCACGCGGTGATCGAGGCATACGACCGGGAGTTCCACAACCGTACGAACAGAATCGTCCCGCAGGTCGAGGAATACCTCGAACTGCGGCGGCTCACCTTCGCGCACTGGATCTGGACCGATCTCCTGGAGCCCAGCGCGGCACAGGAACTCCCCACCGCCGTACGGAAACACCCGGCATACCGGAGAGCGGCCCTGCTGAGCCAGGAGTTCGCCGCGTGGTACAACGACCTCTGCTCGCTCCCGAAGGAATTAGCGGGGGACGAGGTACACAACCTCGGGATCAGTCTGGTCCGCCATGAGGGACTGACCCTCGAAGAATCCATCACAGAAATCCGGCAGCGGGTCGAGACCTGCATCATCGAATTCCTGGCCGCCGAAAAGGACGCATTCCGGCTCGCCGACTCCCTCGACGACGGCACGCTGCGGGGAAAGAAACTGAGGGTCGCCGTACGAGCCTGCGTCGGCAATATGCGGAACTGGTTCAGTTCCGTCTACTGGTTCCACCACGAATCCGGCCGGTACGCGGTCGACAGCTGGGACGACCGGTCCACGCCCCCGTACGTCAACAACGAAGCGGCAGGTGAGAAATGACCGTCGAATCCGTGAAACCCGAGAAATCCGGGAAACTCAGGAAACCCGGGAAACCCGTGACGCCGGCGCTCCTTGAACCCCCCCTCGCCGGAGGCGGCGTCCCAGGCCTCGGCCACGGCTGGAAACTCGTCCGCGACCCGCTGGGTTTCCTGTCCCGGCTGCGCGACGAAGGAGACGTCGTCCGCCTCAGGCTGGGCCCCAAGACGGTGTACGCCGTCACCACCCCGGCCCTCACCGGAGCCCTGGCACTCAGCCCCCACTTCGAGATCGCCGGACCACTCTGGGAGTCCCTGGAGGGCTTGCTCGGCAAGGAGGGCGTGGCCACCACCAACGGGTCCCTGCACCGCCGCCAGCGCCGCACCATCCAGCCTGCCTTCCGGCTCGACGCCATGCCCGCGTATGGGTCGATCATGGAGGAGGAGGCCGCGGACTTCGCCGCACGCATGGCCTCCGGCGGGCCCTTCGACTGCACCTCGGAGTCGTTCCGCGTCGCCGTGCGCATCGCGGCCCGCTGCCTGCTGCGCGGCGCGTACATGGACGAGCGGGCCGAACGGCTGTGCGTCGCGTTCACCACCGTGTTCCGCGGCATGTACCGCCGCATGGTGATCCCGGCCGGACCGCTCTACCGGTTGCCGCTCCCGTCCCATCGCACATTCAACCGCGCACTGGCCGATCTGCACCTCCTCGTCGACGAGATCATCACCGAACGCCGAGCATCGGGCCACACACCGGACGATTTGCTGACGGCATTGCTCGAAGCGAAGGACGAAAACGGCGACCCCATCAGCGAACAGGAGATCCACGACCAAGTCGTCGCGATCCTCACCCCCGGCAGCGAAACGGTCGGCTCCACCCTCATGTGGCTGCTCCAGGTCCTCACCGAACAGCCGGAACACGCGGACAAGGTGTGTGCGGAGGCCGATTCCATCGCCGGGGACCGCCCCGTCGCCTTCGCGGACATACGGCAGTTGACCCATACGAACAATGTCGTCATCGAGGCGCTACGACTGCGCCCCGCCATATGGATTCTGACGCGGCGGGCGGTGACCGACACCGAACTCGGCGGCTATCGCATTCCGGCCGGAGCCGACCTTGTGTACAGCCCGTACGCGATCCAGCGCGACCCGAAGTCGTATGACCGGCACCTCGACTTCGACCCCGACCGCTGGCTTCCGGAACGCTCCAAGGATGTGCCCAAGTACGCGATGAGCCCGTTCAGCGTGGGCAACCGGAAGTGTCCGAGCGACCACTTCTCCATGGCGCAGCTCACCCTCCTCACGGCGGCGGTGGCGCGGCGGTGGCGCCTTGAACAGGTGCCCGGTTCCAGCGACACGCCCCGGATCGGCCTCACACTCCGCCCGCACCGGCTGCTGGTGAGGGCCGTACCCAGGTGACCCACGGGCGCACGTTCAGGCGGTCTGAAGACCCCCTGAACGTGCGCCCGTACGCCACAGCGGGAGACTGAGCAGGAGAACCGGCGAGCAGAGCCGACAGAGAAACAGAGGAACAAGAGGAACAGAGGACCAGAGGACCAGAGGATCAGAAGTCCTCGTCGAAGCCGACCGAACCCTCCACCGCGACCTGGTACGCCGAAGGCCGCCGCTCGAAGAAATTGGTCAGCTCCTGGACTCCCTGAAGCTCCATGAAGGAGAAGGGATTCTCGGAGCCGTAGACCGGTGTCAGCCCGAGGCGTACGAGGCGCTGGTCGGCGACACACTCCAAGTACTGGCGCATCGAGTCGGTGTTCATACCGGGAAGGCCGTCGCCGCACAGGTCCCGGGCGAATTGCAGTTCGGCCGTGACGGCTTCGCGGATCATGTCGGTGATCTGCCGGGCCAGTTCCTCGTCGAAGAGGTCGGGCTCTTCCTGGCGGACGGTGTCGACCACGGCGAACGCGGCGTTCATGTGGCATGTCTCGTCCCGGAACACCCAGTTGGTGCCGGTGGCCAGACCGTGCAGCAGGCCCCGGCTGCGGAACCAGTACACGTATGCGAAGGCGCCGTAGAAGAACAGCCCCTCGATGCATGCGGCGAAGCAGATCAGGTTGAGGAGAAAGCGGCGGCGGTCGGCCTTGCTCTCCAGCCGGTCGATCGACTCCACCGAATCCATCCACGTGAAGCAGAACTCCGCCTTCTCGCGGAGGGAGGGGATGTTCTCGACGGCGGCGAAGGCGGCGGTGCGGTCCTGCGGGTCGGGGAGATAGGTGTCCAGCAGGGTCAAGTAGAACTGAACGTGGACGGCCTCCTCGAAGAGCTGCCTTGAGAGATACAGCCGCGCCTCGGGGGAGTTGATGTGCTTGTACAGCGTCAGCACCAAGTTGTTCGCCACGATCGAATCGCCCGTCGCGAAGAAGGCGACCAGGCGGCCGATCAGGTGCTGCTCACCGGGCGTGAGCTTCGCGAGGTCGGCGACGTCCGAGTGGAGGTCGACCTCCTCCACGGTCCAGGTGTTCTTGATGGCGTCCCGGTAGCGCTCGTAGAAGTCGGGATAGCGCATGGGGCGCAGGGTCAGCTCGAAGCCGGGGTCGAGCAGGTTCCGGGGGCGGATGGTCGTCACTGGCAGGCCTCGCAGGTATCGGGGTTTTCCAGGGAACAGGCGACAGCTTCGGAGGCGGCGGCCTGCTGTACGGGAATGACGGCTTCGGGGGCGGCGGCCTGCTGTACGGCAACGGTGGCTTCGGGGGCGGCGGCCTGCTGTACGGCAACGGTGGCTCGGGCGGCGCGGGCGATGCGGGTCGCCGGGCGGGAGCGCAGGTAGTACGTCGTCTTCAGGCCCGACTTCCAGGCGTACGCGTACATCGAGGAGAGCTTGCCGATGGTCGGCGTCTCCATGAACAGGTTCAGGGACTGGGACTGGTCCAGGAACGGGGTCCGGGCCGCGGCCAAGTCGATCAGGCCGCGCTGCGGGATCTCCCAGGCCGTGCGGTACAGGGCGCGCACGTCCCTGGGGATCCAGGTGAAGTCCTGCACCGAGCCGCCTGACTCGCGCAGCGCCTCGCGGGTACGGGCGTCCCAGACGCCGAGCCGCTTCAGGTCGTTCACCAGGTAGGCGTTGACCTGGAGGAACTCGCCGGACAGGGTCTCGCGCTTGAAGAGGTTCGAGACCTGGGGCTCGATGCACTCGTACACGCCTGCGATCGAGGCGATGGTGGCGGTGGGCGCGATGGCGAGGAGGAGGGAGTTGCGCAGGCCGACGGCGGCGATGCGCTCCCGCAGGGCCGCCCAGCGTTCCGGCCAGGTCAGTTCGACGTCGTAGTGGTCGGGGTGCAGGACCCCCTGGGCCGTACGGGTCTTCTCCCAGGCCGGCAGCGGGCCGCCCCGTTCGGCGAGGTCGGCGGAGGCCTCGTACGCGGCGAGCATGACGCGCTCGGCGATGCGGGTGGAGAGCGCCTTGGCCTCTGGGGAGTCGAAGGGCAGACGGAGCTTGAAGAAGACGTCCTGGAGGCCCATCACGCCCAGCCCCACCGGGCGCCACGTGGCGTTCGAGCGACCCGCCTGCTCGGTCGGGTAGAAGTTGATGTCGACGACGCGGTCGAGGAAGGTGACGGCGGTGCGGACGGTGGCGTCGAGCCGCTCCCAGTCGAGGTCGCCGGTCGCCATGTCGACAAAGGCGCCCAGGTTCACGGACCCCAGGTTGCAGACCGCCGTCTCCCCGTCGTCCGTGACCTCCAGGATCTCGGTGCACAGGTTGGAGGAGTGGACGACGTGGCCCGGCCCGGCCGTCTGGTTGGCCGTACGGTTGGCCGCGTCCTTGAAGGTCATCCAGCCGTTGCCGGTCTGGGCGAGGGTGCGCATCATGCGGCCGTACAGGTCGCGGGCCAAGAGGGTCTTCCTGGCGAGTCCTGCCGCTTCCGCCTTGCGGTACGCCGTGTCGAACTCCTCGCCCCACAGGTCAACCAGCTCGGGCACGTCGGCGGGTGAGAAGAGGGACCATACGCCGTCCTCGTTCACCCGGCGCATGAACTCGTCCGGGATCCAGTGCGCGAGGTTCAGGTTGTGCGTACGGCGGGCGTCCTCACCCGTGTTGTCGCGCAGCTCCAGGAACTCCTCGATGTCCGAGTGCCAGGTCTCCAGGTAGACCGCGGCCGCGCCCTTGCGCCGGCCGCCCTGGTTCACGGCGGCGACCGAGGCGTCGAGGGTCTTCAGGAACGGGACGATGCCGCTTGAGTGCCCGTTCGTGCCGCGGATCAGTGAACCCCGGGAACGGATGCGGGAGTACGCGATGCCGATGCCGCCCGCGTGCTTCGAGAGCCGGGCGACCTGGTGGTAGCGGTCGTAGATCGAGTCCAGCTCGTCCTGCGGGGAGTCGAGGAGGTAGCAGGACGACATCTGGGCGTGCCGCGTACCGGAGTTGAAGAGCGTGGGGGAGGAGGGCAGGTAGTCGAGGCGGCTCATGAGCCTGTAGAGGGCGGCGACTTCGTCGACGGACTTCACCGTGTCGTCCTCGGCGAGACCGGACGCCACGCGGAGCATGAAGTGCTGCGGGGTCTCGATGACACGCCGGGTGATCGGATGCCGCAGCAGATAGCGGCTGTGCAAGGTACGCAGGCCGAAGTAGCCGAAGCGGTCGTCGCCGACCGGGTCGATCAGGGCGTCCAGGCGGGCCGCGTATCGGCGTACGAACTCCGCGGTGCGGTCGGCGATCAGGCCCTCGCGGTGCCCGACCGCGACCGACTCGGAGAAGGACCGCACGCCCTGCGAGGCGGCCTCGGCCGCGATGCTGAGGGTCAGCAGCCGTGCGGCCAGCTTCGCATAGACAGGGTCCTCCGAGATCAGGCCCGCGGCCGCCTCCGTGGCCAGCTCGCGCAGCTCCGTCTCGTCCGCGTGGGCGGACCGGCCGCGCAGCGCGGCGGCGGCGACCAGGGCGGCATCGGCGTCGGCGAGGCCGGCGGTGAGGTCGGCGGTGAGGTCGGTCAGGGTCCGCAGCAACGCGGTCTCTGTCCTCGGTCTCGGTCTCGGCCTCGGCCTCGGTCTCGGCTGCTTGTCCTGTGTCGCTGTCGCTGTCGCTGAGACCGGCTCGGCTGGCGCGATGGTCATGTGGGATCTCCCTCGCTCGGCTCGGGGCCTGCGGGGGAGGGAGCGGGGCACACGGGGGCGCTTCAGGGCAGCAGCGCGCCGCGTCCACCGGCCCATTCCGCGAGGCCCGGACGTCATGGTGCCCGGGCCGTACGGCCGGGCGCGCTGTCGGCAGGTCCTCGGACTGACGCTCGTGCACACTCCATGCCGGGATGGACATGCACAAGTACACCGTTGCGGGACAGTTCCGGATTCGCACCGGATTCCCCTGCGGCGACAGCGAGCATGAGCATACATCTTGTGCTGGACCCCGTATGCGCCCCCATATGTTGTGCTGTGGGCTGTGGCGAGAGGTCCCCGCCCGACTACCCTGAAGTTCTCAGCGTCCGGTTCCCACCTTCCCCGCCTTCCCTGCCTTCCTCGCCTTCGGGAGCCCGGCAGACACACCCGCGCTGCCCGCGTCCGCCGTGTAGTCCTCCGGCTTCGTCTCGTCGATGCCCTCGGGGGCCTTGGCAGCCCTCAGGACGAAGGTCAGGACGACCGTGACGATCATGTTGAGGACGAACGCCGTCAGACCGATGTAGCCGATCTCGCCGATGCCGGGGATCTCCGCCGACGAGCCGCCGAAGTGCTTCTGCGTCGGAGAGGCGACGTCGTACGCCGCGATCGTGCCGTACATCATGCCGACCGCCCAGCCGACGAGCAGCGCCCAGCGGTGGAACCAGCGGGTGAACAGGCCGCCGACCAGAGCGGGGAAGGTCTGCAGGATCCAGATGCCGCCCAGGAGCTGGAAGTTGATCGCCACCGTCTTGTCCATGGTCAGGACGAAGACCAGCGCGCCCACCTTCACCAGCAGGGAGACCAGCTTGGAGACCTTGGTCTCCTGCTCGGCGGTCGCGTCGGGCTTGATGAAGTCCTTGTAGATGTTGCGGGTGAAGAGGTTCGCCGCCGCGATGGACATGATGGCCGCGGGGACGAGGGCTCCGATGCCGATCGCCGCGAAGGCCACGCCTGCGAACCAGGCGGGGAACATGTCCTCGAACAGCTGCGGGATCGCCAACTGGCCGTTGATGACGTTGACTCCGGCCGCGATCGCCATGAAGCCGAGCAGCGCCAGCAGGCCGAGCATGAGGGAGTACAGGGGCAGGATCGTGGTGTTGCGGCGGATCACCTCACGGCTGCGCGAGGACAGCGTCGCCGTGATCGAGTGCGGGTACATGAAGAGCGCCAGTGCCGAGCCGAAAGCCAGGGTGGCGTACGTCCATTGACCCGCCGGAGCCGGGATCAGCCCGCCCGCACCGGCTTCCGTGTACTTCTTGTCCGCCGCGGCGAAGATCTCGTCGAACCCGCCCAGCTTGATCGGGATGTAGATGATCGCCACCGCGATGACGAGGTAGATCAGCGTGTCCTTCACGAACGCGATGAGCGCCGGGGCACGCAGACCCGACGAATACGTGTACGCGGCCAGCACACCGAAGGCGATCAGCAGCGGCAGGTCCTTGATGAACCAGTGAGTGTTCTCGCCGCCGCCCACGCCCATCACGTCCAGCACGGCCTGGATACCGACCAGTTGGAGCGCGATATACGGCATCGTCGCCAGGATGCCGGTCAGCGCCACCGCCAGGGACAGGCCCTTGGAGCCGAAGCGGCCGCGCACGAAGTCCGACGTCGTCACATAGCCGTGCTTGTGGGACACCGACCACAGGCGCGGCAGGAACGTGAAGATCAGCGGGTAGACCAGGATCGTGTACGGCACGGCGAAGAAGCCGGCCGCGCCCGCCGCGTAGATCGCCGCCGGTACCGCCACGAAGGTGTACGCCGTGTAGAGGTCGCCGCCGAGCAGGAACCAGGTGACCCAGGTGCCGAACGACCGCCCGCCCAGGCCCCATTCGTCGAGGCTGTGCTCGTTCTCGGCCCTGCGCCAGCGTGCGGCCAGGAAGCCCATGACCGTGACGGCCAGGAAGAAGAAGATGAAGACGGCGAGTGCGACGCCGTTCACGCCGTCCTTCACTTGCCGGCACCTCCCTGGCGGGCGCGCTGGTCACGCTGCCACAGCTGGTACGCGATGCCGTGAGCGCCGTGGAGAGGAACACCCAGGCCATCTGGTACCAGTAGAAGAACGGGATGCCGATGAAGCACGGGATCCGTCTTGGCGTACGAGCCGACCCAGAGCATCGCCACGAACGGGGCGAACAGGCAGAGGGCGATGACCACACGCACCGGTGTCACCACCGGTGTCCTCACTGGCGTCACCACCGGTTTCTTCGCTTCAGGCGCACTGGGCGCGTGGGGTGCTTCAGACATGCCGCGGCTCCGTCCCCTCACTGATCACCTTCACTGATACCTTGTGATACTGTGCGACGCGCAGGAAATCTAAGGGACGGTTCCGCCTCATGGAACCCCGTCCGCATAACGGATCCGCATAACGGATGAGTACCGCCGCACCACGCGCACTACTTCGACCTACTTCGACGCGCACTATGTCGACTGGCTTATTCCTGCGGCCGCTTGAGCCTGGCCACGAACTTGTAGCGGTCCCCCCGGTAAACGGACCGCACCCACTCCACCGGTTGCCCTCCTTGTCCAGCGAGTGCCGGGAGAGCATCAGCATCGGCAGGCCCACGTCCGTGCCGAGCAGGCCGGCCTCGCGCGGGAGTGGCCAGCGAGGTCTCGATGGTCTCCTCGGCCTCGGCGAGATGGACGTCGTACACCTCGGCCAGCGCCGTGTACAGGGACGTGTACTTGACCAGCGACCTGCGCAGCGCGGGGAAGCGCTTCGGCGGACAGATGGGTCGTCTCGATCGCCATCGGCTCGCCGTTCGCCATGCGCAGCCGCTCGATGCGCAGCACCCGGCCGCCGGCTGCTGATGTCGAGCAGCCCGGCGAGCGTGTCGTCGGCGGTGATGTAGCCGATGTCCAGGAGCTGCGAGGTGGGTTCGAGGCCCTGGGCCCGCATGTCCTCGGTGTACGAGGTGAGTTGGAGCGCCTGCGAGACCTTCGGCTTGGCGACGAACGTGCCCTTGCCCTGGATGCGTTCCAGCCGGCCCTCGACGACCAGCTCCTGCAGGGCCTGCCGCACGGTCGTGCGCGAAGTGTCGAACTCGGCGGCCAGGGTGCGCTCGGGCGGCACCGGCGTGCCGGGCGGCAGCGTCTCCGTCATGTCGAGCAGGTGCTTCTTCAGGCGGTAGTACTTGGGCACGCGCGCGGTACGGACGGTCGTCCCGTTCTCGTTCTCCGCACTGCTGACGTCGGTGCTCATGCTCCGCCTTCCCGGCTCCGTATGCCGACGCGACCGACGGATCCCGGCCACGGCTCACATCGTGGCACGGCTGCGGGTGCGAGTGTCCCCGCGCTTCGGGATCTCCTTTGTGTATACCTTCGCGCCCCTTGCTGTCCTGGTCCCCTACGAGGAAGTCTCCTGCGTTGAGCGTTGAGCGCCGGCCGGTGGGTCAAAGCCCTTGCCAGCCGGGCTTGCTGGCGTACGCGTGACGGAAATAGCCCGCCAGCTTCAGTTGGGTCGCGGCGCTCTCGTCCACGACGACCGTGGCGTGCGGATGGAGCTGCAGCGCCGAGGCCGGGCACACGGCGGCAACGGGCCCCTCCACGGTCGCCGCCACCGCGTCCGCCTTGCCCGCACCCGTCGCGAACAGCACCAGGTGCCGCGCCTCCAGGATCGTCCCGATGCCCTGCGTGATCACGTGGTGCGGCACCTGCTCGATGTCGCCGTCGAAGAACCGGGCGTTGTCGATCCGGGTCTGCCGGGTGAGTGTCTTGATCCGCGTCCGCGAGGCGAGCGAGGAACAGGGCTCGTTGAACCCGATATGCCCGTCGGTTCCGATCCCGAGCAGTTGGAGGTCCACACCCCCGGCGGCGGCCAGTGCCTCGTCGTACGCCTCGCAGGCGCTCTGCACATCCTCGGCCGTGCCGTCAGGGCCCATGAACGCGTCCATGCCGATGCCCAGCGGCTGAAGCACCTCACGCCGGAGCACCGAACGGTACGACTCCGGATGGCCGGCGGGCAGCCCCACATACTCGTCGAGCTGGGCTATGCGCGCGCGTGAGGCGTTCACCCTGCCCGAGCTCACCTTCACCGCCAGCGCCTGGTAGACGGGCAGCGGGGTGGCACCGGTGGCCACACCCAGCAGGGCATCGGGCTTGTGCCGGAGCAGCTGGGCCATGGCCTCGGCGGTGAGCTCGCCACCCGCCTTGGCGTCCGGAACGATGACAACTTCCACGCTGGGCCTGCCGTTCTGCTTCTGATCTGCTTCTGAAGAGGGGCTCGACCGGGACTCGGAGGGCGTATATGGTTTAGACCAATCTAGCAGAGTTGTCCTCGGGCGAGCAGGGGAATCCCGCCCCACGGGCGATACTGCTCCGGGCTGCGGTGCCGGGAGGGTTGAGGGTCCCTCTCAGGCGCCGCGGCCCGCGGGTGCGCTCAGGGGGGGCATGAGCCCGACGCTGTTTCCGGGCATGTCCGAACCGCCGGGTACGCTCGCACCCGTGCCCTCCATGAACGAACTCGTGCGTCAGCACACCGCCCTCAGTGACTCCGACCTGGAGTGGCTGCACCTGCTCGTCTCGGAGTGGCAGCTGCTCTCGGACCTGTCCTTCGCCGATCTCGTTCTCTGGGTCCCCACCCGCGACGGCACCCGCTATGTCTCGGTGGCTCAGATGCGCCCCAACACCGGCCCGACCTCGTACCAGGACGACATGGTCGGCCACCTCGTCCCGCGTGGCCGCCGCCCCCTGCTGGACGTGGCCGTGGACGAAGGCCGGATCGTGCGCGAGGGCGACCCCGAGTGGCGTGAGGAGGTGCCCGTCCGGGTCGAGTCCATTCCCGTACGGCGCGAGGGACGCGTCCTCGGTGTCATCGCGCGCAACACCAACCTGCTGACCGTGCGCACCCCGAGCCGACTGGAGCTGACGTATCTCCAGAGTGCTTCCGACCTCGCCCGGATGATCGCGATCGGGGCGTTCCCGTTTCCGGGC
This sequence comes from uncultured Actinomycetota bacterium, assembly GCA_963711935.1. Taxonomy (GTDB): domain Bacteria; phylum Actinomycetota; class Actinomycetes; order Streptomycetales; family Streptomycetaceae; genus Streptomyces. Next base: position 133,990 of record CAVQGD010000033.1, read on the forward strand.
CAGCAGGTTGATATGGACGCCTCACCGCGTGTCGGTGACGGACTGATCCGGCTCGACGCCGAAGGCATCGTCCAGTACGCCTCCCCGAACGCCCTGTCCGCGTACCATCGCCTCGGCCTTGCCGCAGACCTCCTCGGCCACCACCTCGGCAGGACCACCGCCGAACTCGCCCCGTCCCGCGGCCCGGTGGACGAGGCGCTCGCCAAGGCCGCCAGCGGCTGGGCACCGCGCGAGTTCGAGATCGAGTCCCATGACGGGGTGATCCAGTTCCGTGCGATCCCCCTCAAGCCCAAAGGCACGCGCATCGGTTCGCTCGTCCTCCTGCGGGATGTCACCGAACTCCGCCGCCGTGAGCGCGAGTTGATCACCAAGGACGCGACGATCCGGGAGATCCACCACCGGGTCAAGAACAATCTCCAGACGGTGGCGGCACTCCTCCGGCTCCAGGCCCGGCGCATTGGGTCGGAGCACGGCCGCGAGGCGCTCGAAGAGGCGGTACGGCGTGTCGGGTCCATCGCGATCGTGCACGAGACGCTGTCTCAGAACCTGGACGAGCGCGTGGAGTTCGACGAGATCGCCGACCGCGTGCTCGCCATGGTCGCCGAGATCTCCCCGGGAAAGGTCACAGGAAGGCGCTCCGGCCGCTTCGGCATCCTGGACGCGGAGGTCGCGACCCCGCTCTCCATGGTCCTCACGGAAATCCTGCAGAACGCCCTCGAACACGGCTTCCGCGAGGGCGACACCGGCACCGTGGAGGTCTCGGCCGTGCGCGGCGGTACGACCAAGGAGGCCCGTCTCCTCGTCACCGTCCAGGACAACGGGATCGGCCTCCCCGAGAGTTTCGACCCGCACCGCTCGGGCAACCTTGGCCTGCAGATCGTACGGACACTGGTGGAGGGGGAGTTGGGCGGCACGTTCGACATGGTGCCGGCGCCGGAGCGGGGGACACGGGTGATCCTCGACCTTCCGGTGAAGGGGCAGAAGGAGCGGTAGCCGAAGACAAGACGTGCACCCACATCGCATGCGCACACAGCAAAGAGCCCGGACCGCCCGGGCAGCCCGGACAGCAAGAAGCCCGGACCGCCCGGGCAGCCCGGACAGCAAGAAGCCCCGGACCGTTGGGGTCCGGGGTCCTACATGCTCGTTTCCAGCTCTTCGACGAGGTACCGCCCTACTCGAGCGAAGTCGAGAGCTTGGGAGAACATCGGGGCACTGCGCGCTGCGGCTCGGGGGCGGGAGAAGCGTACTCGCTGTACGCGCCGCCAAGCTCAGGCTATTGCTGGGTGGATGTCAGGCAGAGGCCTGACGGGCCCGGTTGCGGGCGGCGCGGCGCTTCATGGCGCGGCGCTCGTCCTCGCTGAGACCACCCCAGACGCCGGAGTCCTGGCCGGACTCAAGCGCCCACTGCAGACACTGCTCGATCACCGGGCAGCGACGGCAGACAGCCTTGGCTTCCTCGATCTGCAGCAGCGCAGGACCGGTGTTGCCGATGGGGAAGAAGAGCTCGGGGTCTTCCTCGCGGCAAACGGCGTTGTGACGCCAGTCCATGGCTGCTACCTCTCCTTGGTGTTACTTGCTCGTTGCTTGTGAATGTGAACGCTTTCACGAATCCCTCAACAAATGAAGGGCCGATCACCAGACAGACTGGTGTGGTCCTAGATTCGAGGAGGGGTTCTGGTGCTCTGTGGGGCCGATGGTACGGGCTGTCCCGAGCGCCACGTAGAGACTCGCAAACCTCGGCGGCGGATACAACCCTTTCTGGAAAGTTTTTTTTGATTCCTCGGTGTCGACTAGATCACAGCCGTACTTCCATGGGGTGGATCCTGGCCTAAACGTTCGAGTAGAAGGGCTTTTGCGTGTTCCGCTCACACAATCACGCGCAGTGCACGACGAATACCTGTGAACGTCACGCTCGTACGCAGCCCCAGGTGGTCACCGTCCATCTGGAGAGGGAGCGGCGCCTTCGAATGCAAGGTGAAGTCGGTCAGGTCATGGAGGGAGGCAGCGTACTTGCCGTGGGGTCCGCGCTCGGGGGACGAAATAAGCAACTGGGTGCCATATCGGGCAACCGCGGCCGTCGACATACGGCTGAGGCCGAGCACATCGAGACCTTTGTCGAACGAGGCCTTAGGTGACGCGTACACAGGGCGATTACCCAGATACGTCCACGGAGAGGCGTTGCAGACTATGGAGAGCACCAAATCGGTCATCGGCTCAGTCGCCGGGGCGTTCGAGTGTGATGGTGCCGCGCCGGCGGTGGGCTCCTCCGAAGAACTGACGGATCGCCTGGCGCATGTAGAGGGCGTGGGTGGAGCGCTTGCCGCGCTCGCGCTGCTGTTCGACCCGGCCGATCACGCCGGCGTCGAAGCCGAGGCCCGCGTAGAAGGTGAACCAGCGGGCGGGGACGGCCTCGTCCTCGCTGCCCGGGGTGCCCGCGGCGAGGCCCAGGCCGACCGTGCGCTCGCTGCCCTCGCGCAGGGCGTCCAGGAGGGCGCCGGTCGCTTCCACGGCGTCGTTGGGCAGGCCCAGGGCGCGGGCGAAGACGTTGGTGGAGCCGCCGGGGACCACGGCGAGGCGGGGCAGGCGGTCCGGGTCGGGGCCCTGGTGCAGCAGGCCGTTCACGACCTCGTTGACGGTGCCGTCGCCGCCGAGCGCGACGACCAGGTCGATGTTCTTGCCCTCCGCCGCCTGCCGGCCGAGGTCCCGGGCGTGGCCGCGGTACTCGGTGGTGACCGCCTCGAGCTTCATCTCGCTCGCCAGCGCGTGGATCAGGACATCGCGCGTACGTGCGCTTGTGGTGGTTGCCGCCGGATTGACCACGAGAAGTGCACGCATGCGATGCAGGGTACCTACCAGGTGGTAGCGGGCCGAGACCGAGGGGGGATCAGGGAAAGGGGCGGGGCGTGATGCCGGGCATACGGACCCGGAAGGTGTGCCCCGACAGGGGGAGGGGCTGTGCTGGATATACGGCTGTGCTGGATGTATGGCTCCGCAGCGTAGACGCGGCCAGCTGGACTCGACTTGCGGCCGACCACCGGCCTTGACCGGCAGCGGAGACATGCCTGCCGCACACGGAGGCGGTACGTGGCGGCGGTATACGGCGGCTCCTTCCTGGGCGAGGGCTACCCTTCAAAGGTGAGCTCTACGCAGAATCCCACCCCGGAGAACGCCGAAGCCGAGCCCCGCCCCGGACGGCTGACCGCAGCGGCGGTGCTGACCGCGCTGGAGGGGCTTGCCCTTGCTGTCGGGGGTGTCGCCATGCTCGTCCTGGGGCTGGCGGGTGAGCCGGACGGCCGACAGCAGGCCGTTACCGGGGGTGTCACGCTGATCATGCTCGCGCTGTTGCCGCTCGCTCGCCGCGCGTGGTCTGCTCCTGCGCCGCAGCTGGAGCCGTGGACCGGCGGTTATCACCCAGCTCATGGCGCTGCCCGTGGCGTACAGCCTCCTCCAGGCCGACAGCATGGCCATTCCGGGCGGCATTGTCCTCGCGGTGGTCGCGGTCTCGGCGCTCGTTCTCCTGGTGAACCCGGCGACGACCCGTGCCCTCGGGATCCGGGGGCCGGGGGACGTACAGGAGCAGAAGTAGGCGCCCCGGCCCACACGTCCCCCGGCTGGGGGTTACTCCTCCACCAGGAGCTTCTCCCGGAGCTGGGCCAGGGTGCGGGCCAGGAGGCGGGAGACGTGCATCTGGGAGATGCCGACTTCCTGGGCGATCTGGGACTGGGTCATGTTGCCGAAGAAGCGGAGGAGGAGGATTCGCTTCTCGCGCGGCGGGAGGCCCTCCAGCAGCGGCTTGAGGGACTCGCGGTACTCGACGCCCTCCAGAGCCTCGTCCTCCGCGCCCAAGGTGTCCGCCACCGCGGGGGACTCGTCGTCCGTATCAGGGACGTCGAGGGAGAGCGTGGAGTACGCGTTGGCGGACTCCAGGCCTTCCAGGACCTCCTCCTCCGAGATGGCCAGCTTCTCGGCGAGCTCGTGGACGGTGGGGGAGCGGCCGTGCCGCTGGGAGAGCTCTGCCGTGGCAGTGGTCAGAGCGAGGCGCAGTTCCTGAAGACGGCGGGGGACACGGACCGCCCAGCCCTTGTCGCGGAAGTGGCGCTTGATCTCGCCGACGACCGTGGGCGTGGCGTAGGTCGAGAACTCCACGCCGCGATCCGGGTCGAAGCGGTCCACCGACTTGATCAGGCCGATGGTGGCGACCTGGGTGAGGTCGTCCAGCGGCTCACCGCGGTTGCGGAAGCGGCGCGCGAGGTGCTCGACAAGCGGCAGGTGTATCCGGACCAGCCGGTTGCGCAGCTCCGCGTACTCGGCGCTGCCCTGCTTCAGCGTGCGCAGCTCGACGAACATCGCTCGCGCCCTGCTGCGGTCCTGAGGGTCGCGCTGCGTGCCCTGCACGCTCTGATCGTCATTCCGCTCGTGCTCGCTCATAGTCCCGCCCACCGTCACGAGACGCCGCCCTTCCGAGGACCTGGTGCTCCGTACGGCACCCTCCGGATCCCGTCGTCCGTCGGAGAGCGTCCCGCGCTCCTCGGCGTCGATCGGCTCTGCCCCCTGAGACGCTCCAGCCGCCGCCGGGGAGTCGTCCTCCGGATGCGGCCGGGCCTGCTCGGGGATGCCGTCGACGCCGTCCGCCCAGTGCCGCGGCCCGCTCTGGCCGTCGTCCTCTGAGCCTCTGGCCCCGCTCGGGCAGGGGATGCCCCCCTCCTCGGCCGGAAGTTCCCGTGTGCCGTGCTCTTTGTCTCGCACCGGCCCTTCCCCGTTCCTCACGCCGGCCCGGGTCCCGCGCCGCGCTGTTTGTAGAGGCTGATCGAAACGGTTTTGTCGTCGTCGACGGCGGACGACACCTTGCCCGCGAGAGCCGACAGGACGGTCCAGGCGAAGGTGTCCCGCGAGGGGGCGTGGCCGTCCGTGGTCGGGGCCGAGACCGTGACCTCGAGCGAGTCGTCGACGAGGCGGAAGACACAGCTGAGCACCGAGCCTGGCACGGCCTGCTGAAGCAGGATCGCGCAGGCCTCGTCGACCGCGATGCGCAGGTCCTCGATCTCGTCGAGAGTGAAGTCCAAACGGGCCGCGAGGCCGGCCGTGGCCGTGCGCAGCACCGACAGGTAGGCACCCGCGGCCGGCAGCCGGACTTCCACGAAGTCCTGGTTCGCGGGCTGGCCTGCGATCTGGGACACCCTCACCTCCATGGTGGGACAAGTGTTTTCGGGGCCGAGGATCGGCCCCCGGGGTAACGCGCTACGTGGTTCAGCGGTGACGCTACCGCGCTCCCAAGCGCTGTGTCCTGGCAGCCCCGGGGATCCCGCCCCATGCTGTCACTCATAGTAAGCATATGGGTACGTTCGGTGGCTAGGGGCTGTGGGTCTCAAATAGGAAGAGCGCGTGCCGGATTGACGTACCCACACGTCAGACCGTCGAACCGTGTCACCTGAAGATGCGCGCTCGTCGCCCGTGTCATGTGCATCCGTCTCCGACGGCCGCGCGCCCGGTGGACGCGCTCCATACAAGTACGTGGTCGACAAAGCACCAGCGCCAGCTCTCGCCCGGTTCGAAGGTCCGCATGATGGGGTTGGCCGCTCTCCTTGTGGTGCTCGGTCGCGTGCCGGCCCGGCGAGGAGTCGCAGCAGCCGGCGTGCCCGCACTCCAGGCACAGCCGCAACTGCACCGGGTGTGAACCGGTGGCCAGGCACTCGGGGCAGGTGTCGCTCACGGGCACCGGCTCCGGGTACGGCAGCGCGTCGGCGTACGGGCACTGTCTCATGATGAACCAGGTTACGACGGGCGCGCGGAAACCTGTGCGGAAGACGAGGGTGAGCGGGACCATGCATGGGTTGCCCCTGCTGTTGCTGGTCGCGGGCAGCGCCGCCGGGCCGCAGTCGTACGCCGGTGCCGCCGCTGCTGCTCGTCGCGGTGGGCCTGCTCGTCCCGGAGCGCTGCTCCGGAAAGCGGCCTGAGCCAGGAATCCCCTCCCTCGGGGAGAGGAGGATTCAAGTGGTGAACGGCGCTCCTGTGATCACTGCCGCGACGGTCGTCCCCCGGGGAAAGGCGCCCTCCTCGGCGAGGGCGACAAGTCCGTACAGCAACTTGGCGACATAGAGACGTTCGACGGGCAGGCCGTGGCGCTGCTCGAAGTCGTGCGGCGAAGGCGTCCAGTTCGGGGGTGGTGCGGGCGTAGCCGCCGAAGTGGAAGCGGTCGTCGAGGGACCAGTCGCCGCGGGGACCGCCGAAGGCCCGGTGCTGGAGGGCTTGTATGTCCGGTCGTCGAGGAAGCCGCCCTGAGGACGGGGACGCCCAGGGCGCGCTGGCCGGGGGCGAGGCCCGCGGCCAGGCCGGCGAGGGTGCCGCCGGTGCCGCAGGCGAGGGCGACGACGTCGGCGTGGCCGCGCAGTTCGCTCGCCGAGCTCGCGACAGCCGCGTACGGCGAGGGAGTTGCTGCCGCCCTCGGGGACGACGTACGCGTCCTCGGCGCCCGCGGCACGGAGGAGCGCGGCCAGTGTCTCCGGGTCGGTCTTGCGACGGTACGTCGACCGTCGACGAAGTGCAGCCGCATGCCGTCGCCGCGCACCTGGCCAGGGACGGGTTGAGGGGGCGGTCGGCCAGCTCCTGGCCGCGCACCACGCCGACGGTGGGCAGGCCCAGGAGGCGGCCCGCGGCGGCCGTGGCGCGCAGGTGGTTCGAGTACGCGCCGCCGAAGGTGAGCACGGTGCGCCCCGCCGCGGCCGCAGATTCGGGACCAGCTTGCGCCACTTGTTGCCGACCAGCTCCGGATGGATCAGGTCGTCCCGCTTGAGCAGCAGCCGCAGCCGTGGCGCGCGAAGCGCTCGTCCTCGATCTCCTGCAAGGGGGACGGACAGGCGTGGCTGCAAGGTGGTGAGGCTGGTCACCTGTCCATTGTCGGACACGGGGTTGAGAGCCTGGGCATCTCGGCGGGGCAGTCGGCAGGACAGCCCCACCGTGACGCCCGTCGGACGCCCGCGTCACCCGGCGGGGCGTGTGTCACACTTCAGCCGGTCGCGGATGCGCTCCCGCATCGACGCCATCGTGAAGCCGCGGGGGTCGACCTTGCCCGGCTGCCATTCCAGGTGGCCGATCGACCGAGCGGGCCGTCCAGCCGTGGTGGCGGCAGATCGCGGCGGAGACGCGCTCGATGGCGTCCAACTGGGCCGCGGGCCAGGGATCCTCGCCGTCGCCGAGGTTCTCGCACTCGAAGCCGTAGAAGTGGCGGTTGCCGTCCGTGTTCGCCTCGTTGTCCTGCGGGAGGGCCCTCTCGGCGATCACCGCCCGCAGGACGTCGTCGTCGCCCAGCCCCGCGTGGTTGGCGCGGCCGTAGCCGACGAGGTGGACGCAGCCGTCCTTGGTGATGACGCCGTGGCACAGCGGGCCGGGCAGGCCCGAGTAGCCGTCGCGGCAGATCCGTACGGTCTGTTCGCTGCCCGAGGTCACCGTGTGGTGGATCATCACGCCGTGGACCGGGCCCCAGGGGCCCTTGTGATTGCGGTTGTGATGCTCCCAGTCGCCGACCTCGACGACGGTGATGCCCTCGTCTCTGAGGATGCTGAGAAACCTGCCCGCGGACATGGGTGGGGCCATGACCGTCTCCTTCGTGCTGGGCGACGGCCACCGGTCGCGGCCGCCTCGTACCGCAGCTTGTACCCGGCATCCGACGGCCGGGACTACTCGTTCGCACAGCGTGCGAGCCGATCCGGTCAGCGCCGAGAGTCGCTCGAGGGGGTCCGGATGGCCCAGTGCATCGCGGCGCGTCAGGGCGGGTGCGCGTCAGGAGCGCAGTGCCGCCGTCGCTCAGAGCGCGGCGATATGGCTCTCCAGGGCCTGGAGGGCCTGCTGCGTGGCGGCGGGGGAACCGCTGCCGCGCCGCTCCGCGTAGTACGCCGCGCCCAGCTTCTTCAGCAGATCGCTGCCGGCGCGCTGGGCCTGCACCTCGTCGAGCTTCTGCTTGCCCTGAGTAAGGCCGCGCTGCGCCTGTTCCTTGGCGCGGTCCAGAAAGCCTGCCATGTCGTCTCCTGTCGTCGAGTGGATCGAAAGCATCGAAAGCATCGAAAGCATCGAATGCGTCGAGTGGCGCGAAAGCGGATCGTGCCAATGGCTCGAAAGGATCGTCATGCCGTCAAACGAACGGTCGGATCTTGAAGTTCCCGTGCCGCCGACTCACTTGCCCCGATTCGCCTCCGCGACTCACCTCGACCCAGCCCTGAGCCCCCTCGTCTCCCCGACTTGTCCTCTCCCCGACTTGTCCTCGCCGCGTTCTGGCCGCCCCGTCCCGCGCCCGGTGACTGGTGGCCCCTCGGCAAGGGCCCTCAGTGTGCCCAGCCAAGCCAAGATCCATTCCCGCTCTTTCGTGTAATAGCACGATCACCCTCTGTACTGGAAGGCTTGTCCGCGAGATCGGCGCATGACGCTGGCGCATCACCGTGAGAGCAGTGCACGACCAGGAAGGCAGTCTTTTATGTCGGTAGGCGAAGAGGTCCGTGCGGGACAGGACAGGCCGCAGCAGAGTCTCGGTACGTCGGCCGCGCGGAACCTGGCGACGACCACCAAGTCCGCACCCCAGATGCAGGAGATCAGCTCCCGCTGGCTGCTGCGCATGCTGCCATGGGTGAACGTGCAGGGCGGCACGTACCGGGTGAACCGGCGGCTCAGCTACGCGGTGGGCGACGGCCGTATCACTTTCGTGAAGACGGGTGACCAGGTCAAGGTCATCCCCGCGGAGCTCGGCGAACTGCCGGCCCTGCGGTCGTACGAGGACCACGAGGTGCTGGGCGAGCTGGCCCAGCGCTGCCGAGCAGCGGGAGTTCGAGCCCGGCGACGTGCTCGCCGAGTTCGGCAGCCCCGCCGAGGAGGTGTTCCTGCTCGCCCACGGCAGGGTGGAGAAGGTCGGCACAGGGCCGTACGGGGACGACGCGGTCCTCGGAGTCCTCGCCGACGGGGCGTACTTCGGCGACCAGGCGCTGCTCGACCCGGACGCGATCTGGGAGTACACGGCGCGCGCGGTCACCGCCTGCACCGTGCTCGCCCTGCCCCGCCAGGCCCTCGACCAGGTCGCGGAGCGTTCCGAGTCCCTGCGCGAGCACCTCCGGCGGCAGCGTGCGATCCCCGCGCAGCGCACCAACAAGTACGGCGAGAAGGAGATCGAGCTCGCCGCCGGCCACAGCCGGCGAGCCGGACATCCCGCACACCTTCGTCGACTACGAGGCCGCGCCGCGCGAGTACGAACTGAGCGTCGCGCAGACCGTGCTGCGCATCCACACCCGCGTGGCCGACCTCTACAACCAGCCGATGAACCAGACCGAGCAGCAGCTCCGGCTCACCGTCGAGGCGCTGAAGGAGCGCCAGGAGCACGAGCTCATCAACAACCGTGAGTTCGGGCTGCTCCACAACTGCGAGTACGACCAGCGGCTGCAGCCGCACGACGGTGTGCCCAGCCCCGACGACATGGACGAGCTGCTCAGCCGGCGGCGCGGCATCCAAGCTGTTCCTCGCCCACCCGCGCGCGATCGCCGCGTTCGGCCGCGAGTGCAACAAGCGCGGGCTCGTACCCGGAGAGCATCGACATCGCGGGCAACCGCATCCCCACCTGGCGCGGGGTGCCGATCTTCCCGTGCAACAAGATCCCGGTCAGCGAGGCCCGGACGACCTCCATCATCTGCATGCGTACCGGCGAGGAGGAGCAGGGCGTCATCGGGCTGCAGCAGACGGGCATTCCGGACGAGATCGAGCCGAGCCTGTCCGTGCGGTTCATGGGCATCAACGAACAGGCGATCATCAAGTACCTGGTGACGGCCTACTACTCGGCGGCGGTCCTCGTCCCCGACGCGCTCGGCGTTCTGGAGAACGTCGAGATCGGCCGTTGGCGGTGACCGGCCGAGGTCCGCTGAGCCCCGTCGCGAGTTTCACAGGTCCCACGGGCCCGACCGGCTCGGCCGACCTGACCGGCCCAGAACCCCCGACAGACCCGGGAGGCTCAGAAGGACCGGGAACATCTGGCAGTTCGGGAGGCATGGGAGGAGCGGGGAGTTCGGGAGGCCTGCGAGGGCGGGAAAGTGCCGGGGGCCCGGGAAGTCCGGGAGGCCGGGAAGGCTCGGCGAGACCTGTCGATTCGACGTACCCCGCTGGTGAGGTGAGCCCCGCCGGTGCGGCGGGTGGCGCGGGGGCGATCGGACGGCAGGGCTCGCCGAGCTCCCTCGGCGGGCAGGAGGCGGTGGGCATCCTGGAGCGGGCGCGGGCGTCGGTCGACCCCGAGTTGCGTCGGGCTGTCGAGTCGCTGCTCGGCCCGATGCGCCGGATTGCGCGCTACCACTTCGGCTGGGAGCACGAGGACGGCACCCCGGCGATGGGCGGCGCGGGCAAGGCGATACGCCCCGCGCTCGTGCTGGCCGCGGCCGCGGCGCTCGGCGGGGAGGAGGCCGCCGCCGTACCGGCCGCTGCAGCGGTGGAGTTGGTGCACAACTTCACGCTGCTGCACGACGACCTCATGGACCGGGACGCAACCCGCAGGCACCGGCCCACCGCGTGGACCGTGTTCGGCGATGCCGACGCGATCCTCGTCGGGGACGCCCTGCAGGCACTGGCCCAGCGGCTGCTCGCCGAGGACCCGCACCCGGCGTCCGCGGCGGCCGCCGCCCGCCTCGCGGGCTGTGTCGTCGAGCTGTGTGCCGGCCAGCACACGGACACGGCCATGGAGCGACGGGGCCCCGACGAGGTCACCCTCGACGAGGTGCTCGCCATGGCCGAGGCCAAGACGGGCGCGCTGCTCGGGTGTGCCTGTGCCCTGGGAGGGCTGTACGCCGGTGCGGGGAAGGAAGAGGTGGAGGCGCTGGACGCGTTCGGTCGCGAGGCCGGGCTCGCCTTCCAGCTCATCGACGACATGATCGGCATCTGGGGGGACCCCAGGCGCACCGGCAAGCCGACCGGAGCGGACCTCGTGGCCCGCAAGAAATCGCTGCCCGTGGTCGCGGCGCTCGCCTCCGGCACTCCGGCGGCGGCCGAACTCGCCGAGCTGTACGGACTGCCGTACGAGGAAGGAGACACGGAGAAACTCGAGCGCACGGTCCTCGCGGTGGAGCGGGCGGGCGGCCGTGACTGGGCCCAGGGCCAGGCGGCCGACCGTATGTCCCGGGCCATGCACGAGCTGTCCCGTGCGATCCCGGACCCGGTGGCGGCGGGTGGCCTCCTCGCGCTGGCGGAGTTCGTGACACAGCGCAGCAACTGAGCACTGTGTCCGTGCAGTTGAAGACCCCGGAGCCACCGGTTCCTTGCCGACCTGACCCGCACGGAATCGGAGGCTCCGGCCAGGGCGGGTCCCGCGCATCCCCACGGTGCGCGGGCCCCACCCGCTACCCTGAGGGCATGGACAGAGACGCGTACGTCTGTCCCGTCTGCGGACAGCCTGTAGCCACGGTGGTACGGCGGCACAAAACGCTCGGAGCTTATGTGCCCGTCTGGGTTCCTGGCCCGTGCCGGAACCCGAAGTGCAAGGCGTACGTCGAGGAGGCCGAGCAGGAGTCCCAGGACAAGTCCGGGGAAGCCGCCGTGGAGGGCTCCGGGAGCGAACCGCCGCGGGATCCGGCGAAGTAGCGAAGCAGCGAAGCGGTCGAGTGCTTCCCAAGGTCCGGAAAACATCCGTGTGGCTGTGTGGAGAAGTGTGGGCCGGCTCCGACGTCTCCTGTGAGAGCCGCCCACTGCGGGCGGCCGAACCGAAGGAACCGAAGGAGCGGACTCATGAAGTACCTGGTGATGGTTCTGGGCACGCAGGCGGACTACGAGGCCATGCAGGGCAAGGCGTCCGAGCACGCCCCGGCCTGGAGCGAGAAGGAGCTGCAGGCCATGTACTCCTTCATGGACGCGATCAACGACGACCTCTCTGAGTCCGGTGAGTTCCTCGACGGGCAGGGGCTGGCGGAACCGGCCCTGACGCGGTTCGTCACGGCGGACAAGGACGGAAAGCCCGTAATCATCGACGGCCCGTACGACGAGATGAAGGAGGTGCTAGCCGGGTACTGGCTCCTGGAGTGCGAGAGCCTGGAGCGGGTCACGGAGATCGCCGCCCGTATCGCCCAGTGCCCTGTCCCCGAGGGCTCCGTCGAGTACCCGGTGGTGATCCGTCCGGTTCATGGACGGCGTTTGTCAACTGCTCGTCGATGAATCGACGAGCTTGCACAACGAGCGCCACTGGTTGTGACACGGCGTTTGCGTCCAGCTCCACCCTGGTGGAGCAGAGGCGATTGACTGCGCCCCGCACCTACGCGGTCAAGCTTCCCGTACGAAACCGGGTCCACCGGCGATGCCGGATCTGTGCCTTCGGGGAATCCCGCGTGGGAGCGGCAACGTACCGCATTCCATGGGGCGTTGGCCAACTCCGCAGGCCAGATGCGCAGGCGTCTGCGATGGCAGTGGGTCTTGATCGACCGGAGATCGCCGACCGGAAATCACTGACCGGAGACCACTGAAGGGGCCCGACCGGTGAACCGGTCGGGCCCCTTCGTGAAGCCCTTGACCTGCGATGATGCGCCGATCGTCACTGGGGCGACTGACTGTTCGTCAGGCCTTCTTGGTCTCCCAGAAGATCTTGTCGATCTGGGTGATGTAGTCCAGCGCCTTCTGGCCGGTCGCCGGGTCGGTGGACGCCTTGGCGGCCGAGAGGGCCTTCAGTGTGTCGTTGACCAGCTGGTGCAGCTCCGGGTACTTCTCGAAGTGCGGCGGCTTGAAGTAGTCGCTCCAGAGCACTGAGACGTGGTGCTTGGCGAGCTCGGCGCGCTGCTCCTTGATGGTGGTGGCACGCGCCTGGAAGTGCGGGTCGTCCTGTCCGGCCATCTTCTCCTGGATGGCCTTGACCGACTCGGCTTCGATGCGGGCCTGGGCGGGGTCGTACACACCGCAGGGCAGGTCGCAGTGGGCGCTGACCTTGACCTTGGGGGCGAACAGGCGGGAAAGCATGGAGCGATCCTTCCTCGTGATCGTTTTCTTAAGTGGGAGATTACTCCGTAGGAGACGGGTTTTCGCGAGGGCTCCCACAGGCTTAGGACAAAAGTCCGGGGTGAGACTGGGACTGAGGAGGAGAGGAACCGACCGGGAGGTGTCGGCGATGCCGGAGCTGTCGCAGGAGAGCGAGCGCGGGAGGGCTCTGCTGCCCTTCGGGGCGGCCGAGGTGACGGGGCCGTCCATGGTGCCCACGCTCCGGCACGGGGACCGGCTGGTCGTGCACTACGGAGCGCGGCTGAAGGTCGGTGACGTGGTTGTCCTGCGGCATCCCTTCCAGCAGGACCTGCTTGTGGTGAAGCGGGCCGCCGAGCGGCGCGAGGACGGCTGGTGGGTGCTCGGCGACAATCCGTACGCCGGGGGGGACAGTACCGACTACGGGAGCGTGCCCGACGATCTTGTGCTCGGCAAGGTGCGGTTTCGGTACCGGCCCTTGCCCGATGGTCAGCGCTCGCCGTTCGCGCTCGTCCGCTGGGCGCTCTTCGCCGCCCGGCCCGTGTGTGCCGACCGGTCCGCTTCCAGGCGTTTGCGGGCCCGGTAGGCGGCCACGTTGGCGCGGGTCGCGCAGCGGTCCGAGCAGTAGCGGCGGGAGCGGTTCGTGGAGGTGTCGAGGTAGGCGTTGCGGCACGGCGCCGCCTCGCACAGGCCCAGGCGGTCCACGCCGTACTCGGTGAGGTGGAACGCCAGGCCCATCGCGGCGAGGGCCGTGTAGCCGGCGGTCGCGTTGGACGGGTGGTCCGCCAGGTGCAGGTGCCACAGCGGGCGCCCGTCGCCCCGGAAGTCGTGGCCGGAGATCTGCGGGCTGACGGGGAATTCGAGGAGGAGCGAGTTCAGCAGGTCCACGGCGAGTGTTTCGTCGCCGCCGTCCGCCGCCTCGAAGACCGCGCGCAGCCGGGACCGTACCGAGCGGAAGCGGGTCACGTCGGCGTCGGTGGCACGGCGGGCCGCCGACTGGTTGCCCCGGAAGAGGTCGCGGACGGCCTCCACCGAGGTGAGGAGGTCCGTGCCCCGGACCGGCTCCTCGGTGTTGACGAGACGGACCGCGTAATCCGAGTAATAAGCGAGTTCCACTTGTAGTCCTTACGGGAGCGCTCTCTTGCCGTGTGGGAGGAGACGTAACTGCTGGCTGTGCTTTCAGGGTATTACGGACGCGGTGAAGAGGCAGGGGAAACACCGTCCACCTGAGGGGAGGAGCCGCATGCCGTGCGTGGTGAGAACCAAGCGCGTCCACCGTGCTGATCGTGAGCCAGGACAGCACACGCACCTCCGAGCTTTGCCGTATCGAACCGGGCTGGTGTCCACCCGGCTGGTGTCCGCCTCGCTGGTGTCCACCCGGCTGGTGTTGATCGTGGAAGACCTGTGGGGTCGCTGACCCGCAGGCGGTGTGAGCCAGGAATCCCCCTGCCTTCCACTGGGGGAGGGTTCAAGGATGTTGTTGCCCTTCGGTGACACGCTGGTGTGTGCCGGTCACTTGCCGCTGTTGATCACTGCTTCCGTGACCGCGCCGTCCTCGACGCCCCACTTCTTGATGATCTTCTCGTACTCGCCGTTCGCGATGATCGCGTCCATCGCCGCCTTGAGGGCGTCCCGCAGCGCGGCGTTGGACTTGGCGATCGCGATGCCGTACGGCGCGGCCTTCACCTGCTCGCCGACGATCTCGAAGTCCTTGCCACCGCCCGACTTCTTCACCGTGTACGCGGCGACCGGGAAGTCCGAGGAGCCGGCGTCCGCGCCGCCGGAGCGCAGTCGGGTCTGGGCCTGCGGGTCCTGGTCGAAGGGCTCGACGGACAGGGTCCTGCCCTGGGGGCATTTCTCCGCCTCGGCCTTGGCCAGCTTGTGCGAGACGGTGCCGCGCTGGACGACCAGCTTCTTGCCGCACAGGTCGGACCAGGTCCGGATGGACTGGGTGTCGCCCTTCTTGGTGTAGATCGAGACGCCCGCGGTGAAGTAGTCGACGAAGTCGACGCCTTCGCTCACCTTCTTGCCGGTCTCGGAGTCCACACCCTCCTGGCGGTGCTTCGTGTCGGTCATGGCGGACATGGTGATGTCGTAGCGTTTGGAACGCAGACCGTCGAGCAGGGTGTCGAAGGTGCCGTTCTCGAACTCGAACTTCACGCCGAGCTGCTTGCCCATCGCGTCGGCCAGGTCGGGGTCGATTCCGGTGGTCCTGCCGGAGTCGTCCTTGAACTCGACCGGCGCGTACGAGAGGTCCGAGCCGACCTTGATGACACCTTCCTTGCGGATGTCCTTGGGCAGTTCGTCGGCCAGCGGGGCGGAATTCGTCGTCGCGGCCTTCGCGTCGTCGCCGTCCTGGAGCTGGTCATCGCAGCCGGTGAGCAGCAGGGCGCCCGCTACCGCGATCGCGCCGATCGCGCCGACCGCGCCGACCGCGGCTGTCCGGGTGCGCGGGGCGGTCGTACGACGGGTCTTGCCTGCGGTCATGGTGATGTCCTCCGGCGGGGTGGATGAGAGATGCGGCAGGGCGGATGAGATGTGTGGCGGGGTGGGTGAGAGATGTGGCGGGGTGGGTGAGAGATGCGGCGGTTGTGGCGTGGATCGGCGACGGCGCGCGTCTCCAGGCGGCTCGGTCTTGGGGAATTGCGGCGGTCTTGGGGGATTACGGCATCTTGCCATTCGGACTTGGGCGTTCAGGTGACCCGATGTGTCAAAATCGGATAACGGGTGACCCCCGAACCGCCGTGGGATGGTCCGGCATTGCCGGACCCTGTGCGGGAATCTCCCCTTCCGGCCGGAAGATCTTCGGTGCGTCTCAGGGTGTGGTCGGCCGCCCCTCCGTATGGGCGTGGCCGTGGTGTGGGTTGTGTGGGACATGTAATGGGCGTGTTCGCAGGTTCTGGAGTATCCGTCCAGGGTTCTGGAGTATCGGTCCAGGGGTCATGTCGTATACGGCCAGGGGTCATGTCGTCGGCGTGTGATCCTCGCGTGACGAACTCGTCGCCGATGCGGTCCGTCCGGTAAGAAGGTTCCTTGCACCCCTCATCCGGGGCTCGGGGCGCGTGTGCGGCGCGCTCGTCGCGTATCGCCTGTGCGTATCGGCCATCCGCCTGTGCGTAGGGGCCATTCGGCCTTCCGTCCGTGCGTATCGGCCGTATTGGCTGTATCGGCCGTATTGGCCGTATTGGCCAACCGGGCGTGAACGTGGTGCCCTCCCACCCCTGACCGGGAGTGGTCACCCTCAAAACATGAAGACTTAAGGGGCGAACAAAGTGCCAGCGGAGATCGGGAATCCTCGCACTGACAGCAAAAGCAGCGATGGCGGCAACAGCGGTTCCGGCGGTACCGGCAGTTCCGGCAGTTTCGGCAGCAATGCGGACCAGGAGAGTGGGGGCGAGCCTCTCGATTCCCTCGACCCGGCCTTCGCGCTGCACCGCGGCGGCAAGATGGCCGTGCAGGCGACGGTGCCGGTCCGCGACAAGGACGACCTGTCCCTCGCGTACACGCCCGGCGTCGCCCGTGTGTGTACCGCCATCGCCGAGCAGCCCGCCCTCGTCCACGATTACACCTGGAAGTCGTCCGTGGTCGCCGTGGTGACCGACGGTACGGCTGTGCTGGGGCTCGGCGACATCGGGCCGGAGGCATCCCTTCCCGTGATGGAGGGCAAGGCGATCCTGTTCAAGCAGTTCGGAGGCGTCGACGCCGTGCCGATCGCGCTGGACTGCACGGACACCGACGAGATCGTCGAGACGGTGGTGCGGCTCGCCCCGTCGTTCGGGGGCGTCAACCTGGAGGACATCTCGGCGCCGCGGTGCTTCGAGATCGAGCGCCGGCTTCAGGAGCGGCTGGACATTCCGGTCTTCCACGACGACCAGCACGGTACGGCGGTCGTGACGCTGGCGGCCCTGCGGAACGCCGCGCGGCTGTCCGGGCGGGAGCTCGGCGATCTGCGGGCGGTCATCTCCGGTGCGGGGGCGGCCGGGGTGGCCATCGCGAAGATGCTGCTCGGGGCGGGGATCGGGGATGTGGCGGTCGCCGACCGCAAGGGCGTCGTGTCGGCCGACCGGGAGGAGCTGACACCGGTCAAGCGGGAGCTGGCGGAGCTCACGAACAAGGCCGGGCTGTCGGGGTCACTGGAGGCGGCGCTGGCGGGCGCGGACGTGTTCATCGGGGTGTCCGGCGGTACGGTGCCGGAGTCGGCGGTGGCGTCGATGGCCGAGGGGGCGTTCGTGTTCGCCATGGCCAACCCGAATCCCGAGGTGCACCCGGAGATCGCCCACAAGTACGCGGCGGTGGTCGCGACCGGGCGGTCCGACTTCCCGAACCAGATCAACAACGTGCTGGCGTTTCCCGGGATCTTCGCCGGGGCGCTTAAGGTGCGGGCCTCCCGGATCACCGAGGGGATGAAGCTCGCGGCGGCGGAGGCGCTGGCGGGCGTGGTGGGTGAGGATCTCGCGCCCGACTACGTCATTCCGTCGCCCTTCGACGAGCGGGTCGCTCCGGCGGTCACTGCGGCGGTCGCCGCGGCGGCGCGGGCGGAGGGCGTGGCCCGGCTGTAGGGCGCGTCTGCCCGGCTGTAGGGCGCGTCCGCGGGTTTGTGTTCGGGGGGGGTTTGTGTTCGGGTTTGTGTCAGGTTCGGGCCTTGTCCGGTGGGACGGGGCCCGAACCTGTTGCCGGGGTCCACTGCCTGGGGTTCCTTTGGCTGGGCCTGCCGCTTGGGGGTTCGTTCGGCTGGGGTCTGTCGCCTGGGGTTCGTTCGCGGGTGCCTGGTTGGTTCGGTTCGCGGGACGTGTGTCACGGCCACTCCAGCTTCCCTCGCCCCGGCTGGAGCTCTAGGGTCAGGGCCATGTTCGCTGCTTACGCTGCTCGGATTGACCGTGACCAACCCCTTCGGGGACTGGAGTTGGGGGAGCGCCCGGCTCCCCGACCGAGGCCCGGCTGGACGACCGTGAGGGTGCAGGCGGCCTCGCTCAACCATCACGACCTGTGGTCCCTGAAGGGCGTCGGGCTGGACGAGGACAAGCTGCCGATGATCCTGGGATGCGATGCGGCCGGGGTCGACGAGGACGGCAACGAGGTCGTGCTGCACTCGGTGATCGGGCAGAGCGGTCACGGGGTGGGTCCCGATGAGCCGCGGTCGATCCTCACCGAGCGGTACCAGGGGACGTTCGCCGAACTCGTCACCGTACCGACGTGGAACGTGCTGCGAAAGCCCGGGGAGTTGTCGTTCGAGGAGGCTGCCTGTCTGCCCACGGCCTGGCTGACGGCGTATCGCATGCTCTTCACGAACGCCGGGGTGCGGCCGGGTGACGCGGTGCTGGTGCAGGGTGCCGGTGGTGGCGTGGCCACGGCGGCCATCGTGCTGGGCAAGGCCGCCGGTCTGCGGATGTTCGCCACCAGCCGCAACGAGGCGAAGCGCAAGCGGGCCGTGGAACTGGGCGCGGTGGAGGCGCTGGAGTCGGGGGCGCGGTTGCCGCAGCGCGTCGACGCCGTCATCGAGACCGTGGGTGCCGCCACCTGGTCCCACTCCGTGAAGTCCCTGAAGCCCGGGGGCACGCTCGTCATCTCGGGTGCCACCAGCGGCGACCGGCCCTCCCACGCCGAACTGACCCGCATCTTCTTCCTGGAACTCAAGGTGGTCGGCTCCACGATGGGTACGAAGGACGAGTTGGAGGATCTGTTGTCCTTCTGTGCCGCTACCGGTGTGCGGCCCGTGATCGACGAGGTGCTGCCGCTGGATCGTGCGCGGGAGGGCTTCGAGCGGCTTGAGGCCGGTGATCACTTCGGGAAGATCGTGTTGACGACTTCCTGAGGAGGCGTTGCTCCCCTTCGCAAGGAGCGGGAGCGGGAGCGGGGCAGAGCGGGGCGGGGCGGGGGCGGGAAAACCGCGGTCCTACTCGTCGTCCTCGTCGTCCAGCCGGGCCAGCCATGTCGCCAGGCGCTCCACCGGTACCTCGAAGTCCGGGTTCAGGTCGACGAACGTCCGCAGCTGCTCGGCGAGCCACTCGAAGGTGACCTCTTCCTCGCCACGCCGCTTCTCCAGCTCCTCGATGCCGCGGTCGGTGAAGTACATGGGTGGTGCTCCGTCGGTTCGGTGAAGGGTGGGAATCCTCCCTCGCGGGAAGAACTCTTCCCTTACGGGAAGAACTGGCGAGGACTTCCTGTGAGGGAAGCCAGGCAACGCCAAGAGAAGCCAGACAACGCCAAGGAAGGCCAAAGACAGCCAAGGAATAAGGATAGGCGGCGGAGCGGGGCGCTTGAGGGCCCCTCGCGCGCCGGTCATCACGCCACACCTCTGGCCCGCGCAACGAGGAGGCGGGACCATGGAGGTACGGGGAACGGGGGATGCCATGGGGGACGAAGCGACTCGTGTCGCGCGGATCGAGATGCCGGACGGGACGCCCGTGTGGGCCCGGATATCCGGGGCCGAGGAGCTGGCCGTGCCGTCCGGGGAGCTGTCGTACACGGACACCGGGTTCACCGACCGGGTGGAGGCGCAGGTCGAGAGCCTCCAGTCGGTCGTGACCAGCGTCGCGCGCTCGCTGGCCGCACCCTTGCGCGCGGTCGGCCCGGACGAGGTCAGCGTCGAGTTCGGGATCGAACTGACGGCGAAGGCGGGCAAGGTCGTCGGCCTCCTCGCGGACGGCGAGGCCAAGGCCGGCATCAAGGTCACGCTGACGTGGAACAGCGGGCCGCCGGACCTCGACCGGGCCACGGATACCGCGCGCGGCAGGGGGAACGACACGGCCGGGGACACCGCGCGCGGTACGGGGAACGACACGGCCGGGGACACCGCGCGCGGTACGGGGAACGACACGGCCGCAGGCGCGCAGCCCGGCAGAGTCGGCCATCCGCGCAGGGGCGCCTCTCCCGGCGCTCCAGCGCAGGGAAGCGTTCGTGATGCCGTTGCCGAGGACGGGGCATGACGGACGGGTACGCCCGAGGCGCATCGGATGGCTTCGACGGCGCACACCGTGCGCTGCGTGAACTCGTCATGGCCGCGACGGTGCGCATCCATCGCGCAGGGCCCGGGTATGCCCTCGACGAGCCTGGCACGTTCCTCGGCAGCGGATTCTTCGTCGCCCCGAGCTGGGTGCTGACCTGCGCACATGTGGTAGCGAGCGGGGAGGGAGGCGAGGTCACCGTGGTGTACGAGAACGGGCCGGGCGGTGGTGCGTCGGCCGTCTCCGGGAAGGTGGCAGCCACCCTTCCGGAGCGCGCGGGCCCCGATGTCCGCGGCAACTGGCCTCCCCCGGACCTCGCGCTGGTCCAGCTCCGGGAGCCCGTCGACCACGACTGCGTGTACGTCTCCGAGCGATCGGCGCCGTACTACAGCGAGGGCAAGGTGCTCTATGCCGGATGGACCGTGATCGGCGGGCAGTTGCAGGCGCTGGACGGTCCTCTCTCGGTGCAGGGAACCCTGGGCAGGTGGTCCGCGGAGGTACAGATGCGCCTCGGCCGGAACGACCTGCCGAAGGGGATCTCCGGAGGGCCGGTGATCGATCCGGAGCGCGGTGAGGTCATCGGCGTACTGAAGTCGCGGTCGGACCAGGGCAGCGGCGGCACCTCCACCGGCATCGAGCAGTTACGGACGCTGGCGGTGCCCCGGGACGGAGCACGGGCCGAGCACGACGACCTCTACCAGGCCGTCTTCCACGCCCACGATCGTTACCATCGCGACCGGCAGCGCCAACCCGGCTCCCTCCGCCCCACCTGGACCGACGCACAGAGCCGGCTCGGCACGCGCCCGAGGCGGACGCTCAGCCCGGACACGCGCATCGAGCTGCTCGGCCGGCTCGCGGACCTCCCGCCCCCTGCCAGCACCCGCGGTCTGCTCGACATCCTCGACTCCCTGCCGGACCATGAAGCCGCGGTTCCGCAACCGGCGCCTCGTGGCTGGCGCGACGGTCTCGGCGCCCTGTACGAGAGCGCGCGCCAGGACGGCGAGCTGAGACTCGTCCTCGACTACGCGGCGCGGGTCCTGTTCGCCGAGCGCCCGTTCACCACGCCCGGCACGCAGGACGCCGAGCAGGCCCTGTGGGAGTGGGTACGGCGGGCCGCGCGGGGCCTCCCCTCGAATTACCGTCGCAGCCTCACCCAGCAGTGGACCGACCTGCTCCGGCGGCGGCAGCGGCCCGGCGGCCCGCAGCCGCAGCCGCAGCCGGAGCCGGAGCCGGAGCCGGAGCAGGTCGGCCCGTCCGCCCTGGTCGAACTCGTACAACGGGGCTGGGAGCCGGACCGCTGCGACGGGCGGATCTCCGTGATCCGGCCCGATGGAGAGGTCGAACGCCTCTACGAGGCCGAGCGCACGCGCCTCGCCGAGCTGCCCGGCCCGCTCGCAGCCCCTCTCGCGGAGGCTTTCCGGCGCTGTGACAAGCCGGGGCGGCCCGCCATGCTCCAGGTGGCGCTGCTCCACTCGCTGCTCGGACTGGCGGTGGACACCTGGCAACTGGCGCCGGACGAGCCTCCGCTCGGTGCGCAGCGCCCCGTCGTCGTGCGCTGTTCCGACCGTGAACAGCTCTTTCACGGGGGCGAGCACGGGGGCGAGTTCGGACCGCTCGGCGACGAGTACGTCCCGGCCGCGGACGAGGACATGGAACGCGCGGTCCGCTGGCGATGGGTCCACGCCCATGCCGCGCATGCCGAAGTCCTCGACTGCGACGAGGGTTTGCGGATACCCGTACCGACCGTGAACAGGCTGCGCGGACTGTCCAGCGGCGCCGTCCCCGTGCTGTGCCGTTACGGCGACCACCGCTTCGACGACGACTCGGTGGCGCTCGCCCGGATCGTCCACGGCGGCTTCGGTGTCGCCCTGTGGCGGCGCCGGCGGGGCGGGCGGGACGCGGTCTGCGGGGAGTTCCACCGGCGCGCGGGCGACGCGGTCGCGGTCCCGGGCAGCGCCGAGCTGCTGCCGGAGCTGGTGTACGAGTTGCGGGCGGGGGTGCACGCGGGCCGAGCGGAGATGTACTGGGCCGACGGCATCGCCCTGTTCTACGACGATCCGCACCGCCCACTGCCGGGAACCGGCGACCTGCTGGAGGCGCCGTGACCCGACGAGACGGAGGGCCCGTATCCCGAGCAACCGGAGGGCCCGTAGCCCGACTTGCTGGAGGCCCCGTACGCCTACCGGATCGGCCGCGACACGGACGTACGTGTCGCGGCCGCGCCCAGGGTAACTCCCGACGAGCCCACGGTAACTCCCGGCGTCCTGCGGGCACTTACCACGCTTCTCGCGGGTCGATACCGTGAGGCACGTTCGACGGACCGTAACGCATGTTCAACGGCCGCTCTGGCGGATGGCGGATGGCGGACGAGTGACGACGAGGACCGGATCATGACCGAATCCAGTGAGTGGCTCATCTACCGAGGCGCCGGGGAACCCCACGACGGCATCGATCGGCTGCCCCCGCCCCCGCCGTGGCGCGACTTCTCGGGCCGGGAGGCCGCCGGACCCGGCGCGGACGGCTCCCAGGACCGCCGACTCGGCGCGCACCGGCACCTCGCCGAGCTGCACCGGCCGGGCGCCGAGGAACTGGAGATGATCAACGCGGCGCTCTACCTCCGCCGCCCTCTCCTGGTCACCGGCGGCCCGGGCGCCGGCAAGAGTACGCTGGCCCACTCCGTGGCGTACGAGCTCGGCCTGGGCAACGTCCTGAGGTGGTCCATCGTCAGCCGCTCCACGCTCCAGGACGGCCTGTACCACTACGACGCCATCGCCCGGCTCCAGGACGTGCAGATCGCCGCGCAGGGAGGGTTCGGCACGGCCGCGGGCAGCCCCGGAGCGGTCGAGGGCATCGGCAGCTATATCCGTCTCGGGCCCCTCGGCACCGCCCTGCTGCCGTCCGGCACGCCCCGGGTGCTGCTCATCGACGAGCTGGACAAGAGCGACATCGACCTGCCGAACGACCTGCTCAACGTGCTGGAGGAGGGCGAGTTCCCGATCCCCGAACTGGAGCGCGTCGCCGACCGGTTGCCGGACGGCGAGGCCGAGGTGCTCACTGCCGACGGCGCCAAGGTGCGCATACGCGACGGCCGGGTGCGCTGCCGCGCCTTCCCCTTCGTGGTCCTCACCAGCAACGGGGAGCGCGACTTCCCGGCCCCCCTGATGCGCCGCTGCATCCACCTGGAGCTCGGCCGTCCCGACCACCAGCGGCTCGCCACCTTCGTACGCGCCCACCTCGGCGACGAGGCGGCACGCGCGGGCGACGACCTGATCATCCGCTTCCTGGAACGTTCCCGCAGCGAACTCCTCGCCACCGACCAGTTGTTGAACGCGATCCACCTCACCGACGCGGCCGCCCCGACCAGCCGCGACCGACTCGCCGACCAGCTCATCCAGCGACTCGACCGCCCGAGGTGAGGCGCTGATGCCCGACGCAGCGGGGCGCCAGGGTCCGGACCCTTCCGGCGGCCGACCGGACGAGGAGCCCGACGCCGGACGCCCCGTCACGCCTGGAGCCGCCGGGCGCCCCGTCGAGCCCGGGGACGCGGGGCGCCCCGTCGAGCCCGGGGACGCGGGGCGCCCCGTCGAGCCCGGAGACGATCCCATCGCCGAACTCATCGCCCGCTTGCGGGAGACCGGCCTCGACCCCGACGCCGAGGCACTGTGCGACGCTCTGTGGCTCGCCCGCTGGACATGGCCCACGAACGGCGCCGAGGAGACCGAGCGGCCCGCCCCTCCCGGCGTACGGCTCGCGGAGCCCGGCCCGCCGCCACCGGGCACCGCCCAGGACGCCCCGGCGCCGGACACCTCGCCCGTTCCCGCGCCGCCGCGGCCCCAGCCGTACGACGGGGAGGGCAGTCGGCGCGTGGCCCTGTACCCGGTGCCGCAGTACGGTGCGCCACGAGGCGGCGGGCCGGGACGGGCAAGGGCGCTGCCGGTCGGGGTGCCCGCGGCTCCCGCGTTCCCCGCTCCCCTCGAACTCCAGCGCGTACTGCGGCCGTTGCAGGGCTACCGGAGTGCCGCGCCACCCCTGCGCAAGGAACTCGACGAGACGGCCACGGCCGAGCTGAGCGCACGGGCGGGCGGACTGATCATGCCCGTCCACCGGGCGGTGACCCGCGCCGACGCACGGCTGCAACTGGTGATGGACGCCTCGTCGTCGATGCGCGTGTGGGACCGGATGTTCGCCGAACTGGAGCAGGTCTTCGGCCAGTTGGGCGCCTTCTGGGACATCCAGGTCAGCCATCTCCACCAGGGCCCGGACGGCGCCCTGGCCGTCAGCCGCAGCCCCGAGGTACACGCGGCGCCGCTGCACTCCGCGGACCGGCTGAGCGACCCCACCGGACGCCGGATCACCCTCCTCGTCAGCGACTGCGCCGGCCCGCTCTGGCACAGCGGCCAGGCCCACCGGCTGCTGCACCACCTGGCCCGCCAGACCCCCGCCGCCGTACTCCAGCCGCTGCCGCACCGCATGTGGAACCGCACCCGACTGCCCGTGATCTACGGCACGTTGACCCGCGGTGAGGCGATCGGCGGCGCGGCGGCGCTGCGGGTGCGCACGGCCGCCGGAGGGCCGCCGGAAGCCCGCAAGGGCGCCCTCCCCGTGCCCGTACTGCCGCCCGAGCCGGTGGCACTCGGCGCCTGGGCGCGGCTGCTGTCCGGAGCCGGGGCGGGCCCCGTGGCCGGTGCCGTCGGCTGGGTGCGCGCGGACCAGCCGCACGCCCCCGCGGCGCGCCCCGGCCGCCGCCCTTCCCCGCTCGAACTGGTCAGCCGGTTCCGCTCCACCGCCTCCCCGGCCGCGGGACGCCTCGCCGTCTACCTGGCGGCGGCCCCGCTCTGCCTGCCCGTGATGCAGCTCGTGCAGCGGACCATGCTGCCCGGCTCCGGACCGTCCGAACTCGCCGAGGTCCTGCTCAGCGGCCTGCTCAGCAGGGCCCATGAGGACTACGGAACGAATGGCGCCCAGTGGTACGAGTTCGCGCCGGGCGTACGGGAGTCGCTGCTGTCCCCGCTGGGCCGGGACGAGGCCATGCTGGTCCTCAAGCACTGCTCCGAGTACATCGAACAGCGCTTCGGCAAGGGCGGGCCCAACTTCCCGGCGCTCGCCCTCGCCCAGCTCGGCGACGGCAGTGGCGGTGACTCGTCCGCCGGACGCCCGTACGCACCCGGCTCCGGCTACCCCGGCGAGAACGGGGACCACGGGGACAACGGCGCCGCCGCCTTCGTACCGCAGCCCTTCGCCGAGGTGGCCGCGCGGGTCCTGGAGCGGTTCATGCCGCTGCCGGAGCAGTTCGCGCTCTACGGCAGCCGCGAGCGCACGGGCGGCCTGGTCGAGGAGCGGCCGACGCACCAGGCGGTGACCAGGGCCCGCGACCTGCTGGCCCGCTTCGACCGCGAGGGCATGGTGCAGGACCTGATCGACGCGGTGCAGTTCCTGCGCGGCGCCACCGACCACGAACAGCCCACGGACCGTGACCCCGGGCTGTGGGCCGCATACGCCCACTGCCTGCTGCGGCTGTGGGAGGTACAGGGCGGAGCCGACCTGCTGCGCCAGGCGGAGACGGCGGCCGAGCAGGCCGTGGCCCACCCCGGAGCCGTACGCGAACGAGCCGTCCTGGCCCGGGTGCTGCGCGCCGCCGCCACCGACCGCAGGCGCCACGGCGACCGGCGCGGCGCGCTCGACCTGCTGCGCCGCGCGGACCGGGAGTACGCGGTGGCCTGCGCCGCGCCCGACCTGGACGACGACCGGGAGGCGCTGCGGCTCACCCTGGAACGGGTGGGCGCGCTGGAGACGCAGTACCACCTGGGCGGGGACAGCGCGCTGCTCCAGGGCGCGGTCGGCATGCTGGAGGCGTTCGCCGACGCCTGGCCCGACCGCCGCGAGCGCCCGCCCGAACTCCCCTTCGCCCACGGCCGGATCCTGCTTCGCCTGTCCGGCGCCACGGCCGACCCCGAGCAGGCGCGGGTGTACGCGGAACAGGGTGCGCGGTCGCTGCGCAGCGCACTGGAGACCGACAGGGACGCGCAGGGCCCGGGGCTCGCGCGCGTCCGCGTCCTGATCGACCTGACCGATGCCCTGCTGAAGTCGGGGGGATCCCTGGACGAGGCCGAGGAACGCGTCGAGGAGGCGACGTCCCTCACCCGCGACCGGGGGCAGCGGGCCTCGCTCCTGGTGCGCGCCGGGCGCATCAGGGTGACGCGGTACGCCGAATCGGGCGATCCGGGCGAGCTGGAGGAGGCCGCGGACTGCTTCGCACGAGCCGCCCGCGCAGTGCCCAGGGACGCCCCGGACCACGCCGACGTGCTCGCCGAGTGGGGAGAGACACTGCTGCGCCGGGCGGCGCTGGAGACCGGCGTCCGCGCCCAGGAACCGCTCTCCCGGGCAATCCGTGTCCTGCGGGACTGCCGCGCGGAGACCCCGGCGGGCAGGGGACAGCTCGCGTACCGGCTGCTGCTCCTGGGCCGGGCGCTGATGCTGAGGTACCGGTTGCGGGGCGACCGCGTCGACCTGCGGGAGGCCGAGCACCTCTTCGGGCTCGCGGCGGCCGGGGCAGGCGACCTGCTGCTGGCTGTGCGGTGCCGGCTCGAACTCGGCCAGGCCCAGTTCGAGGCGTACCAGAGCCTGGGCCGGCCCGCGCGCCTGGACGACGCGGTCGACGCCTTCCGCAACGCGGCCGAGACGGCCCGGCACGCGGAGCGGACGGCCGAGACGGACCGCTTGCGGCTTCAGGCCATGGAGCTGGGCGCACAGGCCCACCACTGGCGGGGTATGACCTACGAGGCGGCGGCCCGCCCACGCGCCGCCCGTGAGGCCTACCGGGCCGCCCAGGCGCAGTGGTCGAGGCGGCCGGACGACAGGGTCGGCACGGGGGAGCCGACGGCACGGCAGACCGCGCAGCGGCTGGCCGAACTGGAATGACCCTGGAATGACCGAGGAGGGAGCAGGACATGGGTGTACGGGACGAGTCGCCGAGGTCCGCGGAGCGGCTGCCGGCACCGGATGGGCATCGGGCGGAGCCGCAGGAGGCGCTGCCGGATCTGCCGGATCTGCCGGATCTGCTGGAGCTGGACCTGGAACAGCTCAGGACCCTTCAGCACCCCGTGCTGAACGAGGTGCTGGCCGACCTCAGGGAACGGGCGCTGCGGCCGAGCGAGATGCTGTGGGGGTTCAGCAGCTCGTTCTGAGGGGCGGAGAAGCCCGGCGATGAGCGGCCATAACAAGGCGTTCCGGAACAAGGCCGTTCCGGAACAAGGCCGTTCCGGAACAAGGCCGTTCCGGTCGGAGCAGTGCGGGAATCGGACAACTTCCATGCCGCGGCGTTCGTGCGGTCTTCCGTCGGGGAATGCGGCCTCGCACGGGCAGAGGGCCGAGGTGCCGGCCCGCGGCGCGTGACGAGAGAGCCGCACAGCAGGGGGGTGCCGGAGTGTCTCTTGAAGTGCCCCCCGTCCTGACACCCGTAGGGGCTGTCCCTTTCCAGCAGTTCATCGTCAAGATGCATGGCCGCTGCAACCTCGCCTGCCGCTACTGCTACGTCTACGAGGGCCCCGACCACACCTGGCGCACCCGCCCCGCCGCCGCACCGCCCGACGTCCTGGACCACACCGCCGCCCGCATCGCCGAGCACGCCCGCACCCACGCTCTGACCGCGCTCTCCCTCGTCCTGCACGGCGGCGAGCCGCTGCTCGCGGGCGTGGACACGCTGGCCCGCTTCACCACTCTCGTACGCGATCGGGTCCCGCGGTCCTGCCAGGTCCACGCCACCGTCCAGACCAATGCCACCCTCCTCACCGAGGACCGTCTGGCCGTTCTGGCCCGGCACCGCCTCCACGTCGGCATCAGCCTCGACGGCGGTCTCGCCGCCCACAACGCGCGGCGCGTCGACCACGCGGGGCGCCCTTCCTGGCCCGCCGCCTCACGCGGCGCCCGCCTGCTCGCCGACCGCCATCCGGACACGTACGCGGGAATCCTCACGGTGGTCGACCCGGGTCTTGCCCCCGTCGAGACGTACGAGTCCCTGCTGGCGCTGCGTCCGCCGGTCCTGGACCTGCTGTTGCCCCACGGCAACTGGTCGGCACCGCCGCCGTACCTGGAAACCCGGACCCGGGACCTCGAAGCTCCCTACGGTGACTGGCTCTGCGCCGTGTTCGACCGCTGGTGGAGGGCCGGGCGCAGGGAGACACGGGTGCGCCTGTTCGAGGAGTGCCTCGCGCTTTTGCTGGGCCTGCCCGCCTCCACCGAGTCGCTGGGACTCGCGCCCTTCCGCACGATCGTCGTGGAGACGGACGGCTCGATGGAGCAGGTGGACTCCCTCAAGTCGGCCTACGACGGCGCCGCGTACACCGGCCTCGACGTCTTCCGGCACAGCTTCGACGAGGCGCTTCACCATCCCGGCGTCGCGGCCCGGCAGGCGGGCGCCGCCGCACTGGCCGTTCAGTGCCGCGCCTGCCCGCTGCTGACTGTCTGCGGAGGCGGCCAGTACACACACCGCTACCGCGCCGGCCACGGCTTCGCGAACCCCTCTGTCTACTGCACCGACCTGCAGCGCTTCATCCACCACGTGGCAGAGAGGGTCGCGGCGGCCGCGGCCCCGGCGGCCGCCGCCCGCGAAGGGGGCACCTCGTGATCCCGCCGGCAGACCGGGCCCTGCGTGAACTCGGCCGCAC
Source organism: uncultured Actinomycetota bacterium (assembly GCA_963711935.1). Lineage (GTDB taxonomy): Bacteria > Actinomycetota > Actinomycetes > Streptomycetales > Streptomycetaceae > Streptomyces. Next base: position 162,545 of record CAVQGD010000033.1, read on the forward strand.
CGAAGGCGGCCCCGACACCCTCGCACTCCTGGCGCGCGACCAGGACACCCGCCGGATGCTCCTGCTGCGCGCGGTGCTCGACACGGCCGAAAGGGCCGATGTGACGGTCTTCTCCCGCGCGGCCCGGACGCGGCTGCGTGAGGCCTGGGCACTGCTGGAGGAGGCCGACCGGGTACGTCCGCCGGACGGCGGTGCGCTGCCGCCGGCGAGCGCACGGGGCGGCACCGCCGCGCGCGGCGGGTCCTTGTCGCCCGCCCGCGCCCGCCTCCTGCACCCGCTGGCCGGGCCGTGGATCAAGCGCTGCCTGCACGGGCTCGACGCAGAGCACGGACCGCGCACGCAGCGGCAGGTACGCGAACTGAGCCAGGACCTCGCCCACTTCGGCGCCCTCGCCGCTGCCGCCGCGGCCCGCGCCGGGATTCCCTTCGCCCTGCGGCTCACCGTCCGCGACGGCCTGCTCACGCTGCCCTCCCTCGGCGCGCTCCGCACGTCCGCGTCCGGGGCGGCCCGGGTCGACGTCGTCCACCGACGCGGGTCGCTGACACTCCGCCAGCCCGGTGCCGCCGATGTCGTCGTGCACCTGGAGAGCGGCCTCGGCGCCTGGTCCGGCGCCACCGCCTGGACACCCGCTCACGCCCTGCCCGGCCTCGTACCTGGTTCCGCGCCCGTCCCGCTGGACGACCTCGACCCGTACCGCACCGTGTGTCCGAGCCCCCGCTACCAGGGCCTGAGCGGCCCGGTCACCCTCGACGACGCAGGACGCAAGCGCTGGCTGCACGCCTGGTCGGGCACGGCTGCCCAGCTCCGGCTCGGCGGCGAGCAACGCGTGACCGAGGCCGCGTTCCTGCTGCGCTGCCTCGTGCCGCTGTCCACGCCTGCCGGTGCCTTCGCGGCCGACGCGGCGACCAGCACCTGCAGCGGCACGCGGCGGGAGGCCTTCGGCGCCGTCCTCAGCAGCACCCCGCCCACCCCCACGGTGTTCGCCGCCACCCTGGTCCACGAACTGCAGCACGCCCAGATCGTCGCCCTCAGCGACATGGTGACCCTTCATCACGCGGACTGCCGGGCCCGGTACTTCGCTCCCTGGCGGCCCGATCCCCGCCCGTACGACGGCCTGCTCCTGGGCACCCACTCGCACCTGGCACTCGCGGACTTCTTCCAGCGCCACGCGCTCGCCGACGCGCGTCCCGCGCACCGCGACGCCGCGTGGAGTCAGCACGCGCGCTATCGCGAACAGGTCGGCGCCGCGCTGCCGACGCTCGTGGCGTCGGATCATCTCACCGTGCGGGGACGGCAGTTCGTCGACGAGATGATCGCGGTGTACGAGCGGATGGCCGAGCAGCCCGCGCCCCGGGACCTGGCGGCCCGGGCACAGGAATACGTCAGGGCGGCGCGTGCGCTCTGGCTGCGGCGCCATGCCGCCCGGGTGCGCCAGTCGCGTGACTGAGGAGCCGGTCACGGAGGAAATCGGAGGAAATCAGAGGAAAACAGAGGAAAACATGGGGGGAAGACGTGAAATCGTTGCCCCTCAGGGAAGAGATGCGAACCGCAGGCGTCGGCGCATGCCCATCACGGCGCCGTGACCGGTTCTGAAATCACGCGCGGGAGGCCGCTGCATGTCTGGAGCTCGTAAGCAGGTCGGGTCGGCCGAAAGAGGTGCCCCGAAACAGACTGTCACGATCAGCTTCGCGGGCTACAACCGGGCCTGGGCGGTCTGGATCGGAGACCGACTGGAGCGGCGGGGCCTGCGCGTCGTGTACCTGCGCTGGGACTCTCCGGCGGAGATTCCGCTCGTGGACCTGCTGCGCGACCTGACGCTCGCCGAGGGCCGGATCCTCATCGTCGTCAGCGAGTGGTACTTCCAGCTGGGTCCCCGCACCCAGGAGGAGTGGAACACCGCCCTGCGCGAGGTCGTGGCACCCGACCCGTCCCGCTTCGCGGCCGTCTCGGTCACCACGGCGTCGGTGCCCACGGCCACCGCGGTCCTCGCGCCGGCCGGCCTGGCCAACATGGGGGCCGAGGAGGCCGAGCGGCGTCTGCTGGACCGGCTCGACCTGCCCGCCGACCCTCCGGCGGAGCCCGTCGACGGCGGACGGCGCGGACGGCCGCGCTTCCCGGCGGCCTCGCCGGAGGTGTGGGGCGGGGTACCGCGTCGCAACACCCGCTTCACGGGCCGCGAGCAGCTGCTGAACGGCGCCTACCACCTGCTGCAGGACGCCGAGCCGGGCGCCGGTGTGCTCACCCTGCACGGCATGGCGGGGGTGGGCAAGACACAGCTCGCCGCGGAGTACGTGTACCGGTTCGGCTCCGAGTACGACGTGGTGTGGTGGGTCAACGCCGAGAAGCGAGTGACCTACCGGCGCCTGCTCGCCGAACTCGCCCCGAAGCTGGGCCTGTCCACAGGCGCGGAGTACGGCGAGCGCCTGCGCGCGGTACGCGACGCGCTGCGCCGCGGCGAACCCTACGTGCGCTGGCTGCTGATCCTGGACGGCGCGGACGAGCCCGACCAGATCTGGGACCTGGTGCCGACCGGACCGGGACACGTCCTGATCACCTCCCGCAACCCGGAATGGGGCGAGCACAACAGCCGGCTGCTGGAGGTGCCGGTCTACGCCCGGGAGGAGTCGGTGGCCTTCATCCGCCGTCGTGCCCCGCGGCTGACGGAGGCCGATGCCGACCAGCTGGCGGAGGCCCTGGAGGACCTGCCGCTGCTGCTGGACCAGACCGCGGGCTGGCTCAACGACTCCGACCTGTCGGTCGAGGAGTACATCGGGCTGCTGGAGCACGGCATCGACCAGGACGTGGTCAAGATCTCCAAGGACTTCCCGCTGGCGTTCCAGACCGCCTGGTCGATACTGCTGAACAAGCTCCGCGAGACCGTCCCGGAGTCCGTCGACCTGCTGCGGCTGTGCACCTTCTTCGCGCCCGGCTCCATCCCCGTACGCCTCCTCAAGGAGATGCCGCCCGAAGAGCTGCCCGAGCAGATCGCCGGGCTGCTCGGCGACCCGCTGCTGTGGAACAGGACGGTCAACCAGCTGCGTCAGTACTCGGTGGTCCGCATGGAGTCCCACGAGGAGGCCACGGACGAAGGGTCCGCCTCCGGGGAGTCGCTGTACCTGCACCGCATGGTGCACCAGATCGTGCACCAGGACATGCCGGAGGACGACCGACGGGAGTTCATCGACGTGGTGCGGCGGGCGCTGGCGGCGGCGGACCCCGGACGGCCCACGGACACCCGCCTGTGGGACGAGTACGCGGAGATCCTTCCGCACCTGAAGTACGCCGATGTCCTGCGGAGCGGGGACCGGAGCGTGCAGCGGCTGGTCCTCAACTGCCTTCGCTACATGTGGTTCGTCGGCGAGTACTCCTCGGGCATCAAGCTCGGCGAGCGCGCGATGGAGGCCTGGAAGAACCTGCTGGGACAGACGCATCCCCGGATCTGGGAGCTGACCTACCACTACGCCAACCTGCTGCGCTCCGCCGGGGACTACGAGCGCACGGAGGTCATCGAACGGGCTGCCGTCGAGCACCTGCTGGCGGAGCGCGGGGACCGGGATCTGGACTACCTGCGCGCGGTCAACAGCCTGGGCGCCGACTGGTGGGGCATGGGCCGCTACGACGAGGCACTGCGGCTGTACGAGGGGCTCTTCCAAACGTACCGTGACCTCATCGGCGAACAGGACTCCCGGACCCTCAACGCGCTCAACAACGTGGGTTTCGCCCTGCGCCTGCTCGGGCGCTACGAAGAGGCCCTGGAGACCGACCGGCGGACGCTGGAGGCACGTCGGCAGTTGCTCAAGGGGCGGCACCCGTGGACCCTCTTCTCCGAGATCCACTACGCGACCGTCCTGCGTCTGCTGGGCCGGTACCCCGAGGCCGAGTCGATGCAGTCGAAGAACGTGCGTGAGCATCGCATCGTCATGGGCAGGGACAAGCCGCAGACCCTGCTCGCCGAGCACAACCTCGCGCTGTGCCAGTACCGAAACGGCGACCGGGCCAAGGCGGAAGCTCTCCTGACGGACGTGCTGGAGCGCTACGAACGCAAGTTGGGGGAGACGGATCCGCAGACGCTGGCCGCTGCCGTCAGCCAGAGTTGCTTCGCGCGGGAACACGGCGACATCGACCAGGCACTGACGGCGAGTGAGACCCTCGTCGCCCGCTACGAGACGAAGCTCACCGCGGGTCACCCCTTCATCGCCGGTGCCCGTGCCAACCACGCCCTGATCCTGCGCCAGGTGGGCGAGCGGGACCAGGCCCACACCCTGATCGAGCGGGCGCTGCTCGACATGACCGCGGCGGTGGGGGAGGACCATCCCTGGGCCCTGGGGTGCGCGATCAACGCGTCCGCGCTGCGGAACCTCGTCGGTGACACGGAGCGGGCAGCCGAACTCAGCGGCGGCACGGTCACCCGGGCCGTCGGGGCACTGGGACGCACCCACCCTCTGACGCTGTCCGCGCGCATCGCCCACGCGGCTGACCTGCGCGGGCTGAGGGAGCGTCAACAGGCCGAGAAAGTCGAGCAGGAGACACTGGCGGACCTCGCGGCGACGCTGGGGCCGCAGCACGTCCACACGGTCTCGGCCCGCTCCCGCAACCGCCCCTCCTGGGACTTCGAGCCCCAGGTCACCTGAGTTTCCTCACGCGTCGGAGGTGACATGGCGGTGACATGGCGGTGACATGGCGAAGGGCCCGGCCCCGGAAACTCCCGGGCCGGGCCCTCTCGTCGAGCCGAAGCGCTCAGCGCCTCACGCCTCGAACACCTCCCGCACCAGCTGCTCCTGCTCGGCCTGGTGCCGCTTCGCGGAACCCACCGCCGGAGACGAGCCGTGCGGACGCGAGATACGGCGCAGACGCTCGCCGTGCGGGACGTCCGCGCCGACCGCCAGGTCCAGGTGGTCGATCAGGTTCAGGGCGATGAACGGCCAGGCGCCCTGGTTGGCCGGCTCCTCCTGGGCCCACAGGTACTTCTCGGCGTTCGGGTACTTGGCGATCTCGGCCTGGAGCTCGGCACCCGGCAGGGGGTAGAGGCGCTCGAGGCGGATGATCGCCGTCTCGGCGGCCGCGGTGTCCGTGACGCCGCGCTTCTTCCGCTCCGCGTCGATGTCGTAGTAGACCTTGCCCGTGGTGAAGACGACCTTCTTGACCGCCGCCGGGTCCACCGAGTCGTCGCCGATGACGGGGCGGAACCGGCCGCTCGTGAACTCCTCCGCCTTCGACGCCGCCGCCTTCAGACGCAGCATCGACTTCGGGGTGAAGACGACCAGCGGCTTGTGGTGCGGGTTGTGGACCTGCCAGCGCAGCAGGTGGAAGTAGTTCGACGGGAGCGTGGGCATGGCCACCGTCATGTTGTTCTGCGCGCAGAGCTGCAGGAAGCGCTCCGGGCGGGCCGAGGAGTGGTCCGGGCCCTGGCCCTCGTAGCCGTGGGGGAGGAGCAGGGTGACGCCGGAGGTCTGGCCCCACTTCTGCTCCGCGGACGAGATGAACTCGTCCACGACCGTCTGGGCGCCGTTGACGAAGTCGCCGAACTGGGCCTCCCACATGACGAGGGCGTTCGGGCGCGCCAGCGAGTAGCCGTACTCGAAGCCCATCGCCGCGTACTCGGACAGGAGCGAGTCGTAGACGTTGTAGCGGGCCTGGTCGTCCGACAGGTACAGCAGCGGGGTGAAGTCCCCGCCCGTCGCGCGGTCGATCAGGACCGCGTGGCGCTGGCCGAACGTGCCGCGGCGGGAGTCCTGGCCCGAGAGACGCACCGGGGTGCCCTCCAGGAGCAGCGAGCCGATCGCCAGGGTCTCGCCCATGCCCCAGTCGATGCTGCCGTCCTCGACCATCGCCGCCCGGCGCTGCAGCTGGGGCAGCAGGCGCGGGTGGACGGTGATGTGGTCGGGGATGTTGACCTGGGACTCGGCGATGCGCTTGACGACCTCGCTGGAGACGGCCGTGGGAACCGCGACCGGGAAGCCGGCCTGCGGGTCGGCGGACTGCGACGCCGCCGGCTGCGAGGTGGCCTCACGGACCTCCGTGAAGACCTTCTCCAGCTGGCCCTGGTAGTCCTGCAGGGCCTGCTCGGCCTCTTCCAGGGTGATGTCGCCGCGACCGATCAGGGACTCGGTGTACAGCTTGCGCACCGAGCGCTTCTTGTCGATCAGGTCGTACATCAGCGGCTGGGTGAAGGCCGGGTTGTCCGACTCGTTGTGACCGCGGCGGCGGTAGCAGATGAGGTCGATCACCACGTCCTTGTTGAACGCCTGGCGGAACTCGAAGGCCAGGCGCGCGACGCGGACCACGGCCTCCGGGTCGTCGCCGTTCACGTGGAAGATCGGGGCCTCGATCATCCTCGCCACATCCGTCGCGTACATCGACGAGCGGGAGGACTCGGGGGCCGCCGTGAAGCCGACCTGGTTGTTGATGACGATGTGGATCGTGCCGCCGGTGCGGTAGCCGCGCAGCTGCGACATGTTCAGGGTCTCGGCCACCACGCCCTGGCCCGCGAAGGCCGCGTCGCCGTGCAGCGCCACCGGCAGGACCGTGAAGTCCGTGCCGCCCTTGTTGATGATGTCCTGCTTGGCGCGGGCGACGCCCTCGAGGACCGGGTCGACGGCTTCGAGGTGGGAGGGGTTCGCGACCAGGTTGACCTTGATCTGCTCGCCGTCCAGGCCCGTGAAGGTGCCCTCGGCGCCCAGGTGGTACTTCACGTCGCCGGAGCCGTGCATCGACTTCGGGTCGAGGTTGCCCTCGAACTCGCGGAAGATCTGGGCGTACGACTTGCCGACGATGTTCGCGAGCACGTTCAGCCGGCCGCGGTGGGCCATGCCGATGACGACCTCGTCGAGACGGGACTCGGCCGCCGAGTCCAGCACCGCGTCGAGCAGCGGGATGACGGACTCGCCGCCCTCCAGCGAGAAGCGCTTCTGGCCGACGTACTTGGTCTGCAGGAAGGTCTCGAAGGCCTCCGCCGCGTTCAGCCGGCGCAGGATGCGCAGCTGCTCCTCGCGCTCCGGCTTGGTGTGCGCGCGCTCGATGCGGTCCTGGATCCACTTGCGCTGCTTGGGGTCCTGGATGTGCATGAACTCGACGCCGGTGGTGCGGCAGTACGAGTCGCGCAGCACGCCGAGGATGTCGCGCAGCTTCATCAGGGTCTTGCCGGCGAAGCCACCGACGGCGAACTCGCGCTCCAGGTCCCAGAGCGTGAGGCCGTGCTCGGTGATGTCCAGGTCGGGGTGCTTGCGCTGGCGGTACTCCAGCGGGTCGGTGTCGGCCATGACGTGGCCGCGGACCCGGTAGGAGTGGATCAGCTCGAAGACGCGGGCGGCCTTGGTGACGTCGTCGTCGTGCGAGGCGTCGATGTCCTTGAGCCAGCGGACCGGCTCGTAGGGGATGCGCAGCGCCTTGAAGATCTCGTCGTAGAAGTCGCTCTCGCCGAGCAGGAGGTTCGCGACCTGACGGAGGAACTCGCCGGAGGCGGCGCCCTGGATGACGCGGTGGTCGTACGTCGACGTCAGCGTCATGACCTTGGAGATGCCCAGCTTGTTGAGCGTGTCCTGGGACGTGCCCTGGAACTCCGCCGGGTAGTCCATGGAACCGACGCCCATGATGACCGACTGGCCGGGCATCAGACGCGGCACCGAGTGGACGGTGCCGAGACCACCGGGGTTGGTCAGGGAGACCGTGACGCCGGTGAAGTCGTCCATCGTCAGCTTGCCCTCGCGGGCGCGGCGGACGATGTCCTCGTACGCCTGCCAGAACTCGAAGAAGTTCAGCGTCTCGGCCTTCTTGATGGCCGCGACGACCAGCTGGCGGTCGCCGTTCGGCTTCACCAGGTCGATGGCCAGGCCGAGGTTGACATGCGGCGGCTTGACGAGGGTCGGCTTGCCGTCCTTCTCGCCGTACGACCAGTTCATCGGCGGCATGGCCTTGATGGCCTGCACCATCGCGTAGCCGATCAGGTGCGTGAAGGAGATCTTCCCGCCCCGGGCGCGCTTGAGATGGTTGTTGATGACGATGCGGTTGTCGAACAGCAGCTTCACCGGGACCGCGCGCACGGACGTGGCCGTGGGCAGCCCCAGGGAGGCGTTCATGTTCTTCACGACGGCGGCGGACGGGCCGCGCAGGGGCACGAGCTCGGGCCCCTGCGCGGGCGCCGCGGCGGCGGGCTCGGCCTTCTTCGCCGGCGCGGGCTTGGCGGTGCCCGCCGCGGCGGGCGGGGAAGCGGCGGGCGCGGGGGCCGCGGGCTTCGGGACTGCGGCGGCCGGGGCGGCTGCGGCGGCCGGGGCGGCCGGGGCCGGCGGGGTGGGCGTTGGCGGGGGCCGCGGGCGCGGCCGGGGTGGCCTGCGGGGGCTTCGGGGCCTCCGTGGCGGTGCCCGCGGCCCCCGCGGCCGCGGTACCCGCCGGAGCCGGGGCGGCAGCGCCCGGCTTGTAGTCGGCGAAGAAGTCCCACCAGGCGCGGTCTACCGAATTCGGGTCCTGGAGGTACTGCTGATAGATCTCGTCGACGAGCCACTCGTTGGGCCCGAAGGCCGCGGCGGGGTTTTTGCCCGCTCGGTCGGCGTCGGTCGAGATGCTCGAGTTACTGGGGGACTGTGGCGACACGGCGGCAACCGCCCTCTTCCGCTTCACAAGGTGATGGACAGCGGGAATAAAGGCTACGCCTCTGGGGCCGGGAAGGTCAGGCCGGGCCGGTCCATCGTCATGTAAGTCACATCGGACGGCGCGTTTCAGGGCTGGAAATGGCGGGAAACAAGCGGGGTTTCGGTTCTGAACGCATGCCGTGGCCCGGGTCTGCGGCGACTCGCACGCGGCCCTCTGCCCGACGACGGCCTGATCACGAACCTGATCACGGGCCTGATCACGAACCTGATCACGGGCCTGATCACAGGGGTCTGATCATGGGTCTGATCACGTGTGTCCGCCGGTGCGGAAGCACACGGATCTTGTGGCTTCCTCTCGCACCTTACGTCAACTTGGCAGAGAGATAAGCCTGGATGAGTGACTTGGATCCAGCCGTGCGCCTCCGGTGGTCCGGGTCGTATGCCTCCGGTGGTCTGGCGGGGGCGTCTCGTCTGCCGGGTTCTGTCTGTGACCTGGCAGCCGTGTACGCGCGGCTCAGCCGTGTACGCGCGGCTCAGCCGTGTACGCGCGGCTCAGCCGTGTACGCGCGGCTAGGACTGTGCCGCGCGCTGGGTCGGCAGGGAGGCGAGGCCCGGCAGGGAGACCTGGATGCGGCAGCCGCGCTGGGATTCGGCCACGCGGATGCGGCCACCGTGGAGGTCGACCGCCCAGCGGGCGATGGCGAGGCCCAGGCCGGTGCCGCCGTCGCTGCCGGGGCCGTGGGGGGAGCTGACCGCACCGCGGTTGAAGCGCTCGAAGACGCGGCGCCACTCCGACTCGGGGATGCCCGGTCCCTCGTCCAGTACCTCCAGGTCCAGGGACTCGGGGGTGGTGCCGCGCCGGGCCCTGAGCGTCACGCGGCCGTGCGGCGGGCTGTGCTTGACCGCGTTGTCGATCAGGTTCGCGACGACCTGGTGGATGCGCTCGGGGTCGGCGTGCGCGGTCAGCTCCGGAGGGTGCACGTCAAGGTGCAGATGGACGTCCGTACGCGTGTGCTTGCCGGAGTCCGAGGCGATGCCCCCGCGCGCGGAGGCGACCATGTTGGCCTCCTTGAGGACGCCGGACAGGTACGGCCACACCTCGAAGCGGCGCTTACGGAGAGGGACGACGCCGTTGTCCAGCCGGGAGAGGTCCAGGAGGGTCTCCACCAGGCGCCCGAGCCGCTCCGTCTGCTTCAGGGCCGTACGCATGGTTTCCGGGTCGGCGGCCGAGACGCCGTCGACCACGTTCTCCAGGACCGCCCGCAGGCCCGCGATGGGTGTGCGCAGCTCGTGCGAGACGTTCGCGATGAGCTCTTTGCGCTGGCGGTCCTGGGCCTCCAGTTCGTCGGCCATGAGGTTGATGGTGTGAGCCAGGTCGCCCAGCTCGTCCCGGCGGCTGTCGTTCACGCGGCGTGTGTAGTCGCCGTGGGAGATGGACCGGGCGACGGCGTTCATCTCGTCCAGCGGGGAGGTGAGCGAGTGCGCCACGAACTGCGTGATGAGCAGCGTGGCGATCATCGAGAACACCGTGATGAAGCGCAGTTCGGTCTCGGTGCGCACCGCGATCATCAGCAGACCGGTGGTGATCAGGACCGAGATGACGACGAGCGCACCCAGCTTCGTCTTGATCGAGAACGGGCGCAGGTCGCCCCACGGTTCCGCACCCTTGCGCGGCGCCCCGGCCTTCGGCGCCCCGGCACGCGGCGCTCCAGGACGCGACTCATCAGGACGCGGCGCCCCAGGACGCGACTCATCAGAACGCGGCGCCCCAGGACGCGACTCACCGAGACCGCTCATACCGTCATCAGCCCCTACGCCAGCACCGGTGTACGGCGCCCTCAAGGCGTCGGGGTCTCCAGCGCGTACCCCACACCGTGCACCGTGCGGATCCGCTCCGCGCCGATCTTCCGCCGCAGCGCCTTGATGTGACTGTCCACGGTCCGTGTCCCGGACGCGTCCGCCCAGTCCCACACCTCGGCGAGCAGCTGCTCGCGAGAGAGTACGGCACGCGGGGTGTTCGCGAGGCAGACGAGGAGGTCGAACTCGGTGGGCGTGAGGTGGACGTCCTCGCCGCGCACCCGCACCCGCCGCTGCGCGTGGTCGATCTCCAGCTCGCCCAGGCGCAGGATGCCGCTGCGCGGGGTCGTGGCGGCCAGCGCGGCCCGCTCCACGCGGCGCAGCAGGACGTGCACGCGTGCGGCCAGCTCCCGCATGGAGAAAGGCTTCGTCATGTAGTCGTCGGCGCCCACACCGAGCCCGACCAGCATGTCCGTCTCGTCGTCGCGCGCGGTGAGCATCAGCACCGGCACCGGCCGCTGCGCCTGCACCCGCCGGCAGACCTCCAGGCCGTCGAAGCCCGGCAGCATGATGTCGAGGATCAGCAGGTCGGGCTGCCAGGCCTCGGCGGTGTCGACGGCGGCCGGCCCGTCACCCGCGGTCTGCACGAGGAAGCCCTCGGCGCGCAGGCGGGCCGCGATGGCGTCGACGATCGTCGCGTCGTCCTCGACCACAAGCACCCGGCGCTGTGCGCCCGGGGTCGCCGCCGTGCCGTTGTGGGAGGTGTGTGTCTGCTCCATCGCCCGCCCCTGATGTTGCTTTCCGGAATCCGTGGGGTGATCCCTATGACTGCGCATGATGCGGTTGACGCTTGAATGATCGGCGTCAGGGAAGCAGAGTACGGGCAGTTACCGCGCCTCGGCTATCCAGGCCGGATCCCGAGATGCACGACGTCCGGTACGCCTCGGGCAACCAGTATCTCTTCGGTACGCACCGCTGGAATCCGGCATTCCCCAAGGTTTCCGTGAATTCCGCAGACGGCCGCGCCGACCACACCGCCAGCACCCCGCCCGGTTTCAACACCCTTGTGCGGCTTGTCAGTCCGGACGGCGAATACGGAGGCCTCCCTTGCCCTCGGTAAGGCCCCCCCGAGTCCGTTGCCGAGGTCCAGGCACAGGGCGTCGTACGTGGCGGATATCTCATTGACGAACGCGACAAGATCCGCTTCGGCGATCTCGGTGCGAGGGTCCGCGAGTGCGTCGGAGGACATCAAGGACATCTCGGACAGAGGTCCGCGCCGGCACAGAGCGGAAGGGGGCCCTTCGTCGTGCCGGCTTGCGTGCAATCCCCGCGCACTGCGCTGGATGCGCAATCTGCTGCAATCCCCGGGCGTGCCCGTGCTGTCTCGCACATCATGGATCCCCAACCAGCTTAGACGGAGGGCAAGATGACACTCAGGTTCCTCGGCACCACTTCGGAAAACGGCAACTGCCCCACCCTGTACGAAGTCGTAGAGACGGGCGAGCTCCTCGTCCAGGGCGAGCGGGAGACCTCCCCCGAGCACCTCGCACAGCTGCGGGACGTGAAGGACTCGGAGACGTTCGTACGCATCCCGCGCGAGTTGCTGATCCGCTTCGCACCCCGCGACGCTGAGGCCGATACCGCTCAGCAGACGAAGGAGTAGACCGCGTGCCGGACCTGATCCCGTTCGACGAGATCACCCACCTGTTCACCGACTTCCAGCACACCGTCTGGCGGCTGGAGACCCAGCGCAGCTATGCGACCGACCGCCTGAGCCCCAACTGGCCGCGGTTCCAACAAGGAGAGACCTTCGGCTACGACCCGAACAGTCCCTGGCACGCCAACGTCCGCAAGCAGACCGAGGCCGGAAAGCGGTTCGAACGCGTCCGCCTGGTCGACGACCCGCCGACCGAGGGGCAGCGGTTCCTTCTGGCAACCGGTCTGGGCAACGTGGCCGCGGGCGAGGACATCCGCAATCTGTACCGGGCGGACGCCGTACGGCTCGGACTGCCGGACTACGACTTCTGGCTGTTCGACTCGAGTACGGTCGTGAAGTTCGTCATCGACAACGAGGGCGGGACGCTCGGCGTGTACGTCCTGGAGGATACTGAAAGTGTTGTGCGTGCCTGCCAGGCCCGCGACGCCGCATGGCACTACGCCGTGCCTACCAGGGAGTTCCAGGCGCAGGTACCGTCTGCCGTGTGAGCACGGATTTCCAGTCTGGCCGTGAGGCCCTCGGTGTGCGGCTCCGCGAGCTGCGCACCGAGGCCGGCCTCCGAGGCAAGGACCTTGCGGAGCGGCTGGGCTGGCAGCGCTCCAAGGTGTCGCGTCTGGAGAACGGCAAACAGACCGCGACGGCCGAAGACCTCGACGCGTGGGCGCGAGCGACGGACGCCCCGACCGAGGCAGCGGACCTCAAGAGCCGGTTGCGCGGGCTGGAGTCGCGGCAGCGCTCGTGGCGCCGCCAGCTTGCCTCCGGGCATCGCGCCGTACAGGACCGGTACGTCGCCGAGTACCGCCGCTTGTCCACCGTGCGGGGCTACGAGGCCACCGTCATTCCCGGGCTGTTCCAGACTCCGGACTACGCCCGGCACGTACTCATTCACAACGCCGAGTTGATGCAGTCGCCGCGTGATACGGACGAGGCTGTGAACGCCCGCATGAAGCGCCAAGAGGTGCTGTACGAGCGGGGGAAGACGTTCCGTGTCCTCGTCTGGGAGGCAGCTCTTCACGCCCTGGTGTGCCCGCAAGCCGTGATGGCTGGACAACTTGACCGGCTCGTCGGACTGATCGGCATGAACACCGTGTCGCTCGGTATCGTCCCCTTTGGTGCCCAGCTCACCCTCACCCCGAAGCACGGCTTCTGGATCTTCGACGAACAGCGGGTTGTCGTCGAGACGATCAACACCGAGTTCACCCTTGAAGCGGCCGAGGACGTCGCCCTGTACGGGCGGGTGTGGGACCGACTCGACGAGGGGGCCGCCTACGGTGCCCAGGCGCACCGTCTCATCGCCCGCGCACGGTCCTCTCTCGACCCCACGTGAGCAATTCGCCCCCATACCCGTAGGTCTCGCGCAATCACGCGCAATCAGCGCGCGGGCGTGCAATTGCCCTGCATAGGGTGCTGGCCATGGCTCCTCGACGCGCATTGCAGCTCTGTACGAGACGGGTGACGCGTGGCTCGCCGACTGCGCCGCGCGCCCGGACCTCGTAGTGCGGCGCCGTCGCCGTTGGTATATGCCGGGCGCCCCCGGCTCCGTGGCGGAGTCGGGAGCGCCCGTGGGGTTGACGTCTCAGGTGTTGTGTCGGCCGACTTGGACGTCTGCGATGAAGTCGAGCCATACGGGGCCGTTGAACTGGAGATGCGGCCCGTTGGGATCCTTGCTGTCGCGGACCTTGACGACGTTGGGCGCGGGCTCGGCTATCTCGACGCAGGCGCCCTTGTCGCCGCTGTGCTTCCTACTCTTGCGCCAGTGCAAGTGGCGTGCCATTGCGCACCGACCGCCCTTCGAGGTCTTGGATTGTGTTGATGAGGAGGCGACGGCTGGCAGCCGGGGAGAGCGCGGCAGCTTGCAGATGCCCGTAGATCTTCCCGAAGCCTTCGAGGTCGCTGGGTTCTTCCAGGAAAAAGTCACCGCCGAGCGTCTCGACGTAGACGACTGGCGAGTCCCCTTCTCCGAAGGACAAGATCGCGAAGGAGCCCATCATGGAGGGGTGGGCGCCGACGCTGAACGGGATCACCTGGAGCGTGGTGTGCGGTTCGTCGCTGGCCTTGAGCAGGTGCGTCAACTGCTCATGCCGTACGTCCGGGCCTCCGACGTCGTAGTGCAGCGCGGCCTCGCCGATGACTGCCCACAGTGGCGCGCCGCGTTCGGCGAACGCCGCCTGCCTGCGCATTCGTGCGGTGACGTGCACCTCGATCTGTTCGTCTGTCGAGTCCGGCTGACTGCCGCGCGCGTGCGCGCGGGCGAAGCGTTCGGTCTGGAGGAGACCACTGGGGAGCGTCGGCTCCCATGACTTGATCGATAGCGCTTCCGATTCGAGATCGATGTAATCGCCGTAGGCGTCCGGGATACGGCCGCGCAGGGGTCGCATCCAAGCGGGGTCCTGGGGGCGGACGGCCAGCGCCAGCAGTTCTTTGCCCTCATCCCCGGAGGCTTGGAACTTCTCGATGACGGTGAGCACGTTGCTCTTGTGCGGGTTGCTCTTGCCGTTCTCCATCGCGATCCACGTGGAGCGGTTGACGCCGATCAGGTCGGCTGCCTGACCTTGGGTCAGCCCGGCGCGCCTCCGCAGTCGCTCGATGAGCTTTCCGAGCCGCCGGAGCCGAACTGTTCGACGCGCAGTTTTCGACATGGATCAAGCGTAACCCGCGTCGAGAATCCATCAGTCGCAAATCCAACTGTTGCGTTTTTGGAGGTGGGAGTGCAGACTCGTAGTTGCCCGATGACGGAGCGTCCCTGGACGCGTCCCAACTGAGGAGGGTGGGCATGGTGGTCACGCAGCAAACCCCGTACGCCCCCGGATCAAGTGAGCAGTGGCAGTTTCCCGGCAACGGTCAGGGGTGGTCGTGGCAGGCACCCGCCGCCGCACCACCGCAGCCGATAGACCCGGATGAATTCGCCCAGCAGCTCAGGGACTTGGCGGTTCTGACGCAGTGGAAGCCGCTGTATTTCTTCTGGGTTCGGGGGCGCCGATGGTCGGCGACGCTGAACGTGGGCGAGCGTGCCGGTGCGCGCGTGGAGGCCGACAGCGCGGGGGAACTCGCCGAGTTGCTGGGCGGGACCACGGGGGCACCGTCCGCGTTTGCGCTCCGAGTGAGTCAGGGCGGCCCGCAGCCGCAGTCCCGCAATTCTGCGCCGCCCGTACAGGAGGCGCACCCGCTCGCCACTGGGCGGGTCCCGGTGCCCCCGTTGGTTGCGCAGTTGGCACAGCGGGAGAGTCCGCAGCCGGGTCAGCCGTGGCAGCCCCAGGCGGGTTCGCAGGGTCAGCCGTCGCCCGCTGGGCGGGCGCAGCCGTTGCCTCAGGCGAGCGGCGCCGCGTAGATCGAGAGGAGGCCACGATGAGCACGAGTGACGCACCGTTTTCCCGGGATGGGTCGCACCCGCCGATGGGGTCGTTCCTCTACGACAAGCGACAGGCCAAGGTGGGCAAGGTAGTGGAGGTTGGCTATCGCGTGACGCTGCGCCCGGAGGGCGGAGGTCGTGAGTGGGAGCCGGAGTGGGAGAACTTGAGGAACGCGACGCAGGCTGACGTTTTGGCGTCTCGCGTGCGTGGCGTCAACCGGAGGGCTGGAGCGCATCGGGCGGTGACGCATCCAGAGATTCGGGCGTTGGGGTCGGCGCGCGATCCGGATACGTGAACGGTTGAAATGCCCGGCGCGGCGTGCTGGGTTTGGGCGTGCCGGGGCCGTGAGCGCGCGGCGGTGCGGATGTCCGCCCGGCTTCTTGTTTCCTCCACCGGTCGGTGTGGTTTCCCGCGCTGCCGCGCCCCTTTTCAAACCCCTATGGCGACCGTTTTCGGGTCAGGGTCGCGATCCCGAGCGCGTAGGGCGCTTGGCCGTTCAGGATGCAGAGGAAGAAGGTGACCGGAAATGGGTGCGTTGCCCAACGCCGGGGCTGTGACGCGGAGCGCGCAGCGATGTGAGCTTCAGCAGCCGCTTGGCGAGTTCGGCGCGGGTGAGTTCGAGGAGCAGGCGGTGACGGCGGTTGAGGCGCTGAGTCTGCGTTTGCGCGCGGGCGCCCGGCGCAGGCGGGAGGCGCTGTGAGCGGCTGCGCACGCTGTGCTGAGTTGCGCCGCGAGGAGGAACAGGCCACGCGCGATCGCGACTACAGCAAGGCGACCGATTGCCGAGTGCTGATCAAACAGCACCCCGACCACCAACCGCAACAGAAGCAGCCCGAGCAGCCCAGGCGCCCCGGCAGGCGGCGCTCGTGAGCCGCCCCGTCCGCCGATATCGCTTCCCCCGCACGGCGGACGGGGTTTTACGCGGCGCCCTTTGGTGCCGGTGAGCTGCAAGCGACCCTGCAGCCCTCTGGCGAGCGCGGCGAGAGAAGCGGAGATCGCATGGTGGCCTCTCAAGAGGTGCCTCGTCACCACCCCCGGAGCCCCTCGTTATACTCTTCACTGTCACAGTGAAGGCAGAGGGGAGTGAGAGTCGATGAGTCGCACCATTCGGGTCGACGACGAGGTCTTCGCCAAGTTGCAGAGTCTGGCTGAGCCGTTCGTGGATACGCCGAACAGCGCCCTTCGCAGACTCCTCGATCTGCCAAGCCCCGGCACGGCGGGTTCTGCCCAGCAGCCCCAGCGTCATGTCTCGGCACGCGACCAGACGCTGGTGCCGCTGCTCGCCGACGGGCGGCTGCGCGTTGGTCAGCGGTTGGTATGGCGGCGTCGCAATCTCAGGCAGGAGCACCATGCGGTAGTACTTCAGACCGGCGAGCTGCGGCTGGACGACGGGAGTACCCACAGCACACCGTCGGGTGCGGCGACGGTCATCGCCGGGAACCAGCAGAACGGCTGGAAAGCGTGGGCGACCGAGGACGGCACGCTGTTGAAGGAACTGCGGTGAGCGCCAGCCCGTACGGCCGGGGTGCCTACGATGCGAAGGGCACGGGAGGCGGATCATGGCGGGAGTGACTCAGCCGAAGGTCAGTCGCGTTGCCCCGCCGCAGCTGGTCGAGTGGGCTCGGGACGGCCGTATCCGGATTCCCCCGTTCCAGCGTTCGTACCGCTGGGATGCCTTGGATGCCGAGCGGCTGTTCGACAGCATTCTGCGCGGCTACCCCCTCGGCAACCTGCTGATGTGGCGCAAGCCCGCCGCGGCGGCCGAGGTCACCCTGGGGGAGCTGCGGTTCCACGCACAGGAGCAGTCCGGCGCGCTGTGGGTGGTGGATGGTCAGCAACGGCTCACCACGCTCGTCGGTGCACTGACGGCATCCGAAGAGACCGTCGACCGGCGGTTCAGGATCTTCTACGACCTGCGGGAGGAGAAATTCATCTCCGCTTCTCGCTCCCAGCGGTCCCGCGATTTCTGGCTCCCCGTATGGATCGCGGCGGACAACCGCCGACTGCTCGCCTGGCAGCGAGAGCGCCCGTGGCTGACGGAGCGGGATTTCGACCTCTGTGATGCGGTGACCACGGCCCTCCGCACGTACGAGATCCCCATGTACGAGATCGAGGGAGACGATGAGCAGGCCCTGCGGGAGATCTTCGACCGGATGAACACGTTCGGCAAGGCGCTGAAGCGGGCCGAGATCTTCCAGGCTCTGCACTCGGCTCCGCTTGATGTCCAGCCGTCCGATCTGGACGCGCTCCGCGAACGCGTCGGCGGGCTGCGGTTCGGCGAGTTCACCGCGCAGATCCTGGTGCAGAGCGTGATGGCTGTGCGAGGAGGCAAGGTCGATCGTGACTTCCGGCGGGAGTTCAAGGATGACGCGGACCGGCAGGCCGCATTCGCCAAGACCGAACAGGCCCTTCGGCTGATCGTCGACTTCCTCCGCACTGATGCGGGCATTCCGCATGTGCGCTTGTTGCCGTACGCCCTCTTCGTTCCGGTCCTCACCCGTTTCGCCGCTCTCTTCGGTCGCCCCGAAGGCCGGGGGGCCGAGTTGCTGCGGCGCTGGATCTGGAGAGGAGCCGTCGTGGGCGCGGCCCCCCAGGGGAACACTGTCGCACTGCGCCGCAACGCGACCGCGGTGACGGATGACCCGGTCGCCAGCGCGAACCGGCTCCTGGATCTTCTGCCGCCTGGCGGCGAACGCTGGCAGCCCGACCTGACGCAGGTTGCGCTGAACCGGGCGCAGGCGAAGATCAACGTTCTGGGGCTGCTGTCCGCACGCCCTGTCCTGCTCACCGACGCCCAGGACTCCGACGGCACTCACCACGCCCGAGGATCCCGTATCGATCAGCCGGAGATGCTGAGGGATCTGTTCGACAGGGGCACCTCGCCCCTGCTCGCCATCCTGCCGGGCCAGAACCGAAGCCTGGCCAACCGGCTCGTGCATCCGCTCACGCATCCGCTCACGGAAGCGCCAGGCAGTGCCTTGCTGGCAGGCGAACACGACATGTCCGCCCTCCGCTCGCACTGCGTGGACGAGAAGTGCCTGGAGCTGCTGAGTAAGGGCTCTTACGACGCGTTTCTGCTTCGCCGGGCGGACAACGTTCAGCGAACCATCGCCGATCACGTTCAGCGCATGGCCCTCTGGGGCTTCGCCGATGGCCCCGAGCCTGAGACGTGGTTCGACAGCACCGACGACCTTTGGGGAAACAGCGATGCAGCGTGACGTCACGGCCTCGGTGTTCCTTGAGGACAGGCGCGTGGGGGTGCTGGGCTATCACAAGGGAAACACCTGGTTCGAGTACACCGACCTGAGCCCGGACCACCCTGTACTCGGACAGGGATTCGAGCGAGACCCTCGCAAGCGCCGCTCGGCGAGTGGCAGCGTTCCGGAGTGGTTCGCCAACCTCCTGCCGGAGCCCGGAAGCGGACTCCGGCAGATGGTCGCCGCCGAACTCGGCAAGAAGCGAATCCACGATTTCGTACTGCTCAACCACCTTGGTGACGATCTTCCTGGCGCGGTACGGGTCGTGCCGGACACACCTCTCGACGGACTCCCCGAGCATGAGCCCTCCGAGGCATGTCGCCACGACCACGCGCTGCGCTTCTCGCTGGCCGGCGTCCAGCCCAAGTTCTCCATGCGCTACGAGGGCAAGGCTTTGGTCCTCCCCGCGACCGGAAGCGGTGGCGACTGGATCGTAAAGCTTCCCGACCAGCGGTTCCCGTCCGTGCCGGCCAATGAATTCGCCATGCTCCAGTGGGGCAGCCGCGCCGGAATCGATGTCCCCGAGACGCGACTCGTGCCCGGAACGCGGCTCAAGAACCTGCCTGACGCATTGATCGAGCCCGATCAGCAGGCACTGGCAGTACGCCGCTTCGACCGTACGCCTGAAGGCCGGGTACATCAGGAAGACTTCGCCCAGGTCCGCGAGGTAGCCATCGATGCCAAGTACGAGAAAGCCAACTACGAAGGCATCGGCCGGGTGATCGCAGCGGTGTGCGCCCCTGATGACGCCACCGAATATGTGCGCCGTCTGGTGGCCCTCATCGCCATGGGTAACGCCGATGCCCACCTGAAGAACTGGACCCTGCGCTATCCGGACGGCAGACAGGCCCGGCTCTCCCCGGCCTACGACCTCGTCTGTGTCACTGCCTACCCCAACGCCGATCACCAGCTCGCGTTTCAGCTCGGCGGAACCACCAGCACCGAATTGATCACCGTCGAAAGTTTCCGGGGTCTCGCCCCGGCACTGCGGTTGTCCCCGGACCGTGTCGCAGACACAGTCCGCGAAACGGTTGAGGCGCTGGTCAGTTCCTGGCCGGAGGTCAAACGGGACGTACCCGTCCCTGAATTCGTCGCGACCACGATCGACGAGCGCCTGAAGTCGCTCCCGTTGCTGCGCGACTGACGACGGAAGTCCGCTGCCGGCGTCACAGCTCCGCTGCCGGTATCAAAGCTCCGCGTACACCACCGTCGCGTCGTCGTGCCGTTTGCTCCGCCCCAGGTACGTCCGCTCGGTGTCGGCCGCCTCCAGGGCCCGTACCCGCTCCACCAGTGCCCGGGCCCCCTCCTTCCGTACGACGGTGAAGCAGTCGCCCCAGTCGCCTTCCCGGAACTTCTCCACCCAGCGCGTGGCACCGTCTGTCAGGGCGGCCAGGGCGTGCACCGAGGAGCGGGGGAGTACGCCCGTCACGGCCCGGGAGGCGACCGACGGGTCGGCCGCGGCGGTGAAGAAGCCGCCCTCCTTGTTCCGCAGCGTCGCGTCGGTGACCGCGGCCGACGCGAGGGAGGCCTGCGGAACGCGGGACAGACGGTCGTCGAGGACCGCTGTCACCGTGCCGTCCGGGGCCGCGAGCAGGAGCGCGGCGTCCGACAGCACCAGGTACTCGACGGACTCCGCGGACCACCGGGCGAGGACCACCGCGGCCTGGGGAGTGCGTGCGTGAGAAAGGTCACAGGTGTGTGCGTGGGACGCGGCGGTGCGGGAGATGGCCTGGGAGAGAATCGCGGGGAGCGCTAACTCCCGCTCGGAGATGGACAGTTCGGCCAGGGTGCCGCCGAGGCGGGAGGAGAACCAGGGGACCGAATGCCGACAGCCGTCCTCACCGCTCGGCGGCGTCACCCCGTCCAGGACGACCAGTGAACCGCCCTGCCCCTGAGCGGGAAGCGCGACCGCGGCGAAGTCCTCGTTGGGGCGGGCCGGGTCACCGGGCTCCGAGGTGAGTTCTGTACGCACTCGGCCAGTCTGCACGAGCTCTTCACCAGGGTGGACTCCCTCTGGTGGTGGGTCTGGCTGGTGGTGGGTCTGGTGACGTTGGCCCCCCTCCACCGGCACTGGGTAGGGTCGGGATCCGTATCCCGGGAGACGTCCCGAATTGACGGTCCGTCACCTGGGTCCATGGGGCACCTGGGTCCATGGGGAACGAGTCAGGAATGCGAGCACCGGTGCAGAAAACGCCTCCTCGGCGCACAGGCAAGCAGACGGCCTCCAAGGCGGTCCCGAACCTGGCCGTCCCGAACCCGGTCGTCCCGAACCCGGCCGGGCGGGCGGCAGGGCAGGCTGATGGAGAGACGGCAGGGCAGGCGGCCAGGCAGGCTGCCGGAGAGACGGCCGGGTCCGGGACGGCCGGAGAGATGGCAGGGCAGGCGGCCTTCGGCACCGGGCGTCCCGGGCAGGCGGCCGTCGGCACCGGGCGTCCCGGGCGTCCCGGGCAGGCGGCCGTCGGCACCGGGCGTCCCGGGCGTCCCGCGCGTGTCCGCAACCGGCTCATCGGCGCCGTCGCCGTGGTCGCCGCCGCGATCGCCGGAGCCGGAGCGCCCTCGATCCTCGCCGCCTCCGGCCAGCTGAACGACACGCAGAACCTGGTGACGCTCGCCGAGCAGACCCAGCAGGCACTCACCCTCGCCCACGCCCTGTCCGACGAACGGGACGAGGTCACCGCGTACGTCGCCGCCGGGCGGCCCAAGTCCCAGCTCCCCAGCGAGGAGCACAGCGCACGCGTCGACCGGCAGGTCGAGGAACTCGAGGCCGACGCGCCCGCCGAGCTCCGTGCGGACCTCGACGAGATCGCCTCCGTACGGAGAACGGCACTCCGGACCGGCAAGCGGCAGGCCGGCAAGAGCACCGGCAAGGGCACCGCCCTCGAAGCGCACCAGGCCTACTCCGCCGCTCCTCGCCGAGCTGCACGCCCTCGCCGAGGACCTGGCCGAGAAACTGCCGCCCCGCGCGGGCGACGGCGCCCACGCGCTCGCCGAACTCGACACCGCCGTCCAGCAGGCCGCCGCCGCCCGCGGACTGCTCCTCGCCGCGCTGAACGTGCCGACCAGCCACCCGAGTCCGTCGTCGACCCGACCACCGGCCTCGCGACCAGCCCCGGGCACGACCACGACCTCCACGACCACGCCCACCTCGGCCGCTGGTAAGAAGCAGCGCGACGAGCTCACCGCCGCCGCCCAGCAGGCCCGGGTCCGCTCCGACGCCGCCCTCGCCGACTTCCGCGCCACGGCCGCCCGACGCCGCCCGCGCCTCGCTACGACTCCACGGTCACCGGCCCCGAGGTCGCCTCCGCCGACGAAGTACCTCGACAAGCCTCACCGACCAGCCGACGCTCTCCGACTCCGAGCTCGACACCGGCACGCGAGAAGCTGGACGCGGCGCTCTCCGCCCGCATCGAGCTGATGCGCGGCGTCGAGGCCTCCCTCGGCAGCGGCGCATCAAGGACCTCGCCCAGCTGCGCGACGACGACGTCACCGCGCTGGAGATCCGGATCGCCCTCCTCGGCGCCCTGCTGCTCGTCGCCGTCGGCGTCTCCACCGCCATGGCCCGTACCCTCACCCGCCCGCTGGCCGTCCTGCGGATCGGCTCGGCCCGCGCTCGCCGCCGACCCGGAGACCGAGGAACCGGTCAGGTTCACCGGCCGCAACGACGAGTTCGCCCAGGTCGTACGCTCCGTCAACGCGCTCCACGCGCACGCCCTCGCGCTCCACACGCACGCCCTCGCCCTCCACGAGCGGCTCGTGCCCCTGGAAGGCGACCGCAAGCACCTCATCGGCCGCCGCCAGGCCATGGCCGACGAACGCGACAGGCTGCGCGCCGAACTCGCCGACGCCACCACCCACCTGGAGCGGGTCCGGCACAGCATCCACGGCACCTTCGTCAACCTCGCGCTGCGCACCCTCGGCCTCGTCGAGCGCCAGCTCGCCGTCATCGAGGGCCTGGAGGAGCGCGAGCAGGACCCCGAACGGCTCGCCACGCTCTTCAAGCTCGACCACTTCGCCACCGTCATGCGCCGCCACAGCGAGAACCTCCTCGTCCTCGCCGGCGCCGAACACGGCCAGCGGCACGCGGGTCCCGTCCCGCTCGTCGACGTCGTCCGCGCGGCCGTCAGCGAGATCGAGCGGTACGAGCGCGTCCGCATCGCCGTCGCTGCCGCCGCACGCGCATATCGCCGGGTTCGCCGCCGACGACCTCAGCCATCTGCTCGCCGAACTCCTGGAGAACGCCACCTCGTTCTCCCCGCCCGAGCGCCCGTCGAGGTCTCCGGCTGGCTGCTGGAGAACGGCGAGGTCATGCTCTCCGTGCAGGACGAGGGCATCGGTATCCCCGCCGACCGCCTGGAGCGGCTCAACGCCCGCCTCAAGCGACTTCGACCCGGAAGAGCCGTACGACCAGCATGGCCGGCATGGGCAGGAGAGCCAGCAGGGCCAGGAGGGTCAGGAAGGCCAGCAGGGCCAGGAGAGCCAGCAGGGCGGCGACGGACTCGGGCTCGGTCTGCACGTGGTGGCCCGCCTCGCCCACCGGCACGGCGTCCGGGTCCGGCTGCGCGAGCAGAAGCAGGGCGGCATCGCAGCCGTCGCAGTCGTCCCGAAGCCGCTGCTCGCCACCACGCCCGCGTTCGCCGACGAGGGGGGCGCCGACAAGGGGGGCGCCGACAAGGGGGGCGTGGCGCCCGACGAGGGCGACGACCCGCATGCCACCGAGGCCTACTTCGCCTCCGTGGCCTCCTCCGCTGACTCCGCTGTCTCCTCCGCTGACTCCTCCTCCGGCGCCGCCGCCGACGCGTAACCCTCGTCGGCCCCGTCCAGTGCCCCCTCGGGGAGCTTCGGCGGCGTGTACCGCGCCAGGGGCTCCCCACGGGGGTCGGGCCGTACGGCCCCCAGGACCGGGTTCGCGGCGAGGGGCGACACCTTGACCTTCGTCCCGGGCCGCGGCGCCTGCACGACCAGGCCGTTCCCGAGATAGAGGGCGACGTGCGTGGCCTCCGGGAAGTACACGACGAGATCCCCCGGCCGCAGCCGCCCGACCGGTACGCGGGGGAGCCGCGCCCACTGCTCCTGACTGGTCCGCGGAATCGGCCGGCCGGCGTGTGCCCAGGCCTGCGAGGTGAGCCCGGAACAGTCATACGCGCCGGGCCCCTCGGCACCCCACGCATACGGCTTGCCGATCTGCTCGACGGCGTACCGCAGCGCCGCCGCACCGCGCTCGCTCGGCCGCCGTACGGTGCTCAGCGCCCCCGAGGCCACGAGTTCCTTCTGGGCGCCGGCCACCCTCTTCCGCTCCAACGCGGCGACTTGGCCGAGCTGTTCGTCGCTGACGGAGGCAAGCAGTTCCTCGACCTCCTTCAGTCGCTCCCGCACGTTGTCCCGCTCCTCCTTGCGCCGCTCGGCGAGGGAGAGCTGCTTGTCGAGGGCCTTGCGTGCCTGGCGTGCCAGGGACTTGGCCTTCTTCTCGTTCCCCGCGAGCCGCTTCACGGTCCCCGCCCGCTCCCGCTCCACCCGCCGGATCACATGCTCCTGGTCGAGGGCGCCCTGCGGATCGCGGGCCAGCAGCAGCCGTACGTACGGGGAGATGTCGGTACGGCTCTGGTACTGCTGCCGCGCGAGCCGGCCTGCCTCCACCTGGCTGTCGTGCAGGGCGAGGCGTGCCCGGACGAGCCGCCGGTCGATCCGCTCGACCTCGGCCCGCTGCCGCTTCAGCTTCTCCTCGGTGGCGTTGTAGGCCTCGGTGGCTTTACCGGCCTCGCGGTAGAGACGCTGGAGATCGGCCAGCAGCTCGGCGACGGAACGGTCCCCGTCACCGGAGGACGGGGACGGCTCGGGGGACCGGGACGGCCCAGGGGACTGGGAGGGCTCGGAGGACCTGGACGGCTCGGGGGACCGGGTGGGTCGGGTGGCCTCGGCGTTCGAGGACCCGGGGGATTCGGGGGACTCGGCGGCCGGTGGTTCCTCCGGCTCGGGAACGGCGACCGACGGGACGGGTACGAGGACCACACCGGCCGCGACCGCCACCGCCGTACAGACCAGGCGCAGCAATCTCCCTGACACGACATCACCTCCGGTGCGGGGATGGTCCGTCCATCTCGCACCGGCAGGATGAGACGCGTACGGCCGGGCCGCGCGCCGAGAGACCGGTCCGGCCCAAGGAGGTCACTCGTCCGTGCTGCCGCGCTTCCCTCCCGGCGCGGCGCCTGGCTTCGCCCTGGACCTGGACCACGGCCACCGGAGCCCCTCCCCCTCCCGGCCCTCGGGGTCGTACTCGTACTGCCACTTCTGACTGAGGGCGAACCGCCCGCTGTGCGGCTTGGGCACGCGCCGGTAGACCAGCACGGTCGGAGGGCCGCCGGCCGTATCCGGCACAGGTACCCGATAGATCTTGGGCGGATGCCCGGTGATACCGATCAGTACGGGCAGCACACGACCGTCCAGAGGCCCGCCCACAAAGGGGGTGTCTTCGCTCTTCACACCATCAGTCTGACCGGTTCCCCCTCGTCACCGACCTCGCCGAGCGACCCCCCAGGTGCGCTCCGAACTCCGGAAGCCGCTCAGCTGAGCCGGTCAGCCTCCGGAAGCCGGTCAGCCGGTCGAACGCCGCAGCACTGCTTCCATCACCGCCCGCCCGATCGGTGCCGCGTCGCCGCCTCCGCTGATCTCTCCGCGGTCGGCGTCCGCCTCCTCCACGACCACGGCGACCGCGACGGCCGGCTCCGGCGCGTCGTCCGCGTGGGCCCAGGAGATGAACCAGGCGTACGGAGTGCCGGAGTTGCCGAGGCCGTGCTGGGCGGTGCCGGTCTTGCCGCCGACCGTGGCGCCGGGGATCGCGGCCTTCGCACCGGTGCCCTCCTCCACCACGTCGGTCATCAGCTCGCGCAGCTCCGCGGCCGTCGCCGGGTTCATCGCCAGGCGCCGCTCCCGCGGGCTCGTCGCCCTGATCGTGGCGCCGTGGCTCGTGGTCGTCCGCTCCACCAGGTAGGGCGCCATGACGGAGCCGCCGTTCGCCACGGCCGCCGTGACCGTCGCCATCTGCAGCGGGGTCGCCCGCGTGTTGTACTGCCCGATCGAGGAGAGCGCGAGCTGCGCCCGGTCCATTGTGGTGTCGAAGCTGCTCGACGCGACCGCGAAGGGGATCCGCAGCCTGGAGTTGTTGAAACCGAAGTCCTGTGCCATGCCCGTCATCCGCCTCAGTCCCACCTCCGCGCCCAGCTTCGCGAAGACGGTGTTGCACGACCACTCGAAGGCATAGCGCAGCGAGGCGTTCTCGCATCCCCCGCCCGCGTTCGACAGCGAGGTCGATGTGCCGGGCAGGGTGTACGGGTCCGGGGAACGGGTCGGGGCGTCCAGGTCCCTGATCACTCCCGCGTCCAGCGCGGCCGCGGCGGTCACCACCTTGAACGTCGAACCCGGCGGGTACGTCTGCCGGATCGCCCGGTTGAGCATCGGCCTGCCCGGCTCGCCGTTCAGCCGCTCCCATGCCTCGACCACGTCCGGGCCGTTCCCGGACAGCTCTCCCGGGTCGTACGACGGCGTGGACACCAGCGCCAGGATGCGCCCCGTGGCAGGTTCGAGCGCCGCGACCGCGCCCCGGCGGTCGCCCAGCCCGAAGTAGGCCGCGCGCTGCGCCGCCGGGTCGATGGTCGTGACGACCTGGCCGCCCGGGGGGCGGGAGCGCGTCATGTCGTTCCAGGCGGGGAGCAGGGACATCAACGGGTGGGTGCCCGCGAGGACTTCGTCCTCCGTGTCCTCCAGGAGCGTCGAGCCGTACCTCTGCGAGGCGAAGCCGGTGACGGGGGCATACAGGGGGCCGGCGTGGTACGTCCGCTCGTACCGGAGCTGCTCGCCGGTGTCACGGGACCCGGTGACCGGGCGGTCCCCGACGACGATGTCCCCGCGCGGCTGGCCCTAACGGGCGAACACGCCACGGCGGTTGGCGGGGTTGTTGTCGTACGTACCGGCCTGGAAGACCTGGACGCGGGTGGCGTTCGCGAGGAGGGCGACGAAGAGCAGGACCCACAGGAGGGCGGCCCGGCGGATGTACTTCGTCATGGCCGGATCTCCCGCGGGCCTCGGCTGCTCACGGCGCCCGCATCCTGGGGTGGGTGCTGGTCTTGTTGTGGGTGCCGGTCCTGTCGTACGTGCTGGTCTTGTCGTGGGTGCTGCTCCTGCCGCGCGTGCTGGCCGCGGGCCGAGTCGCTGAGCCGGATCAGCAGCGCCACGATGATCCAGTTGGTGACGACCGAGGAGCCGCCCTGCGCGAGGAACGGCATCGCCATGCCGGTCAGCGGGATCAGCCCGGTCACGCCGCCCGCGATGACGAACACCTGGAGGGCGACGAGGGAGGCGAGGCCGATGGCGAGGAGCCGGCCGAAGGGGTCGCGCAGGGCGAGGCCCGCCCGGTAGCCGCGCTCCACCAGCAGCGCGTACAGCAGGAAGAGCGCCGACAGACCGGCCAGCCCCAGCTCCTCGCCCACCGTCGCCAGGATGAAGTCCGACTTGGCGGCGAAGCCGATCAGGACTGGAGTGGCCGAGGCCGAGCCCGGTGCCGAGCATCCCGCCCGCGGCGAACGCGAAGAGGGACTGGGCGAGTTGGCTCGGTCCATGGCCCGCCTCGATCGACGCGAAGGGGTGCAGCCAGTCCTCGACCCTGCCGTGCACGTGCGGCTCCGTCATGCCCACCGCGAGGGCGCCCGCGACCGCCAGGAGCAGCCCGACCGCGACCCAGCCGGTGCGGCCGGTGGCGACGTACAGCAGGACCACGAACAGCCCGAAGAACAGCAGCGAGGTCCCCAGGTCCCGTTCCAGGACCAGGACGCCCACGCTCAGCAGCCAGATGGCGACGATCGGGCCGAGGACACGCCCGGGGGGCAGCCGGAGCCGGTCGAAGCGCCAGATACGGCGGCCCGTGTACGCGAGCGCGTTCCGGTTCGCCGCGAGGTAACTGGCGAAGAACACGGCCAGCAGTACCTTCGCGAACTCGCTCGGCTGGAGGGAGAATCCGGCGATCCGGATCCAGATGCGGGCGCCGTTCACCGAGGGGAAGAGGATCGGCAGCGCCAGCAGGGTCAGCGCGCCGACCACGGACACGTACGCGTAGCGCCGCAGTACCCGGTGGTCCCGCAGCAGCAGCACGGACACGATGAAGAGCGCGACACCCAGGATCGACCAGTTGAGCTGGGCGGAGACCGCCTGGTCGTGCGGGGTCTCCAGATCGAGGCGGTAGATCAGCACCAGGCCCAGGCCGTTGAGGAGGACGGCGATGGGCAGCGGCAGCGGATCGGCGTACGGCGCCCGGAAGCGCACCGCGGCATGCGCGAGCAGCGCGAGCGCGCCGAGCCCGGCGCCGTAACGGGCGGCGCCGGGCGGGATGGTGCCGCCGTGTGCGAGACCGACAGCGCAGTAGCCGTACACGGAGAGCAGGACGGCGACGACGATGAGGGCGAGCTCGACGCCACGGCGCCGGAGCAGGCGTACCGCCGGAGAGGACGAGTCCGCTGCCACGGCAGTTCCGGCCTTGGTCATTTCCGGAACATAGCAAGCGAGATGCCTGATGTCCCGTTATGTAGGGAAAAACGGGCCATTACGGTGCATTTAGCGACCTCGCGGGAGGTGGTGATGGGGTGGTGATGGGGCGGGGGTGGGGCTATGCCGGGCGGTGCCTGGTGGCACCTGGTGGCACCTGGTGGTGCCGGGCGGTGCCGGACAGCGCCTGCGGTCAGTACCTGCGGTCAGCACCTGCGGTCAGCACCAGCGGGGTGCCTTGCCGATGTTGTCGATGTACCGGGCTGAGGCCCAGGCCCAGGTGCCGTCGGCGAGTTGGTACCACAGAGGGTTGCCGTCGACCGTGTCCCCCGGGTACTTGCAGAAGATGCTGACGAGTTCGCCGTAGGGGACGAAGCCGACGACATCGTGGTTGAGACCTGGTCCGTTACGCAGGCGCAGGCCGTCGAGGGCGGTGACCTTACCCGTGGCGAAGTCCTTGTTGCCGGGGTTCGCGTTGGGTGCCCATGAGTTTGAGGAGTTGGGGGTCTGTCCTGACTGGTTTGAGTGGTGTTGCCAGCTGTTGGAGCTGTTGGAGCTGTTGGAAGTCTCGGAGGGCTTTGAGGTTTCGGATGTGTTCGGAGGGCTTTGAGGTTTCGGAGTGTTTGAGGTCTCGGAGGGCTTTGAGGTCTCGGACGGGTGTTGGAGGTCTCGGAGGGCTTTGAGGTTTCGGAGTGCTTGAGTTCTCGGAAGGCTTTGAGGTTTCGGATGTGCTGGAGGACTCGGAGAGCTTTGAGGTCTCGGATGTGGGAGGCCTCGGAGTTCTCGGAGTTCTCAGAGGGCTTTGAGGCGTTGGAGGACTCGGAGTTTTCGGAGCTCTCGGAGTTTTCGGAGCTCTCGGAGCTCTCCGAGGTGTTCGAGGTCTGTGAGTCGTTCGGATTCGAAGCCTGTGAATTGTTCGAGTTCGAGTCCGGTTTCTTTGAAGTATTCGAGTCTTGTGAGCTGTTCGAGGCCTGCTCTTTCGAAGTGTTCGAAGCCTGTGAGCTATTCGGGTTCGAGTCCTTTGAGGTATTTGAGCTGTTCGAGTTGCTTGAGCTGTTCGAGTCGCTGGCACTGCTCGAGTCGCCTGTGTTGTTCGGCTTGCTTGTGCTGCTCGAGTCACTTGTGCTGTTCGGATTGCTCGTGCCGCTTGTGCCGCTCGTGCTGCTCGAGTTGTGCTGCGGGTCGTTGTCGGCGACTGCGGTGCCGGTAACGGCGGCAGTGACGAGCGCACCGCTGGCGGCAGCTATGCCGAGGCGCTTAAGGGGGGAACGCAGGGGCATGGGGGCTCCTCCTGAATAGGGATGAAGCTGACTAACCGCCACATTAGGAGCGGACTGTGGGGTTCGCCTGCCGCACTGGTCCATCAGAGGCGCGCCCCGCCGGGCCCGAGCTCTCACCCGTCCTTGCTCTCACCTGTCCTTGCTCTCACCCGTCCTTGCCCGGAGGCCCCGGAGACAGCGTCAGCGTCGCCTCCGTTACTCGGCCGTCTCCTCCGCGAGCTCCTCCAGGAGCTGGGCCGTGGCCAGTCCCGCACGCAGGTACTCCACGAACAACTCGTTGTGCAGGGTCCACGGCGAGCGGCGGGAACGGATGAGGCGGATCGCTTCGTCGGGGGAGTGGCCCGTGCGGATCAGCGACTGGGCCACGACGAGCCCCGAGCGGTTGTACCCGTGGTAACAGCGGACGAGTACGCGGCGCTCCTCCTCCAGCGCCTCACACGCGGTCCGCGCCAGCCGCATCACGCCCATGAGCTGGGTCCCGTCGAGTGGCCCGTCCGGGATGGGCCACACATGGTGCTCGACGCCCTCGTCCGGCCCGTACCCGGGAAGCCGCAGCAGCGTCAGGACCAGATCGAACTCATCGTGCACGACGGCGAACTCACGCTCTCCGGAACGCCCCGTGAACTCGTGCCCGCCCATCCACAGACCGGGCACGATCTCGCTCCACGGGCGGTCCGGGACCGGTATATCGGCTTGACTCCTGGGCGTCGGCAACGGCACCTCCTCTCCGAACTCATCTCTCCGAACTCATCTCTCCGAACTCATCTCTCTGAGTCTCTCCGTCTCCCCGCGGCGGCGTTCCGACGCTGAGTGCTGCTGCGCGAGAAGTGCCGTAGTGGTGCCTCCGCCGGCACCTGCCCGGCAGGATCGGTGCCCCAAAGAGTATCAAAACACCCCTTTGTCTAATGAAGCAGAATGAAGCGGAATGAAATGGAATTTAATTCCCAATTTCCCCTTCTGATGCTTGTGCTATTGTGCGACGTCGTTATTCGCGAAGGTGAGTGACGTGAAAGCCTGATGGGCAAAGCATGAAGGGGCGACTGTGCGTAGTTACATAAAGGTGGCGGCTGGAGTAATAGCCCTCGCGGCCTCGCTGCCGACTGTCGCAACTGCGGTTGCGATTGGTGATCGGGGAGGGGTCGGAGCTGCCTGTACCTCGGATAGCAACAAGCCGGCTGGACGTCTCTTGGCCAAGCGCATCGAGAAGGGCATAAACAAGACTTTGAGGGGCCGTGACAGTGTGGCGTCGGTTGCCCTGTACGACCGCAAAACCGGCATTTCCTGCACATATGACGAGAACAGGCAGCAGGATGCGGCAAGTGTGATAAAGCCAGTCATCCTGGGTGCGCTGCTGTTCCACAGCAAGGGCCCCCTGACCGGCGAGGACGACGCTCTTGCCAGGAAAATGATCACCGCTTCGGACAATACTGCGGCCACGACTCTCTGGAAGAGACTTTCGGATCTGACAAATCCGTCGGCCCCGGACCCCGTTAAGATTCAGGAATTCCTCGACCGGGTGGGAATGAAAAACACCATCCTCGACAAGGAAGGCTTCTGGGGTCTCAGTCAGGTCACCGCAGCGGACCAGCTCGAACTCCTGAAGGTGTTCACACACAACGGTGGCATAGAAGCGGGTAGCACAGAAGCGCCGGTGCTCACCCAGGAGGCGCGCACTTACGCGCTGAACCTCATGAATCAAGTCCAGAGTGATCAGCGATGGGGAGCCCCGGCAGGAGCTCCCGAGAACGCTGTTGTCCATGTCAAGAACGGCTGGCTGAGGCGCTCCAACAACCCTGATGTAGACGCCTACGACAGGCTTGACTGGAAGGTGAACAGTATGGCTGCGTTCACTGGTGACGACTACGACTACGGGCTGGTTGTCCTCACCGAGAACAACAGGGTCCCTGAGGGTCATCCGGCAGAATCGGGGTGGATTTACGGGATAGGCACCATTGAAGGAATAGCTCGCGCAATCCACCCCGGTCTGCACCCGGAGCAGTTGTCTACCCCTCGCCCCCGGCCCACTCAGCAGAATCTGGTCAAGCAGCTCAAGTTGCAGCCTTCCCAGCCCAGATGAGGGAGATCGGTGTCCCCGGGCTGATGGGTTCCCAGTCGGCGAGATGAGCTGACCTCACAAGGACGCTATC
Organism: uncultured Actinomycetota bacterium; assembly: GCA_963711935.1. Classification (GTDB taxonomy): domain Bacteria; phylum Actinomycetota; class Actinomycetes; order Streptomycetales; family Streptomycetaceae; genus Streptomyces. The sequence goes on from CAVQGD010000033.1 coordinate 194,206, forward strand.
CATGGCGCTGCTACGCTGCCCCTTTTCCTCCGCCCAAGAATCCCAGGCAGATCCCCGAAGGGATGTCACGGATGGCCAAGGTCATGCGGCAAGGCGGCCCCATCAAGAACCCCACGGCCCCGAGGCTGCCGGCCCACTTCGAGCCGGCCGAGATGCCGCGCGACGCTCTGGAGGATGACGCGATGGTCAAGCGCGTCCTGTACGCCGGCACCTCCTTCGCCGGCGCCCGCGCGGAGGCGTTCGAGGCCGAGGGATGCAGGTTCGAGGGCGTCCGCTTCAACGGTGCCGATATGCGGCGCGGCCAGATCTCCGACTCGGCGCTCGAAACCTGTGACTTCGCCGAGTTGAAGGCGTACGACGTCTCCCTTGTCCGCTGCACTGTTTTGGCGAGCCGTATCACCGGATCGTCCTGGAAGGCCGCGACCTTCCGCGATGTGCGGTTCGAGGGAGGCAAGGCCGACCACGCCCTGTTCCGGGAGTGCAAGTTCTACGGCGTCGCCTTCGAGGACGTACCCATGCAGGGCGTGGACTTCCAGAAGTCCGAGATGCACAACGTCCGGTTCGTCAACTGCGACCTGACCGGCTCTCAGTTTGCGCATCTGACCGGCGCCCAGGCCGGGCACGTGAAGCCTGGGAGCGTGCGCATCGAGAACTGCACTCTGCTCGACGTCGGCGGCGACGCGAGTCTGAAGGGCGTCACCGTGCAGGGCCCAGGGTCGATGGAACTGGCCCTGAGCCTTGCACGGGAAGTCGGGATCGTCTTCGACTAACGGCATCTGGGACCTGTCCCCGAGTGCGAAGCCCCGGCAAAGCTGTGGCCCCCGCGTCGGCTTCACGCAGGGGCCACATTGCTGGAGCGTATTGCTAGCGCGCATTGCTAGCGCGCGGGGGGCGGGTCAGCTGGGCTTCCCCAGGGGGAACAGGATGGTTTCGCGGATGTTCTTGCCGGTGAAGGCCATGATCAGGCGGTCGATGCCCATGCCCATGCCGCCCGTGGGGGGCATGCCGTATTCCAGGATGGTTCAGCTCGCCTACCGGCTTCGCCGCCGTCCCCGGCGCAACGCGCTTCTATGGGAGCTGACTGTTCACGTTGTCCTCGAACAGTTCTCGGGCACGGCGCAACAGCGCTTCCCGCACATCGTCCGGTGACAGGACCCGCAGCGGTGTACCCAGGCTGAGGAGGTACTTGGCGAGCCCGGCCGCGTCGGGGCCGCCGATGTCGACGATCGTGGCGTGGGGGCCTTCCGGGCGGTGGGTGCCGACCCTCGGCGGGATCAGCCGCAGCGCCTGGTCCATGGGCAGCGGGAGGCGGATCGTCACGTAGAGCGGGTAGGCGCCGGCCGCGAGGGAGCGGGAGACGAGCAGCGCCGGGTCGGGCGAATCGACGAGTTCCACCGCATGCCCGGTCGGCTGTATCTGCACCGACCCGGTCGGCCCGGAACGTCCGCCACTGGCCCCGCGTCACATCCCGGGCGACGAAGTACCAGCGGCGGCCCGTGTGCACGAGGCGGTACGGATCGACGTCCCGGACCGTGGCCTTCCCTTCCCGGTCGCGGTAGGACAGGCGGGCGCGCTCGCCCCGACGGCACGCGGTGGCCAGTTCCAGCAGCATGCCGGGCGCGATCTGCGGGGCGTCGGGGCGGGGGGTGTGCACGAATGCCGCGTCCATCTCGCCCAGCCGGTCCGCGATCCGCGGCGGCAGGACCTGCCGCAGTTTCAGCAGCGCCGACAGCGCGGCCTGGTCGCTGCCGAGGACGCCGCTGAGCGCGGCCTCCCGCAGCCCGACAGCCACGGCGAGTGCCTCCTCGTCGTCGAGGATGAGTGGCGGTATCCGGGTGCCGCCGCCGAGGCGGTAGCCGCCCCATGGACCGGGGTCGGATTCGATTCCGTAGCCGAGTTCCCGGAGCCTGGCGACGTCCCGCCGCACCGTGCGCTCGGTGACCGCCAGCCGCTCGGCGAGCTCGCCGCAGGTCCACGACGGCCGTGCGGACAGCAGTGAGAGCAGTCGCAGCAGGCGGGCGGAGGTGCTGATCACATCGTGAAGTGTCCCGCATGACCAGGACCGGAACCTGTCCTGGTCCCGTCATAGCGTCTCTCCCATGAGCACCGGAAACACATCCGCGCCCGCGATCCGCTACGCGGCCGTCACGTTCGACTGCCCGGACCCCGCCGAACTGGCCCGTTTCTACGGCGACGCCCTTGGCCTGCCCGTCGCCTACTCCACTGACGACTTCGTCCTGCTCGGCCAAGAGGGCTCGGCCGGACTGGGATTCAACCGCTTGGCCGACTACCGACGGCCCACCTGGCCGGATGCCTCCCAGGAGAAACAGGCCCACATCGAACTGGGCGTCGACGACCTGGACTCCGCGCAGGCTCGGCTGCTGGCCCTGGGTGCTGTCGCGCCCCCGACGCAGCCCCAGCCCGATCGGTGGAGGGTCCTGCTGGACCCCGCCGGCCACCCGTTCTGCATCACCACCCTGGTCTGAACATGATCGGCAGACTGATGACCATGACCGCGCACCCGGGTAGGGGTGGCGAACTCGCCGGCGTCCTGCTGAGGGTCGCGGAGAGACTGCGCGGCTTCCCGGGCTGCGCGATCTACCTGATCAGCCAGGACACAGCAGACCCGGACACGATGCACGTCACCGAGGTCTGGCAGGACGAAGCCAGCGCGCAGTCCGCCCTCGCCGCTCCGCCTCCCGCTGACGGTCCGGCCCCCGCGGACGTACTCGCCCTGCTGTCGTCCCCACCGCACCGCACAGACCTCACCGTCCTGGGCGGGGTGGGCTTCCCTGCTGACGGCCGGTTCTGACGAACGAGCCTCCGCTTCCGCAGGGCCTGCCGGGCTCCAGCGGTGCGTCGGGCGCGAACCGGTGCCGGGCAACCTTGCGCATCGCTGCTTCGACCTCGGCCGAGACGATCGTGCCGTCCGCGCGAAGCTGATCGACGACCTTGTTACGGAGCTCGGTGGCCTCGTCGGAGTCGACGGTCAGATCAGTCATAGAGGGGGCCTTCGTGTCAGTCGCACAACCGGATGTGGTGCGAGGAGGGTTGGACTTGCTCACGGTCAGGGACGCTACTCATAGCGTTCCCCCTTCGTGACCGGAACGGGAACGCGCCACTTTCAGGGAGTCCTGGAATTCGTCCGAAAAGCGATCGTGGCCGGAGAACGGGGTGGTGTGCGTGGCCCCGGGCTCCAGGGGGGCTGGGGCGAGCCCGAGCCGTGCACGTCGTGAACGTCACCCCCCGGGGCCTGCGTCTATGCGGCTCTCAGTGCCACGAGGAGTCGTTCGAGCAGTTCGACTTCGGGTAGTTCGGCGTCCTGGATGGCTACCTCGGCCGCGCGTCGTCGCTCGGCGTCGAGTTCCTCCGGGCTACGGCGGCCGATCCGGCTCACGAACGCCAACTCCACAGCGCGAATCTGTGCCTTGAGGGAGGCGAGGGCGGCTGAGTCGAGCCGGATCGTGATGTCCGTGCGCAGCGCCGTGCCCTCCGGAGTGAGCTGGTAGAAGCCGGGAAATCTCAGGCGGAACGGGTCGAGAGGATGCTCGTCCCGGTTCAGTTCTTCCTGGCTGAGCAGTGCGAGGTGGGGGAGATGCTCTACCGGAACCGGGATGTTCACCGCTGCGCTCCTGTCTCGGCGCCTACGAATGCGATCTTCGGGCGGAAGCACACGACCTTGCCGGTGGGGCGGCGTACGAAGTCGTACTCCTCCGCCAGCAGGGTCAGCAGCTCCAGCCCACGGCCTCCCTCGCTGGTGAGGGGGCAGGGTTCGTCTCTCCTTTGGGGCAGTGCACACGAGTGGTCGCAGACCTCCACCCACAACTCTGTTTTGTGGATGCGGACGGTGAACGCGGTGCGGGCGTGCACCACGGAGTTGGTGGCCAGTTCGCTCACGAGGAGACGGCACACTTCGCTGACTTCGGGGTCGACGCCGGCCGCGTCGTATGTCTCCGCTGCCCAGGTACGGGCCTCGGCCACCTGCTCGGGGGCGCAGGGGAAGAAGCGTTCGCTGACTCCGGTCGTGCTTGCGTGCTGGTCCGTGTGCATGTGCGGCCTCCCCTACGCGGCCATGAGGTGGCCACGTCACGTAACGCACTGCGACGCCAGTTCGTCGGTGCGTGAGGATGAGTGTGGTGCGTACGAAGTCGCGTACGCAACCCCACTGCCTGAATTACCCCCAGAAGTGACCTCCGCGTGGGGGCGCGCGCTACCCTGCGCAAGACGCCATACACCGAGGGGAGGACGCTCGTGGCACTCAACACGGCTGCGATGGCAGCGCGAAAGCGCTTCGGCCAAGCACTCCAGGAAGCGCGCAAGACCGCTCGCCTGCCCGATGGCGCGCCCGTACAGCAGATCGACATCGCGAAGGCGCTTGGCTACAAGAGCTACCACCGGGTCTCCCAGATGGAGCGCGGCCTGACCTGGCCCAAGGACAAGGAATGGAAGATCCTCGTCACGTTCCTCAGCATGGACCTGGCTACGCGTGTCCGTCTGGAGACGATGCGATCCGAGGGCATGTCGATTGCCGACGCCTGGTGGACGGCGTTCGACGGGGAGTTCGCGGAGAGCCTGCTCCAGTTCATCGCCTACGAGGACGCTGCGCAGCGCATCACGACGTGCGCGGCGAACGTGCTGCCGTCCCTGCTCCAGACCGAGGACTACGCGAGATCTCTGACGGCGGGTGTCGCGGGCTCTGTCATGACGCCGGACACCGTTGAGCGTTCGGTGGAGCTGCGCCGGAACCGCCGGGGCATCTTCACCAAGCCGAGCCCGCCAGTGGTGGAGTTCATCTTCAGCGAGGCCGCTCTGCACCAGGAGGCCGGTGGTAAGGAGGTCATGCTGAAGCAGCTCGATTCGCTGATCGAGGATGCCTCTTTTCGCACGGTCAGTCTCTGCGTCGTACCGTTCACAGCAGCCGCCACGTCCATGTACATGGTGCATCTGCTTGAGTTCGGCGGGGCTGATGAAAAGCCCATCACGGCTTTCGATTCCATGACGGGGATGACCTTCCAGACTCGTCCCAAGGAGATCCGCGAAAACCGGTATTACATCGAGGCCATGCGCAAGCTGGCCCAATCGCCTCTGGAATCGATCGCAATGATCAAGAAGATCAAGAAAGAGCTGTCTAGTGCGTGACAAGAGCGAGTTGAAGAACCAGGTCATCCCTGCGAGCGCGTGGAAGAAGTCGAAGCGTTCGGGTGGCGGTACCGGTGGCGACTGTGTGGAGGTGGCCAAGCTGAACGGGGGTCGGGCAGTTCGGGACTCCACGAGCCCTGACGGTCCGGTCCTGTTCTTCACGGACAGCGAGTGGGCTGCCTTCACCGGCGGCGTGCAGGACGGCGACGACAACCTGCTGTAGCCCCTGAGACCTGTAGCCCCTGAGACCTGTAGCCCCTGAGACCTGTAGCCCCTGAGACGGTGAAGGCCCGCTCCCTCTGTTCCGGTCAGGAGGTGCGGGCCTTCGTCATGTCCTCTCGTGGGACCGGGACTTGGCGGCGCTTTTCTTCTTGCCCTTGCGGGCAGGGGGATTGGACTGGTCGGTCGCAGTTAATGGCCCGGATCTTAAGACGTAGATCCGCCGATGTCGCGAAGTTCGTGCCTGCGGTTATCGCCGCCATCACGATGGACCGAACCGCGCCCAGATGGGCCCGGGTCCATGGTCGTCCATGGTCATTGCTTGCAGGGGTACTTGTATCTCGGAAGTTCCTTGCCGATCGTGCGTGCTGGAAGCCTCAAGAACTCCCATCATCGCAGGTCGCAAGGCACTTCCTCGTTTCTCCGGGTGTTCTCCATAATGGACCGGTCGGTAGATCAAGGCCAAACGTCCTTCGCCGCGACCTCATATCCTGGGCCCTTTCCTGTCATTCAGCCCGAGGTCGGCTCCAGATCCGTTTTGGCAGACCTTTTCCATTGATGTGCGCTATCCCGTAAAAGGTCGGCTCGCTGAGGGTGCCGCGGTCGTCGTCAACCTGGCCGAAAATGCCCGATGGTCTGGCCGAAAATGTCTGATGCCGCCTTGACATTCAAATAAGCAGTACGTAAATTATCGCCTCGTCGGCCAGTTCCTATCGAGAGAGTTGGTAAACCATATGTTTCGCCCCAAGCGCATAAACGCAATGTCTCGCCTCTCGCGCTCGCGCAAAGTCGCTCTGGCGACGCTCACCACGGTCGGCTTGAGTTTGCTGGTGATGCCTGGATCGGCTGAAGCCGCGTCCTCTCCATCGGTACAGGTGCAAATCTGCAGCAACTATGGGTCTCAGGATATCAACGTCGACATCGCCGGCTCGAATCAAGACGGGCAACGGGTTTCTTCGCCGACCGTGTGGGTCGGACACCGCGTCAACGACAGCTGCACAACGTTGCAGAATTGGTGGTGGAGGACGGATGCCGATCTCGACGTAAAATCCGTCGCCACCCCTTCGGGTCATGTCGAAACCCGTACCTGCCACATTCCGTCATCGGTCCAGGACGGCTCCACGCATACGATATACCCCACCAAGCCGCTAGGTGGCTGCTGACGAGACAGACTGTTCGGCTCATGGAACTTGATGGGCAAGCAGGATGCTGCGAGCCCGGCAGGTGGCCGCGCAGCGTGACCGTAGTCGTTGGTTATTCACGGTTGCGGACGCCTATGCTTTCTTGATTACCCGGTTGTTCCCTTCGCCGGCGGCGTTGGTGATGCCGGTTTCACTCAGCCTCGATCTTTCGTGATTGGCCGTCAGCTCTTGCTGGTGGCCAATCTGCGTTCGGCGGACTTCTTCCAGCGTAATGAATTGCAGGGAGTCGAGCGCCTTCGCCGCGGCACGTCCTCGCTACGGCCGCGGCGGGTCTCGCGTCTTTTCCCCAGGGCTCGTTCGGCCAGGGGCAGGGCATGGGGAAGGGTCCCGTAGAAGGGGGCGGATCCTGGTGAACGCCCCGGTAAGCCCGCCGAGAATCCCAGTGAACCGGCAAGGCGAACCGGCGCACCGGCGCACCAGCGGACCAGCGAAGACCAGCGAACCAAGGAGACCAGCGATGTCCCTCTCTGCCAGCCTCGCGCACGGAGTCGTGCCCTCCCCGCTCGGCACCCTGCACGCGCGCACCGTCAGTGGTGACCTCAGCGCACCGCCCCGGCCGGGGCTGACGGTGTGCTTCGGGCGGGGGGAGGAGCCGGAGGTGGACCTGGAGGTCGGCGTGGACGACCTGCGGGTGAGCCGACGGCACGGGGAGTTGACGTACGGCGGGGGGCAGTGGTGGCTGCGCAACACCGGGCAGCAGCTCGTGCGGCTGCCGCGCGGCCGGATGATGCACAGCAGTACCGAGCCGATCCCGCTCGCCACCGGCTACACCCCGCTGTTCGTGAGGGGCTCGGGCTACCGCGAACACCTGGTCGAGCTGTATGTGGCGGGCCACGACGACCAGGGGCCGGTATCGCGCCGCCGCGCCGAGACCGTACGGCCGAACAGGTGGCCGCTCGACGACGACGAACGGCTGCTGCTGGTCGTCCTCGGCCAGCGGTACCTGCTGTACGAGGAGGAGCCGCGCCCCCTGAGCTACAGCCGGACCGCCGAGCAGCTCGCCTGGCTCCGCCCGGAGGGGGGCTGGACCGAGCGCAAGGTCGAGTACCGGATCGAGGCGGTACGCCGCCGCCTGCACAGGACCGGCTTCACGTACCCGCTGGTGCACGACAAGTCCGAGGGCCGCCCCTCCGACAACAGCCTGCTGCACAACCTGCTCAAGGGCCTGGTGGAGTCGACGACCCTGGTACCGCCGGACCTGGACCTGATGGACGACGACTTCGCTTGAGCGCCCGCAAGCCTGACGGCGCCGTTGCCCGGATGCCCGGATGCCCGGATGCCCGGATGACCGGACCGATTCGAGAATCTCAACGGCAGCCCGCTCAACGGACGTGATCAGCATCGGCTGACAGATCAGCATTGGCCGACAGATCAGCGTCGGCTGACACGCGGCGTGTCCCTCTTTTTGTCCAGGAGCTGGGAAACCCGTTGCGGACTGACCTTGAGTACGGCAGCGATTTCCCGGCCGGACAGTCCCAGCGAGTCCAGGCGTCGAGCCACCTTCCGGCGCTGCGCGGCGGCACGCTCCTGCGCGGCCTCCGCCTCCTGATCAGCGTCACGCAGCCCGACAAGCTCGCCGTCCACTCCGGCCCCGATCTCCGGCGTGACCTTCACGTCAAAGGAATCCTCGGGGACCTCCAGCAGCAGAGCAACGTAATCGCGGGCCATGGACTCCGCGTCGAGCAGCGTCCTGGACTGGGTGACGCCGACTCCCTCGATGTGGAGTTCCCAGCCGTGCTTCCAGCGCTTGGCGACGGTCTCGTATGTCATGCGGGTCATTTCGTCCACCTCTCCGGCAGGCATTCGAGCTTCGCTTTCGCCTCATCGATGACACCGGGCGAGATCTCTCGGTGCCGGGGGATCGGCACCATGTGCTTCCCGCAGGGGCAGGCCCACTTGCTGTGCGGGCCCTTGTCGGGGATCTTCTTCACGCAGCCTGCGGCGCGGAGCTTGCGCTCCAGGTCCCGGCGCTTCATCGACGCTGTCACAGCGTAAGTCTAGACCCTCTTTACGTCAACATCTATCCGCCCTTTACCTCTCAGGGACGGTGCCGCCCCGCGGGCCTGCCCGTTCCCGGTGGGGTCGGCGGCGGATGTATGGGCCGTGTGCAGGGGGCGTATGGGCCGCGTCAAAGGTGGGCGGGGTGCCGTAAGAGAGGCGTTAAGGAAAGTTGTCCGCGGACCCCGGGCGGGTTTGCTGTTGCGGTCCGATCCTCTTACGGATCCTCTTACGGATTTCCGTTACGGATTCCCGACCCTCTTCCAGGAGCCCCGATGGCCGACGTGGCCTTCGTCCTCATCACGATCGCGGTGTTCACGCTCGTGGCGCTCGTCGCCAAGGGGGTGGCGAAGCTGTGACCGCCGAGAACGTCATCGGACTGGTCGTGGCCGTCGCCCTGCTGGGCTATCTCGTCCTCGCCCTGATCTTCCCGGAGAGGTTCTGAGCACGCCCTTGACTTCCTCCCCCGCCTTAAGGGCGGGGGATTCCAGCGGTCGCCCGCTGGGGTTCCTGCTTCACCGACGACCGCCCCGTCCGGGAGGACTCCCGTTGAGGTCTTACACCGTCTCCACAGGCAGACGCCGCCAGCCCGGCGGCCAGGATGTTGCGTGCCGCGTTCACGTCGCGGTCATGCACGGTGCCGCAGTCGCACGTCCACTCGCGGACGTTCAGCGGCATCTTCGCCGCGACCGTGCCGCAGGCCCCGCACAGCTTCGAGCTGGGGAACCAGCGGTCGATCACGACGAGGTCGCGCCCGTACCAGGCGCACTTGTACTCCAGCATCATGCGGAGGTCTGTCCAGGCCGCATCCGAGATGGCGCGCGCGAGCTTGCCGTTCTTCAGCAGGTTGCGGACGGTGAGGTCCTCGATCACGACCGTTTGGTTCTCACGGACGAGTCGAGTCGACAGCTTGTGCAGGAAGTCCCGGCGCCGGTCGGCGATCCGGGCGTGCACGCGGGCGACCTTCACGCGGGCCTTGGCCCAGTTGCTGGAGCCCTTCGCCTTCCGCGACAGCTCCCGCTGAGCGCGGGCGAGGCGTGCGCGGTCACGGCGCTCGTGCCGGGGATTGGCGATCTTCTCCCCGGTGGACAGGGTCACGAGGGAGGTGATCCCGGCGTCCAGGCCGACGGCAGCGGTCGTGGCGGGCGCGGGGGTGAGGGTGTCCTCGACGAGCAGGGACACGAACCAGCGGCCCGCAGCGTCGCGGGACACGGTCACCGTGGTCGGCTCCGCTCCCTGCGGGAGAGGACGGGACCAGCGGATGTCCAGCGGCTCAGCCATCTTCGCCAGCGTCAGCTTCCCCTCGCGCCACTTGAAGGCGCTGCGGGTGTACTCGGCCGACGCACGGGAGTTTTTCCGGCTCTTGTACCGGGGGTACTTGGCGCGCTTGGCGAAGAAGTTCCCGAACGCCGTCTGCAGATGGCGCAGTGCCTGCTGGAGCGGGACGGAGGACACCTCGGCCAGGAAGGCGAGTTCCTCGGTCTTCTTCCACTCCGTCAGCGCGGCCGACGACTGCACGTAGGAGATCCGGCGCTGCTCGCCGTACCAGGCCCGCGTACGGTCCTCCAGTGCCTTGTTGTAGACGAGGCGAACACAGCCGAACGTGCGCGACAGCTCGGCTGCCTGCTCATCCGTGGGGTAGAAGCGGTACTTGAACGCCCGCTTGACCTGCTGCGTCACGCCTCACACCGTATCAGATTCGGTGTGAGCGGCGGCTGTCGGCCGGCGGCTTCAGACGCCGAATCGCCCTGGCGGCGATTCATCTTTCCCTGCCCTGCTCCGCAGGAGCTTCGTTTCTCCCCCGCAAGCGGGAGGTACCCCCACCCCGGGCTAAAGGCCGGGGTATCCACGAAGGAGTCCGGATGAGCCCCGTCTCCATGAGCTCCGTACCCATGAGTCCCGTACTCGCTGACGTGCTCCTGCTGACCGCGCTGATCGGCGCGCTCGCGCTGGCGTACCGTCCCCTCGGCGACTACATGGCCGCGCGTCTACTCCTCCGACAAGCACCTGCGCGTCGAGAAGTGGATCTACCGGGCGATCGGCGCCAACCCGGACACCGAGATGCGCTGGCCCGCCTATCTGCGCGGCGTCCTGGCCTTCTCCGCGGTCGGCGTGCTCTTCCTGTACCTGCTGCAGCGGCTCCAGGGCACGCTGCCGCTGTCGCTCGGCTTCGCGTCGATCGACCCGGACCAGGCGTTCAACACCGCCGCGTCGTTCGTCGTCGAACACCAACTGGCAGTCGTACTACGGCGAGCAGGCCATGGGCCACGTCGTGCAGACCGGCGGCCTGGCCGTGCAGAACTTCGTCTCCGCCGCCGTCGGCATCGCCGTCGCCGTGGCGCTGGTACGCGGCTTCGCCCGCTCCCGCACCGGTGAGCTCGGCAACTTCTGGGCCGACCTGGTGCGCGGCATCGTCCGCATCCTGCTGCCGATCTCGGTGATCGCGGCGCGATCGTGCTGGTCGCCTGCGGCGCCATCCAGAACTTCGCCGGCATCCACGAGGTCGGCCACGTTCACGGGCGGCACGCAGCAGTGGAACGGCGGCGCGGTCGCCTCGCAGGAGGCCATCAAGGAGCTGGGCACCAACGGCGGCGGCTACTTCAACGCCAACTCCGCCCACCCCTTCGAGAACCCGAACGGCTTCACCAACCTCTTCGAGATCTTCCTGATGCTGGTGATCCCGTTCGCGCTGACCGCGCACCTTCGGCACGATGGTCGGCAGCGTCAGGCAGGGCTACGCGATCCTCGCCGCGATGGGCCACCATCTGGCTCGGGCTTCATCGCGCTGATGATGTGGACCGAGTTCGCCCACCACGGCCCGGCGTTCGAGATCGCCGGGCGGGGCGATGGAGGGCAAGGAGACACCGCTTCGGCGTCGGCGCGTCCTCGATCTTCGCGGTGTCGACCACGCTGACCTCGACCGGGTGCGGTGAACTCCTTCCACTCCTCGTTCACCGGGCTTCGGCGGCGGCATCACCATGCTGGGCATGAGCTCGGCGAGATCGCGCCCGGCGGTGTCGGCTCCGGCCTCTACGGCATGCTGATCATGGCGATCATCGCGGTGTTCATCGCCGGGCTGATGGTCGGCCGTACGCCCGAGTACCTGGGCAAGAAGATCGGCACCCGCGAGATCAAGCTGGCCGCCTGCTACATCCTCATCACCCCGGCGCTGGTGCTCATGCTTCACCGCCGTGGCGATGGCCCTGCCCGACGCCCGGCGACTCGATGACCAACATCGGCGCGCACGGCTTCTCCGAGATCCTGTACGCCTACACCTCCGGCGTCCAACAACAACGGCTCCGCCTTCGCCGGGCTGAACGCCGACACCCAGTGGTTCAACACCACGCTCGGCCTGGCGATGCTGCTCGGCCGGTTCCTGCCGATGGTGTTCGTGCTGGCGCTGGCCGGCTCGCTCGCCGAGCAGAAGCCGGTCCCGGCGACCGCGGGCACCCTGCGCACCGAGAAGCCGCTGTTCACCGGGCTGCTGGTCGGCGCGATCCTGATCATCACCGGTCTGACCTACTTCCCGGCCCTGGCGCTGGGCCCGCTCGCCGAAGGGCTGGCGTCATGACCACCGACACCAAGAAGCAAGAGGACCCGATGTCCACGGCCACTCCGACCCGGGCGCCGCACCAGCGACGTGCCCACCGGGCACAAGCCCGCCGAGGGCCGCGTCGGCGCGGGCCTGTTCGACCCCGAGCAGCTGGTCAGGTCGCTGCCGGACGCCTGTCCGCAAGCTCGACCCGCGGGTGATGGTCAAGTCGCCCGTGATGTTCGTGGTGCTGGTCGGCTCGGTGGTCACCACCGTGCTGGCGTCAAGGACCCGGGCGACTGGTTCGGCTGGGCGATCACCGCCTGGCTGTGGCTGACCGTGATCTTCGCCAACCTGGCGGAGGCGGTCGCCGAGGGCCGCGGCAAGGCGCAGGCCGACACCCTGCGCAAGGCCAAGACCGACACCGTCGCCCGCCGGCTCGCCGGCGACGGACCGAGGAGCGGGTGCCCGGCACCGAGCTGCGCATCGGCGACCTGGTCGTCTGCGAGGCCGGCGACATCATCCCCGGCGACGGTGACGTCGTCGAGGGCGTCGCGTCCGTCGACGAGTCGGCCATCACCGGCGAGTCGGCCCCGGTCATCCGCGAGTCCGGCGGCGACCGCTCGCGCCGTCACCGGCGGCACGAAGGTGCTCTCCGACCGGATCGTCATCAAGATCACGACGAAGCCCGGCGAGACCTTCATCGACCGGATGATCAACCTGGTCGAGGGCGCCGCCCGGCAGAAGACGCCGAACGAGATCGCGCTGAACATCCTGCTCGCCTCGCTGACGATCGTCTTCCTGCTCGCGGTCGTCACCCTGCAGCCGTTCGCGATCTACGCGGGCGCCGACAGCAGTCCGCTGATCGTGCTGACCGCGCTGCTGGTCTGCCTGATCCCGACCACCATCGGCGCGCTGCTCTCCGCGATCGGCATCGCGGGCATGGACCGGCTGGTGCAGCGCAACGTGCTCGCCATGTCCGGGCCGGGCCGTCGAGGCCGCGGGCGACGTGTCGACGCTGCTGCTCGACAAGACCGGCACCATCACGCTCGGCAACCGGCAGGCGGCCGAGTTCGTGCCCGGTCGAGGGCACCACCGAGGCCGAGCTCGCGGACGCCGCCCAGCTGTCCTCGCTGGCCGACGAGACGCCCGAGGGCCGCTCCATCGTCGTCCTGGCGAAGGAGAAGTACGGGCTGCGCGAGCGCCACCAGGGCGAGCTGGCGCGACGCCGAGTGGATCGCCTTCACCGCCCAGACCCGGATGTCGGGCGTGGACGTCGGACGGCGCGCAAGGTCCGCAAGGGCGCGGCCGGTTCGGTCATCGCCTGGGTGCGGGAGCGGGGCGGCGAGGTCGCCGACGGACGCGGACGCGCATCGCCAACCGGATCTCCGAGGCGGGCGGCACGCCGCTGCTGGTCGCCGTCGAGGACGACCGAGGGCGCCCGGGTCCTCGGGCGTCATCCACCTCAAGGACGTCGTCAAGGACGGGCATGCGGGAGCGGTTCGACGAGCTGCGCCGCATGGGCATCAAGACCGTCATGATCACGGGCGACAACCCGCTGACCGCGCAAGGCCATCGCCGAGGAGGCGGGCGTCGACGACTTCCTCGCCGAGGCCACACCCGAGGACAAGATGGCGCTCATCAAGCGGGAGCAGGCCGGCGGCAAGCTCGTCGCGATGACCGGCGACGGCACCAACGACGCGCCCGCGCTCGCCCAGGCGGACGTCGGCGTGGCGATGAACACCGGCACCTCGGCCGCCAAGGAGGCCGGGAACATGGTCGACCTCGACTCCAACCCGACCAAGCTCATCGAGATCGTCGAGATCGGCAAGCAACTCCTCATCACCCGGGGCGCGTTGACGACGTTCTCCATCGCCAACGACGTCGCGAAGTACTTCGCGATCATCCCGGCGATGTTCGCCGTCGTCTACCCGGGCCTGGACAAGCTCAACATCATGGGCCTGGCCTCGCCGGAGTCCGCGATCCTCTCCGCCGTCATCTTCAACGCGCTGATCATCATCGCGCTGGTGCCGCTCGCCCTGCAAGGGCGTGCGGTACCGGCCGATGAGCGCCGACAGGATGCTCCGCCGCAACCTCGGCGATCTACGGCCTCGGCGGCCTGATCGCCCCGTTCATCGGCATCAAGATCATCGACCTGCTCATCTCCCTCATCCCCGGAGATCGGCGTGAAGGCCATGAACAACTCCTGTAGTGAACACCGCGCGGCTGCTCGGGGCGGCGCTGCGCGCCCTGCTCGTCCTCACCGTCGTGACCGGCGTCCTCTACCCGCTGGTCGTCACCGGCATCGCCCAGGCGCCTTCCCCGACAAGGCGAACGGCTCGCGAGGTGAAGGCCGACGGCAAGGTCGTCGGCTCCGTCGCTGATCGGCCAGAGCTAGAACCTGCCGCGAAGAGCACCGACAAGCCCGGACCGCCGAAGTGGTTCCAGGGCCGCCCGTCCAACAGCGGCTACGACCCGCCTGGCCACCGGCTCCAGCCAGCTCCGGCGCCAACGACCCGACCGCTGCGTCAAGAACGTCGACAGGCGGCGCAAGGACGCAGGTCGCCGCACTTCAACGGCGTCCCGCGACGTCCGAGGTGCCCGCCGACGCGGTCACCTCCTCCGGCTCCGGCCTCGACCCGGACATCTCCCCGCAGTACGCGGACCTCCAGGTCCACCGGGTCGCCGAGGCGAACGGGCTGACCGTCGCCCAGGTCGAGAAGCTGGTCGACGACCACACCGACGGCCGTACCCTCGGCTTCCTGGGCGAGCCACGCGTCAACGTCCTCGAACTCAACATCGCGCTCAAGGAACTGGCCCGGCGCTGACCGCGGCACTGGCGAGCGCTCGAGAGCCGCGCAGAGCTCTGAGCCGCCGGCCCGAGAGCTCTGCATGGCCCAGCTCAGGCGCACACTCGGAGCGGAGACGGAACGCGGAGACGAGACCATGGCACGCGGCAAGCTTCGGATCTACCTCGGTGCGGCACCGGGCGTCGGCAAGACGTACGCCATGCTGTCCGAGGCGCACCGCCGCATCGAGCGGGGCACCGACTGCGTGGTGGCGTTCGTGGAGCACCACGACCGGCCGCGCACCGAGGTGATGCTGCACGGCCTGGAGCAGATCCCGCGCAAGGAGCTGGAGTACCGGGGCGCGGCGTTCACCGAGATGGACGTGGACGCGGTGCTGGCCCGCGCGCCCGCCGGTGGCCCTGGTGGACGAGCTGGCCCACACCAACGTCCCCGGCTCCCGCAACACCAAGCGCTGGCAGGACGTCGAGGAGCTGCTCGCGGCCGGGATCGACGTCGATCTCGACGGTCAACATCCAGCACCTGGAGTCGCTCGGCGACGTCGTCGAGTCGATCACCGGCGTACGGCAGCAGGAGACCGTCCCCGACGAGGTGGTGCGCCGGGCCGACCAGATCGAGCTGGTCGACATGTCGCCCGCAGGCGCTGCGCCGCCGGATGGCGCACGGCAACATCTACAAGCCCGACAAGGTCGACGCGGCCCTGTCCAACTACTTCCGGCCCGGCAACCTCACCGCGCTGCGCGAGCTGGCGCTGCTGTGGGTGGCCGACCGGGTCGACGAGTACCTCCAGCAGTACCGCGGCGAGCACCAGCATCTCGCTCGATCTGGCGGCTCGCGCGAGCGCATCGTCGTCGGCCTGACCGGCGGCCCCGAGGGCCGGACGCTGATCCGCCGGGCCGCCCGGCTCGCCGAGAAGGGCGCCGGCGGCGAGGTCCTGGCCGTCTACATCGCCCGCAGCGACGGGCTGACCTCCGCCTCGCCCGAAGGAACTCGCCGTCCAGCGCACCCTGGTGGAGGACCTCGGCGGCACCTTCCACCACGTCATCGGCGACGACATCCCCGGCGGCGCTGCTGGAGTTCGCGCGCGGGCGTCAACGCCACCCAGATCGTGCTCGGCGTCTCCCGCCGCAAGGGCTGGCAGTACGTCTTCGGGCCGGGCGTCGGCGCGACCGTCGCCCGGGAGTCCGGGCCCGACCTGGACGTGCACATGATCACCCACGACGAGGCCGGCAAGGGCCGCGGGCTGCCCGGTCGCCCGGGGCGCGCGGCTCGGCCGGTCCCGGATCATCTGGGGCTGGCTGACCGGCGTCGGCCGGCCCCGCGCTGCTGACCCTGCTGCTCACGCACGTCGACCCCGACCTCGGCCTCGCCAACGACATGCTGCTGTTCCTGTCCCTGACGGTGGCGGCGGCCCTGCTCGGCGGGCTGCTGCCCGGCCCTGGCCTCCGCCGCCGTCGGCTCGCTGCTGCTGAACTAGTTCTTCACCCCGCCGTCCGCACCGCTGACCATCGCCGACCCCAAGAACATCGTCGCCATCGTGGTCTTCGTCGGTGTCGCCGTGGCGGTGGCCTCGGTCGTCGACCTCGCCGCCCGCCGCACCCACCAGGCGGCCCGGCTGCGCGCCGAGTCGGAGATCCTCTCCTTCCTCGCGGGCAGCGTGCTGCGCGGCGAGACCAGCCTGGACGCGCTGCTGGAGCGGGTCCGGGAGACCTTCGCCATGGAGTCGGTGGCCCTGCTGGAGCGGGAGAGCGACGTCGCTCCGTGGACCTGCGCGGGCAGCGTGGGCACCAGCCCCGTCATGGCCCGCCCCGAGGACGCGGACGTGGACATGCCCGTCGGCGACCACATGGCGCTCGCCCTGTCCGGGCCGGGTGCTGCCCGCCGAGGACCGCCGGGTGCTGGCCGCGTTCGCCGCGCAGGCCGCCGTCGTCCTGGACCGCCAGCGCCTGCGGTCGCGAGGCCGAGCAGGCCCGCGAACTGGCCGAGGGCAACCGCATCCGCACCGCCCTGCTCGCCGCCGTCAGCCACGACCTGCGCACCCCGCTCGCCGGCATCAAGGCCGTCGGTCTCCTCCCTGCGCTCCGACGACGTGGAGTGGTCCGAGGAGGACCAGGCCGAACTCCTGGCGGCCATCGAGGAGGGCGCCGACCGCCTCGACCACCTCGTCGGCAACCTCCTCGACATGTCCCGCCTGCAGACCGGCACCGTCACCCCGCTCATCCGCGAGATCGACCTCGACGAGGTGGTCCCCATGGCGCTCGGCGGCGTCCCCGAGGACAGCGTCGACCTGGACATCCCCGAGACCCTGCCGATGGTCGCCGTCGACCAGGGCCTGCTGGAGCGCGCCGTCGCCAACATCGTCGAGAACGCGGTCAAGTACAGCCCCGACGGCGAGCCGGTGCTGGTCTCCGCCAGCGCCCTCGCCGACCGCGTGGAGGTACGCGTCGTCGACCGCGGCCCCGGCGTCCCCGACGAGGCCAAGGACCGCATCTTCGAACCCTTCCAGCGCTACGGCGACGCCCCGCGCGGCGACGGCGTCGGCCTCGGCCTCGCGGTCGCCCGCGGCTTCGCCGAGGCCATGGGCGGCACCCTCACCGCCGAGGACACCCCCGGCGGCGGCCTCACCATGGTCCTCACCCTGCCGGCCGCCCCCCACCCCACCTCCACGGGCACGCCAACGGGCACGGACACGTCAACGGGCACGTCAACGGGCACGCCCACCGCCCGCACCGACCGTCCCGCCCGCACCGCCCGCCCGGCGACGGCCACGCAGGAGAACGCGTAGGCCGCCCCCGTAGGGCCCGCCGTAGGCCCCCCTCGTGGGGCCACGCCGACGCGTACGCGCGTACGCTGGGGAAAGGTTGTTTCTGTTTCAAGAGGCACCTCACCTGGAGGTCGTCATGGACGTCCTGGTCCTCATCGGTCGCATCCTCTTCACGGCCCTCTTCCTCGGCTCGGCCCTGAGCCACCTGACCAACACCAAGGCCATGGCCGGATACGCCGCCTCCCGGGGGCTGCCCGCCGCCGTGCCGGCCACCGTCGGCAGCGGTCTGCTGATACTCGCCGGCGGCCTGAGCGTGCTGCTCGGCGTCTGGGCCGACCTGGGTGCCCTGCTGCTGGCTGTCTTCCTGGTGCCGACCGCGGTGCTCATGCACGGGTTCTGGAAGGAGAGCGACCCGCAGGCCCGCCAGATGGAGATGATCCACTTCCAGAAGGACCTGGCGCTGGCCGGGGCGTCGCTGATGCTGCTGGGGCTGATCGCGCACACCGGCGGGGACCTGGGGCTGACCCTCACGGGCCCGCTGTTCGACTTCGGCTGACCACACCCGCGCGTACCGTCCGCTGTCCGCTCCCGTTGAATGAGGGGAATGAGGGGGCGACGGGCAGGCTCTCAAGGAGTGAGGCAGGGATGGAGCGCATGCGGAAAGTACTGACCAGACCGTGGGTCATCGGAGTGCTGGTGGTGGCGGTCGCCGTCGCCGGCTTCGGGCTGTACTGGTTCCAGCCGTGGAAGCTGTGGCAGGACGAGACCGTCGACGAGGCCCTGCCCGAGGTCGTGGAGGCCTCCGCTCCTCCCGCGGCGGCACCCGCCGAGCCGGACGCGGAGCCACCCGCCGAATCGCCCTCCCCGGCGGCCGGGCCGCAGACGCTGGCGAGCGGTGAGCTGATCAGCCACGAGCACGCGACCTCGGGCACGGTGAAGCTCGTACGGCTGGCCGACGGCTCCCACGTCGTACGGTTGGAGAAGCTCGCCACCAGCAACGGGCCGGACCTGCGCGTATGGCTGACCGACGCGCCAGTGAAGGAGGGGAAGGCCGGCTGGCACGTCTTCGACGACGGCGAGTACGTCAGCCTCGGCAAACTCAAGGGCAACAAGGGCAGCCAGAACTACGCCCTGCCCGACGACATCGACCCCGCCCGCTACACCAGCGTCAGCATCTGGTGCGACCGCTTCGACGTCTCCTTCGGAGCCGCCGAACTCGGCCGCGCCTGACACCGGTGGCCGCCGGGAAAACCTCCTGTGACGGGGTGAAGGGTCCGATCTGCGCGCAGACTGACGCGGGCCACTGACAACAACCGGTCACATGCTCCGGTGAAGTGGGAAAATGGAGTATGTGGGCACAGCGCTGCCTCCTCTGGCGGGGGACGGTGCCCATGCCCTCCCTCAGGGAACGCGGAGTGGATTCCGGCGCTGATCATGAATGGCACCACCCAGGGAGCAGAAGTAGCCGCTGCGGCCGTGGACGCGCAGGGTGTCGTGACCGCGTGGAGCCGTGGTGCCCGGCTGCTGCTGGGATACGCGCCGGGGGACGTCGTAGGACGCCCGGCATCGGACCTTCTGGCCGCGGGCGTTCCCGAATCGGCTCGCCGGAGCTTCGCGCGGCGGGAGGCGTGGCTCGGCCGGGCGGCCCTGCGGCACCAGTCGGGCCGCCTCGTGGAAACCGATCTGCGGGCCTGCCCGCTGATGGACGCCGTGAAGAGGGTCCAGTGGTTCCTCCAGGCCACCGTTCCCGCGGAGGGTGACGGTGCCGACCTGGTACTCCAGCGCAGCCTGCTCCCGCATCACCGGCCTGTCCAGCCCGCGGTCGAGACGGCCGCCCGTTATCTGCCGGCGGATCCTCAGGCCGGTGTCGGCGGCGACTGGTTCGACGTCATCCCTCTCTCGGGGGCCCGAGTGGCGCTGGTCGTCGGCGATGTCGTGGGCCACGGCATCCATGCCTCCGCCACCATGGGACGTCTGCGTACCGCGGTGCGCACCCTCGCGGATGTCGACCTTCCCCCCGACGAACTGCTGACCCAGCTCGACGATCTCATCCTGGAAGAGATCGAAGAGGGAATCGAATCGGTCGGCGAGGTCGGCGCGACCTGCCTGTACGTGGTCTACGACCCGGTCTCCCGCCGTGCCGCCCTGGCCAGCGCCGGCCATCTCGCCCCAGCGGTCGTCACTCCGGACGGTTCCGTGGGCTTCCTCCCGCTGGTACCAGGCCCTCCCCTGGGCGTGGGAGGCCTGCCCTTCGAGGCAACCGAGACCCCACTGCCCGAAGGCAGCCTGCTCGTTCTGTACACCAACGGACTGGTCGATGCCCGCGGCCACGGCCACGGCTACGGCCATGCCCGCGGCCATGATCATGCCCGTGGCCACAACCACGACCGTGGCCACAACCACGACCGTGGCCACGGCCACGACTTCGACCGTGACATCGACTCCGGACTGCGGATGCTGCTGCGGGTCCTGGCCGAGCAGCTTGCCCCGTCCCTCGAGACGACCTGCGACAGCGTCCTCACCGAGCTCCTGCCAGGGCCGGCGGGTGACGATGTCGCCCTCCTCCTCGCCCGTACGCGCGTGCTGGGTCCCTCCCAGGTGGCCTCCTGGGACCTGCCCGCGGACCCGGCCGTCGTCGCCGAGGCACGTCGGCGGACCGCCGACCAGCTCATGACGTGGGGCCTGCAGGAGGCCACGCCCACCACAGAGCTGATCGTCAGCGAGCTGGTCACCAACGCCATCCGGTACGCCGGCGCCCCGATCCAACTGCGGCTCATCCGCAACTCCGGCCTGATCTGCGAAGTCTCCGACGCGAGCAGCACCTCACCGCATCCGCGCCGAGCCCGTGACTCCGACGAGGGAGGCCGCGGTCTGTTCCTCGTCGGCCAGCTCACCGATCGCTGGGGCACCCGCCACACACTCACCGGAAAGACCGTCTGGGCAGAGCAGCCCCGGCCCTACCGGCCGGGCGGCCGGCCCTGGCGGTCACCCGAGGCAGGTGCCCTGCTCAGGGACGCCCACCGGACGCCTGCATAAGGTACGGCGGCCGGTGCGGTCGGCCGCCCAGGCGCCGGTCCGCCGGTTCGAGCCGGGCCACGTCGAACTCCATCCGGATCTCGTCGGCCAGCCGCAACGCGCCCAGGAACGCGGTGTAGGGCTTGATCCCCCAGGTGGACTGCGTGATGTTCGCCCACCCGCGCAACAGCCCGCGGCCGTTGCCCTTCCCGTGCACCGTCACCGAGTGGGTCCGGCCCTTGATGGTGAGGTCCCCCGCGATGTCGAAGACGTGCGGCGTGCCCGTGACGCGCGTGGAACGGAAAGTGATCGTGGGGTGCTCCGCGGTGTGCAGCAGGGCCTTGTCCCTCAGCGCCCATCTGATCTCGGCGCGGTCGGCATCGGTGAGCGCCTTGAGCCCGCCTGCTCCCTCGCGGACCTCCAGCGAGTCGGTCTCGACCGTCACCCGCACCGACGACCTGTCCAGGTCACCGAGAGCCATCACCGCTTCTCCCGACCATCGGGTGGCCTCGATGATGAGGTCGTGCCCCGCTCCGCGGCCCAGCCCGGCACGGCTGGTCCTGAGCAGGAGGCGGCCGGTCGTGGGCCCGAGCCGGTATGTTCCGTCTGTCAATGTCACGGCGCCGAGGGTACGGCGCGGATGCCGCGGGAACGTCGATATGGCCTGGTCGGCGTGTCCCCGCTCCGTTTCCGTACTGGATATCGTGTGGCGATATTCAGAGAACGTCATGGGGTCGGGGTGGTGCGGAGCCCGCGGCAGACCCCGCGGCAGACCCCGCGGCAGACCCCGCGGCAGACCCCGCGAAAGGAGACGGACTCATGGGTCAGCCCACAGCCGACTTTGGCGCCCCCCGGCTCCGGCGCCGTCTCGGTGTCGGGGACGCCGTGGTGATCGGGCTGGGCTCGATGATCGGCGCGGGTGTCTTCGCCGCGCTCGCCCCGGCCGCACGCGCCGCCGGATCCGGGCTGCTGCCGGCTCTGGCGGTGGCGGCCGTCGTGGCGTACTGCAACGCCACCTCCTCGGCCCGGCTGGCCGCCCGCTACCCGGCCTCCGGCGGTACCTACGTCTACGGCCGCGAACGCCTCGGTGACTTCTGGGGCTGTCTGGCGGGCTGGGCGTTCGTGATCGGCAAGACCGCCTCGTGCGCGGCGATGGCGCTGACGGTGGGCTCGTACGTCTGGCCGGAGCAGGCACACGCGGTCGCGGTCGCCGCGGTGGTGGCGCTGACCGCGGTGAACTACGCCGGGGTGCGGAAGTCGGCCTGGCTCACCCGTGCGATCGTCGCGGTCGTGCTGGCTGTGCTCGCCGCAGTCGTGGTCGCCGGGACGGTGGCCTCCACCGCCGAGGTGTCCCGCCTGGAAGTCGGCTCCGACGCGAGTTTCTCCGGCGTACTGCAGGCCGCCGGGCTGCTGTTCTTCGCGTTCGCCGGATACGCGCGGATCGCCACCCTGGGCGAGGAGGTCCGCGACCCGGAACGCACCATTCCCCGCGCCGTCCCCCTCGCCCTCGCCCTCACCCTGCTCGTGTACGCCGCGGTGGCCGCCTCCGTACTCATGGTGCTGGGCCCCGGCAGACTGGCGGAGGCGACCGCTCCGCTGTCGGATGCCGCACGGGCCGCCGGCGCCGACTGGCTGGTGCCCGTCGTACGTGCCGGTGCGGCGGTGGCCGCGCTCGGCTCGCTGCTCGCGCTCATCCTGGGTGTCTCGCGCACCACCCTGGCCATGGCCCGCGACCGGCATCTGCCGCACGTCCTGGCCGCGGTCCACCCCCGGTTCCAGGTGCCGCACCGGGCCGAGCTGGTCGTCGGTGCGGTGGTGGCGGTGGTGGCGGCGACGGCGGATGTACGCGCCGCGATCGGCTTCTCGTCGTTCGGGGTGCTCGCCTACTACGCCCTCGCCAACGCCTCCGCCTGGACGCTGACCCCGGACGAGAACCGTCCGCCGCGCATCGTCCCCGCCCTCGGTCTCGCGGGCTGCCTGCTGCTCGCCTTCACCCTGCCCGCCTCCTCCGTGCTCCAGGGCGCCGCCGTCCTCGCCCTGGGGGCCGCCGCGTACGGGATACGCCGTACCGTCGCCGCGCCCTCGGCGCCGTAGTGAAGCCGTAGGGAATCCGTAGGGAACGCCGTAGGGAACGCCGTGAGGATGCCCCGGCGTTCGCTCCGGGGGCCCCGCCCACCGCGTCCGAACTTTTCCGAACTTTCTGGCCTCTCCGGCCGATGACCTGAGCGGCTCTTTTTCGCCCGCAGGCAAAAGCGCGCACCTCGCCATCACGCACATCGCCCTCGCGCACATCGCCATGAGGCCGATGTTGGTGTGCCCCTTCGGTCTCTACGGCAGCCACGCCTCTTCGGTCGCTACGGTCGCCGACGGTTGTGTAAGGGGCACTCGGCGTCAGCACCCGAATAATCGTCAGCATTCAAATAATCCGGTAAACCTACACACCGTTCACCAGTAGATCGTACAGAATCCGAACAGTTGTCACAGTCGTGCCATCAACCCCTAGCTTTGGTAATGAATTGTCCGCTTTGGGAATTGCGGTCGGCAGTCATGTACGCGGTGGGGGCGGCGGACAATGTGAAGGATTCGGTACGTTCGGTCGTCATGCTGTAAACGCAGGTGAAGACGACTTTCGTCGTGAGTGCCGAGGGAACCCCGCGGGGCTGGCCGTCTCCTCGCCGGCGTGCTTGGATTTTGCCCACGGCACAAGCCGCCGGGAATGGGTCCCGGTTCGGAAATGGGCTGGACTTGCCAATATGGGCTCGAATTGCCATTCCGAAGTGCCGAGAAGTGCTTAATGCGAAGGGAACAGCGCGTCATGAACCTCACCCCGCAGGTTGAAACGGCCGAGATCTCCGACATCGACCTCGACAACGTCTCCGGAGGCACGTCAGCCGCCGCCGGTAACGTCGCCCTCGTCCTCGACACGCCGGTCGTGGACGCCTACGTCGGGGTTGATGTCGCGGTTTGCGCCGCGGTGGACGTGAACGTCTACGCCGCCGCCGCCGCTCACTGATAACCACGCGTGCCCATTATGGGCCCCGGATCATCTTGATCCGGGGCCCATAGTGGTGTGCGGCCCGCGCGCAGGAAGCCCGGGACTCGGGAGGGGCCCCGCGTGAGGTCCCCTCTCCAGCCGGACTCCAGCCGGACTCCGGGCCCTGAAAGATCCGCCGCTACCGCGCGCGCAGTTCGGCAGCGGCGGAGCCTGCGAGGTCGGTGACCATCTCGCAGAGCTCGCCCATGGGCCGCTGCCCCTCGATGTTCAGGCGCAGCATCTCGGCGGCCGTCCCGGCGTCCTGGCCGCCGTACTCGCGGTACTTCACGAAGGCCGTGCAGCTGTCGTCGTTGCTGCGCTTCGGCACGACGTAGGTGTCGTAGCCACTGAGCCGGAGGGGGCTGCCGTACCCCTCGGACACCTGATCGCGGTAGAACATCACCTCCGCCACCAGCTCGTCGACGTTGCTGGACCACTCGCAGTCCCAGTTCTCGACGCCGGCCTCCAGCGAGCCGGCCTTGAGGCCGGGGACGACGGACAGCGCCCTGGCGTCGAGCAGCTCGCAGGCGTTCATCCAGGCCAGTGAGTCGTCCGGGTAGGGCGGGGAACGGCGGGGGAGCGGGCCCCGGGTCAGGAACTCGGCGGCGCTCCGTGCGGCCGAGTCGGCGATCGTGCACAGCGTCGCGCCGCCGCCGGTCACCTCACCGTCCTCCTTGTTGGCGCGGATCCCGAGGATGCCGGTGACCTCGGCGTCGGGCGGCACCAGCCTCAGCTCGCACTCCTCACTCTCCGACGCGTGCTCCACGATGTCGATCTCCCCGATGGTCCTGAGGGGCTTCGATATCTCGGGCTGTGAGCCCTTGCGGAAGGCGAACTCCACATCGATACGGGTCTTGCCGTCGGGGCGGATGATCACGTCGCAGCGGTCGAAGTTCCCGTAGTCCACGTCCTTTTTGGCCTCGCCGAACTGGTCGAGGCGAGCCGCGTCGGCCAGGGCGCACAGGTCGGCGGTGTGCGGATCGCCGATCAGGGACTGTGCCTTGGGGTTCGGGGCGGTTGTGGGTGAGTCGGTTGTGTCCGAATCGGTTGTGGGGGGCGGACTCTGACCGGGCGGGGAGGGGGCTGTCCTGTCCTCGCCGCCGTCGCTGTCGCTGTCGCCAGGGAGGAAGACGAGCCCCAGGGCCAGGGCCAGTGCGGCGCCGATACCGAGGGCCGGGGCGAACGGCGGGCGACGCCACCACGGGCGCGCGGGGGACCGCACCGTATCCGAGGGTTTCGGCCCGGGTTCGGGGCCGGGCTCCGTAGGCAGGTCACTCAACCCGGGTATGGCGACGGCCTCCAGGCGCCGCTTGACCTCGGCGGCGTCAGGACGTCGCTGCGGATCGCGCCGCAGCATGGCGGCGAGTACGGGGTACAGCGGTCCCACGGCGTCGGCGTCCATCTCGACGAAGCCCTGCTCCGCCTTCCAGTACCTCAGGCGCTCGGCGCCCTTCCCGTCGCTCACCTCCGCGTGATCACCGTCCTCCCCGGAGTCGCGGCCACGCGGCGGTGAGCCGGTGACCAGCGCGTAGAGGGTGGTACCCAGGCAGAACACGTCCGAGGCCGACTGAGGGACGTTCCCCCGGACCAGCTCGGGGGCGGCGTAGTCCGGAGTGAAACTGAACGGGCCGTTGGCCGAGATGGTCTCGGTGCCGCCGAACCGGTACGCGGAGCCGAAGTCCAGCAGCTTCGCACTGTCCCCCTTGCCGAAGCCGATGTTGGCGGGCTTGACGTCGCAGTGGACGATGCCCGCCTTGTGCAAGGCGGCGAGCGCGTCGGCGAGTTGGGCACCGAGGCGGGCCACCCGCACGGGAGGCATCGGCGGCTGCCGGTGCAGGCCGCCGCCGGGCACGTACTCCGTGATGAACCAGTACGTCTCCGGCCTGTCCTCGTCCTCCGGTACGGCCACGACGTCGAACAGGGTCACGACGTGAGGATGGTCGCGGAACTTGGCCATGGCGCGTGGCTCGCCCAGCAGTCGCCGCACCGCGATCGCACGGTCCTCAGGAGCGCCCTCGAGCCGCTCCGGTTTCAGCACGACATCCTGGCCCACCACCTTGTCGTGAGCCAGCCACACATCGGCGTTCCGCCCTGTGCCGATGACCTCCTTGAGGACAAAGCGACCGGCGAACTCCTCTCCGGAACGCACCAATTACTCCCTTACCCGGGTCCACAACGCGCGCGGCCGTTGTGGCCGCGCGTGGAGAACGAACCTACTGTGTGTGGCGATCAGTGCGCAGTGCCTACTCTGATCCCGCATCAGACATCCTCATGTGGAGGGGTGGTGAAGGTGAGTCAGCTGCGCCCCTTGGGTTTCGGCGGGGCGAGGACCGCCGACGCGGAGCACTGGCCCGCACTGGCCACCGACGACACCGCTCACGGTTCCTCCGCGGCTTCACAGTTCATCTCTCCGCGGCCTTACGGTTTACGGTCCGTCCGTGGTCTTACGGTCCGTCTGTGGCCTCACGGTTCGTCTGCGGCCCTCTCCGCTGTTCCGGTTGCCGCGTCTGAGATTTGGTGGCCCGCAGGATGACGCGGGCGACCAGTTCGGGCGCGTCCAGCATGGGGACGTGGCCGCAGCCGGGCAGCGGCACCAGGTCGGCGCCCGGGATCATGGCGCGGGCCCGGGCCGCCTGCCTCGGCGGCAGGAGACGATCGGCGGTGCCCCAGGCGAGGGTGACCGGCACATCCGGGATGTCACCGGTGAACAGATCCGGCGCACGACCGGCCTGCAAGGTGGCCCGGAAGGCGGCCGAGTCCCGCAGCGTACGCAGGATGTCGGCCACGGCCTGCGGCGTGCACAGCTCGGCCTGCCCGTACAGGGTGCCGGTCAGGACGGCGCGGGCCGGCAGGGTGCGGACCAGGTCCTCCAGGGCCTTGTCCGGCAGCAGGCGTACACCCTGGTGGGCCATGGTCAGCAGAGCGTAGGCGTACCGTCGCTCGGCAGGCGTCCAGAAGCCCGCCGGGGCCAACGCGGTCACGCTGCGCGCGAGTCCGGACTGCCCCAGGCGCAGCGCGATCAGCCCGCCCAGGGAGTGGCCCACCACGTGCGGCCGTGCCACGCCCAGCGCGGTGAACACCGAGCCCAGCCACGCCACGGCCGTCCCCAGGTCACGGGGCACACCGGGATCGAGGTCGGGTGACTGTCCGAAGCCCGGCAGATCCATCGTGATGATCTCCCGCTGCCCGGTCAGCGGCGGCACCACCGAGTCCCAGGCCCGCCGGTGACAGCCCAGCCCGTGCAGCAGGATCACCGGCTCCCCGGTCCCCTGCCGCTCGTACGCCACCGTCACCGGGCCGAGGTCGGCCACCCGGCCCTGGACGAACCACGCGGACGGCGGCTCGACGACCACCTGTCCTCGCTCCCCGTCCTGCGCCGGGGCAGGCTCCCGCCGCAGCAGCATCGGCCGGTCCAGCAGGGCACGCAGACCGGCCACCGCCCACCCGGCACTACGGCCCCGGCCGGCGGCGGAGAGGAGAACAGATACCCAGCTCATCGTCGGACACCTCACACGCTCCACGATTCCGGGCCGCGGAGCGACAGACAGCGTTCATGCGTCTGCATGAGTGAACAGCCGACAGACCTTCCCTATTTCCCGCACGCCGCCAGGGACGCGACGGACTCGACGGCGCCGGCGGTCAGGGACCGGTAAGCGCCTCAGCGGTGGGCGCGATCGTCCCGTTCCGGGGAGCCCGGGGCCTCCGGGGCCCGCGGGGCGCTCGGGGTGCGCAAGGCCAGCAGGGCGAGATCGTCGTGGCCGTCGCTGGGGTGCCGGTCGGCGAGGGTGCGGCAGAGTTCGTCGAGGGGCAGCCCGGCGTGAGCGGCGGCCGTGGCGGCGAACGTGTTCAGGCCGGCCTCCAGGGAATGCCTGGGGTGTTCGACCAGGCCGTCGGTGAACAGGAGCACGGTGTCTCCGGGCGCCAGCGGATAGCTGTGGTCGGGGCGCGGCAGGCGGGTGTCCACCCCCAGCGGTACGCCGGGCTCGGCCTCCAGATAGCGGGTGCGGGCGTCGGCGGAGACGATCAGCGGCGGGAGATGACCAGCTGTCGACCAGTGCAGGCACAGGCCGTCGTCGCCGGATTCGATGCGGGCCAGACAGGCGGTGGTGACCGGGGTCTGGGTGATGGCCTGCAAGGTGTCGTCGAGCCGGTCCAGAATCAGGCTCGGCGGGGTGCGCCGGTCGT
Source organism: uncultured Actinomycetota bacterium (assembly GCA_963711935.1). GTDB lineage: Bacteria > Actinomycetota > Actinomycetes > Streptomycetales > Streptomycetaceae > Streptomyces. The sequence goes on from CAVQGD010000033.1 coordinate 222,101, forward strand.
ACAGCAGGGCGCGGAGCATGTTGCGGATCTGCGCCATGGCGGCCGCCGCCGTCAGGTCGTGGCCCACCACGTCGCCGATGATCGCGGCGCACGCACCGTCCGGGAGCAGCAGGGCGTCGTACCAGTCCCCGCCCAGGTGGTGGCCGGGGGCGGTGGCCGGCCGGTACACGGCGGCCGCGGTGTACGGAGCCAGGTCGGGCAGGGTGGGCAGCAGCAGCCGCTGGAAGTGCTCGGCGGAGAAGCGCACCTGCTGATACAGGCGGGCGTTCTCGATGGCGATGCCCGCGGCCCCGGCCAGCGCGAGGACGATGGCCCCGTCCTGGTCGTCGAAGGGCTTACCGTCGCGCCGGTCGGCCAGGTACAGGTTGCCGTAGGCGCGCCCGTGCACGGTGATCGCCACCCCCAGCAGAGTCCGCATCGGCGGGTGCCCCGGGGGGAAACCGACCGCGTCCGGGTGGTGCGGTACATCATCCACGCGCAGCGGTTCGTGGTGCTCGATCAGGTGCGCGAGCAGGCCGTGGCCGTGCGGGGGATGGACTCCGGCCAGGGCCTGGTACTCGGCGTTGTTCAGGCCGAGCGGGAGGAAGTCCCGCAGGCCCACCTGGTCCTCGTTCAGCACGCCGAGGGCACCGTAGCGGGCGTTCACCAGATCCATGGCGGCGTCCACGATCTGCCGCAGCACCACCGGCAGCTCCAGCTTCCGGCTGACCGCCAGCACCGCCTCCAGCAGTGCCTGCATCCGTTCCTGGGCACGGGCGAGCTGTCTCACCTGCTCGGTGACGTCGTCCAGGTCCGCGTCGTAGGGCAACCCGGGCGCCGTGAGCGGGCGGGGGCGCCGCAGACTCTCATCCCTGTCCACCGGCACTCACCTCTTCCCGGATGCGCCACCGGGCACTACGGCCAGAACCGGCCATACCGCTCACCCTAGAGCACCTGCGGTGCTCCCACTCGCCGGTGACAGCGGCGGCCGGGAGCACCGGCCGGAAGGCGATCTACGACCGGAAGCGAGGGCGACCGTTTCCGGGTTGCCGTCGAGAGGCGAATCATTGTGCGACCCCCTCGGTGTGCGGGAGTCAGACCTTGATGACGGTAATGCGAGAGCCGCACAGGGCGGTGAGATCCTCGGGGTCCGAGGTGAGAATCGTCGCCGGACCGGGGGCGGCGAGGGCGGTGGCGCTGAGCATGGCGTCGATGGCGTACTTGTGGCCGTGCAGACCGGCGTCGGCGAGGAGTGAGGCGGCGTGGCGGGCGAGGGGCTCGGTGACCGGTTCGACGACAAGGCGGGAGAGTGTCCACTCCAGGGCCGGCCGGTTGATCCGAGGGTGGATCACCTCGACGAGGGTTGCCGCAGAGGTGATCACTCGTAGGTCGTCGGCGCGTGCCAGGGCGAGCCAGCCGGTGACTGTGCGCTCGCGTAGCACGGCCTTGGCCAGCCCTTCGCTGTCCAGGACCAGGGTGCCACCGGGAACGGCGGGAGTGGGGGCACCCCTGGACGGAGTCTGGGGGAGGGTCACGCGGCGTTCGCCCCGTCCTGTGTCTGCGCCTGTCGGGCCTGGTGGAGCTTGGCACGCAGATCCTGGATCTCCTCGTCCGTGACTGGCCCGTGCTCGGCCTCGGCGACCTGGATGAGCTCGTTCAGATTGTCGCGTTCGATCTGACGGGCCACGGCGGCGGCCACGTAGGCGGACAGTCCAGAGGGGCCGCTGCGGGCCTTGGCGGCTTCGGCGATATCGCGCGGCATAGTGATCGAATACTTGCCGGTAGGCTCACTCATGCTACTCATCCTACTCCTCATCCTCCCTCTCGGTGTCGGAGTGGGACTGGCGGAGAGATCTCCCTATGGCACCTTTTGGGTACATTCGCTGACTCATCGCGGTCAACAGTCCGAGCTTCCGATCCGGTGAAGCTCACCAAGCAGGGAGGAGTACGGGAAGGGACCCGGTGCGGGTGGCTTGCCGCGAAACCAGAGCAACTTCTTTCCCGGCACTGAGACCGATGGTTGGTACTCCAACCCTCGCTGCGAAAGCGGGTCGGCGACGGGCTGTGAAACAGGAAGCTCACTCCGTGAGGGGTGAATCCCCCTGCTTCAGCTGGGGGAGAAGTCAAAGATGCACCTATCGCAACCGCAGCCGCCAGTGGCTGCCTGAACGAGGCGGCCCTGGCGGCTGCGGGGCGCACCGGCATAGCCCCGGACCAGCCCGCCGTGGTCGCGGCGGCCGCCCATCAACTGCGCTTCCACGATGAGCGCCACCCGCTCTCCCGACCCCCCTCGGAGAGACCGAGTGAAGAGCGGTCCGGGTGTGACTGTGCAAGACCGCCAAGATCTCCTTACGGTTGGTCCCGACCGCCCCGCAGGGGCACCGGGTACGAAGGGGGCTCAGTGGAAGCCGAGTTGACGATGCTCGTGACGACGGCGGTGACAGCTCTGACCGGGCTGATGGTGTCGGATTCCTGGGAGCAGGCCAAGCTCAGAATCGGCCGCTGGCTCGGGCGCCGAGGTTCGGGCGAGGACGCACAGGGCGAACTGCAGTCTGTGCGCGACGAGTTGGCGCATGCCCAAGCGGACGGAGACGAGCGGGCTGCCCAGCGGGTGGAGGTGCGGCTGCACGAGCGTCTTCTGCGCATTCTGCGGGATGATCCGGAAGCCGCGGGGGAACTGGAACGGTTGATCGCTGAACTGGCACCGAACACATACGTCAGTTCGGTCAGTGGTGGCGAGTACCACGGTCCGTCCTTCCACGGCGCGCACATCCAGGGCGGCATCACCTTCACTGTTCCGGCGCCCGTACCCGCGGAGAGGAGACCGCGGCCCAACCAACTGCCCGCGCGGACATACAGATTCATCAACAGGGAAGCGAAAATCAACGAGCTGCGTCACACGTTCACTGCGGCCGGGACCGGCTCCGACCGCGTCGACCTCGCGGTGGTGTCGGGGGTTTCCGGCGTCGGAAAGACAGCGACGGCCCTCCGGTTCGCGGAGACGGTTCAGGATCTCTATCCGGATGGCCAGTTGTATGTGGGCTTCGCCGGTCTGCGCGACCAGTCGGCGTTGACGCCCGCAGTCGGTACGGACGTCACGGATGTCAGCGAGGCCCTGGCCATGTGCCTGAGCGCCCTGGGCGTCGGAGAGGACGCCATGCCGCGGACCCTCGAGGCGCGCGCCAACCTGTTCCGGTCCTGCTCCGCCGGCCTGCGCATCCTGCTCGTACTCGACGATGTGACCGATCCCGCACACGTTCGGGCGCTCATCCCGAAGGGGCCCAGCAGCGGGGTGCTCGTCACGGCTCACAAGACGCTGGGCGAGCTGGCGGTTGAGGGCGGCGCGAAGCTGATCAGCCTCGAACCGCTCGATGAGCACGGCGGCCTGGCCTTGCTGGCAGATCTCTGTCCGAGGGCCGTGGACGCCGACCATGCGGCCGCCGAACAGCTGGTGGACCTGTGCGGAGGTCTGCCGGTCGCCCTGCGGATCGCGGCGGCCCGGCTCGTGACCGAGGAGGGCCTGACCGTCGCCGAGCTGGTGGAGGAACTGTCCGACGAGACGGACCGGCTGGCCGGCCTGTCCCTGCCCGCCGAGGAGCTCTCCGTGTCCGCCGCCCTGGGACCTTCCTACCGGCTGCTGCCCTCTGACGCGGCCCGGCTCTACCGCTTCCTCGGCTGGCTGCCGATCGGGCGTTTCGACGCCGGGGTGGCCGCAGCCGCCGCCGGCGTCGACACACGGACGGCCAAGCGGCTGCTCCGGGTACTAGCGGGTGCGAGCCTCGTGCAGCGGGAGACGGACAACCGCTATGTCATGCACGACCTGATCCGGCTGCATGCCCGGGAGTGTGCGGACAGGGAGGAGCCCGCGACCGGGGAAGCGGCACTGATCGGTCGCGTGGGCACGCACTATCTCGTGCTCACCGCGTTCGCCGACCGGGCGATCAAGAAGAAGAGAAAGCGGATCGCAGACCTGTCCGCGCTGCTCCGCGATGCCGTCAATCCCTTCGCCGCCCCCGATGGCCCGGCGCCGCTCGTGTGGCTGGAGACCGAGCGCGCCGCCCTCCTGGGTGTTCTGCGCGCCGCCGCCCGATACGGGTGCCACACCCTGGTCCGGCAGCTGGCCGAGGCGTTCACGGCCCTCTTCCTCCACCGCCGGTATCTGGAGATCTGGCGGGAGTCGCTGCATCTGGGCGCGGAGGCGGCCGCGGCCGAGGCGGCCGAGCCGGACCGGACGGCCGGAGAGGTCGCCGAGGCCCGGGCGGCCGAGGCCCGGCTGCGCAGCCTGCTGTCCCGCCCGCTGATGGATCTGGACCGGCACGTCGAGGCGCGCACCCAGCTGGAGCGGGCCCTCCAGCTCGCCGAGACGGTCGACGATCTCGTACTGCGCGCCTCGGTCCTGGAGTTCCAGGGCCGCTATCTGGACCGGCACGATCCCGAGAACGCGGTGGTGGCGTACCGGCGTTCCCTCGCCCTCAACGAACAGGCGGGGGAGGCACGTGGTGCGGCCATCGCCGGCGTCTTCCTCGGCGGCGCGCTGTCCGCCGGCGGGGGTCACACCGAGGCGCTCGCCGTACTGCGCCGCGCCCACGACGACCTGCTGGCCGACGAAGAGCCGGACGTGCGCATGGCGGCCCGGGCGCTGGCCGCGATCGGCCTCGTACGCGCACGCCTGGGCGACACGGAGGCAGCGGACCGGGACCTGAAGGAGGCCGTCAGGATCCTCCGGGAACGGGACGCGACGCACTACGCGGCCGAAGCCCTGGTGGGGCTCGCCGACATCGCACAGCGGACCGGCGCCGGCACGGACGTGACAAAGGCGTATCTCACCGAGGCGTTTGAGATCTACGACCGCGAGGGCGATCCGGCGGCAGGGGAACTGCGACGGCGGCGGCAGGAGTTGGGCGACGCAGACGACCCGGACGCCGACCGCTGAGGGCTAGTGCCGCGGCAGGCAACGTTCGCCCGTCAAGGAGCGGTGTCCGGTGCGTGCTCTCGGCGTGCCGGCCGGAAGCCCTCGTACTGGACGTACTTGGGCTTTCGGCCGGTGCGGCGAGAGGGGGTACCTCCCACGCCCTTAAGGCAGTGGGGGAGCGTGCCGGGCGTCGCGACGGGGCGAACGTTGCCTGCCGCGGCACTAGGGCGGGTTCACCGGGTGTCGCCCGGGCGGAGGCGCAGGATGACGTCCTCCTCCCTCAGATCGCTCGTTCGCACGGTGAGGGAGGAGTCGTCCATCGGGAGGCCTGCGCGAAGGGCGGCGTAGACGACTGAGGCCAACACCCCCGGATCCCGGGCTCCTCCCGTGGCTGCCGCCTCTACGACCTGGCCGTCCCGCAGCCCGGCCAGGCAGGCCTGCCCCTGTACGTCCGACACGGCCAGGAGACTTCCGGGAAGCCGGGTGAGCGTGTCCTGGATCCACCGCAGGGCACCGGCGGTCGTCGGGTCCGTCCGGCGCCGGACGATCACCGAGGCGCTCGTGGCCACTCTCCCGTCGCGTTCGTCGTCCGTGCAGGCGAGATGGGAGAAGGAGGTGGAGTCGTCGGGCGCCTCGCCGCCGTATCCGGCGACGACCGCCGGGATACGCCGCACTACGACGGTCGGCCTGCCGCCGCCCTCGCTGACCTCGGTGGTCACCCGCCAGGAGGTGACCGGCGCGGTGGGCGACTCGGGCAGGGGTACGGCGAGGGGGTGCGGCGGCTCTGTGGCGGGCTCGGGGAGTCGGAGCAGGTGGTAGAGGGCGGTGCGGAGGCGGACCAGGGCGTGGCCGGGTTCGGCGAAGGCCCTTGCGGCGAGGGGCACGTAGCGCTCGGGAGTGTGCTCGCGTACGGCGTTCTCGATCTGCTCGTGCAGGTCTCCGCGTGGGTCGAGCCGAGGCGCCAGGTCCGCCATGGCGTGGGCGGCGGTGCCCGGCACCGCGTCGGTGCCGAACGCGGCGAGCAGCAGAGGTATCCCCAGGGACGCGCCGTACAGACTGACCGATCCGTGGTCGCCTACCAGGACGTCGGCTGCGACGAGCGCGGGACGCCAGGCATGCACGGCGGGCATCAGCAGCAGCCCCGCTTCCAAGGCAGCCGCCTGCAGCGTGCGCAGCTGCCAGGCGCCGTGTGCCGACCAGACGTTGGGGTGGACGATCGCGCCGATTTTGTGACCGTCGTAGGCGAGCTGAGCGAGGAGGCGTGCGGGCAGGTCCGGTTGTGTCCCCAGGAGGGAAGTCGGTCCCCAGGTCGAACTCACCATGACCAGCCGCTGGTTCTCCGCGACACCCAGCGCCTCCCGGTAGGCCGATCTCATCGACCTGCTGTTCATCAGCTCGTCGAGACACGGGTCGCCCACCAGGAGGGTGCGTCCCGCGGCCTTCGGATGGGTGGCGAGCAACTGCTCTTCCTGCGACGGATGGGAGAGGGCCAGCCAGGCCCGGCCGGATTCGAGCAGCGCGTCCGGGACGACGCCGGACAGCCTCTCGTGCGCACTGCGCGAGTCCGGGACAAGCTTCTGGAACCCCACGCCGTGCGGTAGCACGAGGACAGGGCAGTCGCCTTCCGGCACGTCGATGTTCTCGCTGGCGGACAGGATGAGATCCGGGGCGACCTCACCCAACTGCTCCCAGGGCATGACCCGGCATCCGGCCTCGTGCAGGAGGTCGAGGACGCCGTCATCGAAGGCCGAGGTCGGATCGTGTGCGAAAACGACTGTGACGCGGTGGTCGCCGCGCAACAGCGCCGGGAGCGATTCGAGGACACGTACGGTCGAAGTGACCGTACGGGCAGCCACGACCAGGGTTCGTTCGCCGTGGAAGGTGCTCCACCGATGTGCGTCATGCCCTACCGGAACGCGGAGAGGCGCCCTACCGAACATGGCGTCGACTTCGACCGGGCGAACGTCGGAAACCGATCAGCCGGCTCGCGGCTCGCGGCTCGCGGCTCGCGGCTCGCGGCTCGCGGCTCGCGGCTCGCGGCTCGCGGCTCGCGGCTCGCGGCTCGCGGCTCGCGGCTCGCGGCTCGCGGCTCGCGGCTCGCGGCTCGCGGCTCGCGGCTCGCGGCTCGCGGCTCGCGGCTCGCGGCTCGCGGCTCGCGGGCATGGTCGATTATCACACCTCAAGCCGCGGTTCCACCCCTCATGCCGGGACCATCCTTCTGGTCGTGAACGGATACACGGTAACCAGAGCGTGGGTCTGCACCGAAGCGGGGCAGCCGCTTGACCGGAGATGTCCTCGTCGTATGCGAAGAACAACCCCAAGAACACGGCGAAGAGCAGGGGGAGCGTGAGACCCCAATTCGTCACGTGTGCGAAGAACGCCCTGCAGTCGTGCCGCAGCAGGTCACGAGGTGTGTCGAGCGCGGGCTACAGGTCGTGCGGCAGCAGCTCGAACGCGGGCACGTGCGAGGGGCGTACGACGCTGAAGTGCCGCCGGTCGACGGTGGCCACCTGCTTGGCCTGCCAGCGTTCCGCGAGGGCGACCACGCAGGCGTCCGTGCCCCCGAGCGGCAGACTGGCGTACTGCCGCACGAGGTGCGCCATGCGCTCGATGTCGTCCGGCATGACGCCTGTCACGGTGCCGAGTTGTCCGGCTGCGAGTGCGTCAAGGAACGCGGCCTCCACCTGGGCGCCGCAGCGCGTGCCGATCAGATGGCAGGCTTCGGCGATAACCGGCGCCGGGATCACGAGGTTGCGGGGATGGACGCTGTCGTACCAGCGGGCGCATGCCGCATGGTGGGCGTCGTCGGCGTCCGCCAGGGCCACCAGTGGGCCCGTGTCCACCACGATCACTCGCCGAACCCTGTCTCCCGGAGGATCTCGTCCGCGCGGGCGGAGGTGTCGGAATGCCCGGACCGGCCCATGCCGATGAACGCCGGACGCGCCGGGCGGGCGGCGGGCCCTATGAACGGCCGCAGGCTCTGCGCCACGGCGTCGATGTCGTCGTCCGGCACGCGGTCGATGAGCGCATGCAGCTCTTCCCGTGTCGTCATGGTCCCAGGGTAGCCACGGGCGCCGGAGCACCCTCGCGTCAGCGGCCAATCCGCCCCGTCGTGCGTGCGAGAAGTATTCCGTTTCCCCGGGGAGGCGGCGGGTGCAGCCTTCGGCTGGGAGGGAGCGAACCCCGGCAGCGTGTCGGAGGTGTGTCGCGAATGCTGAGAGCCAACGAGAGAGAGCGGGAGTCAGTGAGACTGGCTCCCGCTCTCTCTCATGTCGGCATCCGCCCTGGTCAGAGCTTGATTCTTGCTGGCTGACCGGCGAGTGCCCCCGGCAGGATTCGAACCTGCGCACACGGCTCCGGAGGCCGTTGCTCTATCCCCTGAGCTACGGGGGCGTTGTCGGCGGCGCGGTGTGCGCGGCGACGGGTAGAACCCTACCAGCCTCGGTGGGGAGATCATGAACGGGTTTCCCATGAACGGGTTTCCGGGGGAGTGAGGACCGGGCTGACCTGGAGGAGGGCGCATGGACGGGTGGAAGTGGGGAAAACCCGGACGCGGCGGTGGGGGCCGACCTACTCTCGAGTTGTGCCGGGCGTGTCCGGCCGGGTGCTTGTTGTGGACGACAACAAGGTCATCCGGCAGCTGATCAGGGTCAATCTCGAGCTGGAGGGCTTCGAGGTGGTGACCGCGGCCGATGGTGCCGAGTGTCTGGACGTCGTTCATCAGGTTCGGCCCGATGTCGTGACCCTTGATGTCGTGATGCCCAGGCTCGACGGGCTGCGCACCGCCGCTCGGCTTCGCGCCGACCCCCGTACCCGGCACCTGCCCCTCGCCTCGTCAGCGCCTGCACGCAGTACGAGGTCGAGACCGGGCTCGATGTCGGTGTCGACGCCTTTCTCGCCAAGCCGTTCGAGCCCGCCGAACTCGTACGAGTCGTACGGCAGTTGATCGAGCGGCGTGGACAGGGAAAGCGCGGGAGCGGGGGTAGCGGGGGTGTGGACGGGCTCGGGCATCGGGACGGGCGCGGGGCCGGGGACGGGAGCGTGCGCGTGCGTCAGGGGGACTCGCAGCTCGGTCTCGGGGGCGGCACCGCCACGTCTGTGGGTGGGACCGCCACCTGAACCCTCATGACCCTCACGACCCTCCCGCCCCTCTCGATCGCCGCGATTTGTCCACATCATCCGTCCACCTCATCCCTCCGCATCCCGGAGCCTGCGAGGAACCGGCTCGCCTGCCCACCCCCCTCCTCCCCTACGCTTGCCCCGTGACCCCCGTCGAGCTCTCCCACACCGTGCTGCGCGCGGTGCGTCGTGCTGTGGAGGAGGGGGAGCTGAGCGTGGCGGTACCGGCACGGGCCGTGGTGACGCCGCCGGGGCCCGGAGGGCGGGGGGACTACGCCACCAACATCGCGTTGCGGCTCGCGCGGCCCGCGGGGTGCCCGCCCCGGCAGGTCGCCGAGATCCTGCGCCCCCACCTCAGCCGTACGGAGGGCGTCGCCGACGTCGAGATCACCGGACCCGGCTTCCTCAACATCCACCTCGACGGCACCGCCACCACGGCCCTGGTCCGCAGCGTCCAGCAGGGGGCGTACGGGCACAGTGACGCCCTCGAAGGGGAAGCCGTCGAGCTGCGCATTCCGTACGACGTCCGCGCCGAGGTCGTCGCCGACGCCCTCGTACGGATCGTCGCCAGTCAAGGCGGCCGCGTCGAGGTCGAGTACACCGAACCTGTGAACCTCCGGCCCGTTCCGGCGCCCGAGGACCCCGCGCCGCTCGGGCCCGATGCCGCGCGCTGGGCGCTGTTGCACCCCGCCTGCCACGACCGGCCCCGCATCACCGCCGACCACCTCGTGCAGCGCGCGAGCAATCCCCTCTTCCGGGTCCGTTACGCCCACACCCGTGCCCGGGCCCTCCACCGCAACGCCGCCGCCCTCGGCTTCACCAGCGCCCCCGGTGACGTACGGGACATCCGCCCGGACGTCCCCTCGGACGTCCCTTCGGCTGCCCTCCCGAGTAGCCCCCCGCATGTCTCCCCGCATACCCCCCCACGCGACCTCCCCGAAGCCACCCCCCTCATCACCGCCCTCGCCGACTACCCCCACGCCCTCGCCCACTCCGCAGCGCACCGCGCCCCCGACCGGCTCGTCCGGCATCTCGTCACCGTTGCCGACGCCCTGCTCGCCTTCCAGCACACCGTGCTGCCACGCGGCGACGAGAAACCCTCGGCCGCCCACCGAGCCCGGCTGGCCCTTGCCGAAGCCGCCGGGACGGTGCTGGCCGGCGGCCTGTCCCTGCTCGGCATCGACGCACCTGACCACCTCTGAGACCTGACCACCTCTGAGACGAGACACAGAGAGCCACCCGAGAAAATGAGCCGTTCCGCACACCCCGCCGGGCCCCGCCACGCCGACGTCCTGCCCGAGGGGCACTCCTATAACACCGCACCGCCCGCCGACCTCAACGCCCTCGATCCGAAGGTGTGGGCGCGGACCGTCAGCCGCGGCGCCGACGGCGTCGTCCGCGTCGGCGGCATCGATGTCAAGGCGCTCGCCGAGGAGTTCGGCACCCCCGCCTACTTCCTCGACGAGGCCGACTTCCGCGCCCGGGCACGCGCCTGGCGTTCCGCCTTCGGGCACGACGCCGACGTGTTCTACGCGGGCAAGGCGTTCCTCTCCCGCGCCGTCGTGCGCTGGCTGCACGAGGAGGGGCTGAACCTCGACGTGTGCTCCGGCGGCGAGCTCACCACCGCCCTGGCCGCCGGGATGCCCGCCGACCGCATCGCCTTCCACGGCAACAACAAGTCCGCGGACGAGATCCGTACGGCCATCGAGGCGGGCGTCGGGCGGATCGTCCTCGACTCCTTCCAGGAGATCGTCCGCGTCGCGCACATCGCCCAGGAGCTCGGCAAGCGGCAGCGCGTGCAGATCCGGGTGACGGTCGGCGTCGAGGCGCACACGCACGAGTTCATCGCCACCGCCCACGAGGACCAGAAGTTCGGGATTCCGCTCGCCGGGCGGGCAGGCCGCCGAGGCCGTACGGCGTGCCCTCCAGCTCGACGGGCTCGAACTCATCGGCATCCACAGCCACATCGGGTCGCAGATCTTCGACATGTCCGGCTTCGAGGTCGCCGCGCACCGTGTGGTCGGGCTGCTCGAAGGACATCCGTGACGAGCACGGCGTCGAGCTGCCCGAGATCGACCTCGGCGGCGGCCTCGGTATCGCCTACACCAGCGAGGACGACCCGCGCGAGCCGCACGAGATCGCCAAGGCGCTGCACCGAGATCGTCACGCCGCGAGTGCGAGGGCGCCGGGCTGCGGACGCCCCGGATCTCCGTCGAGCCCGGCCGCGCCATCGTCGGGCCGACCGCCTTCACGCTCTACGAGGTCGGCACCATCAAGCCGCTCGACGGGCTGCGTACGTACGTCTCCGTCGACGGCGGCATGTCCGACAACATCCGCACCGCGCTGTACGACGCCGAGTACAGCGTCGCCCTCGTCTCCCGTACGAGCGACGCCGAGCCCATGCTCGTCCGCGTCGTCGGCAAGCACTGCGAGAGCGGCGACATCGTCGTACGGGACGCCTTCCTGCCCGCCGACCTGGCGCCCGGTGATCTCATCGCCGTGCCGGCCACCGGCGCGTACTGCCGTTCCATGGCCAGCAACTACAACCACGCGCTCCGCCCGCCCGTCGTCGCGGTCAAGGACGGCGAGGCCCGGGTGATCGTCCGCCGGGAGACGGAGGAGGATCTCCTGCGCCTCGACGTCGGGTGAACCCGAGACCGTGAAGGACACGTGACGGACGAAGCCGGGCGGAAGATCTCCTGTCTCCCCGCTCAGGAAAATGAAATAGATCGTCTCACGATCCGGACGAGGGATAGAAACTCCCGTCCGGTGAGTGAGACTGGTCCCACCGTAGATTCGGTAAGCGAGGAAACGAGGTCGGATGATGCGTACGCGTCCGCTGAAGGTGGCGCTGCTGGGCTGTGGGGTTGTCGGCTCAGAGGTGGCGCGCATCATGACGACGCACGCCGACGACCTCGCCGCCCGCATCGGGGCCCCCGTGGAGCTCGCCGGGCGTCGCCGTCCGGCGGCCCTCCAAGGTGCGCGAGGGCATCGCCCGCCGAGCTCATCACCACCGACGCCACCGCCCTCGTCAAACGCGGGGACATCGACGTCGTCGTCGAGGTCATCGGCGGGATCGAGCCCGCCCGCACCCTCATCACCACCGCCTTCGAGCACGGCGCCTCCGTCGTCTCCGCGAACAAGGCGCTCCTCGCCCAGGACGGCGCCGACCTGCACGCCGCCGCCGAGGAGCACGACAAGGACCTCTACTACGAGGCCGCCGTCGCCGGTGCCATCCCGCTGATCCGGCCGCTGCGCGAGTCCCTCGCCGGCGACAAGGTCAACCGCGTGCTCGGCATCGTCAACGGCACCACCAACTTCATCCTCGACAAGATGGACTTCGACGGGCGCCGGCTATCAGGAGGCGCTCGACGAGGCCACCGCCCTCGGGTACGCGGAGGCCGACCCCACCGCCGACGTCGAGGGGTTCGACGCCGCCGCCAAGGCCGCCATCCTCGCCGGTATCGCCTTCCACACGCGCGTACGGCTCGACGACGTGTACCGCGAGGGCATGACCGAGGTCACCGCCGCCGACTTCGCCTCCGCCAAGGGGATGGGCTGCACCATCAAGCTGCTCGCCATCTGCGAGCGGGCCGCGGACGGGGCGTCCGTCACCGCGCGCGTGCACCCCGCGATGATTCCGCTGACCCACCCGCTCGCCTCCGTGCGCGGCGCGTACAACGCCGTGTTCGTCGAGTCGGACGCCGCCGGGCAGCTGATGTTCTACGGGCCGGGCGCGGGCGGTGCGCCGACCGCCTCCGCCGTCCTCGGCGACCTCGTCGCCGTCTGCCGCAACCGGCTCAGCGGCGCGACCGGGCCCGGCGAGTCCGCGTACACCGCAGCTGCCCGTGTCGCCGATGGGCGAGGTCGTCACGCGCTACCACATCAGCCTCGACGTGGCCGACAAACCGGGCGTTCTCGCCCAGGTCGCGACCGTTTTCGCCGAGCACGGCGTCTCGATCGATACGGTTCGCCAGCACGGGCAAGGACGGCGAGGCCTCCCTCGTCGTCGTCACCCACCGCGCGTCCGACGCCGCCCTGGGCGGGACCGTCGAGGCGCTGCGCAAGCTCGACACCGTGCGCGGTGTCGCCAGCATCATGCGGGTTGAAGGAGAGTAACCAGCAATGACCCACCAGTGGCGCGGAATCATCGAGGAGTACCGGGACCGGCTGCCGGTCTCCGACACGCACGCCGGTCGTGACGCTCCGCGAGGGCGGTACGCCGCTCGTGCCCGCGCAGGTGCTCTCCGAGCGCACGGGCTGCGAGGTGCACCTCAAGGTCGAGGGCGCGAACCCGACCGGGTCCTTCAAGGACCGCGGTATGACCATGGCCATCACCCGGGCCAAGGAGGAGGGCGCGAAGGCGGTCATCTGCGCCTCGACCGGCAACACCTCCGCCTCCGCCGCCGCTTATGCCGTACGCGCCGGGATGGTCTCCGCCGTGCTCGTGCCGCAGGGCAAGATCGCGCTCGGCAAGATGGGCCAGGCCCTGGTGCACGGCGCGAAGATCCTCCAGGTCGACGGCAACTTCGACGACTGCCTCACCCTCGCGCGCGCCCTGTCCGACAACTACCCGGTGGCGCTGGTCAATTCGGTCAACCCGGTGCGTATCGAGGGGCAGAAGACCGCCGCGTTCGAGATCGTGGACATGCTCGGTGACGCACCCGACATCCACGTCCTGCCGGTGGGCAACGCGGGCAACATCACGGCCTACTGGAAGGGCTACACGGAGTACGCGGCCGACGGGATCGCCGGGCAGGACCCCCCGGATGTGGGGCTTCCAGGCCTCCGGCTCCGCGCCGATCGTGCGCGGCGAGGTCGTCAAGGACCCGCTCGACCATCGCCACCGCGATCCGTATCGGCAACCCGGCCTCCTGGCAGCTACGCCCTGGCCGCGCGGGACGAATCGGGCGGCTTCATCGACGAGGTGACGGACCGTGAGATCCTGCGCGCCTACCGGCTGTTGGCCGCTCAGGAGGGCGTCTTCGTCGAGCCCGCCTCCGCCGCCTCCGTGGCCGGTCTGCTGAAGGCCGCCGAGCAGGGCAAGGTCGACCCGGGCCAGCGGATCGTCTGCACGGTCACCGGCAACGGCCTCAAGGACCCCGACTGGGCCGTCGCCGGCGCCCCGCAGCCGGTCACGGTCCCGGTCGACGCGGCGACGGCGGCCGAGCGGCTCGGCCTGGCGTAGCGGGCGCTCGCGCCTGACCCGACCCGACAGGGGGTGCACAGGGGGCTTATGACACGCATCGTGCGCCTCCTGTGCGCCCTATGTCGCCACAGAACCTTCCTTCGATAGGCTGTAGTAACCCGCCCGCCGCATATGCCGCGGTGCCGTGCGTCGCGGCTACCGATCTCCGACAGTCTCCGCAGTTCGAAGGTCTCGAAAATCCCGCAGTTCAAGGTCAAGGAGAGTCATCGAGCGATGGCCGGTCCAGCGTTCCGCGCCGCCGCCGTCCGGGTGCGCGTCCCCGCCACCAGCGCCAACCTCGGCCCGGGCTTCGACGCCCTCGGCCTGTCGCTGGGGCTGTACGACGACGTGGTCGTCCGGGTGGCCGACTCCGGCCTGCACATCGACATCGCGGGCGAGGGCGGCGAGACCCTCCCGCGGGACGAGAGCCACCTCCTCGTCCGTTCCCTGCGTACCGCCTTCGACCTGCTCGGCGGGCAGCCGCGCGGCCTCGAAATCGTCTGCGCCAACCGCATCCCGCACGGCCGCGGCCTGGGTTCCTCCTCCGCCGCCATCTGCGCCGGCATCGTCGCCGCGCGCGCCGTGACCATAGGCGGCGACGCCAGGCTCGACGACGACGGCCCTCCTGGAGCTCGCCACCGAGATCGAGGGCCACCCCGACAACGTCGCGGCCTGCCTGCTCGGCGGCTTCACGCTTTCCTGGATGGAGGGCGGCGCCGCGCGGGCCATCAGGATGGAGCCCGCCGATTCCATCGTTCCGGTGGTTTTCGTACCCGGAAAGCCGGTGCTGACCGAGACGGCCCGCGGCCTGCTCCCGCGCACCGTCCCGCACGTCGACGCCGCCGCCAACGCGGGCCGTGCGGCCCTGCTCGTCGAGGCCCTGACCAGGCGCCCCGAGCTGCTGCTGCCCGCCACCGAGGACCGGCTGCACCAGGAGTACCGCGCCCCGGCCATGCCGGAGAGCGCCGCCCTGGTGGAGCGGCTGCGGGCCGACGGAGTCCCCGCGGTCATCTCCGGCGCCGGGCCCCACGGTCCTCGCCCTGGCCGACGGCGAGAGCGCCGACAAGGTCGCCCGACCTGGCGGGCGAGGGCTGGGCGGCCAACCGGCTCGCGCCTCGACGCCCACGGGAGCGAGCGTGCTGCCGCTTGCCACCTGACACCACACCCGGTTGCCGGATGACGAGAGGGGGAATGTTTGTTGGATCCGGTAGTGTTAACCTCAAGTCTGCACCCGACCCCGCAATGGCGAGGTGCTTCGTGTCCCAGTCCGGGACAACTTCTTCCGGGAGCCTCCCAGATCACACTGTTTCTCGTACGCCGAGCAGTACGCCGTACGCAGGCACTGAGTGATCTGCCGAGCACGCTCCGGAACCGGCGTGACCCAGCCGCGTGACACCGACATCTCAGTGCCATGGCTCAGGGAAGCGCCGAATCACCAGATATTCCCTCCGCCACCGTTGGCGGACCACCGCCCCGGCACGGTCCACACAGCAAGGACCGAAGCCGGACAGCACAACCGGTCGCCGAGCCAGACAGGCCGACGTCCGCTCCAGGGAAGGACCCTTCGTGAGCGACACCACCGATCTGATGGGCGCACGTGTCGAGGAGACCGCTGCCGCGCCCGCCACGGACGCCTCCGCGCCTGCCACTGGTGCCGGCTCCCGGCGGCGCCGCGGTACCGGCCTCGAGGGCATGGTGCTGGCCGAGCTGCAGCAGGTCGCATCCGGCCTCGGCATCAGGGGCACCGCGCGGATGCGCAAGAGCCAGCTGATCGAGGTCATCAAGGAGACGCAGGCTGGGGGTACCTCCCAGGCCGTTTCAGGCACTGGGGGAGGGGGCGCCCCGGCGAAGGCCGAAGCCGCCCCCGAGACCAAGCCGAAGCGCCGGGCCACCTCCAAGGCGCGTACGGGCGAGGAGGCCGCTCCCGCCGCTGCCGCGGAGACGCCCGCCGGGAAGAGGGCCGTCACCGGCGAGGCCTCCGCCGAGAAGGCCGCGGCCCAGCAGCAGATCGAGATCCCCGGTCAGCCCGGCCCACGAGTGAGGACAGCGCGCCGACCGAGCGCCGTCGCCGCCGGGCCACCGCCGAGGCCGGCAGCCCCGAGACGGTCGCCGCCGAGGCCACGAGCGAGCCGAAGGCCGAGGCCCCGGTCCAGGCCGCTCAGCCGCAGGGCGAGGCCAGGGGCGACGCCGGTGACCAGGGCGGCGAGGGCCGCCAGGGCCGCCGGCGACCGCCGCGAGCGCGGCGACCGCGACCGCGACCGCGGCGACCGGACCGCGACCGGGACCGCGACCGTCGGAGCAAGGGCGACGACCAGCAGGGCGGCCCCAGGGCGGCCAACAGGGCGGCCAGCAGCGCTGCCCGCAGCAGAGCCAGCAGCAGAGCGGCGGCCGCCAGGACCGCCAGGACCGTCAGCGACCGCCAGGACGACGACGACTTCGAGCGGCGGCCGCCGGGGCCGTCGCGGCCGCTACCGCGACCGCCGTGGCCGTCGTGGCCGCGACGACTTCGGCCGCCGAGCCGCAGGTCGCCGAGGACGACGTCCTGATCCCGGTCGCGGGCATCCTGGACATCCTCGACAACTACGCGTTCATCCGGACCTCGGGCTACCTGCCGGGCCCGAACGACGTGTACGTCTCGCTCGCCCAGGTCCGCAAGAACGGCCTGCGCAAGGGCGACCACGTCACCGGCGCGGTCCGCCAGCCCAAGGACGGCGAGCGCCGCGAGAAGTTCAACGCGCTGGTCCGCCTCGACTCCGTCAACGGCATGGCGCCCGAACACGGCCGCGGCCGCCCGGAGTTCAACAAGCTGACGCCGCTGTACCCGCAGGACCGGCTCCGCCTGGAGACCGACCCGGGCGTCCTGACCACCCGGATCATCGACCTGGTCGCGCCGATCGGCAAGGGCCAGCGCGGTCTGATCGTGGCCCCGCCGAAGACCGGCAAGACCATGATCATGCAGGCGATCGCCAACGCGATCACCCACAACAACCCCGAGTGCCACCTGATGGTCGTCCTCGTCGACGAGCGTCCGGAAGAGGTCACCGACATGCAGCGGTCGGTCAAGGGCGAGGTCATCTCCTCGACCTTCGACCGCCCGGCCGAGGACCACACCACGGTCGCCGAGCTCGCCATCGAGCGCGCCAAGCGGCTGGTGGAGCTGGGTCACGACGTCGTCGTACTGCTCGACTCGATCACCCGTCTGGGCCGTGCGTACAACCTCGCGGCCCCGGCCTCCGGCCGCATCCTGTCCGGTGGTGTCGACTCGACCGCCCTCTACCCGCCGAAGCGCTTCTTCGGTGCGGCCCGCAACATCGAGGACGGCGGCTCGCTGACCATCCTCGCCACCGCGCTGGTCGACACCGGCTCCCGCATGGACGAGGTGATCTTCGAGGAGTTCAAGGGCACCGGCAACATGGAGCTCAAGCTCGACCGGAAGCTCGCCGACAAGCGCATCTTCCCCGCGGTGGACGTGGACGCGTCCGGCACCCGTAAGGAAGAGATCCTGCTCGGCGCCGAGGAGCTCGGCGTCGTCTGGAAGCTGCGCCGGGTGCTGCACGCCCTCGACCAGCAGCAGGCGATCGAGCTGCTCCTCGACAAGATGAAGCAGACCAAGTCGAACGCGCGAGTTCCTGATGCAGATCCAGAAGACGACGCCGACGCCCGGCAACAGCGACTGACCGTCCGGCTGTTGGAGGACCACGGGTCTGTTTCCCCGGGTCCCTGAAGCGTCCCTGAAAGACCGGGGCCGCCCTCGCGCGAGGGCGGCCCCCTTTCCGTGAGCCAACCCCACCCCACCCGCGGGAAACGAACAACCCCGGGAAAACGAACAACCCGCGGGGCAGGAACAACCCGCGGGAAATAAACAACCTCAGCCCCCGGTTTTGGGTGAGAGGCCCAGTCCTGGCAGACTGGTCCGTCGGCTCCGGTTCACGCTCCCGCACCCCGCGGCTGCGACCCGGCGCCCTCCCGGAACTAGGAGACACCTTGAAGCGCGACATCCACCCCGAGTACGTCGAGACGCAGGTCAGCTGCACCTGCGGCGCGTCGTTCACCACCCGTAGCACGATCGAGAGCGGCAGCATCCGTGCCGAGGTCTGCTCCGCGTGCCACCCGTTCTACACGGGCAAGCAGAAGATCCTCGACACCGGTGGCCGTGTGGCCCGCTTCGAGGCCCGCTTCGGCAAGGCTGCCGCTGCCAAGAAGTAGCGAGCCCACAGCGCCGGTCCGTGACGCTCCCGCACAGCGAGTGAGCCAAAAGGGTACGCCGGTGTCGAGACCGCGAGGGGTCCCCCCTGCTTGAGCGAAGCCGAGAGCTGGGGAAGGCGAAGAGCCGAAGGGCCGAGCACGGTCACGGTCTCGACACCGCCACGCGCCGGCAGGCGCGTAGCGATACGGCAGTACCCCGTAGGCGCACCTCGCAGGAGAAGGGGGCGTCGGGACCGGCGCTTCGCGGTGCGACCCACTCATTTCGTTGTACAGGGAGCCGGAGATGTTCGAGGCCGTCGAGGAACTGGTCGGTGAGCACGCCGACCTGGAGAAGAAGCTCGCCGACCCGTCGGTCCACGCGGACCAGGCCAATGCGCGCAAGCTGAACAAGCGCTACGCCGAGCTCACCCCGATCGTCGCCACGTACCGCTCCTGGAAGCAGACCGGCGACGACATCGGAACGGCCCGGGAACTGGGCGCCGACGACCCGGAGTTCGCCGCCGAGGTCAAGGAGCTGGAGAAGCGGCGCGAGGAGCTGACGGAGAAGCTGCGCCTCCTGCTCGTCCCGCGCGACCCCAGCGACGACAAGGACGTCCTCCTCGAGATCAAGGCGGGCGCGGGCGGCGACGAGTCGGCCCTGTTCGCCGGCGATCTGCTGCGCATGTACCTGCGGTACGCCGAGCGCGTCGGCTGGAAGACCGAGATCATCGACTCCACCGAGTCCGAGCTGGGCGGCTACAAGGACGTCCAGGTCGCCGTGAAGACCAAGGGCGGTCAGTCGGCCGAGCCCGGGCAGGGCGTGTGGGCGCGGCTGAAGTACGAGGGCGGGGTGCACCGCGTGCAGCGTGTGCCCGCGACCGAGTCCCAGGGCCGTATCCACACCTCCGCGGCCGGTGTGCTCGTCACGCCCGAGGCCGAGGAGATCGAGGTCGAGATCAACCCCAACGACCTCCGCATCGACGTGTACCGGTCCTCCGGACCCGGCGGACAGTCCGTCAACACGACCGACTCCGCGGTGCGCATCACGCACCTCCCCACCGGAGTCGTCGCCTCCTGCCAGAACGAGAAGAGCCAGCTGCAGAACAAGGAGCAGGCGATGCGTATCCTGCGCTCCAGGCTGCTCGCGGCGTCGCAGGAGGAGGCGGAGAGGGAAGCCGCCGACGCCCGCCGCAGCCAGGTCCGCACCGTCGACCGTTCCGAGAAGATCCGCACCTACAACTTCCCGGAGAACCGCATCTCGGACCACCGCGTCGGCTTCAAGGCGTACAACCTGGACCAGGTCCTGGACGGCGACCTCGACGCGGTGATCCAGGCGTGTGTCGACGCGGACTCGGCCGCCAAGCTCGCCGCCGCGTAAGGCCTCAGTGCCGTACGTCGGCGGCAGCCGCCCGTAGCTGCCCGTAGCCGCCCGTAGTCGTACGATGCCGCCCGTAGTCGTACGAGGCCGTACGACTCCCTACGACTCCGTACGACGAGAAGAACCGCTCTGCCCCCGGAGGAACCAGCGTGCGGCCATATTTTGGGGAGCGCCCCCCAAACCCCCGGAGCGTGCTGCTCGCCGAAGTGGCCCAGGCCACCCAGCGGCTGGCCGACGCCGGCGTGCCCTCGCCGCGCAATGACGCGGAGGAACTCGCCGCGTTCGTGCACGGCGTCAGGCGGGGCGAGCTGCACAGCGTCAAGGACTGCGACTTCGACGCCCGGTACTGGGAGGCCGTCGCCCGCCGCGAGGCCCGCGAGCCGCTGCCAGCACATCACCGGGCGGGCGTACTTCCGCTACCTCGAACTCCAGGTGGGTCCAGGGGTGTTCATCCCGCGGCCGGAGACCGAATCGGTGGTCGGGTGGGCCATAGACGCCGTACGGGCCATGGACGTCGTGGAGCCGCTGCGTCGTCGACCTGTGCACCGGGTCGGGCGCCATCGCGCTCGCCTTGGCGCAGGAGGTGCCGCGCTCCCGCGTGTACGCCGTGGAGTTGTCCGAGGACGCGCTCCGGTGGACCCGTGAGAACATGGCGGGCTCCCGGGTCGAACTGCGCCAGGGAGACGCTCTCGACCGCCTTCCCCGACCTCGACGGTCAGGTCGACCTCGTCATCTCCAACCCGCCGTACATCCCGCTCACCGAATGGGAGTACGTGGCACCGGAGGCACGGGACCACGATCCCGAACTCGCCCTGTTCTCCGGGGAGGACGGGCTGGAGCTGATCCGCGGACTGGAGCGCACCGCGCACCGGCTGCTGCGTCCCGGCGGTGTCGTCGTCGTCGAGCACGCAGACACCCAGGGCGGCCAGGTGCCGTGGATCTTCGCCGAGGACCGGGGCTGGGCCGACGCGGCCGACCACCCGGACCTCAACAACCGGCCGCGGTTCGCGACGGCACGCAAGGCACTGCCGTGACCCCGGCCCGGACGTCAAGCCAGCAGTACGTGTACGAGGAGGCTCGCTAGATGGCACGGCGATACGACACCAACGACGCGACCGACCGCGTGACTGGTCTGCGTGAGGCCGCGTCCGCCGTCCGCCGCGGCGAGCTGGTGGTGCTGCCCACCGACACCGTGTACGGCATCGGCGCCGACGCGTTCTCCTCCGAGGCCGTGGCCGACCTGCTGGAGGCCAAGGGCCGCGGCCGTAACATGCCCACGCCCGTCCTCATCGGCTCCCCGAACACCCTGCACGGCCTCGTCACGGACTTCTCCGAGAAGGCCTGGGAGCTCGTCGACGCGTTCTGGCCGGGCGCGCTGACGCTCGTCGCCAAGCACCAGCCGTCGCTCCAGTGGGACCTGGGGGACACCCGCGGCACGGTGGCCGTGCGCATGCCGCTGCACCCGGTCGCCATCGAGCTGCTGACGGAGGTCGGGCCCATGGCGGTGTCCTCGGCCAACCTCACGGGCCACCCGGCGCCGGAGGACTGCGACGCCGCCCAGGAGATGCTCGGCGACTCGGTCTCCGTCTACCTGGACGGCGGCCCGACCCCCGGCAACGTGCCGTCGTCGATCGTCGACGTCACGGGCAAGGTGCCGGTGCTGCTGCGCGCGGGCGCCCTGTCGGCGGAGGAACTCCGCAAGGTGGTACCCGACCTCGAGGTGGCGAATTGACGGCCACGGACTCCCCCCAGCCCTCGGCTTCGCTCGAGTGGGGGGCACCCCCATGCGTGGCATAGGCAACGGGGACGAGACGGGGACCTTCGTGGGGCTTCCCCGGAACACCTTCCGCATCCTCCACGTCAGCACCGGCAACGTGTGCCGCTCGCCCATCACCGAGCGGCTGACCCGCCATGCCCTGGCGGACCGGCTCGGCGACCCCCTGGGGGGCGGCCTGATCGTGGAGAGCGCCGGCACCTGGGGTCACGAGGGCGCCCCCATGGAGGCCAACGCCGAGGCGGTCCTCGCGGACTTCGGCGCGGACGCCTCCGGCTTCGTGGGCCGCGAGCTGCTGGACGAGCACGTGATCCGCGCCGACCTGGTCCTGACGGCCACCCGGGACCACCGCGCCCAGGTCATCTCCATGGGCCACTCGGCGGGCCTGCGCACCTTCACCCTGAAGGAGTTCACCCGCCTGGTACGGG
The DNA here is from genome assembly GCA_963711935.1 of uncultured Actinomycetota bacterium. Lineage (GTDB taxonomy): Bacteria > Actinomycetota > Actinomycetes > Streptomycetales > Streptomycetaceae > Streptomyces. The sequence goes on from CAVQGD010000033.1 coordinate 244,064, forward strand.
CCATAGACCCGGCCACCCTGCCCCCGCTGGAGGAGGGCGTGGTCGACGCGCGCACGTGCTCTGGTCCGCGCCGCGGCGGCTCTACGCGGGTGGCTTCTGGCGCCGACGGTGGAGGCGGACGAGGTGTACGACCCGTACGGGGCGCCGCTTGCCGTTCTTCCGGTCGGTGGGGGACGAGATCCACCAGGCGCTGGATCCGGTGGTGACGGCGCTGACGGGCGTTCCCGCCCGGACGTGACCGACCGGGCGTCCCCGGCCCGGACGTGACACCGGGCCCCCGCCCGGACGTGACACCGGGCCCCCGCCCGGACGTGACACCGGGCGTCCCCGATGGCCACGGCTCTACATTGGTCGTAGCTCACCCGCCGACGTCCGGAGCGCACCATGTCGGTCACACCCACCCTCGACACGGATGTCCTGCGCCGGCAGGACCCCGAGCTCGCCGAGATCCTGATCGGGGAGCTGGACCGGCAGTCGACGACGCCTGCAGCTCATCGCCGCCGAGAACTTCACCTCGCCCGCCGTGCTCGCCGCGCTCGGCTCACCGCTCGCCAACAAGTACGCCGAGGGCTATCCCGGGGCCCGCCACCACGGCGGCTGCGAGATGGTCGACGTCGCCGAGCGGATCGCCGTCGAGCGGGCCAAGGCCCTCTTCGGCGCCGAGCACGCCAACGTGCAGCCGCACTCGGGGTCCTCGGCCGTGCTCGCCGCGTACGCGGCCCTGCTGCGGCCCGGGGACACCGTCCTCGCCATGGGGCTGCCCGTACGGCGGCCACCTCACCCACGGCTCGCCCGCCAACTTCTCCGGCCGCTGGTTCGACTTCGTCGGGTACGGCGTCGACGCCGAGACGCGGGCTCATCGACTACGAGCAGGTGCGCACCCTGGCCCGTACCCACCGCCCCAAGGCCATCGTGTGCGGGTCCATCTCCTATCCGCGCCACATCGACTACGCCGTCTTCCGGGAGATCGCCGACGAGGTCGGCGCCTATCTCATCGCCGACGCCGCCCACCCCATCGGGCTCGTCGCCGGGGGAGCGGCGCCCAGCCCCGTGCCGTACGCCGATGTCGTCTGCGCCACCACGCACAAGGTGCTGCGCGGCCCGCGCGGCGGCATGATCCTGTGCGGCGCGGAGCTCGCCGAGCGCATCGACCGGGCGGTCTTCCCCTTCACCCAGGGCGGCGCGCAGATGCACACCATCGCCGCCAAGGCCGTCGCGTTCGGCGAGGCGGCGACACCGGCGTTCACGGCGTACGCCCATCAGGTCGTCGCCAACGCGCGCGTGCTCGCCGACGGGCTGGCCGCGCGAGGGCCTCACCGTCACCACCGGCGGCACCGACACCCACCTGGTGGCCGCCGACCCCGCGCCGCTCGGCGTCGACGGACGCACCGCGCGCGGCCGGCTGGCCGCCGCCGGGATGGTCCTCGACACCTGCGCCCTGCCGCACGGCGGACGCCCGCGGCCTGCGACTCGGCACGGCGGCGCTGACCACGCAGGGCATGGGGGAGGCCGGAGATGGCGCGGATCGCCGTCCTGTTCGCGGCGGCGCTGCGCGAGGAGGCCGACGCCCGGCAGGCACGTGAAGAAGTGCGGGAGCTGGCCGGGAGATTTCCGCCGTATCCGGACTAGAGGTGGGTAGACGCGAACCCGTACACAGCCTCGCGTGCAACCATCGTCGCTACCCGGAAGTCCTCAACCCTATGCGCGCATAGCTAGGGTGTGGGGCTGAGATGGCCGGCGAGACCTGTGGGGAAGCCCGTGCGTGAATACCTGCTGACGCTCTGCGTCACGGCCGCGGTGACGTACCTGCTGACCGGGCCGGTGCGGAAGTTCGCGATCGTGGCCGGTGCCATGCCGGAGATCCGCGCGCGCGACGTGCACCGAGAACCCACGCCCCGGCTCGGCGGCATCGCGATGTTCTTCGGGCTGTGCGCGGGCCTGCTGGTCGCCGACCACCTGACCAACCTCAGCGAGGTCTTCGAGCAACTCGAACGAGCCGCGCGCCCTGCTCTCCGGGGCCGCGCTGATCTGGCTGATCGGCGTCCTGGACGACAAGTTCGAGATCGACGCCCTGATCAAGCTCGGCGGCCAGATGATCGCCGCCGGCGTGATGGTGATGCAGGGTCTGACGATCCTGTGGCTGCCCGTCCCGGGCGTCGGCAACGGTCGCGCTGACCCAGTGGCAGGGCACCCTGCTGACCGTCGCACTCGTCGTGATCACCATCAACGCGGTCAACTTCGTCGACGGCCTGGACGGCCTCGCCGCCGGCATGGTGTGCATCGCCTCCGCGGCGTTCTTCCTGTACGCGTACCGGATCTGGTACGGCGTACGGCATCGAGGCCGCCGCCCCCGCGACCCTCTTCTCCGCGCATCCTCATGGGCATGTGCCTCGGCTTCCTGCCGCACAACATGCACCCCGCCCGGATCTTCATGGGCGACTCCGGCTCGATGCTGATCGGCCTGGTGCTGGCGGCCGGCGCCATCTCCATCACCGGGCAGGTCGACCCCGACGCCATGAACCTCTTCGCCGGGTCCGAGAGCGCGAGGCCGTCGCACGCGACGCGTGCCCGTCTACATCCCGCTGCTGCTGCCGCTGACGATCATCGCGGTGCCGACCGCCGACCTGGTGCTGGCCATCGTCCGGCGTACCTGGCGCGGCCAGTCCCCGTTCGCCGCCGACCGCGGGCATCTGCACCACCGCCTGCTGGAGATCGGCCACTCGCACAGCCGGGCCGTGCTGATCATGTACTTCTGGTCGGCGCTGATCGCCTTCGGCGCCCTGGCGTACTCGGTGAACTCGGCGTCGATGTGGATCGTCCTCGGCGTCGTCGCGCTCAGCGCGATCGGCCTGGTGCTGCTCCTGCTGCCGCGCTTCACCCCGCGCGCCCCGCGCTGGGCCGAGGCCTTCGTGCCGCCGCGCTACCGCCGCCGCAGCCGTCAGGAGGCGGACGCCACAGCCCCGGCCGCGTCGAGTGCCGCGTACGGGACGACGGAACCGGACGGAGTGAAGACCGCGGAGACGGCAGAGAGCGCAAAGACGGCGGAGACGGCGGAGACGGCGGAGACGGTGGAGACGGCGGAACGGAACGTCGCGAGCCGCCGAGCCCGCCGAGCCCGGCGACTCGCGCACCCCGCTCCCCACGAGCGCCCCCGACGTCAACGGCGCCACCGCCCTCGACGCCCGTTCACGCCCCCTGGACCGGCGCAAGGCCGAAACCTCGCGCTGATCCGAAGGCAAGAACCTGACCAACTCTTGACTCGGCACCCAGAGCCTCTTGACTCAGCACCCAGAGCGCAAAGCGCCCTATATCAGAACAATTCCCCGCCAATTCCACACAGACGGGCAGGTTCACTCTCATGTGTGACATCGAGCACACCAATCAGGTAAAGACCTCATCAAATAGTTTGTGATACGGTTCACGAGAACCCGGGAGAGAGCCGAAGGGCCGCAGTGCGACGGCCCATTGGCGGGAGGTTCTCACTCCTGCACCCGGGACTACGCTCGTCCATGACGACACCCTGCCCCCTTCAGTAAGCGGAGTTGCCGCCATGCCGTCCAATGACGTCCGGACTCTCCTTCAGGCCGCCGTGCCCACGGCTGCCGTCGGTGCGATTGCCGCCGTTGTCAGTGGCGTGGTCGCCGGTGGCAAGGGGGCGATCGGTGCCGTCGTCGGCAGCGGTGGTCGCCATCCTCTTCATGGGAATCGGGCTCTACGTTCTGCAGCGCACCGCCAAATCGCTTCCGCAACTGTTCCAGGCCATGGGGCTGATGCTCTACACGGCACAGATGCTGCTGCTCTTCATCTTCGTGGCCGTGTTCAAGGACACCACGCTGTTCCACCCGAAGGCCTTCGCGATCACCTTGTCGGGCCACTCTGGTGTGGATCGCCGCACAGGCGCGGGCACACATGAAGGCCAAGATCCTCTACGTCGAACCCGACTCCGCCAAGGGCGAAAGCCGAGAAGCCGGGTCCTCGTCGTGAGGGGTAGGGCCGGGATAAGGGCGCGTTCGAGATCCTGCTATCGTCCGGTGCCAACTGCGGCATCGCGGGCGCGGGCATCTGAGCTGACGCCTGCTCGATCGCGAGGCTCGATGCCCCCCAGCCGCCCCCACATCCGTAACACCAGTCCAGTGCCGAACCGCGGCTGCGCGCCGCGCCGACACAACGAGGTTGCCGTACCCATGCGTCACGCCGAAGGAGCCCGCGGTGAGTGCTGACCAGACCCAGCTCGCCTTTGACTGGAGCTGTCGGATCATGTCCGACGACGGCTGCGGCTTCCCGGCTCCGGGCCTGCACTCGTTCCTCTTCAAGCCGATCGCCACAGTCGGCGGGTTCGAGTTCAACAAGGTGATGCTGCTCGCGCTCATCACCACCCTCCTGGTCATCACCTTCTTCACGCGGCCTTCGGCAAGGCGAAGGTGGTGCCGGGCAAGCTCCAGATGATCGGCGAGGCCGGCTACGACTTCGTACGCCGCGGCATCGTCTACGAGACCCTCGGCAAGAAGGAGGGCGAGAAGTACGTCCCCCTCATGGTCTCGCTGTTCTTCTTCATCTGGATCATGAACATCTGGTCCGTGATCCCGCTGGCCCAGTTCCCGGTGTCGTCGATCATCGCGTTCCCGATGGTGCTGGCCCTCATCGTCTACGTGCTGTGGATGTCGCTGACCTTCAAGCGGCACGGCTTCGTCGGCGGTTTCAAGAACCTCACCGGCTACAACAAGGAACTCGGCGCGGTCCTCCCGCTCGTGATGGTGATCGAGTTCTTCTCGAACCTGCTGGTCCGCCCGTTCACGCACGCGGTCCGGCTGTTCGCCAACATGTTCGCGGGCCACCTGATGCTGGTCATGTTCACGGTCGCCTCCTGGTACCTGCTCAACAGCTGGATGATCCCGGCCGCGGGTGTCTCCTTCGCCATGACCATGGCCATGATCGTCTTCGAGCTTTTCGTGCAGGCTGTCCAGGCGTACGTCTTCGTCCTCCTCGCCTGCTCGTACATCCAGGGTGCTCTCGCCGAGCACCACTGAGCCGCCCCGCCGCTCCACAAGCCCCCCAGAACGTCCGGTGGCCAACCCCCGCCGGTCCATGAAAGAGAAGGAAGAATCAGCATGGCTGCCACTGAGACCCTCGCCGCTGTCACCGGTTCCCTCGGTTCGATCGGCTACGGCCTCGCCGCCATCGGCCCCGGCGTCGGCGTCGGCATCATCTTCGGCAACGGCACCCAGGCCCTGGCCCGTCAGCCCGAGGCCGCCGGCCTGATCCGTGCCAACCAGATTCTCGGCTTCGCCTTCTGCGAGGCGCTCGCCCTCATCGGCATCGTTATGCCGTTCGTGTTCGGTAAGTAATCACCCCTTACCCAGCACGTTTCGACGAAAGGCACTGATGTGATCGCCAATTGGGTACAGCTGGCGGCCGAGGAAGAGCAGAACCCGCTCATCCCGCCGGGCCCCGAGCTGCTCGTCGGCACCATCGCCTTCGCCATCGTGTTCTTCTTCTTCTGGAAGAAGCTGCTCCCGAACATCAACAAGGTTCTGGAGCAGCGCCGCGCGGCGATCGAAGGCGGTATCGAAGAAGCCGACGCCATGAAGGTCGAGGCCCAGAGCGTGCTCGAGCAGTACAAGGCTCAGCTCGCCGAGGCCCGGCACGAGGCCGCGCGGCTGCGCCAGGAGGCGCAGGAGCAGGGCGCCGCGCTCATCGCCGAGATGCGCGCGGAAGGCCAGCGGCAGCGCGAGGAGATCATCGCCGCCGGCCACTCCCAGATCGAGGCCGACCGCAAGGCCGCCGCGTCCGCGCTGCGTCAGGACGTCGGCAAGCTCGCCACCGACCTGGCCGGCAAGCTCGTCGGCGAGTCCCTTGACGGACCACGCCCGGCAGAGCCGTGTGATCGACCGCTTCCTCGACGGGCTCGAGGACGCCGCCACGAAGGCCGAGGCGACTCGATGACCGCACACGGAGCGAGCCGCGAGGCAACCGCAGCCGCACGTGAGCGTCTCGACGCGCTGACGGACTCCACGTCCGTGGACGCGGGCTCGCTCGCCGACGAGCTGGCCGCCGTCACCGCGCTGCTCGACCGCGAGGTCAGCTGCGCCGGGTCCTCACCGACCCGGCGCAGGCCGGCGAGGCCAAGGCCGAACTGGCCGGACGTATCTTCGGCGGCCAGGTCGGCGGCGACCGACCGCCGACCTGGTGACCGGCATGGTGCGTTCCCGCTGGTCGCAGCCGCGCGACCTGGTGGACGCGCTGGAGGAGCTGGCCAGCACAGCCGACCTCACCGCGGCCCAGCAGGCGGGCACGCTCGACGACGTCGAGGACGAGCTGTTCCGGTTCGGCCGGATCGTCTCCTCGAACACCGAGCTGCGGTCCGCGCTGACCGACCGTGCCGCCGCGCACCTCGGCCAAGAGCGAGCTGCTGCGCAGCCTGCTCGGCGGCCGGGCCAAGGTCACGGCACCGAGCGTCTGGTGACGCGCCTTGTGGCCGCGCCGCGGGGACGTAGCCTGGAGGCGGGACTCGAGTCCCTGTCCAAGCTCGCCGCCGAGCGCCGGAACCGCATGGTCGCCGTCGTCACCTCGGCGGTCCCGCTGAGCGACCCGCAGAAGCGGCGCCTCGGCGCCGCGCCTGGCGAGGCTCTACGGCCGCGAGATGCACCTCAACCTCGACGTGGACCCCGAGGTCGTCGGCGGGATCCGGGTGCAGGTCGGCGACGAGATCATCAACGGCTCGATCGCGGACCGACTCGAGGACGCCGGCCGCCGCATGGCGAGCTAGCGGCAACTCCATACCGAGCTAGCGGCAGCTCCATACGGACAACTCCATACGTACACAGACGGCAGCACTACGGCCCGAGTTGGGCCGTGCAGAGGATTCACCCCTTAGGGGGGCGTCCCCATCCCCCCAAGTGAAACTTCGGGCCCAACAAGGAGAGCAGGGAACCCAGATGGCGGAGCTCACGATCCGGCCGGAGGAGATCCGGGACGCACTGGAGAACTTCGTCCAGTCGTACAAGCCGGACGCGGCCTCGCGCGAGGAGGTCGGTACGGTCACCCTTGCCGGCGACGGCATCGCGAAGGTCGAGGGTCTGCCCTCGGCCATGGCCAACGAACTGCTGAAGTTCGAGGACGGCACCCTCGGCCTCGCGCTGAACCTCGAAGAGCGCGAGATCGGCGCCATCGTCCTCGGTGAGTTCAGCGGCATCGAGGAGGGCCAGCCGGTGCAGCCGCACCGGTGAGGTGCTCTCCGTGGCGGTCGGCGAGGGCTACCTCGGCCGCGTCGTCGACCCGCTCGGCAACCCGATCGACGGCCTCGGCGAGATCGAGACCACCGGCCGCCGCGCCCTCGAGCTGCAGGCCCCGGGCGTCATGGCCCGTAAGTCGGTGCACGAGCCGATGGAGACCGGCTACAAGGCCGTCGACGCGATGACCCCCATCGGCCGCGGCCAGCGCCAGCTGATCATCGGTGACCGCCAGACCGGCAAGACCGCCCTGGCCGTCGACACGATCATCAACCAGCGCGACAACTGGCGCTCGGGCGACGTGAACAAGCAGGTCCGCTGCATCTACGTCGCCATCGGCCAGAAGGGCTCGACCATCGCGTCGGTCCGCCGCGCGCTGGAGGAGAACGGCGCGCTGGAGTACACGACCATCGTCGCCGCCCCGGCGTCCGACCCGGCCGGCTTCAAGTACCTGGCGCCGTACACCGGTTCGGCCATCGGCCAGCAGTGGATGTACGAGGGCAAGCACGTCCTCATCATCTTCGACGACCTCTCGAAGCAGGCCGACGCCTACCGCGCCGTGTCCCTGCTGCTGCGCCGCCCGCCGGGCCGCGAGGCCTACCCCGGTGACGTCTTCTACCTGCACTCCCGTCTGCTGGAGCGCTGCGCGAAGCTCTCCGACGACATGGGCAAGGGCTCGATGACCGGTCTGCCGATCGTCGAGACCAAGGCCAACGACGTCTCGGCGTTCATCCCGACCAACGTCATCTCCATCACCGACGGCCAGTGCTTCCTGGAGTCGGACCTCTTCAACGCCGGTCAGCGTCCCGCGCTGAACGTCGGTATCTCCGTCTCCCGGGTCGGTGGCTGCGCGCAGCACAAGGCGATGAAGCAGGTCTCGGGCCGTCTGCGTGTGGACCTCGCCCAGTTCCGCGAGCTGGAGGCGTTCGCCGCCTTCGGTTCCGACCTGGACGCCGCGTCGAAGGCGCAGCTGGAGCGCGGTCAGCGCATGGTCGAGCTGCTGAAGCAGACCCAGTACCAGCCGATGTCCACCGAGGACCAGGTCGTCTCCGTGTGGGCCGGCACCACCGGCAGGATGGACGACGTACCGGTCATCGACATCCGCCGCTTCGAGAAGGAGCTGCTGGAGTACCTGCACCGCAAGGAGCAGGGCCTCATGACCTCCATCAAGGAGGGCGGCAAGATGTCGGACGACACGCTCACCGCTGTCGCCGACGCCGTCGCGGAGTTCAAGAAGCAGTTCGAGACCGCGGACGGCAAGCTGCTCGGCGAGGACGCCCCGGCCGTGCCGAAGGCGACCAGCGCCTCCAAGTGACGTAAGGAAGGGACCTGACTCATGGGAGCCCAGCTCCGGGTCTACAAGCGTCGCATCCGATCCGTCACCGCGACCAAGAAGATCACCAAGGCGATGGAGATGATCGCCGCCTCGCGCGTCGTCAAGGCGCAGCGCAAGGTGGCGGCCTCCACGCCGTACGCGACCGGAGCTCACCCGCGCGGTCACGGCGGTCGGCACCGGCTCGAACACCAAGCACCCGCTGACCACGGAGGCCGAGACGGTCGACCCGGTCCGCGGTGCTGCTCCTCACGAGCGACCGCGGTCTGGCCGGCGCCTTCAACTCCAACGCCATCAAGGCGGCGGAGCAGCTGACCGAGCGTCTCGAGCGCGAGGGCAAGGAGGTCGACATGTACATCGTCGGCCGCCGCGGTGTGGCCCACTACAACTTCCGTGAGCGCAAGATCGCGGAGTCGTGGACCGGCTTCACCGACGAGCCCTCGTACGGGGACGCCAAGAAGGTCGCGGTGCCCGCTGATCGAGGCCATCGAGAAGGAGACGGCGGACGGCGGCGTGGACGAACTCCACATCGTCTACACCGAGTTCGTCTCGATGATGACGCAGAACGCGGTCGCGTCCCGACTGCTTCCGCTCAGCCTCGAAGAGGTTGCCGAGACCGGGACGTCAGCGGTTGCCAAGACCGGGACGTCAGCGGCTGCCGCCATCCGCCGCCGGAACGTCAGCGGCTGCCGCCGCGGGGCCCGCCAAGGGCGAGATCCTCCCGCTGTACGACTTCGAGCCGTCGGCGGAGGACGTCCTCGACGCCCTGCTGCCGCGCTACGTCGAGAGCCGTATCTACAACGCACTGCTCCAGTCGGCCGCTTCCAAGCACGCCGCCACCCGCCGTGCGATGAAGTCGGCCACCGACAACGCGGGCGAGCTGATCGACACGCTCTCCCGTCTTGCCAACGCGGCCCGCCAGGCCGAAATCACCCAGGAAATCAGCGAGATCGTCGGTGGCTCCGCAGCCCTCGCCGACGCGACCGCGGGGAGTGACAAGTAATGACGACCACTGTTGAGACGGCCACGGCTACGGGCCGCGTCGCCCGGGTCATCGGCCCGGTCGTCGACGTGGAGTTCCCCGTCGACGCGATGCCCGAGATCTACAATGCCCTTCACGTCAAGGTGAACGACCCGGCGCAGGACGGTGCCAGGAAGACGCTGACCCTGGAGGTCGCCCAGCACCTGGGTGACGGCCTGGTCCGCACGATCTCCATGCAGCCCACCGACGGTCTGGTCCGCCAGGCTCCGGTCGTGGACACCGGCGCGTCCATCTCCGTCCCGGTCGGCGACTTCACCAAGGGCAAGGTGTTCAACACCCTCGGTGAGGTGCTGAACGTCGACGAGCGGTACGACGGCGAGCGCTGGCCGATCCACCGCAAGGCCCCGAACTTCGACGAGCTCGAGTCGAAGACCGAGATGTTCGAGACCGGCGTCAAGGTCATCGACCTGCTGACCCCGTACGTCAAGGGCGGCAAGATCGGTCTGTTCGGCGGCGCCGGCGTCGGCAAGACGGTGCTCATCCAGGAGATGATCTACCGCGTCGCCAACAACCACGACGGTGTGTCGGTGTTCGCCGGTGTCGGTGAGCGCACCCGTGAGGGCAACGACCTCATCGACGAGATGAGCGAGTCCGGTGTCATCGACAAGACCGCCCTGGTCTTCGGCCAGATGGACGAGCCCCCGGGCACCCGGCTGCGCGTGGCCCTCGCCGGTCTGACCATGGCGGAGTACTTCCGCGATGTGCAGAAGCAGGACGTGCTGTTCTTCATCGACAACATCTTCCGCTTCACCCAGGCCGGTTCCGAGGTGTCGACCCTGCTCGGCCGTATGCCCTCCGCGGTGGGCTACCAGCCGAACCTGGCCGACGAGATGGGCCTCCTCCAGGAGCGCATCACCTCGACCCGGGGCCACTCGATCACCTCGATGCAGGCGATCTACGTCCCCGCCGACGACCTGACCGACCCGGCCCCGGCCACCACCTTCGCCCACCTCGACGCGACGACGGTTCTCTCCCGTCCGATCTCCGAGAAGGGCATCTACCCGGCCGTGGACCCGCTGGACTCGACGTCCCGCATCCTCGACCCGCGGTACATCGCGGCGGACCACTACAGCGCCGCGATGCGCGTGAAGAGCATCCTGCAGAAGTACAAGGACCTGCAGGACATCATCGCGATCCTCGGTATCGACGAGCTCGGCGAGGAGGACAAGCTCGTCGTCCACCGTGCCCGTCGCGTGGAGCGCTTCCTGTCCCAGAACACCCACGTCGCCAAGCAGTTCACCGGCGTCGACGGGTCGGACGTGCCGCTGGAGGAGTCGATCGCCGCGTTCAACGCGATCATCAACGGTGAGTACGACCACTTCCCGGAGCAGGCGTTCTTCATGTGCGGTGGTATCGAGGACCTCAAGAAGAACGCGAAGGAACTCGGCGTCTCCTGACCCCCGCTGACTCCCGCGCTCTGTAGTGATCTGTAGTGAGAGGGGCGGCGGCGCACCCCTGCGGAGTGCGTCCTGCCCCTCTCGTTACTCCTCCTGCCGCATTTCCCTGGGGCCGCATCCATGGGGCTGTATCCATGGGGCTGTATCCCTGTACGGCTACCGCCGCACGGCCCCGGACCCCCGGCTGAGCGGCCGGGCGGGCCCCGACGCAGGGGCATGCGGAGCCCTATTAGACTTGTTAGCCAACACCCGGTGACCCTGCCGGGTGGAGACCCGAGGAGCCACCCTTGGCTGCTGAGCTGCACGTCGCGCTGGTCGCGGCCGACCGAGAGGTCTGGTCCGGCGAGGCCACCCTGGTCGTCGCGCGCACCACGTCCGGCGATATCGGCGTCATGCCCGGTCACCAGCCGCTGCTCGGTGTGCTGGAGTCGGGCCCGGTGACCGTCCGCACGAGCGATGGTGGAACGGTCGTCGTCGCGGTGCACGGCGGTTTCATCTCGTACGCGGACAACAAGCTGTCGCTGCTGGCCGAGATCGCCGAGCTGTCGGACGAGATCGATGTCCAGCGTGCGGAGCGGGCGCTCGCGCGCGCGAAGGCGGAGGCCGACGCCTCGGCCGAGCGCCGCGCGGACGTCCGACTGCGTGCGGTGGCGGCGCGCTGACCTGGGGACGCCTCCCGGACCTTTAAGGTACGGGGAGAGCGTCCTGTGATGCTGTACCTCAGCCGCGGCTGGTTCCGGATACCTTCCTTCCGGAACCAGCCGCGGCTGAGGTAAATGCGGATGTTTTTTCCGTTCCATTACCTAGTTCCATTACCTGGTTCCGTTACCTGAGTTCTGTTATCTGAGTTCAGTTGTCTGAGTTCCGTTACCAGTTCTCTTATCCAGAAGACGAGGAGGTCGGTGTCGATGGTCCTCGCTCTGACTGTGTGCGGGCTGCTGGTCGCACTTGTGGTGGTGGCTCTGTTCGTCTTCGGCCTGAGACGGCGGCTGATCCAGCGCTCCGGCGGCACCTTCGACTGCAGCCTGCGCTGGAACACTCCAAAGAAACCCGAGAAAGGCGAGGAGAAAGGCGAGGAGAACGGCAAAGGCTGGGGCTACGGCATCGCCCGCTACAACGGCGACCGCATCGAATGGTTCCGCGTCTTCTCCTACTCCCCCCGCCCGCGCCGCATCCTGGAGCGCTCGGCGATCGAGGTGGCCGGGCGCCGCACCCCCGAGGGCGAGGAAGAGCTCGCGCTGCTCTCCGACGCCGTGATCCTCGCCTGTCTCCACCAGGGGACCAGGCTCGAACTGGCGATGAGCGAGGACGCACTGACCGGCTTCCTCGCCTGGCTGGAAGCGGCCCCGCCCGGACAACGAGTCAATGTGGCGTGAAAGCTCCTATGGACGCTCCCCCAGACTTTGACGCTCCCCCCGGACTGTGACCCTCCTCCAGGCTTTGACGCTCCTCCAGTCCGCGCCGAACCGGCGATGCACCAGGTCAGGGGCCGCCCTGCGCTTGCTCTGCCGGGTCAGTGAACCCTCCGCCGCCCGCCACCGCGCCTGCGCCAGGGCAGCCTCCCGACCGCTGTTGATCTTGGGATCATCCACGGTGAAGGACGGCGAAGCGCGCGCCGGCACCTGTCGCTCGCTCACCGCACGAGCCCGCTGATCGGCGGATGGAGGGCTTCTTATAAACTTCCCGCCGGATAAGGGAGTTTACGAGTGTTGGGTGGGCCTTTGCGGGGCAGGTGCGGTGCCGACCGGCGGCTGGTCCGGCCGGGTGCGGTGCCGGGGTTCGTCGTTCGGCCGCGTGGCGGCGTGAGCGACGAGGAAGGCGCTCACGGGGCATGAGCATGGAGATTCCCCCCTCGTTGGGCTGGGTCGCCAACCTGGCGGTGGGCGACTCGTGGCCCCAGGGCGACGAGGACAAGCTGCGGGCACTGGGCGAGGTGTGGGAGGAAGCCGCCCAGGAGATGGCCGCCATCAGCCGCGAGGTGGGCCCGTCGGTGAACGGCGTGCTGGCGGGTGTGACCGGGCCGGTTCTGCGGGAGTTCGTGGAGTTCGTAGAGAAGTTCCTGCAGAACCTGCCGCAGATGACGCAGTCGGCGGACCAGTTGTCGATGCTGGCGAAGAAGACGGCCGTCGAGATCCAGTACGCGAAGTACATGATCCTGCTCCAACTGGTCTGGATAGCGGTAGAGATCACGCAGTGGATCCTGTACGCCCCTGCGGTGGTTCCGACGATCGTGGCGGCGGGCCGGGTGGCGGTGCGGATGATCGCGCGTCGGCTGCTGGCGTCGACGGCGATGGGCATCGGCATGATGGTCGGCATGGACGTGGCCGTCCAGAGCCTGCAGATGCTGATGGGCGACCGCACCGAGTGGAACGCGCAGAACACCCTGGGGATGTTCAAGGCGGGGGCGATCGGTGGGGCGATCGGTGGGGCGACCTTCGGCTTCGCCGGCGCTTTTGTGCCGGGGGCTCAGACGCTGATCGGCAAGCTGGTCACGGGTGGGCTCACGGGTGTGGTGACCACCGTGGCACAGGACGCGCTCCTGGGTGGTCATTCGGGCATCGCGTCGGCGTTCACCTCGGGCATGCTGGAGGCGTTCGAGGGGGGTGGGCGTCGTTTCCGGTGGCAGAAGCCAGAGGGGACGGATGTCAATTTCCCTGAGATAAAGGTTCCCCCTCTGCCCGGCATACCGGATCTCGATCTGTGGCAGCCGCAGTCCGGCGGGCTGGGGGATGGTGGCTGGAAGTTCCCCGAGGGCCTGGGTAGTGACAGGACGTCCGCCACGAACACGCTGGGTGGTGACAGGACGTCCGCCACGAACACGCTGAGTGGTAACGGGACTGTCACCGAGTCCGACGGGCTGCCCACCGTGGTACCCCTCACGGCCGACAGCGATGCCTCCGGTACGCAGCGGACGGACGGGCCGACGGGCGTGGCCACGTCACCGGTATCCGCGGCAGGAGCGCCGTCTGCCACGGGCATGAACCAGAACACCGGCAACCGCCCGGGCGACGGTGACGGCCCGGGCGACGGCAACGGTGCGGATCGCTCGGAGCGGCTGCAAGAGGAGCAGGACGATTGGTCCGTCCGGCGGTTGGCCAATCAGCAGCTCAACGAAACCGTGACACTGCCGCCCAGCATCCCGACGAACGAGGCGTCAGGCGCTGCGCCGACCCGACCGGCCCAGGGCCTTCCCGGGTTCGAGACCGCGCTGGTGACTCCGCCGGTGACTCCCAGGAGCAGTAACGTTACAGCTCCGGATGTCAACGTCGGCTCCGCGCCCGACACCGCCGCGGGTCTGGGCGGTCGTAGCGCACCCGGCACCGCGGATGGCTCCGCGCCCGACACCGCCGCTGCCCCGGGCACCGGCACCGTGCCCGGCTCCGCGCCCGACACCGCCGCGGGTCTGGGCGGTCGTAGCGCACCCGGCACCGCGGACACCGCGGACACCGCGGCGCAGGAGAGCGGGACGGGCCCGGCCGGGGAGGAGGAGGCCGGCCTGCAAGCCCTCCTCGGCCTGCCCCCGGCGCGCGCCGCGTTCGACCCCGCGCAGCTGCCGGACCCCTCCCCGCAGGCCCTGCTCCCCGGCCTGCTCCCTGGCCTGCCGGCGGCACCCAGCGAGGCGATCGCCGAGCTGCGGCCGCAGGTGCGGCGCAGTATCAACGAGCTCAGCGGCATCGCCCGGGGGGCCGGTTTGCCCGAGGCGGGGTGGCGGCAGCAGGCGGACGCGGCCGGTGAGGCGGCCCGCACCGGTAACTGGGGGGAGACCGCTCGGCGTCTGGAGGCGCTCCGGACGGCGGTGGAACACGGGTTGCTGGACCGGCGGCTGGCGGAGTTCCGGTCCCACGTGGAGGGCGGGTTCGCGCGTCTGGAGGAGCTCGGGGTCCGCGAGGACGCGTGGCGGTCCAAGGTGGACGCGGTGGAGCAGGCCCAGCGCACCGGCGATGTGGTGCTGACCGACAGCGCGCTGCGGGAGTACACCGCGTTCGTGGAGCGGCACCTGCCCCTGGAGGTACTCACCGGGAAGGACGCCCCGCGGTCGTTCGACGCGGGTGTGGAGCAGCTGCGCCGGGAGCTGACCGCGGTCGGTGATCCGGCGGAGCGTCAGCGTCTGCGGGAGGAGCTGGCCCTGCACCGCGAGTTGAGGGAGCGGCTGGACCGGCTGGCGCAGGCCGATCCCGAGGCGTCGCTCATGCGGCGGCGGACCATCGAGCAGGAAGAGGAGGCCCGTACCGCTGAGGAGGCGGCGCGCGCCCGGCAGACGCTGGAGGGGTATCAGCGGGACCGCGATCTGGGGCGGCAGCTGGACGAGGTGCGCGCAGGCGCCGGGACCGGGGATCTCGACCAGCGGCTCGATGCGCTGCGCGACGCGGCCGCCCCGGACCCGCTGGGGCAGGAGCTGCGGCAGCGGGTGGAGGATGCGGCGACACCCGAGGAGCGGGAGCAGGCGCTGCGGGAGCTGGCCGCGCACAACCAGCTGACGGCGGACGAACGACGGCTGAACGCCCTGCGTGAGGTGGTCGAGCCCGAGGGTGGTGCGTCGGAGGCGGCGGCGCAGCAGGAGAGGCTGGTTCAGCAGGTCGTCGACGCCCGGACGCCGGAGGAGGCGCGCCAGGCCGGCCAGGCGCTGAAGGAGTTCGCGGACCGGCAAGGCCAGGAACAGCAGCAGAGGCTCGCCGACCGGCTGCACGCGGCCGCGGATGCCCGGACCCAGGCGCAGGACGCGGCTCTGCGGCGGCGGCTCGACGCGTGGGACGGCGGTGTGCCGCAAGACGTGCGCGAGGCGGAGCTGCGGCGGCGGCTCGACGACGCGACGACCGAGGAGGAGCGGACGCGGGCGCTGCACGAGCTGGCCGGGCACAAGCAGGCCCAGCTGCAGCAGCGGGTCGACGACGCGACGACCGACAGGGAGCGGACCAAGGCGCTGGACGAGCAGGCCGCCTTCAACAACTGGACGCCCCAGGAGCGGCGGCTGGCCGAGCTGCGTACCGGGTTGCTGCCGGGAGGTGCTCCGGAGGCGGACGCCCCTCGTGCGCAGCTGATGCGGGAGATCGAGAACGCCAGGAGCCCCGAGGAGTCGCGCCGTGCCGAGCAGGCGCTGAAGGAGCACACGGACCGCCGGATCCGCGAACAGCAGCAGCAACTGCAGGAACGGCTGCAGGGGCGTCCACTCGCGAAGGTCGAAGACGAGCCGCTGCGGCGGTTCGAGGAGCTGCGCGGCGAGGGCACCCCTCAGGATCCGCGGGAGGCCGAGCTGATGCGGCGGATGGAGTCCGCCGCCAACCGGGAGGAAGCCGCAACCGCCCGTCAGGCTCTCCAGGAGTACCTCAGCACCAGGGAACGGCAGGAGCGGGAGCAGGAGCAGGAGAGGCTGGCGCGAGTCCAGGCCCATGAGCAGGAGGCCGCGTTGCTGCGTGAGCAGCTGTCGCGGCAGCAGCGCACCGGCGCGTTGGACGACGCGGCAGAAACCCGGCAGCGGCTGGAGGAAACGCACGCCCTTCTGGACGAGCTGCACACGGAGGACGAGAACCGCGCAGCGCTGCGCCGCGAGCTGCGGCAGGAGATCGACCTTGCCGAGCAGGGGGCTGACTCGTCCGGGTCGGGCTCGGGTTCCGGCGGCCGGCTCGACCGGCTGGTGGAGGAGGGTACTGCCGCGCGGGCCGAGCAGGAGCGGGCCCGCATCCGGGAGGAGCTGGAGTATCTGCGCCGGGACGGCGATGACTGGTCCCTGGACGAGCTCGACGCGTTGCCGAGCGTGTCCGGCGTCAGGCCGGGCGAGCAGTCGGACGTGCCCGCCGCCAGGAACGACGGGGGACCGGAGGCCCGGGACGGCGACGACTGGTCTCTGGACGAGCTCGACGCGTTGCCGAGTGTGCCCGGCACCAGGCCGGAAGAGCAGCCGGACGTGCCTGCCGCCGGCAACGACGGGGAAGACGGGGAATCGGAGGCGTCCGCCGCCAGGGCCGAGGTCGTGACCTCACCCGAGGACGTGTCTGGTGCCGAGGACGTCCCGGGCGTGCGCCCGGTCGGCGAGGACGATGCGGCGGCCGGTTTCCTGGCCGGGCTCGAGGACCTGCCCAGCGCTCCCCTGAGTCCGTTGGCGCAGTTCGGCGAGGTGGCCGGTCCCCGGTCGGCGGAGTCGCCCGCGCCTGCGCAGCCCACGCACGGCAGGCCGTCTGCCGAGCAGTCGGGTTCCGACACCGCCCAGCTGCAGGCCGCACGTTCCCGCCCCGCGGGGGAAAGCGACGACACCGCACTGCCCAAGGCGCCGTCCGGTGCCGCGCACGGCGACAGGGCGACGATGCCCGAACGGGTCCCCGGGGTCGAGGACCTGGAGCGGACGCTCGCCGAGCTGGGGAACGACACCGCGGCGGCCAGGCCCGCCGACGAGGCGTCAGCGCCGCCGCCCGAGTCGAACGACGTCCAGCCCGAGTCGAACGACGCCCAGCCCGAGGGGGCGCGGACGGATGCGGCGACTGTTGCGGATGCGGCGATTGTTGCGGATGCGGCGGCTGTCGCGGATCCGGTCACCGTGCCGGGGCAGTCTCCGGTCGAGGCCCGTCTGCGGACGCTGGTGACGCCGGAGCTGCGGCGGTTCGCGGAGCGCCTCGCGGAACCGGGCCGGGAGGCGGCGGCGCGGAGGTTGTGGTCCGAGGCGGCGAAGATCACCCAGCGGCACAACCCGTTCCCGGTGACGCTGGATGAGGGCGCGGCGTCGCTCCTGGAGCGGAATCCGGAGCAGTACTGGAACGTGATGCGGGTCGCGCAGGCACTCGACGCGTTCGACGGTTACCCCGACCGGATCGCAAGGGGTGCGGCCGAGGCCAGGGTGCTGGCCGAGCAGCGGGGCGTGAGCCGTGAGGTGTACGGCATACTCGCCGGCGAGGACTCCGGCGAGGACTCCGGCGAGGGCTCCGGCGAGGGCTCCGGCGAGGGCTCCGGCGAGGGCTCCGGCGAGGGCTCCGGCGAGGGCTCCGGCGAGAACTCCGGGGGACAGAAGCGCGGTACCGGGTCGGCCGCCTACGATCCGGTGGAGGAGGCTCGTCCGGCACAGCGAAGGCGTCTGGTCGCACAGGACGATGCCGCTGGTCCTTCCTCTCGCATGGAAGGCCCGTCTTCGGGGCGGGAGTTCGACTTCGTCGAACGGGAAGGCGGCCACGAGGCCGAGAACGCGGCCGAGTCCGGTGTGCGGCGGGCGGCAGCCGATGCGGCGAGGGAGGAGTCCGACAACACAGGTTCCACCGCCGACTCCTCCACCGCCGAGTCTGCCGACGCCGACTCCTCCGACGCCGACTCCTCCACCGCCGACTCCTGCCGACGCCGACTCCTCCGACGCCGAGTCCTCCGACGCCGAGTCCGCCTCGTTCTCCGACGCCGAGTTGGCCGCTCGGGCGGCGCGGGTGCTGGCCGAGGGGCGTGTGCTCATCGAGGGGCGGCTTCCGGTCGATGCCCCGACCGCTTTTGAGCGTGTCGTTACCCATGATGCCGGTGGGCCGCTGGACATCGTGCAGGCCGAGCGGCTGATCGCGGAGGCCCGGGAGGAGGCGGACGAGTGGGGCGCGGACCCGGCTGTCCTCCACACCGGGGCGGTGGCGCTGCGGGATGCCGCGTACGAGGCGCTGCTGGACGATGCCCGGCACGCGGTCCAGGAGTTCGTGCGGTCTCCTGGTCAGGGTGGTGCCGAGGACCAGGGCTTCACCATCACTCCGCGTCCGGATGGCGGCCATGCCGTGGTGCATGTGTCCGGGCTGGGTATGGAGTTCGACGCGCGGCAGCGCTGGACCTCCCGGGAGTTCCTGCTGGGTGACGCGCCGGCGAGCATGGGGAACGCGACCGTGGTCGTCGGCCGTACCTGGGACGGCGGCGGCAATGAGGTGCTGTCCTACCGGCTGGCCGGTGACTCCCGGGGGGTGGCTCGTTTCGATGTCACGCCGATCGCGCCCGACGCGCCCGACGCGCCCGACGCGCCGTTCGGCCGGTTCACGGCGACTGATGCGATCACCGGTGACCGTCACCTGTTCGGCGGTAACGGCACCCACACGGCCCATGACGTACCGGTGCGGGGCGGCTCGGTGTGGGGCGAATCGAGGTGGGACGGTTGGGCCTATGTGCGCCGTGAGGTGGGCGCGGGGGATGAGGAACCGCGGCTGGTGGACGCCGGCAGCAGGCCGTGGGACGGCTGGCGGGTCCAGACGCTGAGCCCGACACGCCTGGCGTTGATCCCGCCCGGCGCCGCCCCGGAGCAGCGTCTGGTGATCAACGAGCGCGGAAGGCTGCATGAGGAGATCGCCCCGCTGCGGGACGAGAGCGGCAGGCTCACCGGATACGCCCGGATCGATCACCCGATCATCGTCGGCCTGGAGCTGGTCGAACGCCTCGACGACCAAGGCCGGCACATGGTCGTGAGGCCGCCGATCGAGACCTCCGACGTGGCGGTGGCCACGACCCCGGAGGGCGGCCTGTCCGTGAGGGACGGGTTGGGCAGGACGTTGTTCACGCGGCCCGCGCTGGGCATGGCCGGGCCCGACAACACGGTCGGGAACCCGCACGTCATTCCGGAACCCCCGCTGCGCGAGATGCTGACGGCCTGGATTCCCGGGGAGTACTCCTCCCTGGAGGCTGGCGGCGTTCAGGGACAGGCCGCTGCGGCTCCAGACCGATGAGGGCGAGGAGGTGCAGGCGGAGTTCGTCAGGGACAGGGACAGGGACGGGCTCACGGTGCGGACACCGGTGCCGGACGAGCCCGAGGGCATCATGGCGGAACACCGCCTCGCCGCTGACGGCACCCTGCTGCGCAGCGCGGTTCCCCTGGGCGTGGTCGGCGAGGACGGTCAGCCGCTGGCGGCCCTCCTCATCCGCCACCGCTCCCCGGACGGGGGCGACTGGTGGACTCTGGAGCTGGGCGGAGGGTCCGGCAGCGGGGACCGGTACGCGCTGGGCGGCATCATGACCGACGACGGGACCTGGTTGACGCTCACCGACAACAGCACGGGGATTCGCCGTCTTCACCAGCCCGGTGGCGGCCTGGAACACCTCCACGTCCCGTTCGACCGGCGCTACTCCCTCCTGCAGAGTGTGAAGGGCAGCCGTGTGCTGCCCTCGGGAGACGAGAATCGTTACGACCACCTGGTGGTGCACGCTCCTGGTTGGACGGGCACCGAGCTGGAGTCCTTGCGGGCGGAGCCGGTGGGCGGCGGCCTGGTCTCCATCAGGCCCACGGCCTGGGACGGCCGCCCGGAGGGCGGGCAGTCCCGCGCGGAGACCGTGGTCGACCTCTATACCGGCCGGGTCGTCGGGGAAACCCTGGCGGTACTGGATGACGCGGGCGTGCCGGCCGGGTACTTCAGGCTCGATTACCGCCCGGACAGGGGCGAGGTCACGGCCCTTGACGCATCCGGCCGGGAGATTGACGCGGACCGCGGCAGGTACTGGCTCGTCTCGTCGCCGGACGGCCGTGAGAAGCTCGTCGTCGACCGCCACGACGACACGGTGCGGCTGGACCGGGGCAAGTGGGATCTGGCGACCAGCGCACCCGCCGCCACCAGGGAGCCCCTCCGGCTGAGGAATCTGCTGCCCGGGGTGGAGGTCCGCATTCATCGCCGCCCGACGGCAGGTTCATCGAGGGGCACCTGGCCGGGGAGTCCGGCATGCGCTTCGCGTACCGCGTCGAGGCTGTGCCGGAACACCTCTCGGCGGAACTCTTCAGGGGTTACACCCTCATCAACAGGTCCACGGGTGAGGCGCTGCATTTCGACGCCGCCGACCGCCTGCACAGCCGGGAGGCCCCCGAGCCCCGGACGGACACCGCCGACGGTCCTGCGGTGGAATTCGCGGAGCGGTTCGGCAAGCTCGAGGAGGAGAGGGCCAGGCGGCTGTGGGCCGAGGCCTCCCGGATCACCTCGGAGCACAACCCGTTCGGTCCGAGCATCGGCGAACCCGGCGAGAGCCTGCTGCGACGCGATCCCGAGCAGTACTGGGCGACGATGCGGGTGGCGCAGGTGCTGCACGAGAACGAGGACGCGCCCGACCGGCTCGAGCAGGCGATCGCGGTGGCCCGGGAGCTGCGCGTGCGGCGGGGCGTGAGCCGTGAGGTGCACGGCCTGCTCGCCGGCGACGACTCCGGGGAACGGGAGCGCGGTACCGGGCCGGCCGCCTACGATCCGGTGGACGACGCTCGTCAGGCACTGCGGAGGCATCTGGCCGCACAGCACGATGCCGCTGGTCCTTCCTCTCGCAGGGAAGGCCCGTCTTCGGGGCGGGACTTCGACGTCGTCGAACGGGAAGGCGGCCACGAGGTCGTCTACCGGCCCCTCGGTGTGCGCACCAGGTTCAGTGGCCCGGAGCATGAGGTCGTCTACCGGGAGACCGTCCCGGTCCTCGGCCCTGCGGAGCTGCGGCGCCTGAGGATCGCCGTCTCCTTCACCCCTACCGAGCAGGGAGGCAGGGCCGCACGCTACGAGCTCATCGGGTCGAGCGAGGGCACGGGCAGGTTCGAGGTCGGCGCGGCCCCTGAGGAGCTGCGGACGCACCGCCAGGCGGACTTCAGTGTCCTGGACCGGGAAAGCGGCGTCCGGCTGCACTACGCGGCTGACGGCAGCCTGGTCGCCGACGACCAGCCGCCGGCCGACGGGCGCGGGCAGGTGCGGCTGGACATGGTGCGGCCGAGCACCGCTCCGCAAGCCCTCGATCCCTCGGGCACGCCGTCCGCCGCGTTCCGGGAGGAGCCGCTGGGCGTCGGGCAGGCGGCCTTGATCCCCACGGCCACGACCGATGATCCGCGGGAGCCGATCGTCGTCGACACGGAGACCGGGAGCCTGACGGAAAGGACCGTCGCGGCACCGGCCGACTCGGCGGAAACCCGCTCCGGGCGGACCGACCAGGGCCAGGGCACCGCCCGGCGCGGCGACGACCTGCGGGACGAGGGTGATGCCGCGGCGACGAGGGACAAGGCCGAGAACGCGGCCGAGTCCGGTATGCGGCGGGCGGCGGCCGATGCGGCGAGGGAGGAGTCCGACGACACAGGCTCCACCGCCGAGTCCTCCGACGCCGAGTCCTTGGCCGGTGGGTCGGCCTCGTTCTCCGACGCCGAGTTGGCCGCTCGGGCGGTGCGGGTGCTGGACGAGGGGCGTGCGCTGATCGAGGAGCACCTTCCGGTCGATGCCCCGACCGCTTTTGATCGTGTCGTTACCGGTGATGCGGGTGGGCCGCTGGACATCGTGCAGGCCGAGCGGCTGATTGCGGATGCCCGGGAGGAGGCGGTCAGGCGGGGCGAGGACCGGGCTGTCCTCCATGCCGGGGCGGTGGCGCTGCGGAATGCCGCGTACGAGGCGCTGCTGGATGATGCCCGGTACGCGGTCCGGGAGTTCGTGTGGTCCCCTGGTCAGGGTGGTGTCGACGACCAGGGCTTCACCGTCATTCCGCGTCCGGATGGCGGCCATGCCGTGCTGCATGTGTCCGGGCTGGGTATGGAGTTCGACGCGGGGCAGCTCTGGACCTCCCGGGAGTTCCTGCTGGCTGACGCTCCGGCGAGCATGGGGGACGTGACCGTGGTCGTCGGCCGTACCTGGGACGGCGGCGGCGAGGAGGTGCTGTCCTACCGGCTGGCCGGTGACTCCCGGGCGGTGATTCGTTTCGATGTCATGCCGATCGCGGACGACTCACCCGACGCGCCGTTCGGCCGGTTCATGGTGACCGATGCCATCACCGGTGACCGTTACCTGTTCGGCGGTAACGGCACCCACACGGTCCATGACGTACCGGTGCGGGGCGGCTCGGTGTGGGGCGAATCGGGGTGGGACGGTTGGGCGTATGTGCGTCGTGAGGTGGGTGAGGAACCGCGGCTGGTGGACGCCGGCAGCAGGCCGTGGGACGGCTGGCGGGTCCAGACCCTGAACCCGATCCAGACCCTGAACCCGATACGTCTGGCGTTGATCCCGCCCGGCGCCGACCCGGAGCAGCGTCTGGTGATCGACGAGCGCGGAAGGCTGGATGAGGAGATCGCCCCGCTGCGGAACGGGAGGGGGGACAGGCCCATCGGGTACGCCCGGATCGACCACCCGATCGCCCGCCCAGCGCCGGTCGACCACCCGCCCACCCGCCCAGTGCTGGTCGAACGCCTCGACTCCCGAGGCCGGCCAATGGGCGGGACCTACGGCTTGGCGGCGGCCGCGAACCCGGGGGGCGGCCTGTTCGTGGTGGACGGGTGGGGCAATACGCTGTTCGAGCGGCCCGCGCTGGACATGGCCCGGCCCGACAACACGGTCGGGAACCGGCACGTCATTCCGGAACCCCCGCTGCACGAAGTGCTGACGGCCCGGATTCCCGGGGACCACTTCTC
This sequence comes from uncultured Actinomycetota bacterium, assembly GCA_963711935.1. Classification (GTDB taxonomy): domain Bacteria; phylum Actinomycetota; class Actinomycetes; order Streptomycetales; family Streptomycetaceae; genus Streptomyces. The sequence continues at coordinate 267,399 of CAVQGD010000033.1, forward strand.
CCTGGAGCTGGAGGCGTCCGAGGACGGGCTGCTGCGGCTCCAGACCACGTCGGGCGAGGAGGTGCAGGCGGAGTTCGTCAGGGACGGGGACGGGCTCACGGTGCGGGCACCGGTGCCGGACCTGCCCGAGGGCATCATGGCGGAACACCGCCTCGCCGCTGACGGGACCCTGCTGCGCAGCGAGGTTCCCCTGGGGGTCGTCGGCGAGGACGGTCAGCCGCTGGCGGCCATCCTCATCCGCCACCGCTCCCCGGACGTGGGCGACCGGTGGACTCTGGAGCTGGGCGGAGGGTCCGGCAGCGGGGACCGGTACGCGCTGGGCCACCTCGCGACCGACGGCGGGAACTGGTTGACTGCTCACCGACAACAGCACGGGGATTCGCCGTCTTTACCAGCCCGGTGGCGGCCTGGAACACCTCCACGTCCCGTTCGACCGGCGCTACTCCCTCCTGCAGAGTGTGCACGGCAGCCGTGTGCTGCCCTCCGGAGACGAGGATCGTTACGACCGCTTGGCGGTGCTCGGTCTTAGTTCGACCGCCACCGGGCTGGAGTCCTTGTGGGCGGAGCCGGTGGACGGTGACCTGGTCGTCATCAGGCCCACGGCCTGGGACGGCCGCCCCGAGGGCGGGCAGTCCCGCGCGGAGACCGTGGTCGATGTCCGTACCGGCCGGGTCGTCGAGGAAACCCTGGCGGTACTGGATGACGCGGGTGTGCCGGCCGGGTACTTCAGGCTCGATTACCGCCCGGACAGGGGCGAGGTCACGGCCCTTGACGCGTCCGGCCGGGAGATTGACGCGGACCGTGGCAGGTACCAGCTCGTCTCGTCGCCGGACGGCCGTGAGAAGCTCGTCGTCGACCGCCGCGACGGCATGGTGCGGCTGGACCGGGGCAAGTGGGATCTGGCGACCAGCGCACCCGCCGCCACCAGGGAGCCCCTCCGGCTGGAGAACCTGCTGCCCGGGGTGAAGCTCCTCATTCGGCGCTCGCGGCGCGGCGGCAGGTTCCTGGAGAGGACCCTGGCCGGGGAGTCCGGCCTGCGCTTCGCGTACCGCGTCGAGGATGTGCCGGAACGCCTCTCGGCGGAACTCCTCCTGGGTTACACCCTCATCAACAGGTCCACGGGTGAGGCGCTGCATTTCGACGCCGCCAACCGCCTGCACAGCCGGGAGGCCCCCGCCGTCGTGGCCCGCCTGCGGACGCTGGTGACGCCGGAGCTGTGGGAGTTCGCGGAGAGCCTCGCGGAACCGGGCCAGGAGGCGGCGCTTGGCCTGTGGTCGGAGGCGGCGGGGATCACCCAGCAGCACAACCCGTTCCCGGTGACGCTGGGTGAGGGTGCGGTGTCGCTCCGGCAGCGGGATCCGGAGCAGTACTGGAACGTGATGCGGGTCGCGCAGGCACTCCACGAGTTCGAGGGTCACCCCGACCGGACCGCAAGGGCTGTGGCCGAGGCCAGGGCGCTGGCCGAGCGGCGGGGCGTGAGCCGTGAGGTGCACGGCCTGCTCGCCGGCGACGACTCCGGGGAACGGGAGCGCGGTACCGGGCCGGCCGCCTACGATCCGGTGGACGACGCTCGTCAGGCACTGCGGAGGCATCTGGCCGCACAGCACGATGCCGCTGGTCCTTCCTCTCGCAGGGAAGGCCCGTCTTCGGGGCGGGACTTCGACGTCGTCGAACGGGAAGGCGGCCACGAGGTCGTCTACCGGCCCCTCGGTGTGCGCACCAGGTTCAGTGGCCCGGAGCATGAGGTCGTCTACCGGGAGACCGTCCCGGTCCTCGGCCCTGCGGAGCTGCGGCGCCTGAGGATCGCCGTCTCCTTCACCCCTACCGAGCAGGGAGGCAGGGCCGCACGCTACGAGCTCATCGGGTCGAGCGAGGGCACGGGCAGGTTCGAGGTCGGCGCGGCCCCTGAGGAGCTGCGGACGCACCGCCAGGCGGACTTCAGTGTCCTGGACCGGGAAAGCGGCGTCCGGCTGCACTACGCGGCTGACGGCAGCCTGGTCGCCGACGACCAGCCGCCGGCCGACGGGCGCGGGCAGGTGCGGCTGGACATGGTGCAGCCGAGCACCGCTCCGCAAGCCCTCGATCCCTCGGGCACGCCGTCCGCCGCGTTCCGGGAGGAGCCGCTGGGCGTCGGGCAGGTGGCCTTGATCCCCCACGCCGTCACCGATGATCCGCGGGAGCCGATCGTCGTCGACACGGAGACCGGGAGCCTGACGGAAGGGACCGCCGCGGCACCGGCCGACACTACGCGCGTCAACACGGAGACCGGGAGCCTGACGGAAGGGGCGTTGTCGGCATCCGCCGACCACCCCGGCCGCGGGGCCACCACGCCCGCTGCCCGGGTCCTGCTCGCGTCGAACCGGGGACCCGTGTCGTTCAGCCGCTCCGAGGAGGGGACGCTCACGGTGAAGCGGGGCAGCGGCGGGCTGGTCTCCGGACTGAGCACCATCGACCCCGAAATGGGCGCCGTCTGGGTGTGCGCGGCACTATCAGAGGCGGACCGTGAGGCGACGCGTGAACGCTCCCACCTCGACCCCGAGGTCACCGGCGGCCAGCACGTGCGGATGCTGGACATCGACGCGGCCACGTTCGCCGACGCGTACAACGAGATCGCCAACTCGATGCTGTGGTTCGTCCACCACCTTCTGTACGAGACCCCGCCGGTCTTCGACCAGGCATTCCGCACCCAGTGGAGGTCGTACGAGGCCTACAACACGGCCTTCGCCGACGCCCTCGCCGCGGACGCGGCACCCGGAGCGGCGGTCCTCGTCCAGGACTACCACCTGACCCTGACACCCGGGCTGCTGCGCGAGCGCCGCCCCGATCTCCGCATCGGCCACTTCTCGCACACGCCGTGGGCCCCGCCCAACGACTACCGCATGCTTCCCGACGACATCGCGACACAGGTCCTCCGCGGCATCCTCGGCGCCGACCGCGCCGCGTTTCTCACGCACCGCTGGGCGCGAGCCTTCGTGGACTGCTGCGTGGAGGTGCTCGGCGCGCAAGTGCACACCGTAGGAGGGGAACTGGCCGTCACGCACGAGGGCAGGACCACCCGCATCGGGGTGCACGGGCTCGGTGTCGACGCGGACTCCCTGCGCGAGCGCTCTCGCCGCCCCGATGTGGAGCAACGCCTGGAGGAGTTGCGCGAAGAGATCGGCGAGGGCCGCAAGGTGATCGCGCGGGTGGACCGCACCGATCTGTCGAAGAACATCATCCGCGGGCTGACCGCCTACCAGCGGCTGCTCCAGACGCACCCGGAGTGGCACGGCCGCGTCGTCCATGTCGCGATCGAGGTTCTCTCGCGCCAGGATGTCGAGGAGTATCGCCAGCTCGTCGCGGCGATGCGGCGCCTCGGTGATGACATCAACTCAGAGTTCGGACACGCAGGCTGGAAGCCGCTGATCCTCCTGATCGTCAAGGACGACTTCCCGGGCGCCCTTGCCTCCTACCGGATGGCCGACGTCGCACTCGTCAACCCCACCAGGGACGGCATGAACCTGGTCGCCAAAGAGGTACCCATCGTCTCGGACGAGGGCTCCGTGCTGGTCCTTTCCCGGGAGGCGGGCGCGTTCGCGGAACTCGGCGACGACGTGATCGGGATCGACCCCTTCGACACAGAGGGGACGGCTCAAGCCCTCCACGAGGCGCTCACCGTGGACACCTGGGAACGCCGCGTCCGTACCGAGCGCCTCGCCGAGGCGGCGGCGGCGCTGCCCCCGACGCGGTGGTTCCTGGCTCAGCTTGAAGCATTGGAGCAGGGCGAAGGGGCACACCCGGCGACGCCGGAGCTGGGCCGGTTCGCGGAGCGGTTCGGCAAGCTCGAGGAGGAGGCGGCCGGGCGGCTGTGGGACGAGGCCTCACGGATCACCGCGGAGCACAACCCGTTCGACCTGACCATCGGCGAACTCGGCGAGAGCCCCCTGCAACGCGACTTCGAGCAGTACTGGGCGACGATGCGGGTGGCGCAGGTGCTGCACGAGAACGAGGACGCGCCCGACCGGCTCGAGCAGGCGATCACGGTGGCCCGGGAACTGCGCGAGCGGCGGGGCGTCAGTGCGGTACGGGAGGGGCTGCGGGGCGGCTCCCGGAACACGTACACCGCCCCTGTCACGCCCGACGAAGCGAGTATGTCCACGTCGGCGAGCACGTCCATGTCGCGGCAGGCTTCCGGCGTCGTGCACCCGTTGCAGTTGACTCCGGAGCAGCGGAACGTGTCCTTCGGGTCCCCCGCGGGTCCGAAGCACCTCAAGCCCGGGGAGAGCGACGACGCGGGGGAGGTACGCCTCAATCCGCTGTGGATGCCGCTGAAAGAGGCTGATCCGCAGATACTGACGGGAAGGAGGGAAGCCGGTACCTACTGGCTGTACCAGGTCACGGAGGACGGCCGGGTGATGCTCGGCAGCGAGACCGTCAGCACCCTGATGGGCGAGCGGCAGTTCTCGGAGCTGCTCGCCGGGATGCGCGAGAAGAACCCGGCGTTGACCGAGGAGGAACTGCGCGGCAGCCTCGACATGGTGGGACACCCCACGGTCGGCGTGGACTTCGCGACGGACAGCCAGTCCGGGAGCCCCGGGCGTACCCTCGTCGGCCCGGCGCGGATCGCCGGGGAGCTCCGGTGGGACACCGAACGCGGCTCCTGGATCGTGAACGATGCCTCCGGCCGGTACATGTCGGTCAGGGTCCGGCCGGACACCACGACGCCGGAGGTCACCGAGTGGCTGGGCAACATCGCCCAATTGCTCAGCGAGTACCTCGGCGTTGAGGTGGTGCCGGTGATGAAGAGGTGGGGCAAGACCGCGCCGGTCCCCTCCGTCACCGACCCCCCGTCCACGTCGGGGCCGTCACCCGCGGTACCGCAGACCGCGCCGACCTCTCTGGGGCAGACCACGCCGCCGGTGCCGGAGGGGACCACCCCCGAGGTGCCCCTGTCCGTGCCCGGCCTGGACGGGCTCCACCCGCGCATCAGTGAGGCAGAGGCACCCCGAGACGGCTCGGTGCCCCTGCCCAGCCAGAACCGGACGGACCGGGTGGACGTCACGGAGGGCGTCACGGAGGGCGCCGAGACCTCACCGGCGGGAGGCAAGGCGACGGGCGAGTCGCACGGAGACGCGGAGCCTTCGGGCGCGCCCGGCAGCCCTGTCCGCCAGTTCGCAGAGCGGTTCGGCAAACTCGAGGAGGAGGCGGCCGGGCGGCTGTGGGACGAGGCCTCCCGGATCACCTCGGAGCACAACCCGTTCGGCCCGAGCATCGGCGAACCCGGCGAGAGCCTGCTGCGACGCGACCCCGCGCAGTACTGGGCGACGATGCGGGTGGCGCAGGTGCTGCACGAGAACGAGGACGCGCCCGACCGGCTCAAGCAGGCGGTCGAGGTGGCCCAGGAGCTGGCCGCGCCACGCGGTGTCAGTGCGGTACGGCCGGGGCTGCGGGGCGGCGCCACCGACACCCTGTCCACGTCGAGGCCGCCACACGCGGTACCGGAGACCGCGCCGGCCTCTGTGGGGCAGGCCGGGCCGTCCACGCCTGCCCCGGTGGAGCAGACCCGGCCGTCCACGCCTGCCCCGGTCGAAGGGGAGCCGACTGCCGAACCGCTGAGGTCCTCCGGCGCGGCGGTGTTCGATCCGGTCCAGGTGGCTGTCGACCGCATCCAGGCGGAGGCGGGGCAGGGGTCCTCCGGCGCGGCGGTGTTCGATCCGGTCCAGGTGGCTGTCGACCGCATCCACGCGGCGGAGGCGGCTGCCGACGTGCTCGTCGAGAGGCCGGACAGCCCGGAGGCGTCGCGGGCGGTGCCCGATGCCGTGGACGTCGGCCAGGGCCGTGCGCTGCGGGCGCTGTACGCGGATGCCGGGTATCTGGCGAAGGCTCAGGCGTTCGAGGAGCGGCTGGGCGCGTACGCGTCCGGTCATCCCAGGGCCCGGGCGGTGGCGGAGCGGAGCGTGGCCCGCCTCGTCGAGGTGGTCACGCTGGCGCACCCGGACCGTGCTGAGGAGGAGATCGCGGAGCTCTTCCTCGGTGAGGGCGCGCAGCCGTCGGGTCTGCGGGCGCTGCTGGAGCGCGGCGAGGTCCGCGAGCTGATGACGGCTTTCGTCAACGCGGCGTTCCTCGAGGACTCTCCGCTGACGTTGAAGTCGCTGTTGGAGGGCGTCGGGGACCGCAGGCTGATGAGGGCTCTCGCCGAGACGGCGTTCCTCGAGGACTCTCCGCTGACGTTGAAGTCGCTGGGGGATGAGGTCGCGGAAATACGCGCGGAGCAGCTGGGTCTGGACGTGCGGGCGGTGCTTGCGGGGGAGTCGTCGCTGCGGCGTGGTCTGCGGTCGCGGTCGCACGCGGCGCTGAGTCGGCGGGGTATGCCGCTGGTCGCGGGTGTGTCGGAGACAGCCGCGCGGGCCGGACTCGCCTTCAGGATGCTGCAGGTGTCCGGGGCGGACGCGGACGGTCTGGCGCTGTCGTTGCTGGGGTGGCTGCTGCCCGACCAGGAGCACTCGGTGTACGAGGTTCTGGCGGGTCTGCAGGCGGCGGACGTGGTGCCGTCGCTTGCGGGCGACCCACTGGACGACGCGGCCCGGATGTACCGGTCCATCCCGGGGCTGTCGTTGGCCGAACTGCGTGACCGGGTCGGCGAGGACGGCATGCTGCCGCACGAGGCCGTCTACTGGTCCAAGATCGACACCCCGCTGGAGCGCGGCGGGTTCGGCGAGCCCGGTGCGCAGGCGCTGCAGGAGGCCAAGCAGAACCGCAGGGCGTTCGAGCGCCTGGTGGACGAGCCGCCGGCTTCCTCGCACTACCAGGAGACGAGAGCCGGGCGCTGGCTGCGGGACAACGGCATGACCGCGCGCCAGGTGCTGGACCGGCTGAGCCCGGCGCACTTCACCGCCCTGGTCACCTACGCCGGCCTGGCGCACCCGTTGATGAACGTGCTGTTCAGATCCCGGTCCTCCGGCACGCGTGCGGCGCTACGGGTACAGGTCAGGCGCCTGATCGACGAGTACCTGGACCTCTCGCAGGCGACGCCGCCACCCCTGCCGCCCGTGCTGGGCGACCACCCGGCCATCCGCACGCTGCTCGGCACCCTGTCCCGGGACATGACCCCCAAGGAGCTGGCGCGGACCAGGAACCGGCTCCACGCCGCCGCGGATTCCCTGCTGCCCGCCATCGAGAAGGAGATGGCGGCGCACTCCGCGATGGTGCTGGAGGCCCTCGTGCAGCTGCCGCCCGCGCTCGGCGAGGTCTGGCGCGGCACGTGGTCGGCGGGCGACCTCACCTCGGGGATCGGACGGTTCTCCTCGGCCTTCGGTGGCTCGTACCTCTCCTTCAGCGACTTCTCCAGCTTCACGCCGGAAGCCGTCAAGGCGTTCAGGTTCATGAACACCGTGGACCGCCTGCCGACGACCCACCCCGTGCTGGTCCATGCCAAGCTCAGCGGACACTGGGGCCGGGACATCTCCGCCTTCTCGCTCGTTGCGGAGAAGGAGGTGCTGCTGCTGCCCGGCGCCCGGCTGCAGATCACCTCCCGTCGGGTCGTCGGCGGCGTGAACCGGCGCGAGCGGTTCGAACTGATCGAGGCCACCGAGAAATTGCCGGAGTTCCCCGTCGAGGACTCGGAGAACCCGACCGCGGCGCAGGTACGGGCGGCTCGGCTCAGGGAAGCCCTCCAGCGGGTGTCCGGTTCCGGCCGGATCGTGAAGCGTGCCGATCTGCGGCCGCTGGCCACGCACATCGGCGCGGTCGACGGCCTGCACACGTGGTATGTCGCCGTCCTGGCGAGCGAGGTGTACGGGGGCCCGGAGCACCTGACCGTCGAGCGGCTCGCGACCGTACGCCGCGCCATGGACCTCACCCGCCGCGCCCTGAAGCTCGGCGGTGACCTGCGCGTCACCCGGGACCATGTGGACGCGCTGTTGCGCCGTCTGGACGGCGCGGCCGAGGACGCCCCGGTGGAGCCCGCTGCGCGGCTGCGGCTGCTGGACCTGATCGCCTGGCTGAGGACGCCGGGTCAGCGGGTGACGTACCGCCAGTTGGCAGCCGCGTGGCAGACGGCAGCCGACACGGCGGTGGAGCCGGGCGCTGGGCAGGAGACGCCTGGGCCCGCACGCCCGGTGCCGCCGGAGCTGGGCGGGTTCGCGGAGCGGTTCGGCAAGCTCGAGGAGGAGGCGGCCGGGCGGCTGTGGGACGAGGCCTCCCGGATCACCGCGGAGCACAACCCGTTCGGCCCGAGCATCGGCGAACTCGGCGAGAGCCCCCTGCAACGCGCCCCCGAGCAGTACTGGGCGACGATGCGGGTGGCGCAGGTGCTGCACGAGAACGAGGACGCGCCCGACCGGCTCGTGCAGGCGGTCGAGGTGGCCCGGGAGCTGCGCGTGCGGCGGGGCGTCAGCGCGGTACGGCAGGGGCTGCGGGGCGGTTCCCCGGCCCCGGATGTCACGGCCGCTGGGTCCAGCCGGGCGGCCGGTGCGGCGAGGGACGCGGAGGACGAGGAAGGCCGCCTCGGGGAGAGTCCGGCCTCCGGAGCGCCGATCGCCGGGCACGCGGCAACTGCCGTTCCCGGGGAAGCTCTGGACCTCGCCCGCGCCGAGCGACTGGTCGTGGACTCCAGGGCGGGGTCGGCGGGGGCCGGTGTGGATTCCGGTGACTACGCCAGGGCGGTCCAGCAGCGGGCGGACCTCTACGAAAAGCTGCTCCAGGACGCGGCCGATGCGACGCGGAAATGGCTCGACGCGTCCGGGCAGGCGCAGGAGGCGCACGCCGACGGTTTCACCGTCGCTTCGCTGGAGGAGGGCGGCATCGCCGCGGTGCATGACGCGACCGGGCTGCGCAGCACCTTCCAGCTGGTCGACGGCGCGCCCGAGTGGACCTCGCGCGAGTTCCGGGTGGTGGGCGCGCCGCCGGAGACGGCCTCCCTGAAGGTCGTTGTCGAGCGGAGTACGCAGAGCGGCCGGCTCAGGAGCGACCTGGCGGGTGAGCCCGGAATAGGGATGAACGCGCGGTTCTCCGCCGAACCGGCGAGCGAGAGCGGGTTCCAAAAGGAATGGCTCACGATCGTCGACCATGCGTACGGCCACGGCTACGTGGTCGACGCCACCGCTGTCCTGGTGAGGCGTCTGGTCCAGATGGAGGGCGGAGTGGGGCGTCTTCTGTACGACGTGACGCGCCCGGATGAAGCCCCCACGGTGCTGGATGAGCACGACATGCCGTCGCTGAACTGGAGCGCGAGTCCGCTGGACGGCGACGGGGTGAAACTGGTGCGTTTTGGTGCACCGGCCGGCTCGATCGAGCACCTGGAAGTCGATGCTCTCACCGGAAAGCTGCTGAAGGAGACCATCGCGCTCCACGACCACCGAGAAAGGATCACCCGCTTCTGGGAGATCGACCACCAGTCCTCCTCGGCGGTGCGCCTCAACGAGGGGTGGAGGGGTGGCGGGGCACCCCGTGGCCAGGGGCGGTTTCTCGAAGGCCGCGGTGGTCACCGACATGGAGGGCGGCCTCCAGCTGCTGCGCGGGCCGAAGCAGAGACTCCACGGTGCTTTTCGCCCGCCCACCGCTGGGAGACGTCATGGCGTACCTCCTGGCGAGGGACGGGCTGCGAGTCGGCCGCGCATCGTTCCTCTTCCCTGTCGTGTGGCCGGGCGGCGACCGGTTGGCGCGGGTCGACGCGCCCCTGGGGGGGCGGGAGGGCCCGGGACCGTACGGGGGGCTGGGGCGCTGCGCCTCGTGGACCAGGACAGCGGCAAGCGGATCGACATGCCGGTGGAGTTCCGGCGATACCGCGCCCTGACCGCCGAGCTCGCCCTGACCGCCGAGGTCGCCCTGACCGTCGAGGCCGCGGTGCCCGGCGCGAGGGAGGGCGCGAAGGCACGGTACGACTTCGCCAGGACCGGCGAACTGCTCTCGGAGCACCTGCCGCTGGTGGGTGGCGAGGACGCGGCGCTCGGCGATCTGCGGCTCGAGGTAGCGCACGACCCCGGGGGGTCGAACTTCGTCCTGGGCGGCCCCGCCGCCGCGCGGGAGCGGTTCAGCCTGGGGCGAGCTGCCCGAAAACATGAAAGCTGTCGCGGGGGCCGACTTCACCGTTACCGACTCCTCGGCGCCTGTGCGCTACCACTTCAGCCGTGCTGCCCGGCTGGTGGCGCAGGACATACCGCTGGGCCTGGGGGCGGCGGGCGAGCGTGTGCTGGACGGCCGGGAATCGCCGCTCCTGCGGCTCGGTGAGGACCGGGAGCCGGAACTCGTGGGCCCCCGGGGGCCGTTGGCCGAGAATCTGAGGCTGAGGACGGAGGTCCTGAACGACGGCCGGACGGCGGTGATCCGCACGGACGCGCGGGGGCCGCGGGGCGGGAGGAGGCCCGTCTCGTGGTCGACACCGCGAGCGGGCGCGTGCTGGAGGAGCACGTCCCCGTGCCGGGCGAGCGCGCCCGACGCCCCGGCTTCCTGGTGTGGAAGCTCGACTTCCCGTCCGGGACGGCCGTGCGACTGGGCGACGACGGCGAGCCCATGGGTGGTCCGCTCGACCACGGGCTGATCGAGGTCGCCGACGACGGCAGGCTGCGGGTGCTCCGGCCGGGCGGGGACGGTCAGCGGCCGCACGTCCTGTTCGAGCGGCGCGGCACGACAAACGGCGGCGTCGCCTGGCTGCACCCCGGACACCCCGCACTCCGGCGCACACGCTCCCGCCGAGGCGGCGGCACACGCCCCCGCCGAGGCGGCCGTGCACGCTTCCGCGAGCGGGGCCGACCTCGAGCGGCTGGCCTTCCAGCGGGAGGCCGAGCGCTTCGAGCGCAGGCTCGGTGCCTACCTGGTGCAACAGCCCAGGGTGCGGGACGAGATCGCCAAGTTCTCCCGCATCGCCTGGGAGCGGGTCCTCCGCCCTGACCGGGACTGGTTCGGCTCCGACGAACCGTCACTCGTGGGCGGCGTCGGTACGGACTACAACAACCTGCGAGCCGTGGCGTACGAGGGCAACATCCGTGAGCAGGCCGCGTTGTTGTGGAACGCCCTGGCAAGAAGGGCATCTTCTGGGAGTACTTGGGCAAGGCGGCGGAGCTGGATACTCTCGCGACCCGGCCAAGCTTCCGACGGAGCTGGACTTCGGCCGGTTGTGGCGGCATCGCGACCCGGTCGTTCCCGATCCCCGCCGTGCCACCTACCCGGACGTCGTTCCGCTGAGTGAGCGGGAACGGGCCTTCACGGATGACGGGCGCAGGTGGAAGAGCGGTGGGGAGGCCTACGGCACGTCCTTCCTCCCGGCCAGTGCGGCCAGTGCGGGCAGGCCCGGTGAGGCCAGGCAGCGGATTCCGTTCGACGCCACGACGTTCGAGCGGGGCCCGCATGTGACGGCGCAGGCCACCGGCGGTCTCATCATGAGCGGGGCCTCCCTCACCACCTGGCTCCTGCTGCGGTATGCCGAGGCGGCCAACCGTGTCTGGGACGCGGGCCTTGACCTGCACTACATCCGGCTCGGAGTGGTGGGCACCATGCTCCAGGCCGGTGACCACACACTGCACGAGATCCTCCAGGCATCCGCCGTGCTGCCCCGTGACGCGGTGTACCGCGCACTGGACCTGCTGTCCCGTGACGCGATGTACCGCGCACTGGCAGAGCTCCAGGACTTCGCCTACGACCACGACAACTGGGAGCGCTACCGTCACCTGCCCCCACTGACGGAACGGGAGCTGCGCGAGCACGTCACGCCGGAGGGGCTGTTCCCCGACGAACTGGTACGGGGCCCGGGCGTCGCGGCCTACGACCCGGTGGACGACGCGCGCCAGGCCCTCACCGACCAGCTGGGCGGACAGCGGGGCAGCGGTGCGGACCGGGACTTCACGGTCACCGTGGTGGACGGCGGCCATGAGGTCGTGCACCAGCCCACGGGCCTGCTCACCCGGTTCCGCGGCGAGCGGCACGAGGTCGTGTACCACGAGGCCGTGCCGGGCTTCGGCTCCAGGGCGCTGCGCGGGCTGAAGGTGGCTATCGAGCAGCTCCGGCAGGAGGACGGCCGGCTCGCCCCGCGCTACCGGCTCCTCGGCGAGCCCGCGGTGGCGGACCGGTTCGAGATCCGCGAAGCCCCCCGTGACCTGCGGAGAGGCCGGAAGGCGGCGTTCAGCGTCCTGGAGAAGGACACCGGCCGCCTGCTGCACTACGTCGCCGACGGCCGGGTGATCGCCAAGGACCAGCCGGTCGAGGCCGGGCTCGGGTATCTGCGGTCCGACATGTTCCACCCCGGCGGGGAGCCGGCGTTGCTGGACGCGGTCGGCCGGCCGTCGGCGCGGTACCGGGTGGAGGGCCTGGGCGGTGAGCGGGTGGCCCTGGTGCCCGCCGGGTCCGGGGCTGCGGGGGAGCGGCTCGTGGTCGGCGCCGGGAACGGGCGCCTCCTGGAGGAGATCGTCGCCGCGCCGGACCGTCACGGCGAACTCCCCGGCAGCTACTGGAAGTTCGACTACCAGGCCGGGATCGCACTCCGGGTGGGCGAGGACGGCAGGACGGTCGCCTTCCTCGGCGGCCGGTTCGGCCACGCCCAGCTGGAGAGCACCGACGGCGGCGGCGTACGCGTGCTGCTCCCCGGGCAGGAGGGCGTCGCCCCCCGGGTCCTGTTCGAGCGGCCCGGCTTCGAGCGGCCCGGCTTCGAGCCCGGCGCACAGCAGCCGCAGTCCGTGCGGCGCGAGCCCGGCTACGCGAGAAAGACCCCGGTCACGGACGACGAGATCTCCGACCCGCTGGCCTCCCCGCGCGACGCCACGGCGGCGTTGCCGGCACCGGGGCATGCCGCCGGGGCACGGCAGTCGGGTGTCCAGCCGGACTTCTCGCTGGGCCGGTTCGCGGAGCGGTTCGGCAAGCTCGAGGAGGAGGCGGCCGGGCGGCTGTGGGACGAGGCCTCACGGATCACCGCGGAGCACAACCCGTTCGACCCGAGCATCGGCGAACCCGGCGAGAGCCTGCTGCGGCGCGATCCCGAGCAGTACTGGGCGACCATGCGGGTGGCGCAGGTGCTGCACGAGAACGAGGACGCGCCCGACCGGCTCAAGCAGGCGGTTGAGGTGGCCCGGAAGCTGCGCGAGCGGCGGGGTGCCGGTGCCAGGGGCGGGGGGCTGTTGGGTGGTGCTCCGGCAGGTGGGGATGGTCCAGCCGGTGGGCTGTTGCTGCGTGACGCGAGTGGGGAGCCGCTGCGTGACGCGGGTGGGGAGCCGCTGGGTCTGCGGCTGGGGGCGGAGTGGGATGCGGGCCAGGTCCCGCGGTGGGTGCTCAGAGGGGAGGGGGGTGTTCTGCTGGGTGCGGTGACCGTGGTGGAGGCCGGTCCCTCGCAGTACGGCGTCTTGTATCCGGGGTGGGGGCCGCAGCCGGTGGTATTCGCGGCGGACGGTACCTACCAGGGCATTCTCGGCGGGCCTGGGGCGGGTCAGGGGTATCCGGTGGCGGGAGGACAGGACACCACCGGCCCGGGGACGTCCGGTGCCGCGATAGCCGATCCCGGGACCTCTGGTGCCGGGACCTCCAGGGCCGCGATGGCCGATCCCGGGACCTCTGGTGCCGGGACCTCCAGGGCCGCGATGGCCGATCCTGAGACCTCTGGCGCCGGGACCTCCAGGGCCGCGATAGCCGATCCCGGGACCTCTGGTGCCGGGATGCCCAGGGCCGCGATGGCCGACCCCGGGACGTCCGGTGCCGGAATGGCCGATCCTGAGACCTCTGGTGCCGCAATGGCCGGTGCCGCAGCGGGGCGGGTGCCGGGACAGCGGGTACCGGGGCAGTGGGCGCCGGAGGCGGAGCGGCCCGTGGCGGGAGTGGAGGAACCGGCCGGGTTCCCGCTGCGGTCCGGGAAGGCACCCAGCACCGGAGCCGCTGCCGCTCCTCCCGTGGCGCACCTGCTCGACGCCGCTGGCCAGGCGGTGCCGGGGCGGACTGTGACGCCCGAGGACCTGCTCACCGGGGAACGGGGGGTGGCCGTCACCGGCGGCCCCCAGGGAACCCTTCACCTGACCGAGGACGGGCAGTTCCGCTACCGCAGCGTGGCCCTGCCCGGGACCGGACGCTCCCTGCTCTTTGAGACCCCTGCCGGATGGGACGGCCTGATCGGTGTGGACGATGCCGTCGTCCACACCGATCCCGCCGGCCGGGAGCTGTTCGTGAACCTGCCGGTACCGGACACCGAGGATGCGTTCGCGGCCTGGAGGTTCGAGTCGGCCGCGTATCCCAGCCAGCGGCTGACCCCGCTGACCGGCGACCCCCTCGGCCCGCTGGCCGGCGACCCCCTCGGCCCGCTGCGGGGCCTGCACGTCCACACCGACTACACCGCGGACGGCACCGGTGGCCTCCGTGCCGTACACCACCTGACCGTTCTCCCGGGCAACCCCGCTACCGCCGTCGCGGGTCCGCTGCCGCCCTCCCTGACCGGTCCCCTTCCCGACGGCTTCACCCTCACCGACCCCCCCACCGGCCATGTCTGGCACTTCGATGCCTGGGGCCGCCTGCGCTACCACGACCTGCCCGTACCCGGCGGCGTCGTCCTTCGCGCCGCCGCCCGTGCGCCGGGGCTGCCGTTCCAGTACCTCATCCCTGCCACGCTGTTGCCGGTATGGCCCCACCGTCCGCATGCCGAGTACCGGTGGCCCGCCCCCCAGGGCCTGCAGGTCCGGGCGATCGCTCATGCCGGCGACACTTCTGTTCCCGCTGTCTGGGCGCTGGATCTCCTGGCTCCTCAGGGACAGCCGACCAGCGGCCATGCCCTGCTGTTCGACGGCGTCCAGCTCTACCTCCTGGACATCACCGGCCATGCCCCGACCCAGCCCCTGTCTCTGCCCTTCCCCGGCATACCTCCCGCGAGCGACTCCGACTCCGTCACCGGGGCCCCGCCCGCCAGTGAGAGCACCGACTCCTTCGGTATGGACCTCGACTTCCCCGAGCTCGATCCCGGCTGGCTCGACCTCCCTGGCCCCGACCGGCCGGGCGAGCCGGCCATGCCCGGGGTCGGCGGTTCCGGGGCGGAAGCCGCTGGTCCGGATTCCCGCGGCTCGGAGGCGGAAGCCGCTGGTCCGGATTCCCGCGGACTGCCGGACGGCGGCTCTGGCGACCGGGTACCCGGTCCGCCCGGCGAGAGCACCGCTGATGGCGTTCCCGGCCCGTCGCAACCCGACCGGCCTGCCCCACCCCCCGTAGCGGGTTCGTCCGACGCGGACCGGGCAGCAATGAAGATTCTCGAGGGCTTCCTGGAGAGCCACGGCCCGGCGGAGCTGGCGCGGCGCCTGTGGATCGGCGAAAAACGCCTGCGGCACATGCGCGCTGGATATGGCGTGGGTGGCTGGCTGTCGCGGTTGAGGCGGCTGGAGGAGATCGCACGGGTGGAGGCGGACTGGCGGCTTGTGCCTGTCGCCCATGGCGGGTTCGCCGTCGCGGTGCGGCGGGGGCAGGACATCGCTCACTTCGACCTCCAAGGCGCCGTCTCGCACTGGGCGCTGGCCCTGCCCGGGTCCGGACACCGGCTGGAACTCAACGGCCCGGAAGGTACTGCGCGGCTGGTCGACGCCTACGGGACGACCAAGATCCCAGCCACCATCAGCCCCGGTGACGGGGGCAGACTGCACGTGCGCCAAGCGGACGGGGAGTGGTGGGTCGATGGCGCCGAGCGCGTGGTACGCGGCTACCGGCGGGCATCGGGCGCGCCGGACCCGGCACGCCGGCTGTCCGACTGGGCCGACAAACCGGGCGAACTGGCCCTGAACGACTGGCAGGACACCCTGCGGACCATCATGACGAAGCACGGTCTGTCCGAGCAGAAAGATATGGCAAGACTTCTGGGCGTTGCCGAGGCCAGGTTCTCCAGGGAAGAAAAAAGGAAGGAACAATCCGCCTTTGGGTCTCCAGCGGCGGGTGCGTGTCGCGGCCTACCTGACCTCCGAGAACATCGGGAACTGGAGCATCGAAACCATCAAGGGGCGGGTTTCTTCCTTCAAGGTCGTTTTCGGTGCGGGCACCACGCTCCACTTCCGGGAGGGAAAGGTCGCGGCCTGGAAGGTCAGCCTTCCGGGTGCCGGCCTGTGGGTGCACTACGACCAGGCGGGTACGCCGCGGCTGGAGACACCGGACGGCAAGCCACTGCCACCTGGCTGGGAACACTGGGAACCGCGGCCCGAGAAGGACGGCGGTGTCACGGTCAGCCCGGGTGCGGCGGCCGGGGGACCCCAGTGGCGCCTGTCCGCCCGGCGGACCCTGGACTTCTTCGCCCTCCCGCAGACGCCAACCCCAGCCCCTTCCGCCGGCTGACCGCCGCCGGAGCCCTGCTACCCGCCCCACGCCGGGAACCAGAACCGATGGATGCCACCACCACCGCCACGACCCCGGACACCGACCTCCCCGTAGGCCCCTCCGCTGCCCCGCAGATGCCCGGCACGGCCGCCGAGAGCGAGGCGGGCCCCAGCTACCTCCACACCATCAACTGGTCGGATACCTCACCACCGTGACCGACACCGACCTCCGCCACCTGGCCGACGGCACGGTCCACGCCCCGCCCCGTTCCGGGGTGCGACCTGTGGCCGTGTCCGCTGGTCTTCCCCGTGCGGGGGCCGCCATCCTCCAAGCCCTCACCCGCACCACGGCTTAGAGCTCCGAACAGAAGGGGCGCCCGGCTCGCGGCGTCTGGCACGCACGCTCGCGGCGTTGCCGAAACGCCCTAGTAGCTCCGCTACGAGGGCCTTCCGGCGCCTTGCGATCGCACGCACCAGACGCCGCGAGCTGATCGGACTCCCCTTCTGTTCGGAGCTCTTACGGCAGGCGCTAGTCCACCGGCTGACTCCCTTGCCGCACCGGCAGACCGTTGGCGCGACTGAACGGCCGCGATCCGAAGAACCTGGCACGCGGCGCCCGCCTCAGCGCCCCGAAGGCGGCCGGGCCGATGCCGTACGGGGCCCTGAAGGTGTCGCGGACGCAGCGGTTCTTCACCGCTCCCCACCCGGCACCCACAGCACGTCCCCGACCTCCTTGTTCGCCGTACGCGCCAGGATGAACAGCAGGTCCGACAGCCGGTTCAGGTAGGTGGCCGTCAGCGGGTTCACGCTGCCGTTTTCTGCCTTGGCACCGTGGACCTCCAGCGCCGCCCATGTGGAGCGCTCGGCCCGTCGTACGACCGTGCACGCCTGGTGCAGCAGGGCCGCGCCGGGGGTGCCGCCGGGGAGGATGAAGGAGCGGAGCTTCTCCAACTCGGCGAGGAATCGGTCGCAGTCCGCCTCCAGCTTGTCGATGTAGAACTGCTCGACGCGCAGGGGCACAAACTCCGGGTTCTCGACGACGGGGGTCGACAGGTCGGCCCCGACGTCGAAGAGATCGTTCTGCACGCGGATGAGGACCTTGACGATCTCCTCGTCCAGGCTGCCCAGCGCGATCGCCGTACCGATCGCCGCGTTCGCCTCGTTGGCGTCGGCGTACGCGGCGATACGCAGATCGGTCTTGGGCACCCGGCTCATGTCACCGAGGGCGGTGGTGCCCTGGTCGCCGGTCCTCGTATAGATGCGCGTCAGATTGACCATGCGGCCAATCTAGACGCTCCCTTTGACGAGGGCCGAGTCAGTGGGCCGAGTCAGGGGGCTGAGTCAGGGGGCCGAGTCAGGGGGCACCGAACTCCTGCCCGTCAAGCCCGACAAGCCCGACAATGCCCCTCAACACCCCATCAACGCCGCGTCGCGACCGACGGACGATGAGTGACGACCGTCTCACTGCTTGAGACCGTGACACGCGTTACTTACCGGTCGCACAGCCCCCGACGGGCGCTAAGGTCCGGCCGAGAGGCATGCACAAGAGGCGCGTTCAGCAGGGGAGTCGCACAGTGACACGGAAACTCGCCGTCATCGGGGCCGGACTCATGGGGTCCGGTATCGCCCAGGTCTCCGCTCAGGCGGGCTGGGACGTCGTTCTGCGTGATGTCACCGACGAGGCGCTCACCCGCGGCACCGACGGCATCAAGGCGTCGTACGACAAGTTCGTGAGCAAGGGCAAGCTGACGGCGGCCGACGCCGAGGCGGCGCTCGCCCGTATCACCGCGACCACCGATCTCGACGCCGCCGCCGACGCGGACGTCGTCGTCGAGGCCGTCTTCGAGAAGCTGGAGGTCAAGCACGAGATCTTCCGCGCGCTCGACAAGCTCGTGCGCGACGAGGCCGTGCTCGCCTCCAACACCTCCGCCATCCCGATCACCAAGATCGCGGCGGTCACCGAGCGCCCGGAGCGGGTCGTCGGTACGCACTTCTTCTCGCCCGTGCCGATGATGCGGCTGTGCGAACTCGTCCGCGGCTACAAGACCAGCGACGAAACTCTCGCCACCGCACGGGAGTTCGCCGAGTCCGTCGGCAAGACCTGCATCGTCGTCAACCGGGATGTCGCCGGTTTCGTCACCACCCGGCTCATCTCCGCGCTCGTCGTCGAGGCCGCGAAGCTGTACGAGTCGGGCGTCGCCACCGCCGAGGACATCGACCTCGCCTGCAAGCTCGGCTTCGGCCACGCCATGGGGCCGCTGGCCACGGCCGACCTCACCGGCGTGGACATCCTGCTGCACGCGACCGAGCAACATCTACACCGAGTCCCAGGACGAGAAGTTCGCCCCGCCGGAGCTGATGCGCCGGATGGTGGACGCCGGTGACATCGGCCGTAAGAGCGGGCAGGGCTTCTACAGGCACTGACAGGCTGGCAGACGCCGGACGGACGCCGGACGGACGCCTGACAAATGCCTGACAAATGCCTGATAAATGCCTGACAAGCGCTGAATAAAAACCAACAAATCGTCGATCGTTACATGACAAACACTGACGTCACTTGAGTCGTACGAGCCTCTTGAGTATCACCCATTGGGGTGAATTCGGTATCGGTTCGCTTACAGACGGCAACCTCAGCCGCGCTCCCGGACAGTCAGTCGTTGCATCACCTGGACAACGACACGGACGCTACGAGACGCACTTTCGGGGAGCGCATATGTACATCAGGGGCGACCACGCCGAGCTGGTCGTCGGGGGCCGCCTCGACGTCCGCAGCGCGGCGGACGCCCGTACGGTCCTGCACTCGGCCGTCGACGACGGAGACGGCGACCTGGTGCTCGACCTGTCAGAGCTGGACTCCTGGGACGCCACCGGACTCGGGGTGATCATGGGGGTCCACCGGCGGGCGGGGCGGTGCGGCCGGCGGCTGGTGCTGCGCGAGGTACCGCCGCAGATGCAACGCCTGCTGGTGGCCACCCGGCTGCACCGGATCCTGGCCATCGAGGGCGGCATCGGGGCGGAGACGCTGCCCCGCGTGTGACCCCGCGACACGACAGAGGCGAATCGGTACGGCACCTGCGGAACGGCACCTGCGGAACGGCCCGGAAGTGAACGGGCGTACGGGGCTGGCGTGTGCTGGGCGGTGTGCAGGGAGGCGCGGGGGCCCGTGGGGGCGGGACACCGAGGGTTCCCCGGGATTTCTCGGAGGCGGAACGCCTCACGCGTGCAATCCTCACGAGACCGTGACGTCTCGGACGGCACGGGACCCTGACGTTTCGTAGATACTGTGCAAAGGTTTAGGGTTCGGCTGCTCGTCGCCCTGACAACCCTCGCGCGGGCACCGGACCAGAAGCGACAGCGCGGTGTGCGGCAAGGCCGGGAGGGACTCAGCTCACGCACACGACGCTTTTGGGGGCTTGGACCTATGGACCCGATGAACCGCGAAGCCGCAGAGCACGGCCACGGCGAGCGCGAAGCCGCAGAGTACGGCTATGGCGACAGGGAAGCCGCAGAGCGCGGCCACGGCGAGCGCGAAGCCGCAGAGTACG
Organism: uncultured Actinomycetota bacterium; assembly: GCA_963711935.1. Classification (GTDB taxonomy): domain Bacteria; phylum Actinomycetota; class Actinomycetes; order Streptomycetales; family Streptomycetaceae; genus Streptomyces. The sequence goes on from CAVQGD010000033.1 coordinate 287,173, forward strand.
GCCATGGCGACAGTCAGGCGCCTCGCTCGCGCCCGCCACGCGAGGCGCTGACACCGGATTTCAGCCAGCCCGCTCCGGCACTCGCCCGCACCGTCCAGCTTGTCTCGGGCGACTTCCTGCTCACCGTCAACCCCATCGACGGCAGCGAGATAGAGAACTGCCCGCCGCGGGAGCGCCCCAGTCGGCCCGAGAAGTGCACCGCCGCCGAGCGCGCGGAGACCGACCGCGCCGCCCGGCCGCCCCTCCCGCCGGGCTCCGCACAGCCCCAACTGCCGCTCCTGGAGCGTGGCGACGAGCGCGAACGGCTTGTACGGCTCCTCGCGCGCGGCCGCTCCGTACGCCTCACCGGCCCCGCGGGTTCGGGCCGCACCACGCTCCTCGACCTCGTGGCCGACGACTGCGCGGACCTCGCCCCCGACGGCGTCGTACGCCTCTCCGGCTACCGGCGCACCACCAGCGAACTGCTGTACGACCTCTTCGCCGCCGTCCACAAGGCGCCCCTGCACCGGCCGGGGCAGCAGGAGCTGCGGGAGCTCGTCCGGGAGATCGGCGCGGTCGTCATCCTCGACGACCTGGAGTTCGGCGGCAGCGCGCTCGACGAACTGCTCGACGCGACCCCCGAGTGCGCCTTCCTGCTCGCCACCACGCCCGATGTCCCCGCACCGTCCGCCGACTCACCTCTCGAAGAGGTGTTCCTCGAGCGGGCTCGGACCACGCCGGCAGCCGGGAGCTGCTGAAGCGTGCCGTCGGACGCGTACTCACCGAGGACGAGTCGAACTGGGCGGGCGACCTCTGGTTCGAGTCCGAGGGCCTGCCGCTGCGGTTCGTGCAGGCCGGGGCGCTGCTGCGGCAGCGGGACCGGCTGCGCGCCGACGCGGACTCCTCCGGCGAGGGCGAGTCCGGTGGCGTTGAGGGCGAGTTTGGCGTTTTCCAGGAAGCGCGGGACGTCTTGCGGGAAACGCAGGACCGGCAAGCGGAAGAAGCGGAAGCTGACGCGTCCTTCGGCGCGGGGGGCGGCCACGACGTACCCCTGCCGTCGCTCGCCGAAGGAGCCGCGCCCGCCGCGCTGCTCGCGTCCCGGCTGAGCGAGTCGGCGCGCGAGACGCTGCGCTTCGCCGTCGCGCTCGGCGGGGAGGTGCCGCACCAGGCCCACTCTGCCGGCGCTGGTCGGGAGACACCCACGCGGACGCTGCTCTCGGCGAGCTCGTGGGCTGCGCGCTGGTCACCCCGGTCGGCCGGCGCTACCGGCTCGCCGCCGGCGTGCAGGCCCAGCTGGAGGCCGCCGGATACGCGCGACGGCGCCGGGGAGCGCGCCGTCACCGTCGCCCGGCACTACGCCTGGTGGGCCGGGCACCCCTCGGTCACCTCCGGGCGGGTCGCGGCCGAGGCGGACGCCGTGCTCGCCGCGCTGACCGCCGCCGTGCCGCTGACCTCCCCCGGCGGGGGTGAGGAGAGCGCCGCCGTGCAGCTGGCCCGGCAGGCCGCGCCCGCGTTCGCCGCGGGACTGGACTGGGGGGCCTGGGAGCGGGTGCTGCGGTCCGGCGTCGAGGCGGCCAGGCTCGCCGGTGTGGTCGGTGAACAAGCCTATTTCCACCATGAGTTGGGCATCTTCGCGCTCTGCTCCGGGCAGCTCGACCGGGCCCGTGCCGAACTGGAGGCGTCCATCGGGCTGCGCGGTGCCCTCGCTGACAAGCGCGGCACGGTCGCGGGCCGCCGCGCCCTGGCGCTGGTGGCCGACCGCTCCGGGGCGACCTCGCCCGGCGGCCGTACGGCGGCGGGCGAAGAGGTGCCGGACGCACGGCACGAGGAGTCGGCGTCGCCGCCCGGTGGCGTACCGCCCGGCTCCGGGTTCGGCTCCGGGTTCGGCCCGCCCCGGCTTTCGGGCGACACCTCAAAGGGGGGCACGCTCCCCCCGGATCTCGACTCCGCTGGAGCAGCTGGAACAGGGGGGATCACCGGTTCCGGAGCGGGCCCCGCCCACAAGCGTGGCGGCATCAAGAACCGCCTGGTCAGCGGCGCCCGGCGCAACCTGGTGGCGGTGGGCGCGGGCGCGCTGCTCGCCGCCGTGCTCGGCACCGTGGTGACCCTGGGCGCGACCTCCGACGGCAAGAGCGACGCCCCGTCGGAGAAGATCGGCGTCAACCCCTCGACCAGCCCCGGCGCCAATGATGACGGCCTGGGCGCGGAGCGGACGAAGCCGGGCTCCGACGACACCCCCGGCACCGTCCCTCCGCCCACGAACCCGGGACCGGACGGGAGATACGGCACGCCGGACGACCCGACGCCGAGCGGCTCGCCGTCGGACGATCTCAGTGGCACGGACAAGCCGGATGAGCCAGACAAGCCAGGCAAGCCGGATACGCCGGACAAGCCGACGAAGTCGCCGTCCAAGCCGCCTTCGAAGCCGCCGACCGGGACCCCGAATCCCCCGTCCTCGCCCCCGCCGACATCGACGTCGCCCTCGACGCCACCACCGACCGCGCCTCCGAGTGAGACCCCGAGCACCACCAACTCGGCCAGCGAACCGGCCGCCAGCCAGCCGGTGGAAACCAGCACCTCGGAAAGCGCCCCGGACGGCGACGAGCCCGGCTCGCCGAGCGGATCGATGAGCGGCCCGATGAGCGACTCGTCGGTGATCTGACGCACGAGACGGCACGAGACGGCACGACGACGGCACGAGACGAATGAACAAGAGGGCCGGGTCCCGCAGCGGACCCGGCCCTCAGCACATCCAGCACATCGCCGCACTTCTGCTCAGAACATGCACAGAACGTGACTCCGCTCCCCCACCTGAAGGAGGGGGCTTCCAACCCGAGGGTTGCGGTCCAGCCCGAACCGGCCCCTTTCAGGGCGGAAAGAACGTACCACAGGCCAGGAAAGCGATTCCCCCACCGGCTGAAGCCAGTGGTCCCCTCGCTAGGAGACCGATGGAACATGCTCAGAACAGCCGCAGCTTGTCGTCCTCGATGCCCCGCAGCGCGTCGTAGTCCAGGACCATGCAGCCGATGCCGCGGTCGGTGGCGAGGACGCGGGCCTGGGGCTTGATCTCCTGGGCCGCGAAGATGCCGCGTACCGGCGCCAGATGCGGGTCGCGGTTCAACAGCTCCAGATAGCGCGTGAGTTGCTCCACGCCGTCGATCTCGCCGCGCCGCTTGATCTCCACCGCGACGGTCCGGCCCTCGGCGTCCCGGCACAGGATGTCGACCGGGCCGATGGCCGTCATGTACTCGCGGCGGATCAGCGTGTAGCCCTCGCCGAGGGTCTCGATGCGGTCGGCGAGCAGTTCCTGGAGGTGCGCTTCCACGCCGTCCTTGATCAGGCCGGGGTCCACGCCGAGTTCGTGCGAGGAGTCGTGGAGGACCTCCTCCATCGTGATGATGAGCTTCTCGCCCGCCTTGTTGATGACGGTCCAGACGCCCTCCTCGTCCCCGCCGCCCTCCTTCAGCGTGCAGGGCGGAGACATCCAGTTGAGGGGCTTGTAGGCCCGGTCGTCCGCGTGGATCGAGACGCTGCCGTCCGCCTTCACCAGGATCAGGCGGGGGGCCGAGGGAGATGGGCGGTGAGCCGGCCCGGCGTAGTCCACGGAGCAGCGGGCAATGACGAGACGCATGGTCGGCAACGCTACTCGACGCGCGCGGTCGCACGCGATTCGCCCACCTCACAGTCAACGGCCTCTTGCCTATGGCACATGCCGTTCGCAACTGGCCGTTGTGTGCGCTGATTGTATGCCCTGGGTCCTGTGTTCCGCGATCTCCTGGTGCGGTCACGGTCCGTGCTTACCGTAGGAACGGGAGGTCGCGGTGCGTGTACACCGTGTACGCGTGTGCTCGGTATGTCGGCAGCGCGAGCTCCTTCCCTGTCCGTCAACCCCCGCTGCCGCGGGGGTGCGAGAGGAGAACCCATGTCGCTCGACGTCTCACCGGCCCTACTCGAACAGGCCGAGCGAGGCGAGGTCGACGAAGCCGACTTCGTCGACTGCGTCCGGACCTCCCTGCCCTACGCATGGGAGATGATCAGCTCCCTGGTGGCCCAGCTGAAGGTGGACGGCGGAGAGTTCGCCGACAACCAGACGCCTCCGCCGGACGAGCAGGCACGTGGCCAGCTGCTGCGTGCGCTCGCGAGTGACGCGATACGCGGCGCGCTGCAGCGGCACTTCGGTGTGCGGCTGGCCTTCCAGAACTGCCACCGGGTGGCGGTGTTCCCGCTGGACTCCTCGGTGGACGACACGCTGGCCCGCTTCACCTCGGTGCGCGGCCAGCTGCTGAACCAGTCCCCGGAGTTCCGGGACTGCTGAGGCAGTGACGCCGCACGGCTTGCCGCTCCGTACGCGGGAGGTGCATCTTGTACGGGGCGGCAAGCTCCCCGCGAGGCGAGCGCGTGCCCGCCCGACGCCGCCGACCCGGGCACGACAGCCGTACCGTCCGGACGCGCTCAGCCGCAGCCGGGGCAGCACCTCGGCGCCCAGCCGCCGTACGTTCTCCTCGGTGGCCGCCAGGTCGCCCGAGCCCTCGACGAGCAGGGCGAAGCGGGTGATGCCCGTCCGCTCCGACGGTCGCCGCGAGCCGGTCGGCGCACAGCCGCGGGCGTGCCCACCGGGTGCAGCCCGCAGAGCAGTTCGGTGTACGCCAGCGGGTCCCGCATCGCGCGGGCGCGGCCGTCCACCGTCACATGGGCGTCGAGGCCCTGCTTCAGCCAGCCCGGCATCGCCTTCGTCGAGCGTCTCGACCGCGTCCGTCCGCCGGTCCGCGATCTGGCAGACGCCGGCCGACACATGGGCCGCGCCGGCGATCTCCTCGGGCGAGCGGCCCGCGGCGCGCGCGTGCGTGCGCCACAGTGCGACCATCTCGGCCTTCTCCTCGTCGCCGACATGCATCCCGAGCAGCATCGGCAGCCCGCGCTCGGCGGCGAGCCGCACGCTCGACGGCGAGGTGCAGGCGACGATGACCTCGGGGCCCGGGGCGCCGCGTCAGGACCTCCGTCGGGCCTGGGGACGACCGGCACCTCGCGGAAGCTGAATCGTTCCCCCGCGGCTCGCCACCGAGGGCTCGCGCAGCCAGCGCAGCAGCAGGTCGAGTGATTCCGGGAACCCCTTCTCGTACGCCTCGAGACCCGCCCCGAACACCTCCAGGTCGACCCACGGCCCGCCGCGCCCCACGCCCAGCGAGAAGCGGCCGCCGGACGTCACATGCAGCAGCGCGGCCTGCTCGCCGAGGGCCACGGGGTGGGTGGTCGGGCAGCACGCTGACCGCCGTGCCGACGCGGATCCGCCGGGTGCGGCCCGAGCAGCAGCGCGGCGAGGGTGATGGCCGACGGGCACGTCCCGTACGGCACGAAGTGGTGCTCGGCCAGCCAGACCGCGTCGAGCCCGGCCTCCTCGGCGACCTCGGCGGTCCGTACCGCGCGGTGCAGTGCCTCCCCCTGGCCCTGTCCCGGGAACTGGGCCGCCAGTACAAAAGTTCCCACGCGCATCGCCTTCCTGCTTCCTCGGCTGCCGACGCGGAGCTCCCCCACCGGCATAACCGTCTGACACGTGCCAAAGGCACGGCTTGGCGGCGGAGATTTGCGGATTGTCTGCGGAATGCGCTAGCCGGAGGGTGAGGGCGGTTCTGTGATGATTCGTGGAGTACGTGTACCCCCGGCCGGGCGCGCGTAGGCTGGAGGTGATCCTGCCCCCTCCGTACAGCCCGTGAGGTGTCCCGTGTCCCCGCGCCGCAACCGATCCCAAGGGCGCCGAGTTCGTCCGGCCGCAGCGCTGACGAGGACCGGGCCGGCCGCTACGGCGGCTGGCAGTCCACGGAGAGCTGGCAGGGCGAGGAGTGGAGTGTGCGTCACGTGGCCGGGCGCGAGCGCCGAGGGCAAGACGTACCGCTGCCCCGGCTGTGAGCAGTTGATCCCCTCCGGCGTCCCGCACGTCGTGGCCTGGCCCGAGCACTCGCGGCGTCGACGACCGCCGCCACTGGCACAAGGCCTGCTGGAACGCGAAGGACCGCCGCACCTCGCGGGTGCAGCGGTCCCGTAACGCGCCGAGGTTCTGAGGCCTGACGGTACCCGCAGGTGCCTGTGCGTCTGGCCGACGTGCTCACGACGTCACGTCGCGCTTGCTCCAGCAGGGCGTATGCCGCGACGAACGCGGCCGCCGTCAGGCCCAGCATGATCCACAGCGGGTCCCAGCCGGACGGGCCGGACTCGCTGAGGGACGTTGTTGTAGAAGACGCTGAGCTGGTTCGGGATCGAGTACTCGAACAGGAACTCCTGCAGCTCCCGCAGCGACTCCGAGAACATGAAGATCGCGATGACCAGCGGCGCGAAGAACAGGCCGATCATGATGGTGATCGCGCCGGCCGAGTGCCGGATCAGCGAGCCGATCGAGCAGCGAGAGCAGCCCGAGCAGCGCGACGTAGAGGCTGACGCCGACCGTGCCGCGCAGCCACTCCTCGCCGGTGGGGTCGCCGCCGCCGCTGTCCGCCAGGATCGACACCTGAGCGAAGCCGACGAACGCGGTGGTCACGAGGGTGACGGTGAAGGCGAGCAGGAAGAACACGATCGCCTTCGCGGTCAGCACCCGGGCCGCGGCTGGGGCACGCGGTCATCGTGGTCCGGATCATTCCCGTGCCGTACTCGGAGGCGGTGGTCAGCACGCCGAGCGTGATGACGCAGATGCTGCCGAGCATCAGGCCGAACGAAGCCGAGGCCCAGCGGCGACTTGCCTTCCAGGTCCGCGTCCGAGGACGCGACGATCGGCGGCCGCGCCGAGCAGCCGAGGCCGATCACGAGGCACGAGGAAGACGCCGAGCGTCCACATCGTCGAGCGCACCGACTTGATCTTCGTCCACTCGGAGGCGAGGGCGTGCCCGAGGTGGGTGCGCACGACCGGGATCGGCGAGGTGTACGAAGTGCCGGTGCCCGCCTGCCAGTTGGGCGCGTGCTGCGGAGTTGCGGGCTGCTGGGCCGGGGGCTGCTGGGTCACGGGAGGCTGGGGCGTACTCATCGGGCGTCCTCGGGCTTGGTCACGGTCGGGGGTACCTGCCTGCGAGCGAAGCCGAGAGCTGGGGGCGGGCGCGGGAGCGGGCACGGGGGCAGGGGGCGGGACAGGGGTCGGCGCGGTCGGTGCGGTCGGCGGCGGGCCCGCGGGTGCCTGGGCCGCGTACGGGTTGGGCCCGCCCGGCGCGGGAGCCGCAGGCCCGGGCGGGGCACCGTACGGACCGGCGGGCGGCTGGCCCTGAGGCATCCCCGGAGGCATTCCCTGGGCATCGCCTTGCGGTATCGCGAACGGCTGCGCGCCGGGCGGCAGCGGCTGCTGCAGCCCTGCCCTCTGGTCGAGCGGTCGAGCGGTAGTCGACGGCGCCCTGCGTCATCCGCATGTACGCCTCCTCCAGCGAGGCCTGGTGCGGCGACAGCTCCCACAGGCGTACGTCCGGCGTCGTGCGCGAGGTCGCTGATGCGCGGCAGCGGCAGCCCGGTGACCCGCAGCGCGCCGTCCGGCTCGGGCAGCACCTGGCCGCCCGCCTCGGTCGAGCGCGGCCGTCAGCTTCTCCCGCTGCTGCGGTTCGGTGTGCGGGCGTGCGGACCCGGGCGAAGTCGGCCGAGTTGTGCGAGATGAAGTCCTTGACGCTCATGTCGGCGAGCAGCTGCCCGCGCCCGATCACGATCAGGTGGTCGGCGGTCAGCGCCATCTCGCTCATCAGGTGGGAGGAGACGAAGACCGTCCGGCCCTTCCGACGCGAGCGGACTTCATCAGGTTGCGGACCCAGAGGATGCCCTCGGGGTCGAGCCCGTTGACCGGCTCGTCGAAGAGCAGCACCTGCGGGTCGCCGAGCAGCGCGGCCGCGATGCCGAGCCGCTGGCCCATACCGAGCGAGAAGCCCTTGGAGCGCTTCTTGGCCACGTCCTGCAGCCCGACGACCCCCAGCACCTCGTCCACGCGGCGCGCCGGGATGCCGGACAGCTGCGCGAGGCACAGCAGGTGGTTGCGCGCGCTGCGGCCGCCGTGCACGGCCTTGGCGTCGAGCAGGGCACCCACCTGGCGGGGCGCGTTGGGCAGCTTGCGGTACGGGTAGCCGCCGATCGTCACCTGCCCCGAGGTGGGGTTGTCAAGGCCGAGGATCATCCGCATCGTCGTCGACTTGCCCGGAGCCGTTGGGCCCGAGGAAGCCGGTGACGGCACCTGGCCGCACCTGGAAGGAAAGGTTGTACACGGCTGTCTTGGCGCCGTAGCGCTTTGTCAGGCCGACTGCCTCGATCATTCTCCGCACCCATCGAGAGGTTCAGGTCGTCAGGGCACGTGCCCCCGTAAGAGTTAGGAGCGTATCGGAGCGCTGACGGTTCCCTCCGGGGGCGGGGCGGATGCTTCTCGTCTGCCCCTCGCGGTCAGTTCGTCTGCCCTCTCGCGGGTCAGTTCGCCTGCCCCCTCGCGGTCAGTGGCCGGCCGCGGGCCTGTTGCGGCTGCTCGCACCCGACCACCGGCACAAACCCGGCAGACGCGCCCCCGTCCAGGTCCCCCGTCCAGGTCCCCCGTCCAGGTCCCCCGTCCAGGTCCCCCGTCCAGGCCCCCCGTCCAGGCCCCCCGTCCAGGCCCCCCGCCCAGCCGGCGCGGCGCCTACGCATCCCTCCGCTTCAGCACCGCATACCCACCCGCCAGCACCGCCGCCACCCACACCACCATGATCCCCAGGCCGCCCCACGGCCCGTACGGAGTGTCGTCGCCGATCGGCGGTACGACCTGCATGATCTTGCTGCCCGCCTGGTCGGGGAGGTAGCGGGCGGCTTTCTCGGTCGCGGAGACGTTGCCGAGGATGTTGGACACGAGGAAGAAGAGCGGCATCAGGACGCCCAGCGACAGCATCGGGCTGCGCAGCATCGCGGCCACGCCCATGGAGAACGCGGCGATGAGCGTCATGTAGAGCCCGCCGCCGACGACCGCGCGCAGGACGCCGGGCTCGCCGAGCGACGTGCTGTGCTCGCCGAGCATCGCCTGTCCGAGGAAGAAGGTGACGAAGCTGGTCACGAGCCCGACCGCGAAGGCGAGCAGGGTCGCCACGGCGATCTTGCTGAAGAGGAAGGTGCCGCGCTGGGGAACGGCGGCGAGCGAGGTACGGATCATGCCGCTGCTGTACTCGTTCGACACCACCAGCACACCGAAGACGATCATCGCGAGCTGGCCGAGGCTCATCCCCGCGAAGCTGATGTAGGTGGGGTCGAAGGCGGCCCGCTCCCCCTCGGGCAGGTTCCGCCAGTCGCGGTTGACCAGCGCGGAGATCAGCGTGCCGAGCGCCATCGTGACGACCGCGGCGATCCCCAGCGTCCACACCGTGGACGCCACCGACCGGATCTTGGTCCACTCCGAGCGGATGACCTGCACCGTCGCCATGCTCAGACCTCCTTCTTCCAGTCGGCGCCCCAGCCCTGCTGTACCTGCTGCTGTCCTTGCTGCCGTTCCTGCGGCTGTCCTTGCTGCTGTCCCTGCTGCCGTTCCTGCTGCGGTGCGGGACGCGGCTCCCGCGCCGCCGCCGCGGTGCCCGCGTGCGCGTGGTACTCCACCGACTCCGCCGTCAGCCGCATGAACGCCTCCTCCAGCGAGGCCTGCTGAGGGCTCAGTTCGTGCAGCACGATCCGGTGCTGCGCGGCCAGCTCCCCGATCCGCTCCGGCTTCCCGCCGTCCACCTCCAGCACCCCGCCGTCCGCCTCGACCGCGCTGATCCCCGCCCTGTGCAGTACGTCGAGCAACCGCTCGCGCTGCGGCGAACGGATCCGGACGTAGGACCGGGAGTTCGCGCTGGATGAAGTCCGCCATGGAGGTGTCGGCGAGCAGCCGGCCCTGGCCGATGACGACGAGGTGGTCGGCGGTCAGCGCCATCTCGCTCATCAGGTGCGAGGAGACGAAGACCGTACGGCCCTGTGTGGCAAGGGATTTCATCAGGGTGCGGATCCAGTGGATGCCCTCGGGGTCGAGCCCGTTGACAGGCTCGTCGAACATCAGGATCCGGGGGTCGCCGAGGAGCGCGCCCGCGATGCCGAGCCGCTGGCCCATGCCGAGCGAGAAGCCCTTGGCCTTCTTCCGGGCCACCGCCGTGAGGCCGACGGTGTCGAGGACCTCGATGACCCGGCTCCGCGGGATGCCGTTGCTCTGTGCGAGGCACAGCAGGTGGTGGTAGGCGCTGCGGCCGCCGTGCACGGCCTTGGCGTCGAGGAGCGCGCCGATGTACGTCAGCGGGTCCTTGAGCTGGTCGTAGTGCTTGCCGTCGATACGGACGTCACCCGCGGTGGGCCGGTCGAGCCCGAGGATCATCCGCATCGTGGTCGACTTCCCCGCGCCGTTCGGGCCCAGGAAGCCGGTCACGATGCCCGGCCGCACGGCGAAGGTGAGGTTGTTGACCGCGACCTTCTCGCCGTACCGCTTGGTCAGCCCCTCGAGCTCGATCATGCGGCCACGCTAAAACGGGACAAAGCCCCCTGCCACCGGAGTGGCAGAGGGCTTCACTCACCGTACGCGGAACGACCGTACGCGGGACGCTCGGGCGGTTACCGGGACTGCTGGGCCGGCACCCCCCGCGAGATCGGCTCGTCCTCGACCGGCGCGGCGGCCGCGGCGACCGCGGCGCCCGTGAGCGTCGCGAGCATCTCGCGGACGTTCGTGAGCTGGGCGTTGATCGAGTCGCGGCGGTTGGTGAGGGCGGCCAGCTCGCGCTCGGATTCCGAGCGGATGCGGTCGGCCTTGGCGTTGGCGTCGGCCACGATGTCCTCGGCCTGGCGCTGGGCTGTCTCCACCGTCTGGCGGGCGCGGCGCTCGGCGTCGTTGCGCAGCTTCTCGGCTTCCAGACGGAGCTGCTCCGCGCGGTGCTCGATCTCGGCGAGGCGCTTCTCGGCCTTCTGCTGGCGCGAGGCCAGGTCGCGCTCGGACTGGTCGCGGCGCTTGGCGAGGTTCGTCTCGAAGTCGGCGGCGGCCTGCGCGGCCTTGGCGCGGGTCTCCTCGAAGAGGGCGTCCGCCTCCTCACGCTTGGACTGCGCGTCCTTCTGGGCCTCGGCCCGCAGCTGGGAAGCGTCGCTCTTGGCCTTCTCGACGATCCGTACGCCCTCGTCCTCAGCCTTGGCCTTGCGCTCCGCGGCGAACGATTCCGCGTCGTTGCGCACCTGCTGGGCCGCCGACTCGGCGAGCTCACGGTGCTGCTCGGCCGCGCGACGGGCCTCCTCGCGCAGGTCCTTCGCCTCTTCCTCGGCGAGGCGGAGGATCTTCTCGACACGCGCGCCGAGACCCGCGTACGACGGCTCGGCGTCGCTGATCTGCGCCTGGGCGTTCTGCGTCTCGAGGTGGAGCTCCTCGATGCGCTTTTCCAGAGCGGTGATGCGGGCTAGAGCGCTGTCACGGTCGGAGACGAGCTTGGAGATCCGTTCGTCCACCTGAGCGCGGTCGTACCCACGCCGCACAAGCTCGAAGCCGTAGGGGGAAGTGTCGCTCATGGGGTTCCTGTCGAATGAGACCGGTGAGGTGATAGGGGGAATCCTAGGGGGCGAAGCGGCGTGTCATCGAGCAGATGCGCGTTTGATATGGAGAATGACCCCCTTTTGAGTGGCTAACCGGCGGACTGCTTGCCAAAAACTTGGTCAAAGGCCCCAGAGAGCCCCTACGCGAATGCACGCAACATCGGCCGTCCTGGCTAGCCCTCTGACGACTTGCCACCCGAACGTGGCGCACCCGCGGTAGCGCCCGCCTTGACGCCGCCGTCCTTGCCGCTCGACGGGGCCTCAAAAGACTCCAACGCCTCCAGGACGTCCTGGACACGGGAGATCTCCGCATTGATGTCCTCGCGGCGCCGCACCAGGACCTCCAGCTCGCGCTTGCCCTCCTCGACCATGCTCTGCGCCTCGCGAACCGCCTCGGTCTTGAGTTCCTCGGCCTCGCGGATGAGCGAGTTCTTCTTCTGCTCGGCCTCCTTCAGGAGCCCCTCGGCCTTCTTGACGGCGGCGATACGGACCTTGCCCGCCTCGGAGTTGGCCTCCGAGAGCATCTCCTTGGCCTTCGCCTCGCGCCTTGGCCAGCTGCTCCTCGGCGGCCTTGACGAGCGCGTCGCACCGGTCGCCCGCGACCTTCATCGTCTCGGCGGACTCACGGCGGGCCCGCTCGTGCAGCGCCTCGATCTCGCCGGTGACGCGGTCGCGCAGCTCCTCGGCCCGCTCCCTGATCGCGGTGGCGTCCCGGCGCGCGCCGACCAGCAGCTCGTCCGCGTCCGTCCGGGCCTGCTCCACCCGGGAGTTGCCCTCGCCGGCCGCCTCCGAGACCAGCCGGTCGGCCTCCGTGCGGGCCGCGCCGACCATCGTGTCGGCCTGCGTCTCGGCGTCCGCGGTGGTCTTGCGCGCGCTCTCCTGCGCCTCCGCGAGGAGCTTGTCGGCCTCCGCGGCAGTCTCCGTGATGAGCTTGTCGACCTGCTCGGCCGCCTCGGAACGCCGCTTGTTGGCGTCCTTGCGGGCCTCGTCCAGCGTGCGGTCGGCCTCCTCGCGCGCGGCTGCGGTGACCCGCTCGGCCTCCGCCTCCGCCTCCGCCTTGACGCCGCTCGGACTCGGCGCGTACGCGCTCCGCGTGCTGCCGCGGCGGAACCGACCGTCTCGGCCGCCTCGGCCCGCAGCCGCTCCGCCTCGCCCGTCGCCTCGCTGAGAGGGTGTCGGCCTGGGTGGCCGCGTCCGACCGGATCCGGTTGGCGTCCTCGCGGGCCTCCGCCCGGGTGCGTGAGGCGTCCTGCTCGGCGCTCGCGCGAGGTGTCCGACGCCTCGGTCCGTACCCGCTGGGCGTGCTCGGACGGCTCGCGCGCAGCCGGTCGGCCTCGGCGATCGCCTCGCGAAACCAGTGCGCTCCGCGAGGGACTTGGCGGCCTCCGACTCCTCGCGTGGCCTCGCGCCGGACGCGGCTGGCGTCCTCGGAGGCCCGCTCCCGCTCGGCGTACGCGTCGGCGCGGACCCGGTCCGACTCCTCCTGCGCCTCGTGCCGCGTACGCTCCGCCGCGTGCTCGGCGGCGTGCCGCAGCCCGGCGATCTCCTCCTGGGCCTGCTCGTGCAGCCCGGCCACGGAGTCCCGTACCTGCTGGGCGTGGCTGCTCGGCGGCCGACACCATCTCGGTGGCCCGCCGGTCGGCCTCCTCGACCAGCCGCAACGGCCTCGGTCTGCGGCCTCCTCCACGCGCTTGCGCGCCGAGGCCAGCAGCTCCTCGCTCTGCTCGCGGGCCCGCTCGCGCTCCTGGTCGGCCTCCTGCGCGGGCGGCGCCGAGGAGCTCCTCGGCCTCGCGGCGGCGCCGGGCGGCCTCCTCCTGCGCGGCGGCCAGCGTCTCGGACGCCTCGGCCGCCAGCCGCTCGGCGGCGGCCTGCGCCTCCGCCCGTACCCGGTCGGCGGTGTCCTGGGCCTCCGACTTCAGCCGCTCCGCCTCGGACGCGGCCTCCGAACGCAGACGTACGGCGAGGGCCTCGCCCTCGGCCCGGGACGCGGACGCGTCGGACGCGGCCTCGTCGCGCAGCCGCTCGGCCTCGGCCTCGGCCTGCGCCTGGAGCGTACGGATCCGCTCGGCGGCCTCGCCGCGCAGCCGGTCGGTCTCCTCGGCGGCCTCGCGGCGGATCCGCTCGGCCTCCGCGCGGGCGTCGGTGAGCGCCTGCTCGGCCGACGGCGAGCCGCTGCTCGGCCTCGGTGTGCAGCCGGGTCAGCTCCTCGGCGGCCTCCGCCTCGACGGGCCGCGACGCGCGCGCTCGGCCTCCTCGCGCAGCTCACGCGGCGGCCCGCTCGGCCTCGGCCTGGAGGGCCTCGGACTGCTCGACGGCCTCGGCGCGGTGCCGCTCGGCCTCCTCGCGGGTGCGCTCCAGGGTCTCCTCGGCCTGGCGGCGCAGCGTCGTGGCGCGCTCGATGGCCTCCGTGCGGACCTTCTCGCTGTCCGTCGTGGCCGTCGACGCGCAGCTCGTCCGCGTCCGCCTTCGCCTTGGTGAGCAGCTCCTCGGCGGTCCTGGCCGCCTCCTCGATCTGCTGGACGGCCTCGCGCCGGGCCTCGGCGCGGATCCGCTCGCCCTCGGCGACCGCGTCGGCGCGCAGCTGCTCGGCCTCGCCGCGCAGCCGGCGCGCCTCCTCCTGCAGCTCGACCGTCTTGGCGCGGTACTCCTTGGTGTCGTCCTTCGCCGCGCCCTTGAGCTGCTCGGCGATGTCGTGCGCCTCGGCGCGCAGCCGGTCCGCCTCGGCCTCGGCCTCGCGCGCGGATCCGCTCGGCCTCCTCGGTGGCCGCCTTGGTGGTGTTCTTGGCGTCCTCCGACGCCTTGGTCAGGACGTCCTCGGCGGTTCGGGCCGCCTTGGCGAGCTGGGAGGCGGACTCCTCGGCGGTGACGCGAGCGGGCCTTCTCGGCGGCCTCGGCGACGAGCTTCTCGGCCTCGGCGCGGGCGTCCGCGACGACCTGCTCGGCGTCCGCCTTGGTGCTCTCGGCCTCCTTGGTGGCCTCGCTGACCAGCCGGGCGACCTGCTCCTTCGCCGTACGCGTGCGCTGCTCGTTCGTCGACTCGGCGCTGGCCAGCGCCTTGGCCGCGGCCTCCTTCGCCTCGGCGACCACCTTCTCGGCCTCGGCGCGGCGCCTCGCGCAGCGCGGCCTCGGCCTCCGCCATGCGCTGCTCGGCGGCCCGGCTCAGCTCGGTGGCCTGGCGGCGGGCGGCGTCCGACTCGGTCGCGGTGGAGGAGCGCAGCTGCTCGGCGTGGTCGGTGGCCTCCTGGGCCTGTGCGGAGGCGGCGTTCAGCAGCCGCTCGGCCTCGGTGCGGGCCCGGCGCAGGATCTGCGTCGGCCTCGGCGCGGGCCGGCCTCCGCCTCGCTCTGGAGCCGCTGCGCGGGCCTCGACGGCGACCCGCTCGGCCTCGGCGCGGGCGGCGGCCAGCGCCTGCTCGGCCTCGGCGCGCGACTCGTCCAGCGAGCCGGCGGGCCTGCGACTCGGTGCGGGCGCGCAGCTGCTCGGCCCACGCCACGTTCTCGTTGACGTGCGACTCGACGGTCTGCCGGCGCTCGGCCAGCTCCTGGTCGAGCTGCTGGCGGCGGGTCACCGCCTCGGCGTGCAGCTCGGCCTGGAGACGGGCGGCCTGCTCGGCGTGCTCCTGGAGGATGCGCTGGGTCTGCGCGCGGGCCTGGCTCAGCTCGCGCTCGGCGTCGGCGCGCAGCTGGTCGGCCTGGATCTGGGCGTTGCGCAGCATCTGCTCGGCCTGGTAGCCGATGTCGGCCGCCGTCGTAGGCGGGACGGGACATGAGGGTGCGGCGCGCCTCGTGCAGCTTGGCGCGCAGCACCTCGACCTGGTAGCCGAGGTCCTCGGCGTGCTGGATCGCCTTTTCCCGCTCGGTCTTCAGCCGCTCCATCTCGGCCTCGAACCGAGAGAGGTGGTCGACGTCAGCCGCCGGCTCTCGCTCCTGGCGTTCGTAGCCCCGCACTGCGCGGTCCCATCCGTCCCCTGGTCGCAAGCTTCTCCCAACGAGCTCCGTCCATCCGCCGAACGGGGCCCCCGGGGAAATAGTGTCAGATCAACGGCGGAGCACGGGCTGCTGCCCTCACCGCTCGTCCCCCGAAACCCGGACCCCGGCCCTCGGCCCCGTCGCCGGAAGGCGGCAGGACCCCGGCCGCCCCTCGACAAGACGACGGCCACCCCAACCCTACCGGCCCCATCTGCGGGGAGGTCAGTGCTCAGGCGACTCAACCGGCGCCGAAGTGACCAGTTCTGTCAGGACGCCATGGCAATCCTTGGGGTGCAGGAAGGTGATCCGTGACCCCATGGAACCGCGCCGCGGCTCCTCGTACAGGACGCGTACCCCTTGTTCCTGATGTCCGCGGAGTCCGCGTCGACGTCCGCGGTGCCGAACGCGATGTGGTGGACCCCCTCGCCGTTCTTGGCCAGCCACTTCCCGACGGCGGAGTCCTCGCGGGTCGGCTCCAGCAGCTGGAGGTACGAGGCGCCGCCGTCGGACGTGCTCGTTGATCTTGAGCATGGCCTCGCGCACGCCCTGCTCCTCGTTGACCTCGGAGTGGAACACCTCGAAGCCGTACGTGGCCCGGTAGAACTCGACGGTCTTGTCGAGGTCGAAACAGGCGATCCCGATGTGGTCGATTCGCGTCAGCATGATGTCAGTGCAGCGCCCCGGGGAGGGTTACGCAACGTGCGCGCGATCACACCCGCCGCCGGTTCACGCCCCGGATGACGGGATGTCCGACCGCTCAGTACATTCGAAGTAAACCCTCGTTCACTTCTTGAGCTGTGCAAGCTGGAAGGGGATCGCACCTCATGTCTGGAACGAACGGCAACACCTCGGTGATCGTCGCGGGCGCACGTACGCCCATGGGACGGTTGCTCGGCTCTCTGAAGTCCTTCTCCGGAGCCGACCTCGGCGGCTTCGCGATCAAGGCCGCCCTCGACCGTGCGGGGATCGGCGGCGACCAGGTGCAGTACGTGATCATGGGCCAGGTGCTGCAGGCCGGGGCGGGGCAGATCCCGGCGCGCCAGGCCGCGGTCAAGGCGGGCATCCCGATGAACGTCCCGGCGCTCACCGTCAACAAGGTGTGCCTGTCCGGCCTCGACGCCATCGCGCTCGCCGACCAGCTGATCCGCGCCGGCGAGTTCGACGTGATCGTCGCGGGCGGCCAGGAGTCCATGACCAACGCCCCCCACCTGCTCCCGAAGTCCCGTGAGGGCTTCAAGTACGGCGCGGTCGAGATGCTCGACGCGATGGCGTACGACGGTCTGACCGACGCCTTCGAGAACATCGCCATGGGCGAGTCGACGGAGCACCACAACACGCGCCTCGGGATCGGCCGCGAGGCGCAGGACGACCGTCGCCGCCCTCTCCCACCAGCGTGCCGCGGCCGCGCAGAAGAACGGCCTCTTCGAGGCCGAGATCACCCCCGTGGAGATCCCGCAGCGCAAGGGCGAACCGGTCGTTTTCCGTCAGGACGAGGGCATCCGCGGCGGAGACGACGGCCGAGTCCCTCGGCAAGCTGCGCCCGGCGTTCACGAAGGACGGCACCATCACCGCCGGCTCCTCCTCGCAGATCTCGGACGGGGCGGCGGCCGTGGTCGTGATGAGCAGGGCCAAGGCGGAGGAGCTCGGCCTGCGAGTGGATCGCGGAGATCGGCGCGCACGGCAACGTCGCCGGTCCGGACAACTCACTGCAGTCCCAGCCCTCGAACGCGATCCCGCACGCCCTGAAGAAGGAGGGCCTGGAGGTCGCGGACCTGGACCTGATCGAGATCAACGAAGCCTTCGCGGCGGTCGCGGTCCAGTCGATGAAGGACCTCGGAGTGTCCCCGGAAAGGGTGAACGTCAACGGTGGTGCGATCGCCCTCGGCCACCCCATCGGCATGTCGGGCGCCCGGCTCGTCCTGCACCTCGCGCTGGAGCTGAAGCGGCGGGGCGGCGGCGTGGGTGCGGCCGCGCTGTGCGGTGGCGGCGGGCAGGGTGACGCGCTGATCGTGCGGGTACCCAAGGCCTGAGCCCGTCTTTGCGCCTCGGACCTCGCTACTCGGAACGGAGCTGTGATGCAGGACGTCTCCTCGCTGGTCGCCCAGGCCAGGGAAGGCCGACCGCGGGCCGTGGCCCGGCTGATCTCCCTGGTGGAGGGGGCGTCCCCACAGCTCCGCGAGGTCATGGCGGTGCTCGCTCCGCTGACGGGCGGGGCATATGTCGTGGGCCTGACGGGGTCCCCGGGTGTCGGCAAGTCGACATCCACGTCGGCGCTGGTGACGGCGTACCGGAGGCAGGGCAAGCGGGTCGGCGTACTGGCCGTGGACCCCTCGTCACCGTTCTCGGGCGGTGCGCTGCTCGGAGACCGGGTCCGGATGTCGGAGCACGCGTCGGACCCGGGTGTGTACATCCGCTCCATGGCCACGCGCGGCCACCTGGGCGGGCTGGCCTGGGCGGCCCCCCAGGCGATCCGCGTTCTGGACGCGGCGGGCTGCGACGTGATCCTCGTCGAGACGGTCGGGGTGGGCCAGTCGGAGGTGGAGATCGCCTCTCAGGCCGACACGTCCGTGGTGCTCCTGGCCCCCGGCATGGGCGACGGCATCCAGGCCGCCAAGGCCGGAATCCTGGAGATCGGAGACGTCTACGTCGTCAACAAGGCCGACCGCGACGGCGCCGACGCGACGGCCCGTGAGCTGAACCACATGCTGGGCCTCGGCGAGTCCCGCGGCCCCGGCGACTGGCGCCCGCCGATCGTGAAGACGGTCGCGGCCCGCGCGGAGGGCATCGACGAGGTGGTCGAGGCCCTGGAGAAGCACCGGGCCTGGATGGAGGAGCGGGACGTGCTCGGCGAGCGGCGCCGGGCCCGGGCATCCCGCGAGGTCGAGACGATCGCGGTCACAGCACTGCGGGAACGGATCGGTGACCTGCACGGGGACCGCCGGTTGAGCTCGCTGGCGGAGCGGATCGTGGCGGGCGAGCTGGACCCGTACCGCGCGGCGGACGAGCTGGTGGCGGGGCTCACGGAGGGCTGAGCGCGGAGGGCTGAGCGCGCGGCGGGCTGAGCGCGCGGAGGGGGCGGATAAGTCTCTGGATGTCGCCCCCGGGCGTCAGGCCTCGGCTGTCGGCTGTCGGCGGTCAGCTGTCGGCGGTCAGTCGTCGGCGGTCAGTCGTCAGAGTCGTCCGCTGTGACCTTGGTCCTGTCCAGGGCGACGTTCCATTCGCTCTCCGTGCCGTCGGCGCCCGTCGTCTCCACGTCCCAGGCGTGCGTGCGCCCGTCGTCGTCGAGCTCGGCAGAGGTCACCGTGCCCTTGGCGGCGGCCGCGTCCGCTGCCTCGGCGGCTGAGACGGAGGTGCCCTTCAGGGCGGCACGGGCCTGGGAAGTGTCCCCGGTGTCCTCATGCTCGCTGTGGGAGTCGAGCACCTTGCCGGTACCCGGGTCGATCTGGACGCTGTGCCAGGTGTTGCCGGAAGGGGGCAGGATGTCCACCTCCCACACGAGGTCCGTGCCCTCGTTGTCCAGCTCGACGCTCACCGCCGTACCGGACGTATGCCTCAGTGCGGCCTCGATCGCGTCAGCGGCCGTGAGCTTGACGGCCTTGGCCTCGGCGGCGTCTTCGGCCCTGTCGCCGGCCGTGCCGTTCTTGTCGTCCGCGTCGTCCATCCCCTCCGCGTCCGTTCCGTTGAGGTCGTCACGGGTGGTGTCGTCCTTGACGTGCACGCTCGACCGCGTCGCTGTCGCTGGAGCCGCCTCGTCGTCGCCCGAGACGGCGAGGGCGGTCGCGGTGCCCCCACCGATGAGGGTCGCGACGACGGTGGCGATGACGATGTTGTGCTTCATGAGGGTTCCTCCCGAGTGCGACTGAGCGCGACCAGTTGTCACTGGCTGCGATCGCTTTCGACGGGAACCACTCTCCTTGAAGGACGCTGAAGCGGACCTGAAGTCTCCTGAAGGCTTCTTCAGCAGATTCTTGCGAGGAACCCCGGCCCCTTCAGGGGCCCGGGAGGAATCGCATCCTCGTGGTCGCGGCGCGGAGCGCCGCGGTATCGCTCGTATCCGCCCGGCCGCGAAGCGGCCGGGCGCCATGTCCGGCGGAGCCTGTGCTGCGTCCCCACGGTGGCGGGTTCACTCGGTCGGGTGATGGCTGGTGAACATACGGCAGGCCCTCGCACTCCTGTGTAAGTTTGGTGATCGTGAAGCTGGTGGTGCAGATCAAGCTGCTGCCGACGCCCGTGCAGGCGGCGGCACTTGAGGCGACCCTGCGCGCCTGCAACGAGGCCGCCACCTGGGTCAGTGAAGTGGCCTTCGAAAAGGATGTGAAGAAGAACTTCGCGCTGCGCAAGCACACCTATGACGAAGTGAAGGCCCGGTGGGGCCTGGGCGCGCAGGCCGCCCAGCACGTCGATGAAGAAAACCTGTGACGCCTACGCCACGCTGAAGGCGAACCTGAAGGCCGGAAACCTGGGGAAACCCGGCTCGAAGCGCTACCGCAGGGCCACCGAGAAGCCGATCGCCTTCCGTCCCGAGGGCGCGCAGCCCTACGACGACCGGATACTGTCCTGGCAGATCGCCGACCGCCGGGTGTCGGTCTGGACGACGGCCGGGCGGGTCAAGGACGTGGCGTTCACCGCCTCCCCAAAGCAGCTGGCCACCCTGGCCCTGCACCGCAAGGGCGAGTCCGACCTGGTGTGCCGGGATGGCATGTGGTTCCTGCTGGCCACCTGCGAGGTGCCCGAGACCCCGCTCAATCCGGATCCGTCCGACTTCCTCGGCATCGACCTGGGCATCGTGAACATCGCCACCACCTCGGACGGCGAGATCCTGGCCGGGCGGGAACTGAACCGGATCCGGGTCCGCGAACGGAAACTGCGTACCAAGCTGCAGAAGAAGAACACCCCGTCCGCCAAGCGCCGGCTGAAGAAGCGGCGCCGCAAGGAGGCGCGGCGGGCCAAGGACATCAACCACAAGATCGCGAAACATGTGGTGGCCGAGGCGGAACGCACCGGTCGCGGGATCGCCCTGGAAGACCTGACGGGCATCCGCGAGCGGGTACGGCTTCGCAAGCCCCAACGGGCCACCCACTCCAGCTGGTCCTTCGCCCAGCTGGGGCAGTTCATCGCGTACAAGGCCCGCAGGGCGGGGGTGCCGGTGGTGTACGTCGATCCGGCGTACACCTCCCGCACCTGCGCCGAGTGCGGCCACATCGACAGAGCGAACCGGGTCTCGCAGGCCTGGTTCGCGTGCCGGTACTGCGGATTCGTTGATCACGCGGACCGGAACGGCTCCCGCAACATCCGCGCGCGCGCGCGGGAGTTGTGGCGACGCGGGGCCCAGTCAATCGGCCCCTGTCCCACCCCCGCGTCAGCGCGGGGTGGGGCTGGACGCAAACGCAGCGTCACAGCCAGTGACGCCCGTTGTGCAAGCCCATCGCTTTAGCGATTGGGTAGTTGACGTGCCTTTTGGGAAGCTGTTCGCATGCTCCCACCCGTCTCTCACCACCGCCCTGCTCGAGACTCCCCCAGAGCTGAACGCCTGGGGGCACCCCCCTCGCGCCGCCCCTTTCGGCTCTTGATCGTGGAGGACGAGAAGCGACTCGCCCTGTCGCTCGCCAAGGGACTGACGGCCGAGGGCTTCGCCGTGGACGTCGTCCATGACGGCCTCGAAGGACTGCACCGGGCCGACGAGGGGACGTACGACCTCGTCATCCTCGACATCATGCTGCCCGGCATGAACGGCTACCGCGTGTGCGCGGCCCTGCGCGCCGCCGGCCATGACGTGCCGATCCTCATGCTCACCGCCAAGGACGGCGAGTACGACGAGGCCGAGGGCCTCGACACGGGCGCCGACGACTACCTGACCAAGCCGTTCTCGTACGTCGTCCTCGTCGCCCGCGTGAAGGCGCTGCTGCGGCGCGAGTCGCGCCGGAGCCTCGCCCGTGCACGTCGTCGGGGACCTGAAGGTCGACACCGCCGCCCGTCGCGTCGTTCCTCGGCGAGGACGAAATCGCCCTCACCGCAAAGGAGTTCGCGGTACTGGAGCAGCTCGTGGTGCGGGCCGGCGAGGTCGTCTCGAAGTCCGAGATCCTGGACCACGTCTGGGACTTCGCGTACGAGGGCGATCTGAACATCGTCGAGGTGTACGTCAGCACGCTGCGGCGCAAGCTCGGTGCCGGGCTCATCCGGACCGTACGCGGGGCCGGGTACCGGCTGGAGGCGAGATGAGGCACCGTCTGAGGTCCGTACGGGCCAGGGCCACGCTCGCCGCCACCCTCGTCGTCGCGATCGCCCTGGTCACCGCCGGCGCCGCCGTGCTGTTCTCCCTGCGGGCCAACCTCATCGACACGGCCGACGCCCAGGCGGACACCGAGGCCCGCAAAGTGGCCGTCGACCTGGCCTTCGGCGTCCCGTACGCCGAACTGGACCTGCCCGACGCCGACGACAACCCCGTCCAGGTGGTGGACCGGCAAGGGCGGGTCGTCGCGGCGGACGAGGACGTGGAGAGCATGAGCGTCGTCCCGAGCGGCTCCGGTCAGCCCAGCGGAGCCCGGCCGACACCGATGCCGACACCGATACCGATACCGATACCGACGCCGACGAGCCGACCGAGCGCGATGACCG
Organism: uncultured Actinomycetota bacterium; assembly: GCA_963711935.1. Classification (GTDB taxonomy): domain Bacteria; phylum Actinomycetota; class Actinomycetes; order Streptomycetales; family Streptomycetaceae; genus Streptomyces. The sequence continues at coordinate 309,232 of CAVQGD010000033.1, forward strand.
GCGACGTACGCCGGCGAGGACCAGGGCGACGACCAAGGCGACGACACGCCCGACGCCGGCGAGATCTCCGACGAACCATGGCACGCCGAGGGCACCGCGACGGTCGAGGGGGAAACCGATGACTACCGGTTCGCCGCGCTCGGCGTGACCACGGACCACGGCGTCCCGCTGACCGTGTACGCGGGCGCCTCCCTCTCCGCCGAGCAGGACGCCGTCGGTACGGCGCTGACGGCCATGCTGATCGGGCTGCCGCTGCTGCTGGCGACGGTCGGGCGGCGCGACGTATGCCGTCACCCGGCGCGCGCTGCGGCCCGTCGAGGGCATCCGCGCCGAGATGGCCGCCATCACGGCCTCCGAGGACCTCTCCCGGCGGGTTCCCGAGCCCGGCACGCACGACGAGATCGCGCGGCTGGCCTGTACGACCAACGAGACCCTCGCTGCCCTGGAGGCGTCCGTGGAGCGCCAGCGCGCGGTTCGTCGCCGACGCCTCCCACGAGCTGCGCAGCCCCATCGCGTCCCTGCGCACCCAGCTCGAAGTGGGCGCCGCGCACCCGGAGTTGCTGGATGTGGAGGGCGCCGTCGAGGACACCGTACGGCTGCAGCGGCTCGCCGCCGATCTGCTGCTGCTCGCCCGGCTGGACGCGGGGGAGCGGCCCGCAGGACGCGCGCTTCGACCTGGCGGAACTGGTGCGGGAGGAGGCCGACGGGCGGGCCGCGGTGCACCTCGACGGGGTGCACCTCGACGGGGTGCGCGCCCTCGAAGTGGCCGGATCTCGCAGCCAGTTGGCGCGGGTCCTCGCCAACCTGCTGGACAACGCCCAGCGGCACGCCCGCGAACGCATCGACGTCGCTCTGCGCACCGAGGGCGAGTGGGCGGTGCTCGAGGTCGCCGACGACGGCTCGGGCGTCCCGCCCGGGGAACGGGAGCGGATCTTCGAGCGCTTCGTACGCCTCGACGAGGCCCGCAGCCGCGACGGCGGCGGCGCGGGCCTGGGCCTGGCCATCGCCCGCGACGTCGCCGTACGCCATGGAGGAACGCTCACGGTCGGGCAGGCGCCGAAAGGCGGGGCGCTGTTCGCCCTACGGTGCCTCCACGGGTGCCTCCACAGGTGCCTCACGGGGCCTCACGCGCCTATTCCTTGCTCCGCTGCCCCCGCAGATGCTCCGCGACCGGCTTCAGGGACCTCTCGAGCTCGCTCAGGGCCTCCGGGGACAGCAGGTCGATGAAGTGCCGCCGCACGGACGCCACATGGTGCGGCGCGACCTTCTGCATCGTCTCCATGCCGTGCTCGGTGAGCACCGCGTACAGCCCGCGGCGGTCGGACTCGCAGTTCTCCCGGCGGACCAGGTCCGCGTTCTCCATGCGCGTGATCTGGTGCGAGAGGCGGCTCTTGGACTGGAGGGTGGCGGACGGCGAGGTCGCTCATCCGCATCCGCTGGTCCTCCGACTCGGAGAGGTTCACCAGGATCTCGTAGTCGTTCATTGTCAGGCCGAACGGCTGGAGGTCCCTTTCGAGCTGGTGCGTCAGCAGCCTGTTGACGTCCAGGTGGGTGCGCCAGGCGCACTGCTCCGCATCGGTCAGCCAGCGCGTGGCCGTCTCGGTCTCCATGAATGAATTCTACCTAAGAAGTTGAAAGGACGAACTGATGAGGGATTTGTGACAGTGGTGCACAGTGAATGCGCACGCGTTCGATGTCACACTCCGCAGACTACCGCTCACAGCCCGAAGCGACGCTGGAGGTCCCCCAGCTGTCCGGGAAGGCGCGGTGACCGGCCGTGCTGCCCCTGCCCGCCCGGCGCCCCGTCCGCCGCCCGGTACGCCCGGCTCGCTGCGGACCGCCCCCGTCGCCTGCTCGGCCATCAGCGTCTCCGTGGACTGCAGCAGCACCGTGCCCGCCCCGACGAACTCGAACTGGTGCTCCTCTCCGGAGGCCCCGCCGAGGCCCGTCAGCGCACGGAGACCGCCCATCAGGCCCGTCATGTAGCCGTGGTCGTAGTGGTGGCACGGCGAGGGGCAGTCGGCCCAGCCGACCAGCGCCTGCGGGTCGACCCGGATCGGCGGTTCCATGAACACCACCGGACCGTTCGAGGCGGCCACGAACTTCCCCGTTCCGATCAGCGTCAGAAAGCCCGGCACGATCGACTGCTTCAGCGCCAGACTTGGCTGGAAAGCAAGCAGGTTGCCCGAGCGAATGGTCAGATTGCCGTCCTCCAGGTCGTACGAGTTCACGTCGAAGGCCCGGTCGGCGAGCAGCATCTTGCCGGAGCCCTCCGCCACGACCCAGTCGCTCGCGTGCAGTGGCGAATGGAAGCGACGTACGGACGAGGCGGTCGAGCCGGCCGTGCCCGATGCCGTTGAACTCGATCGACCCGTAGTAGGCGATCATCTTGCCCTTCTGCAGGAACCACTGGCTCCCCTTGAGCTCCACGCAGAAGGTGTAGTGGTTGACGTTGTCGTCGGACGGCAGCGTCATCGGGTCGTGGACCACCGGGCCGCCGGGAGTTCCGTACGCGCTCACAGCTTCTCCTCCGACGCCTGGACGTACACCGCGCCGCTGCCGCTCAGCTCCAGCTGGAACGCCTCGCCCGAGCCGCGGCCCACCATGTCGCGCCAGCCGAGCGCGGTGGACAGCTTGTTGCGTACGTCGCCGTGGTGGGCCACGTACGCCTGCGGGTCGACGTGGACCGGGCGCTGGGGGTGATCGGGACCTCGATGACCCCGCCGTGCGCCATCACCGCGACCGCGCCGTGGCCCTTGAGGGTGGTGGTGAACAGCCCCTGGCCCGTCACCTGGCCGCGCACCATGCCCATGACCCCGCCCTGCGAGCCCATGAACATCGTGCCCTGCTGGAGCGTGCCCGTCGAAGGCGAGCAGCCGGTCCGCCTCGACGTAGAGGGTGTCGCCGGTGAGGCTGATCACCTGGATGTGGTGGCCGCCGTGCCCGAACAGGACCGTGCCGCTGCCCTCGACGGTCATCAGCGGGGTCGGCCTCGTTCGCCACCCGGCGGCCGATCATCGACATGACGCCGCCCTGGCCGCCCTGCGATGTTCGGGGTGAAGGACACCTCGCCCTTGTAGGCGAGCATCGCGCCGCGCTGGCTGAACAGCCGCTGCCCGGGCACGACCGTGGCCTCGATCATCTTCGAGTTGATCTCACGGAACGGCATGTCAGACATCCCCCGCGATCGTGTTGCGCTCGCTGGGCTGCACGTACACCAGCCCGTCGCCCTCGAAGCGGATCTGGAAGGCCTCGCCGCCGCCCTCGCCCATGAACGTGCGGAACGTCACACCGGACTGGAAGCGACTGCCGCAGATTGCCCTGGTGCGCGATGTACGCCCCCGGGTCGACGGTCAGCGGGTACTGCGAGCTCACCCGCAGCACCACGGCCGGCCCGTCGGACATGATCGCCGCCTGGCCGTGCCCCTCGACGGTCGTCGTGAACAGCCCGTTGCCCTGCGAGGCGCCGCGCAGCCCCGTGAAGGACGTGCCGGTGCGCAGCCCCGCGTCCGTCGCGAGCAGATTGCTCGACTCGACGTACAGCTTGTCGCCCTGCAGGTTCACGAGGTTGATCTCGCAGGCCCGGTCCGCGAACCAGCAGGTCCCGTGCCCCTTCACCTCCATCATGGTCATCTGCTCGCCGGTGAGGCGCCGGGTCACCATCCCCCGGATCCCCTCCCCGCCGCCGCTCATCTTCTTGAAGGCCATCTGCCCGTCGTACGCGACCATCGAGCCGTTCTTCGCCTTCACGGCGTCGCCGGTCATGTCGACGGCCAGCACCTTGCTGCCTTGGAGTCGGAACATCGCCACATGGTGAAGGTAGCCACAGGCAGGACGCGGCGGGACAGGGCCCGGGGCGGATCCCCCCAGGAGGTGACCCTTAGGGGTCGACCTCCGGACGGGCCGCCCTTCTCGGACGGACGGGCCGCCCTTCCTGGACGGGTGAACGGGCCCCCTCGCGAACCGCTCACACCTCGGATGCCACAATGGGAAATCGCTTGTGCGTGCGTTCACAAAGCCGACGACGCTCCCGATCGCATTCCCGACGACGCTCCACTCGAACCCCTCGAAGGTGACCCGTGGACATCAAGACCGCCTCCGCCCTCCGCCGCCTCCGCCTCGTCTCCGCCCCCGAGGCCGTCTCCTTCCTGCTCCTGCTCGTCTGCTCGGTGCTGAAGCGGACCACGGACTTCAACGCGGTGCCGGTCATGGGCATGGTCCACGGCATCCTCTTCATCCTCTACGTGATCTTCTGGGCCGACGCCTGGAACCGCACCAAGTGGCCCCTGAAGACCGCAGCCCTGTACTTCGTCCTCTCCGTCCTCCCCGCCGGCGGTTTCTTCGCCGAGCGCAAGCTGCGCCGCGAGGCCGAGGACGCGGTCATCGCGTCCCGCGCCCGCAAGGAAGGGACCGTCAACGCATGATCGTCGCCTTCTCCGTACCGCACCGACGCGATGTTCACGGTCCGGAGCCGGCAGCCGAGGGCCCGGCCATCGGCTGCTGCTGTCCGCCCATGTCGAGCCGGAACGGCGGGTACTTGTCGGTCATCAACGCGGCGTAGGCCGTCACCCGTGCGACCCAGCGGGCCAGGCCGAGCAGGAAGTCGAAGAGGTGCAGCGGGGTAACGGGCGGTGGCCGCGAGGATGACCACCGCGACCAGGGAGAGATACGGCATCAGGCCGCCCCAGGCCCAGTTGTCCTTTCCCCTGCCCCCGCCCCCGCCCCAGCCACCGGCGAAGAACCCGACGACGATGTACTGCGGGATCGCCAGCAGCCACCACTTCACCAGGACCAGCCCGCGGGAGAGCCGCTCGGGGTAGACGACATCGAAATGCGCCGGATAGTCGGGCACGTCCGCGAGAGTGAACGGCGGGTACCGGTCGGTGCCGAGTGCCGTGTGGGCGTAATAGCTCACCCGCCAGTTCCAGCGCAGCACGCCGACGTTGAAGTCGAAGAGGGATCGCGGGTACCGGGCGGTGAACAGGATGGCGAAGAACGCGACGATGGTCACCAGCGCGAACGCGAGCCACAGGAAGAACAAGACGATGTAGTGCGGGATGGCGAGGAGCCACTTCACCAGCCACAGCCATCTGGACAGCCGGGGATCGAGCGACGCTTCGAGACGCACAGGCGACACAGGGGCGGGGATCATGTGGCGCAGCTCCTTCCGGTCCTTCCGTCCTCCCGGTCCTTCCGGCCGAGGTGATCACAGTCGAGGTGATCACAGTCAGGAACTCAGGCTCACACGCGGTGCGGAAGGCCGCGACTCGTGGACGTTGCCCGCAGGAGGCGAGCCGGGCCCGGGACGGGGCGTACGTCAAGTGGGATGCGGGGCGTACGTCAAGCGGGATACCGAAAAGCAAGCGGGATACCGAAAAGCGAGACAAGGCTGACCGGCATATGACCGGCCGGTAAGGTCGATGCCGTGCCGAAGCCGCTCAGCCTCTCCTTCGATCCCATCAGCCCGCGCCGACGAACACTGGAAGCAGCGCTGGGGAAACGTCCCCTCCATGGCGGCGATCACCTCGATCATGCGCGCGCACCAGATCCTGCTCGCCGAGGTCGACGCGGTCGTCAAGCCGTACGGGCTGACCTTCGCGCGCTACGAGGCGCTGGTGCTGCTCACCTTCTCGCAGAAGGGCGAGCTGCCGATGTCCAAGATCGGCGAGCGGCTCATGGTGCACCCCACCTCGGTCACGAACACCGTGGACCGTCTGGTGAAGTCCTCTCTCGTCGACAAGCGGCCCAACCCCCACGACGGCCGCGGCACGCTCGCCTCCATCACCGACAAGGGCCGCGAGGTCTGCGAGGCGGCCACCCGCGACCTGATGGCGATGGACTTCGGGCTCGGGGCGTACGACGCGGAGGAGTGCCGGAGATCTTCGCGATGCTGCGGCCGCTGCGGGTGGCGGCGGGGGACTTCGAGGAGGAGTAGGCCCGCGAGGTCGCGTACGGCGTCGTTCGTACGGGTCCGTCGGCGTCGGGGCGCCCGAAGAGCGGACGAAACCGGTGGTTACGCTCATCCGCATGAAACGAAGCGTGCTGACCCGCTACCGCGTCATGGCCTACGTCACCGGTGTCCTGCTGATCCTGCTGACCCTCGGCATGATCGGCAAGTACGTGCTCAAGTGGGACGGGGCCGCGGACTTCACGTACGTCGTCAGCCTCGCGCACGGCTGGCTGTACGTCGTCTACCTGGCCTTCGCCTTCGACCTGGGCTCCAAGGCGAAGTGGCCGGTCGGCAAGCAGTTGTGGGTGCTCCTGGCCGGGACGGTCCCCACCGCCGCTTTCATCGTTGAGCGCAAGGTGACTCGCGAACTGGAAGCCAAGGTCGCGGACGACGCGACCGCGGTGGCCAAGGCATAACCTTCACCACCCTCATCGCCGTACGGATGCGCGTGCGGCGGGCTGCCGTCGACATTTGCTTGGACGTCCTAGTAAATTGAAGAGCATGGACGCTGACGCCATCGAGGAAGGCCGCCGACGCTGGCAGGCCCGTTACGACGCCTCCCGCAAGCGCGAGGCCGACTTCACCACGCTCTCCGGGGACCCCGTGGAGCCGGTGTACGGTCCCCGCCCCGGGGACACCTATGAGGGCTTCGAACGGATCGGCTGGCCCGGGGAGTATCCCTTCACGCGCGGGCTGTATCCGACCGGCTATCGAGGGCGGACGTGGACGATCCGGCAGTTCGCCGGGTTCGGCAACGCCGAGCAGACGAACGAGCGCTACAAGATGCTCCTCGCGGGCGGTGGCGGGGGCCTGTCCGTCGCCTTCGACATGCCGACGCTCATGGGCCGGGACTCCGACGACCCGCGCGCGCTCGGCGAGGTCGGGCACTGCGGGGTGGCGATCGACTCGGCGGCCGACATGGAAGCCCTGTTCAAGGACATCCCGCTGGGCGACGTCACGACATCCATGACGATCAGCGGTCCGGCCGTCCCGGTCTTCTGCATGTACCTGGTGGCGGCCGAGCGTCAGGGTGTCGACCCGAGGGTGCTGAACGGCACGCTGCAGACCGACATCTTCAAGGAGTACATCGCGCAGAAGGAGTGGCTCTTCCAGCCCGAGCCGCATCTGCGCCTCATCGGCGACCTGATGGAGCACTGCGCGTCCCACATCCCCGCGTACAAGCCCCTTTCGGTCTCCGGCTACCACATCCGCGAGGCCGGGGCGACGGCCGCGCAGGAGCTGGCGTACACGCTGGCGGACGGCTTCGGCTACGTGGAACTGGGCCTGTCCCGAGGCCTGGACGTGGACGTCTTCGCGCCCGGCCTGTCCTTCTTCTTCGACGCGCACCTGGATTTCTTCGAGGAGATCGCCAAGTTCCGTGCCGCACGCCGTATCTGGGCACGGTGGATGCGGGACGTGTACGGCGCGAGGAGTGAGAAGGCGCAGTGGCTGCGCTTCCACACCCAGACCGCGGGCGTCTCGCTGACGGCGCAGCAGCCGTACAACAACGTGGTGCGTACGGCGGTGGAGGCGCTCGCGGGGGTCCTGGGCGGCACCAACTCCCTGCACACCAACGCCCTGGACGAGACCCTGGCGCTGCCCTCCGAGCAGGCGGCGGAGATCGCGCTGCGTACGCAGCAGGTACTGATGGAGGAGACCGGCGTCGCCAACGTGGCGGATCCGCTGGGTGGTTCGTGGTACGTCGAGCAGCTGACGGACCGGATCGAGGCGGACGCCGAGAAGATCTTCGACCAGATCAGGGAGCGGGGCCTGCGGGCACATCCGGACGGCCGGCACCCGGTCGGTCCGATCACCTCCGGGATCCTGCGGGGGATCGAGGACGGCTGGTTCACCGGAGAGATCGCCGAGTCCGCTTTCCGCTACCAGCGGGCTCTGGAGAAGGGCGAGAAGAAGGTCGTGGGCGTGAACGTCCACACCGGGTCCGTGACCGGAGACCTGGAGATCCTGCGCGTCAGCCACGAGGTGGAGCGGGAGCAGGTGCGGATGCTGGGCGCCCGCAAGGCCGGGCGGGACGACAGCGCGGTGCGTGCCGCGCTGGACGCCATGCTGACGGCCGCGCGGGATACCCGCGGCGGAGCCGCTCATGGAGGCAGCAACATGATCGGGCCGATGATGGACGCGGTGCGGGCGGAGGCGACGCTGGGGGAGATCTGCGGGGCTCTCCGGGAGGAGTGGGGGGTCTATACGGAGCCGGCGGGGTTCTAGAGCTCCGAGGGGAGCTGGCAGCTTCGGGGGGACCTGGCAGTTCCGAGGGGACCTGGCAGTTCCGAAGGGATCCGGCAGCTCCGGGGGGACTCGGCAGTTCTGAGGGGACCCGGCGCCGGGGTCCCGTGACAGGCGTGACAGGACAGGGATTCACGACGCTTTTCACAAGCGTGCGTGAAGGGGGGAAGATGAACTCATGCAGCCACGGAACATGTCCATGAGCGGAGTCGTCGACCTCGCCGCGGTGAAAGCGGCCCAGGAGGCCAAGGCGAAGGCGGAGCAGGCGCGCGCCGAAGCGGCCCGGCAGAGTGAGAGCGGGGGAGGGGCCGTCTCCCCGGCCGACCTGGTGATCGATGTCGACGAGGCCGGGTTCGAGCGGGATGTCCTGCAGCGGTCCACCGAGGTGCCCGTCGTCATCGACTTCTGGGCCGAGTGGTGCCAGCCCTGCAAGCAGCTGAGCCCGGTGCTGGAGCGGCTCGCCGTCGAATACGGCGGGCGGTTCGTCCTCGCCAAGATCGACGTCGACGCGCAATCAGATGCTGATGCAGCAGTTCGGGGTTCAGGGTATTCCGGCGGTCTTCGCCGTCGTCGCCGGGCAGGCCCTCCCGCTCTTCCAGGGTGCCGCCCCCGAGCAGCAGATCCGCGCGACGCTGGATCAGCTCGTGCAGGTCGCCGAGCAGCGCTTCGGCCTGACGGGTCTGGCGGTCGACCCGAATGCGGAGCCCGGTGGTGCCAGTAGCGCCGTGGCCGGTGGTGCCGGTGAAGCGGCTCCGCAGGCCCCGGCCGGGCCGTACGACGCACCTGCTGGAGGCCGCCGTACAGGCCCTGGACGCGGGCGACTTGGGCGGTGCGGTCCAGGCGTACAAGAACGTGCTGAGTGACGACCCGGGCAATACGGAGGCCAAACTTGGCCTTGCCCAGGCCGAGTTGCTCCAGCGGGTGCAGGATGCCGACCCGCAGCAGGTGCGCAAGGCGGCCGCCGAGAAGCCGGCTGACGTACCGGCGCAGATCGCGGCCGCCGATCTGGATCTGGTGGGCGGGCATGTCGAGGACGCGTTCGGGCGGCTCATCGACACAGTGCGGCGCACGGCCGGGGAGGACCGGGACGCCGTACGCCTGCGGCTGCTTGAGCTCTTCGAGGTGATCGGTGCCGAAGATCCGCGGGTAACGGCGGCGCGGCGGGCGCTGGCGCGGGCGTTGTTCTGAAGCAGGGGTGTTCTGAAGCGCGGGTGCTCTGGCGCGGGTGGTGTGCTGAAGCGGGAGGTGTTCTGGAGCGGATGGTGACAGAGTTCTGATCAGTTCTTGAACGCCGGTCCCGGGGTGCTCCAGCGAAAAGTTGTGCCGACAGAGTGACACCGCGGCCGCGCTTTACCAAATCTTGGTAAAGCGCGGCCGCTGTTACTGCGAGTAGGTTGCCGTGACTGTCAGGTTGTCCAGTGTCGTCGTTCTGTCGGCTGGGCACCCTGCTGTCGCCGAACCGTGGGTCGTACTCGGTTATCTGTCCGTTACTCGCAGATAACGACCCTCTTGTGTCGGCCGATATGCACCACGATCGGCGAGCATCGGTCCTATCCCGCACAGTCGGTCACTGGTCTGGGTCCCCACCGAGTCGGCGGCAGTGCGCCGGCCTTGACGGGGGGTCTCGCCGCGGCAGAGCCTGTCCACCACGGTCTGCGCGAGCGCGTGGCCAGTGGTTGTCGCTCGGGGGTGATCGCCGGTGATTCGGGACGCGGTTCGTGCCTCCGAGTACGGGCGCTCTCCTTCCCGAGGACGTAGCACTTCTCCCATCCCTGCCCGGCTGAGTGGCCGTCAAGGGGCGAGTCGGGACCGGAGATGTACGTCCGAGAAGGAGGAAATATGGAGTCCCAGGTGCGTGGCGGGACCAGATGGAAGCGGTTCGCTGTGGTCATGGTGCCCAGCGTCGCCGCTACAGCGGCGATAGGTGTAGCCCTCGCGCAGGGTGCTCTCGCCGCGTCGTTCAGCGTTTCGGGCCAGTCGTTCAAGGTGACGGCGGACGAGCTCGACGGTACGGGCTTCTCGCAGTACGGGGCCATCGACAAGGGCTACACCCTCAGCGGGCAAGAAGGCGGACCACCCCGTCGCGGTGTCGGCGTTCGATCACGCCACGATCACCAACATGTGCCAGTCCGTGGTCACTCCGGACATCCCGGTTGTCGGCACCGTCAGCCTCAAGCTGACCGCCGGTGACAGAGGGCAAGCCGGTCGAGGCCGAGAACCTGTACATCGACGTCGAGAACCTCGAAGCCGACAGCGCGACGTTCGAGGAACATCGACATCGGTGTCGCGGCCAGGGACACCGAGGGCAAGGGCCCTGGGATGAACAGGGCGAGAGGACGAACAGGCAGGCCAACCCCTACGGGTTCGCGCAGCAGGCCGAGCGTGCCGTCGCTGACCGACGTGAAGCAGACGGCGTGGGCGACCACCGCGGGAACCTTCAAGCTGAGCGACTTGAAAATGACGCTGCACACGGGTGCCGAAGAGTGCTACTAGGCGCTCCCAGAGCGGGCGGGGGCCTGTGTTTCTTTGCCCGCCGCTCTTTTTCAAGTACGTGAATTTCTTCGTCTCAAGTACGTGAATTTCTTCGTACGGAACCGCATCCCCGCGCTTCCCGTACGGGAATCACAGTAACGCCGTTCCAGGGAGCTGTTGTCCATGAGCGCCGAGTCAACGGGCGAGTCAACGGGCAGAACGAGCACTATCTCCGCGTCTTTCGGCGGCGCTTCCATGCCTGGCGGGGCACTCGTCCCTTCTGGGCCGGGCTGTTCGTCATGCTCGGCGGCTTCCCGATCATGTACTTCCCGTACGCGAACCTCCAGATCGGCCACCTCGCGCTGGCCATGGCGACGACGGCGGGCGCGGGCTCCCTGATCATCGGTGTGCTGCTGGTGGTGCTCGGGATCAGCCTGTGGTTCCAGCAGCATGTGCGGATCTTCGCGGCGTCGCGGCGATCCTGCTGGCGCTGGTGTCCATTCCGGTCTCCAACTTCGGTGGCTTCCTCGTCGGCTTCCTGCTCGCCTGATCGGTGGCGCGATGGGCGTGGCCTGGGCGCCCGGCGGGAGGAGCCGCTGGTCCCGGCCACGCCGACGGGCGGCGCGGGCGCCCTGGAGCCGGGGGTCGCGGGGGCTCCGGAGCCGGGGGCGCGCGGGCGGGGCCACGAAAGCTGGAGCGGCGAGTCGACGATCTGTCAGGAACCACCCCGGCGAACGGGACGAAGGGAGGCACAGTGCCGGCTGACGAGGAGACCCGCGGGGCTGCGGTGGGAGAGTCCCGTGCGGGATCCGGAGCCGCGGCACGCGGCTCCCAAGAAGCCCCTTCTCACCCGGCTGCACATGCCGGCGGGCAAGGCGATGGCCCTGGCCGCGATGCCGACGGCGATCCTCATGGGCATGGGGGTCACGTCGACGCTCGCCCGGGCCGACGACAAGCCGTCGGTGAAGAATCTGACGATTGATGAGCTGACGGCCGACGACGAACTGACAGCCGACGACGAGCTGACGGTCGACGAGTACAAGGACTGCGTCGAGGCGCTGGAAAACGCCGAGGAGGACAAGGGAGCGTCCCCCACGCCGTCGCCCACGCCGTCGCCCTCCGCCTCGACGAGCGACTCCACGTCCGCCGATGACCAGGAGGAGCGGGAGGAGCGGGAGGAGCAGAGTTCCTCCGGCGAGGACTCTTCGAGTAACAACTCGCCGGACAACGGCTCTTCGGGCTCCTTGCTCTCTTTGGGCTCTTCGGATGCTTTGGTCTCTTCGAGCTCTTCGAGCTCTTCGGGCAAGGACTCTTCGTCGGATTCAGGTTCCGACGACGAGGCCGGACCCCAGCCGTCCCCTTCCACGGGCGCGCCGGCCGGGTCCTCGCAGGAGGGTGATGCGTCCACGCCGACGTCCTCACCGTCCGGGAACAGCGGCAACCTCTTGGGGACGTCGACAACGCACTCGAGGACATCTTCACGCCCGGCAACCCCGGACGAACCCCGGCAACAAGGAGACCGCGAGCCCCACCCTGACGCCGTTCACGAAGCCTCCGGCCGAGAAGGACGCCTCCGACACCGCCGAGGACGCGAAGGACGAGGACGCGAAGGACGCGAGGAAAGGTCACCGACACAGTCGAGAACGTGACCGATGCGGTCGAGGAGACCACGAGGAAGGCGGAGGAGAAGACGGATGAGGCGGATGAGGCGGCCGACGAGGCCACCCCGCCCCCGCCCCCGTCTCTGCCCCCGCCCCCGACCCTGCCCGCGAGCGAGGGCCCGGACCCGGAGGACTGCCCGGCCGCCGCGAACAGCGAGAGCGGCATCGAGAGCAGCGACGAGAGCGGCATCGAGAAGGGCATACCGCTGCTGGCGGACGACCCCTGGTACCTGGAAGCCAGCTCGCTGCTGCTCAAGGGCGCCGACTACCAGGGCGTCGTCAAGGTGAAGACGGCCAACGGCACGGTCAAGGAGGCGCTGAAGTATGTGATCTCCGACGGCTCCGACATCGGTGACCTGCACCAGAGCGTCAAGGACCGGCAGTCCGGCAAGACCCACCACGTGCGGGCGGGCAAGGATACGACGTCCACCATTACCGACGGCCGGACGGTCATGTACACGGAGAGCATCTCCGGCAACCTGCACGGTCTGATCCCGGTCACGTTCAGCCCGGAGCGCCCGCCGCCGCTGAACCTCCCGTTGATCTACTTCACCCACGTGAAGATCACCCAGGCCGCCCAGTTCGGCGGGACGCTGACCATACCTGGGATGCGTCAGTACATCACCGACTGAGCGGCCCGTCAGGACCTGCCCATCAGGACCTGCCCATCAGGACCTGCCCATCGGACCTGCCCGTCAGGACCTCCCGTCAGGACCTGTTCGGGAGCCGCACGCGTTGAGGGCGCCCCCCGCGGCGGCAGGGGGCGCCCTCAACGCCGTACAGGACCCTCCGGGCCGTACAAGACCCTCCGGACTTCCGGCCCAGGCCCCTCCGGCCCCTCCAACAGCCGGTCAGTCCCGGGACCTGCCCCCCAAGTGGTGCACCCGCACCATGTTCGTCGTGCCCGGCACCCCGGGCGGGGAGCCCGCCGTGATGATCACGATGTCGCCCTCGTTGAAACGGTTGAGCTTGAGCAGCTCCTGCGTCGACCAGCTCGACCATCTCGTCGGTGCTGTTCACGAACGGCACGACGTAGGACTCCACGCCCCAGCTCAGCGTCAGCTGGTTGCGGGTGGACTCGTCCGTGGTGAAGGCCAGGATCGGCTGGGTCGCGCGGTAGCGGGACAGGCGGCGGGCCGTGTCGCCGGACTTGGTGAAGGCGACCAGCGCCCTTGCCGCCGAGGAAGTCGGCGATCTCGCAGGCCGCGCGGGCGACCGAACCGCCCTGCGTGCGCGGCTTCTTGCCCGGGACGAGCGGCTGGAGGCCCTTGCGAGAGCAGCTCCTCCTCCGCCGCCGCCACGATCTTCGACATCGTCTTGACCGTCTCGATCGGGTACGCGCCCACGGACGACTCCGCCGACAGCATCACCGCGTCCGCGCCGTCCAGGATCGCGTTGGCGACGTCGGACGCCTCGGCGCGCGTGGGGCGGGAGTTGGTGATCATCGACTCCATCATCTGGGTCGCCACGATCACCGGCTTGGCGTTGCGGCGGCACAGCTCGATCAGCCGCTTCTGCACCATCGGGACCTTCTCGAGCGGGTACTCGACGGCCAGGTCGCCACGCGCGACCATCACGCCGTCGAACGCCATCACGACGTCCTCCATGTTCTCGACCGCCTGCGGCTTCTCCACCTTGGCGATCACGGGGACACGGCGGCCCACCTCGTCCATCACCTTGTGGACGTCCTGGACGTCGCCCGCGTCGCGCACGAAGGAGAGGGCCACCAGGTCGCAGCCCATGCGGAGCGCGAAGCGCAGGTCCTCGATGTCCTTCTCGGACAGCGCCGGGACGTTCACCGCCGCGCCGGGCAGGTTGATGCCCTTGTGGTCGGAGATCACGCCGCCCTCGATGACGATCGTCTGCACGCGAGGACCGTCGACCTCGACGACCTTCAGCTCGACGTTGCCGTCGTTGATCAGGACCGGGTCGCCCTTGGTGACATCGCCCGGCAGGCCCTTGTACGTCGTGCCGCAGATGGTCTTGTCGCCCGGCACGTCCTCGGTGGTGATGGTGAACTCGTCACCGCGCACCAGCTCGACCGGGCCCTCGGCGAAGGTCTCCAGCCGGATCTTCGGGCCCTGGAGGTCGGCGAGCACGCCGATGGCCCTGCCGGTCTCGGCTCGGGCGGCCTTGCGGACGCGGTCGTACCGCCCTCGTGCTCTTCGTGGGAGCCGTGGCTGAAGTTGAAGCGGGCCACGTTCATGCCCGCCTCGATCAGCGCTTCGAGCTGCTCGTGGGAGTCGACGGCGGGGCCGAGGGTGCAGACGATTTTCGAACGGCGCATGAGGGTGATCCTATCGGTTTGTTTCGCTACGGAATATTCCGTCTGATCGGATATCCGGATCTCTCCGGTCGAGATCGCTCCGGATCTATGCGGCCGAGCCGTTTTCTTCGGTCTATCCGGTCTGTCCGGTCTGTCAGGTCGTCCGTCGCCTCCGACCAGGGCGTAGGTCTGCGTCGCGATCTCCAGTTCCTCGTCGGTGGGGACCACGGCGACCGCGACCCGCGCACCCGCGGGCGAGATCAGCCGCGGCTCGCCGCTCCGTACGGCGTTCAGCCCGGCGTCGACCGCGAGGCCCAGCTCCTCCAGGCCCGCGATCGCCGCCTCGCGCACCGGCGCCGCGTTCTCGCCCACCCCCGCCGTGAACGCGACCGCGTCCACCCGGCCGAGCACCGCGTAGTAGGCGCCGATGTACTTCCTCAGCCGGTGGACGTAGATGTCGAAGGCCAGTTGCGCCTGCGCGTCGCCCTCGTCGACGCGGCGGCGGATCTCCCGCATGTCGTTGTCGCCGCACAGACCGAGCAGGCCGCTCCTCTTGTTGAGCAGAGTGTCGATCTCGTCCGTGGACATCCCGCCGACCCGCGTCAGATGGAAGATGACGGCCGGGTCCAGGTCACCGGACCGGGTACCCATCACCAGTCCCTCCAGAGGTGTCAGGCCCATGGAGGTGTCCACGCACCGCCCGCCCGCGTACGGCCGACGCGGACGCGCCGTTGCCCAGGTGCAGCACGATCACGTTGACGTCCGTCGGGTGCCCGGCCGAGCAGCGCGGCGGTGGCACGGGAGACGTACGCGTGCGAGGTGCCGTGGAAGCCGTACCGGCGGATGCGGTGCGCGTCCGCGGTCCTCACGTCGATCGCGTAGCGCGCCGCGGACTCCGGCATCGTCGTGTGGAACGCGGTGTCGAAGACGGCGACCTGCGGGAAGGTCGGGCCGCAGCGCCCGCGCCGTACGGATGCCGGTGAGGTTGGCCGGGTTGTGCAGCGGCGCCACCGGGATCAGGCGCTCGATCTCGGCGAGCACCGTGTCGTCGATGACGGTCGGCTCGGTGAAGCGACTGCCCGCCGTGCACCACCCGGTGCCCGATCGCGGCCAGCTCGGGGGAGTCCAGGCCCGAGCCCGTCCTGCGGCCAGCTCCTCGGCCACGGCCTTCAGGGCGGCCTCGTGGTCGGCGACGGGGCCGGTCCGCTCGCGACAGCGCCGCCGTCGGCGAGCGGCGTGTGCTTCAGCCGGGAGGTCTCCTCGCCGATGCGCTCGACCAGGCCCACGGCGAGCCGGGTGCTGTCGCACATGTCGAGCAGCTGGTACTTCACCGACGAGGAGCCGGAGTTGAGGACGAGGACGCGGGTGCCGCTCACGGTGTTCAAGCTCTCCTTCTGGTACGTCACTTTGGTCCGTCACTTGTTCTGGTACATCACTTGTTCTGGTACGTCACTTGTATGGCACGTGACGGGCCCGGTGCGCCGCTGAGGGGCCCGGTACGTCACGTGACGGGCAGCTGGGCCTGGATCGCCGTGATGGCGACGGTGTTGACGATGTCCTGGACGAGCGCGCCCCGGGACAGGTCGTTGACCGGCTTGCGCAGACCCTGCAGGACCGGGCCGACGGCGATCGCGCCGGCCGAACGCTGCACGGCCTTGTAGGTGTTGTTGCCGGTGTTGAGGTCCGGGAAGATCAGCACGCGTGGCCTGGCCGGCGACCTCGGAGTCCGGCAGCTTGGTCGCGGCGACCGACGGCTCCACGGCCGCGTCGTACTGGATCGGGCCCTCGATCCGCAGGTCGGGCCGCCGCGCGCGCACCAGCTCGGTGGCCTGCCGCACCTTGTCGACGTCGGCGCCGGAGCCCGGAGGTGCCGGTCGAGTACGACAGCATCGCGATCCGCGGCTCGACCCCGAACTGCGGCGGCGGTGGCGGCCGACTGGACGGCGATGTCGGCGAGCTGCTCGGCGTTCGGGTCCGGGTTGACCGCGCAGTCGCCGTACACCAGCACCTTGTCGGCGAGGCACATGAAGAAGACGGACGAGACGATCGACGCGTCCGGCCTGGTCTTGATGATCTCGAAGGCCGGGCGGATCGTCGCGGCCGTGGAGTGCACCGACCCCGACACCATGCCGTCGGCCAGGCCCTCCTGGACCATCAGCGTGCCGAAGTAGTTGACGTCCGAGACGACGTCGTACGCCAGCTCCACGGTGACGCCCTTGTGGGCGCGCAGCTGCGGCGTACCTCTCGGCGAAGCGCTCCCGCAGCTCGGAGGTCCGCGGGTCGATCGAGCTGGCGCGCCGCCGAGGTCGATGCCCAGGTCGGCGGCCTTCTTGCGGATCGGTCGCCGGGTCGCCGAGCAGCGTCAGGTCGCAGACGTCGCGGCGCAGCAGCACCTCGGCGGCGCGCAGCACGCGCTCCTCGGTGCCCTCGGGCAGCACGACGCGGCGCCGGTCGGAGCGGGCCCGCTCCAGCAGCTCGTGCTCGAACATCATCGGCGTGACCCGGTCGCTGCTGGGCGACCGAGACCCGGCTCGGGCAGCTCGCCGGTGTCCACGTGCCGCTCGAACAGGCCGAGCGCGGTCTCCGCCTTGCGCGGCGTGGCCGCGTTCAACTTGCCCTCCAGGGCGAACAGTTCGGCCGCGGTCGGGAAGGAGCCGCTCGGCACCGCGACCACCGGGGTGCCGGGTGCGAGCCGGGCGGCGAGGGTGAGGATCTCCGTCGCTGGGCCGCTCGTCCAGGGTGAGCAGGACACCGGCGATCGGCGGGGTGCCCGGCGCTGTGCGCGGCCAGCGCGCCGACGACCAGGTCCGCGCGGTCGCCGGGGGTGACGACCAGGCAGCCCGGGGTCAGGGCGCCCAGGAAGTTCGGCAGCATGGCGCCGCCGAACACGAAGTCCAGCGCGTCGCGCGCGAGCCCCGAGTCGTCGCCGAGCAGCACCTCGCCGCCCAGGGTGTGGGTGATCTGCGCGACGGTCGGCGCGGAGAGCGCGGGCTCGTCCGGGCAGGACGTAGCACGGGCACGGGCAGACGGGCGGCGAGGCCCGCCGGCGATCTCCGTCGCGGTCGGCCGCGGCCACCCGGTTGGCGACCATGGCGACGACGTCGCAGCCGAGCGCCGTCGTAGGCGCGGTGGGCGTTGCGGGCCTCGGCGCGCACGGACTCGGCGCTCTGCTCGCGGCCGCCCACGACGGGGATGCACCGAGGCGCCGAACTCGTTGGCGAGCCGGGCGTTGAGCGCCAGCTCGTCCGGGAGCTGGGTGTCGGCGTAGTCGGTGCCGAGGACGAGGACGACGTCGTAGTCGCGCGCGACCGCGGTGGAAGCGGTCGACGAGCGTGGAGACCAGCTCGTCGGTGCCCTGCTCGGCCTGGAGGCGCGGACGCCTCGTGGTAGTCCATGCCGTACACGGTCGTCCGGCGTCCTGCGTGAGCCGGTAGCGGGCGCGCAGCAGGTCGAAGAGCCGGTCGGGGCTGTCGTGGACGAGCGGGCGGAACACCCCCACCCGGTCCACCTGGCGGGTCAGGAGCTCCATGACTCCCAGCTCGACGACCTGGCGGCCGTCGCCGCGGTCGATCCCGGTCACGTACACGCTGCGCGTCACGCGTGTTCTCCGTTCCGTGTCGGGAGGTGTAGGGAAGGGTCGTGCGGGAGGGCTGCTTTTCGCGGTACGTGCGGTACTGCGGTGCACGCGGTACGCGCGTACGCGAAAATCACCCACCGTAGCGGGCATAGCCCTCTTGACAATACCTCTGAGGGTGGTTAGGGCGCCCGTCCCGGTGGCGGAGGACGGTGGAGAGGACAGCGGGGAGGACGCGGGGAGGACAGCGGGCAGGACGGGGTCAGCACCGCTCTGGGAGCCATGAAACAATCGGACGGGTTCACAAACGCCGGCCACGCACCACACCCACCGGATGAGAACCGGAGCAGAACCCCACCGGATCAGACCACCGAGCACGTACCCAGCACCGAGCAGGAGACACAGCACGATGCGCATCGGAGTTCTCACCGCAGGCGGCGACTGCCCGGGTCTGAACGCAGTGATCCGTTCGGTCGTGCACCGGGCCGTCGCACAGTACGGCGACGAGGTGATCGGCTTCGAGGACGGTTACACGGGCCTGCTCGACGGCCGCTACCGCTCCCTCGACCTCAACGCGGTCAGCGGCATCCTCGCCCGCGGCGGCACCATCCTCGGCTCCTCCCGCCTGGAGCGCGACCGGCTGCGCGAGGCCTGCGACAACGTGTCCAGGACATGATCCGTGACTTCGGCATCGACGCCCTGATCCCGATCGGCGGCGAGGGCACGCTGACGGCGGCCCGGATGCTGTCGCGACGCGGGCCTGCCGGTCGTCGGCGTCCCCAAGACGATCGACAACGACATCTCCTCCACGGACCGCACCTTCGGCTTCGACACCGCGGTGGGCGTCGCCACCGAGGCGATGGACCGGCTGAAGACCACCGCCGAGTCGCACCAGCGGGTGATGGTCGTCGAGGTCATGGGCCGGCACGCCGGCTGGATCGCGCTGGAGTCCGGCATGGCGGCCGGCGCGCACGGCATCTGCCTGCCGGAGCGCGCGTTCGACCCGGCGGACCTGGTGAAGATGGTCGAGGAGCGCTTCGCCCGCGGCAAGAAGTTCGCGGTGGTCTGCGTCGCCGAGGGCGCGCACCCGCGCCGAGGGCACGATGGACTACGGCCACGGCGAGATCGACCAGTTCGGCCACGAGCGCTTCCCGGGCATCGGCACGGCCCTCGCGTTCGAGCTGGAGCAGCGGCTCGGCAAGGAGGCCAAGCCGGTCATCCTCGGCCACGTCCAGCGCGGCGGCACCCCCACCGCGTACGACCGCGTCCTCGCCACCCGCTTCGGCTGGCACGCGGTGGAGGCCGCACACCGGGGCGAGTTCGGCAAGATGACCGCGCTGCGCGGCACCGACATCGTGATGGTGCCGCTCGCGGAGGCGGTGACCGAGCTGAAGACGGTGCCGAAGGACCGGATGGACGAGGCGGAGTCGGTGTTCTGAGTTTGCGCGAGGCTGTCGCCGGCCTGGCACATACACAGGTCGGAAAGGGGCGGGCTCGGAAGGGCCCGCCCCTTCGATGAGCACGTGCTGGATCAGTACTGGATTTACTGACCCGACATCAGGGGCGGCTCAGGCGTCGTAAACGGTGGAGCGATGACGGTGGAGCGATGTCCGACGTGTACGACCCACACGACCAGCTCGCCGTTGTCGATCGTGTAGATCACGCGGTAGTCGCCCACGCGGAGGCGGCGCCGGTCGGGCTGGGACACGAGGGCCGTGGTGTGGAAGCCCAGAGGATCGCTCTCCAGCTCCGTCAGCTTGACCAGGATACGGAGCGCCATGTCGCGGGGGATCTTGCGTAGCTCTGCCTGAGCCTCGGGGCGGAAGACGGTGCGGTACTCACTCACTGCGCGCCACTGTCTCCCTCATGATGTCCTCGATCGGGATGCCGGGCTCCGAATTGGCCATGCGCTCGTCGATGATCCGGTTGATCTCGCGCTCCTCCCATTCCTGGTACCTGCGCAAAACCTCGATCGACACCACGGCGGCCACCGGCTTGCCCCGGCGCGTAATGACGGTGGGCACGTCATCGCGGTCGGCCCGCTCCACGACCTCGGCCAGGTGCGCGCGGACGTCGCGGATGGACTCTGTGACTCCTCCCCCGCGTGAACGCGCGGGCTTCTCGCTATGCCGTGGTGGGCGTCGCGACGGACCAGCCCGGCCCGTAGAACGTTCAGGGCGCCCACCGTGTCCGCGTGCGCGTGTGTGGCCGCACGCGATGCAGTGGAACTTCTCCTGTGTGGGCCGGTTCTCCTTGGCGGTGTGCCCGCATGCGGGGCACGGTGCGGGAGGTGTTGCGGGGGTCCACGGCGATCACTTCTCGTCCGGCGCTTTCAGCCTTGGCGTGCAGGATCGTCAGGAACACCCCCCAACCGGCATCGATGATCGACTGGTTCAGTCCGGCCTTCGCGGCGGCCCCGTTGGGCAGGAAACTGCCCGGCTGTTCGGGGTCGGGCTTCGGCGCGGGGGCCTTGACCATGTTGCGGATCTTGAGGTCTTCGTGCGCGATGAAGTCGTGTGTCGCGGACCAGGCCAAGAGCGGTCTTGTGTGCGTGGTCCAGGCGCTGACGGCGCACCTTGCGCGTGCAGCTTGGCGACCTTCTCCACGGCCCGCTGGTGGTTCGCTGGTGCGGCTTGTCGCTTGCACCGCGGGAACCCGGACAGGGCCTGCTGTGCGGCTTGCGAGTTTCGCGGCCGCCTTGCGTCCGTGGCGCGGGTTGGCGACGTGCTCGCCGTCGGAGGTCGGTCGAGGAAGTGGCGCGATGCCCATGTCGATGCCGACCACGGTGCCGGTCGCGGGCAGCGGCTCGGGCGGGTCCTGCTCGGCGGTCAGGACGACGTACCAGCGCTTGCCCTCACGCTTGACCGACACGGTCTTGACCTTGCCGGCCACGGGCCGGTGCTGGTTGACCTTGACGTGCCCGACGCCCTGGAGGCGGACGCGGGTGACGGGGTCGTGCGGGGTGGAGTCCCAGCGGCAGCCGTCGCCGTCCTTGGGGAAGTCGACCGTGTCGAACCAGTTCACCCCCCGAAAGCGCGGGTAGCCCGGCGTCTCGCCGGCCTTGACCCGGCGGAAGAACGCGGCGAACGCCTTGTCCAGACGGCGCAAGGTGGCCTGCTGGGAGGAGAACGACCAGCGGCCCTGACGCTCGGGATCGAACGCCCGGATCTCCTTGAGCTGGGCGGACTGCATCACCGTACTTGATGCTCGTCTTCGAGCCGTGCCGGTAGGCGTCACGGCGTTCCTGCAGCGCGCCGTTGTAGAGCGAGCAGTGATCCCGCAGCATCTCGCCGAGCGCCGGCTTGCTGGCGGACGGTGGGCCGCATGAGGAACTTGTACGCACGGATCATCCGGCCCACCCCCTTTCCTGGTCGAGCACGCTTGATCCTACTACACTTGGCGTATGTCACCACGCTGGGAACCAAACCCCGATATCCGACGTGGACGTCATGTCGCTTACAACCTGCATGCGCATTTGGTGTTCGTCACCAAGTACCGGCGTGGCGTCTTCGATGACGAGCATGCTAAGCGCTGCGAGGAGATCATGCGGGACGTATGCGCGAGCTTCGAGGCGGAACTGCGGGAGTTCAACGGCGAGGCCGACCACGTCCACCTGCTGGTGCACTACCCGCCAAAGATCGCCCTGTCCAAGCTGATCAACTCCCTCAAGGGTGTCAGCTCCCGCTACCTGCGGGCCGAGTACACCGGCCGCATCGACCGGATCGGGATGGGGTCCGTCTTCTGGTCCCGCTCCTACTTCGCCGCATCCTGCGGCGGAGCGCCACTGACCGTGATCCGTCAGTACATCGAAGGCCAGCAGCGGCCCGTCTGACCGTCACGCGCGCGCGGTGAACTGCGCCGCTGCGCGGCTTTGGGCCGAAGATGCGTTTTTCTCCCCGGCTGAAGCCGGGGATACCCACGCAAGATCACGGATGGATAGGTCGGCCAACACCGTTGCGTTAGCGCTGTGAGCGGCTGCTGAGGCCGTACTCGAAGAACTCGACGGTGGTGCGGACGGTGTAGTTCTGGCTGATTGCGGGGTGTTGTCCGGAGTTCGGTCCGTATTTGCTGGTGGGGTTCTTGCGGGTGCGGGCCTTGATGCGGTGCCGATGGCGGGCGGGGTAGAGGGCATCCAGGACGGCGCGGCCGATGGCACCGACGAGGTCGGCGGGTCCGGCCGGGGGCAGGATTCCGGTCGCGGTGGTGACGGTGTCGGCGGCAGCGGCCCGCAGAACGGTGAAGCTGATCCGGTCCATGTCCAGGCCGGGCCGGGTGCAGGCGGTGTCGGCGGCGGCGCGGATCAGGGCCTGGTAGGTGGTGAGCAGGGCGTAGACCTCCTGGTCGAGGCCGGTCAGGCTGCGCGAGCGCAGGACCCGGCCGTCCAGCATGGTCGCCTTGATCGAGAAATACGTCGTCTCCGACTGCCACCTTTCGTGATAGAGAGCCACGAGTGCGCCAGCCGGGTGGGCGGTCGGGTCGAGGAGGCTGGTGAGCAGGCGCCACCGCTCGGTGCGGACAGTGCCGTCGGCCAGAGTGACGGTGACGGACGCCTCGATGACGCGGACGGTCAGCAGGACGGGCAGGACGCCGTAGCCGATCCGGGCGAGGTAGGAGCCGTCGTCCAGGTGCCGGAAGGGGGTGGGGATGCGGCGGGCGGAGGAGCGCACCAGGAACTGGGCGCCGGTGGCCTTCACGTCCCGGGCGAACTCGGCTCCGTCGAAGCCGGCATCGGCCAGCAGGAGCATCGTGCGGTCCAGCGCACTCAACAAGCGTCCTGCGTAGGTGAGTTCGCTGTCACTCTCGGGGCCGAACGCGGCGGCCAGCACGGCACGGGTGCCACACTCGATAAGGACCACGGGTCGCAGCAGCGGGTAGCCGAACTCCACGCTCTTGCCCGCTCGCTTGGGATAGCGCCAGGTGAGCGCCTCCTCGTCGGGTACGTGCAGCGAGGTGCCGTCCACGGCCACGGTCCGAAGCCCCCGGTAGAACGAACCGGCCTGCCCGAGAGGGGCGACGGGTCCGGCGAGGATCTCGAACAGCCGCCGCAGCGGTGCCGCTCCTATTCGCCGCCGGGCCCTGGACAGCGAGGAGAGCGCCGGACGCACCAACGGCAGTCCCTCCAGCCCCGCCGTCAACTTGCCCCGCACGCCCCGATAGGAGCAGTCCTCGAACAGGGCCAGCGCGAGGACGAAGTAGACCACGACCCGGGACGGCAGCAGCCGCAGCCGCTTCTCTCGTGACCGGGTCTCCTCGATCACCGTGTCCACCAGCATGAAGTCCACAATCTGGGTCAACTCGCCCAAGTGGCCGGGCGCGTACACACCCCCGGCCGCCTCGACCGTGCGCGTGATGACAGACTTCTCCTGCAACGGGACTCCCGATGATCTTCTTGCTCGACACAAGCTGATCTATCAGGACGTCCCGTTGCGTTATTCACCAGGGCTTGACCTGCGACTCAAGATCCAAACGCAACGGTGTTGATAGGTCGGCAGGGGAGAGCGCGGGTCCTTCCAGAAAGCGGCGGACCGCCGGACGACTGCGGAGCGGGCTGGTGGCTCCGTGGGTTCGGGCGGGTGACGCGGTGGCCCTCATCAGTCCCTCACTTTCGTCGGGTGGCGCAGAGGAGGCCGTCGGCAGACACCGGGAGATATCCGGATGGGCCTCGATCACCCTGAATGATCGAGGCCAACAACCGTACGAAAGCCGGGAGATGAGGCTCAACGAAATTGCGGGTTATTGCGGAACGTCACCCGGGGGCGTCGATCGCCGAGTTGATGAGGGCGCGGGCGCGGTCGCCGTAGACGGCCATCTTCGCGAGTTCGGCGAATGCCTTGCGGTAGTCGGCGATTTCGCGGGGTTGCCTGATGTTGATCTCGGCGGTCAGGGTCTCTACCACGGCGTGGGCGTTGTCGAAGACGTAGAACGCCTCCAGGGGCCAGATGACGCGCTGGGCAGTGAAGGGGATGACACCGAGAGAGACCGAGGGCAGCGGCAGGACGTCAAGCAGGTGCCGGAGCTGGCTGGTCCTCGTCTCCCGGTTGCCGATCCGCGAGCGCAGAACCCACTCCTCCAGCAGCACAACGAAGCGGTGGCCCCCCTCGTACAGGAACCGACTACGGGCGAGACGGGCGGCAACGGCCTCGGCAACGTCGTCGGGTGTTCCCTGGAAGTCGGTGATCGACTGCATGAGGGCGGTGGCGAAGGCGGCGGTCTGGAAGAACCCGGGAACGGCGTTGGAGCAGTACACACGGCACACGGCCGCTTGCTCGTGGAGGGTGGAGAAGTCCTCCTGGACCTTGCGCATGCCGTTTTTGTGGAGGCGCCGCCACTCCACATACAGGGAGTCGACCGCCCGCGCCGTGGCGATGAGATCCTCTGTCTGGTCCTCCGCTCCGCAGGCCGCGCACCAGGCCCTGATGTCCGCGTCGGAGGGCGCGGTCTCACCCTTCTGGATACGGGTCGTCTTCGCCGGATGCCAGCCGCACCGGGTGGAAAGCTCCTTCCCGGTGAGGCCGGCGTCCTGACGAAGATGCTGCAAGCGCTTCGCGAGGGCTTCACGCGCCGCCTGGGCGCTGGAGGAGGGGGAAGCGGGCATGGAGTCGGCGCGGGATCAGACGGTGAACTTCTCGTGGTCGATGGCGCGCTCCCACACCGCCTCGAACGCGGCAACGACCCTCTTCACCACGTCGGAGTCCTCGGTGAACTCATGTCCTGCCCAAGCGCCGTCACCGGTGAACCAGTGGAACATTACCCGCCGGTCGTCGATCAGCCACAGGTCGTTTCCGGGAAGGGCGATGTCGGAGGCGAGACGGCGAGGGAGCCAGCGGACCTGTTCACCGACGGCGACGTTGACCGGAGTCAGGGCGTGCTCCCAGCGGATGTAATCGGTCACCGGTTCGGAGACGATCCGGGCCCGGCGCATCTGGACACCCCTGGCGACCGTTTCGCGCACCAGCGGGGTCCAGCCCTGCCAGAACGGCGAATCGGGGTCGAAGTCGGTTCGACTCGTCCGTAGGAACTCCTCGAAGCCGTCCTTCTCATCGCCGACGCTGTAGACGTCGCGCATCTCCAGGTGAACGGCGGTGCGCTGGGCGGACCTCAGCAGCTCAGCGAAGTCCGGCACGCCGCTCTGCGACATCACACGCCTCCCTCAGAATCGGCACCATGCGGGCCGGGATGCGGATCACCGTCTCATGCGCGGGGATTCCCGTGTCGTGTCCGGTGACCCATTCCGTTTCGCCTACCTGGGCCTTCAGCAGCTTGTCGGCCTCCTCGCCCTGGAAGATGAGGTCGGCCGTCTCTTCCTCCACCCACACGGTCGGCGAGCCGCCTCCGGTAGTCTCCGGGTCGATTCCGACGAACTCTAGGGCCATGGTGCCCTCCCCTTTCAAGTCGGTTGCGGGTTCTTGCGGGTTCTTGCGTGGTGACGCTTCCCGAGTGGTTGCGCCGGGTCAAGGAAGCGAGGCGTTCTTCGCGTCAAAATGGCTTGTTCACGCGGATATGTAGGCCGCCGGTCACTCGGCTCATGTCCGCGCTCATGCCACTGCGTCGTCCTGAGTGTGTGGTTGAGATCCGGTCACAGGAGGTGGTCGGCCTTGCCTGCCTTGATGTCGTGGATGAGGGTGCGGAGGGCTTCGCGGGTGTCGGTGAGGTAGTTGTCCTCGTGGCCGGCGAGGGCTATGTAGGCGTTGCCGTGGGGGTCGGTGCCGAGGCGGAAGCAGTTGTTGCCTTCGGCGCAGAAGGGCTCTTCCCAGGTGATGTCGGCGGGCATGGTGGCTCCTCGGAATCAGAGTTGGCGGGCGATGGCGTGGATGAGGTCACGCGAGTCCTGCGGCTTGAGCGTGTGGGTGTGCCACCAGTCCATGTGGGCGCGGTACTTGGCGAGTTGGGACTCGGAGTGAGTGAACTCTCCGCCGTGTGCGGAGTCCAGCTGCACGGTGTCCAGCTGGGAGACGGGACCTTCGGCGTAGAGCACGGCGTGCCCGGCGCCGGGGAACGCGCCAGCCTCGACGGGAAGCACACGCACCTCGACGTTGTCGCGCTCGGAGGCCTCGCAGAGGTGCAGTAGCTGCTCACGCATGGCTCGGCGCCCGCCGAACTGCATGCGCAGGGCCCATTCGTGCACGTACGCGACGTAGTCGACGGGCTCGGGCTGTTCCCGGTCGAGTACCTGCTGTCGCCGAAGGCGCTGTACGACGCGAAGCTCGACCTCTGACCTGGGCAGGGGCGGGAGCGCGGCGGTGAAGATGGCCCGGGCGTACTCGCCGAGTTGAAGAAGCCCCGGGATGTGCACGGTCTGGTAACTGCGCAGCCGGGAGGCGAACCACTCCAACTCGGCGACATCCAGGAGCCCTTGGGGGAGCGAGCCCCGGAACTGCTGCCACCAGCCCCGCTTGCGTACGTCGGCCATGGCGACCAGTGCGTCGACATACGGCCTGTCCGCGCAGTCGTAGTTGCTGGCGAGTATCCGGATGCGCTCCGGGGAGGTGGCACGGACGCCCGACTCCATGTTGGAGATCTTCGTGCGGTCCAGTCCGAGCAGTCCGGCGGCGTACTCCGTGGTCCGCCCGGCCGCGAGCCGCATTCTGCGCAGCTCGGAGCCCAGCCGCTTCTGGCGTTCCGTCGGCGCGGGCCTTGTTGGCATCGGTGCCCTTTCTTCCCTGTGGTCGGGGTCAGTCTGCACCGTGGGTGTGACGCGGGTCCAATTCATCGGAGGCAATGCGATGGAGTATGTGGCACACGTCCCCTGTCATGCCCTACCGTCAGTGACAAGTCACTTACGGCCCGGTGTGGCCGGGAGTGCGTGCGCGAGCCTGCTCAAGTGCGCCTCGCGCAGAGTCAGATGTGCCGTCAGATTGCTTTGCCAGCAAGGGAGTTGCTCATGTCTTCTGCGATTGCGATGAACTCCGCCTTGGCCTGTCCTGTCTTCACGGAGGGGCGCCAGGTGCCCCGTACGCCTCCGCCGGGGCCCGAGGCGCTCGCGTACAGCTTCACCTTGCCTGCGGGGCCGGTGAGTTCGTGGATTGCCCGGGCTTCCACGCGGGCTGTGCTCCAGGCGCACGGGCTGGACGGCATGGTGGACGCGGCGGTGCAGGTGGTGGCCGAGTTCGTGGCGTGTGCGTGGCGGTTCACGCCGGACGCCGAGGTGTATGTGTCGCTGCGGTATCGGGAGGGGGCGCTGAGGGTGGTCCTCTGTGACGGGCATCGGCGGCACACGCACCGGCGGCTCGTGGAGGCGTGCGACGCGCGGCGGCGGGCGGCGTTGCGGGTGGCGGGGCGCGTGGTGCGGGCGTGTGAGGGGGAGTGGGGGTTCGGGGAGGCGCGGGAGCCTGGGGGCGGGACGCGGATGTGGGCGGTTCTGCCGGGGGTGCGCCCGGGGAGTGACTCGCGAGGACGAGGATGTGACACTTCACGCTGAACTGTCACGCAACGGGAAACGCCAGCACACAGGACACCGGCACACAGGACAGGTGAATGCGCTTGTCCCGACAATTGGTCGGGGCAAGCGCATCTGAGCCCGGCCTCCTTGGTTCACCGGGCGGAGCCGCGAGGTGCCGCCCGGCGTGCGTCTGACCAGTGAACCGCCCCGCCCTCACCCCTCCTGCCGTCCCCTCACCCACCGGTACCGCAACTCCGGCCTCCCTACCGCCCCTTCAGTACTACGGAAGGGTGACCATCCTCACGAGGTGGGGGATAGTCACCTCATCGCACCGGAAGAGCCGACGACGACGTCGTCGACGAGGAGGAGGACAGCCGTGGCCAGTACCGCAGACGCAGATACGGAGCACCTACCGCACCTGCCGCACCCGCCGCCAAGCGGGACCGCACCCACTATCTGTACATCGCCGTGATCGTCGCCGTGGTGCTCGGCATCGCCGTCGGCCTCGTCGCCCCCGAGCTCGCGGTCGAGCTGAAGCCGCTCGGTACCGGCTTCGTGAACCTGATCAAGATGATGATCTCGCCGATCATCTTCTGCACGATCGTGCTGGGCATCGGCTCGGTACGGAAGGCCGCGAAGGTCGGCGCGGTCGGCGGTATCGCACTCGTCTACTTCATGATGATGTCGCTCGTCGCCCTCGCCATCGGCCTGGTCGTCGGCAACATCATGACCCGGGCACCGGCCTCGCAGCTGACCGACGCGATCGAGGCGAGCGGTCAGGAGCAGGTCGACGGCGAGGCCAAGGGCACCGTCGAGTTCCTGCTCGGCATCATCCCGACCACGATGGTCTCCGCCTTCACCGGCGGCGAGGTCCTCCAGACCCTGCTCGTCGCCCTGCTCGCCGGCTTCGCGCTGCAGGCCATGGGCGACGCCGGCCAGCCGGTCCTGCGCGGTATCGAGCACATCCAGCGCCTCGTCTTCCGCATCCTCGCGATGGTGATGTGGGCCGCCCCGATCGGTGCCTTCGGCGCCATCGCGGCCGTGACCGGCTCCGCCGGTGTGGACGCCCTGAAGAGCCTCGCCGTGCTGATGCTCGGCTTCTACGTCACCTGCTTCCTCTTCGTCTTCGTCGTGCTCGGCACGCTGCTGCGGATCTTCGCGGGCCTGAACATCTTCACGTTCTTCAAGTACCTGGGCCGTGAGTTCCTGCTGATCCTGTCCACCTCCTCCTCCGAGTCCGCGCTGCCGCGCCTCATCGCGAAGATGGAGCACCTGGGCGTCAGCAAGCCCGTCGTCGGCATCACCGTCCCGACCGGCTACTCCTTCAACCTCGACGGCACCATGATCTACATGACCATGGCGTCCCTGTTCATCGCCGAGGCCATGGGTACGCCGATGGCGATCGGCGAGCAGATCTCGCTGCTGCTCTTCCTGTTCGTCGCCTCGAAGGGCGCTGCCGGTGTCACCGGGGCCGGGCTGGCGACCCTGGCCGGCGGCCTGCAGTCCCACAAGCCCGCCCTGGTGGACGGTATCGGTCTGATCGTCGGTATCGACCGCTTCATGAGCGAGGCCCGCGCCGCTGACCAACTTCGCGGGCAACGCCGTCGCCACCGTACTGATCGGCACCTGGACCAAGGAGATCGACAAGGAGCGGGTGCGACGAGGTGCTGTCGGGCCGGCTGCCGTTCGACGAGGCGACACTGTCGGACGACGGTCATGGCGGGAGCGGAAGCGGGAGCGGGGCCGAGAGCGGGAGCGGGAGCAGGGCCGGGAGCGGGGAGGCTCCGGCCGCCGCCGGGGATCTTGGGCAGGGTGGCGAGAAGGAACCGGCCAAGGCGTAGTCACGCCGCAGGGCATGCTTACGAGCTTCCACAGCTCCGCCCGGCAGCCGTCCCCTCCGGCGTTTGAGGAACGGGGTCCGGGGCGGAGCCCCGGGGAGGGGACGGGCGCGGAGCCCCGGGAGGGGAGGGGACGGGCAGCGGCGGCGGGGCGAAACCCCTACGCCCCTTACGCCGGGCGCAGCCAGACCGTGGCGAGAGGCGGCAGCGTCAGCAGGACGCTGGCCGTACGGCCGTGCCAGGGCCGGGACTCGGACTTCACCGGGAACGGATTGCGGACGTCACCGCCGCCGTACCCACCCGCGTCCGTGTTCAGCACCTCGTACCACGCCGGAACGTCGTCCGGTACACCCAGCCGGTACTCGTGCCGTACCACGGGGGAGAAGTTCGACACCGCGAGCAGCGGTGACCCGTCCGCCGCGAACCGCAGGAACGCGAACACGTTGTCCTCCGCCGCGTCCCCCGTGATCCAGGCGAAGCCCGAAGGGTCGGTGTCCCGTTCCCACAGTGCGGCAGTGGCGCGGTAGACCGAGTTCAGGTCGCGGACCAGGTCACGGACACCACGGTGGTCCGCCTGCGCCCCGTACGCCGGATCCAGCAGCCACCAGTCCGGGCCGTGCGCCTCCGACCACTCCGCGCCCTGGGCGAACTCCTGCCCCATGAAGAGGAGTTGCTTGCCCGGGTGGGCCCACATGAAGCCGAGGTACGCGCGATGCCCGGCGCGCCGCTGCCACCAGTCGCCCGGCATCTTGGAGACCAGGGCCCGCTTGCCGTGGACGACCTCGTCGTGGGAGATGGGCAGGATGTAGTTCTCGCTGTAGGCGTACACCATCGAGAACGTCATCTCGTGGTGGTGGTACTTGCGGTGGACCGGCTCGCGGCTCATGTACTGCAGCGAATCGTGCATCCAGCCCATGTTCCACTTCAGCCCGAACCCCAGGCCGCCGAAGCCACCCGGACCCCTGTGGTGCGTGGCGCGCGTGACGCCGTCCCACGCCGTCGACTCCTCCGCGATGGTCACCACACCCGGCACCCGGCGGTACACCGTCGCGTTCATCTCCTGCAGGAACGCCACCGCGTCCAGGTTCTCGCGGCCGCCGTGCTCGTTCGGCGTCCACTGCCCGGGCTCGCGCGAGTAGTCCAGGTAGAGCATGGAGGCGACGGCGTCCACGCGCAGTCCGTCGATGTGGAACTCCTCGCACCAGTACACCGCGTTGGCCACCAGGAAGTTCCGCACCTCCCGCCGCCCGTGGTCGAACTCCAGCGTCCCCCAGTCCGGGTGCGCGGCCCGCGCCGGGTCCCCGTGCTCGTACAGCGCACGCCCGTCGAACTCGGCCAGCGCCCAGTCGTCCCGCGGGAAGTGCGCGGGCACCCAGTCCATCAGGACCCCGATACCGGCCTGGTGCAGTGCGTCGACCAGGAACTTGAAGTCGTCGGGGGTGCCGAGGCGGGCCGTAGGGGCGTAGAAGCCGGTGACCTGGTAGCCCCACGAGCCGCCGAAGGGGTGCTCGGCGACCGGCATCAGCTCGACATGCGTGAAGCCGAGGTCCGTCACGTACGACGGGAGCTGCTCAGCCAGTTGACGGTACGTCAGTCCGGGGCGCCAGGACGGCAGATGCACCTCGTACACCGAGAACGGCGCCTCATGCACCGGACGGTCCGCGCGGTGCGCCATCCACTGCGCGTCGCCCCACTCGTAAAGGGACGCGTGCACGACGGAGGACGTGCGGGGCGGGACCTCGGTGCGCCGCGCCATCGGGTCCGCCCGCAGGGTCTTCGTGCCGTCGGGCCGGGTGATCTCGAACTTGTACAGCTCGCCCGCACCGATCGACGGCACGAACAGCTCCCAGATCCCCGAGGAGCCGAGGGAGCGCATCGGGCCATCCCGTGCCGTCCCAGAAGTTGAACGTCCCGGCCAGGCGCACACCGCGCGCGTTCGGCGCCCACACCGTGAAGCGGGTGCCGGCCACGCCCTGGTGCACCATCGGCTCCGCGCCCAGCGCCTTCCACAGCTCCTCGTGCCGCCCCTCACCGATCAGGTGCAGGTCCAGCTCGCCGATCGCGGGCAGGAAACGGTACGCGTCCTCGGTCTCCCGCACCGCCCCCTCGTACGCGATGAGGAGCTTGTACGACTCCGGAACGGCCCTGAGCGGCAGTACGGCCGAGAAGAACCCGTCCCCGTCGTCGTGCAGCTCGGCCCGCAGCTCCTCGGTGACGACCGTGACCCCCAGCGCGTACGGCCGGAACGCCCGGAACACCACCCCGCCGGGAGCGGGGTGCGCCCCGAGCACGGAGTGCGGATCGTGGTGCGTGCCGCCCCGCAACCGCTCGCGGTCACCGCCGTCGACAGCCCCCGGCCCGGGAGCCTGGAGGACGAGCTCGGTCACCTTGCCCGGCTTCACGGCCTTCTTCGCGGGAGTTTTCCTGGCGGGAGCTTTCTTGGCGGTGGTCTTCTTCGCCGCTGCCTTCTTCACTGCCGCTTTTTTCACCGCTGCCTTTTTCACCGCTGCTTTTTTCACCGCCGGCTGTTTCGCTGACGTCTTCTTCCCCCCTGTCTGTTTCGCTGGCGTCTGTTTCACTGACGGCTTTTTCGCCGCGGCGGTCTGGCGATCGGTGGCGCCGTTCTTCTTCGTACTGTCGTCGGATGGAGAGGGAAGACGGGGGGTCACAGGCATGGCCTCCTCGGCACAGGCACGGACGGGCAGGGGTGGGTCAGTCGTCGTTCGCCGCCAGTCGGCGTATCGCGGCCAGCGGCACCGGCAGCCAGTCGGGGCGGTGCCGGGCCTCGTAGACGACCTCGTACACCGCCTTGTCCGTCTCGTACGCGCGCAGCAGCACGGGGTCGGTCCGCGGATCGCTCCCGGAGACCTCCGCGTACCCGGCGCAGTACGCGGCCCGGCACCCGGCCGCCCAGGTGGGGGCCCAGGGGCGGTGGGAGCGGGCCGCGTAGTCGAAGGAGCGCAGCATTCCCGCGACGTCCCGCGCGACCGGATGCGGTATACGGCGCTCGGCGAGCGGCTTGGACGGCTCGCCCTCGAAATCCACGAGCGACCACTCACCGCCGGGTGACCGCAGACACTGGCCCAGATGCAGGTCCCCGTGGATGCGCTGGGCCGTCCAGGCGCGGCCCTTCGCCGCCAGGTCCGCCAGCGCCTCGAACGCCGCGCGCAACCCCGGCGCGTACGGCCGCAGTGCCGGAACCGCCTGCACGGCCGCCGCCAGCCGTTCGGTCATCCCGTTCACGAGCGGCTCCACCTGGCCCCGCCCCAGTGTGACCGTCGGCAGCGCCCGCGCCAGCGCCGTGTGCACCTCGGCCGTCGCCCGCCCCAGCGCCCGCGCCTCCGCGGTGAAGTCCTCGCCCTTGGCCAGCTCGCGCAGCGCCAGCTCCCAGCCGTCGGCCGCGCCCTGCAGGAACGGCTGCAGTACGCCCAGGACGTACGAGTCGTCGCAGGAGGCGTGGTCCGCCATCATCCAGCCCGCCGGGGCCGGTACCCGCGGGCATCCCTCGCGCGCCAGCGCCAGCGGCAGCTCCAGGTCCGGATTGGTGCCGGGCACGATCCGGCGCAGCAGCTTCAGGATGAACGTATCTCCGTACACGAGGGACGAGTTGGACTGCTCGGACGTCACCAGGCGGGGCACCAGTCCCGCCCGGATCCGCTGCCGCGGATCCCCCTCGAAGCGCAGCTCACCCACGCGCGCCCGCGTGCGCAGCGCTTCGAGGAGCACATCGGCGGGCCGTGGGTCGTGCAGCGCCTCGTACACCGTCCGCCCGGCCAGCGGCCCCTCCTCCAGGTGCCCGATCAGCGCGGGCGCGAGCCGTGGTGGCAGCGTCTCGCGCACGCCGATCAGCAACTGGTAGCAGTCGGCGGGGTGGGCCGTGGCGGCCTGGAGGGGCACGAGCGGCTGGTGGGCCCGTACGAGGAGGTGGAGCAGCCCCGGCTTCGCGTCCACGGGCAGCAGTTCGGTCGCCGCGACCAGCGTGAAGCCGCTGATCGGCCGGCCCTTGCCCGCGAACCAGCGCTGTCGCGGCAGCCACTCCCGCAGCAGCGGATCCAGGGACGCGAGGAGACCGGCGACTGGTCGGACTAGCGGACTGGGCAGGCGGTGGGGACTGGGCGGGCTGTGCGGAGTGCGTGACAGTGTCCGACCTTGCTGCCCTTGCTGTCCTTGCTGCCGAGGTGGCTTCCGACATGGCGTCGTGTCCTTTTCCCAGTGACCCGGAAGGCCAGAAGACCAGGGGAGTCGGGGTGTTACCGATGCGTGCCCAGAGCGGGGCGGTGAAAACCGCCCCGCTCCCGGGGTTCTCCGGGGTTCTACGCGGCGTCCTTCCGCAGCCGGAACCAGTAGAAGCCGTGGCCTGCGAGGGTGAGCAGATACGGCAGTTCGCCGATGGCGGGGAAGCGGACGCCGCCGATGAGCTCGACCGGGTGGCGGCCGCTGAAGGCGCTGCAGGTCGAGCTCGGTGGGCTGGGCGAAGCGGGAGAAGTTGTGCACGCACAGCACCAGGTCGTCCCCGTTCCCCGGTCGAGCCTCGCGCAGGAAGGCGAGCACCGCCGGGTTGGAGGAGGGCAGTTCGGTGTAGGAGCCGAGGCCGAAGGCGGGGTTCTGCTTGCGGATCTCGATCATGCGGCGGGTCCAGTGCAGCAGCGAGGACGGCGAGGACATCGACGCCTCGACGTTGGTGACCTGGTAGCCGTA
Organism: uncultured Actinomycetota bacterium; assembly: GCA_963711935.1. GTDB lineage: Bacteria > Actinomycetota > Actinomycetes > Streptomycetales > Streptomycetaceae > Streptomyces. The sequence continues at coordinate 343,314 of CAVQGD010000033.1, forward strand.
GACCGGGTCCATGATGGTGGGCAGGTACAGCCGGCCGGGGTCGCAGGAGGAGAAGCCGGCGTTGCGGTCCGGGGTCCACTGCATCGGGGTGCGCACGGCGTCGCGGTCGCCGAGCCAGATGTTGTCGCCCATGCCGATCTCGTCGCCGTAGTAGAGGATCGGCGAGCCGGGCAGGGACAGCAGCAGGGCGGTGAACAGTTCGATCTGGTTGCGGTCGTTGTCCAGCAGCGGTGGCCAGCCGGCGGCGGATGCCGATGTTGGCGCGCATGCGCGGGATCCTTGGCGTATTCCGCGTACATGTAGTCGCGTTCTTCGTCGGTGACCATCTCCAGGGTGAGCTCGTCGTGGTTGCGCAGGAAGATGCCCCACTGGCAGCCGGAGGGGATGGCCGGGGTCTTGGCGAGGATCTCCGAGACCGGGTAGCGGGATTCGCGGCGTACCGCCATGAAGATGCGCGGCATGACGGGGAAGTGGAAGGCCATGTGGCATTCGTCGCCGCCGGCGGGGTAGTCGCCGAAGTAGTCGACGACGTCCTCGGGCCACTGGTTGGCCTCGGCCAGCAGCACGGTGTCGGGATAGTGGGCGTCGATCTCCTTGCGGACCCGCTTGAGGAAGTCGTGGGTGGCGGGGAGGTTCTCGCAGTTGGTGCCCTCCTCCTGCGTAGAGGTAGGGCACGGCGTCCAGCCGGAAGCCGTCGATGCCCAGGTCCAGCCAGAACCGCAGGGCGGAGATGATCTCCTCCTGCACGGCCGGGTTCTCGTAGTTGAGGTCCGGCTGGTGGGAGAAGAAGCGGTGCCAGTAGTACTGCTTGCGGACCGGGTCGAAGGTCCAGTTGGAGGCCTCGGTGTCGACGAAGATGATGCGGGCGTCCGGGTACTGCTTGTCGTCGTCGGCCCAGACGTAGTAGTCGCCGTAGGGGCCGTCGGGGTCGTTGCGGGACTCCTGGAACCACGGGTGCTGGTCGCTGGTGTGGTTCATGACGAAGTCGATGATGACGCGCATGCCGCGCTGGTGGGCGGCGTCGACGAATTCCACGAAGTCGGCGAGGTCGCCGAACTCGGGGAGGACGGCGGTGTAGTCGGAGACGTCGTAGCCGCCGTCGCGCAGGGGCGACTTGAAGAAGGGCGGCAGCCACAGGCAGTCGACGCCCAGCCACTGCAGGTAGTCGAGTTTGGCGGTGAGGCCTTTGAGGTCGCCGATGCCGTCGCCGTTGCTGTCCTGGAAGGAGCGGACGAGGACCTCGTAGAAGACGGCGCGTTTGAACCAGTCGCGGGTCCCGGTCCTTGGCGGGGGTGTCCTCGAAGGTGTCCGGGACGGGCTCGTTGACGATCATGGTGTGGGTGACCCTCCGATCTGCGGGGTGGACGGTCGCAGGACGGTCAGTACGTGCGCGGGCGCGCGGCCCGGCTCCAGGCGCACGTAGTTGGTCCTGCCCCAGTGGTAGGTCTCGCCGGTGAGCTCGTCGCGCACCGGCACGGACTCGTGCCAGTCCAGGCCGAGTTGCGGCATGTCCAACGAGACCGTGGCCTCCTGGGTGTGGTGGGGATCGAGGTTGGCGACCACCAGAACCGTGTTCGCACCCGCGCGCTTCGAGTAGGCGATGACCGCCTCGTTGTCCGCGTGGTGGAAGTGCAGGTTCCGCAGCTGCCGCAGCGCCGGGCTGCGGCGCCGGATCGCGTTGAGCCTGGCGATGCAGGGGCGCGATGGTACGTCCCTCCCGCTCCGCGGAATCCCAGTCGCGGGGGCGGAGTTGGTACTTCTCGGAGTCGAGGTACTCCTCGCTGCCGTCGCGCAGGGGGGTGTTCTCGCACAGTTCGTAGCCGCTGTAGACGCCCCAGGAGGGGGAGAGGGTGGCGGCCAGGACGGCCCGTACCTCGAAGGCGGGGCGGCCGCCGTGCTGGAGGTAGGCGTGCAGGATGTCGGGGGTGTTGACGAAGAAGTTCGGCCGCATGTAGCTCGCGGCCTCCCCGGACAGTTCGGTGAGGTAGTCGGTGAGTTCCTGTTTGGTGTTGCGCCAGGTGAAGTAGGTGTAGGACTGCTGGAAGCCGATCGGCCGCGAGGGTGTGCATCATCGCCGGGCGGGTGAAGGCCTCGGCCAGGAAGATCACGTCCGGGTCGGTGCTGTTGATGTCGGCGATCACCCGCTCCCAGAAGGCGACGGGTTTGGTGTGCGGGTTGTCCACGCGGAAGATCCGCACGCCGTGCGCCATCCAGTGCCGCAGCACCCGCAGGGTCTCGGTGACCAGGCCGTCCGGGTCGGCGTCGAAGGCGATGGGGATAGATGTCCTGGTACTTCTTCGGCGGGTTCTCGGCGTAGGCGATGGTGCCGTCGGGGCGGTGGTGGAACCACTCGGGGTGCTTGTCCACCCAAGGGTGGTCCGGGGAGCACTGCAGCGCGAAGTCCAGCGCGATCTCCAGCCCGAGGGCGCGGGCCTGCGCGACGAAGGCGTCGAAGTCGTCGATCGTGCCCAGGTCGGGGTGGACGGCGTCGTGACCGCCGGCGGAGGAGCCGATGGCCCAGGGCACCCCGACCTCGTCCGGGCCGCAGGAGAGAGAGTTGTTGCGGCCTTTGCGGAAGGTGTGGCCGATGGGGTGGATCGGCGGGAGGTAGACGACGTCGAAGCCCATCTCGGCGAGGGCGGGCAGACGTCGGGCGGCGGTACGGAACGTGCCGTGCGGCTGCTCGGCAGTGCCCTCGGAGCGGGGGAAGAACTCGTACCAGGAGCCGTACAGCGCCCGCTCCCGCTCCACCAGCAGCGGCAACTCCTCGGAGGCGGATACCTGTTCCCGCAGCGGATGACGGGCCAGGACAGCATCCACCTCCGGCGTGAGCGCGGCCGCGAGACGGGCCGCCGCCGGGCGGGTCCCGTCCCGCAGCGCCTCCACGGCCACGAGAAGCGGGCCCCGGTCACCCTCGTCCTTCGGCACCCCGGCCGCCGCACGCTCGTACAGGCACGCGCCCTCCTCCAGCACCAGGCCGGTGTCGATGCCCGCCGGGATCTTGATCCGTGCGTGGTGCCGCCAGGTGCTGACCGGATCGCCCCACGCCCGCACCTGGTACGTCCAGCGGCCCTCGCGCGGCACACAGACGGTGGCGCCCCAGCGGTCGGTGCCCGGCGCCAGTTCACGCATCGGCGTCCCCGGGCCCGTACGGCCCTCGGGGTCCTTCAGGACGACATGGGCGGCGACCGCGTCATGGCCCTCCCGGAAGACCGTCGCCGAGACCTCGAACGTCCTCGCCCACGACCGCCTTCGCCGGGCGGCGCCCCTGGTGGACGAGCGGGCGGACGTCCAGGACCGGAATGCGTCCGATCGTGGGCGGTTCGGCAGCGGCCGGGGAGGGCGGGGCGGCGATCGCGCGGCGTCCGGCGGGTACGGGGTGCCCGGCGTGTACGGGGTGCCCGGGGTACTCGGGGTGTACGGGGGTGGCGCTGTTCGTCGAGGGGGCTGGTGAAGGGTGCGTGGCGGGCATGACCGCTCCTGTCCGCGTCAACGTAGGTGGGCGGATGAGAGTGTGGGGGAACCTGCGGGGCGTTCCGGAGGAGCCTTCCACCCTGGGGGGGTGGGCATTCCGGCACTTCGTTAACTACTCACGCGTATGTCTACACATAAGACCGGCCTCGTCCGGTGAGGCGAGGCCGGTCCGCGTGTTCAGGCCAGGGACGTGTGTGCGCCATGGTGCTACGGGTTTGCTACGTGGGTTTGCTACGGGGCGTTGACCTGCAGGAGCTTGTCCGGTGAACCGGGACCACGCCCCGTCACCTTGCCCGAAACGGCGCGGCCGGTCAGCGCGTTGCTCACCTGGGCCGGAGTAGCCCCGCGATGGTCGGCGAGGTAGAGCGCCGCCGCGCCCGCGACATGCGAGGCCGCCATCGACGTACCGTCGAACGTCACCTTGCCGGTGTCGCTTCGGTGGGACGCGGAGGTGATCGCCGTACCCGGTGCGAACAGGTCCAGGCGCGAACCCCAGTTGGAGAACCCCGGCCGCCGCTCCGCTCTGTCGGTGGCGCCGACCGTGATCGCCTGCCTGACCCGGGCGGGCGAGTAGAGCCTGGCCGACAGCCCGTCGTTGCCCGCCGCCACCGAGTACGTCACGCCGGACGCGATCGAGTCGCGTACGGCCGCGTCGAGCTGCGCGTTGCCGACGCCGCCCAGGCTCATATTGGCCACCGCGGGTTTTCGCGCGTGCTTCGTCACCCAGTCGATGCCCGCGATGACCTGGGCGGTGGTGCCCGCCCCGTCGTTGTCGAGCACACGGACGGCGACGACTCTTGCCTTCTTGGCGACGCCGTATTTCGTGCCCGCGACCGTGCCCGCGACGTGCGTGCCGTGCCCGTTGCCGTCCCCGGCGACCTTGTCGTCGCCGACGAAGTCCCACCCATGGCTCGCCCGGCCGCCGAACTCCTTGTGGGTGACCCGGATGCCGGTGTCGATGACGTACACCGTGACGCCCCTGCCCGCGGACCCCGGCCATGTGGAGCTCTTGGTGGAGCTCTTGTCGAGCGGCAGGCCCTGCTGGTCGACAGGGTCCAGCCCCCACGAGGGCGGGTTCTTCCGCGTGTGGTCGTACGTCGTGTGGTCGTCCATCGTGTGGTCGTACGTCACCCGGGTGTCCTGGACGACCGAGGCCACGCGGGAATCCGCCGCGAGCGCTCTGGCCTGCCGCTCACTCACCTTTACGGCGTAGCCGTTCAGGACCGAACTGTAGGTGTGGCTGATTCTTGCCCCGTACTGCTCGGCGATGTCCTTTCCGGCCGCCGAGGGAGCCTTCGTTCCTCCCTTGAGTGTCACGAGGTAACTGCCTCTCACGGAGCCGGCTGCTCCGGCGCCGGCTATCCGCCCCTGCGGGGCGGCGTGCGCGGGCAGGGTGATGGCCGAAAACACCGCGGTCGTGACGGCCGCGGTCAGGCCCACCGCCCAGCGCGGACGCCTGCTTCCCGTCTGTGCCATAGGTGAGTTCCCCTCCTCAACTCGGCGTAGACGCACCGGATTTCGCAGACACACCGGATTCCGGCCGATACTCCGACTACTCCGACTACTCCAACTGCTCCGACTGCTCCGATTACTCCGGTATTCCGGTATGACGAAGACCGGTCCGTACGCACCTGGGCAGCCTCTCGTGTGGTGTGAAGCGCCACAAGAGCGCGCAGAGGGGTGGAACCGGCCAAATCCCCCGGGGGGTAAGCGGGAAGGGGGAGTGGCTCAGCGCACCTTCAGCAGCAGCACGGACCGCGCCGGCACCGTGATCGCCGCCCCCGCGAGGTGCTCCACGCCCGGGGCCTCCCGCTGCTCCTCACATGAGGTGTCGACGACCACCTCGTACGCCTCCGCCCACGGCGGCCCCGGCAGGACGAAGGCCACCGGGCTCGTCCCCCGCGTGCAGTACGGCGAGGAAGCTGTCGTCGGTCACCGGCGCGCCCCGCGCGTCCCGGCCCGGGATGTCGCGCCCGGAGAGATACATGCCCAGCGTGGCGGCGGGCGCGTACCAGTCGCCTCCGTCATCTCGGCGCCCCGGGCCGTGAACCACGCCAGGTCCCGCAGCCCGTCCGCCGAGTGGGCCCGGCCGGAGAAGAACGCCCGCCGGCGCAGCACCGGATGGGCCGTGGCGCAGTGCGATCAGCCGGGAGGTCAGGTCGAACAGGGCCTGCCAGCCCGGCTCCTCCAGCAGGCTTCCAGTCCACCCAGCTGATCTCGTTGTCCTGGCAGTACGCGTTGTTGTTGCCGCCCTGCGTCCGCCCCATCTCGTCGCCCGCGACCAGCATCGGCACGCCCGTCGACAGCAGCAGTGTCGTCAGCAGGTTCCGCAGCTGCCGCCGCCGCAGCGCCCGTACGCGCTCGTCGTCCGTCTCGCCCTCCGTCCCGCAGTTCCACGAGCGGTTGTCGTCCGTACCGTCGCGGTTGCTCCTCGCCGTTCGCCTCGTTGTGCTTGTGCTCGTACGACACCAGGTCGCGCAGGCGTGAAACCGTCGTGCGCGGTGACGAAGTTGACCGACGCGTACGGGCGCCGGCCGCCCCACGCGTACAGGTCGCTCGACCCCGACAGGCGGTACCCCAGGTCCCGTACGTCCGGCAGGGCGCCCCGCCAGAAGTCCCGTACCGCGTTCCGGTAGCGGTCGTTCCACTCCGTCCACAGGGGCGGGAAAGCGCCCACCTGGTAGCCGCCCGAGCCCACGTCCCACGGCTCCGCGATCAGCTTCACCCGCCGCAGCACCGGGTCCTGCGCGATGACCGCGAGGAACGGGGACAGCATGTCGACGTCGTGCATGGCAGCGGGCCAGCGCCGCCGCCAGGTCGAACCGGAAGCCGTCCACCCCCATCTCCGTCACCCAGTACCGCAGCGAGTCCGTGATCAGGCGCAGCACCTGCGGCTGGACGACGTGCAGGGTGTTGCCGCAGCCCGTGTAGTCCGCGTAGCGGCGGGCGTCGTGCTGCAGCCGGTAGTAGCCGCGGTTGTCGATGCCGCGCAGCGACAGCATCGGGCCCAGCTCGTCCGCCTCCGCGGTGTGGTTGTAGACCACGTCGAGGATGACCTCGATGCCCGCCGCGTGCAGCGCGCGCACCATCCGCTTGAACTCGCCGACCTGCTGGCCGCGTCGTGCCGGAGGCCGCGTACGCCGCGTGCGGGGCGAAGTAGCCGATCGAGTTGTAGCCCCAGTAGTTCTTCAGGCCCCGCCGCAGCAGGTGGTCCTCGTGGGCGAACTGGTGCACGGGCAGCAGCTCGACCGCCGTCACACCCAGCTTCACCAGGTGCTCGATCGCCGCCGGGTGCGCCAGACCCGGCGTAGGTGCCGCGCAGTTCCTCCGGGATGCCCGGGATGCAGCCTGGTGAAGCCGCGCACATGCAGCTCGTAGATCACCGAGTCCGCCCACGGCGTCTTCGGGCGGCGGTCGTCCGTCCACTCGTCGTCGGGCGCGTCCTCGTGGACGACGACGCCCTTCGGTACGTACGGCGCCGAGTCCCGGTCGTCGCGCACGGTGTCCGCGACCTGCTGCTGCGGCCAGTCGCGGACGTGCCCGTACACCTCGGGCGGCAGCTGCTGAATCTTGCCTCGGCCCCGTCCACCGCACGGGCGTACGGGTCGAGGAGCAGCTTCGCCGGGTTCCAGCGGGCGCCGGTCCAGGGGTCCCAGCGGCCGTGCACCCGGTAGCCGTACCGCTGGCCCGGGCAGGACGCCCGGGCACGAAACCGTGCCAGATCTCGTGGGTCAGCTCGGTGAGCGGGACCCGCGCTCTCCTCGCCCTCCTCCGTCGAACAGGCACAGCTCCACCGCCTCCGCCCCGCCCGCCCACAGCGCGAAGTTGGTGCCCGCCACCCCGTCGGGGCCCACCCGGAACCGCGCCCCGAGCGGCGTCGGGCGCCCCCGGCCATACGGGTGTCTGCGCGGTCCCGGCCGCCGTGCGCCGTCTGCCGTTGCCCACGGCGGCCGGGCGCGTGCGCGGGGACGGGCCGCGGCCCTCCTGGACTGCCTCCTGGGCTGCCTCCTGCTCGGCTGCGCTCGACACCTCACGGCCTCCTGCGGCTCGGCGGAACGACGTCGTGAAGGGCGTCGGTGTCCCGGCCGCGGCTACCCCGTCGCGTCGTCCTCCCCACTGTTCTGCCCAGACCGTGGCTCGCACTCACGTTTCCCTGAGGCGTGCGCCGTCGTTGGGCCGCGTGTGAACCACGTACAGACGCACGCGCGCCGCGCCAGGGCCGCTCTGGCCGCCGTACTGACATGGGCAGGACTGCTGGCCGGGGCCGCCGGCTGCACCGGCCGGACGGTGCTCGACGGCGATGCTCGGCAAGCCGCCGGCACCGAGGACACGATCCGCGTCACACCCGACGGACGGCAGCAAGGGCGTGCGCGCCGACGAGCGCTTCGGGGTACGGGTGCCCAGCGGGCGGCTGGAGTCCGTGAAGGTCGTCAGGTCCCAGGACGCGCAGGAGACGCGAGGTGCCGGGGCGGATCTCCGCCGACGGCCTGACCTGGCGCCCCGACCGGCCCGGCAGGCTCGCGCTGGCCGCCAGGTACACCGTCGACGCGGTCGCCCTCGACGCCCACGGGCGCCGCTCGGCCCGGCACACCACCTTCACGACGCACGTCCCCGACGAGCGCTTCATCGGCTACGTCACGCCGGAGAACCGCTCCACCGTCGGCACCGGCATGATCGTCTCCCTGGAGTTCAACCGGGAGATCGACAACCGTGCGGCCGTCGAGCGCGCCATCGACGTGACCGCGCGAGCCCGCCTGTGGAGATCCGGCCGCACTGGTTCGGCGACGGCCGCGCTGGACTTCCGGCCCGAGCACTACTGGAAGCCGGGCACCCAGGTCACCGTCGGCCTGCGGCTGCGGGACGTCGAGGGGGCGCCCGGCGTGTACGGGCTGCAGCACAAGACCTTCTCCTTCACCGTCGGCCGCCACCAGACCAGCCTGGTCGACGCGGCCGCGCACACCATGCGGGTGCGCCGGGACGGCGAGCTCGCTCGCCACGGTGCCGATCACGGCCGGGGCGCCGAAGACACCGACGTACAACGGGAAGATGGTGGTCACCGAGATGCTCGAGGTGACCCGGATGAACGGCGCCACGGTCGGCTTCAAAAAGGCCGACGGCAAGGGCGAGTACGACATCCCGGACGTCCCGCACGCGATGCGGCTGACCACGCTCCGGCACCTTCCTGCACGGCAACTACTGGGCGCGGGACGTCTTCGGCAACGCCAATGTCAGCCACGGCTGCGTGGGCCTGCGCGATGTGAAGGGCGGCAGTCCGCACACGCCCGCGGGCTGGTTCTTCGACCGCAGCCTCATCGGGGACGTCGTCGAGGTCGTCAACAGCAAGGACAAGAAGGTCGCTCCGGACAACGGACTCGGAGGGTGGAACATGGGCTGGAAGGAGTGGAAGGCGGGCGGCGCGGTGGAATAACCTGAGAGCAACGGCATAGGCGACCGCACAGGGGTGAGCCGGGTAGACGAACGGCGCCCACGACGTCGGATGGGACGACGGCGACCGTGACGGCGCCGTTTTCGTCGGTTCGTCGTGATCATGTCGTGACCCTGGAGGAATTGCGTACACGCGTAAGACGTTGGGTACGCCGAACAGGACCGTAGGGAGCCGTACAGAGGCGAGACGCGATGTTGAATAACTATGCGGCCCGGTGCGCGCATGGGAGGCGCGCCGGAGGAGCTGGGCCGGAGTTGGCGAGGCCGGGGAGGGGAGACGAGGGAGCTTGAACGGGAACTGGGGACCGATATCGGGGGCGTCGGGTCGGCGGCACGGGGGACGCGGGAACGGAGAAGCTGGGAGTCAGGGAGCTGCGGGGCCGGGGAATGTTGGCGCTGCTGCTGGGCGTGCTGCTCCTCGCCGTGACCGCGTGCGGCGGAGGCGGAGGTTCGGACTCCGGCTCCGGCAAGGGAACGGGCGGCAAGGGAACCTCCGGCACGGCGGACACCAAGACCTCCGAGGCCGTCGTGACCATAGCCCCCAAGGACGGCGCCGACGCCGTGGACCACCAGCGGCGCCCTCAAGGTCACCGCGGCCAAGGGCAAGCTGACCGAGGTCACGGTCAAGGACTCCAAGGGCAAGGAGATCGAGGGGAAGATCACCGGCGGCGGGAGCCAGGTGGACGCCGGCGACCCACCTCGCCGTCGGCCACCGAAGTACACGGTCCACGCGGTCGCCAAGGACTCCGAGGGCCGCGAGGCCGCCGAGGAGTCCACGCTTCACCACACTGACCCCGAAGAACACCTTCGTCGGCATCTTCACCCCCGAGGACGGCTCCAAGGTCGGCGTCGGCATGCCGTTCTCGATCAACTTCACCGCGCGGCATCACCAACCCCGAGGACGTCGAGAAGGCGATCACGCGTCACGACCGAGCCCGCGGTCGAGGTCGAGGGCCACTGGTTCGGCAACGACCGCCTCGACTTCCGCCCCGAGAAGTACTGGAAGCCGGGCACGAAGGTCACGCGTCGACCTCAACCTCGACGGCGTCGAGGGCCGCCCCGGCGTCTACGGCGAGCAGGCCAAGACCGTGTCGCTTCACCATCGGCCGCAGCCAGGTCTCCACCGTCGACGCCAAGACCAAGAAGATGACGGTCAAGCGCGACGGCAAGGTCATCAAGACCATCCCGATCACCACGGGCAGCCCGGCCACGACACCTGGAACGGCCAGATGGTCATCAGCGAGCAGCTCAAGGTGACCCGGATGAACGGCGAGACCGTCGGCTTCGGCGGCGAGTACGACATCAAGGACGTGCCGCACGCCATGCGCCTGACCACCTCCGGCACCTTCATCCACGGCAACTACTGGGCGCGGCGGCGCCTTCGGCAACTACAACGCCAGCCACGGCTGCATCGGCCTGCGCGACGTGCGCGGCGGCGGCGACAGCGACGCCGCGGCGGCCTGGTTCTTCGACAGCTCGATGATCGGCGACGTGGTCGATCGTGAAGAACTCCAACGACAGGACGATCGACCCGGACAACGGCCTCAACGGCTGGAACATGTCGTGGGACGAAGTGGAAGGCGAGTGAGTCGTACGCGCGTAGCCGTGACGTGTCCGTACGCGGCCCCGGTGTGCTGCTGTGACGGAGCGCACCGGGGCCGCTGTCGTTAGTCGGCCGTTAACCTGCCCGCATGACTGTGCATCTCGAAGTCGCCGAAGGCGTCGGCACCATCCGCCTCGACCGCCCGCCGATGAACGCGCTGGACATCGCCACCCAGGACCGGCTGCGCGAGCTCGCCGAGGAGGCCGACGCGCCGCGAGGACGTGCGCGCCGTGGTGCTCTACGGCGGCGAGAAGGTGTTCGCGGCCGGCGCGGACATCAAGGAGATGCAGGCCATGGACCACGCGGCGATGGTCGTGCGGTCCCGGGCCCTGCAGGACTCCTTCACCGCCGTGGCCCGCATCCCCAAGCCCGTCGTCGCCGCCGTCACCGGCTACGCGCTGGGCGGCGGCTGCGAGCTGGCGCTCTGCGCGGACTTCCGGATCGCCGCCGAGAACGCGAAGCTCGGCCAGCCGGAGATCCTGCTCGGGCCTGATCCCGGGCGCGGGCGGCACCCAGCGGCTGTCCCGGCTGATCGGCCCGTCCAAGGCCAAGGACCTGATCTTCACCGGCCGCATGGTGAAGGCCGACGAGGCGCTGGCGCTCGGCCTGGTGGACCGGGTCGTGCCGGCCGCCGAGGTGTACGAGCAGGCGCACGCGTGGGCCGCGAAGCTCGCCCAGGGCCCGGCGATCGCGCTGCGCGCGGCCAAGGAGTCGGTCGACGCGGGCCTGGAGACGGACATCGAGACCGGGCTCGCCGTCGAACGCAACTGGTTCGCGGGCCTGTTCGCGACAGAGGACCGGGAGCGCGGGATGCGGAGCTTCGTGGAGGAGGGGCCGGGCAAGGCGAAGTTCCTCTGAGCCGACGGCTGTTGACGCGATGTCTGATGCGGGTCCCCCGTGTGGGCGGTTTATGGGAGCCTTAAGTCAACTTAGGCCGCCTGTCGAGGACTCGGCGATTGTCCGACGCGAGCTTCGCGCAGTCGGCGGTCTGCGAGCCGATACTGCCCTGGCATATGCCTGCGGCCGCCCGGAAGAGAAGGTTCCGGGGGGCGTATTCCTGGGGAACGGCCCCGGGAGGCGCTCCGGGCGGCCATGATGGGGGCATGGCGGGGCTGGAGGGTGTGGAACAGCCGCGGGGGCACGGGAGTGCGACCGCGGCGCGCTGGTCGCCTGCCGTCGAGGACGAACGGGCGCTGAAGGCGCTGGAGTTGTTCGGCGACCCGACGCAGAGCGAGGTCCCGTTGCCGTCCCGCCCCGAGTCCGCGGCCACCGCGCGCCGGCTGGCCCAGGTCGTCGTCGCTGCGCCATTGGGGGCTTCCGCCGGAGATGACCGAGGACGCGGTGCTGCTCGTCTCCGAGCTCGTCGGCAACGCCGTACGGCACACCGGCGCCCGCGTCTTCGGGCTCCGTATGCGCCGCCGCCGCGGACTGGATCCGCGTCGAGGTCCGCGACCCCTCCCGCGGCCTGCCCTGCCTCATGCCCGTCCAGGAACTGGACGTCAGCGGCCGCGGCCTCTTCCTCGTGGACAAACTCTCCGACCGCTGGGGCGTCGACCTGCTGCCTCGCGGCAAGACGACATGGTTCGAGATGCGCGTGGCCGCTCAGCCCGAAGGGGCGCCCTCCGCGGCGTGCGGTGAGCGCCCCCTGCGTCCGGGTCACTTGCTCAAGTGACCCCAGAACTCCTCGAACGAGAGGAGTTCGTCGCCGTTGAGGTCATGGGCGGTTGAGGTCCTGGGCGGCGATGATCGCCTCGGCCACCGACTCGGTGACGTTCCAAGAGACGTCAAGAGACGTCAAGAGACATCCGGGCAGCCGCTCGTGGCCCACGTGCGGAGCGCGGCCTTCGTCGCGAAGTCGGCGACGTTCTTGTCGAGGGGGTCGTCGGTGTACTGGTGGAAGCGCCACTTCGCCTTGATGCGGGGCCTTCCCGCGGTCACGTAGTCGGCGATCCAGAGGCCGTCGCCCGCGTATGACGTCGTGTCGAGGGTCAGCCAGTAGTTCCTGTTCGCGTACAGAACGACCCTGTGATGCGGCCGCAGTTCCTTCACCTTGCGGAGGAAGCGGTCCTTCTCGGCGTTGCTCGCGTGGGTGCCGTCACTCGTCGTCTCCCAGTCGACGGCGAGGATGTCGCCCGCCTTTTCGGGAGCCTTGCTCACGAAGTACTCCGCCTGGGCGGTCAGGTTGCCTGGCCAGAGGAAATGGTAGAAGCCGACGACGAGCCCGGCGTCGCGGGCGCTCTTCGTCTGGGCGGACAGCTTGGGGTTCGTGTAGGTCCGGCCCTCGGTGGCCTTGACGAAGACGAAGGAGAGACCGTCGGTGTCGTAGGAGGAGGACTGGTAGGAACTGACATCGATGCCACGCAGCATGCAGGGACCTCCGGGTGTGGGGGAAGCCGGTGGTGTATGGGGGTAACTGCCTGCTTTTTTCCCTCACCTGACCCACCCGACCCTCACACGGACGAGTGATCTCCCTCGGGTTCCACGTACTGAAGCTCTCCTCGCCCACGCACAGGGGAAGCCCCGCGGGGACAGTCCCGCGGTGTGCGCGTTGTGTGGCAGTGGTCGACCGTTCGGCCCTCTGCCGGGTCAGCCCGTGCTCGCCGTCAGCACTCGATGATGTTCACCGCGAGCCCGCCCCGCGCCGTCTCCTTGTACTTCACGCTCATGTCCGCGCCCGTGTCCTTCATCGTCTTGATGACCTTGTCCAGGGACACCTTGTGCGAGCCGTCGCCGCGCAGAGCCATCCGCGCGGCTGTGACGGCCTTGACCGCGGCCATGCCGTTGCGCTCGATGCACGGGATCTGGACCAGGCCGCCCACCGGGTCGCAGGTCAGGCCGAGGTTGTGTTCCATGCCGATCTCGGCGGCGTTCTCGACCTGTTCAGGAGTGCCGCCCAGGACCTCGGCCAGCGCGCCCGCCGCCATCGAGCAGGCCGAACCCACCTCGCCCTGGCAGCCGACCTCCGCGCCGGAGATGGACGCGTTCTCCTTGAAGAGCATGCCGATCGCGCCTGCGGCCAGCAAAAACCGTACGACTCCGTCCTCCTTTTCTTCTTCGGAGGCCGCGCCCGCAGCGAAGTTGACGTAGTAGTGCAGGACCGCCGGGATGATGCCCGCCGCGCCGTTCGTCGGGGCCGTCACCACCCGGCCGCCCGCCGCGTTCTCCTCGTTCACGGCCATCGCGTACAGCGTGATCCACTCCATGGAGTGCGCGTTGGAGTCTCCCCTGCTCGAACGGAGTGGAGAGCTTGGGGAAGGGTCGCCCTCCGCCCGGAGCCGGCGTGCCGAGACGGCCGCGCGACGGCGTACCTTCAGGCCGCCCGGCAGGATGCCCTCGCGGGACATGCCGCGCGACACGCACGCCCGCATCACCCGCCAGATCTCCAGCAGGCCGGTCGCGGATCTCCTCCTCCGTGCGCCAGGCCCGCTCGTTCTCCAGCATCAGGGACGAGATGGACAGGCCGGTTTCCCTGGCCAGCCGCAGCAGCTCGTCGCCCGTGCGGAAGGGGTACTTGAGGACCGTGTCGTCGAGCTTGACGCGGTCCGCGCCCACCGCGTCCTCGTCCACGACGAAACCGCCGCCGACGGAGTAGTACGTCTTGGTCAGCAGTTCGGCGCCCGACGCGTCGTACGCCCACAGGGTCATGCCGTTCGCGTGGTACGGGAGTGCCTTGCGGCGGTGGAGGATCAGGTCCTTGCCGGTGTCGAAGGGGATCTCGTGCTCGCCGAGCAGGCGGATGCGCCCCGACTCCCCGATCCGCTCCACCTGTTCGTCCGCAGTCTCCACCTCCACCGTGCGCGGCGAGGAGCCCTCCAGGCCGAGCAGCACTGCCTTGGGGGTGCCGTGTCCGTGTCCGGTCGCGCCCAGGGAGCCGTACAGCTCGCAACGGACGGAGGCCACCACCGGGAGCAGCTCCTCGTTGCGCAGCCGGTGGGCGAACATCCGTGCCGCGCGCATCGGGCCGACCGTATGGGAGCTGGACGGGCCGATACCGATTGAGAACAGGTCGAAGACCGAGATGGCCACGGTGACTCCTCAGGGTGGGGTGGCGCGGGGCGCTCCACACCGGGGTGGAGCAGGGGAGGTGGAGCAGGGGAGGTGGAGCGGTAAATGGGGAGCGGGGAATGGGGAGCAGAGTATGGGGCACCGCGCTCGCTGCACAGTGTGCGCGGTGCCCCTGAAGCGGTGGACTACGAGAGGTGAACTACGAGAGGTGGACTTACCGGTTCAGGCCCGGGTACCCCGGGTACCCCGGGTACAGCGAGTGCTTCTTCGCGAGTGCGGCCACTCGGCGTCGACCGCGGCGGCGCCATCCGGGTCCCGCTCGTGCAGGTCCCGCTCGTGCAGGTCCCGCTCGTGCGGGGGCGTGTGCGGAAGCGACGGGTTCGACATGCGGAGTACGACTCCTCAGCCGGCGCAGAAGGCGGTGTACTCGTCGGCGGAGAGCAGGTCCTCCGGCTCCTCCGCGACGCGCACCTTGAACAGCCAGCCGCCCTCGAACGGGGCGGAGTTCACCAGCGACGGGTCGTTGACCACGTCCTCGTTGATCTCGGTGACCTCACCGGTGACCGGGGCGTACAGATCGCTGACGGACTTGGTCGACTCCAGCTCGCCGCAGGTCTCGCCCGCGGTCACCGTGGAGCCCACGTCCGGAAGCTGGGCATAGACGACATCGCCGAGCGCGTTGGCCGCGAACTCCGTGATGCCGACCGTCGCGACGCCGTCCTCGGCGGCCGACAGCCACTCGTGCTCCTTGCTGTAGCGCAGCTGCTGGGGGTTGCTCATGGCTTGAATTCTCCTGTACACGGGGAGTTGTGGTGAAGGGGGGACTGCTGGGAGCACTGGTGAGCACGGAAGAGGTACGCGGTGTCACTTCTGGCCCGCGCCCAGTGTCTCCCGGTCTCTCGCCGACTGCTTCTCGTCTCCTGTCGGCGGCTTCTGGCGCTTGTAGCCGACTACTTGTAGCCGACTACTTGTAACCGACGGTTTCTCGTGCTTGTAACCGACTGCTTCTTGCGCTTGCAGGCGGCTACTTCTCGCGTTTGTAGAACGGCAGCGCCACAACCTCGTACGGCTCATGGCTGCCCCGGATGTCCACGCCGACGCCGGGCGTGCCGGGCGCGGAGTGCGCGGCGTCGACGTACGCCATCGCGATCGGCTTGCCGAGGGTGGGGGACGGCGCCCCGGAGGTGACCTCGCCGATCACCTCGCCGCCGGTGACGACCGGGTACCCCGCGCGCGGGACGCGGCGGCCCTCGGCGACGAGCCCGACGAGGACGCGCGGGGGGTTCGTGGCGGCCCGCCCGGCGGCGGCCTCCAGAGCCGTACGCCCCACGAAGTCCCCCTCCTTCTCGAACTTCACGACCCGCCCGAGTCCCGCGTCGAACGGGGTGAGGGAGGTCGACAGCTCGTGCCCGTACAGCGGCATGCCCGCTTCCAGGCGCAGCGTGTCCCGGCAGGACAGCCCGCAGGGGACGAGGCCGGCGGGGGCACCCGCCTCGGTCAGCGCCTGCCACAGCTTCTCTGCGTCGGCCGGGGGGACGAACAGCTCGAAGCCGTCCTCGCCGGTGTAGCCCGTGCGGGCGATGAGGGCCGGGACACCTGCGACGGTGCCGTGCAGGCCCGTGTAGTACTTCAGGCCGTCCAGGTCGGCGAGGGGGGTATCTCCCTGCTCATGGGGGTCCCCCTGCGCGAGCGAAGCCTCGAGTGAAGCGTCGGGCGAAGCCGAGAGGGGGTGGGAAGTCGAGAGCCTGGGGGAGAGGGAGGCGAGGATGCCGGGGGACTTGGGTCCCTGGACGGCGATCAGGGCGTAGTTGTCCCGGTCGTCGCGGACCTCGGCGTCGTACCCCGCGGACCGCTCGACGAGCGCGTCCAGCACCACCTGGGCGTTCGAGGCGTTGGCGACAATCAGGTACTCGGTGTCGGCCAGCCGGTAGACGATCAGGTCGTCGAGGATGCCGCCGTCCTCGCGGCAGATCATGGTGTAGCGGGCGCGGCCGGGCTTCACCCCCCCGAGGTCGCCGACCAGCGCGTAGTCCAGCAGCGCGGCGGCCTGCGGGCCAGTCACCGTGATCTCGCCCATGTGGGAGAGGTCGAAGAGGCCCGCTCCGGTGCGGACGGCGTTGTGCTCGTCGCGCTCGGAGCCGTACCGCAGGGGCATGTCCCAGCCTGCGAAGTCGGTCATCGTCGCGCCGAGCGAGCGATGCAGGGCTTGAATAGGGCTGTGGCGCGAAGCGCCATCGTTCAGGGTGGTGGTGGGTGACGGGAGGGCGGTATGGCGGAGGGGGCTGCTGCTCATCGGTTCTGCTCCCAGGGAGAGGGTCCCCCGCGCGAGCGCGGCCGAGCGTGGGGGAGGGCGAGGTCGTTCCTCCCCATCTGTCATCGGAACCTGAGAGGTTCGCCAGGGCCACCGGAGAATCAGGTGATCATGGCTTGCACCTTGGGTGGAGCCACGCCCTTGAGTCCAGGTCCAAAGGGTGGCCCGCTTTCCAGATGTGCCTCGCCCGCGCGGTAAATGGGCCTGAGAGATTCAAGGGAGGGACTTGCTCCTTCGGCGCCCCAGCGGCACGTACCCCGGCATGTCGCGGCATGACAGTCGTACGGCACAGGGGACTCTCCCGCGCGGATTCAAGCGGCCGGTATGCAGTTGGCGCGTACATCATCGCACGCGTCGGTCCGGCACGGCACACGCGTCGGTCCGGCACAGCAGGGGTCCTCGCGAAGCGCTCAAAGGCGGTCCCAAGCGGGTCCAAGGCTGCGTCCAAGGCTGCTCCGTGAGGGCGTCAGGGGATGCCCGGGGAAGCCACTCCGGAGGGGTACCGCGCAGGCGGTCGCGCAGGCGGTCGCACAGGCGGACGCGCAGGATGCACAGAGAGGCAGAGAGACAGAGCGTTCTGTAGCAGGGCTGTGGCACGACTCGGACGGAAATCACGAAAGCCGGGCATTACCGTCTCTTTACACTCGACGGGGATGGGACTCCATACCCATGGGGAGGACGATCACGGTGAACAGGACCACTGCGTACGCGATGACCTCCGGCCTCGCGCTGCCCGAGCAGCCGACGGCCCCGGCCGGGGAGGTGTGCGGCCCGTTCCCGAGAGCGGTCGTCCGCGACCTCCGGGAGCGTTCGGGCCGTAGCCCCCATGGACTCACCTTCGGTGCGCGTGACCTCGTCGTGGTCACCGGACTGCCCGGCAGCGGCAAGTCGACCCTTATGCGGCGCGCGGTGAGCGGCCCGCGCATCGACTCCCAGGACACCCGCGACCACTGGGACGCCCGCCTGGCCCGTTTCCTGCCGTACGCCGTCTACCGGCCTTTCGTGCGGATCGCCCACTACGCGGCACTGCGCCGCACCTTGCGTTCCGGCGCCGCAGTCGTGGTGCACGACTGCGGGACGCAGGCCTGGGTGCGTGACTGGCTCGCCCGCGAGGCCTGCCGCCGGGGCGGCACGCTGCATCTGCTGCTCCTCGACGTCACCCCGGAGGAGGCCCGTGACGGCCAGCGCGAGCGCGGGCGCGGGGTCTCCCGGTACGCCTTCGCGCGGCACCGTGCGGCGAACGCGCGGCTGCTGCGGGCGGTGGAGAAGGGACGGCTGCCGGAGGGGTGTGGCTCGGCCGTGCTGATCGACCGGGCGGCGGCGGAGGTGCTGAGGCGGGTTGACTTCGTCGAGTGAGCCGGGTCCCTGCGGGGGAGGTGAGCCGGTTCCCTCGGGGAGGATCGAGCCAGTTCTCTCGGGGGAGAGCCGGGGCGCTCCGCACAGCCCCGCGCCTCTTTGGGGGAGGCGGAACCACTAGGGTTCAGCCACAACGGCGTTACGGAGCAATACGGAGCAAGCGGTAGGCAGCGATGGACTTCCCAGCGGACTTTCCGGTACAGGCGCACCCTCACGGGCACGGTGGGTGGCCCGGTAACGAGCTGGAGGAGGTGCTCTCGGCCTCCCTCGGGCAGTCGGGGGCGGGCGGCCGGATCGTGGAGGTGCTGGGCCGCAGCTTTCTGTGGGTGCCGCTGCCCGAGGGCGGTGGCCCGCACAGCGGCCCCCTCGACCTGGCGACGGTGCAGCTCGAGGGCCAGGTGTACGTCCCGGTCTTCAGCTCCGAGGAGCAGTTCCGTCAGATCGTCGGCAGCCACCTGTCGTACACCGTCGCGCCCGCCGTCGAGTTCGCGCGCGGGCTGCCGCCGCAGGTCGGTATCGCGGTGAACCCGGGCGGCGTGGTCGGCGTGCCGCTGTCGCCGGCCGCCGTGGCCGAGCTGTGCCGGGCCGGGCGGACCCCGCTGGACGGGGACGGGACGCGCGGCGCCAGGGTGCGGTTGTTCGAGCCGGCCTGGCAGGACGACCCTGTGGACTTTCTCGCCGCGGCCTCCGCCGAGTTCGCCGGGACAGGGGTCGTGCTCACCGCCCGCCGCTGCCTCGCCGCCATCGAGACCGCCGACCCGGTGATGTTCATCGGCGTCGAACTGGCCTCCTGGGAGACCGACCGTGCCGTCCCTCTGGACGCCCTGGGCCGCGCGATGGCCAAGGTCCCGGTGAACCACGCGGTGACCATGGTGTTCCTCGACGTGGTCCAGGACCCCGTGGGGGACTGGATGCGCGAGAAGGTACGGCCCTTCTACCGGCACGGGCTCTAGCCGATCTGCCGGCACGGGCACCGGCCGATCTGCCGGCACGGGCACCGGCCGATCCACCAGCACGACAGCAGGTCCCAAGCGCCAGGACGGTCGCTGTCGGTGCGGCCACTTAAGCTGGTTTCATATCCAGGTATCCAGGGTTCAGGTCGTCTCGAGAGGGCGGTAAAAGGTGAGCGCGAGCGGCACCGCCGCGACCGGGCAGGTCGAGCACATGCTGCGCCAGGTGACGCCCGGGCGTTACGACGCCTACGAGGCGCTGCTGCGTGCGCTCGCGGCCCCGTCCTCCGGCCAGGTCTGGATGCTGCTATGGCACGGCCAGGCCGGCTCCCCGGACACCCAGTACGGGAACATGGAGGTGGACGGGTACGGCTACGCCCCGTGCGTCACCTCCGCCCAGGAGCTCTCGGCCAGCGGCTGGAACAGGTCGTACGAGGTGGTCGACGGCCTGGACGTCGCCCGTACCCTCTACCCCGACCACTACGGCCTGTGGCTGAACCCGCACGTGCCGGGCGGCGGCGTCGGCATCCCCTGGCTGGATCTGCGCCGGATCGCCACCGGTCTGGAGCGCCAGCCCCCGGGCCCGCTCCGGCTGTCCGAGCCAGGTATCGAGATCCCGCAGTTCTACGCCCTGCTCACGCAGAACGCCCACCGTACTCCCGCCGTCCGCTCCCTGCGCCGCGCCTGGGTGCAGCCCGCGCTGGGCGCGCCGTATCTGGCCATCGGGCTCGATGTGTACGACACTTCGCCGCCCGCCGTGGACTCGGTGCGCGCGATGATGCGGCAGTCCATCGGCACGGTGCCGGACGGGTTGCCCGTCTCCACCGTCGCGATGTCCGACGAGTACGACCCCGTGGTGATGTGGCTGCGCGCCCACGCCCGCCCCTTCTACGACCGCGAGGCCCACGCGGCCCCGCCCCCGGCCCCCTACCAGGCCCCGGCCCCGTCCCAGGCCCCCGCGACGGGCGGGTACGGGTACCCGAGAACGTACTGACGCCCCGTCACCTCCCCCGTCACCTTCGGCGTCAGGTCCGCCGAGGTGGACTCCGGTGCCAGGTCCGTCAGGTCCGCCGAGGTGGGTGCCCGGCGCCGCCGTAGAATCGGGGCCACCATGGCTTACCTCGACCACGCAGCGACGACTCCGATGCTCCCCGAGGCGGCAGAGGCCCTGACCGCCCAGCTCGGTATCACCGGCAACGCCTCCTCGCTGCACGCGGCCGGCCGCAGAGCCCGCCGCACCGTCGAGGAAGCCCGGGAAACCCTCGCCGAGGCCCTCGCCGCCCGCCCCAGCGAGGTCGTCCTCACCTCCGGCGGAACCGAGGCCGACAACCTCGCCGTGAAGGGCCTGTACTGGTCACGCCGCGCCGCCGACCCCGCCCGCACCCGCGTCCTCGCGAGCCCCGTCGAGCACCACGCGGTCCTGGACGCCGTCCACTGGCTGGGCGAGCACGAGGGCGCCACCATCGAGTACCTCCCCGTCGACACGTACGGCCGCGTCCACCCCGAAGCCCTGCGCGAGGCCCTCGCCCGCGACCCCGACGATGTGGCCCTGGCCACGGTCATGTGGGCCAACAACGAGATCGGTACGCTCATGCCGGTCCGTGAACTCGCCGACGTTGCACGGGAGTTCGACGTCCCCTTGCATGCGGATGCCGTCCAGGCCTTCGGTCAGGTACCCGTCGACTTCGGCGCCTCCGGCCTCGCCGCGATGACGGTGTCCGGTCACAAGGTCGGCGGCCCGTACGGCATCGGCGCGCTCCTCCTCGGCCGTGAGTACGCCCCCGTCCCCGTCCTGCACGGCGGTGGCCAGGAGCGCCATGTCCGCTCCGGCACCCTCGACGTCCCGGCTGTCGCCTCCTTCGCGGTCGCCGCACGTCTCGCCGCCGAGCGGTGCGAGTGGTTCGCGCGGGAGGTCGGCGCTCTGCGCGACGACCTGGTCGCCGCGGTCCGTACGGCCGTTCCGGACGCGATCCTCGGCGGTGATCCATCTTCCGGGGGCCGGTTGCCGGCCAACGCCCACTTCACGTTCCCGGGATGTGAGGGCGACTCGCTTCTTCTGCTGCTGGACGCCCAGGGCATCGAATGCTCCACGGGCTCCGCGTGCACGGCGGGCGTCGCCCAGCCCAGCCACGTCCTCCTGGCCACCGGCGCCGATCCCGATCTGGCCCGCGGCACTCTCCGCTTCTCCTTCGGCCATACGTCCACGCAGGCCGATGTCGAGTCGGTCGCGAAGGCCATCGGCCCGGCGGTGGAACGGGCGCGGACGGCGGGGCTCGTCTGACGTCGCGCAGCCCCGCGCTCAAGGCACGTAAGACGCTCAAGACACGCAAGACACTCGGGACCCCGAGACGCCCGAGACATGAAAAATGACCTACGAGACGGGTTCCCTTCGCCGGCATTACCCGGATCAGGTGGCTGGGGGTCGCCTTCCAGTCGCAGACCTTGCGATCCACGGCCTTCCGGCCTCTCAGCTCGACCGTCGACGTCGGCACCAGCGGAAGCCGAAGCTTCACGCCAGAGTCGGCTACTCCGGTCGAACTCCCTCACTCGTCCCGTAGGCCTGTTATCAGGATAGAACATCCCTCGCTGAATGGAATACCCCTAATTAATATTTTTTGTCCGAATCTTCGAGTTGCGTTACGCCGTCGGCGTGGGACGATTTGTACAAATGGACAAAGATGGACAAGGGGGCCATATGTCTGAGATCAAGGAAAGCGTCGACATCTCCCGTCGCCCCGAAGAGGTCTTCTCCTACGCGAGCGACCCCTCGCACCTCCCCGAGTGGCAGGAGAGCGCCGTGTCGGTACGCCCCGTGGGAGACGCCCTCCTCGGCGTGGGCTCCAGAGTCGTGGTGACGCGACGGATCGGCCGCCGGGAAATCCCGATGACCATGGAAGTCACCGAGCTGGATCCGCCGAGAAGCTGGCATCTCGACGGCGTCGACGGTCCCATCCGAGGGCATGTGCAGGGCACGATCGAGCCGCTCGGCGACGGTGAGAAGTCACGTCTGACGCTGTCTCTCGACTTCGAGCCGCACGGCATCGGCAGGCTCGCTGTCCCGCTCGTCGTCCGTCCGTATGCGCGGAAGGAGATGCCGCATGACGAGGAGACGCTGAAGACACTGCTCGAGGGCGGCGCGTGAAGCCGGACACGCGCGGGCTCTGGTTCCCGGTGCCCCGTACCCTTGAAGGGTGATGACTCACACCTCGCAGCGCCCCCGCCCCCTCCGCGTCCTCGCCGCCATGTCGGGCGGGGTGGACTCCGCCGTCGCCGCAGCCCGCGCGGCGGAGGCAGGCCACGACGTGACGGGCGTCCACCTCGCGCTGTCCGCGAACCCCCAGTCGTTCCGCACCGGTGCGCGCGGCTGCTGCACCATCGAGGACTCGCGCGACGCCCGGCGCGCCGCGGACGTCATCGGCATCCCCTTCTACATCTGGGACCTCGCCGAGCGCTTCCGTGAGGACGTCGTCGAGGACTTCGTCGCCGAGTACGAGGCCGGGCGCACGCCGAACCCGTGCCTGCGCTGCAACGAGAAGATCAAGTTCGCCGCGCTCCTGGACAAGGCCCTGGCGCTCGGCTTCGACGCGGTCTGCACGGGCCACTACGCCCAGGTGATCGTGAACGAGGACGGCACACGCGAGCTCCACCGCGCCTCCGACATGGCCAAAGACCAGTCGTACGTCCTCGGCGTCCTCGACGACAAGCAGCTCGCCCACGCGCTGTTCCCGCTGGGCGACACGGTGACGACCAAGGACGAGATCCGCGCGGAGGCCGAGCGCCGTGGCCTCGCGGTCGCCAGGAAGCCGGACTCGCACGACATCTGCTTCATCGCCGACGGCGACACCCAGGGCTTCCTCGCCCGGAGGCTGGGCAGGACGGAAGGCGACATCGTCGACGAGTCGGGCACCAAGGTGGGCACCCACGAGGGCGCGCACGGCTTCACGATCGGCCAGCGCAAGGGGCTGCGCATCGGCACCCCCGCCCCCGACGGCAAGCCGCGCTACGTACTGGACATCTCGCCGGTCAACAACACGGTGACGGTCGGCCCGGCGGCATCCCTGGACGTCTCCGCCCTGACGGCGATCAGACCTCGCTGGTGCGGCGCGGCCCCCTCCGGCCCGGGCACCTACACGGCCCAGCTCCGCGCCCACGGCGGCGAGACGGAGGTCACCGCCGAACTCGTCGACGGCTCCTTGACGGTGTCCTTCGCGGAGCCGGTCCGCGGGGTGGCCCCCGGACAGGCGATCGTGCTGTACGACGGGACCCGGGTGGTGGGCTCGGCGACGATCGCGTCGACGGTGCGGGCTACAGCGGGCGTGGCCTAGGCGATCTTCGGGACTGGCCCCGGACCAGCCGCCGTCATCTTCGGGCAGGGGAATCGTGGTGTTCCTCAAGCGGATGAAGCCGGGTTGTCCGGTCATGCCCGCGGGGCGGGCCAGGAGCTGAGGGGGAGCGGGCCGCGGTCGATGACGGTGCGGATGCAGAAGGTGCTGCGGGCGTCGCGAACGGGACCGATGGCCAGGATCTGGTCGGTGAGCACCTTTTCGAAGGTGCGCAGGTCCGGCACGGCGAGCTCGACGAAGAAGTCGGCATCGCCGGAGACCACGTGGCAGGCGACCACGTGGTCGATCGCCTTCAGGGCCTCTTCGACCACCTGGGAGGTGGTGCGGGAGTGCTGGACCTTGAGGGAGAGGAACACCGTCAGCCCGAGGCCGAGGCGCTCGCGGTCCAGATCGGCCCGGTAGCCGGCCAGGACCCCGTCCTCCTCCAGTCCTTTGGTGCGGCGCAGGCAGGACGAGGGTGACAGGCGTACGGCCTCGGCGAGGTCGACGTTGGGGGTGCGTCCGTGGCGCTGGAGGTGGTCCAGGATCGCCCGGTCGATACGGTCGTACAAGGGTCGTGGCATAAAATGCAGCGTAACGGCCACATCGACGAACAATCCTGCGCCACAGGGCCGTCTGGGCACTGCCTACGCCATCGTGTGCCGGGCTTGGCGATGCATCCTGGTCACGCGCTCCGGCCGGTACGCCGGACCGCGCTTTCGTACCCCTCTCACGCACATCGGACTGCCTCATGCACTGCTTCCCCCTGGAACCCGACCGCGCCGCGATGACCGAGATGGGCCGTCTTGTCCTGGACCGTGTCGTAGACCGCACCGAAAAGCTCGCGGCCCGCCCAGCGAGCAGTCCCCTGTCGCCGCGGGCCGAGGCCGACCTGGTGGAGTCCTTCCTGGCGCCGCCGCCCGACCGGGGCGGTGACCTGAAGGCTCTGCTCGCGCGCCTGGACGAGGCCGCCGACTGCGCTCTGGAGACGGCCGGGCCCGGCCACCTGGCGTACATCCCGGGCAGCGGTCTGTACTCGGCCGCGCTCGCCGAGTTCTACAACCGTGCCGTCAACCGTTACGGCGGCCTGGCCTCGCTCGCCCCAGCGCTCGCCGCGCTGGAGGAGAGTGTGATCCGCTGGATGGCCCAAGAGGTGTGCGGCCTCCCGGAGGGCAGCGGCGGGCTGCTGACCAGCGGTGGCTCGATGGCCACGTTCTCCGCGACGGTCGCCGCCCGGCACAACAGGCTCGGGGAGGATCTCGTCGGCGGCACCGTCTACACCACCGCCTTCGCCCACCACTCCGTCGCCAAGGCCGCCCGCCTCGCCGGGATCCGCGCCGCGCACGTACGTACCGTGCCGCACACCCCGGACCTGCGGATGGACCCCAACGCCGCCGCCGCGATGATCCGCGCAGACCGGGACGCCGGGCTGCGGCCGTTCCTGCTGGTGGCCACCGCCGGCACCACCGACACCGGCACCGTCGACCCGCTGCCCCAGCTGGCCGGCCTGGCCCGCCGCGAGGACATGTGGTTCCACATCGACGCGGCCTACGGCGGCTTCTTCCGGCTCACCGCACGCGGCGCAGAACGCCTCGCCGGTATCGAGCTGGCCGACTCGGTCACCCTGGACCCGCACAAGACCCTGTTCATGCCGTTCGGCACCGGCGCCCTGGTCGTCCGCGACCTCACCGCCCTGCACGCCGCGCACGGCGGCACCGGCAGCTACCTCCAGGACATGGGGGCGGCGGGGGGCGTCCCGGACTCCGGTCACCTCGGGCTCGAGTTGACCCACGAGATCCGCGGTCTGCGGGCCTGGCTTCCCCTGCACCTGCACGGAGTGGACGCCTTCCGCGAGGCTCTGGACGAGAAGCTCGACCTGGCCGAACACGTCCACAACACGCTGTCCGGCGTCGCGGAGCTGGAGGTCCCGCAGCGCCCGGACCTGTCCACCGTGGTCTTCCGCGTCCGTCCCGCTGACGCCAGCCCGGCCGCCGCAGAGCTGGCGGACGAAGCAAGCCGCCGTCTGTTGGAGCGGATCAACGGCCACCAACGCATCGTGCTCTCCAGCACGGTTGTCGACGGCCGCTACACCCTGCGCGTGTGCGTGGTCTCCCACCGCACCCACCACGACCGCATCACCGAGGCCCTGAAGATCATCACTGCCGAAGCCAGGGACATCCCCGCCGCGTAGCCAGCGACGGCCCTGGACCCGGGTGGTGTCCACCTGGGGGACGCCTCTGTCGAATCACCAGGGCCTGTTCTGAATTGAGATCATGAGAGGGTCGGCAGGCTGCGTAGCCAGAGGATGGATCTGCGCAGGTGGAGTCCTGCGGCATAGCTCTCGGGTGTCTTGTCGTAGCGGGTGGCCAGCCCCCGCCATTCCTTAGAGGCGGCGGACGCGCTGGCGGCGGCGAATTAGCTCCGCAGCCCCGCCTTCACGCTCCGCACCAGCGCCTCCAGCGCAGCCCGGTCCGTCGTCAGAACGCGGGCCGGGCTCTCGCTCTCCCGGAGTGCGACGCCCTCGGAACTCGTCGCGGCGACCTCGACGCAGGCGTTGCCCGAAGCCTCCGAGAACGAGGACTTGATCCACTTCAGCTCGGGCAAGGGGAATACCTCTTACAGTTCTCCGGCGATTTCGAGGATGCGGTCCCTCGACTCCTTCGGATTCAACGCCACCTGTTCGACCAAGTCCAGTCGCCGACGGAAGTTGGACAACTGGGTGGGTGAGTCGAAGAAAACCGCGCCGGTCGGTGAGTCCACCTCGACCGTGTCCAAGTGCGGGCTTGCCGCAGCGGCGTACATCATCGTGGTCCCTGGCCATGGGGAAGAAAGCGGACCAGGAACAGCCGAGGGAAGGTGGCAGGCGATGAGCCCAGCCCGTCGTTGGCAGGACGTCAAGGCAGAAGCACACCGGCGCCACCCGGAGATGGCGAGTCCGCAGCTGCGGGCCCGCGCGGACGCCGAGCTGGATGCGCAGGTCACCGGTTTCCATCTGCGTGAGCTGCGGAAACTGGTCGGCAAGACGCAGGCTGAGGTCGCAACTGTGATCGGTGTGTCGCAGTCCAGGATCTCGCAGATCGAGAACGGTGACATCGGCGCAATGGAGCTGGAGACGCTGCGCGCGTACGCCGCGGCCCTTGGCGGGCATGTCGACGTGACCATCGCCATCGGTCCGCACGCGGTCAAGGTCGCCTAAGGGGAACTGCCGGGGAGCCCACCAGCTGGGACCATGGCCCCGCTCGGGCCGGGGCCATGGCGATCGAAACTGAAACCCTGCACCTGCGCGGGGTGGACGGCAGCGTCCTCGACCTGCCTCTCTCACAGCTCGTCGGCGTGGCGCTCATTCTCAACACCATCGCCTTGCTCGCCCCGACCGTCGACCTGCTTCTCGGGTCCGGGGAGGCCATCGAGATCCGCTCTCCCGCCACGGAGGCGATCACCGAGTCGCTCTCCGGTGCCGGGATACGCGTGGTGTCGGCGTAGGCCGAACTGACAGGTCAGATGTGGGGCGGCGTCAACTCCCCTGCGCGCAGCCCGAGTACGAGCGCGCGCAGGGCGCTTCGCTCGGTGGTGATGACCTCAGCGGGGGAGTCGCTCTCGCGGAGGGCGACCCTGTGGGTGGTGGCGGCTACCTCGACGCAATTGTTGCCGCCGCCTCCGCAGAACGACGAACGCTGCCACTCGTCCCCACTCATGCCTCTGTTCCCCTCATAGTTCGCGTGCGATGGACCGGATGAGCTTCTGCGACTCGTCAGGCGACAGCGCTGACTGCTCCATCAGGTCCAGGAGAGAACGATAGTTCGTCAGGGGAGTCGGGGCATCCACGAAATGCGCGCCGAGTGCCGTGTCCAACTGGACCGTATCCAACTGCGGAACCGGCCCCTCCGCGTAGAGGACCGATTGCCCCGCTCCGTGGAAGGCTCCGGCGCTGAACGGAATCACGAGCAGGGTCATGTTGTCGCGGTCGGCCGCGTCCGCGAGGGAGTCAAGCTGGGCGCGCGCCACATCACGCCCCCCGAACTCCAGGCGCAAGGCGGCCTCATGGATGATCCCGACGTAGGGTGTCGGGTTCTCGCCATCGAGGATGGCCTGCCGCCTGAGCCGGTGCTCGACTCGCAGCTCGACCTCCAGCCGCCGCAGCTTGGGGACAGTGAACTCGAAGATTGCCCGCGCATGGTCCTCAGTCTGGAGCAGCCCGGGCAGGTGCACGGTCTGAGCTGTGCGAATGCGCGTGGCGTAGTGCTCCACTTCCGAGACCTCAAGGTGGCCTTCTGGGAGCTTGCCCCGGTATTCGTCCCACCATTGACGTGCTTGCCGTGCGCCTGGCATAGCTGCGAGAGCGTCGACCAGCGCGGGGTCGGGGCACTTGTAGAGGCAGGCCACCTGGCGCACGCGCTCTTCGCTCAGGCCAGTGCGACCCGCTTCGATGTTGGAGATCATCGTTCGGTCCGCGCCGAGCAGTGAGGCTGCTTCCTGGATGGAGATGCCCGCCTGTTCACGCATGCGGCGCATTTCTGTGGCCAGTCGGCGCTTGCGGTTCGTAGGGGTGTTTCGTGGAGCCATGGTTCCTCTCTCGTGGGCGCGAACAGTCTGGCAACGAAGGATGTCGACCGTCTAGTGAGCTCATCAACTATTCACTAGAAAGTGGAAGTTGGCTCATTAATGAGCTCCAGTGCTCTACGGTATGACCCGTGCCGCCCTCTCCGCCGCTGGAACGGAAGCGCACCGGTTCCCCTGCTCACCCGGGAAGCAGGAGGCCCGGCAATGCCACCGCCCGGCGAGAGAAGGCCCTGCGGTCAACGACCGCAACACCCCATGACCGCGACCGCACGAGCGCGACCGCACGAGCGCGACCGCACGAGCGCGACCGCACGACCACGAACGGCTGCAACAGCCAGCAACCCCACACCACTTCACGACTCATGCGTCCCAGGAGGTGCCCATGAACCCGAACTCGAGCCGCATCCCGAATCCCACTCCGGACCCGCGCACGACACGAACCGCAACCGCCCCCTCATCCCACCTCCCCGATCATCCGGCGCCCATCCCCTTCACCGCCCCCTGGCAGTACGAGCTCCGCTTCCCCCGCGACCCGCGCAGCCCCCGCGTCGTCAGAATCACCCTCCGGGCCGTCCTCACCGCGCACGGGCTCCACGAACTCACCGACCGCGCCGAGCTGTTGGCCTGCGAGCTGGCCACGAACTCCGTGCGGTACACCAACAGCCCGGCGGCCGTGCGGCTGCACTGGAGATACCCCGTGCTGCGGGTGATCGTCCACGACATGAGCCCCGACCTCCCGCACCCCGGACCGGTGCCGCCCGACGACGCGGACGGGGGGCGTGGGCTGCTGATCCTCGACGCGGTCGCCGACCGCTGGGGCGGATGCCCGGTCAGTGAGAGCCCGTACGGGCTGCCGGGCATGGGCAAGTCGATCTGGTTCGAGCTCGCCCTGGACCCGGGTGGGCCGCTCCGCCGCACGACTTCGCCGCCCGACGGCTCACCCGCTCTGCCGCCCTCTGCCCGCCCGTGAGGAGAGTCAGCCCGTGCGTAGAGTGAAGAGGAAGGCTCATTCACCGGCAGACAAGGAGGACCGATGTCGGCAGTGGCCCACCCCCCCATCCCCGTCCGCCGCGGGCACCTGCGCGAGGCGGCCGAGCAGCTCGAACAGATCACGGGCGCGCGTGTCGAGATCATCGGAGGAACTCTCGTGATGTCCCCGAGCCCGAGCGGCAAGCACGCCGGGATCATCATCGACCTGCGCGACGCGATCCGTCCGGGGCTGGAAGCCGCACACGAGGCCTTCGAGAACGTGTCCGTCCCGATGCCCGGCGACCCGGACGACTACGCGACCCCGGACCTGACCATCGGCCCGCGCGCGTTCAAGGACGAGGACGGCTGGCTGCTGGACGCGGACGCCGTAGAGCTCGCTGTGGAGGTCATCTCGCCGAACGAGCGACTGAAGGGGACCAACGAGAAGACCGCCTGGTATGCCGCCGCGCGCGTCTCCCGGCTCCTGCAGATCGATCCCCGTATGGGCAGGTGGTCGCTGTTCACCCGCCCCGGTGAGGGGGAGTACAACGGCGTCATACACGGCAAGTACGGGGAGTCCGTCCCGCTGCCTCCGGAGTGGGGAGGGGAGCTGATGACGACAGCTCTTCCCGTCTACGGCACTCCGGGGCACGACTGACGGAGGAGATCCTGCACCGGCGGCAGTCACATGGGCAGTGTCGCGCCCGCAGGGGGACCGGGTTCAGATTACGTCACCCCTGTCACGGATGAGCTTGGTGATCGAGACCACCCTCGGGCGGCCAACATTGCTGACTCCAAATCCGAGTCCATACCGATAGATCTCAGGGATCCAGTATTGATCGTTCTCCCTAAAGAGGACACCGTTTGCCTCAAGTAGGCGAGCCTGCGCGGAATCCAGCTCCACAGACTCAAGCGTGAAGGGCACCTTGCGGATCTCCTCTGGCAACGCCTGTAGATGCCTAAAGACAGCCCTGACTGGTACGTTTTCCAGCTCCATCGCAGAGATTTTCTCACGGCTTGACTGAGGCAGCGCCCTGCGCATTGCAGAAGGAGTCAGTAGGCGATCCGACCATCGTCCAGCTTTTTCGTCACCTGCTGAGTCGCTGGCGGCCTCGGCAAGGAAGTAGACGATGTCTCGTGCCTGAATCTGCAGATTGAAATCGGAAAGGGCAGCGAGGAACCACTCCTCGGACCGAGCCTCTCGAGAACGGTCCGACCCAAGCTTCTGGCCCCACACCTGGACGAGAAGTCGAGAGAGTGTTTTGGTTCCGGCTGAGCGGATCCTGACGGATTCATCTCGTGTAAGGACTCTGGCCCGCTCGCCGACCCAGGCCACCAAGCGAAGCGCTTCGGTACGGTTCCAGCGGAGCTCATAGGCGCGATGCCGTTCAAGAAACTGCTGGGCATTCTGCTGCACGGAGTTCAACACGAGGTCACGCCGTACGAATACCACCAAGCCCAAAGGACGCCCGCGAAGTGAGCGAAGCCATTCGGGGCAACCGGTGAGCAATGCCCTCAGCGCACGCTGCTGTTGGATATTGCTGCTGAAATCCTGAAATAGGTCCTCGAGCCCGTCGATCACGAAGATCGCCCGCTGGTTTCGTGCAAGGTTCGTGAGTGCTGACTCAGCGGTCTCGGGCGCGGCATTCAGGCCGGCTGCTCGTGCCAAACACGTCAACCACACCCGGCGCCACCCCACCTCATTCATGTCCGTGTCGAGTGCATCGGTGACGAGATCGCGGAGTGACAAGAAACTAGCTGGTTCGCCTTCGGTCAGCTTGTTGGCAGAATCCTTCTGGACTTCTTCGACTTCAGCTCGCAGTTCATCGGCGAGATTCTGTGAAGCCAGAACAGGCACTAGCGGGGCGCGCAGTTCGACGCCTCCCACTCCAGCGGCCCTGGCGAAGGCGTCCCAGGTTCCTTGGCGGCACATGCGGAGATATGTGAAGGTCTTCCCGGACCCCTTGGCGCCAACAATGATTTCGACTGGCGCCTCGGTTCTGTGGGTCGAAACCAGGTTCACGAGAGCCTCTGTCGGCAGGAAGTCTTCCTGGACCTGTGCTGTCTCGGCATACGTAAGGCTTCGGGCCAGCTTTGCTAGAGCCTCGCGGGTGCCTTGAGGATCGTTGCGAAGCCCCGGCAGGGCTGACTCTGATTCAGTCAGCTCGAGGGGGCTGAGGGTGTCTGCGAGTCCAGATACCACGGATCGCAGCGTGGTTCGCTCGATTCTCTCACAGACGTCGGCCCAGCCTCGGGGAAGCGCAAGCAAGGGAGAAAGAAATGGGCTGCTGAGGGGCTCGGACGCCACATCACGGTCGACCGTGGTTGCATCGCTACCCTCACCAGAAGCGCTGGGCGGCGAAGTGATGGTTCGGGCGACCGCCTCCATCAGAGTTGCTGCCGCTTCTGACAACTCTGTGCTGTGCTCTTTTTCTTGAAACTGAGTGAGCAGCACAGCACAGGCTGGATCGGTCGACCGTCGAGAGGGGGCACGATGGGCCAAGTGACGCAACAGATTCGTTGTGCCCTGAACTGACTGGTCGCTGATGGTAGTTACAAATACCCGGTGCACTCGAGGGTCGAGAAGGATGGGCGCGCTGAGCTCGCTGGTGCCGGCCCTCAGGTCGATCAGAACAGTGTCTGCCCCTACGGAGTGGGCCAGTTCCGCCAGTGCTTCGGTCAGGATGTACGGCGGTCTGTCGCGCGTGAGCAGGTCCACCGGCTGGATTCGGGGAGGCCCGATCCGCGTGCTGTCCCGGGTGGTGGGGAGGACGATAACGCCGTCCTGTTCTTGGTTGAGCAAGAACTTTCGGGCCATTGCGATGGCCCGGCCGCGGTCGCTGCCTGGAGAACCGTGCAGCAGCGCGAGGAAGTCGTCCAGCGCGAACTCCAGTCGGCTTCCCTGAGCGGCGACCATCCAGCTGATGCCTGGCGCTTCAAGGTCAGCATCGACCAAAAGTACGCGCTGATCTCCCCCTACGGCTTCGGCGCCCCGCTCAGCCAGCTCACGGGCCAGTGCGACGCAGTGCAGAGTGCGACCGACTCCACCCTTGAAGGAGTGAAAGGCGCAAATTCGTACACCGTGTGGGAACGACTCGGCATCGGGTGCGGGTAGGCCCTCCGCTAGTTGCCGGACGATACGCCGCTCGCTCCAGCGGGGCAGCCTGGTCACCTCGGTGAGTTCTGTTGCTGAGCGTAGGTGGACCTCAAGGGCGTCTTCGTTGCGATCACCCTCAAGGGATTCCAGGAGAATCGCTTGGCGCCCGGTGTCCACAGTCAGGGGGCCGAGCCGCTTGACAAGCCAAGCCCACACGGCTTCGGGGTCTGTGCCCTCGGCTACGGTGAACTCGACACTGTCCCAATAGGCATCGACCTCGAGCAACCAGGGCTCCCACTCGCCCCGTGCCGCGAGCTTGGCGAAGTGCTCGTCGATATCCACCCACGTGTAGAGGTGGCTCGGAGCCGGAAGGCTCTCCTTGACGGTCACCGCTTGTGCTCCCCTCGACACCATTCGCTGAGACTGCTCAGCGCGGCATCCGCAGCTTTTTCGTCATCCCCGTGCAGCGCGGCGCCATAGCGCCAAGCCTCGTGGAGCTGATGCTGTTCCACTCTGCTCTGTTCGTTGTGTCGACGACGGCAGCCAGCCAACTGGCCTATTGTCTCGGCACTGAGCTTGAGTGCCTTGGCCAGGGCCCTCAGATCATGCGTACGCAGCTCAGTGGGCAGGTCCGCAGTACTACGGGCGTTCGTTCCGTTCTTGCCGAGGATCGCCGCCTTCAGGCCGCATTCCACGCTGTAGAACTGCAACAGGCGGGCTGCGGAGCCATCTTGTCCGGCGGCGCTGTCGCGGAGCCCTGTGTAGCTCCTGACCAGGTCCCCCACCCCTACCTCTACTCCCATGCGAGCAGCTTAGAGCGCGGAAGGAGCGACCGAAGTCGATAGGTGCAGAATGGCGTCGAGCGCGAAAGTCTTCATGGTGTCCGACGCCGCCCGCAGTGCCGAGGCGACGTTGGGGCGCAGCCCGTCGGTGGATGCGGGAACATCTGCGTCACGGAACAGCACGCGTGGCGCGACGGTGATGCGAGCATGGCAGGCATGGCTACACATGTGATCACCGGGGCCGGCTCCGGCATCGGCGCGGCCGTCGCCCGGCGTCTGCACGCGCGCGGGGACGAACTCTGGCTGCACGCGCGCGACGCGGGCCGCGCGAAGGAGCTGGCCGCCGAGTTCCCCGGCGTGAAGACCCTGGTGGGTGACCTGGCGGACCCGGACAGGCTCTCCTGGGCGTTCTCGCACCAGACGCTGCCCGACCGGGTCGACTCGCTCCTGCACATCGCGGGCGTCGTCGACCTGGGCGCCGTGGGTGACCTGACCCCCAAGTCCTGGCGCCACCAGCTCAACGTCAACCTGATCTCCCCGGCCGAGCTCACCCGCCACTTCCTGCCCCAACTCCGCGTCGCCCAGGGGCATGTGATCTTCGTCAACTCCGGCTCCGGCCTCAACGCCCACGCCGACTGGTCCGCGTACGCCGCCTCCAAGCACGGTCTGAAGGCCCTGGCCGACTCCCTGCGCCACGAGGAACACGCGAACGGCGTCCGCGTCACCTCGGTCTACCCCGGCCGCACCGCGACCCCCATGCAGGCCAAGGTCCACCAGCAGGAGGGCAGGGAGTACGACCCGTCCCGGTGGATCGACCCCGAGTCGGTGGCGACCACGATCCTGATGGCCCTGGATCTGCCGAGGGACACGGAGGTCAACGACCTGACGGTGCGGCCGGGGCGTTGATCCCGCCCCAGCCCCAGCCTCGGCCCCCCAGCTCCCGCCGCCTCAGCCGTCCCCGCTCCGCCGCCCCCGCCGCTCCCCGCTCCGCCGCCCCAGTCGTCCCCGTCCCTGCTCCCGCTGCCCCCGCCCCCCGCCCCCGTCGGCATCGGCGCAGGCACCGGTTCGATGACGTACGTAGGCTTCACCGCGTGAACGAGAACTTCAGCTTCGGACCCGCCACCGGCGCCGGCTCCATGCCCGGCGGCGATGCCCGTGAGGCCGCCAAGACCGTCACCGGGATCTTCGAGGGTCCGGAGACAGGGATGCCGTACCTGCCCGAGTTGCCCGCCCGTGGCCCCGGTGCCGACATGATCGGGCGGACGGCGGGGATGCTCGTCGAGCTGTACGCGCGCGTGGAGCCCAGCGGATGGCGGATCGGGGACCGGCCGGGGCGGGACACCCGGCGGGCCAGGTCGTGGCTCGACCAGGACCTCGACGCGCTGGAGGAGTTCACGCAAGGCTACGAGGGGCCGCTGAAGGTCCAGGCCGTCGGGCCGTGGACGCTCGCCGCGGCGCTGGAGTTGAGGAACGGGCAGGCGGCTCTGTCCGACCCCGGCGCCTGCCGGGACCTGGCCGGGTCGCTCGCTGAAGGACTGCGCGCGCATGTCGATGACGTACGGCGGCGGGTGCCCGGCGCCGACGTCGTCCTCCAGCTCGACGAGCCGTCCCTGGTGGCCGTGTCGCGCGGGCAGGTGAGGACCGCCAGCGGCTACCGCACCCACCGCGCCGTGGACCGCCAGGTTGTCGAGGCCACCTTGCGGGAGGTGATCGGTGCGCACGGGGGCGGGCCCGTGGCCGTGCACTCGTGCGCGCCCGACGTCCCGTTCGCCCTGCTGCGCCGCGCCGGGGCCGCCGCCGTCTCCTTCGACTTCTCGCTGCTCACCGAGCGTGACGATGACGCGATCGGGGAAGTGGTGGAGGGCGGCATGAAGCTCCTCGCCGGAGTCGTGCCGGGCACGGACGGCCCGTTGTCAGACCCTGCCGGTAGCGTCATGGGTGTCAGGACGATGTGGCGCAGGCTGGGGCTGAATCCGGGGCTTCTCACGGACGCGGTCACGGTCATGCCGTCGTGCGGACTCGCGGGCGCTTCCCCCGCGTACGCGCGCCAGGCACTCGCCCACTGCGTCCAGGCGGCGAGATCCCTCGCGGACAACCCTGAGTAACGGGAGGACGACACGGTGGCCGGCGACAAGCAAGCGGAGACGGCGATGCCCGCCGAGGTACGGGACAAGCACGCGCGGCTCTCTGAGCAGATCGAGGAGCACCGCTTCCGGTACTACGTGAAGGACGCTCCCGTCATCAGCGACGCGGAGTTCGACCGGCTTCTGCGCTCCCTGGAGGCGATAGAGGACGAGTACCCGGCGCTGCGCACCCCCGACTCACCGACCCAGAAGGTGGCAGGGTCGTACGAGACGGACTTCAGGGCGGTAGAGCACCGCCAGCGCATGCTGTCCCTCGACAACACGTTCAACGACGACGAACTCGCCGCCTGGACCGACCGCATCGCCAGGGAACTGGGCGAGCAGGACTACCACTTCCTGTGCGAGCTCAAGGTCGACGGCCTCGCCGTCAACCTCACGTACGAGCATGGCCGCCTCACACGCGCGGCGACCCGCGGCGACAGCCGCACCGGTGAGGACATCACGCCCAATGTCCGTACCATCGCGGAGATTCCGGACCGGCTGGAGGGCGACCGGATCCCCGACCTCGTGGAGATCCGCGGCGAGGTCTACTTCCCGATGGAGAAGTTCGAAGAGCTCAACGCCCGGCTGGTGGAGGCCGGTGACAAGCCCTTCGCCAACCCGCGCAACGCGGCGGCGGGTTCCCTGCGCCAGAAGGACCCACGCGTCACCGCCACCCGCCCGCTCCACATGGTGGTCCACGGCATCGGAGCCCTGGAGGGCTTCGACGGCATGAGCCGCCTCTCCCAGGCGTACGACCTCCTGCGGACCTGGGGCCTGCCCACCTCCCGGTACGCCAAGGTGGTGGACGACCTCGACGGCGTACGGGAGTTCATCGCGCACTACGGGGAGAACCGCCACTCCGTGGAGCACGAGATCGACGGCGTGGTCGTGAAGCTCGACGAGATCCGCCTCCAGGGCCGCCTCGGCTCCACGGCCCGCGCACCGCGCTGGGCCATCGCCTACAAGTACGCGCCGGAGGAGGTCAACACCAAGCTCATCAACATCCGTGTGGGTGTGGGCCGTACCGGCAGGGTGACGCCGTACGCGCAGGTCGAGCCGGTCACGGTGGCAGGCTCGGAGGTCGAGTTCGCCACGCTGCACAATCAGGACGTGGTCAAGGCCAAGGGTGTCCTCATCGGCGACACGGTGGTGCTGCGCAAGGCCGGTGACGTCATTCCGGAGATCCTCGGCCCGGTGGTCGATCTGCGGGACGGCAGCGAGCGGGAGTTCGTGATGCCGGCCGACTGCCCCGAGTGCGCTGCGGCGCTGCGGCCCATGAAGGAGGGCGACGTCGACCTGCGCTGCCCGAACGCCCGTACCTGCCCGGCCCAGTTGCGCGAGCGGCTCTTCTATCTCGCCGGCCGTAAGTGCCTGGACATCGAGCATTTCGGATACGTCGCCGCCGCCGCGCTCACCAAGCCGCTGGAGCCCGCCGAACCACCGCTCGTCGACGAGGGCGACCTCTTCGACCTCACCATCGAGCAGTTGCTGCCCATCAAGGCGTACGTCCTCGACCAGGACAGCGGCCTGCCCAAGCGCGACCCGAAGACCGGCGAGGAGAAGATCGCCACGGTCTTCGCCAACCAGCAGGGTGAGCCCAGGAAGAACGCGCTGGCGATGCTGGAGAACATCGAGGCCGCCAAGGAGCGACCGCTCGCCCGTATCCTCACCGGTCTGTCGATCCGTCACGTCGGCCCGGTCGCCGCCGAAGCGCTGGCCCGGAAGTTCCGCTCTGTCGACCGCATCGAGCAGGCCAGTGAGGAGGAGTTGGCGAACACCGACGGCGTCGGTGCGATCATCGCGGCCTCGCTCAAGGAGTGGTTCGCGGTGGACTGGCACCAGGAGATTCTCCGCAAGTGGCGGGCCGCCGGCGTCCGTATGGAGGAGGAGAGCACCGGCGAGGACGAGGGCCCGCGCCCGCTCGAAGGGCTCACCGTCGTCGTCACCGGCACGCTGGAGCGCCACACGCGTGACGGCGCGAAGGAGGCCCTGCAGAGCAGGGGAGCGAAAGTGACCGGATCGGTTTCGAAGAAGACCTCATTTGTTGTTGTGGGTGACGATCCTGGATCGAAATACGATAAGGCGAGGCAGCTCAAAGTGCCGGTTCTGAACGAGGAGGGCTTCGCCGTTCTCCTCGAACAAGGGCCGGAAGTGGCTGCGGAAGTCGCGCTTCCGGCCGAGAAGTAGCGGTTGAAGGTCACCTGTTCGGCGCATACCAGATGCATACGGGTGGCCGGATCGCATTCGGGCAACCGTCGAGGACCGCTGCCCGTAGAAGCCTTCTGCGGCCTACTGTTGAGATGTGCGCCTGCCGTGCCCAGACGCGTGGTGGGTTTTCAGACGCGGTGCTGTGGGCGGCAGTTGGGGGCATCGGGCCGCGCCGCGTGGGCACCGCCGGCTGTGAGAGGGACGGGAATGGAACCGACCGAGAGCGCCGCCCCGGACTCACGGCTGCGTCTGCGCCGGGTGGCCGGGGCATGGCTGAGCAGCCGCCGAGCGAAGTCAGGGCGACCGTCGTCAGAGCGACCGTCGGAGCGCGTGAACGACGCTGCCGTACGCGGTGATGACGCTGCCGTACATGGTGACGGCGCTGCCGTACGCGGTGACGGCACTGCCGTACATGGTGATGACGCTTCCGTACGCGGCGATGACGCTGCCGTACATGGTGATGGCGCTTCCGTACGCGGTGATGGCGCTTCCGTACGCGGCGCTGTGGTGCACGGCACCGGCGCGCACAGCCCCGCGCGCAACAGCACCGAGCGCGGTGCGCGGCCCAAGGGACAGGGCTCCGGGCGTGGTGCGGGGCTCGCGGACATCGGCTCCGGGCGCGGTGGGGAGCTCGTGGACATCGGTTCCAGGCGCGGTGCGGGGCTCGCGGGGCATGACTCCGAGCGGCATCTGTCCTGGCCCGCGTTGCCCGCCGCGATCGTCGGGGTGGCCGGCGCGGTGCTGGGCGCCGGCTTCTACCGGGCGTTCACCTGTCACCACGCGCTCTTCCCGTCCGGCACGGCCGGCTGGTCGCTGGCCGTACTCGTCGGCGTCATCGTCGGGCACCTGGTCGCGATGGGGCGCGCCCGCTGGTGGGGCGGCACCGGTTCCGGTGCCGCGCTCACCCTCGCCGTCCTGCTGCTGTACGGCTGGGCGCCCGCCGGGATAGTCAGCCTCACCGTCGTCCTCGTCGTCCTCGTCGGCGTCGCGCGCCGGGGCCGCTGGCGGCAGGGCGTGCTGCACGGCGCGGTCGACATACTCGGCGTCGGCGTCGGCGCGCTGGTGCTCGCCGCGTTCGGACGTATCCCCTCCGTTGAGTCCCCCTGGAATCCGGAGAGTTGGAACTTCTACGCGGCACCCCAGGTCGTGCTGGTCGCCACCGCTTACCTCGCGGTCACCCGTGGCCTGATCTGGTATCTCCACGCGCCGCGCGGCGGCGTGCCCACGGTCGCCCGCACCGCCCTGGTCAGACAGGGACTGGTCGCGGTCGCCCTGCTCGGTATCACGCCGCTCCTCTGTGTGGTCGCCGTCGCCCAGCCGCTCCTGCTGCCGCTGTTCGCCATCCCCCTCATCGCGCTCGACTCCACGCTGCGGATCGCCCGTGCCCGGGCGGAGGAACAGCTGCGCGATCCGCTCACCGGCCTGCCGAACCGGCAGTGGCTGCTGGAACGGACCTGGACGGCACTGGACGACGCGGAGCGGATCGGTACGCGATCGGCGCTGATGCTGATCGACATGGACCGCTTCAGGGCCGTGAACGACACGCTCGGTCATCTTGCGGGCGACCGGCTGCTGCTGCAGATAGCCGAGCGGCTGCGGCTGGCGCTGCCGCGCGGAGCGGAGGCCGCGCGGCTCGGCGGCGACGAGTTCGCCGTGTTACTGCCCGTGGCCGACTCCACGACATCCGCGAGCCGGATCGCCCGCGACCTCGTCGCCGCACTCGGTTCGTCCCTCGACCTCGACGGGCTCAGCCTCGTGCTGGAGGCCAGCGCCGGAGTCGCCGTCTTCCCCGAGCACGCGCTCGACGCGGAAGGGCTGCTGCGGCGCGCGGACGTGGCGATGTACCAGGCGAAGCGGGACCGTACGGGCGTGGAGGTGTACGAGTCCAAGCGGGACTCCAACACCCCGGACCGGCTGGGCCTGTTGGGCGACCTCAGACGCGCCCTCGACGCGCGCGAGGTGCAGCTGCACTACCAGCCGAAGGTCCGTTTCGACGGGCAGGTGGCCGGGCTGGAGGCGCTCGTACGGTGGGTGCATCCCGAGAGAGGGAAGGTCCCGCCGGACGAGTTCATAGCGATAGCCGAGTCATCCGGACTGATGCCGCACCTGACGGAGTACGTCCTGGAGACGGCGCTGGAGCAGGTGGCGCGCTGGCGTGCGCAGGGCCTGTATGTGCCGGTCGCGGTGAATGTGTCGCCGAGGGACGTCCACACGCCCGGCTTCGCGGGGGCGGTCGCGGCACGGCTGGCCCGGCACGGGGTGCCGGCGGACGCGCTCCAGCTGGAGATAACGGAACATGTGCTGCTGGAGGACCCGCAGCGGGCCGCGGACACGCTGGCCGGACTGGCCGGACACGGCGTGAAGATGTCGCTGGACGACTTCGGCACGGGGTACTCCTCGCTTGTGCACCTGCGCCGGCTGCCGGTCAGCGAGCTGAAGATCGACCGGTCGTTCGTGGCGCGGCTGGCCGTGGACGCCGAGGACGCGGAGATCGTACGGTGCACGGTGGATCTCGCCCACTCCCTGGGCCTGTTGGTGGTCGCCGAGGGCGTCGAGGACGACGAGACGTGGGAGCGGCTGCGGGATCTCCGGTGTGACGCGGTGCAGGGGTGGCTGATCGCTGCCGCGATGCCGCCCGAGGAGACGACGGCGTGGCTGCGGGCGCGGGGGTCGCGGGGATGGCAGCGGCCGACGGCGGCGCTGCCGAGGGCTACGACAGACGAATAGACGAATAACCCGGGGGCGCCCGGAGCAACCCCGAGCAGGCGGACGCAAACCCGTGCACGCGCACGGGGACGCCGCCCCACCTACGAATTTTCGTAGGTGCCTAGCGGGCAACCCGTGCGCGCGCACGGGGACCCGGCCACCTACGATCTGTTCGTCAGGTGCCTAGCGGGCAACCCGTGCGCGCGCCGGGGATGCGCCCCATAGGATTGGGCCCACACCACACACACTCACCCATCACACACACTCACCCCAGAGGATCGCCGCATGCCTGGCATCACGCGCGAGGAGGTCGCCCACCTCGCCCGGCTGGCGCGTCTGGAGCTGAAGCCCGAAGAGCTCGACCACTTCGCAGGCCAGCTGGACGACATCATCGGCGCGGTCGCCCGCGTCAGCGAGGTCGCCGACCAAGACGTACCGCCGACCTCGCACCCGCTGCCGCTGACGAACGTCATGCGCGCGGACGAGGTCCGTCCGTCGCTCACCCCCGAGCAGGCGCTGTCCGGCGCCCCGGCCCAGGAGCGGCAGCGTTTCAAGGTGCCGCAGATCCTGGGGGAGGACTGATCACGTCATGACCGACAGCATCATCAGGCTGACCGCCGCCGGGATCGCCGCGAAGATCGCTTCCGGCGAGCTCACCGCAGTCCAGGTCACCGAGGCTCACCTCGCCCGCATCGAGGCCGTCGACGAGAAGGTGCACGCCTTCCTGCACATCGACCGCGAGGGGGCGCTGGCCCAGGCCCGTGCCGTCGACGAGAAGCGGGAGCGCGGCGAGAAGCTCGGTCCCCTCGCCGGTGTGCCGCTCGCACTCAAGGACATCTTCACCACGGCCGGGGTTCCGACGACCGTGGGGTCGAAGATCCTCGAAGGCTGGATCCCGCCGTACGACGCCACCGTCACCAAAAAGCTGAAGGACGCCGACGTCGTCATCCTCGGCAAGACCAACATGGACGAGTTCGCCATGGGGTCCTCCACCGAGAACAGCGCGTTCGGGCCCACGGGCAACCCCTGGGATCTGACCCGTATCCCCGGCGGCTCCGGTGGGGGGTCCTCCGCCGCGCTCGCCTCCTTCCAGGCGCCCCTCGCCCTCGGCACCGACACCGGCGGCTCCATCCGCCAGCCCGCCGCCGTCACCGGCACGGTCGGTGTGAAGCCGACGTACGGCGGTGTCTCCCGCTACGGCATGGTCGCGTTCTCGTCCTCCCTCGACCAGGGCGGGCCCTGCGCCCGCACGGTCCTGGACGCGGCGCTCCTGCACGAGGTCATCGGCGGGTACGACCCGCTCGACTCCACCTCCATCGACACCCCCGTGCCACCCGTCGTCGAGGCCGCTCGCAACGGCAGCGTCCAGGGCATGCGGGTCGGTGTCGTCAAGCAGTTCCGCGGTGAGGGATACCAGGCCGGGGTGGTGCGGCGTTTCGACGAGGCCGTCGCGCTCCTCAAGGGGCTCGGCGCCGAGATC
Source organism: uncultured Actinomycetota bacterium (assembly GCA_963711935.1). Taxonomy (GTDB): domain Bacteria; phylum Actinomycetota; class Actinomycetes; order Streptomycetales; family Streptomycetaceae; genus Streptomyces. The sequence goes on from CAVQGD010000033.1 coordinate 384,708, forward strand.
GTCGAGCTGGACTGTCCGTCCTTCGACCTGGCGCTCTCCGCGTACTACCTGATCGCGCCGAGCGAGTGCTCCAGCAACCTCGCCCGGTTCGACGGCCTGCGCTACGGCCTGCGGACCGGTGACGACGGCGCGCACTCCGCCGAGGAGGTCACCTCCCTCACCCGTGCGGACGGTTTCGGGCCCGAGGTCAAGCGCCGCATCATGCTCGGCACCTACGCCCTGTCGAGCGGCTACTACGACGCGTACTACGGCAGCGCCCAGAAGGTCCGTACGCTCATCACCCGCGACTTCGAGAAGTCGTTCGAGAAGGTGGAGGTGATCGTGTCGCCCACGACCCCCACCACCGCCTTCCCGATCGGTGAGCGCGCCGACGACCCGATGGCGATGTACCTCGCGGACCTGTGCACCATCCCGGCCAACCTGGCCGGCAACGCCGCCATGTCCCTGCCCTGCGGCCTCGCGCCGGAGGACGGGCTGCCGGTCGGCCTGCAGATCATCGCCCCGGCGATGCGGGACGACCGCCTGTACAAGGTGGGTGCGGCCGTCGAGGCCGCTTTCGTGGAAAAGTGGGGGCACCCGCTCCTGGAGGAGGCTCCGTCGCTGTGAGTGCGCTGACCAAGGCCAAGGGCTTCAAGAAGTCCAGGTCCGGTACGTACCTGTCCATGGCCGCGACCGCGTTCGGCGCGATCGGTGTGGCCAAGCAGCTCAAGAAGGCCCGCGCCGAGCAGGACACGCTGGTCCTGATCGACGCCACCGTGTCCGCCGCCGCCATCGTCACCGGCTTCGCCATTCTCTACCGGGAGCTGAAGCGCCTGGGCGACGACGACGTCCTGCTGGGCTGAGAGGGAAGTTTCACCGTGACCACCACGACCGACCTGGTGTCGTACGAGGACGCGCTGGCGTCGTACGACCCCGTCATGGGCCTCGAGGTCCATGTCGAACTCGGCACCAGGACCAAGATGTTCTGCGGCTGTTCGACCGCCCTCGGTGCCGACGCCAACACCCAGACCTGCCCGGTCTGTCTCGGCCTGCCCGGCTCCCTCCCCGTCATGAACAGGACCGGCGTCGAGTCCGCCATCAAGATCGGCCTCGCGCTGAACTGCGAGATCGCCGA